>CAVXRP010000037.1:0-62432 GCA_963764105.1 Bryobacterales bacterium
CAACAGGCGCCGGAGCAAAACCAAAGAACGGATCAGCGCCATCCCCCGGCCTTTTGAACTTGACCACAGGAAGCGGGAGTCTAGCGGCAGGCGTGATCAAAGCCAACGACATAGTTCTGAAGAACGTGTCAACTAAGGTCCAGCTCGACCGGGGCGTAATTCAACTCTCGCCGCTGAGCGCCGAGATCTTTGAAGGGAAAGCAGCGGGATCGGCTACCGCCGATATGCGTCCCGTAGCGGCGCAGTGCGCGGTGAAGGTGAAATTTGCCGGAGTCGATGCCAACAGCTTACTTTCCGCCGTAAGTTCGGTGAAAGATACCGTTTACGGCAGTTTAGCGGCTGATACGAACGTGCGTTTTGCGCTGGCAGGGAGCAACGACCTGGCGCGCACCTTGAATGGGGTGATCGCGTTTAATCTGACCAACGGTGTGATCAAGAACCTCAACATCATGAACGAGGTGGAAAAGGTGGGCAAGTTCTTGAAGAGCACCGGACAGGATTCGGCGAGCGGCGGCGGAACCGCGGTGAAGAAATTTTCGGGCACGCTAAACATTGTCAACGGTGTTGCAAACACGGACAATTTGACTGGCGTATTAAGCGCGGGTTCCATTTCAGCAAACGGCACATTGAACCTTGTAAGTCAGGACGTCAATATGCATTTGACGGCAGTGCTCGGCAGTTCCACGAGCCAGGCGGTAGGCGGCTCGGGAATTGGCGGGTTTATGAACACCGCCTTGTCGAATTCGAAAGGCGAACTGGTGGTGCCCGTGCTCGTGACGGGGAATATGTCGCATCCAACGGTTACCCCGGATGCTGCCGCGATGGCGAAAATGAAGCTTGGTAATTTGCTGCCCAGCACGGCTGGGATCTTAGGGCAAGGCAACAAGGGGATAGGCGGAGCCTTGGGCGGCATTTTGGGCGGACTGCAGAATCCGGGAGATGCTAAGACCAAGCAGCAGCAACCGCAAGCCAACCCACTGGGCTCAATCTTGGATCAGTTTAAGAAGAAAAAACCGCAGTAGCTAATAAATGACCGGGTGATAGGAGCGGAACGCTTGCGCGCCGGCACGTCCCATGACGCGTTCGAGCATAGGTACAGCGGCGACGCGTAAATCCGCGAAAACCAGAGCATCGAGGGCATTGGAAAAATGCGGATCGACGTTGAAGCCCAGGAACTGTCCGCCGAGTTTCATGTACTGGCGAATCAGTACCGGCAGGCCTTTGCCATCGAGTTCCAAATCCTGCACGGAAGCGGAAAGTTCGTCAACGCTGCTAATGAGGCGGCCCAGCAATTTGACGTGCTTGGGCAGCGGCAGATGGCGGCGGAAGCCACGGCGCGGACGGACTAAGCCGGCCAGTTCATTCGCCAGGTGGCCTTTCAAGTAATCGACAATGAGCGAACGCGAGAGCGACTGATAGTCGCTGCTGATGCTAACAGCGCCAAAGAGCACGGCGCATTCGGGACGGCGCTGCACATAGTTGGCAATGCCCTTCCACAACAAAAGCAAGGGCGAGTAGTGCTTTTGGTAGTCGGTGCAGATGAATGAACGGCCTAGCTCCAGAGCGGGTCCGATGCGATCGAAAAATTCGGGCGCGTAGTGAAAGAGGGTGTTGGTGTACAGCCCTTTGATGCCTTGAGACGGCAAGACATCCGTAGTGGCAGCGAGACGGTAGGCGCCGGCGAGACGGCGATCGGCGGCATGCCACAGGATGAGGTGTTGGTAATGCTGATCGAATTCGTCAAGGTCGAGAGCTTTGCCGGTTCCCTCACCAACCGCGCGATAGGTCAGTTCGCGGCAGCGGCCGATTTCAAGCAGCAGATTGGGAATTTCGTCAGCGGAAGCGATGACAACCTTGAACTCACCGCCCGAGCCCAAGGTCTGTTGCGGATCGAGACGTTCCACTTCGCGGGCGATGGATTCTTGCGGAACGGAAGCGGATGCGGCCTGAATACGCGGCTGCGCCAGGGCGCTGGGGCGAGCCGGCCGGTTCAACAGCAGATACGTGCGGGCGCGCATGTATTCAGTCGCGGATTCGGCATCCGGATAGCTTTTGAGAACGGCGGCTGAAATTGAAGTGCCGACGCGCACCTTGATCGTGTGGCTGCGCTTCTTCACAAGTTCGCGCGCCAGATTCAAAGTACGGAAGCTGGGATGGATGGCGCCGAGCATTTGAAAGGGAAGGCTGTTTGCGCCTTCGAAGAAAAGCGGAACGGTGGGACAGCTAACTTTGCGCGCCAAGCGAGCGGAGGCGCTATTCCACTTGGGATCGGCCACCGGCGATTCGCCCCAATTCAAGTGAGAGACTTCGCCGGCGGGAAACATGACGAGCATGCCGCCGCGGCGCAGCCAATCCAGAGAGAGGCGTAAGCTGCGGCCGTTTTCGGTAGCGGAAGCGCTGTCGAAGGGATTGACGAAGAATACTTTTTCGTGCAGCGCGGGCGTGGTGGCGAGGATGCCGTTGGCGACAATACGAAAATCGGCGCGCACCTTCTCGAGCATGTCGACGAAGATTAAGCCTTCCAACATCCCGAACGGGTGATTGGCAACGACGAGCGCTGCGCCACTCGCGGGAATGCGGTTACGATCACTCTCTTCGATTTCATACCCGATCTGTAACTGCCGTAGCATGCGGCCGGTAAACTCGGCGGCAGTCTGGCCATCCAGGCGTGAGGCGGAGTAGCTGCGGACGAGCTCTTCCGGCACAAACAATTTCAAGAGCGCGGGATCCAGCGGCCGGGCCAGGCTCTTCAGCGGTCCAGGTAGCAACGCTGAAGCCGAAACTTCGAATGGGAGCTGTCTGGTTTCCATACCAACAGAGTCTCCGGCCAGCGTTAATACGGTGTTAGTTGTTCGTGAATATTCGCTGACAGCACGTCAAGTTTGATAGCCTTGCTTCGAATGAGCGAGACGAACGATAAACCGCGCAGGGTGTATTGGATCGCGCTGTTCCTGTTGGCCGCCTCAGTTTGTATCAACTACGCGGACCGGGGCAACATTGGCATTGCGGCCACGCGTCTCGAAGCTGAGTTGCGTTTGTCGGGAAATGGCATGGGGATACTCATGGCGGCATTTTCGGTCACCTATGCGATGGGCCAACTCGGCGCCGCGAAGATTATCGATCGCTGGAATGTGAACTGGCTTTATGCCATCGCTTTCTTCTTGTGGTCGGCCGCGACCGGCGCTACTGGCCTTGCCAATTTCTTTTGGCAGATTTTCATTCTGCGGTTGCTACTCGGAATCAGCGAGTCACTCGCCTATCCGGCTTACGCCAAGATGATGGTGGTTAGCTTTCCTGAGAGACTTCGGGGAACGGCAAATGGCTTGATTGACGCGGGCTCGAAGATGGGGCCGGCGGTGGGATCTTGGGTTGGACTTCTGATGATTGGGAAGTTCGACTGGCGCGGAATGTTTCTGGTGATTGGCGCAGCCAGCATGGTGTGGCTGCTGCCGTGGTGCATGATTGCGGGACGGTTGCCACACAAGATTGTGGAGGCAAACTCGACGCAAATTGTCAAGGCGATGAGCTACCGGAGGCTGATGGAATCACGGCCATTTTGGGGAAGCGCCATAGGGTTGTTTGGCGGCAATTATGCGTGGTACTTCATGCTGAACTGGCTGCCGGCTTATTTGGAGAAAGAGCGGCACTATGCGGGGGCGCATCTCAGAAATCTGACTACGCTTTGCTACGTGACGGTGGCGGTGGCTTCGGCGTCGTTTGGATTCCTGGCGGATTGGTTTATCAAGAGGGGGTACGAGGCCGGCAAGGTGCGACAACTCAGCATGTGCCTGGGACTGACGCTCTGTTGCCCATTGATGTTCGCTGCGGTGCGAGCTCCCGGCGAACAGTCGAGCACAACGTTGCTGTTACTGACTTTCATCGCGATGGGAGGATGGTCTTCGAACCACTGGGCATTGTCTCAATTACTGGCGGGTCCACCCACGGCGGGCAAGTGGACAGGTTTGCAGAATGGCATTGGCAACCTGGCCGGCATTTGCGCCCCGTGGATCACCGGATACGCGGTGGATAAGACCGGGAGTTTCTACACCGGCTTCACCATTGCGAGTGGGCTCTTACTGGTGTCGGCTATCAGTTATTGGTTTGTGATCGGGAGGCCGAGACAAGTGTTTCACTTAGATAAGGAGTTGGGAGTTGAGGAGCTGGGAGTCGGGAACTAGCCAGGTCAGTCCTCGTCGTGTTGGGAGGCGAGTTTCGTTACGACTGACAGGTCCTCCAGAGTAGTCACATCGCCCGTAACGGCACCGTTGCTGGTGACGATCTCACGCAATAAGCGGCGCATGATTTTGCCGCTGCGGGTTTTCGGCAACGCATCAGTGAAGCGAATTTCCTCAGGACGGGCGAAGGGTCCAATTTCATGGCCGACCCACTGACGGAGTTCTTTGCCCAAAACGGCGTGATCCCAGTTACCTTTTTTGAGAGTGACGAAGGCGCAGACGGCTTGGCCGGTGATCTCATGCGGCTTGCCAACGACGGCGGCTTCGGCAACAGCCGGATGATGGACGAGCGCGGATTCGATTTCCATGGTGCTGAGGCGATGACCACTGACATTCATGACATCGTCGACGCGGCCGAGGATCCAATGATAGCCGTCATCATCGCGGCGTGCGGCGTCGCCGGTGAAATAGGAGCCGGGTACGCGCGACCAATATTGTTCTTCAAAACGTTTGGGATCGCCCCAAATAGTGCGCACCATGCTGGGCCAGGGATGTTTGATGATGAGATAGCCTTCGCGATTGTTGCCGACCGCTACGCCTTTGGTGTCGACGATTTCCGTGATGATGCCCGGTAACGGCAGAGTGGCGGAACCTGGTTTGAGCGGAACTGCGCCCGGTACCGGAGCGATCATGATGGCGCCCGTTTCGGTTTGCCACCAGGTGTCGACGATGGGGCATTTCTCTTTGCCGATAACTTTGTAATACCACTCCCAAGCGGCCGGATTGATGGGCTCACCGACAGAGCCCAGTAGCCGGAGGCTGCCGAGATTATGCGCGTTGGGCCACTGATCACCTTGCCGTATGAGTGCACGGATGGCGGTGGGTGAAGTGTAGAAGATGGACACTTTCTGCTTTTCGACGATTTGCCAGAAGCGATCGAACGCAGGGTAATCGGGCGCGCCTTCATAGATCACCCCGGTGGCCCCGGCGGCGAGTGGGCCATAGACGATGTAGCTATGGCCGGTGACCCAACCGATATCGGCCGTACACCAGAAGATGTCTTCGGGACGCAGATCGAAGACCCATTTCATAGTCATGGTGGCTTGCAGCAGATAGCCGGCGGTGGTGTGAAGAATGCCTTTGGGCTTGCCGGTTGTGCCGGAGGTGTAGAGGACGAACAGGGGATGTTCGGCGTCGAGTTCAGCGGCGGGACAGTTTTCAGCGTTCGGCGCGCTGAGCTTTTGATCGAGTTCGTGCCACCACAAATCACGGCCGGCTCGCATGGCAATGTTCGATCCGGTGCGTTGGTAAACTACGACATTGCGGACGGCGGGACACTCTTCCAAGGCTTCATCGACCGCACCCTTCAAGGGCACTTCCTTGCCACGACGCCAGCCACCATCGGCCGTGATGACGAGGGTGGCATCGAGATCTTGAATGCGCGCCTTTAACGCTTCCGCTGAAAAGCCACCGAAAACCACGCTGTGCGTAATGCCGAGGCGTGCGCAGGCGAGGAGAGCCACGGGCAATTCGGGAATCATGGGCATGTAGACGATGGCGCGGTCGCCAGACTTGTAGCCGAGTTGCTTCAGAACGGTGGCGAAGCGGCAGACTAAACGATGGAGCTCGCGATAGCTGATGATGCGTTCGTCCCCAGGTTCGCCGACGAAGATGAAGGCGGTCTTATCGCCGCGGCCGGCGGCAAGATGGCGATCGAGGCAGTTGTAGCTGGCGTTCATTTTGCCATCGGCGAACCATTTGGCGAAAGGCGGGTTCCATTCGAGGCCTTTGGTGAACGGCTTGAACCAATGCAATTCCTGGGCGGCCAGTTGCGACCAGAACTGATTGGGATCGGCTTGGGCCTGTTCGCGGAGAGCGCGATAGGCGTCGGGACCCTGCACCTGTGCACGGCTCATGAAATCGTCGCTGGGAGGATAGGTCGGTTGGTCGCTCATGTGATTCGGCAAGGGCCAGTTTATCGCAGAGGTTAGCGGCTCATAGCAGGGGTAAAAACTTAGCGCATTGGTGGCCGTATCGCCGCATTTTTCTTCGCCTATTAAAGTAAAGAAGGCAGACGCGCAAAAAATTCCATTCTGCGACGGCGAAGAAGTTTTTCCCGCAGAGAAGCGAGGGTGGCTGAGCGGATCGGAATGGGATGTAAGATTTGTCATTGCGCGCGATGCCTTTTCTGAGTTCAGAATAGAAGGCGGCGCGCGGGATCGTTGAAAAATAGTCGTTAACTGTTGAAAATATAGAGATAATATTTTTGGAAAATTTGTAATCGGGTGCTCCGCGCGACAGGGCGCGGAGCTTTGGCAGGCAGAATTACCTTCTCAACCCGCGTCTTAAGAGGTCCGTGCGCCACGCGCTAGTGGCTTATCCGATTCGGCATAATCGGCTGATGACTCACCGGCGGATGAGACATCCTCACCGCCACTATGCTTGAGGATTTCTTTGGCTTTTCCCACCCAATCGCTATTGTCACAGTGAACGGAAAGCAGAATGCCGCCATTCTTAATGCGGCCCTCGTAGCGCTTGGCTTCAAACTCGGGGATACCCATTCCGACAAGCGCTCCAATGATGCCGCCCAAAACTCCCCCTGAACCGATGCCGGCTAAAGCGCCGATGATGGGGCCTGCAGCGATAAAGGGTCCTATGCCGGGGATGGCCAGCGCGCCAATACCCGCCAGGAGTCCTAGCGTGCCGCCGATGGCACCGCCCGCCACCGCTCCGGTGGTGGCGCCCTCAGGCGCTTTGGTGTGTTTCTCATGCGCGAAATCTTTCGTCCCAGCGTTATCCTGCATCAAAACCGACATGTCTTCCGGGCGAAATCCGCTATTGATCAATCGATCGACTGCTTCTTCAGCGATGACGCGATCAGGATAGATTGCAAACGCCGCGGTGTTTTTTCCAGCCATATTCTTTCTCCTTTGTTATCGCTCGAAGATTTATTGGTTATCGCCTTTGACAGTCATGTCATCGACGACATTGCCATCGCCAGCGTATTTTTGAGCCACGCTCAAGATAGCCTTCCTCTCGTCCTCGCTATGGATGGGGCCTCTGAGGGTGACCTTGCCGCTTTCTGCGATGATTTTTACGTTGTGACCGTAAGTTGATAGCGACTTATCTTTCACTACGTCGCGCCTGATCTTACGCGCCAATTCGCGATCAGCCTTATCGTTCTTGGCCTGATCGGCAGTGGGGGCTTGCTGAGTATTCTGCGCACCAGGCAACTGGCTCGGCATAAGTAAACTTACGCCCAGCAGACTGGCGCACAGGCCGAACCTAATAAATTGTTTCGTCATATTTCTTCCTCGGTTATCTACCAACTAGACGCCTTCCGATCCATGTAGCTTTACCAGTTTGTTGTAAAGGCCGAGCAGGAGAAAAGTCGGGGCCCAGTGGCCCACGAAGTTGGCCTTCCGCTCATCACCGGTAAATTGGAAAAAGAGCGAGATGCCGATTGATCCCAAAGCAGCCCAAAGGAATGTATCGGAAGGCAGTCTGGCGGTCTGTTGTTCAATGCTTCGGGCCACGGGCCCTTCACGATGTTCCGGACGGGGTCCGGGTCGGGCGTCTGTAATAAATTCTGGTTGATTCATCTGTCCTCTGCGGATTGGACCAATGAACATCTCAATATGTTTCCTAGAGTCGAGAGCGGCACACTCTTTTTATGTTTGAGAGTTAGAAGCGCGCGACCAGCCAGAGTCCCAGTATCATGAGCCCGCCACCCGCGAGGCGCGGCCATGATGCAGTGTGCTGCTTGAACCCAATCCAGCCAAAGTGGTCAAGAAGAATGGAAATCGAGATGGAAGCAGTCAGGGTGATGCCCGTGAAAACGCCCGATCCCAGACGTTGCGCCAGGGTGATACCGGCCATGGTGGAGGCCACGCTCAGAAATCCGCCCGCCCAAGCCCACCAGGGAACAGCGACGAACTTCGCATGGTTGGGCCATGACTCACGCGCAATGAGTTGCACGAGCAGAGTTAGGAACAAACCTGAAGTGTAGACAATCACTGCAGCAAAGATTGCGTCTCCAGTAGTCTTACGCAGCTGGGCGTTAGCGCCGGCCTGCGCAGGATTGGCGATGCCAGAGGCCGCAGCCGCGAGGTAGTAGATTAAGTTCACAGAGCATAGATGCCACGCCGCGGAACGGTGGAACAAAGGTTTGCGTCATCGTCGACCTCACACCGTCGCGGCTTTGAAGGTTAATGCGAAGTCACAACCCTCCTCTGTGACCAAGTAGTTTGACGTGGTGGGGTGTAGCGGGCGGTTGAGGGCGGTGAATGTAAGCGCTGTCTCCTTAGGGTTGGCGGCAAGCCAGCAGGAGTCATAGCGAATTAAAGTACATCGATCTGCGCGGCGGGCTGGAAGAGTGCCAGGGCGACAAATAGCCACCCGAGCTTTTTAGGGTAAGGGTAAAAAGGGCGCGGATGCGATCTAAAAGCCACTTTTTGCGGCAAACGCTTGACAAGTAAGTAAGCGCTCACTTACAGTAAGGAAACATGGCAAACCCCAGGTCTTCTTCGAAAAGATCAACTCGTCCCAGGAGCGAAGAGGGAGCACCCATGCGACTTTCTGCCGGCAAACGGCGCGAACAATTGATCCAGGTGGCGGTGGATCTTTTTTCGCGGAAAGGGTTTAAGGGCACAACTACACGCGAGATCGCGGCAGCGGCAGGCGTAACCGAAGCGATCATCTTTCGCCATTTCGCAACAAAAGAACAGCTTTACACCGCCATCATCGACCGCAGACTCAATGCACCGGATGCAGCCGGGTGGATAGCGAACTTGCGGGCGGCGATGGATCGCGACGACGATGAGGCCGTGATCCGACACTTGGTCAACGCGATTATCGCGGCGCATAGAAACGATCCCAAGTTCGAACGGTTAATGCTTTACGCCGCATTGGAAGGCAATGAGACGGCCATTCGACACCTGCACCAGATCACGGGCTCGATCGTTGATCTTTACCGGAAATATTTTCTGCGCCGCCAGAAGCAAGGCTACCTCCGCCCCTGCCTGCCCGATGTCGCCTTGACGGCCATTGTTGGTATGGCGCAGCATTACGCGCTTGGCAAATACGTTCACGAGGTGAAGGAACAATGCCTTTCGGATGAGCAAGCGCTGGCAAGTTTTACACGCATTGCCATGAAAGGGCTGAGCGAGCCGACACCGCGAAGCCGACCGGCAGCAAAGAAGAAATAAATGAAGAGAAACACGATTCTTCTGCTGTGCGCCCTGGTTATCGTGGGCGGTTCCTGCTCCGCAAAGAGACAGAGTTCCACAGTTGACGCGGCAGCCACCAAGCCAATTTACGTGACCACCGCCAAATCTGTTGTGAGACAGGTGGCAGCCGCCTTCGATGAAACCGGGACGTTTGTGGCGGAAGAGTCGTCCGATATCGCGCCGCCGGTGGCCGGCCGCGTGTTGCGCACTCCGGTGGACGTGGGGGCTTTTGTTAAGCAAGGGCAAATCATTTGCGAACTGGACCATCGTGACGCGGATCTGAAATTGCAGCAAGTCCGGGCTCAATTAGCGGAAGCGCAGGCGACGGTGCGGCAGGCCCAGGTGCGAATCGGTTTGGATTCGGGTAATTTTGACGCCGCCAAGGTGCCGGAAGTAGCCGCCGCGCGCGCCAACTTCGAATCGGCTGAAGCGCAGGCGAAGCTGGCCGCGGCCGATGCGCAGCGTTATGCAAATCTTGTCTCTTCGGGGGATGTTTCGCGGAGCGCGTTCGAGAAGGCGAAGACTCAGCAAGAGACTGCGGAAGCGCAAGCCAACGCGAGCCGGCAACAACTGGAGGGAGCGCTGAACGCCGCGCGGCAGAGCTATCAAGTGATTTCCTCGTCGCAGTCGTCGCTTGACGCGGTCGGTGCGCAAGTCGCTCAAGCCGAGAAAGGACTGGCCGATACCTACATCCGTGCGCCTTTCGACGGCTTTGTCAGCGACCGGCCGGTTTCAGCCGGGGAATATGTGGCGCTGACCAATAAGATTGCGACGGTAGTTCGGGTGAAGACTCTCAAACTTCAGTTGCAAACTCCCGAACAGAGGGCGGCGAAGGCGCAAGTGGGCATGCTGGTGCTGGCGCGTGTTTCCGCTTACCCAGACCGGCAATTTGAAGGTAAGGTGTCCGCCATTAATCCGGCGGTTGATCCGAACTCGCGTGTTTTTGTGCTCGAAGCGCGCTTTGCCAATCCGGATAACGCACTGCGTCCAGGCATGTTCTCAACGGCGCGCGTGGTCCTTCCCGGTGGAGAAGATGCGGTCTTTGTTCCCAGCAGCGCGGTGGTAAGAGATAAAACCACGGATTCGAACTTTGTCTATGTAGTGGATCACGGTCAAGCTCACATGCGCGTGGTGCTGATCGGCGAAGCGACGGGTGACTCGCTCAGAGTGCAGTCGGGGCTCTCGGGAACTGAATCCGTAGTGGTCGCAAATCAGTCACAACTCTACGACGGCGCGGCGGTTCAGGAACGCGCCGTTACCGCGAACCTCTAGGTACACCTCCATGCAAGCACTCGCTCAGTTCTGTGTTCGTAGGCCGGTTTTCGCCACCATGCTGATTCTCTCGCTGGTTGTGGTGGGAGTGTTTTCCTATTTCAGTCTGGGTGTTGACCTCTTCCCTAAAGTCGACATCCCCACAGTGCAGGTGCTGGTAGAAGATCGCGGCGCTTCTCCTGAAGAGATTGAAACAGAGGTCAGCAAAAAGATAGAGGATGCGGTCAACACCATCAGCCAGGTAGATGAAGTGCGCTCCACTTCTTCAGAAGGACAGTCGTTGGTTATCGTTACCTTCGAACTCTCGAAGAACGGAGACGTGGCTGCGCAGGAAGTCCAGAATAAGGTCAACCTAATTGCGAACGATCTGCCACAAACCGCCAAAACTCCGATTGTGCAGAAGTTCGATCCCGATGCGGCACCCATTTTGCAGGTAGCTGTTTCGGCGCCTCGCTCTTTGCGGGATGTGACACTCATCGCGGACAAGCAGATCAAGCAGAAACTCGAGAATGCGCGTGGCGTGGGACAGATCACCATCGTGGGAGGAGCGCGCCGTGAGATACATATTCTAGTAAATCCGGACCGCTTACGCGCCTACAACCTAACAGTGAACGACGTATTCAATGCGCTGAAGCAGCAGAATCTGGAACTGCCAGGCGGGAACTTAAATGCGGGCGCCCGCGAGCTGACGATTCGCACGACCGGAAAAATTCTAACCATCGAGCAGTTCAACCAGATAGCCATCGCCACTAGAGACGGTTACGTTGTCAAGGTGAGCGATATCGGCTACGCGGAAGATAGTTACGAAGAGCCGCGCACGACGGCTCGATTGAACGGCGTGGCGGCCGTCACACTCGTGGTGGCGAAACAGTCGGGCGAGAACACTGTTGCCACAGCGAATGAAGTAAAGGAACGGCTACGGGAGATTGGCCTTACCCTTCCGAGAGATGTCAAGACACAGGTGATTGGAGATCAGTCAGTGTTTATCGAAGCAGCGGTAGATTCGATCAAACGCCACCTGGTTGAAGGGAGCATTTTCGCATCCATCGTTATCTTCCTGTTTCTGGCGAATTGGCGAACAACATTGATTGCGGCGGTTGCCATTCCTACCTCTATCATTTCCGCGTTTTCCCTGATGGCCGCCATGGGCTTTACCCTCAACCAGATCACGATGCTGGCACTCACTTTGATGGTGGGCATTGTGATTGACGACGCGATTATCGTGCTGGAGAATATCTATCGTTTTATCGAGGAAAAGGGGATGTCACCTTTTCAGGCCGCGATTGAAGGAACGAAGGAGATAGGACCGGCCGTGATGGCCACCACGCTTTCGCTGCTGGCGGTCTTTCTCCCAGTCGGCTTCATGGGAGGTATTGTGGGCCGTTTCATGAGTTCGTTCGGCTTCACCTCAGGGTTTTCCATCGCCGTTTCATTATTGGTTTCTTTTACCTTGACGCCGATGTTGTGCTCGCGCTTCGTAAAAGCGCCGCAGCACATGGCCAGCGCCCATGTCTCCAAAGACAGCGGTTTTTTCAAGTGGCTGGATAGCCATTACACAACCATGCTGACGTGGGCGATGAATCACCGGAAAATGGTCATATTGGGGAGCGGACTAACAGTGCTCAGCATTGTGCCGTTATTTATGTTTGTGGGCAAGAACTTCCTGCCGGCTGACGACCAATCGCAATTCAACGTTCTGATCCGCACGCCGGAGGGTACTTCGCTGGCGGCGACCACACAGATTGCGGAGAGTGTCGCCCAGCAGATTCGCGCCCTCCCCGGTGTGGAGAGCACGCTGATGACCGATGGAAGCGGCGCGGATGCCTCGGTTAACAACGCTTCTATCTATGTGAAACTCACGGATATCGACAAGCGAAGTCTATCGCAAATCGACGTCATGCAGCGAACACGCGCGCTGCTCCGGAGTTTCCCGCCCAACATACACACCGGCGTTGAGTTGGTAAGTGCCATTGGAGGAAACCAGAGCAATGCAGAGGTGCAGTACTTCATCCAAGGGCCGGATCTGGACAAGCTCGCCAAGTACTCCGACGCGCTCTTGGCAAAGATGAAGCAGATTCCCGGCGTGACGGACGCCGACACTACCCTGCGCAGCGGAAAGCCTGAAATTGGTCTCGACATAGATCGCGCGCGGGCCGCCGATCTAGGAGTGTCGGTGCAGGATATTGAGCAAGCGCTGAACACACTGGTCGCCGGGCAGGTTGCTTCGACTTTCAATGCAGGGGATGAGCAGTATGACGTGCGAGTGCGCGCGCAAGAGCAGTTTCGGGGAACGATGGAAGGCCTGAGTAAGATGACTGTGCCCTCTGCGAACAAGCGAGGTTCGGTGGGACTCGATGAAGTGGTTCATATGCGGCCCAGTACCGGCCCCTCATCTGTGAACCGAATCGCTCGGCAGAGGCAGGTCACTTTGACTTGTAATGTTCTGCCCGGCGGATCGCAAGCAGCCATTCTCGCCGGGTTAAGTAAAGCCGCCAAAGAGATAGGGATGGACCCGGATTATCACACAGGTTTAGCGGGCGCTTCCAAGGAATTAGGGCGCACAGGCTACTACTTCCTGCTGGCGTTTTCGCTGACATTCATCTTTATGTATATCGTGCTCGCGGCCCAATTCGAATCGTTCATCCACCCCATCACGATTCTGATCACGCTACCGCTCGCCATCCCATTCGGCATTGTTTCACTGTTGGTCACAGGCCAAACAGTAAACATCTTTTCAGGCCTAGGGCTGCTGCTTCTCTTCGGGATTGTCAAGAAAAACGCCATTCTGCAGATTGACCACACGAATGGTTTGCGGGCGAGTGGACTACCGCGCTATGAAGCGATTCTGCTAGCAAACCGTGACCGGCTCAGACCTATTCTGATGACGACTATCGCGCTGGTGGCCGGAATGTTACCGCTAGTGATCAGCAGCGGAACGGGAGCGGCTACCAATCGATCGATCGGAGTGTTGGTCGTAGGAGGTCAATCTCTGTGTCTGATTTTGACCCTATTGGCGGTGCCGGTTTTCTACTCCTTCTTTGAGGATGTATCGCAATGGCCGGTGTTGCGGCGTCTGGGCGATCTAACGGCCGGCATCCGGCGATTGCTTCCCTCCCGGAAGGCCGGAGAAGCCCAACCGGTGGCGTCGGGAGATGTGGCGTGAGATTTCCTTGCACGTTAACGATGCTGTTGTATGTGGGCTCTGTGCTGGCGCAGAATCCACCTGCGCCGGTTGTGCCGAACGAGCCCGCCACACCCGATCTTCCGTCTGTGAAGCCGCTGGAAGTGCCAGCCCGCACCGGCATCAGCAGTGAGTGGAACATCACCTTGGACGAAGCGATCCGGAAAGTGCTGGAGAACGATCGAGACCTGGAGGTAGCGCGCATCGCCGCGCAGGAAGCGGTGTTCAACGTGAATGGCGCGAAAGGCTACTACGATCCAATCGTAGGTGTGAACGCGTTTCATTTGAAGAGTGTGACCCCTGTGGCCTCGCTGATTGGCGGCTCCGCTGATGGGAAACTGACGCAGAAGGAGCTCTATGCCGATCCGCAACTGAATGGCAATTTTCCGTGGCTGGGAGGCACGTACGCACTGGATTTTTCGTCTGCCCGGCAATCCACCGACAGTACGTTTACCACGCTCAATCCGCAGTTTCCTACGTCGCTGAATCTGAATCTGACGCAACCGCTTTGGCGAGGTTTGCGCTTCGATCAAAACCGCTATCGTCTTCAAGTGGCGCGAAAGAATGTGTTGTTGAGCAATGAACAACTGAGGCAGCGGGTGATTGAGATCGTCACTCAGGCCATTCAGGCGTACTGGGAACTCGATTATGCTTACCGCAATCTGGCCGTACAAATCGAAGCGGTGCGCTTGGCGGAGCAGCAGGATTTGAGCAATCGGCGGCAAGTGAAGCAGGGTATTTTAGCGCCGGTGGATGTGATTCAAACGCAGACACAGATCTCGACTTTTCAGCAGAATGTGTTCACCGCTCAAGAGGGGTTGACTCGCGCGGAGAATGTTTTAAAACAACTCATGCTGGCGGCCCGGCAGGATCCGGAATGGAACGCCGCCTTGGTGCCTAGCACTACTGTCCATTTGGAAAGCGAGATTCCCCCACTGGCCGATGCCTTGAAAGAAGCGCTGAGCAGCCGGCCTGAGATTGCGGAAGCCAAAACGAATATAGACATCAATGGACTGGACATGCGCCTGAGTCGGGAGCAGGCTAAGCCGCAAATTAATGCGGTAGCGAAGGTCAGCGCGCAAGGCTTATCGGGGCATCCCATTCCTTTCGTAGCTAGCCCGCTTTTGACGGAGCTCGGCTTGACCGCCGGGACGCTCCCGATCATTTTCCCAGGCGGCTATACGCAGTCGTTGAACAACGTAGCGAACGGAATTTTTCCAACGGTTCAAGTGGGTGTGCAGATGTCTTTTCCCATTCGAAACCGAACAGCGGTGGCCCAGGAAGCGGTGAGTGCGGCGGAGGGAAAGCGCTTGGCCGCGCAGCAGCAGGCGGTGGAAATGGCGGTGGAGGCCGATGTGCGGAATGCAGTGCAGTCTGTGATGGCGGCTCGATCGAGGCTCAGCTCCGCAGAATCGGCGAGCGAATTCGCGCAAGAGCAGTATCTCAGCGAACAGAGGCAATTTCAGGCCGGCACGTCCTCCGTGTTCCTCGTTTTGCAGCGGCAAACCGACCTGATTAGCGCGCGTTCGAGAGAGATTAGAGCAAAGGCCGATATGGGGAACGCGGTTGCGGATCTGGATAGAGCAACCGCGCGTACACTCGTTTCGCAGCGCATTGAGGTTGTTGGGGGCACACATGACATACAATGACGCCGATGCGCCCCAAACATTCTGAAACCGCCGGCTTGGCCCGTAGATCTTTCCTGTCGTTGGCCGCCGCTGCTCCCCTGCTGTCACAAACGCCGCGCGATTGGGCGAATAACAACCAGCCCGTTCGCTATCCAGACCCCGATGTCGTAGCGCTGGACAAGAGCTTCGCCAAATATCAACTCTTCAACGCCGTCCTTTACCGCCATTATGTTGGGACGAAGTGGGGCGAAGGACCCGCTTGGTGCGGACAGGGAAGATACCTGATGTGGAGCGATATTCCGAACAACCGGCAGCTGCGCTTGCTGGAAGAAGACGAACACGTCAGCACGTTCCGCAACCCCTCCGGATACAGCAATGGCAACACATTCGATTTCGAAGGGCGGCAGCTTTCCTGCGAGCACGCGGGTCGACGCGTGGTGCGCTACGAGCACACAGGCGCGCTGACTACCATTGCCGATCACTATAACGGCAAGCCGCTAAATTCGCCCAACGACATTGTGGTCCACCCGGATGGGTCCATTTGGTTCACCGATCCGCCTTACGGCATCCTGGGCAACTATGAGGGCAATCAAGCCACACCGGAAATTAAAGAAGCGGTTTACCGGGTGGATCCGAAGACGGCGCAAATGGAGATCGTGACTGACTCGTTCGATAAGCCGAATGGTATTTGCTTTTCGCCCGACTACAAGAAGGTTTACATTTGTGACACGGGCGCACCGCGGAATATCCAGGTGTTTGATCTGGTGGATAACAAGCTGCGCAAGGGGAAAGTGTTCACCGACATGAAGCTGGGCGAAAAGTCAGGTCTTGCCGATGGCATTCGCGCCGACGTAGACGGGAACATCTGGGCGGGATCGAATGGCGGAGCCGGCTATGACGGGGTGCAGGTGTTTTCGCCGGCCGGGCAGCGGATTGGGATGATCCTGTTGCCGGAAATTTGCGCTAATCTCTGCTTCGGCGGCCCCAAACGCAACCGGCTGTTTATGGCCGCGAGCCAATCTTTGTACTCGCTCTACGTGGGCACACAAGGGGCGCACATCGCGTAGTCTGTTCGGGCAGCCATGAGCGATATTCCGAGCAAACGACTGCGCAGCGAACTTTGGTTCAACGACGAACCGGGCGAAACGGCCGTTTACCTGGAGCGCTTCTTTAATTACGGGATGACCAAGGAGGAACTGCGCTCAAAGCGGCCGATTATTGGCATAGCGCAATCGGGCGGAGATCTTACGCCGTGCAACCGGATTCACGTGAGCCTGGCGAGTCGCGTAAAAGATGGGATTCGCGATGCGGGCGGTATTCCTTTCGAGTTTCCAACGCACCCGCTGCAAGAAACCGGGCGCAGACCCACGGCGGCGCTTGATCGCAATCTGGCGTATTTGGGCCTGGTTGAAATCCTAAGCGGCTATGCGTTTGACGGCGTGGTGTTGACGACCGGTTGCGATAAGACCACGCCGGCTTGCCTGATGGCTGCGGCGACGGTCAACCTGGCAGCGATTGTCCTTTCGAGCGGTCCGATGTTGAACAGCTATCTGGACGGAAGACCGGTGGGCACGGGAACGATGCTGTGGGAGGCGCGGCGGCTGATGGCCGCAGGGCAGATTGATGGCGAAGAACTGATCAACCGCGTGGTGCACGGAATACCCAGCGCCGGGCATTGCAACACGATGGGGACGGCGCTGTCGATGAACTCACTGGCGGAAGCGCTGGGGATGTCCCTGCCCGGCTGCGCCAGCATACCCGCGCCATACGCGGAGCGCGCCAGGATCGCGTTTGAAACGGGAAAACGCATTGTTGAAATGGTTCGCGAGGATCTAACGCCCAGCCGCATCCTGACACGCGAAGCATTCGAGAATTCCATTGTGGTGGCATCCGCCATTGGAGCTTCTACCAACTGCCCACCGCATATCATCGCCATCGCTCGCCATATGGGCGTTCCTCTTGATATTCAGGATTGGGAGACCTACGGCCACGATGTTCCGCTGCTGGCTAACATTCAACCGGCCGGCGAGTTTTTAGGCGAAGAGTATCATCGGGCCGGCGGCGTGCCGGCCATCATAGGTGAGTTGATCGAAGCCGGACACATCCATGGCAACGCGCTGACGGCGAATGGAAGAACGATTGAGGAAAACTATCGAGGCAAGCGCAGCCTGGACACGAATATGATTCGTCCGTGCAGTAATCCAGTTAGCGATCGCGCCGGGTTTGTGGTGGTGTCGGGTAATCTCTTCCATTCCGCATTGGTCAAAACATCGGTTATCGGAGAGGACTTCAAGCGCCGTTTTCTTTCGACACCTGGATCGCCGGATTGTTTTATTTCGCGCGTTATCGTGTTTGACGGTCCGGAAGATTACCGGCGGCGCATTGAAGACCCGTCACTCGAAATTGATGAAACTTGCATGCTGGTTGTGCGGGGCGCCGGTCCGGTCGGGTATCCGGGTTCGGCCGAGGTGGTTAACATGACTCCGCCCGGTCACTTGACCAATCGCGGTATCGGCGTGTTGCCCTGTATGGGAGATGGGAGGCAAAGCGGCACCTCCGATACTCCTTCCATTCTGAATGCATCGCCGGAATCGGTGGTGGGTGGCAATCTGGCGATTCTTCAAACGGGCGACAAGGTGCGCGTGGATCTTCGCAACCGGCGAGTGGACGTGCTGCTGAGTGACGACGAGATAGAGCGCCGGCGACGAGAGTTGAAACCGGTTTTGCTGATTAACGATTCGCCGTGGCAAGAACTCTACCGGCTACATGTGGGCCAACTCGAGACGGGCGGATGCCTGGAATTCGCGATCGGCTATCGTGATTTGCGCAGCATTGTACCTCGCCATTCACACTGAGCAGGCTTACGATTTGAGCAGGCTGCGTACTCCCGCCAAGCCAGCCCGAGCGGCTCGGGCCAGATACTGCAAGTCGCTGCCCACCGTTAAGATCTGCCCTCCGCGATTCACATAGGTCAGGCATTCCTCAGCCCTCCAAGTCGGCAAGCCAAAGGGGATCGAGTGAGCGCGCGCCCGCTCGATGGCCTTGTCCACCATTTGCTGAACATGCGGATCGTCGGTTTGCGCGGGCAGACTCATGAAACTCGCCAAGTCGGAAGGGCCGATGAAGACTCCATCGACACTTTGGGTTTTGAGAATCTCATCCATACCTTCCACCGCTTGGGGCGTCTCAATTTGAATGATTAGGGCAGTTTCGTCATTGGCTTTCTCAGCATAGGCGCGCAGGTCCTGAAAGTAGCGGCTGGCGCGCGTTGGGCTGAAGCCGCGGATGCCGAGCGGCGGATAGCGGCAGAAACTAACCGCCTTAGCGGCATCCTCTGGAGTGTTGATCATGGGAACAACCACACCTTGCGCACCCAGATCGAGAGCGGTCTGGAAATGATCCTGCGCGTTGCTCGACAAGCGCACGATGGCCGCCGATGCGCTGCCTCTCATGGAAACGAGAATGGTGCGAAGGGTGTGACGGTCTATGGGAACATGTTCCGTGTCGATCAGCAGCCAATCAAAGCCGACATCGGCCATCAGTTCAACTGAGTAAGGATCGGCAAACGCGATCCAACTCCCGATGGCCGGCTTCCCACTCTGCAGCAGCGATTTGAATGAGTTCGCCATAAAGCGGAATGCCCATAATATCGCTACGGCCGGATTCGTCGCGCCTGACGGATTCCTGTTGGTTTTTGTCAGAAAGAGTTCAGGGATTCTTCAGTGGTGTCGGGGCCGGATTCCCTGGAAAATCAGATCGGGCGCTGCACATGCGAAAATCCAATTCCCGATTAGCAACTGTTCTCCTAGTGGCCGCGGTATGCGGTTGTGGACTCCAAGCAAAAGATAAACCTGCAAAGGCAGGAAGCCCTAAACAGGATCGGATTGAGATCGAATCCCACGTTGCCGTGGCGGCCGGACCGATCACGCGTTTTGTAGCGACGCGGCATTACGATCGGACCTACGTGTACGCCGTGCGCGGAGCGGGCCAACCAGTCACTTTGCTCGACGTGACGGACGCGAAACATCCCCGTATTTTATCGGAGGCAAGGTTGCCAGCGCCCTCGAGCAGTCTCCTGGCAGTAGCGGGAACGGTCGCGCTAACAGGCGAGGCTCCGGCCGCTACCGTGGCGCCAGCGCAGAGCATCCGGCTGATGGATTTCTCAGATCCGGCCCAGCCGAAGATCACCAAACAGTTCGATGGTGTTACGGCGATTGAGGCTGTTGGCGGAGGCCTGACGCTGCTGGCGAACTCGGAGGGCATCTGGGTTCTCTCGGACCGTTTCTCCGAAGATCCGGCCGTCGAAGAGCGTTACGCCAAAAAGGTTGTCTACGGCGAAAGCATGTACTAGGGCAGTCGCTCACTTTATCGATAAGCCAGCAAAAATCCCGCTGGCACAACGAAGACAGTCACGATCACAGACAACCCAAGGCCACCGACTAGCGCAAGGGCCAGCGGAGCATACGCTTCGCTCCCTTCGCCCATCTTCAACGCCATGGGTAGCAAGCCGATCATGGTGGCCAGGGTGGTCATCAGAATGGGTCTTAGCCGGACCGCGCACGAAGTGACAACAGCCTCGGCCACGCCATGGCCTTCTTTCAGCATGTGGTGAGCAAACTCCACAATCAGAATGCTGTTCGACATGGTTATGCCCGCCAGCATTAGCAAACCCATGAGTGACATGACATTCAACGGGGTACCACTGAGCCAAAGCGCGAGTAACGCTCCGGTTATGCCCGGGGGAAACGCCAGCAGAATGAGAAAGGGATCGGTGAATGAGCGGAATTGTGCGACGAGTACGAGATACAGCAGCACTACCGAAAGCGCGAGTCCCAGCGTAAAACTGCGGAGTGACAGGCGCATAGCTTCTACAGATCCGCGGAGCGTAGCTTCGATACCGGCCGGCATGTTCGTGCGCGCAATGATCTTCGTGATCGCGTCGGCAATGCGACCCAGATCCTCGCCATGCGGACGCACATAGATATCCAGTGTACGGCGGATCTGATAGTGATCGACCTCGGTGGGCGCTTCGATGCGCGTGATGCGGCTCACCATGTCGAGCCTGGTTGGCTCGAGCAGCTTCGGTGCGCGTAACGGTATGGCGCGCAGATCGGCCAGGCTGCGTATTTGCCCTTCCGGGTACTGCACGTTCAGGAAGTAGTTATTGTTGTTGCGCGGGTCGATCCAGATATTCGGGGCGATCATCTGGTTTGAGGTCAGTGCGGTGATCACATTCCCAACCACCTCTTTCTCAGACAGACCCAGCTCTCCGGCGCGCACACGGTCGATATCCAGCTGCAAGGCTGGGTTGTCGATATCCTGCGGAATGAAGACATCAGCCACGTCGGGAACGCGGCGAATTTGAGACATCATGTCGAGCGCGACTGCGTAACCAGTCTTCTGGTCTGTACCCGCGACCTGGATGTCGATAGGCGCCTGCATCCCCATATTCAGAACAGCATCCATTAAGCTGCCTGAGGAACAAAACGTTGCCAGTTCGGGCATTTCGCGGTCGAGACGCGACTTCATCCGATCAATGTATTCGTAGCTTCCGGTGCGATGCCCCGGAGTGAGATCCACTTGCAGAAACGCGGTATGCATGGCGGAGTTGGTGGTGTAAATTGCCGAGAATCCTGGATCGACTCCCATGTTCGAGACAATCATCCGGAGATCTTCGGGACTAACCAACTGATGAACGATGTCTTCCACGCGGGCGATCTCCTTTTCCGTCTCGGAGAGTTTGGTACCGGATGGCGCCTTAATGCTGATCACGAACTGTCCCGCGTCGGTACGCGGAAAGAAGGAGAGATCGAGAAGTGGGAAGATGGCCAGGCTGATAGCAAAGGTGGCCGCGAATAGGGCGAGAGTAAGCCGAGGAACAGCCAGGACCTTGGCAACCATGGCGCGATAACCGGCCAGCATTTTTTCAAAGGCGCTTGAGAACGCCGCGTTGAAACGTTCGCCGAAGCTGCGACGATTCTGTGAATGGGCATCGGTGTGATGCAGCCGGAGATAACGCGCGCAAAATAGTGGAACCACCGTCAACGCGACAACATACGAAGCAGCAAGCGAAATGACCACCGCCAGCGCCAATGCGGAGAACAGAAACTTGCTCACGCCGAACAGTAGCGTCACCGGAAAAAAGACCACGATTGTGGTTAAGGTTGCGGCCAATACCGGCAACGCGACCTCCTGGCCACCCTTCTCGGCGGCAACAGCCGGGGGATCTCCCAATTCCAGATGACGATGAATGTTCTCCAACACAACGACTGAGTTATCGATCAGACGGGAAAAGGCCAATGCCAAACCGCCCAGCACCATGGTGTTTATGGAACTAGCGCCCAGTTTCAAGATCATCAGCGTAGTCAGTGCGGAAAGGGGAATGGAAAAGAACACGGCCACCGTGGCGCGCATGCTGCCCAGAAAAATGAGAATCATGACACAAGTCAGAAATAGACCGAGGCCCGCTTCGTGCAGGAGTGTTGCAATGGCCGTTTTCACAAACTGTGACTGATCGAAAACAACGCGACTGACAAGCGAAGGAGGAACGTCGAAGAGCTTGGTCAGTTTCTCACGCACGCCGTTTACAACCTGGATGGTGTTCGCGCCACCGCCTTGCGTGAGCACCGGCAAATAGACCGAGCGTTGGCCATCCACGCGCACAATGTTGTACTGCAGGTTGTAGGCATCTTTCACTTCGCCGATATCGGAGATGCGCACCGGCGACTCTCCCTCAAGCTTGATGGGGACATTATTCAAGTCGCGGACGTTTGTCACCTGGCTGTTGGCATAGATACCGTAATCGAAGCGGCCAATCTGAACGTCGCCGGCCGGAAGGATGAGGTTCGAGTCGTTGATCGAGCGCACGACATCCATGGGGCTCATTTCGTGGGCCTCTAACTTGGCCGGGTTCACATACAGCATCATTTGACGCCAGCGCCCGCCGAACGGTTGCGGCACGGCGGCGCCCTTCACGCCCGCAAGTTGATTGCGCAATACATTCTGCGCTAGGTCTTTCAGTTGGGTCTCGGAAAGCCCGGCGCCTTTGAGAGTCACGAGACAGACGGGCAGGCTGGCGGCATCCATCTTGAGTACAAACGGCGGCAGAGTGCCGGGCGGGAGGTGACTGATTTCTGCCATGGCGAGACTCGCGATGGTAGTCACGGCTGAATCGGGATTGGTGCCGGGTTGGAAATACACTTTGATCAAACTCACTCCTGAGAGTGAGCGCGATTCCATGTGATCGATACCGCTGGCCAGAGTGAAGAAACGCTCCAGATGGTAAGTGATGTTACCTTCAATCTGTTCCGGCGGCATACCCGAATAGAATGTGGCTACGGCTACGACCGGAATATCCATGGCGGGAAACAGATCCACGGGCATCTGCACGATGCTGACCGCACCGAGCACCAGAATCGCCAGGCAAATTACGATGATGAGATAAGGAGTGCGAATCGCGAAGCGCGACATCTTATTGACTCACACCCGCGTGATTCCCACCCGCGTTTAGGAAAGTGGCCATCACGGGACTCACGCGGTCA
The DNA here is from genome assembly GCA_963764105.1 of Bryobacterales bacterium. GTDB lineage: Bacteria > Acidobacteriota > Terriglobia > Bryobacterales > Bryobacteraceae > Bog-105. The sequence goes on from CAVXRP010000037.1 coordinate 23,026, forward strand.
CCTTCTTTTAGCCCTGCATGCCGACCCGCCACAACCAGCTCGCCTTCGCTCACGCCCTGCTGGATCTCCACTTGGCGTGCGGTTTCCATACCGAGCTGGACCGGAACAAGGTGAATGGTTCCCTGCAAGTCTATCTTGAAAACTCGTGTGTTCGCGCCGCTTCCGTCAATGGCATCCGGCGGCGCGGCGAGCACGTCCTTGTGCTCGCGGAGTTCCAGATCCACTTCGGCGTACATACCAGGGATGAGTGTCAGGGAGGGATTTTGAACGTCGACTTCCGTATCCATAGTTCGCGTGGAAAGCTGGAGTTTATCGGTGAAGCGGGCTACGTGTCCGGTGAACGTTCGATCAAGCGACGGGACACGCACGTTCACTTCGCGGCCAATGGCAACCTGAGACACAGAGGACTCCGGGACCGGAAGAATCAGGCGCAAGAGACTGTTTTCGGAGAGGCGCACAACCGGCATGGCTTGGCTCTGGGAGGCGGTTCCAGCCTGAATCATGGCGCCGGTATTCGCGAAACGTTTTGTCACAACCCCGTCGAATGGGGCAGTGATGGTTTCATAATTCTGCATGGTTTTCAAGCGGTCTTCCTCAGCCTGCATCACCTGGATGCGTTCGCGCGCCGCTGCCGCATTGCTCTTGGCGGCGGATAGCTGCGCGGCGGATTCCAGATCGCGGGAGCGAACCTCATCCACCTCCTGTTGAGGCAGCAGACCGGGCTCACTCTTCGCCACGCTCTGAATGCGAGTCAGAGACAGGTGGTTCATCTCCTGAACCGATTCGGCGCGGTGAACCTCGTCCTCCGATCGGGCGGCTTCGGCATTCGCCTGCTCGATACCCGCGCGGGCGCGAGCCATTTCGTTTTCCATCTCAGGAATCTCAAGAGTGGCGAGCACCTGACCGCGATGGACACGATCTCCGATATCTACGTTGATGGCGCGAATATAGCCCGCCACCTTCGCCATAACGTCCACCTCCTGAAAAGGAACAAACTCTCCGGTCAGGGTGATGGCTCCGGTGAGGTCGCTGCGAGTAATGCGAACGGCCGACACCGGGATGGCCTGGTTCGCGGCAGCGCTTACTGCTTGCTCATGCCTCCCACAACTGCTGGCTGCCATCGCCAGCACCGTTGCATATAGCAGAATCCAGCCGGCGGACTTCATTGCAGGTCTCCCGTTGAGTAATCGAGTGCGGCGCGACGGCTTAGGTAATCGTAACGCGCGGTGGCATTTTGTATTTCGGCTGAGGTCTGGTTCAATTGCGCTTGACTCAATTCCACAATGCTGCCCAAGCCGGCGTCATAACGCGTCTGCGCGAGACGCAGAGCTTCATTGGCTTCAACCACGAGGCGTGCCGTGACGTCGAGGCGCCGCGCCGCGGTGTTCGCCTCCAGCCACGCGACCCTTACTTCACGAGCAATCTGAACGGCTAATTCATTAACATCGCTTTCGGCGGCGGCGGCCCGCTGCTTCGGCGCGGCGGGCGGAAAATAGGCCGCCGTTCAAAACTGGGATGGTAATGTTCACGCCGGCAGCGCTGTAGCTATCGGGCAGGCGTGGGTCACGCGCCGGAATTGCGCCGGCCGCTGCGATCATGGAAACAGTGGGCATTTTCAAGCGAGCTTCGGCGCGCGCGTAACGTTGGGAGCGGCGTCTAGAGTGAGCTTCGAGGCAATCAGTTCAGGCCGCTTCCGCAACGCATCCTGAATGCGCGGGTCGGGAGCGGATTCAAGCGCGCCAGGCATGGGTTCGTCGCTCAGTGTGAATGTTCGCACCTGATCGAGACCGAGTGCCGCTGAGAGATTCGTCTGCGCTTCCCGCGCAATGTTCTCAGCCTGGTAAAGATCCAATTGCGCCTGCGAAACGGCGACCTCGGCGAAGCGCACATCCAAGGTGGACCGCATGGAACTCTGCGCCAGCGCGCGAATCTGCCGCAGCGTCACGTCGCGGTTGTTGACCGCAGCCTGCGCGGCGCGTAACGCCGCCTCTCCACCGAGCGCCTGAAAATAAGCCTGCTCCACCTGTAGCAGGATCTGCTCGCGCACTGCTTGCCCATTGCTCGCTTGTGCCTTGCGGCGCAGATCCGCACTTTGTGTGAGACTCGAAGTACGGCCAAAATCCGTTACGAGCTGACTCACTGTGATGCCAGAGGCGAAGCGTGAGTAGAGGCTGGAAGTTTGAAGAGCGCCCGCCGCCAGAATCGTACTGTGTTGCGCTTCGACGCCAGTGGCCACTCCCGAGACAGTGGGAAAACGCGCTGCGCGCACCTCTTTCAGGACTGACTCAGTGGCTTCGGTGGCGGAGTCTGTCGAACGAATTTGCGGATTGTTCCGCAAGGCAAACGCTTTGGCTTGCGTGAGCGTGAGAGTTGACGGGGGAGGCGCGGGCTGTTGCGCGAGGCCGGTAGCGATGGCAGCGGCGGATAACGTCAGAATGCGGGTAGCTCTCATGTTCAGGCCGGCTGGACCCGCTGCGCGGCTTTGACAATCGTGGTGGCGTGCGTTTCGATGACTCCGTCGCTGACCAGTTCGCAAAGCGCCGGGAGAATCGCGTCTACCACCTCGGGGCTTTCGAGAAACTCGATGCGGATGGGCAGATGCTCCCCGGCCACGCTGCCCGCTCCGGCCGTGTGTAGCTGGTGGTGGGAGCCGAATCCGGCTTGTGGCCGGATGAGAGTGGCCCCAGCCACACCGTGACCGTAGAGAAACTCCACGATTTCTTTGTAAAGGAAGTCGTGCTCGGCACTGGTGTCCTCGTTCAGGTGAATCAGCACCTTTTTCGCCGCGCCCGGTACGAGCATCAACCTCCAATGTCCGACAAATCGCACGGCCTTGGCGCTGAAGAGTTCCTGAATTGTTGCTGACGGCAAATTCAGGGTAGATTGCACGCGAAGATGCGTGATGTCTCCCAACAGGCGGAGGAAGATTTTCGGCCGCGGTACCCGAGTGCTTGGAGAGTTTCAGGATGGGGGCACCTAAGCGGAGCCGAAGGGAGGGCGGAGTGGGCGGGAAAAAAGGCGCGTTGGGAGGCGTTTCGATCCCGCGTATAAAGAATAGTGCCGGGCAGCGGGAACGAACCGGTTTTTTGGAGGGGAGAGGGGGGAGTTTTTCCCGCGAGGGTGGGTGAGCGATTTTGTGGCGTGCGAGGGTGAGCGTTTGGTGAGTGAGGCGTGTTGTCATGAGCGTGCTTTCTTTCAGCGAGGCGGACGAGGTCCACACAGGCTCAGGTTAGGGGATGCGGCGTTCGGGCACGGGTCGAATCAACATGAGGTATTGGCGGGAAGTCATTGAGGGGTTGGGGGGTTAGGGTTTTTTGAAAAAGTTTTTAGAGGTTGTGACTGGGAAAGGGAGAAGCTGGAGGTCTGGGTTCCAGGAGATGGAATGCGGGTTAAATTTCTCGGAACCAGGGGAGCGCGACAGCACGAAAACGATCGAAAAATTGCGCTCAAGGGAGTGGGCTTTCTTCGCGCAGAATTTCAGTGTGAAAGAGCAGGAGGTCGTCCGCGTTCATGGCAAGAACGTGAGTCGTCGCGCCGCCGATGGGCCTCGTATCTCAACAGAAACCGTTGGCGGTCCAAAGGCGAGCCCTCTAGACGCTGGTGCGACCTTAAACGTCAATAGGAATTCCGAAAGGGCGCGAAAACCTTCCTGCTCAAAATGGCGGTCGTTGGTCAACACGTCGGTAAAGCCGGAGTGCCGCATGGTCTGCATCGAAATGCAATCAGTGAGACTGTAGCCCTTGTCGGGATGTGCTTCGTAGAGGGCAAACCCTTCAAGAAAGCTTCGTCTGGTTTGCGGAATCACACGCACATTCTCGTCCGCAAGAACATCGTTGCCCACAAGAGAAGCTTCGAGGCGCAATTGTTGATCGGCGTTCGCGTAAAATCCACTGAATCCGTCGGTGACTACGGCCTTGGCGCCGAAGACTTTCTGAATTATTCCTTACTCCAAAGTCAGGGTAAAAAGCCCTACAGTGGATTGTGTACTTAGGCGCTGAGAGGATGTCGCAGAGTTTCACTTCATTCCCACCGTTCGACATAGCCACTCGTATCCTGGTCGCGGTGGGCTGTGGCCTCCTGGTCGGGCTGGAACGGCAGTGGTCCCATAAGGAACTCGGCAGCCGCACGTTCCCGATCGTGAGTCTCCTCGGCGCGCTGGCGGCATTGATATCGCCCGGCTTCGAAGTAGGCGCCTTTGCCGGGATCGTGGTTTTGATTGCGGTCACGGCCGTCCGCAATTTGATCCTGAACGGCGCTCCGGAAACCACGACTTCCGCGGCCTTGATGGCCACCTTCGCACTCGGAGTTCTGGCCGGGGAAGGTCACGTTTTCACTCCCGCCGCCGCGGCCATCCTGATGACTTTGATGCTCTCTCTCAAACCGCAGCTCAGCCGTTTTGCGGTGGGCTTGAGCGGTGAGGAAGTGCGGGGCGCGGTCCTGCTGGCTTTGATCGGGTTCGTGATTTATCCCGTTTTACCGAATCGCTTTGTGGATACCTGGGGACTTTTCAACCCAAGGGAGGTTTGGCTGACCATCATCCTGATCTCCGCCATCGGCTTTGTGAACTACATTCTGCTGCGGCTGTTCAGTGCACGCGGGCTCTACTACACGGCCATCTTCGGCGGTCTGGTGAACAGCACCGCCACCATTGCGGAACTGACCACGCTCTTGCGAGATTCCGGTGAGAATGGCGAGGCGCAGGCGGGTACCGTCAACCTGCTGACGATCATCTCGATGTTCGCCAGAAATCTTGTGCTGCTGGCGATTTTCAGTTTGTCCGCGGGACTGATGGCGGTTGGGCCGATGCTGGCCATGGCCGCGACTGCAGCGATTTTTATCTGGTGGCGGAAGGCCGTCACGGCCGAAACTCCTGCGCTGCATCTTGGTTCTCCTCTCGAATTGCGAAAGGTGGCGAGTTTTGGCGTGCTGTTTGTCTTGATTCAAACCGGCGGTTCTTTGGGCCAAAAGCTACTGGGCTCATCGGGGGTGATCGGAGTGAGCGTCATAGGCGGACTGGCTAGCAGCGCGAGTTCCACTGCGGCGGCCGGCACACTGGCCGCTCACGGCAGTATTTCACCGCGTGAAGCCGCCATTTGCACCGTGCTGACCTCGATTGCCAGCATGCTGGTGAATCTGCCCATCTTGTATCGCCAATTCCGGAATCGGCGCTTGATCTGGCGGCTCGCGTTGCTTTCCGGAGTGATCGCGCTGCTGGGAGGGGCGGCGCTAACGCTTGAGTTTTTGTGGCCTAGACTCGTTGAGTGGCTATCCGCTTGACTGCCCGCCGGGGTCCGTTGAAAAAACCGGCTCTGGCGGGCAACGAAAAAGAGGGGACACGCCTGCTGAATCCGTTCGGCGGCGGTTCGGTGGGAAAGCCCGGAGTGTCCCCCCTTTTTCTTTTCATCATCATGGGTGGGCCATGGGTGGGCCGCAGGTCCATGGGCAATCCCTAGTTAAGTTCATCTGACTTTTTCCTGACGACAAAGTAAGGCGGAAAAGCTTTACAGTAGACGTGTGCGCATTCTGATTGTGGAAGATGAAGGCAAGCTGGCGGCGGCGGTGAAAGAGGGCCTGGAAACAGAACAACACTCCGTCAGCATCGCTCCCACCGGCGAGGAGGGATTCTTTTTGGCGCAAACGCAGCCTTTCGACCTGCTGATCTTCGACATTATGCTGCCCGGAAGAGATGGCATCGAAATTGTCGGCAATCTGCGTCGCTTGGGGCATCGTACTCCCATACTGCTGCTCACTTCGCGCGACGCCATTGAGGACAAAGTGCAGGGCTTGGATGCCGGGGCGGACGATTATCTTGGCAAACCGTTCGCCTTCTCCGAATTACAAGCGCGGGTGCGGGCGTTAGGCCGTAGGAGCTCGCCGGAATTCGGCGCCACTCTGAATGTGGACGACCTGGAACTGGATCGGGTTCGCCATGCGGTGAGCCGCGCCGGTAGGATGTTGGAACTGACGGCGCGCGAGTTTGAGCTTCTTGAATTTCTCATGCGGCATGTAGATCAGGTGGTCTCGCGCGAAGTGTTGGCGCGCGAGGTATGGAAGGAATCGGCGCGCCACACACCCATCGACAACTTGATTGACGTACACATCGCACGCTTGCGGCGCAAAATGGATGATCCGTGGCCCAGGAAACTGCTGCACACGGTACGCGGTGTAGGCTTCGTGCTGAGATCAGATCAGTGACCAGCAACTTAAAACGGCCGAAGCGGTTGGGAACGCGGCTCGCGCTGTCCTATATCTTTCTGCTGGCCGGAGCGATGGTCGTGTTTATCGGTGGAACGGCGGCGGTGCTGTTCCTGGAGATGCGGGCGCAGTTAGCGCATTTTGCGGTTGAGGACATAGAGACGGTGGAAGGTCTGCTGTCGTTTACGCCCAATGGAAAAGTGAAGGTTCGCGACGATTACCACAACCACCCTGAATCGAAACAGATTTTGGAACGTTACCTGGAAGTGCTGGCGCCGGATGGAACCATTCTTTACCGGAACGACCGGCTGCTGAATCAAGCACTGGGCGGAGTTCCGCGGCCTAAGGAGGGCATCGGTGGGTATTCGGAGCGCTCTGGGATTTTGCACGACGGCACGCGTGTTGTCATGGTGAGCCGCCGCCACTCGCTTAACGGGCGGTCGCTGCTGATCCGGCTGGCGCATAGCGAAGAACCAGTGTGGCACTCGCTCAAAGAATTTCTGGCGGCGGCGAGCTTGATCTTTCCCCTGATGATGGGCGCGGCCGCCTTCGCCGGCTATCGCATGTCGCACCGCATCCTAGCGCCAGTGGAGAGCATGGCGAGCCGCGCGGGCGAGATCACCGCCAGCCGGCTGAACGAGCGCCTCCCCGTGAACGGAACCGGCGACGAACTCGATCATCTGGCCGAGGTGTTCAATCAGACATTGACGCGGCTTGACGATTCGTTCCGTCAACTGAAGCAGTTCACCGCCGATGCCTCGCACGAGCTGCGTACGCCGCTGGCCGCGCTTCGCAGTATTGGCGAAGTCGGACTCGAACGGAATGGGACACGCGAGGAGTTTCGGGAGTTGGTAGGAAGTATGCTCGAAGAGGTCAACCGCTTAACGCGCTTGGTTGACGAGCTGCTGCTCATCTCGCGCGGAGACTCGGGCGCGATCCATCTCAAATACTCGAGGGTTGGCGTTTTGGAGTTGGCGCGGGAAACCGTGGCGCTGCTCGAGCCACTGGCGGAGGAAAAGCAGCAGCGGCTGGTGGTGGCGGGCGACGAACAAGCCACGGTTCAGGCCGATCCGGTCTTCTTACGCCAGGCGCTGATCAATGTGCTGCACAACGCCATTAAATACTCGCCGCCGGGGGCAATCACCTCACTTCGCGTGGAGAAAGAAAATGCGGAGTCTCTCACCATCGCGGTGCGTGACGCCGGGCCCGGAATCGCACCCGAGCACGCGCGGCACATCTTCGACCGCTTTTACCGGGTGGATCAGGGCCGTTCGCGCGATGCGGGGGGATTCGGCCTGGGACTGTCCATCGCACAATGGGCCGTTGAAGCGCATCAGGGGGCGATCAGCGTAGTCAGCACTCGCGGGGAGGGGAGCACCTTTCGGATCACTCTACCGGTTTCGGATAACGGATCAAAGAAATCGTTATGAACTAGCGCGACTTCCCGTCATCCTTGAAATTAATCGCGAAATAAGGGGAGTTGTAATTCGGGGCTTTCGTGGTGCGTTGCAGAAACTCCGCACCTTGCAAATGCCCGACCCCCACGCCGAGGTTGACATGGCGGTTGAGTTCGTACCAGGTATAGGCGTCGTATTCCTGACCGACGTGCGTTCCGGACCTGCCGGTTGAATCGCGGACGATTACGCCGCCGGATGTGTTGTAAAGCGCGTCGCGGCCTCTGGCGAGCCAAAGGTCTAAATACTGGCCGGTGACTGTCCAGCGGTGGCGCGGCTCGATGGTCAGGCCGGCACGCTGGGAGACGATATTCTGCCAACCGAACTGATCGGTAATGCCGAAGCGGTCGTGCGCCGTCGGATACATGGTGTCAAACGTGCCATGCACGCCGTCGGTGGGATTCTTATCTCCGGACGCGTAGTCGTACTGCCAGAAGACCCGCGGCTTCCACCATAGCTTGTCGAATCTGTAAGCGAGGCCGTCGGTGGTGGCCCAGGCATCGATGTCGTTCGGGCCGTCGTTGCCACGCTCGCCGATCCATTCACCGGAGTAGTCCAGGCTGTTAAGTATCACGCCTTTGAAGCGGAACCCATAAGCCCATTCGTCCTGTTTGCCGGTTTTGACTTTGCCGGTAGTTTCAATGGCCACGCTCGGCTGCAAGCGCCATAAGGCGAAGGGTTCCAGCACTGCGTTGGGAACAATATGATCGATGCTGCCATAGGCGCCGTTGATATTGTTGCCTTCCAGATGATGGCTGATGCCTTCCGCCGAGGGAACGACGACGGAAGCCGCGAACAGGCCCAGACGGTAACGATCATAATGCAGATTAGCCACGACGGCGTCGTAGGAGCGCGCCTGGTTGCGCCATTCCGAGTTGGCAATGATGGTGTTGTTGTAGTTAATCAGCTGGCGACCGACGCGCAGGCTGATCCACTGCTTTTCGGGATCGCCAAGTTCGGCGTAAGCGAGTTTCAGATCCCAAGAGTTCAAGTTCGGCGGACCCCAGGGCGGCTTCTGCATAAAGGGGCGCGCATCTTGCACCTGCGCCACCAACTTGAACCACTCTGTGGCTTGGAGATTTAACTGCAAACGCGAGCGCAAAAGGATATAGGAATCATTGTTGTGCAATTTGAAGCCGCCATCGTGATAACCCTCATAGCGGAAGCGTTCTTCCCAGCCAAACCAAATCCAATTCGGCAGCTGTTGATCCAAGAGGCTCGCCGGGCGGAAATCCGGGAAATCGTAAGGCGCTGTCTGCCCAAATGAGCGATAGGCGGGGCCGTTGAGGAAACTGAGCGGGTTTGAGGCGGGCCCGGTGATGAACCCGCCGCCATAGGCAGTGGAGCCATTTTGGGTAGTCACATCGTCTTGCGCAATCAGCGGAAAGGCAACCGTTAGCGGAATAAATAGGGCGGCGAGGCGCGGAAATACCCTGATTCTGGAGATCCCGAAGCACATATGCATGTAAGTCTATCTGATTCAGGGTGTTTGGCGCAAGAAAAAACGCTAAAGCCTTGCGCTTATAATTACGCCCATGAGCGGCAGCGATCCCTATCTGCGGATGCACGGTGTGAACGTTTATGTTCGCGACGTGGAACGCAGCTTGCGTTTTTATGTGGATTGCCTGGGGTTTACCATTGCCTACGATGCCCTGTCTCCTTCCGGAGAGAGATGGGTAGCGGTGGCCCCGGCGGACGGTTCCGCCGTGCTTACGCTTGTGGGCCGACAACCTGGTTCCGAAGAGTGGGGGTTCATCGGCCGCCAGCAACTGGCGGTTTTTGTCACCGAAGATGTGGCGGCTCAATTTGACGAGTGGAGCAAACGGGGAGTTCGGTTTGGGCATGTTCCTCAGACAGAGTCGTGGGGCGGGACGTTTACCAAATTCGAAGATCTGGACGGGAATTCGTACGTTCTGGTGAGTCACGACGCCATGAGCCAGGCCATCGAAGCGCAGCGCCGTGCGGCTGCTGAGAAAGTGGAAGCGGAACGCCGCCTGAAGCAGGAAATGGAAATCGCGAAACAGGTGCAGGCGCGGCTGTTCCCGCAAATTTTGCCGCGGCTTACCACGCTAGAGTACGCGGGGGTTTGCGTGCAGGCTCGTCAGGTGGGCGGGGACTATTACGATTTCTTGGATCTAGGCAAAGGGCGGCTGGGACTCGGTGATCGGCGATATTTCCGGCAAAGGAATTGCCGCGGCGCTCTTAATGGCGCATCTGCAGGCTAACCTGCGCGGTCAAAGCGCCCTCGCTTTGGACAACCCACAACAGCTATTGCGGTCGGTGAACCGCCTTTTCTGTGAGAACAGCACCGATAGCGCATACGCGACACTTTTTTTTGCGGAGTACGACGATCAGACGCGACGCTTGCGTTACGTGAACTGCGGACATTTGCCGGCTTTCCTGCTGCACGGTGACGGCACTTGCGAACGACTGTCGTCCACAGCGACCGTGCTGGGGCTGTTCAAAAAGTGGGATTGCGGTATAGAGGAGCGGGCCATCGGTTGTGGAGATATGCTTGTCCTTTACACGGACGGAGTGACCGAGTGGTTTAACGACGCGGGGGAAGAATTCGGAGAGGATCGGCTGGTAGAGGCGTTGCGGCGCCACCAGCAGGAGCCTTTGCAAACTTTGATTCACTCAGTCATCGCGGAGGTGCGTGAGTTTAGCGCGGAGGAACAGCACGATGACATTACGCTCATAGCCGCGAAAGGCTGCTGAAACTGCCGGTATAGACTACCCCAAGGCGGAGGTGTCGATGGTGTTGAACGAAAAACTGGAATTCTCCAGCGTTTCAAACGACGTGAAAACAGCGTTCCTGGGCGTGCCCGCTAAGATCCTGCTATCGTCCGGCACAAAGCTCTACAAATGGACGGACTACCCTCTGTTGGGCCGAGTGGGCATTACTCCATGGTGGTGCTTCGTGCAACGGAGGACCCTAGCGAACGGAACAGTAGCTGAGGGATTTCGCAATTCGGAAACCGCTGCGGGACGGCTGGGAGTTTCGCATCGTGACTATCAGAAGGTTCGCGCGGCTGTCAGTGAGAAATTTAACAACAAAATGGAGAATTTGCTGATCGTGGAGTTAACGACGGCGGCCTGGGGCTTCGCCGGCGTTACGCGTGGTCAGCCGGAATTCAAAGACCCCAAACTGGCGAACGTGTACTTTATCGGCGGTAAAGGTCAGTTATGGCTGCCGAATCTGACGTCCACACACGTCCGTGAGATCCCGTCGCTCGGGTAAACAAATTATAGCCATGCCTACCAAGAAGACCAGCCAAATCCCGACTGACAAATTGGAGTTGTGCGAGAAGCTCATTGCTACTCTGCCCGAGATTGAACGGAAGGGTGACGTTCATCCCTTATGAAGAAGCTCATTAACCGTGCCGAAGATGTGGTCGAGGAGATGCTCGAAGGCTTGGTCCTGCTGCACCCGGGTTTGGCGCGCCTCAGCGGACATAAAGTGATCATCCGCGCGGATGCGGAGGAAGCCCGCGACCGGCAAGTCGCGGTGATCTCAGGCGGCGGGAGCGGCCACGAGCCGGCGCATGCGGGCTACATCGGCGCGGGCATGCTGAGCGCCGCGGTGGCTGGAGAAGTCTTCACCTCACCCAGCAGCGATTCCGTCTTTGCCGCCATAAAAGCAGTTGCTGGTAAGCCCGGCGCGTTGCTGGTGGTCAAAAACTATACAGGTGACCGGCTGAATTTCGGACTTGGCCGCGGAAATGGCGCGGACGGAAGGCATTCCGGTCGAAATCGTCATGGTGAGATGATGACGTTGCGCTGAGAGGAGCACAACAGGCCAACCGGCGCGCGCGGTTTGGCCGGCACGGTTTTCATTCACAAATTGATAGGCGCTGCCGCTGCCGAAGGCAAGAGCTTGCGCGAATTGACGGCCATCGGCAAAGCGGCGGTTGCATCGCTCGCCACCATGGGTGTTTCCTTTTCGGCGGGAACGTCGCCGGCAGTGGGCAAGCCTAGCTTCGAGTTGGGCGAGCATGAGATGGAGTTGGGACTCGGCATTCACGGAGAGCCCGGCGTCGAGCGCGCCGAACTGCAGCGTTCGACTCATCTTACAGAGACCTTGTTGACCAAGATTCTCAAGTATGGGAACTTCGGAGACGAGAAGCGCGTGGCTTTGCTGGTGAACAATCTGGGAGCGACTACGGAGATGGAACTGGCGATCATAGCTCGCGACGCTTTATCTCTCCTACAGAGGGAGGGATTTGGGGTGGAGCGTCTCTATGCCGGCACATTCCTCTCCTCGCTCGATATGGCTGGGATTTCCCTCTCGGTTTTGGGTGTGAATGATGAACGGCTGCGCTGGCTGGATGCGAATACGACCGCGCCCGCTTGGCCCAACCTCCTGAAGCAACGGCCCGGCACCAGCGTCGCAGCCACAGTGAGTGCGCCCACGAGTTCGCCGGCCGGCCGTAGCGCGCCATCGGAGACAGGCAGAAAAACGCAGCGTGCGATTGAGGCCGCGTGCCAGGCACTCATCGCGGCCGAGCGAGAACTCACCGAACTGGACCGCATCACGGGCGATGGCGACCTGGGCGCCAGCATGGAACGCGGGGCAAAGGCAATTGAGGGCGAGATCGGCTCTTATCCTTTGGACGATCTTCCCGCCACTATAAAAGCACTCGGCCATACGTTACGGCGTGAGTTAGGTGGGTCGTCGGGGCCGCTGTATGGCGTGCTTTTTCTGCGTTGCGGCAGTGTTCTCGAGACAGCGGGTCACATTGGCGTGGAACAGTGGGCGCAGTGCAGTGGAGCAAGGCTGCCGGGCGATTAGCGAATTAGGTGGTGCGGAGCCGGGCGATCGAACCATGCTCGATGCTCTTGTTCCGTTCGTGAAGGCTCTCAAGACCATTCCAGACGGAAAAGTCGCGCGAAACTCCGATCGCCGCAGTAGAGGCTGCGGAACGCGGTGTGGAGGCGACAGCTGCAAATGAAGCCGCGCCTGGGGCGTTCAAGTTATCTCGGAGATCGCGTCCTCGGTCATCCCGATCCGGGCGCTAAGGCGGTCAGTATTTGGCTCCGCGCAGCGGTGGAAGCTTTATTCGTGAGATCGTAGCGCGCTACGAGACGAAATCCCCGCTAACCGCACACTCCTTACAGGACTCCGCAGCATTGCCCTGGACCATCATTTTCAGCAACACAATCGCCTTTGCGTTGTGCTTCGCCGTATGGGTCGTTTTTGGACCGTCGGTACGCATTATTGCCAAGGAACTGCACCTGCCTTTGACGGCGGCCACCCTCGTCAAAACCGTGCCGATACTGATTGGCTCCAGCATGCGAATCCCTGTCGGCATGTTGGCTGATCGGTTTGGTCCACGCTCCGTCATGGCGAGCGTAATGGCGACGGCGGGTCTCGCTACGCTGTACCTGAATACCGCCCACAGCCTGTCCAACCTGCTGATAGGCGCCGTCTTCATGGGCCTCTGCGGCACTTCCTTTGCCGTTGGCGTTTGTGCGGTATCTTCCTGGACACCGGCGAACAAAAAGGGTACGGCACTGGGAATTTTCGGCGCGGGTAACGTTGGCACGGCGCTTACGACTTTTTGTCTCCCCATGCTGATGGCGGGCTTGGGATGGCGCGGAGCGTTTCGAATTTATGGCTTCACTCTCTTGGCCGCTGCCGGAGCTTACGCGCTGATAGGACGGGACGCACCCATGCAGGGCGCTCGTCCCAGCCTCGCCCAAATCCTTTCGCCCCTGAGCAGCCTGAGAACATGGAGATTCGGATTCTACTACGTCGCCACCTTTGGCGTCTTTGTGGCGCTGACGCTCACTCTTAGCGATATCTACGTCGATGCTTACAAGGTGTCGCTGGTGAATGCCGGTCTGCTTTCTACAATTTTCACCTTCACGGCCAGCATTTCGAGAATCCCCGGAGGCCATCTGGCGGACCGCTGGGGCGCGCGGAAAGTGCTGCAACTGGCGTTAGGTATCGCGCTGATCTCCTTAGCGCCCATCTGTTTGGGGATTTCAATGCTGGCGACAGTGGTCTGCGGATTTACCGCGGCTCTTGCTCTAGGCGTTGGTATGGCGGCCGTCTTTCGTTACATACCGGATTATTTCTCAGCCAACGTGGGAGCAGTAGGCGGCGTTGTGGGAGCGCTCGGGGGACTCGGCGGATTTTTTCTTCCGCAACTCAGCGCTTTTGTCAAAGCTCAATCCGGGTCCGTCCACCTATCGATATCGCCGTTGGTCGCTTCCATCGCCGTCGCGATGCTACTGCAGCACTTTACCGTCCGCGGGATCGTGCAGGCTGAAAAACAGACGGCGATCAGCCAGGATTTAGGCCGTTTGTCGTCGGCCCTTAGCGGCGCCGGCAGAGGAACGCCCGCTGCGCCATTGCCTGAAAGGTCCGCAAAGACAGCGCTAAAGGATTCGGGCGCTGCGAAAGGCGAAACAAGAAGCCCCCTCGAAAGATGAATGAGCAGCGATTTCTCCGATTGAGCCGGCCACTGACTCGCAAATACTGGACATGGCGGCTCGTCAAAGGATGCTCAGCCAACGCCTTGGCAAGGAAGTCTTCACGCGAGTGATGAAAGCCGGCGCCGCCTTTGAGCCTACGCTCAAGCTGCTGCGGGAGACGGCCCGCGGCCATTCTAGCCCTATTCGGCGGGGGACGAGTGGAAACAGGGCTTCATGCAATGGTCAATCGGTTCCCAAAAAGGCCTTGAGCGAGCAACCGTCCACTTGCGCGTGCAAGACACGGAGGCCGGCGATCAAAAATCATGGCGTATTCGGCGGGTGTGAAGCTCTGTTCATTGATTCCCGCCATGAGATCGCGGCGGTAATCCGCACCAGTGACATCGTGCCCAACGGGATCACAGAGAACGGCGATGAAACCACCTGTCTTGAGGTGGGTGCTCAGCGAACGCAGCAGCGCCGCCGGTTCCTCGAAATGGTGCAGTGTGGCGAACATGACAATAGAGTCGAAGTAAGCTGTCTCAAAGGGAAGCCGGTAGGCGTCGGCACATACGAAGGAGCACTTACTGTCGGGATTTTGACTGTGATGTAATGCGCCGATCTGAAGACTCTGTGCGTCGATATCGACGTTCCAAACGGGTAATCCAAAGTCCCAAGTTTGTGGAGAAGCTGATCCCCCTAGTTCGAGAATGCGTGCCTCCGGACGCGGCGAGACCCTTTGCCGAAGGAGCGTCCTGGCATAATCGTGGTCTTGCGCATAGTTCCATTGCGGCTGCGAGACGACCCAACTGCTGGCAGGCGAACCCGAACTCGCGCGTTTGACATGCACGATCTTCTCCCAAGGTTCAAGGCCGCCCCAACTGAGCGATTCCCGCACGAGGTCCAGACGGAGGATATAGTCGCCGGGCTCCGTGGGCGCGGCAATGCGCACCGGAACAGTGAGCGTGCGGTGCGGCGCAACCGGGATGGGAAAAGGCGTGCGGGGCCCGTCCCACATGATCACGCGGCCGTCGAGCGTGAACCAGTGGTGAGAAATCAAAACTGGGTGGCGAACGTCTGACGACGCAAGCCATGCAGCCTCGTCGTTGCGGAATCGCACGTTGTGAGTGGAAGTCGTCCCGGCGGATAGCTGATCAGGAATGTAATCATGGGTCAATGTCACGCGCGGTATTTCACACACGTCCTGCGCTTTCCAATCCGCCGGCGCCGTCTTGCAGATTCTGGATACAAACGAATTGTTCTCAGCGGTGTAGTGCTGTTGCGGGAACACGTACCGGTGAGAGAAAATCGTGCGAAGACTATTGACGTGCTCAGTACTCGGGGAAAGTTGAAAATACTCCAAAACGTGCTGGATATCGCCTTCGACGGATGCCGACGGGTGCGTCCGTTCGATAATCACTCCCTCCACCAGGATAGGCACTCCTTGTAGAATCGGGTACGTCGCCCCACAGCCGTGACACGTGTAAACGTTTTCAGTCCTTGCCAAGTGTGTCCGACGGCAGGAAACGCACAGGTAAGGTGTCTGTGGCTCTGCAGACAAGGACGCCCCTGCCATATCAAACTGAACGTTTTTCAATTCCTTCGGCTCAGCGTTTAGCAAATCTCTGGTTTTCCTTGCCGTGGCCTCAAAGAGCCAGTGGTCCCTGGGGCGCAACGCCTCAACCTTAAACCCAGCCTCGGCAAAATAGTAGTGGAGCAACTTGTCGGTGAAACCGGTCAAATGCCAATCGCCGTTATATGCCTGCGTTCCGAATAAGCATTGGACTAACAATTTCTGATCGTCAATGCTCTGCCTTTCGGGATGCACCAAGAGATCGGCAACCCCGACGATATTAGGTACCCGAATATGTAGCAATCCTCCGATGCACAACAGACGGTTCCACTCGGCAAGCGCGAGGGGAGTGTCCAGTCGCGGTAGATGCTCCAGAACGTCTTGTGCCAGGATCTCCTCGAAATATCCGGCGGGCAACGTTGATAGATTTCTCACATCGCCGACCATGTCGGGCTTATGAAAGTCCTGAAAATCCACATTCCAGTAGCCCGCCCTCAGGTCGAAGCCACAGCCCAGGTTAAGCTTCCGGGGAAGGTTCAGCGTTTGCGCAACTGACTGGTTTTCAGATGCTTTGGTGGTCACAACCAAACCAGTCTAGCAACACTCCACTGGTTAGGGATCCATTTGAGAGGTTTCTGGATTCGACTCAGAATCGGGAGCGGCTCTTGAGATCGTTCGGGCCCTTGTGCGGGAAAGGAAAGCAGCGAAGCCCGCGGCAACTTCGGGCGATGCTCTTGACACCGCTCGCGGTTTGCGCGTTCATTAGAAGATGCTTCTGGCCTTTCTTGCCTTTTTTAGTGCCTTATTGGTCGGCGCGCAAACTGTACCCCAAATACCCGCTCGCGTTGACACCGGCTATCGCGCCATACAAGAAACGACTTTGCGCGCTAATCTCGCCTTCCTCGCGTCCGACGCGCTCGAGGGTCGGCTTTCGCTGCAACCTGGGGACAACGTGGCCGCCGAATGGGTCGCGTCAGAATTCGCTAAAGCCGGTCTTGAACCCGCTTCGGACGGCGGCTTCCTGCAACCTGTCCCACTGATTGAATACCGGAACGATCGCTCGCAGAGCTATGTCGCTCTGACTCGCGCAGGCGCTGAGAAGCAGTGGCAGTTTCCCGAGGCCTACGGCGCGTTCAAACAAGATATCGATATCAAAGGCGAGGTTGTGTTCGCGGGCTTCGGCATCACGGCGCCCGAACTCGGCTATGACGATTACAAAAGCATCAATGCCGCAGGCAAAATCGTGCTAATCTTCGACCACGAACCGCAAGAAAACGATCCCAAGTCCATCTTCAACGGCACCGGTAACACACGCTACGCCACCACCCGCGTAAAAGTTCAGAACGCCCAGGCGCACGGCGCGATTGGTGTTCTCATTGTGGCTGAACCAAACCGCAAGCATCCTTCGAATCAAGAGCGCGTGGCGCGCATTGGAGGTTCGGCCACGCGCGCTACTCCCCTGCTCTCACAGGCTTTGGCGGACGACTCGCTGCATACACCCGCAGCGGTGATCTCCGATGGCGTGGCCCGCGAACTCTTTGCTACCTCCGGCACAACACCCACCCAAGCGCAGGCCGCGATCGACCGCGATCTTACGCCTCAATCGCGCTCTCTCCCTGACACGCAGATCACCATTCACCTCCACAACCGTTTCTCACACAGTGGGACGACCTATAATGTGGCCGGCCTGCTTAGAGGCTCCGATCCGCAACTCAGTCAGGAGACGTTGATCATCAGCGCGCATCATGACCACGATGGCGCCGACGGAAAGGAGATCTGGCACGGCGCAGACGACAACGGCTCAGGCACTGTGGGAGTGGTGGAACTAGCTCATGCGTTCACACTCAATCCACAAAAGCCTAAACGATCCATTTTGTTCGTTGTGTTTGCGGCGGAAGAACGGGGTCTGCTTGGCGCGTTCTACATGACCGCGCATCCTTTGCGGCCGCTCGCCACAACGCGCGCCATGATCAACTTTGATATGATTGGCCGCAACGAAACGGAGAGCGAGCAAACCAAGGGTCTGATTGATATTCCCGCCGACACGTCGAACCGGCTCAATTTGATCGGCGGCACTTATAGTCCTCAATACCGCCGCATCGTGGAAGAGGAAAATGCCCATGTGGGTTTGGTTTTAGACGACCGTTTCGATCATGAGTCGGCCTTAAACGTTTTCTTTCGCAGCGACCAGTTCCCGTTCGTTTTGCACGACATTCCCGCCTTCTGGTGGTTCACCGGCTTTCATCCTGATTACCATCACACGAGCGATACTTTCGAGCGGATTAATTATGTAAAGATGGCGAAGATTTTGCGCTTGGCGTATCTCACTGCTTTCAGAATTGGAGATGCGAGGGTGCCGCCGAAGTTTGTGCCTAATCCGCGGGGGATCTGATCTTGGTGCTTAACGGATTGAGGCTCAGCGCAAGGTCGCTGACGCTCGGGTCTGCGTTGCGCCCCATGTAACGTGGCCTCAATTCGCGCACTCGTTCTTTAGGTCGCTCCGAATGGTAAATCCGAATTTATCGTACTCGGCCGGCGGATCGGCATAACAAGTTGCGAACTCGAGCAGAGAGGAGCCAATTGAGTCAACTGGAATGCCGCCGAACCTGGTCGGCTCGAGCTTGTTATTTCCGGACAGAAGCCGCAGGTTGGCAAATACTCGACCATCGTCTTGATCGCGCGCCCAAATGAGTATCTCCGCGGCATGGTTCGGCGAACCGGCCACTTTGTCTTTTGCGAAGTCCGGAATGGACAAACGAAAATGACCTTGCGCGTCCACGGCAGAGTCACCAGCCAACGGGATTTCCATCGCGGTCCCGTCGTCATAACCGAGAAACCCCGCGGTCCAGAGAGCGGCGTATTCGGCTTCAATCTTCATGTGGTGCCCCCGGTGCAAGGGGTCTATTGGCCCGGTAACACCCTGAATCTCAGTTTGGGGAAGCGGGTCGCAACGAAACGAATATTTATAAAGGCGCGCCTCCTTGATAGAAATATCCATCGTCTGTAAAGCGCATCCCGGAGCATAAAGGACTCCTCTGATCCGGGTGTTGGAGCCAGAAAAGATTCCTTCAATGCGCTGCGACTCGCCGATTTGCGGACTGGCCCGACCGGCGATCCTGCTTTTGCCGTAGCAAACGGCGTAGCGGCCCCAAAATCCCGCGCCGTGGCCGGTAAATTGAATTTCGACGGTTGCCGTCGGCGTTTGCCCAAGCACCACACCCATGAATACGGCGGAAGAGGCGCAAAGAGCGGCGATCCTCGCCACGATCATTGGCCAATCATACACCCGAATCAGGATGTCTGAAGAACCCCTTTCCATACAGCAGCAATTCATGGTATACCTATATAGGATACTTTCGGTCGTAGATTACCTGCCGTGCTCAAGCTGACCAAAAAAGCGGACTACAGTCTTATCGCCCTCAAACACTTTGCGGCGGTGCGCTTGGCCGACGGTTCTGGGGCTGCGGCGCTGAGCGCTAAAGAATTGGCGGAAAGTAGCGGCATACCTCTGCCGCTTTTATCCAAGCTTTTGCAGAAACTAGGCAAATCTGGATTTTTGATTTCCGAATACGGTACGAACGGGGGTTATCGTCTCGCTCGCGAACCGCGCGACATTTCAGCGCTGCAGGTGATTCGCGCGATTGACGGCCCCATTGTTTTGGCCAACTGTTTCACATCAGCGACCGCCTGCGGACATTCGGATCGCTGCACGATCAAGAAGCCGCTGCGGCGCATCCACGAAGGAATTTTGCGCTTGTTAGCGAGCGTCAGCATCGAAGACATGTTGCGGGATTCGGAAGACGAACTGCCGCCTAGTTCAGTTCCACCATCGCTGGTGGCGCTTGAAGGCGCGCAGGAAACTCTTTCGCGGGAATCAACAAGGAAATTGACTATATGAAACTGCCGATTTACATGGACAACCACGCCACCACGCGCATGGATCCGCGCGTGTTTGAGGTGATGAAGCCGTATTTTCTGGAGATTTACGGCAACGCCGCGTCGCGCAACCACAGCTTCGGATGGGAAGCGGAAGAAGCGGTGGAAAAGTCCCGCAAACAGATTGCCGACCTTATTGGCGCCACGCCGAAAGAGATCGTTTTCACCAGCGGGGCGACCGAATCGAATAACCTTGCCATCAAGGGTATTGCCGAGATGTATGCCGAGCGCGGCAACCATATCATCACGCAAGCGACTGAGCACAAGGCGGTGCTGGATACCTGCAAGCGACTGGAAAAAGAGGGCGTTCGGGTCACTTATTTGCCGGTGAAGACGGATGGCTTGATTGATCTCGACCAACTGCGCGACGCCATCACCGACAAAACGATTTTGATCACGATCATGTACGCCAATAACGAAATCGGCGTGGTGCAGCCAATGGCGGAAATCGGCAAAATCGCCAAGGAAAAGGGCGTGCTGGTGCATAGCGACGGCGTACAAGCGATCGGCAAAATTCCGGTCAACGTCAATAAAGACGGGATCGACTTGCTTTCGTTGACAGCGCACAAACTTTATGGACCGAAGGGAGTGGGCGCGCTGTATGTGCGGCGTAGAAACCCGCGCGTGCAAATCACCGCCCAGATGGATGGCGGCGGACATGAGCGCGGCATGCGGTCGGGCACGCTGAATGTTCCCGGTATTGCTGGTTTGGGCGCGGCCTGTGAAATCGCCAATCGCGAAATGGTGGAAGAATCCAAACGCCTCCGCTTCTTGCGGGACAAGCTCAAAGACCGCTTGATGAACGACCTGGATGAGGTGTATATCAACGGCTCATGGGAGCACCGGTTGCCGCACAACCTGAATATCAGCTTCGCGTATGTGGAAGGCGAAAGCCTGCTTATGGGTATTAACGACATTGCGGTTTCAAGCGGTTCGGCCTGCACATCGGCGACGCTCGAACCAAGCTACGTGTTGAAGGCTTTGGGCGCGGGCGATGACTTGGCGCACTCTTCTATCCGCTTCGGCATTGGCCGATTCAACACGGAAGAGGAAGTGGACTACGTCGGCAACAAGGTGGCTGAGGTGGTGAAGAAATTGCGAGAGCTTTCTCCGCTGTATGAAATGGCGAAAGAAGGCGTGGATCTCTCAAAGGTATCTTGGACGGCTCATTAAGAATCAAAAAGGGGAAATAGAAACATGGCTTATTCCGATAAAGTTCTCGATCATTACAACAATCCACGCAATGTGGGGTCTATGGACAAGAGTAGCCCCCACGTGGGGACCGGCATGGTGGGCGCGCCCGAGTGTGGCGACGTCATGAAGCTGCAAGTCAAGGTGAATCCGGAAACGGGCGTGATTGAAGACGCGAAATTTAAGACGTTTGGATGTGGCAGCGCGATTGCCAGTTCGTCCCTCGCCACCGAATGGCTCAAGGGGAAAACGGTGGATCAGGCGCTCGAAATTAAGAACACCGATATTGTCAACGAGCTGGCACTGCCTCCGGTAAAGATTCACTGCTCGGTGCTGGCTGAAGATGCCATTAAGGCGGCCATCGGCGATTACAAGAGCAAGAACGTCGGCGCGCAGAAAGCCGAAGCCGTGGCAGTTCAATAAACAATAAATTGGAGGTTTCTAACGATATGGCTGAGTTCACTCAGCTTGCGGGTGCGCCGGAAGTTCAGGCGGGGACTGCCCCGGTTGAAGGCGCACCCAAACAAGTTCATGTCACTCCCAAAGCGGTGGACAAAATTCGAGCGGCTTTTGCGCGCGAGGGAGTGCAGGGTGGTTTGCGCCTGGGCGTGCTGGGCGGCGGGTGCTCGGGGTTGAGCTATCAGTTCAAGTTCGCGCCGGAACCGCGCCCGCGCGACCACGTGTTCGAGTTTGAGGATGTGAAAGTGTTTGTCGATCCAAAGAGCATGCTGTTTCTCGATGGCATGACACTTGATTGGAAAGATTCGCTGCTGCAATCCGGTTTTGTTTTCGAAAATCCGCACGCCACCAAAAGCTGCGGCTGCGGCACGTCGTTCTCCGCGTAGATGCCCATTCTTTCCAGAAATTTTTTCCAGTTTTTCGGACTGGATCAAAAACTGTGCGTGGACGCCGAAAGCTTACAGAAGCGCTTTTACGAGCTCAGCAAGCAGTGGCATCCCGACCGGTTTAGCCGCAAGAGCGCCAGCGAGCAGGCGGAAGCGTTGGATGCCACGTCTATTTTGAACGATGGCTACCGCACGCTGCGCAATCCGGTGAAACGCGCCGAATATCTTCTGAAAGAAGAAGGCTTTCCTATTGGCGAGCAGCGCTCCAAAGATGTTCCGCCTGAACTGCTGGAAGAAGTCTTCGAGCTGAACATGATGCTTGAAGAGTTGAAAAGCGGCGATAGTGAAGCGCGCGGGCCGTTGGAAGCGGCGCGCGGGAATTTCAGCAAAATGCAAGGCGAGGTGGACCGCCGACTGGAAAGCTTATTCGTGAAATACGATGCGGCTGAACCACAGAGCGACACGGCCAAACAGGCTTTGCACGAAATCAGGGGTTTACTGAACCGCCGCCGCTACATCGATAATCTCTTGCGCGATGTGGATCGAGCGCTCAATCCCGCGGCTGCGGAGCCGGTGGAAGAGCGTTTATAGACAATGGGTACTTTTCAAATAGACTTCGGCGAAAGCCGCAAATCGAAAATCGTCGGGATCGACCTGGGCACCACGAACAGCCTAGTGGCGTATCTGGATCTCACCGGGCCGAAGATTATTGAGGACGCCGAGGGTCGCAAGATTGTGCCCAGCGTGGTGTCGCTTAACGAGAATGGGCGCCTGGTGGCCGGCGAGACGGCGCGCGATTTGCTGCTCACGAAACCGGAGCGCAGCATCTATTCCGTGAAGCGGCTCATGGGGCGCGGCGTACGCGACGTACAGGACGAATTGAAGTTGTTTCCGTTTCGCATTACCAGCGAAGGCGATTCCGTCATTCAGCTCAACCTGGGTGATCGCACTTTTACGCCTCCGGAAATTTCAGCGGCCATTTTGAAGCAACTGAAAGATAATGCCGAAGCGGCGTTGGGTGCGCCGGTGACCGAGGCGGTCATCACAGTGCCGGCCTATTTCAACGACGCCCAGCGTCAGGCGACCAAAGATGCGGGGCGATTAGCGGGGCTGGACGTTTTGCGGCTGGTGAATGAGCCCACGGCTGCTTCGCTCGCCTATGGCTTAGACAAGCGCAAAGACGGCATTATCGCCGTTTACGATTTCGGCGGCGGCACGTTCGATATCTCCATTCTGCGGCTGCATGAAGGCATCTTCGAAGTTCTGGCGACCAACGGCGACACGCATCTGGGCGGGGACGATATCGATAACCTGCTGCTGCGGATTGCGCTGGAAGAATCGGACATACCGCAGGATTCGGAAGGCGTGCAGCGGCTGCGGCGCGCGGTGATTCACGCGAAGGAAGAATTATCTTTTGTTCCGGACACGAAGATCGAACTGACGTATGGCGGCAAAACGTACCGGCGTGCGTTGAGCCGCGAACTGTTGGAGCGTTTGATTGCGCCGATTGTAGAGCGCACGCTTGAACCTTGCCGTGCTTGCCTGGCCGACGCGAAGCTCACGCCCGCGCAGATTGATGAAGTGGTGATGGTGGGGGGGTCGACGCGCATCCCGCTGGTGCGCGCCGCGGTCGAACGGCTCTTCAAAGCTAAACCGCATACCGAGCTCAATCCAGATGAGGTTGTGGCATTGGGCGCGGCGGTACAAGCCGGCATCTTGGCCGGCGATGTGGAAGACAAGCTTCTGCTGGATGTGACTCCGCTTTCGCTCGGCATAGAAACCATGGGCGGTGTGGTATCGAAGTTGATCCACCGCAACTCGACGATTCCCGCCAGCGCCACTGAGTCGTTCACAACCGCGGTGGACGGGCAGCGCAATGTGCTCATCCATGTTTTGCAGGGCGAGCGGGAACTGGTGAAAGATTGCCGCAGCCTGGCGCGTTTCGATTTGAAAGACATTCAGCCGATGGCGGCGGGTTTCGCGCGCATTGAAGTGCGCTTCCTGATTGACGCGAACGGCATTTTGAACGTGACGGCGCGCGACGCTCGCACCGGCAAGGAACAAAGCGTAGAGGTGAAGCCTTCCTATGGTTTGACCGAAGAGCAGGTGGAAGGCATGATTCGCGAGAGCTTGGACAACGCCGAAGCGGACATGCGCGAGCGGCAGGTTCGCGAAGCGCGCGTGGAAGCCGATAACATTTTGGGAGCGATTGCCAAAGCGCAACGGAATGACGCCTGGGAAGCGTTGAGCGCGGAAGAACGCAATGAGATTGAAGCGGCCAAGCGGGCTCTGCTAGCCGCTTACAATCTGCCGGATCATCACGCCATCAATGCCCGTATCCAAGAATTGAATCGCGTCACTACGAATTTGGCTGAAAATATGATGAATACCGCCGTACGCGGCGCGTTGAAGGGCACCAAAATCGAATAACATGCCTGGCCTGACTTGGAACCATACCGAAGATATCGCGCTGAGCCTGTACGAAGCGCATCCTGAAATCGATCCTACGCATATCCGCTACACGGATTTACATAAGTGGATCATCGAATTGGTGGATTTTAAAGACGACCCGATGGCCTCTACCGAGGGCAAGCTCGAAGCCATTCAAATGGCGTGGTTGGAAGAGTACAAAGACAATCAGTAAACTGGGCAGGTGAGTGAAGACGCGCTAGCGCCGGTGGGCGTGGTGGATATAGCGGTGCTCGACGACGATGTCGACTTCCGAAACTATATCGAAGATCTGCTGCGCGACGAAGGGCATTATTCGGTGCGCACGTTTGCCGAACAGGACGAGCTGTTTGCCTCCGCCGAGAGCCGCATTCCGGATATCGTGCTGCTCGACATGAAGATGGGCACAGTCACAGGCGAGCATGTGGTAGAGCAACTATTACTGCGCTGGCCGGAACTTTGCATCATCGTGATTACCGGCTATCCGTCGCTAGAGAATATGCGCGCGACTTTCAAGCTGAGGGTATTCGATTATCTGGCTAAGCCGTTTTCGCTGTCGCAGTTGAGGCAAACGCTGCAGAACGCGGTCGAGCAATTCGGCCTGGGACGAACACCGCAAGATTTATTGCGCGATCGCCTGGGGCACCGCATCAAGCTGTTGCGCGTGGAGCGCGGCTGGTCGTTGAAAGATTTAGCGGCAGCGACGAAATTGAGCGTGTCGCAAATTAGTTCGATTGAGCGCGGCGCGAACCTGCCCAGCGTGGAAAGCCTGCTAGCCATCTGCCGAGCTTTCGACAGGAAGCCCTCGGAAGTGCTTACCTCAATTGGCTTTTAGTACTCTGTAATTGCGGTGTAACCTCGGCCGCTGCGACTGCAGCAATGACCTCTGTCAATCGGACAGGGACTCGAACTCACCTGTGAATGCATAATTTCGGAATCTTAAAGTCCCGGTCGACGCTAGCACTGTGCCTTACCCTGTTAGCGGTCCAATCCGGCCGGCCGCAACAGACTATTAGCGCTGAACCACCCTTGAAGTTCCCCTACGCCGAAGGCTTGCAGTATCGCGTAGGATGGCGCATGGTTACGGCCGGCGAGGCTAAGCTGCGGCTGACACGAACGGCAAGCGATGGCTGGCAATTGAATCTCGACTTGGCTAGCTTGGGTTTAGTTAATCAGCTCTATCACGTGCTGGATAGCTATAAGCTTTCCACTAACGAGCGATTTTGTGCTTTGAATGTAAACCTTGACGCGCAAGAGGGGAAACATCATTCGATTACCACGATGACCTTCGACGCCGATAAGCACAAATTAGTGGCCATCAGTAAAGAGCTAACGACGAACGTAACGCATAAGACCGAACTCGACATTCCGCCGTGCACTTACGACATTGCCGGGGCTATGATGACTGTGCGGGCTTCGCAACTTCAGCCAAGCATGAAGTTCACTCTGCCAGTGACCGACGGAAAAAAGCTGGCGAATGTGAGGGTAGAGGGGCTAGGCAAAGAAAAGCTCACTATCAGAGGGACCAGCTACAATACGATCCGCTACGAAACTTTCGTTTTCGACAACGTGCTGTACCGCCGCAAGGGAAGGCTGCTCATCTGGATAACGGACGACCCGCAGCGTCTGCCCGTCCAGATGCGGTTTCTCTTCGGCTTCCCTTTAGGGGACATTACGCTGGAGCTGGAAAAAGCTGAGCGGCTTTAGCGACTCACCGCAACCGGAGGCCGAGACATTACGTCATGATGTTGAATATGCGGGCATTTCTGATTTCCTGGCTATTGCTTGCCTCGGTCCTACGGGCCCAAACGCAAATGAACGTTGAGCAGCTTGTCGAATTCGTGAAATCCGAGCTGGCGCTGCACCAACATTCGGATAAACAAATTGCCGCCGGGGTGCGCCAAATTCAACTGACTGAGAAGCTGACGGATAAGACAATTATCGATTTGCAATCGCAGGGCGTAGGGCCGAAAACCACGGAGGCTTTAAAGATTCAGCGCGATTTGACAGCCAACATTAAGCCGCCGACGCACGATGCGACGTCTGCGCCGGCGCAGGCGGATCACGCGGTATCTACCGAAGCGCCGACGGCTACGCTAACAACCAAAGCTCCGCCGATACCACCCCCCAGTTCAATTAAGCAGGAGGAGATTCGCCAAGCTATGGCGGATTATGCGTTGAACTATACGAAAAATCTGCCGAACTTCTTTTGCGTCGAAGTGACGCGGCAATACGCCGATCCAAATGGGGGTAGCAGCTATCGCAGCCTGGGCTCGATCCTAGCAAGGGTCAGTTACCACGAGGGCCAAGATCATTACAATGTGTACTCGGTGAATAACAAGTTAGTGGATGAGACCAGCATGGACTCGGTGAAGACCGGCGGGGCGACATCCACCGGCGAATTCTACAGCCTGATGAAGTCGATCTTCGATCCGCAGAGTCAGACGGAATTCGCGTGGGATCATTGGGCTACCTTGCGCGGACGGCGCATGGCGGTGTTCAGCTATTCCGTTGATAGCGCGCACTCCACGTATTACATCCATTATGGGGAGAGTAAAGACGACGATCAACGGATTGTGACGGCCTATCGCGGGCTGATTTATGCGGACCCGAATACCGGCGAAATTGGACGCATCAAATTTGAGGCGGTGGATATTCCACATTCTTTCCCGGTGAAGGAAACAAGCGAAATTCTGGACTACGATTTGGTTGACATTTCGGGGAACAAGTATGTAGTGCCGCTGGCGGCGAAGCTCTACATGAAAGCGGGACGAGGGAGTACGAAAAACGAGATAGAATTCCGCAACTACCGGAAGTTCGAAGCGGGGTCGACGATCAAGTACGATCTTGACCCGAATGCGCCGGCGCCCCTGCCAGACAGCACTACTGAAGAGAAGCCGGCGACTACGGCGCCGACGAAACGGGAAAACCCTTGGGTGTTGCCCACACCTCCGCCGCCGCCTCCTCAATAACTGTGACACCGCAGGCCGGAGGAGAAGAAGGGCGAAACAAGGTCGCTGACGCTCCCCGCTCGGAGTCGGCACGCTCTAAGGCCATTTGCGGCATGATATTAAATATGCGGGCATTTCTGATTTCCTGGCTATTGCTTGCCTCGGTCCTGCGGGCGCAAACGCAGATGAACGTCGAGCAGCTTGTTGAATTCGTAAAATCCGAGCTGGCGTTACACCAACACTCCGATAAGCAAATTGCCGCCGGAGTGCGCCAAATCCAATTGACCGAGAAGCTGACGGATAAAACGATTATCGATCTGCAAGCGCAAGGCGCAGGGCCGAAAACCACGGAGGCTTTAAAGATTCAGCGCGACTTGACAGCCAACATTAAGCCGCCGACGCACGATGCTCAATCGCCTTCAGCGAAGGCTGCGGAACAGGCGCTAGCAAGCGAATCGCCGACGGTCTCCCTTGCGCCGAAGGCCCCGCCGATTCCGCTTCCCGATTCTGTTCGATATGAAGAAATCCTACAGGCCATGCGGGACTATGCGCTGAACTACACCAAGAGTCTTCCCAACTTCCTGTGTGTTGAAGTGACACGTCGCTACGTGGATCCGAACGCCGGCAATAACTTCCGCAGCAACGGAACCATTCTGGCGAGGGTCGGTTACAACGAAGGGATAGAGCACTACAACGTTTATTCGCTGAATGGGAAGTTGGTCGACACCACAATGGATGAGGTGAAGACCGGCGGCGCCCGTTCCACGGGTGAGTTTGGAAGCATGATGCGAGAACTCTTCGAACCGCATAGCCAGGCGGAGTTCAATTGGGATCATTGGGCGACTTTGCGCGGGCGGCGGATGGCGGTCTTGAACTACTTTATTGACAGCGGGCACTCCAGCTACACCATCTCTTATGGTTCCGACAAAAACGATGAGCAGCGCATTGTCACGGCCTACCGCGGGTTGATTTACGCCGATGCGAATACTGGTGAAATTGGGCGCATCACATTTGTAGCGGTGGACATTCCCAGATCGTTCCCGGTGACGGAAACCAGCGAAAGATTGGATTACGATCTGGTGGAGATCTCCGGCCAGAAATTTGTGGTGCCCTTGAATGCTTTGCTCTTGATGAAAGCCGGCCGGGAAAGTTCGAAGAATGAGATAGAATTCCGCAATTACCGGAAGTTCGACACGGGCACGACGATCAAGTACGATCTGGACCCCAACGCGCCGCCACCGCTGCCGTCAAGCACAACGGAGGAAAAACCCGCGACCACGGCGCCTACTAAGCGCGAGAACCCTTGGGTTTTGCCCACGCCTCCACCGCCGCCTCCTCAATAGCTTTGAGCGTGCGTTCGGTAACGCTAGAGCGGTTACCGGCATCGACCGCGACTACATGGGAACTAGCGGTGGAAGGACGCCAACGGAAAAACATGCGCTCGGAAACATAACCTGTGAAAACAGAAACCAGCGGAACGGCAGCGGCGGCGGCTACGTGTTGGCCAGCCGAATCGTAGCCGAAATAGAGGTTGCTCTGGGAAATATGGCCGGCGAAGGAAGCATAAGTGCCATCGTGGAGGTGCAGTAAGGGCGGGTGACCGAGTTTGCTGACAAGGGCATCGACGCGCTGAGCCTCTTCGCCGCCGGCGCCACGATCAAGCAAAATGGCGCGCCCCCAGCTTAGAAGCTTTTGGAGAACCGCCAACTCGAAATCGCCATCGATGCGTTTGCAGGCGTTCTCGCCCACGCCTAAGCTAATGGCGACATCGGCAATGCGCGGTTGCAGGAGAGGGGCGACGTACGGCGTAAATCGGTCGACGTCAAACACTTCGCTCAGCCATTCGGCAGTGAGTTGCGGCAATGGCGCATCCAAAGCGCCGCCAAACGCCCGGCTCTCAAAGAAGAAATAGCGGGCATCATCGCAAACGGGCAGGAGGCCGAGTTGGGTGAGGCGCGAATCGGGATCGATCACGATGGAACTGCGCTCATCAACGGCCACGCGCAATTCGGCAGCGGCTAGGAGCCGCTCGCGCAAGACGCTACCGCGCCCATAAGGAACGGCGATGGGCACAATGCCCGCATCAGCAGCAAACATTTCAGCGTTTTTGGCAGGGCCGACCAGGCAGATCTCGGCATCGGGAAAACGCTGTTTGGCGGCGGCCAGCGCGACGCTGGTGACAGCGACGTCGGCGCCGAGCGTTACGCGCGATAGAACGAAGACGCGGCGCACTTCCCCGCCCCGGAAACGGCGCACCTGGCGCACCCGCCGGTAGCGCAGCAGCAACTCGCCGGCATCATACTCCGGTAAAGCGCGGCTGATGACATGCGCAAAGAGGCGTGCGTAGACGTCGCACAAAGCTGGCTCAAAAAGGTCGCCGAGTTGTTCAATGACGATACTGAATAGGGCGCGCGTGGCGTTGATGGACGCAAACTGATCTTCTTCATCAAGCGCGCGGGTAATCAGATCGTCGAGCGGCCGCAGCGGCCAGGTACCGTCCTTCAGGCAGGCATCGAGGACTTCACGCGCCAGTTCGTTAGCCGGTATACTTGGCAATCAGCAACCCCAAACTGTTCTTGGTTTCTTGTGGAACGCTTTTCATATCGGTCAGAATGGCGTGTTTCAGAGCCGAACCGCATTTGCAGGTGCGTTTCGCAGGCAGCGTTTTCACCATTTGGCGCACCAGTTTAGAAGCGTTTTCAGCGTTCTTGGTGAGATTGCCGATGATCTGCTCAACCGTGACGGCGTCGTGTTCTTCGTGCCAGCAATCGTAGTCGGTAACCATGGCAATGGTAACGTAACAGATTTCCGCTTCGCGGGCGAGTTTGGCTTCCTGCAGGTTCGTCATGCCAATGACATCCATGCCCCAACTGCGATAAATGTTGGATTCAGCGCGCGTGGAAAACGCGGGACCTTCCATGCACAAGTATGTACCGCCTAGTTTACTGGTAATGCCGATTTCCTGCGCGCAAGCATGTGCGGCGGACGAAAGTTGGGGACAAATGGGATCGGCAAAACTGATATGAGCTACTACGCCGTTGCCGAAGAAAGTGGAAATGCGGCCGCGGGTGCGGTCGAAAAACTGGTCGGGGATGACGAAATCGAGCGGCTTATGTTCGACTTTCATAGACCCAACCGCGCTGACGGATAGGATGCGCTCAACGCCCAGCATCTTCATGCCGTAAATGTTGGCGCGAAAGTTGAGTTCGGATGGAGAGATGCGGTGTCCACGGGCGTGGCGGGCTAGAAAGGCAACTTCGCGGCCTTCCAGAGTACCGACGATATAGGCGTCGGAAGGGTCCCCGAAGGGAGTGGCCAGACGAATCTCCTGGTGCGCCTCAAAACCAGGCATGGCATAAAGACCGCTGCCTCCGATAATTCCAATCTCTGCTTGCTGACTCAAGCTTTCTCCTCTTGTTGTTGAATTGATTCGACCAGGACGCCGCCGGCTGAGGCGGGGTGAACAAATGAGTATAGACGAACACCAGCGCCGCGCGCGCCTTCTTGCGGGGTGCTCGCGGTAATTCCCAAGTTATCGATTTCAATAGCCATGCCTATTTTTCACGAAGCTGGTCAAAGCGGACAACGCCGTATATCGATCTTCTATCTTCTCAGGAACGCGCAAGACGGGCCCAGTGTCGAAGTGCGATTTCCATGATGCCCGCCTTGCTAGGCGGGAGCATGCGTTTTGGGGCGGATTGGCGGTTTCGACATTAACGCGCAATGGCAATTTACGATACGAAGCCAATCTAGCTCAACGGGCCGGTTTAGAAGACGATGCCAAAACGGCTGGGGAAGCAGGTGCTTTCGGGCGAGCGTTGCCGGATTTCAAGATCGACGGGGCAATTTTACGATACGAACCCAAAGCTGGGGGACGAGCCGATTTGAAAAAACGAACCCAAACAGGGGCATGCTCTCTGGTAAGGATTTCGCTGGTCGAGATCGTCGCGCAATTTACGATACGAACCCAAAGCTACTCAATGGGGGCTGATTTGAAAATGCGAACCCAACGGCGGGTTGGCGACCCGCCGTTGGGAACCTCCAGTTGGGTTCATTCCTGATTCCGTCTCAACGTAAATCAATATTCGGTTGGCAAAGATCGAAGCCGGAAGACTACTCGGCCGGCGGAGGAGGAGGCGATCCAAATTTTGTCTGGAAGGCGTCTCACGACAACCGCCTGAAACTGGTTTGAATGTAGCGCGAGGCGCGCTTCGTATGGACAAAGGCGGTTGGGGACAAAGAGGTACAGACTTTGTGGTTTCAGCTGGTTAGCGGCCTTAAAATAAATCTTCCCTGGTTGTGACCGAGCCCAAGAGCCAAGGCGAGAGAACGGCGGGGCGGCTACCGACCGATATCAGCGCCTGGCCGGCGGCGACTGTTTGAGGTGGGCGGTACGGCGGTTTTGAAACCAAATATTCATTTGCCCCGGCGCCTTCTTCCCAGTCATACTCACCGTTTAGGCAAACGATGAGCGCGATGCAAACGCAGAAGCAGACGCAGGCTGTATCTATTGGGGACGACGGAGCTTTGAACCACGAAATTGGGGGCGATTTGTCGGAATTTTGGATCGATCGCGACCTAAGCTGGCTGGATTTCAATGAACGAGTTCTGGCCGAAGCGCTGGATCAGCGGAACGGGCTTTTAGAGCGCGCCAAATTTCTGGCCATCTTTACTTCGAATCTCGACGAGTTCTTCATGAAGCGAGTAGCCGTGCTGCGTGAACGCTTAACGGCCGACCGCGAAAGGCTTTTGCAGGAAATCAACGTGCGGTTGGTTCCGGCGCTGCAGAAACAGGCCGCCTGCTTTCGCGAGCAGATTATCCCCGGGTTGGCCAGCCACGGAGTGTTCTTGCGGCGCTGGGAGGAGTTGACGCCGGCGCAGAAAAACGAAGCCAATGCATTTTTTGAGAAGCAAGTATCGCCGGCTTTGACTCCACTGGTGATTCATTCGGGCGAGGCGTTCCCGTTTCTTTCGAATCTGTCCACATCGCTTGTTTTCCCGCTGGATGATAGTGAAAACGGCCAGCGCTTGTATGCCCGCGTGAAGGTTCCGGCCGATTTGAAGCATTGGGTGCCGCTTGCAGCCGATGCCGGCCCCGACAATCTTCTGTATGTGCGGCTGCATGAAGTGATTCGCGAGAATCTGGACCAACTGTATCCAGGTATGAAAGTGGGGCCAACCACGCTTGTGCGCCTGACACGCGACGCCGAAGTGGAAGAAGCAGACAGTGCGAACGGTAACGTGGTCGATCAAGTGCGCGAGCAGGTTCGCAAGCGGCGTTATGAGCCGGTGGTGCGGTTGGAATTCGGGGGCGACGCCGACCCGGCCATACGGGAATTGTTGCGTGCGCATTTCCGATTGCGGCCAGCTGATCTGTACGAAGCGTCGGGTGAATTGGATTACACCACGCTGTTCGAACTGGGCGGGATCCATAAGCCCGGTTTGAGCGATGAGCCTTGGACGCCGGTGACGCCGCAAGGTTTGCGCGAAGAGCACGCCGATATTTTCAGCGCGATTCGCGAGGGCGATATTCTCGTCCATCATCCGTATGAATCGTTCGACGCGAGTGTGGAGCGGTTCGTCAAGGAGGCGGCGAACGATCCGCACACCGTAGCGATCAAGATGACCGTGTACCGGGTGGGTGATGACACGCCGTTTGTGAAATCACTGGTGCATGCGGCGGAAGCGGGTAAGCAGGTGGCTTGCGTGATGGAGTTGAAAGCGCGCTTTGACGAAGAACGGAATCTGCATTGGGCGGAGGCGCTGCGGGCGGCGGGCGCGCATGTGGTGTTCGGGGTAAAGGGGCTGAAAACACACGGCAAGACGGCGCTGGTGGTGCGTAAAGAAGCGGATGGGTTGCGGGCCTACGCGCACGTGGGCACGGGCAACTATCACGTGCGAACAGCGCGTCTTTATGCCGATTGCGGTTTGTTGACGTGCGATCCGGCAATTACCAGCGATGTCATCACGCTGTTTCATTTTCTGACCGGGCACTCTCACGGACCGGATTGCCATGCGCTGCTGGTTGCGCCCAGCACGATGCGGAAGCGCTTCTTAGATCTCATCCAGCGCGAAGCGGAGTTGCGCGAGCGGGGACGCATTATCGCCAAGATGAATCAACTGGAAGACCCGGATATGATCGCGGCGCTGATCGCTGCGGCACACGCCGGCGTTTCGATTGACCTGATCATCCGCGGTTTTTGTTGTCTGCGGCCGATTGAGAATATTCGGATTCGTTCCATTATTGGGCGGTTTTTGGAACATTCGCGGATCTATTATTTTGGCGCCGGGCAAGCGCCGGGTGAGGGGGAATTCTATATCGGGTCGGCGGATTGGATGTACCGCAATCTCTCAAAACGGATAGAAGTGGTAGCGCCCATCAAGGCGAGCACGCCCAAACAGCGGCTATGGGAGATTTTGGAGATTTGTCTGGAGGATAAGCGGCAGGCGTGGATACTGGGGAGCGACTGCCACTATACACGCGATGAATCGGCGGACGATCCGGGGACGCACCGGACGCTCATGGATTTGGCATTGCGATAGCGATTCGCCACAGTATTTCCCGGAATCGAACAGTCGAGCCCGGTTTTGGAAGACCATCCTGATTCTTTCCCCAGGTTTGTTTTGGCCTGTCGAGTGCATTGGCGTAGCGGTCATGAACGATTTTCGTTTTGCGTTTCGCAGCTTGCGGCAGAATCCCGCCTTCGCTTTGACGGCGATGATCTCGATCAGTTTGGCCGTCGGCGCGGGCTCCACGATTTTCGCTTTCTATGATGGTCTGCTGTTCCGCCCGCTCCCGGTTCCAAACGCCAGTCAGGTTCTGACTCTCTCGTCGCGAACGCCGAGCGGCGTCTTCGGGGACGTTTCCTATGCCGATTTCTCCGACTTTCGACGGCTGAACCATTCCTTTAGCGGGCTGATTGCCACGCGCCTCACCTCTTTCGGTTTCGCCAAAGATCAGAATGAGCAGCCGCGCATGAAGGCCGGCCTGCTGGCGAGCGGGAATCTGTTCGACACGCTCGAAATTCGACCGGTGGTGGGCCGCCCATTCCTTCCCGAGGAAGACCAGGCGCACTCGCGCGATGCCGTCGCGGTGCTCGCCTATAGCTTTTGGCGCGATGAATTTGCTTCCGATCCCAATATCGCCGGCAAACATATGCTGTTGAATGGGATTGATTTCACCATCGTCGGCGTGGCTCCTGAATCCTTCACCGGCCTCGACCAGTTTTTCCACCCGCAGTTTTTTGTGCCGGCCATGATGGCGCCGGCTATCGACAAAGCGGACGGCGATCTTCTCGGCGACCGCGCCAATCGCGCTTTTAGCGTAAAAGGCCGCCTCAAGCCGGGAGTCTCTTTGCCTGCGGCGAGTGGGGAAGCTCTGGCTCTCGCGCATGCTCTCGCGCAATCGTTCCCAAAAACGAATCAGGGTTTCGGCTCGGTCGTACGCACGGAGATGCAGGCACGGCTCGATCTTCAAAAATACGATGCCATCTTGGCGGGATTGCTCTTCGCGCTGGTGGGCGTCGTTTTGCTCATCGCCTGCGCCAACATTGCTAATTTGCTGCTAAGTCGCGGCCGCGCTCGCTCGCGTGAGCTGGCTGTTCGTATAGCCATTGGCGCCAGCCGGGCGCGCCTGGTCCGCACGCTGCTGGCCGAGAGCAGCTTAATCGCGCTGGGCGGCTGCATCCTCAGCCTGCTGATCACGCAAGCGGGCATCGCCTTAGAATCCACAGTGAAGATTCCGGCTGATATTCCCATCGATTTGACGGTTCAGCTCGACGCTCGTGTCCTGTTCTTTACGCTCGCCCTGTCGCTGGGGAGTGTGTTTCTGTTCGGTCTCGTGCCGGCGCTACGCATGACTCGCGGTGACCTGGTACCGGCTCTCAAAGCGGGCGAACTCGATCCTACCCGCCAACGCTTTTTCGGGCGCAACGCCTTGGTGGTGGTGCAAGTGGCTGGCTCGCTCATTCTGATGGTTTTGACGACCCAGCTATTTCGCGGCGTTACTTATGTCCTTGCACGCGATCCCGGCTTTCAAACCCATAATCGTCTGCTGGTCAGTTTCAACCCGGCGATGATCGGCTACACGGCCGAGCAAACCGCGGCTTTCTATAAGGAGTTATTGGAGCGGGTTCGCGCCCTTCCCGGCGTGAGGTCCGCTGCGCTGGCGCACTTCATTCCGACCGGCACCAACTTTGAGGGAGAGACTGTGAGCCCCGAAGGTTATCACTTTCCGGCTGGGCAGCAAGGTGTGTCGATAGGCGCTTCGACGGTCGACGAAAATTATTTTTCGACCATGGGAACTCCTATCGTGGAGGGCCGCGGATTTCTGGCTGGCGACGACCTGAAGAGTCCGCTCGTCGTCGTAGTCAACCGTTTCTTCGTTGAACATTACGGCGTGAAAAACCCGATTGGGAAACGGCTCAAGCTGGGCGAAAAAAATGGGCGCTGGGCGCAGATTGTGGGCGTGGCCGCCAACGGCAAATACATGTCGCCTTTCGAACCTCCGATGGATTTCATCTACCGGCCCATGAAGCAAAATCCGGATGCGCAAATGACGCTGATCACCGAGACCGCCGGCGCTCCCTTAGCCTTGGCCGAGCCCGTGCGCCGCGCGGTGCATGGCCTGGCTCCCAACCTGCCTCTTTTCGGCGTGCGAACCTTGGACGATCTTTACGACCAGCGTTCGGTGAAGGTGGCGAACGTTTTCTTAACCTTGGTCGGATCGCTGGGATTCATCGGTTTGGGTCTTGCGCTGATCGGATTGTATGCGGTGGTGGCGTACCAGGTTTCACGGCGCACGCGGGAGATCGGCATCCGTATGGCCGTGGGCGCGAGCAAAGGCCAAGTGATGAAGATGGTGATGCGTCACGCGGGAATCTTAGCTGGCGGCGGTGTCGCCATCGGCCTGGCGCTGAGCATTACGGTTGGCAAGGCGTTCACCGCCAGCCTGCAAATTCCCGCTTTTGATATGCGGCTGGTGGCGGTGGTCGTCGCGGGATTGCTTTTGGTGACGCTAGCTGCCGCGCTCATTCCCGCGCGCCGCGCCGCCCTCATCGACCCAATGCGTGCCATGCGGCAGGATTAGACCCTTTTGTGAAACATTGCGGCGGCTCGCTTCGTAGTCCTCTGCATGGGTTCTTTCTCAGGAGAAGTCAAACAAGTGTTTCGCCGTTTGCGACGTGCACCGATGTTCACGTTCATTGCGGTGCTCACACTAGCCCTGGGAGTAGGAGCGAACACCGCCATCTTCAGCGTGCTGGAAGGTGTTTTGCTGAAGCCGCTCCCCTATGCGGACCCCGACCGCCTGGTTGGACTTTGGCTCACGGCGCCGGGGATCAACATCAAGAACTTGAACCTTTCGCCGTCCGTCTATTTCACCCACCTTGACCAGAACCGCTCGTTTGAGAGTCTCGGCATTTATACGGGTGACAGCGTGAGCGTTACCGGCATTGGCGAACCGGAACAAGTGCATTCCCTGCTGGTCACCTATGGCGTGCTTCCCACTCTGAAGGTGCAGCCATTTCTGGGCCGCTTCTTTTCGGCCAAGGACGATTCGCCCGGCGCTCCAGCAACGGTGGTCCTAACCTATGGATACTGGCAGCGGCGATTTAGCGGTGACCGCGGAACTGTTGGCCGCCGCATTCTCATTGACGGCAAAGCGAAGGAAGTGATCGGCGTGCTGCCGCGCGAGTTTCGCTTTCTCGATATGGACCCGGAGTTACTCCAACCCTTTCAGTTCGACCGCAATAAGACAAATCTCGGAAATTTTAGTTATAACGGAGTGGGCAGGCTAAGACTGGGAGTTACGATCGCGCAAGCGAATGCGGAGTCAGCGCGCCTGTTGCCCATCACCAATCGGACCTTTCCAGCGCCGCCGGGTTTCAGCGTTGAGCTTTTCGAGCAGGCGCGGATTGCACCGGCCTTTCATCCGTTTAAACAGGATCTTACGGGAGATATCGGCCCGATGCTTTGGGTTCTTATGGGAACCATCGGCATGGTGTTGCTCATCGCCTGCGCGAATGTGGCAAATCTGTTGTTGGTGCGCGTGGAATCGCGTCATTTGGAACTCACGATTCGCGCGGCTCTGGGCGCGAGTACGCGGCGCATCGCTTATGAGTTGCTGTTTGAGAGTCTCACCCTCGCTTTACTAGGAGGGGTGGGAGGTTTGGCTTTGGCATTCGGCGCATTGCGTTTGCTGGTGGCCATTGCGCCGGCCGGTATTCCGCGTATTGCGCAGATTGGAATCGATCTTCCGGTTCTCTTGTTCGCGCTGGCTGTTTCGCTCTTCACGGGCTTGCTCTTTGGGTCGGCGCCCGTCCTCAAATATGCCCGCGCGCGTCTCGGTAGCGGCTTGCGCGATGGCGGCCGCACTCTCAGTGTCAGCAGGGAACGACGCCGTGCGCGCAGCACGCTAGTGGTGTGCAAGTCGCGCTCGCGCTGGTGCTTTTGATCAGTTCCGGGTTGATGATACGCACCTTCCGTGCACTCACACTGGTGCAGCCCGGCTTCTCTGATCCGGCACACGTGCAAACATTGTCACTCTCCATTCCCGGCGCTCAAGTGCCGGAAGCTGACAAGGTGCTGCGCATGGAAAGCGACATAGTGGATCGATTGAGGCGCATACCTGGAGTTTCCTCGGTGGCGATCACCACAGCAGTGCCCATGGGAGGCAACAAAAGCTTTGACCTACTCTTCGCACGGGATAGAACTTATCGCGAGGGACAGCTTCCACCCATTCGCCAGTTCGTTTTCGTTTCTCCGGGGCTGCACCGAACCTTGGGAACTCCGCTGATTGCGGGGCGTGACTTTAGCTGGACCGATATCAATAATAAGCTGCCGGTCGCCATGATTTCAGAGAGCTTTGCGCGCGATTACTGGGGTAGCCCGCAAGCCGCGCTGCACAAAGAAATTCGCGAGGGAATGGCCGATCCGTGGCGGGAGATCGTGGGCGTAGTTGGCGATGTGCATAGTGACGGAGTGGGTGAGAAGGTTCCAACGTCCGCCTATTTCCCGGTGCGCATGAACGGCTTTTATGGCACCAAGGAATTTGTGCGAAGCAACGTCTCCTATGTGATCAGAAGTTCGCGTAGCGGTTCGGAGAGTTTTCTGAGTGAGATTCGCAGCGTTATCTGGTCCAGCAATCCGAACCTGCCGCTTGCGGAAGTGCGCACGCTCGATCAGATCTACCGGAAATCCATGGCACGCACGTCGTTCACGCTTGTTTTGCTGATGATCGCTGCCAGCATGGCTCTGTTATTGGGCGCAGTGGGCATGTATGGCGTAATCGCCTATTCAGTCTCGCAAAGCACGCGTGAAATCGGCATTCGCATGGCCTTGGGCGCGCAACCGGGTGAAGTCGCGGGCTCTTTTGTGCGGCACGGTGTTTTGCTGGCCGGCATTGGGGCTGGGTTCGGCCTGCTGTCGGCGTTTCTGCTGATGCGGCTGCTCTCCACGCTGCTTTTCTCAGTAAGTCCGGCTGATCCGTTGACTTATGGGGCCATGCTGTTGCTCATCCTTGTGACAGCGGCGCTGGCCAGTTATCTCCCGTCGCGGCGAGCTGCCGCCATCGACCCGGCCGTCGCTCTACGGTTGGAGTGAGTAGCGGGCGCTTGCTGGCGCGCGCGGCTCAGAAGTTTATACTGTTCGAATGGCTATCAAAGACATTCAGCGCCCCCTAGGTTTTAACACGCGCTCGCTCCACGCCGGCTATGCCCCCGATGCCACCACACACGCGCGGGCGGTGCCTATCTATCAATCCACGTCGTTCACCTTTGACGACACCGAGCACGCCGCCCGGCTTTTCGCGCTACAGGAATTTGGCAACATCTATACGCGCATCATGAATCCCACGACTGCTGTCTTGGAGGAGCGCGTTGCCTCTTTGGAGAACGGTGTGGCGGCGTTGGGGTTAGCGAGCGGGCAGGCAGCGCAATTCATCGCGCTCACCACCATCGCCGCGCCGGGCGATCAGATCGTTTCCTCCAGCACGCTTTACGGCGGCACTTTCACGCAATTCGATTGCACGATGCGCCGGCTTGGTTATGATTTTGCCTTTGTCGAGCCTGATAATCCGGAAAATTTTCGCAAGGCCATCACCTCCAAAACGAGAGCGATCTATGGAGAGACGATCAGCAACCCACGCAGTAACGTACTGGATATCGAAGCGGTCGCCAAAATTGCCCATGAGTTCGGCGTGCCGCTGGTGATTGACAATACCTTTGCTACGCCGTATGTAACGAGGCCGATCGACTACGGCGCGGATGTGGTGCTGCACTCACTGACAAAATTTATGGGAGGCCATGGCAATTCAATTGGCGGCATCATTGTGGATAGTGGCAAGTTTGCATGGAACAATGGCAAATTCCCCGATTTCACTGAGCCGTCGCGCGCCTAT
>CAVXRP010000038.1:0-90191 GCA_963764105.1 Bryobacterales bacterium
CCATATTTTCCATAGTTGCAGGATTCTGAAAACGCGCCTTTACTCCGTGAACGAAGTGTTGGCGATCTTGCCTTGGCCGCACTGAGAAGATTTCTCTCGGCCGCATTCCACTGAAGACCGCCAACCGATGGATCAGCCGCTCTGGCAGATCGAGCACCCCTACAGCTGCGCGCACCCATCATTCGCTGGATTTAAGGAAATCGCGTCGTCGCTTTGCGCCCTCGGCTGATGGCGTTTAGATGCCAATGCCGTGGCCGACCACCCCGCTAGTACCGGACGATGTCAGGCTTCGGCGTGGCATGGATCTGGTGGACTCATTTCATTTCTGCCGGTAAACCGGTAAGAGACATGTAAAAGGACAGTCGGTAAGCTGGCTGATCCGTTGGGCCACCCGTCGGCGGTTCCTTATGGATGACTCCCGATTTATTATTGATCAGATCCTTCCCAGGGGGAACGACTGACAACATTGAGGCCACAGGCGCGCGATTTGCGCCTCCGACAGTGGCAAACAGAAGCGTAACCAGGATCATGAGTGCCCTCACAATGCCGGCCGGAACTAAACATGAAGCTGAATTCCCGGAAATTGGAGAGAAACCGGGGCCGATGGGCGGGATACCACTTCCGCGATCGTAAAGCTGAACGCGGCAGTGGCCACCATGCTTTTTGCGATTATGGCACCGTGAGCTTCAAGGTGCCGACAATCGTACTGCCGATGGTGATCGGAATCGAGTAAGTGCCGGCGGTGACCGACGGGTTGTTGTTGACGTAAATGCCCAGCGTGGCGCTGGTGTTGGTGACGCTAAAGAACTCAAAGTTCAAGGGTGTGCTGCTGCCGCTCAGAGTGACGGTGCAGCCGGCGATATTGACACATGGAACATCGCCTAAACCTAAGGTGGTCGGCGCGGTGCTCTCGCCCGAGATGGAAGCCGTAAAGGTGTTGTAGTTACCCGGCGCCAGCGAGACGGACGCCAGCGTCACGTTGACGGTAGAGGGAACAGTCAGCGTGAACGTGCCGACTTGCGCTGTGCCGATGGTGATCGGAATCGCGTAAGTGCCGGGCGTGACCAACGGGTTCACATAGACACCCAGCGAGGCGCCGGTATTGGTGACGTTAAAGAACTCAAAGTTCAGGGGTGCGCTGCTGCCGCTCAGAGGGACCGTGCAGCCGCCGATATTGACGCACGGCACACTGCCCAAGCCTAAGTTGGCGGGTGCGGAGCTTTCGCCCGAGATGGAGGCCGTAAAGGCGTTGTAATTGCCCTGCGCTAAAGTAGCCGGAGCGACCGTGGCGGTGATAGACACAGTGCCGGTTACCGTCAAGCTGCGGGTAACAGGTGTGGCTGGACCGTAAACGTTATTGCCGGCTTGCGAGGCAACGATCGTGCAAGTGCCCGCGGCGATGAGTGATGCCGTCGCGCCCGAGACCGTGCAGACGCTCGCGGTGGAAGACGCAAAGGTCACCGTCA
Source organism: Bryobacterales bacterium (assembly GCA_963764105.1). Taxonomy (GTDB): domain Bacteria; phylum Acidobacteriota; class Terriglobia; order Bryobacterales; family Bryobacteraceae; genus Bog-105. The sequence goes on from CAVXRP010000038.1 coordinate 1,467, forward strand.
GGCCCGAACTGGCGGCGGCACTTAATGCCTCTGTTGTGCCGGCTGCCTGGTTGGCGGGTGCGGCGAAGGTGATAGTCTGCACCTGGGGATTATTAACCACAATAATCTGACCGACTTGGGGCGCAGCGGCATAGGTGCCGTTGCCGGCTTGGTTGGCGAGCACGCCGCAGTTCCCGGTATTCAGGAATGTCACCACATTACCCGAGACGCTGCAATTGCCGTTCGGCACAACGCTGAATGAGACCGGCAGCCCAGAACTCGCGGTAGCGCGAACTGTCAAAGTGCCACCTAAAATCTGCGCGGGGATGGCATTGAACGTAATCGTTTGGGCTTGCGGCGTAGTGGAACCGCTAATCACAAAGGAGAGCGCCGCCGTCTGAATCGCATTGCCATCCGTTCCGATAATCGTAAGCGGATAGGTTCCCGGAGCGGTACTCTGCTGCGCGAAGATCACCAATGTAGCGCCGCTGGCGGAAACATTCGTGAAGGCATAACTCGCCGTGGCGGGCAGCCCGCTGAGCGATAAAGTAGGCGTGCCCGTAAAGCCGGGAGTGTCCGTAATGCTCACCGGAAGAGTCCCGCCGGTGTTTGGCGCCAGGGTAAAGCTGGGTGCACCCGGCGTGATGGTGAACGGCAGGAGAGGCGTGGGAGTGGTGGGCGAAAGCGTGATGGCCAAAACGAAAATATCGTTAGTGGCAGGCAGCGTCACACTCGCTGCTGTCTTGCCGCTGGTTAGCGGGATGGTGTAACCAAAGACATACCACGGTCCGCTCTGCACCGCGCCTGTGGGCGTGATCCTATTTGCCACCGCATCTATGATCGATTCACCACTATAAAATTGCGCATTGTTCCAATCGCTGAGGCTCTGGGTATAGGTGGAAGTCGACTTATCCGAGTAAGTGACGGTGAATGTCTGATTGGTAAGCGGGCCATAGGAGCAGGCGGCCAGCAAGTTCAAGTAACCGGAGGCTCCCGCGGGCAGCGAGACGGTTTCATTTCTCACGGCGCTGGGTGTGCCCGGTTGACCGAGTGAGAAAGGCACACTGCCCCAGCTGAGTGAACTGCCCAGGAAGTTGCCGGAGTAGGCATAGCTGGTGCCATCGACACCGCCATTCGTCACTGGATCGCCGTCGTTGAAGATGGCGTAGGCGTTATAAGCGCCGCTCAAATTGACTGCCAAAACACCGCTGGTAGAGGAGACAGTGAGCAGAAAAGAAGCGGAATGTGAAAGCGAGCCGGAGGTTCCGGTGATGGTCAGAGGATAAGCGCCGGAAGGAGTGCCGCTGGCAGCGCTCAAGGTGAAGAGGTAGCCCGAGAACGTACCTGTAACTCCGCTTGGCAGACCGGAAACTGTGAAGCTAGGTGTAGCGTTGAACCCTCCGAGATTGTTAATCGATACAGTGCTGGTGACGCTGCTGCCGGCAGGGGCAACGCTCACTGACGCGGGAGTGACCGAAGCAATCGCGAAATCGGCAAAGCCGCCCACAGTGAGTTTGATGGGAACTTGGTATGTATAGCCATTGAAATTACCCGTGATGGTCACGGCGGCCGGCGTGGTTCCGGTAGCGGTTGCGCCGGATGCGGCAAAGGTAGCTATCTGACTGCCATTGGAGCCGGGAGAAAAGGTCACGGTCACTCCGTTCGGCAGGCCAGAAGCGGAAAGAGTCACGCCACCGGCGAAACCACTGGTGCCGGTCAAATTAAGGGTGGTGCTGGTGCTGCCGCCATTATCCACGCTAACCGCCGAGGCAGAAGCGGCCACCGTAAAGGAAAATAACCCGTACACCTGAATCTGGTTGCTGGAGACGATGAAGGCTTTCCCATCGGCAATGGTGGGGACAACCCAGTGTCCCGCTGCGCCCGCGCCGTCCCTAGCCGCATTCGTTGTGCTGCTCCAGAGCGTCGTCGCAACATCGGCGGCGCTGTAGGCGTAAAAATATTGCGCCGCACTTCCCAGACCATTCACCTGGTCGACCACCCACACGATTCCATTCGTCGCGCCGTTGGCGGAGATAGAGGGGGTTGCACCCGTGAAGTTAGAGTCCCCCGTCTCGGCATAGGTACCCACGTATTGCGGGCTGCTCGACAGCTTTCCGCTGCTGAGGCTAAATTGCAGCATGCTATTCAAAGCCGCCGCTGAAGAAGAGTAGAGGGTAGATCCCCAATAGTAGATTGATCCATTCCAATACGCAGGCATCCCCCACAGTTGCCCGGTGCCGGTAATGTCCTGCACGACGTTATTTGGATTAGCCGTGCCACTCGCGTTCAAGCCCGCATAGCCGCCCAGGCTATCGCGGTTCAGCAGAAATAACTCGCCGCTCTTCGTCGCCTGCACCGCCAGGTGCGAAATGGAGCCGCCCACGCCCGATGGCAGAGTATCCGGCAAAACTAGCGTGCCGGCCGAGCCAACATCCAGGTCGGCCGCGGTCAATGCGGCTTGATTACTGGAGGTGAACGAGCCACCTAAACTAAGAGCGCCATTGCTTGCAACATTCAGCTCCAGGACAGTCTCCGAGTAATCGTTAGTCGAATCGTAACTCCCATTGCCTGTAGGAACAAACAGCCGGTAAGCGCCGCTGGTGCCGTCCGCGTCGGTGCTCGGTCGTGGCACCAGGCGCAGCGCCATGGGCGGCGTCAAAGAGGCTCGCTTTCCAAAGCTGCGCGCCACCGTCGTTGGCGTCAAATGCATAGACGCTATCGTTCTGGGTCGCCGCGGACAGCACGCTGTGACTGACCCCGCCGATCAATAGGCTCGACACATAGAGCGGCTGCGAGAAGGAGACGCCGTCGATCGGAATCGAATAGAGCTTGCCGAAGTTACCCCCCTCAATCGTGGCCGGCGTGAGGATGGTCTCCGTCAGGTTCTGCCCCGTACGCCCAATGTCGTTGTGCTGCATGAGCACGTTGGTCTGTGCCAGCAACGGTAGGAGACTGCCGCAGAGCAGCAATGAAGCCTGCAAAACAGTTTTTAGGTTTGCCATGCGATTTTTTAAATTACGTAACTATAAACGAGAATTTGGTGGAAGCAGTCGCGCTGCCGGAAGCGCCGTTGATGGTAACGGTGTACGTCCCGGCCGGAACGCTCGCGGGCGCGTAAACCACAAGCGTAAAACTAGTCGAGCTATTGGCCAGGAATGTGTAGCTCGTCCCGCCGCTGGACGGCAAGCCTGACAAAGAGAGACTCACGGAGCCGTTAAACCCGTTGGTCGGGGTTACGGTGACTGGCGTCGTTCCGCCAGTTCCAGGTGCGAGGGTGAAACTGGCATTGGCGGAGATGATAAACCCGGGCGTCGCAGCCGCGGGCACCACCAGACTGAGAAGCGCGCTAGCGGTGTTACTGCCCGAGGTTCCCGTGATCGTGAGCGGATAGGTGGCTGGAGTCACGCCCGCCGGCAAATAAATTACCAGCGTGAAACTCGTTGCGCTATTCGCGAGGAAAGCGCTGGAGCCGGTCTTGGGCAAGCCGGATAAGGACAGCGTGACCGAGCCAGTAAATCCGCTGGCTGGCGCGATGGTCACGCCAATTGTCCCGCCCGTGTTCGGTGCGAGTGTGAAAGTAGGCGCTGCCGGCGCAACCGTGAACTCAGCAACTGCCGCCGGATATTCAATGGTATGTGAGCCGGCGCTGAGCGGCGCTTGCACCACGTTCCCGACCAGCGTCCCGGTTATTATCGCGCCGTCCACAAGAATCCCCAGGCTGCCTTGCCGTTGGTAAAGGCTGAGGGCTGTAGCAGGACCCGCAGGGACGGTGCAAGTGAGAGATATCGCGCCCGTCTGATTATTCGCCCAACTCACCGGAACCGTGCCGAACTCGGTCAGCGCGACGCCTTGCGCCTTGGTCAATCCACCGGTGCGCGGTTCAATGAGCAAGCTGTTATTCGCCACCGGGCCAACGCGCCTTGCCCCCAGCACATAGGCCGTCAAATAATAGCCGGGGCCTTCGCCATACACGTGGCATTTGGACGATCCAGCCAAACCGTTCAGGAATTCAAACGAAGTTGCCCAATCGGAAGCGATTTGCGGGGCAAAGGCGCTGCGCATGCTGTTGAGCACGGCCGTGTCGTCGGCGTCGGTATGCAGGTTATAGAGGAAGCCGTACAGGTAGAAAAGCGACATCGGCTCGGTCGCGCCGCTCAGATTATTGAGAATCCAACTGGTGACCGAAGCTATTTGCGAGGCCGGAACAATATTGCTTTCTAAGGCGAACAGGTTCGCTTGTATGGTGGGTTGATACAGCCCTTCAGGAAACGGACCGATGCCCAAGCCAGTACCGGCAGCCCTGGAGTCGTAGTAGGCATTCGGGCCAATGTAGGCGCCATAATAAGCGCCAGCCGCGCTTGACCACAAAACTTTATTGAACGCAGTCGCCAGCGCCGTCGCATCCGCCGCGAAGGTAGTGGCATCCGAGGTAAAACCCGCCGCGTTGCCTAGGTAAACGGCATCGTTCAGCGCCCGGTAGACAAAGGCGTTTAAGCCAGTTCCCTCGCAGTACTCATAACGCAGGGGATTATCCCAAACCTCCCATTCCCGAGCGAAAACCAACCCGTCGGAGTCTTTCGCGTTCATGAACCAACCCATCAGCCCCTTCAGATAGGGCCAACACTCCTCGACAAAAGCAGCGTCCCCGGTAGCGTCGTAATACCTCCGCAGATAGGCGACCCAATCGCACATCCGGTCTTCCATGATCAGATGGAGGTCTTGCCGGTCGGTGCAAGTGATGGCGTACATCATGCCGTCCGGCTGCGCCGTCAAGTACGTGCGCCGCAGCAGGTCTTTGAGCAGCCGCGGATCGCCATAATAGGGAGTGGTAGAGCCCGTCAGCGGCGGACCGGCCATCATGACGCTGGTTACGTCATAGCTTGGCTTGGCACAGTCCATCCACTCAGCCCGTTCCCGGTCCGCGCAATCGACATAAGCATCTTCGGTGAGCAACAGACCCGAATTGGCGCTGGTTTGCCAGAGCGTATTGAGATTCGAATCGTTTGATTCAAACGAAGCGAGCAAGCTATACGGATAGCCAACCGAGGACGCCTGGACGTTGCTCAGCGTGATTTGTCCGGAATTGACCTGAATCACAAAGTTCTTGAAACTGAATGTGTCGCCGCACATATAGGTCGCCGCGCCGCCGGTGCAGGTGTAGCTGTTGGAAGCAGTAGCGTTGCCATCGGGGTCGCCGAAAATCAATCCGATACTGCTGCCCTGTTGTGCCGAACTGATGACCAGGTTGTAGTAACCCTGAATCAACTTGGGCAGTTGGAACAAAGTTAACGAGCCGGCGCTGAGAGTCAGTGGAAAGGTGGGTACAGAGCCAGTCCAGGGCACAAGTGTCTCCACCTGCAGCGGAACGGTGCGCGGCCAAACAGTAGAGAAGGCCGGGCTCCCCGCCAAGGGTCCCCTGACCTCGACCGACGCGCCGAACCCGCTGCTGTTAAAGAGCGGATTCGTGTAATTGAAAGCGCCAATGGCGTTTACCGATTCCGGGATGGAACTCCAGTCATAAGCGCGCGAACCAAACGAGCTATCGATCATGGAGACCCAGGTGGTATCCGTCAGGATCGTGGTGGTTGTGCCGTTGGCCGTCGTTTCCAGCGCGGCGGCCAGCGCGGGATCGTGCGCCATGATGCGGCTGATGGGCTCGCTGGGGCTGGCGCCGTAACGATCCACCAGGATCGCGATGAAGTTTTCACCTGTGCGCAAGGCGGCGGTGATGTTGCGCGCATCGTACTCAGGACGCGTATTCTCGTATCTGCTGGCTCCGCGGCCCTGATACACCCCATTCACATACAACCGGTAGCGCTGATAGGCGAACAGATTCAGGGTGGCGCTGGTAGGAATAGAGCTCAGCGTGAACTGTTTGACAAAGACCGCGTGCACGTCGCCGGTGAGCGCCGGCATGTTGCCCGCGACCCAGATCATGTTGGCCGTAAGCTCGGAGCCCTCAGTTGAATCAGTGGCCGCTTTGGCCCGCTTCGCGCCGAGAAAGAGTACGCCGGCGCCCAGCGTACTCTTAAAGAAATCGCGGCGATTCTTGCTTTTGTTCATCGCGGTCCCCGTCTTGTGCGGTGGATCATTGATTGACGACAATAATCTGCCCAACCTCGGGAGCAGCCAGGTAGCTGGCATTGCCCGGTTGGGTGGCAATAACGCCGCAGTTCCCGGTGTTGAGGAAGGTGACGACATTACCCGCGACGCTGCAATTGCCATTCGGAACAACGATAAAACTAACCGGTAGGCCGGAACTGGCCGTCGCGCTGACTATGAGGGTCGTGCCCACGACTTGCGCGGCGATGGGATTAAATGTGATCGTTTGCGCCACCTGCCTGGCCGCGGTGACCACAAGGTTGATGGTGGTGGTTTCCACGTTGGAGCCGGACGTGCCTGTAAGGGTCAGCGGATAGGTTCCCGCCGCCACAGCCGCCGGCACATAGATGACCAGCGTTGCATTCGTTGCGCTGTTGGTGAGGATGGCATCGCTCGTGCCTCCACTTATGGGCAAACCGGTTAAGGCGAGCGAAACCGAACCGCTGAAAGTAGCGGCGGGCGTGATCTTGATGGGCGTGGTACCGCCCGTCCCCGCCTGCAGGGTAATCGACGAAGCAGTCGACAGGGTGAAGGGAGGCGTGGATCCCGCGATGCTCCAGTTGACAGTGACCGTGGGGCTGCCCGCGCCGACGCTGCCGCTGGCGGTCACGCTGCTGGCGTAACTGGCGGCAGCCGTCGAGCTAACCTGGCCCGAGATCGTTCCCGTGCTCGAATTAATGCTCAAACCCGGCGGCAGATTCACCGCGCTAAACGTGTAGCTGGCGTTGGGCGTTGGATTATTAAGCGTGAGGCTCAGGTTCACCGCTGTCCCGGTAGTCACGCTTTGCGTCGCCGGCACGCTGAAGCTGGCCGTCGCATATCCCATCACCCGCACCTCCGCCAATTGCAGGGGAACGGGATTAGCTGCATCGCTCAACTGCACGCGGATATAGCGTCCGGAAACATTCATGGGAATCTGCGCCAGCGCCCCGACTCCCTGATTGACACCGCCGATCGTCACGCCGGGCAGGAAGAATTGCGTCACGCCCGCCGGCAGCGTTGCCGGCACAGTGGTTGGGGTGAACGGAGTCTGCGAAACAAACACATAAACGTTGGCCAGCCGGTTCGCGCAGCAATCCCAGCGGTTGAACAGCTGAATCGTGCTGATTTGCGCGGCGTAGTTGGCCGCGCCCGCTCCCAAGTCGAGCTCGAACCAGTCGTCCGTCCCGCCCAGTTGCGTGTGCAGCATGGAATTTTGATCGAAGTAGCCAATCGTATTGCCGTCGATCGCCTGCTGAGCCGTGTGATTGGCATCGTAGACGGAAACGGAGGTGGCGGTCCCAGTTAGCGCCAAATCCGTAAGTGTCGCGTTCGGTAGCGCTGGTTGCGCGTCGTCGGCGTCCGGAATGCCGTCGCTATCCATGTCGATACCAATTCGTTCAGCACTTTCATTGGGAACCGCGGTGAACGTGATCGTCGCCCCGTTGGTGGTAACTAGAGTGCCGGTCACGAAGGCGGTACTATCCTGTTCAGCCAGATGGTCCGACTGCCAAACGCCATTACCCAGATACAGGTAGCCGCGGTGCGTAGTCGTGCTGCCGATCACGCCGCCTTTTGCCACCAGGCCGATGACGCCCTTATCCGCCAAGGCTTCCAACTGAACAAGCAACCCAGTGGTATCGGTGGGGCTGCTGGGGCTCAGCGTCACCTGCTTGCCTACCGCCGCGTGGCTATTGTTGCTCCAATTGGTGGCATTCAAGCCGGCTGGCTCATAAGGGTAACCGCCGTTGAAAGACATCATGAAAGCCATCATGTTGCTATCGCGCGAATCGTTCTGCGTGGAATCGAAAGTGCCGTCCTGCTGGAAGCCGAAGCCAGAATTGCTCGCGGTCGCGTTTTGGAACCACAAACCCTGGCGTTTGTAGAAATTCTTCCAGGTGGGTGGATTTCTAATGCCGGCGCCGAAAGGTGTGTTCGTGTCGATAAATAGGAAGCCGCGATTCGTATGGCCGGGATGGCAACTGCGACAATTGGCTTCAAATTCGGCCGCTCCCTGGTTCGCGTCGCCGGTCGCGGACACTGTGTTATTCGGTCCGATAATCGGTACCGTCGTTGAGTACGAGTTATCTAGATTGCGGTTTGGATTGGGCGGCAAGGTAATGGTGGCCAGGAAACTGCGTAACGCAACAATTTGAGCGCCGGTCACAGCTGCCGCCTGACCGCTGGGTATCGGCATGCCCATCAGCGAGTTGTAGGCATTTTCGAAATTGTCGAGCGTGGGGCGATCGCCGCGCCAGTGCAGGAAAGGGGCTTGCATATCATCCACCAAACTCATGGTTAGGAGAGGGCCCTTCATCGGATGGTAGAGCACCGAGTTACCTGAGTTCGTTGTGTATCCAACGTTTTGAGTTTCCACGCCGGAAGGATTACCTAAGTCCCAGGCAAGGCGATCCCAACGCGCGTCGACGTGACACGAGGCGCAGGAGAGCTGGCCTAAGGCGGAAGTCAATTGGGTGTTGTAAAGCAGCGGCCGGCCGGTTTTGATGGCCGTGGGCGTGGGATCAAAATAGAGCGGGGTGGTGGCGGTCACTTTGTTCGAGCTGGTGCTGATGGTGGAAATTGTGGCGTCGAACTTGTTCAACACATAGGCGTTGCCGTTGTATAAAACGAGGCCGGTCGGACCTTGGCCCACGTTTATGGTCGCTGTTCGGGCGGCTGTGGTGGGGGTCGGGCTGACGACAATAACGTTGTTCGAACCCATGCCGGTGATGTAAGCCTCCGTGCCCGCCGCATTCCAGACAATCGCCCGCGGATCGCCAATAGATTGGGCGCTCGAAGTGCCGGCCGCAAAGTCGCTGCTGAAACTGTAGCTGGAATTCTCGGTGTTCACCGCGTTCGAGTAGCTGATGATGTGCGGATTCAGATCAAGAATAGTGTTGGGCGTGAGATACCCCTGGAAGGTAGCCATTCTGACTCTGGTGAAAACACCCTGCAAAACCGGCTCGTAACGAATTTGATTGGTGGCGTCGGTACCTACCACGCTGATTGCATCCGTGACTGGATTCACGCCAATCGCCATGTTGATGTTCATCAAACCGCTTTGATAGTAAACATTGTTGGTCGTGGTATCGATAATCGCCACGTCGCGGTCGGGCAGGTCCCAGCCCGCTACCCGGTTGCCGGGAGTGGCGGGCAGCGACGCGGCGATCGAGCCGGTCGTGGGGATCATCAGCGAAGCCCAATTCGTGAGGTTGTCGTCCAGCCATTGCACAACACCGCCCACCAGCGTCCGCTTGACAATGATGCTGAGGGGTATCGGCGCGGGCAATTGCGTGTTAAAAGCTGGGTTATAAGCTGAGCCCGCCGCGCCGCCGTTGGTGTTGGGCGGAGCCGGCGCGCCTTTATAGGGGCCGCTCTTGTTCTGCACTAGATCATTCTCGAATTGGCTGCTGGCGCCGCCCACCACCGCCGTGGTTTGGTTGCCCGATTCAAAGATTGCCAAATAAACGAACCGCCCACTGGTGTCAACCACCATCGCGCGCGGTTGTTCGCCGTTGATTGGAATCGTGGCTGTGGGCGTAGTCGGATTGGCGGCGTTGAACACCAGCACCGTTTTCGCTTGTGCGCACGAAACCAGCGCCAGACCACCGCTGGCGAAAACCACATCCGCCGGTTCATCGCCGGTTTGCAGCGTCTGGGTTACGATGCCGTGGACCAAGTCAACAATGCTGACACTGTCCGAGATAACATTTACCACCCATGCCTGGTTGACATTATTGGGATTCGCTCGCACGGTGACCGGATCCAAACCCACCGGAATGCTCTCCTGAAACACCGGCGATCCACTGGCCACGCGGTAGACCTCCAGACTGTTGTTAGGGGTATTCACCGCGAGCAGCAGACCGTTCGAGGTCACATCAAGCGGGTGCACATGCGGCGATTCGAAATTCACGAAGCTGTTATTTCTCAGATAACTTTGCAACGGCACAGTGCTCGCGTTGCTGGTGTTAATTGGCACCTGGGAAGGCGCAATAGATGAGGTCTGAGCGAACGCGGAAGCCGCCATAATGGCGAGGACACTGATACTGATCCAAGAACGATACACTAACAACCCCTGAATTTTTAGACTTTTCGAGCCGATTCAACTTCGTGTATCGCTAATGGTTGCATCTAAGGCCGCTTTGGATCAATCAGCGGCGGGTCGTGCTGATACTGGTACTTTCCTGCCCGGAAATAGATGGCGGGAAGGCCTGCGGTCGTCAGAAGAGTGCCCGGCTAACACGGGAGGTCGGTTTTGTCATCACCTAAAGCCGCGCCCTGCAGCTAATAATTACCGTGCCTTCGGCTGTGAGTGCGCTGAATCGTTTTAGCATCGGGAGGCCAAACTAGCAACTTTTCGGCGCAAAATTTTGGTAAACCGCGTGCCAGCCGTTGGCGGGCCAGCATCAGTCTAGCCTCCTCTTTTAACGGATTTTTATAAAAAAGTTCTTGACCGTTCCGCTGAGCGAATGATCACTTCGCTAGACCAACATCAACGTGAAAAGCGTGAAAATGTTCGTCGGGCGTGGGAGAGGCAAATCCAGGATGGTGCGCCAGCATGAGGCCAATTCGCATTGTTGACCAATCGGCGTAGGCGGTAATCGAAACTGTGTCCGCGTTTTTGGAGTAATAAAGCACCAGAATGCGTAAAAAGCTGCTTCTTCCTGTGTCTGCGCAAACCGCCGGCGGGTCAGGAACCGCAGAAAGGCGGCTTGCTGTACCCCAAGTACGGTAAAGGCATCTACATTTATAACGCCTACGCTTTTTATCGCGAATTGCCGGAAGGAGTGGCGGGCGCTTACAGAATCTTCGCCAACATGATCAGTTTGGCTAAGAACCCGGATTGCTGGTGTTCAGCGAGTCAGCCGCGTTTCGGGACGCTCGTGATCGTGATACTTCCGTTGCATCTTTAAGAGAGCCGGGACGTCGGCGCGTCTTTTGTTGTTGCGGCTGTTGATGATGTTGTTGATCGTCTTGGTCTTGCTTAGCGGGTTGCTTGCTGGTTTTAGGTACTAAATGTCGAACTCCTTTTATATCTAAGTTGAGATAGATAGCTACGCATAGTAAATAGCGGGAGGGTCCACTCAGAACCCTCCCGCCGGTGATCACTTTCACTGCTCGCGCCAGCAGCAGCAGAGGAAGGCAGCTAAGGGAGAAGTGGAACTTCGCCGGCTGAAGATCACCGCAACGCGAAAATCAGCGGCTACAACAGCGGGAAAGAGGCGGGGTGATGACTCGGGCACGATCTAGACTATGTCGATAGAATATGGTACGATTTAAGGGTTGTCAAGTGTGTCCGGTAGGAGATTTGCATGAAAAAGGCCATGCTATTTCTGCTCGCGTTTTGCTGCGCGCTGGCTGCGGATGAAGCTACTCGCCACAAAGAGTCGATGGATGAGGCGCAGGATTTAACGTACGATCTGAAAGATGCGTTGGACGCGAAATCTAGCGAGAAGGCTGCGGGGCCGGCGGAAAAGTTAGTCAAGCTCGGCGAACAGGAGGAAGAATATTGGACGAAGGCAAAGCTGGAAGATGCGTTAAAACTGGCGCAGCAGAACCTGGCGGCATCGCGAGCCGTGGCTGCGGCAGCGAAGGACGGGCAGTTCGACCGGGCGCAACAGGCTTATGCGGAACTCGAAACGAGCTGTCGTACTTGCCACGATCTCCATTTTGAGAAACTCCTGGCGCCCACACATCCGTAGACCCGAATTTATTTGATGCGGTGGGGGCGGCTGTGGGAGTGGTATCGCCAGGGCCACCGTCACCGGGAGTGCCGCCATAGATGTTGCGGCCGTCAGGCAAAGTGACGCGGCGCGCGTCAATCAGGCGCGAGCCGTCTTTGGCGCGATAGCCGTCGATAATCAGCGTATCGCCCAATTTAACGTCGCCTCTTTTGAAGCCGCGGCGTGACAGTGCGCCAGGGTTGGCGCCTTCGCAGCCCCAATTTTCAATCTGCCCTTTGTCATTTTTCACATCTACGTAAAAGTAGGAATGCGGATTGGTCCGTTCAATTTTGGTAAGCGTCCCAACCAAGCGGATCGCCTTCGTGGCATCGAATTCGGCGGCAAAGGAATGGTGTGCGAGAACAGGCAGGGCGGCGAGGCTCACGAGCGCAGCCGCGATTGTTAGCTTTCTTTTCATGGCGACCGGGCAACCAAGCCGGTCGGGAACATTGGCAAAGACCTGCCGGGCTTCAAACCTCCGTTGACGCCCCCGGGAGAAGCAGCATTGCAACATAACCTAACGGCCACCAACGACCCCGAAAGCCTATGCATCATAGGCGGTATTCCGCGCCACAATGCCAGTGGACTTCCCTTCATGGTGCTGCAAAACGATCGGTTTGTCGCGTTTCTGTATTTCTATAGCTTCTACCGCTTGATTCCACTGGATGGGAGAAAACATTCCGACGACCCAGACCCCTCTTTCTTTGGAGAGGAGATTGGACATTGGGAGGGCGACACTTTGGTCATCGATTCCACAGGTTTCAAAGATGAGAAGGTTTGGATAGACGAAAACGCCAACCCACACAGCGACGCGCTGCATGAGGTGGAACGATGGAGCCGGTCTGACGCCGATCACATTCACGTCGAGACGTTGATTGAAGATCCAAAATTCTACATCAGGCCGTTCACCTATCAGCGAACGTGGCTAGCGGGAAGGCCCGATCAAGTATTGGGGAAGTATGCGTGCAGCGAGAATAATGTGGATCTAACTCATCTGGGATTTGGACCTGGCGCTATTCTTCCCGACGGCTCTCGAGGTTATCTGAACCCCGCACCGCTACCGGCGCCGATCAAGCCAGCAGCGGGGACGAAACAGTAAGAGGGCTGACCGTGAGGTCCGCCGCACAAACGGCCCAGCTGCAGAGTAAGACACAGTTACACAAGGTGGAGAGCCTCCTCAAGATCGGCGCAGTCTTCGATACCCACCGACAAGCGGATCAAATCGTCGGAGATGCGGATGTGCAGCCTTACCTCTTCGGGCATCGAGGCGTGTGTCATGGTGGCGGGGTGATCGATCAATGATTCAACGCAAGCCCCGGGTGCAGCACGCGTGCGACTTTCGGATGAACTTCAAGCCACTGCGCGCATGGCGAGGGCGTTGCGATTGTGCTCTTCCATTCGCAAAGCCAGTGTTTTAGCGCCGCGCAGGACTAAGAAGCAATCCTGCGGTCCAGGTACCCAAGGCATTTTGCAGATAGCCGATGCGTTCCGCCAGTGCCGCATTGTTTACTACTACGGCCCCGCCGACCACGTCGGAATGGCCGTTTATATATTTGGTGGTTGAGTGCACAACAATATCGATGCCAAGATCGAGCGGGCGCTGAAAGTAGGGGGAAAGAAAGGTGTTGTCGCAAATAGTGATGGCGCCATAGCGCTGTGCTAAGTCGGCGATCAAGCGCAGATCCACTAGATTCATCAGAGGATTGGTAGGCGTCTCAATCCAGATCGCCTTCGCGCCCGAACGTAGTAGAGTCTCTACGGCAGCGAGATCGCGTAGATCCAAGAAGACTGCTCCAATGCCCTTGTCTCGGAAGACATCTTCCAACAGCCGATAGGTGCCTCCATAGAGATCGTTGTGGACGATCAAACGGTCGCCGGCGGAGAACACGGCCAATATCGTTGTTTCCGCCGCCATGCCGGTGCTGAAGGCAAAACCGGCGCTGCCGTTTTTCAGTTCAGCGAGGCAATTCCAGGGCGTTGCGAGTAGGATTGCCACTGCGCGAGTAGTCGTATAGTCCCGGCGGGTTGGGTCCGCGAAAGGCAAATGTGGAGGTCTGGTAGATGGGCGTCGCCACTGCACCCAGGTGATCGGCGGGTGAATGTCCAGCGTGAATGGCGCGCGTGCGAAAGCCGCGGCTAATCAATTTTGAGAGCGCCTCATGCAGAGTGCGCGGTTTAAACCGGAGTCGCCGGCGGGAACGGAGGCGCGTCCACCGTCACCGAAATCCAGCACCCAGCCTTCGCCCGCTTGTTTGCCGGGTGTGGCGCTCCATTGCCAGCCACTAAGTTTAATAGGCCCGCGAATTCGATAGCCGTTATCGTTGGCGGTACTTTCGGAGACTTGCTGGAGATCGTCAATGGACGGCAGAGTCCAATCTCTGTACCCTGCCAGCGTCAGTTCACGGCAGTAACGGATCGCTTGACTCCAACTGAGTCCGGAGCCGTTATCGACGGCGGTCCACATTAACCTCGTGGCTGAATCAATCCAATAACCGAGAGACGCGCCCAAGGAGATAGTCACTTCCTGATGACTGTCGGCTGTGGTGAGAGCGATGGTCTTCACCCATTTTGCACCACCCACGGCAGGCACGGCTTCGAGGCGGTGTTCGCCTGGCGAGAGTTTTAGGCGCAGGATTTTGTGTGGAGCAAGGATACGTGGCGTTTTGCCATCGACAGTCAAACGGCAGCGGGCGTCGGTATGAATCAGTAAATGCGATCCTTGACAAAGCGCCAATGGAAAGAAAAACGTAGACAGCAGTAGGATGGTGCGAGAAATGATGAGTTGTCTTGGCATAGCTCCCGGACGGGTCGGCCCGCGATCTCATCCTATCTAGCGGATAAGATTCGCGGGCAATTGTTAATTCTTAAATGCTGCCGTTAGCGGGCGGAGGCCGTTTGTTGAACGGGAGTTTCCTTAAGGAGGCGATCGACAATCGAGACGAAATGATCTTTCAACTCTGAATTGTAGATGCCGCTGGCACCGGAAGCGAAGCCGGAATAGGTGGCTTTCACGCGGCCATCGCGGCTGATGAATAGGGTGGCAGGCCAAGTATTGAGATTGACAGCCTGCGGCACTTTTTCCCACATCTCATCCGGCGTGCCAGCGATGAGATAAGTGTAGGGCACTTGATACTGCTTGATGAAAGCGTTGACGCGGGTGAGCGACTTCTGCTGATCTGCTTCTTCAAAATCGAGGGCGACGATCTCAAGTCCCTTGTCATGGTACTGCTTGTAAAGCTGCACAAGGTAACGAGCCTCATCATGGCAATTGGGGCACCATGTTCCCGTGACAATGGCGAGTACCACTTTGCCTTTGAAGCGAGGATCTTCGTTGGTGACAACGTTTCCGTGGATATCGGGGAAGCTATAGGTGAAAACTTCGTTAGGATCTCTCACTGTGGTGTGAGTGAGGTAGTTGGCCGGCTCCGGCAAACCCTTGGCACGAGCCACTTCCGGACGGTAAGCGGTCAAGATTTCATTGCGCGGCTTGGCGTGGAGTTCCACTTGCAGGGTTCCATCCGTCTGGGGAGTGATCTCAATGAGTCCTGGGCGAGAACCATCGAAATGGCTTGCCACAAACTTGCCATCCTGCCAGCCGCCGGTGAGAGCGCCGGTATCACCATCGACGCGCAAAACCGTTGCGGAAATTTCGGCGCCTTTCTGCTTGACGATCAAACGCCAGGCTTTTTCGCCTTTGGGGGAATCGTGCGGCAGTTCCCACACGCCATCAATAGAAGGCAAATTTACAGCACTCGTGGCAGCGGTCGCGACGTAACGCTTGGCATGGAAGTTGCTACCATAATCGTGAGCCGGTCCGGAGCTAGCGCCGGGTGTGATGTTGATGGCACTGCGGTGGGTAACAGTCAAATTTCCATCTAGTTCGCCGTTGGTTAGTTTGGCGTCAATGCTGGTGAGATAGTGCTCAAAATTGAGTTTTACTTCACCATTTTCGATACTGGCGCTGGTGGTGGTCTCAAAATCTTCGGTACCGTTGTACAGCTTACCTACGACGGTATTGCCGTTGACAGAGATATCAAGGCGGAAAGGGATGGCGTATGTTCCGTCTTGCAGCGTGGCAGCCCAACGGCCGCTGAGATCGCTGTTCGCTTGAGGCTGCTGTGCATGAGTGATGCTTGCGAGGCCGAGGGCGACGACGGCCAAGCTTTGAAATCGCCAGATTTTTGTTTCCTGCATTATGTTTTCCTTTGGAAGTGAGTTTAAGGTTGACGGTTTAACGGGCTGGATTGGGCGCGTTGGCTAATCGACAACTTCTCTTGTTCAACGAACCTCTTCCACTCCACAGGCAAGCCAGGTTTGGTTTCCACGAGGATCTCGAGGATCGCACGCCGGTCTTGCTGGGAAAGGGTTTGGAATTCGGGGCCTTGATCGCTTCCGCTGAGCACTTCAAACAAACGACGGTAGATGTACTCTTTGGCGAGTGCTGGTATAGCGTCAAATGTCTCCGAGTAGATGAGATAGCTGCATGGGTATTTGAAAATCCTGGTTTGGAGGTCGAACTGGCGGAGAGAGCGGCCCCGTGAGTCAAAGGGTCCGCGGGCGGCAAATTCCTCGGCGAAATTGGTGTTTCCGGTAACGGGGGAGTCAAGCCGCGCCTCATTGGTGAATAGCAAGTAGCGAACTAGTTGTTCGGCCGGATCCTCGAACTGCTTGCGGGCTTTGTCGGATATGGTTTCCACCGGCAATCCTTGCGCCGTCTTTCGTTTTGCCTCGGCAAATAGCGCAAGCCTCGTTTGGTAACCGGTTTGAGTAATCAGATTGTGCATCTGTGTCTGGTGCGCCAGCACCATGAGGGCGACAATGTCGCTCGACCCAGTCAAGTAGGCAGCCGTGTTGAGATGCCCGCGCAAGGTGGTCACATTAGCAACGGCCGGCTTAGGCAGTTCCTCGGGGTTAGTTGGGTTAGAAACGGTAACGTTGCCCATACCTTCTTCGGCGCCACGCAGGGCCGTCACATACCAACCACCCCAGCGTTCACTCAACGGACTTTCCTGGCCAGTGTTGAACTCGCTACATGACACTGCACGCAATCGACAGCAGCGCGCTCAAAGCGCGGATGCGCGGTGGGACGTTCGTCAATGACGTAGAAGATGGCGCCTTGTTTAGGATCGAAGGAAACGAACTCCAGGAACTTACCGTTGTGTACCTGGCCGACGTACACATCGTCGTTGAAATATAGAGCGCGGGGCTCGGCTGGATTGATTTGCGGGAATTGAAAGCTGGTTTTGGCGAAGACCAGCGTTTGGGAACGAACCGGGACGCGCAGAGCGTTGAGAACCGAGCGCAAATAGCCGTGAGCGGGTTCATACCGTAACTTGACTTCACCACGCTCCAGGCGCTGTTCAAGACGCGCGATGGGGTCGTTTAATTCCGCAGAACGGTAATTGATAGGGGCATCGGCGAACGGCAGAAAGCCTTGATTCTTGACGACTATGCACGCTGGTTGTGGCAAATCGAGGCACGCTGCCAAACAGCCGGCGGCGAGAGCAGCGAAGGCCGGGCAGAAAAACGCGATTTGAGATGCCGTGACTTTCACTTTGCCATTCACCCCGATGTTGATAGAGTATCTTGAGTTTGATGTGAAGTCAAGGGGAGAGATGCAAATCGGGACCAAGTTTTTCTTGCGGATTGGCGCGACCACCGCTTGCCGCCGCGCTCGGTTTCCCGCTGATGGCCAAAATTTCCGAAAGCAGGTACTTTACTTAGTAGTTAAAGCGCCGATCGTGATGTGAGCTGCACCCAGGAATCGGATTCAACTGGGTTCCACCGGCACCGGCTCGGCAACGATGGTCTTCATGAGTTCCGCAGTGATTTCAAACGAACGAAGCCTCGCTTGCTGATCATAAGGCTCGCATTGGATCATGATCTCGTCGGCCTGGGTTCGGTCGAAGAAATCTTCCAGCTTGCGGCGGACAGTAGCTGGTCCACCGATGATGGCCGCGTGAAAACGGCTGGCGACCATTTCTCTTTCCGGAGCGCTCCACAAGCCCTCCATGCTGTGAACTGGCGGCTCCAGCAGAAATGGTTCGCCGCGAATGAGTTTCAAAGCTCGCTGACTGGATGTAGTGGCAAGGTATTGCGCTTCCACGTCGCTATCCGCTGTGATCACCGAAACGGCCACCATCACAAAGGGCCGGCGCGTGTAGTGAGAGGGTTCGAAGTAGCGGCGGTAGATGGAGAGGGCCGCCATCATCTCCTGGGGTGCAAAATGTGCTGCAAACGCAAAGGGCAATCCCAATTCGGCCGCCAGTTGCGCGCTGTAGCTGCTGGAGCCAAGCAGCCAAACGGGAACGTTGGTTCCAGTTCCCGGAACCGCGCGCACAGTTTGCCCGAATTGATGCGCGGCGGTCGACGGTCCTAGATAGCGCAATAATTCAAGAACTTGTTCTGGAAACTCGACAGCCGGTTGGTTCATGTGGCGGCGCAAGGCGCGCGCCGTTAGCCCGTCCGTTCCCGGTGCGCGGCCCAAACCTAAGTCAATTCGGTCGGGAAAAAGCGTTGCCAGAGTGCCAAACTGTTCCGCGATCACCAGCGACGAATGATTGGGAAGCATAATCCCACCCGAGCCGACGCGAATGGTTTTGGTACCTGCGGCAATAAAGCCGATTAGAACGGAGGTGGCGGCGCTGGCAATGCCCGGCATATTGTGATGCTCGGCGAGCCAAAAGCGCGTGTAGCCCCAGTCCTCGGCGTGGCGCGCCAGCTCGAGGCTATTGCGAAAGGTGTCGGCGATGGTGCCGCCCTTCCGCACTGGGGCCAAATCGAGGTCTGAAAACGCGGGCATAGCTGTTGGATGCGCCAAGATAGCGTTGAGCCGCAAGGGACTGCGCTCGTCAGAAAATGGTAGATTAACAGGGAATGTTCAGCAAAATTCTTATCTCGACTGCGTTGACTACGGTTTCCATGTTGGCTGCCTCCAGTATCTACGACTTCACTCTCGACTCCATCTCCGGCCAGCCGGTTTCGCTTGCCCAATACAAAGGCAAAGTAGTGATGCTGGTGAATGTGGCCAGCAAATGCGGCTACACGCCCCAATACAAAGGACTGGAGGCCCTTTACAAGAAATACGAGTCCAAGGGTTTGGTGATCTTGGGCTTTCCGGCCAACAACTTCATGTCACAGGAGCCCGGAACCAACGCCGAGATTCAGGCGTTTTGCTCAAGGACCTATAACGTGACGTTTCCGATGTTTTCCAAAATCTCGGTCAAGGGTTCGGACCAAGCGCCGCTCTATCAATATCTGACCGACAAAAAAGCGAATCCCGCGACCGGCGGCGATATTGGCTGGAACTTTACCAAGTTCGTGGTTGATCGAAACGGTAAGATCGTAGCCCGTTTCGATTCGAAAGTTGAACCCGAGTCAGCCGAGGTCAGCAAGGCCATAGAAGCGGCGCTTCAGTAGGTCAGCGGCGAGCATCCACGAAAACTTTCAAAATCATATCGCTGGGTTTAGAAGGCGCGGCCCCTGAATTGTAAGGAGCCGCGGCTTTGTTGTATGGGAATTGATACGGGTAGGCTCGAATGCCTCCGTAGATGTAGCCCACTAAAGTCTTGCGGGGCGGCAATGCATCGAGGTCCAAAATACTCGTTCCTTGGCGTGCCCGGGCAACATCCGAGAGCGGAATGAAAACCCCATCGGCTCCAAGGAAAGCGGGCAAGGAACTGGGCTGCACAGTCTCACGTGTGTTTTCCTCGCCGCGCCTCATCACCCTGCTGATCGTTGAGATTTGATCGCTCCACTGCATGCCGTCCAAGTAGACGGCCGCCGATTTATCTCCGACTTTCGGATTCTCCAAGAAAGTGCTTGCTGCCGCGTTCCAAGTATGCCTGCTGATGCCACCAAACAGAGTTGTATGCATGGTTTGGAACGCCTTGCTGTAGAGGAGTAGCCTAGGGCAGTTGTAGGCGTTCATCTTTTGTTCGAAACTCGCATCCACCACGGGGGGTTTGCCGGGAATCAGGTAAATCGGCTTGCTGTAACTCAACTGCGTGTCGGGAGTGAACACGCCTCCATAAACCGCTAAACCAAGGCCTTGCGGAGAGAGGGACTCGGTCGCGTTCAGATCGCGCCGGTGAAACTCTGCTTCATCCTTGAACGCCTCAATAAGGCGGACGGTTAAGCCGGTCTTGGCCTCACAGTCAATTTTGAGCTTGCGGATTTCGTTGAGGTAAATTTGTGACACGCTTTCGCGGCTCTTCTCTCCTTGGCCCTCGAAAGCAGTGTAGGTTCCATTGAATACGTGTCCCATCACCAGATAGAAATCACTGTCGAGCTTGATCAGCTCTCCTCCGGCAGATTGCACCAGGGGGGAGTATGCGAACATGATGCTCGAAGCGGGTAACTGGCCCCGCAACACGCCATCAATGAGTTGCGGCAGATCCACTTGGGAGATCAGGGGAAACGTCACCCATTTCCCGCTATGGTCGCGTCCGTAGCCGCCGGCAACGTACAGCTTGGAACCATCTTGCACATAGAGAAGGGCGGCGGAGCTCCACTGATTTCTGACGGGCGAGAGACTGGCGGGCAATTGCGCTAGCGGCGCATGGTATGTCTTCGCCGGTGTAACCTTCGTATCTACTACCCAGACATCCTGATTGGCATCCTTCTCTAAGAATTCCGCCGCTCCGCCGCCCACGCTGTGATACCCAGCTATGCGTCCGCCAATGAAGACCCAGCGCCCTTGCCATTGGCCGAAAGCAAAAGACTGAACGTGGGGAGCACCCGGAAACTGGCTGCTGGCATCGTCACAAGCTTCCACCGTGAATGGGAGTTGAGTCGGAGGTGCCACAACGGCGAATAGGAGAAACAGGGAGATGAAATTCATGGTCTAGGTAGAAGAAGCCTCGGCCAGCAGTGCTGCATGAACGCTCGCGAAATCTCGTGCCGCCAGCGATTGACAGACACGAGCTACGAACGCGGTCATATTGGCTACGGCAAAGCTCACACCATTCAGATTGCGAGTGGGTGGAACACCCGGCAATGAGCGTGGAAACCCGGAAGCGAAAAAAACACCATCCGCCACGCGGAAGCGGTCGCGCGGCAGAGTCCAATCCACGTCCACACCGATGACGCCCTCCAAACATCCCGGCAGCACGGGCATGGATGGGCCGGCGTTGCGCGCGGCCACCAGGAGCACGCCCGCTTCTTGCGCGCGTTTCACTATTGCCTCCATAGATCGTCGATGATCCAAATTCGGAGTTCCCAAACTTAGATTCACAATTGCCACACGGGCCTCAATCGCCCACTCAATGGCCTGCATGAGTTGCACGCTGCTGGCACGGAGTGAGTTTCCAAACAACTTTACGGCGAAATATTCGGCGCCCGGCGCGTTCTCTTGAATTGCCGCCATCACGGCGGTACCATGGCCCACTGTGTCTTCGAAAGACGCGTGGCCGACGCCGTTGATCAGGATGCCATGAGTGACGGCACAGATGTGCGGGTGTTTGATGTTGACGCCGCTATCGATCACGGCGATTTTAAGTCCTTGGCCAATGGCGACAGAGGTCATGCTGTCACGGGGCTCTCCATAATGCGCCCTTGCTCTATATAGATGACCTGATCCGCCACTGATGCAAGTAGCGGCTTATGCGTTATGGCGATGAGTGTTTTGCCGGTAAAGTTACGCCGCAAGCTCTCCAGCAGATCGCGTTCAAGCCCGGGATCGAGAGCCGCGCTCGGCTCATCCAGAATCAGCACGTCCGGGTTGGAGAGGAACGCTCTCGCAATGGCCACGCGTTGCCGCTCGCCGGCGGATAAAGTCAGCCCACGTTCGCCAGCGATTGTGTCCAGACCGAGCGGCAACCGTTCCAGCAGCTCTTTCAACCCGGCTCCTTCAGCCGCTTGCGCCACGCGCTCGTGCGAAATTCCGCTCTTTGCATATGCAATGTTGTCGAAAAGGGTACCTTGCAACAAATGCGGCGATTGTTCGATCAAAACGACCACATGACGCAGATCTTTCAGCCGCAACTCTCGCACGTCAACACCGTCAATGAGGACCGCACCTGAGTCTGGATCGAGCAGGCGCACTAGCAGATCGGCAATGGTCGACTTGCCGGAGCCACTGTGTCCACAGATGACTGAGAACTGGCCTGCGGGAAGAGTACAGGAAACGCCGTCGAGCACGGTGCGGCCTTCATGCAGCAGAGTCACGTTTCGTAATTCAATGCCTTCGCTGACGTGTTCAATGGGCAGAGCGTTGGGAGATTCCACGATCTCCGCGGGAGTATCGAGCAGTTCCAGAACACGCCCGAGCGAAACCTTGGCTGTCGCGAGCGCACCCGATAGACCCAGCAAACTTTGTACCGGCGATAACAAGCGCGCGTGATAAGCCATAAAGGCCACTAGCGTGCCGATACTCATGTGGCCCAGAATAATTTGCCGGCCCCCGTATAAGAAGACCACGATGGTGGCCCCGGTAAAAATCGTGCCGGGCAGAGTTCGTCCCATGAGAGAAACGCCCTGAAAACGCATGAGGCAGGCCACGAACGAATCATTGCGCTGGCGGAAACGATCGAGTTCATAGTCGCTGGCGTTGAAACACGCCAGCAAGCGCATACCGATCAACGTTTCCACGAACAGCGTGCCAATGCCCGCGCTATGTTCGCGCAGTTCCAAAGCTAGTTTCGTGATGCGGATTTGGTAATAACGGAACAGCGCGACAGCAAGAGGAATCAGGATTACGCCCAGAATAAAAAGTTTCCAGCTCAGCAGAATCATCATTCCGAGACTGCCGGCTATGAAAACAATGTTCGTGAGAAAACTTAAGAAAGAATCCGCTGAAATACGCTGCACCTCGGCTACGTCACTGTTGAGGCGCGATACCAGATCGCCGAGCCTGGCACGGGCGTAGAAGCGCGGCGAAAGAGTATGCAGGTGCCGGTAGACCGCCAGCCGCATGTCAAAGAGCATCGAGGCAGAGAGCCGCATATAACCGTAACCGGAGATATAGCTCATGCCAAAACCAAGCGCAGTGGCCGCAAACATGAGCAAAGCCGCCAGCCACAAGGCATGCATGTCCTTGCGCAAGAGCGCGTTATCGACAAGGTATTTGGAAAGATACGGTTGCGCCAAACCTAGCAAACTGCCGAAGAGGCTGAGACCCAGCATCAGCAATAGAGGCCCGGCATAGGGGCGGAGGAACGGTTTGACGCGGAGAAAGTCACGCCAAGGCCGCTGTGATTTTGCGGGTACAGCTCCGCTAGTGGCCATGCGTGACTTTCTCCGTCATTCGATGCTGAGTGAGCCGCGCCTTTAACGGCTAGCCATGATCAGATTTGTGGTCGTGTCCTTATTCAGGTATATCACCTTCTTCGATTCCAGCGTCTTGGCGTCGAATACTTCGACAGTTGAACCCGCGCCATAAACATAGAGTTTCGTGCCATCGCCACCCACCGAGAACCTGAAAGTGGGGCGACTATCGAATTCCTTCTTCTTGATCACAGTATGGGTGGCGATATCCCACACCCACCATTCAGTGGTCCGGTTCGCACCCGAGTTCATGGGCATGATGGAATAGCCCAGCTTGTGATCGGGCGAGAGAAGGAAGCCCATCATCGGGAGTAGCGGCCCGATAGGAAAGTATTCTATTTTTCGAGTGGTGAGATCCATGGTGGCCATACCGAGAGTTCCCTTATGCACCACCTCATCTACGGAGGTGAAGACGGAGGTGACGGTGTTAGGAGTATCGAAAGTATCGCCGCTTTCAGCCAGCCGGTACGGCGTAGCACCTGGATAGGAGGGCTTGGCGAGCGGAATTCTATCTACTTGCTGAAAGTTTGCAAGGTCGAAGACCAGGATGTCTTCCTGGAAGACATAAAGCAGCTTCCCATCGGGCGAAACCTTGAAAGTTGCATTGAAACCAAACCCCTGATCCTCGCTCTTCGGGAAGGGCCAGCTCTTGGCGATTTTCATGTCCTGTAGGTCAACGGCGACAAACTGTGGAGGTTCAATGCGATATTGGTCAATGTCTTTGACTACAACGCGCATGGTGGTGTACAGATAGTGCCCCAGAGGATCAACAGCCAAGCCGGAATAGCGGGCATTGGCGCCGATGTTGACGATATCCGGCCCACTAGCGCTGATGCGCGGACGGCTGCGCGCATCAGCCAAGTCGAATGAACCAACTACCTTCTTGGCATCCAGATCTACCACCTCAAGAACCATTTTGGTGGTGAACAGATAAAGTTTTTTGTGATCGGCGGAAAGGGCGGTTACGCGTGGTATGCCGCCCAATTCAATCTGATCGACAACTGCTTCACGATCCTCATCGAACACCAGCAACTTCTTATCGAGTGTGCCAATGTACATCAGATGACCGGACGAAACAGCCTGCGCGGCCGCAGTCATGCTTGCGCCGAGACTGAGTAAGACCAGTGCGAGTGTTTTCATTTAATGTGTGCCCTCGAAGTCTCTAAGGAAATACGATATCCACCTTGCGCCAATCGTTCGCGGCAGAGGCGCACTTGTCGGTCCAGTCAACGGCGTTGTTGAGATGGTCGGGCACCTGGGCCGGCCAGCCGCAACCCAAATGGCAATCGAACAGATCGCGCTCAACAGGCTGGCACAAGCCGGCGGTGCCACCGGAGGCGTCAACCTCCCAACCGGGAGTGAAGTTCAAGGTGCATCCCATTGGATAGTAGATCTTGCCTTCGCCTCCGCGGGCCTGCAGGGCACGCACGTCGCCCGTAGCCGCTTCCACCGACTTTTCTACCTTCTTTGCTTTGCGATTTACTGCTCTCATTGAGTTCATCAACTAGCTCCTTAAGTTAGTTAGTTTCCATTGAAACGGTCTAAGAACGACGGATTCTTGACGCTGATTTCGCCGTAAATCCGCAAACAGAGATCATTCCAGCCGCGAATCCAATCACAATAGTGCAGGTTCGAGGCGGAGGTGTTGCCGAAATGGATGAAAGCTTCGTGATAACAACCGCCGGCACAAGTGGGACGGGCCCAACAGGTGTGGCAATCGTAGCGTGCGCCTAAGTGATGCGTCTCTAGAAAGTTATTCCGCGCATCGTGGTCAACCCCGCCATTCTGCACGTGGCCCATTTTGCCCACGGGCGAATCGACAAAACGATGACACAGGCTGACGTCGCCCGCAGTGCCGACGCCTAGCAAACCCAGCCCCGCACCGCATGGATAGGCTTTGCTCATGCCGGAGTGCAGTTCCTTCAGAGTGTCATTGGCGTTGGTGAAGCCGTGCTGCTTGCCTGCGATCGCATAGTCGCGGTAGATCCAGGCCAACTCCTCGAACCCTTCCAACACGTTGCCCATCTTTTGTGGACCTAGATGATAAAGCCGGTTTGGATTGGCGGTCGCTGGCGAAAAGCCAACGGCATCGAAGCCCACTTCCTGTGTGAGGTGGTCGTAGATGCGCTTGACGTGCTGCACGCCCGAACTAAGAGTGACGCGGGCGCCAATGGAATTCGTGCGATGGCGCTTCAACAGCATCTGGATTTTCGGCACGATGACGTCATAGCTGCCGCGGCCATCGTGGAAGATGCGCATTTTGTCGTTCAGTTCACGGTCGCCATCGATACTGACAGTGACGCCCACCCGATGTTCTGAGAGAAAATCGACAATCTCCTCAGTCAATAATGTGGCGTTGGTGGTGAGGCTGAATTCAACCGTTTTGCCGGCTTCCGCGCACTTAGTGTTCGCGTAGTCGACCGATGAACGCAGCAAAAGGAAGTTCATCAAGGTTTCGCCGCCAAAAAAGGTGACGTGCACGGCAGGGCGTTCAGCCGACTCTTTGATGAGCATGTCGATGGCCGACTCCGCCACGTCATGATTCATGTATTTCGGCTTGCCGACGGTATTGCTAATTTTGTCTTCGCTGTATTCGTAGCAATAGCCGCAAGACAAATTGCATTGATTCGTGACGTTCAGCACGATGCGCTGCAAGGGAAACGCGTGGCCGGGCATCTTGGGCTGTTCCGGGCGAAATGCGCCGCGGGAGATAACCTCGGCGTGTTCTAACTCTGTAAGTGCGACAGCCGCTTCAGCTGGATCGTAGCCGCGTCTCAGCAGTAATTCGAAGAGTTCCTCCTTAGAGAGCGATTTGGAGGATAACTCCTGCACAATATCTCGTCCGATTTTGTCGAGAGAAAAAATCGCTCCGCTCGGGACGAGATACAGAAACTGCTCACCCACCGATTCAAAGGGATGGAACTCCCGGAGTTGGTACGGCGCTAACTCGCCGTTGATAGGTTCGGCGACAGCGCTCATTGGCCAACCTCTGGCTGGTCATAACGCACGTAAGTAGGAATGGTGACTACCAGGTAGGAGCGGGCTTTCATTTCACTTCCTTCGGCAGTCGTATAAGTGGCGGCCACCCACACGTCGCCCCAGTTGTTGGTCGGATAATTATTGGCTTGTTTTTGCCGTTCGGGATTAGGACCTTCCAAGCTTGGCGTGAACAGACCGGAATCATTGAGCTTGCCAACGTACTTGATGTCATCGTCGCCGGGAGTGGAGACAAATTCTTCCATCGACCAGCGCGCTGAAATTGGACCCAAAGGAATATCGTCTGCCGTCTGCGGTTTGCCGTCTGGTCCGGCCGCGTAGGCGATGGCTTCAAACTGGGCGAACTGTTTGGCCGTAATCGTTCCACCGAGTCGCGCCATGCTGGCATCCGGCATTACTTTCACGTACGCAACCTTGTCGTATACCGCAATGGCTCGCTCCGCCGTGGAGTGGCGCACCGTCAGATCGCGGATGCCGGTAGGCAAGCCGCTATCCACTTGCACATTGACTGTCGCTACCGAAGGCTCGCGGTGAACAATGCTTGTTACTTTGATTCCCGTACCTAGATCGAAATCCGCCGGTTTCAAGTCTGCCGGGAGGTTCGCTCCGTACACTTTCACTTCGGAAGTAGATGGCGATTTAAGAGCAAACGTGCCGGCGCCCGCCACCAAGGTCTGCGTGCCAATGCGGGTGAGATGAGCGTCGATTCCAAATTCCTGATACCCACCCCAAAACCAGCGCCCTTCGAGGCTGTTGCCGTCGCGCGAAACGATCATGGCTTCGCGCCATTCCGCGGGGTGCGAGCCGGGATCGGCGCTCGGCGGTTCTTTTTCGCCACCGGTAGTGCGTCCACGCCAGCTGTAGCCGGTATAAACGATGCCTTTGCCGCTGCGCGATAACGTAATGCCGCTGGTGGCGTAAACGAGGTCGGTCTTGGTGACAAACTCATCCGGTGCCGCGCCAGCTTCGATGGTAAAGGTCCCGTAGATCCGTCCTTTACCTGCCTGATAGCCGGTCAAGAGATACTTGCCTTCGATCTTGGGAGTATGCATGACGGCCTTCCAGGCGGACCACTCGGGAGTGATCAGCGGTTGGGCCTTTGACAGGTAATCGACAGCGATGTCGGCGGGATAGCGCCCATCGGTCTTAGCAGTTGGGACTGCGACCGGAGGCACCACGTATGGCATCCCGGCTCCGGCCAGCGTGTACGGTGCCTGATCTGCCGGCACTGACCCGCTCGGCCGTCGCGGGCGCAAAGTATTCTCCGCACCTGGGAACAGGCCAATATGCATGGAGATCAGCTTCTCGTAATCCTCTTTTGTTCTTCGCTGGTTCAGCACGCGCCCGATGGTGTGGCAGTAATTGCAGGTATGTTGTAGCGCCTGATCGGGGATCTTGTCGCTCTGATCTCGAGAGAGAAGATGTTCCGCCTCCCAGAACACGGGCTTCGCTTCTTCAGGCGCCAGACCGTTGTTAGCGCTTAAGTACTTGAGGATGGCGCGTGCTTCTTCGGGCTTCAGCGCCACGCCGTTCAGCCGCACCATGCGCTTAATGGCTTGCTCCCACACTTCGGGGCTGGTCCTTATATAGGAAAGCCGCCGCATCATGCCATTCGCGTCGCGCTGATGACAGCCGCCACACTTGGTGATAGTAAGTTGGTCGTCAATCGGAATGCCATCGTTCCCGGTTGCCTCGTTCGCGAGGAGGGCACTCATTCCAACGAGCGCAGCCATTACTAAGAAAATCCGCTTCTTTGCGGAACCTGTCGTCAATCGAACTTGCCTCACGGTATATGCTCCTGTTTGTTAAGATTTGCGCTGGCGGAGAGAAACAAAGCAGCTCCCGCGCTGAAATAACAAGCGTTTACAAGTTATTTCGAAAACGTAGAACAGTTTTCCGTTGGCAACGCTGCCAGGTGGAGACAGGATTTAAAAGGGGTGGACACCAGCACGGAATTGCCGCTACTGATGTCCGCTGCGAACGATGCAGCGCATGTGGGTTAAGTATCAGTCTAACCGGGAGTCGCAGTCAAGCCTAGAGCAAATATAGGTCTTCTCGGGATGAAAACGCTAATCCACTGTTTTCAAATAAGATAACTGATTCGGTTACTGTTACCGCCAACTGTTTATGTGACATACGTGGAGCATGTGGACCACATTCAAGAGAGTTTCAAGCGCCGCAGCAGGGTGGTGTAGCGCGCATCCGAGCGAAGTGGCTCGTAAAACGAGTCCCATTGAAGCGTCAAGTCCAAGTCTCTTTGATCAGCTGCTTTCTCCAGCCATTCGAAGGCGCGGTCCTTATCTCCGAGGCCGATATAGACCTGTCCAATGGCAAGGGCCGGGAAAGACGGGTGATTGGATTCAGCCAAAAAGCGATTCAGAATCCGCCGCGCTTCCACGGCGTTGCCGATGGTCGCATAGGCCCATCCCAACAACGCCTCTCTGCGCGCCCCCGGCATCAGCTGACACGCCGCTTCCAGTTCGGCTATTCCTTGGGCTTGGTCGCGCCCACGAAGTATGTAGGCGACTCCCAAACCTTGATGACTCAATCCAAAATTCGGTTCAAGCGTGATCGCCTTACGGAACTGGGCGATGGCTTCATCGTACCGGCCCATGACCGAAAGATAGCCGCCCACGGCTTGCACGGCATACGGCGAAACGGGATCGAGCTCGGCCGCGATTTTACGCTGGATGAGAACCTCCGGCCTGCGCCCGATTATCGCCAGATACTTGGCGTACCACAGGTGCGCCACCGCGTTATCAGGGCTTAAGTCGAGGCCTTTCTTGAATTCCGCGCCCGCCGTTGTCCAATCAAAGTCGTATTCGGCGCAAATCGCCAGATCGATGTGAGCTTCCCCCAACGAGCTATCCAGTTCGAGGGCCTTGCCGGCCGCCGCCCTGATTTTCGGAACAATCTCGCCAGGAGGCGCCGCCGCTACCTGGGGCGCCATCACGTAACAATCCGCCAGCGCGGTATAGGCTCTGGCGAAGGAAGGATCGGCTGCGATTGCCTTTTCAAAGTAGCCGATGGCCATGGCCAGTTCATCGGCCTTCAACTTGTTCCAATGGTAGAGGCCTTGCAAGTAGCTCTGATAGGCGTCGTGAGTGGGCGAAGCAGCGTTGGGAATGGAGAGCGTCTTCTCGTCGCCGCCGTGGACCAGACGCGCACCCAACACACTGGCGACCTCCGTCGAAATATCCCGTTGGATCTCGCGGGCGTCCTTTGTGTCGCGCTCGAAACTGCCGGACCACAAATGATGTCCGTCCGACGCATTGTTGAGTTGAGCCGTGATGCGGAGGCGGTCACCCAAAACCTTGACCGTGCCCTTTAGAATGGCGTGAACTTTGAGTTGTTGGCCGATCTCGCGCACGCTGAGCGATTTTCCTTTGAATCGGAATGCGGAGGTCCGGCCCGCCACGCGCAGCCCTGGCGCCTGCCCCAGCGATTCAATTATGTCGTCAGTCAGTCCGTCGCTTAGAAACTCATCTGCACTATCGCCATTGAGATTGACGAACGGCAAAACGGCGACGGAAGACGCGGTTTCGGGCGCACGCTCCAACGGTCTCTCGCTCACGGCGTAGAAAGCGAAAGCAACGGCCAGCACAAGCGCCAATAGCGCGGCCGACACCACGGCGATTTTCCAAGTTGGCGGGAATGCGGATGAAGAAGGTACTGCGGATTCCATGAGCCGCGGTTCTTCAACATGCGTTTGGCCAGTGACGACGGGAGTGGGTTTAGGCGCAGTAAGCGCATCTCCCACGCGACTGAATGTGGGGGCATAAGATCCTTTTGGGAACTCAATGCGAATCGGGTCCTCGACGCCTTCCGTCTGGTAATATTTCAGCAGGCGCGCCCGAAGTTTCCGTGCTTGGGTGCGGACAATGGGATCTAAACGCGGATCGAACAAGTCTCCGCGGCTGAACGCTTCGACTCCAATTAGATACTCTTTGATCTGGCTCGCACGCCCAGCCAGCGCTTCTTCGACCGCATATTTTAAAAACGACTTCTGACCCTCGGCGGTGCGGAATGTACGGCTCGCTAACATTCGTTCGAGTTGACATCGAATCTCGGCAGGCAAAATCGCGGCGTCGTCAGGCGCATCATGCCCGCCCAATATCGTTGCAGGTTGTGGGGTCATCGAGCTAAAACTCCAACACGAATCTCCTTTCCGAAGGACTCAGCGCGAAAAGGCTTCAAGAAACGATTGCAACAGGCAGGGTTGCCGGGGCGACTGGGCGGGGAGTGAATGAAAAACAGAAAACGCTTGTAGTTCGGTAGCATATCACGTTTTCGCTAAACGGCCTGAAATCCGGAAGCTTTTTAGGCGCGCGGTTCCACATAGACCGGTTCCAATGAGAATCCGCTCAAGCGATATTGAAAGACGCCAAAGCCCGATAGCTGCTCTCGGCACCACGCCAACCCTCTTTCGGTAGCGCTCTTCTGCTCATCCCACCACGGGCCGCAATGGCCGGAACGGTAGAACTCAGCACAAACTTCGAGGTGCTTCTCAAAACCGGCCAGCAGGCGCGCGCGGTAATGCGCCAGCAGTCCTTCCCTGCCCGAACCTTGCGCCACGGCGCGCACGACTGCGGACGCGAGAATGGCTTCCCGCGCTGCATAGCCGCTGCCATCGCCGCACAACGGATCGAACCCCAAGGCAGCGCTGCCGCATGCCAACCAATCCGGTCCGCAGAGTGGCTCGGCAACGCGCGGATGGCAAGGGAAGCTTCTCGCGTCGCTGTTAACGCTTAAGATCTGGGGCGCTAGCAGCGAACTCTCCGCCAGCAGCGTTTCGGCGCCTTCCCCCACTGACAAAAGCCAGCCACCCTCTTCATTGGGCAGCATGAATAGCCAGCCGTGCGGCAACGATTCCACCCAACTGGCTTCCCCGTCAAAACCAGGCTTGAGCTTGACTGCGGATGCGATGGCCATGCGCGAACCAAAATGAATGTCTTGGGACGGTTCTGGCAAAGGGCGCGACGAAAAAATCGTCCAATCAGGAGTTTCGCCTTCTGTCCAACGCACCGAAGGCAACAGCGGCGCGATGCGGCTCAGCAGCGTTTGTTCAGAAACCACCACGGCCGCATGGGGCAGCGCCGATGCCTCGCGCTGTTGTCCCCACTTCACAACGCGTTTGCTTATGTGAGGTAGGCCTTTGAATAATTGCGCGCCCGGAAAGATATCGCCCAGCAAGCGCTGCGCTGTTTCACCAATCATAATTGCCGGCAGCTTGGGTCTGCTCACACTCTCACGGCTAAAGGGAACGCCCGCTCTATCTAACAAGCTGGCGCAACAGCAGGCCGCCACACTCTCGCCGCGGATTAATACGCTATTCATCACGCCGTGCTTATGGTTTGTTATTGTAACGCTAGCCGTGCCACTGGACGTAACTGACCTGTCTGTATCTCACTGGACCGCTGAGGAAGGTTCGCCTCTGCCGTCCGGCGTTACCTGGATTTCAGACCTACAGGCATACAATTTCGCCCTCTATTCTGAACACGCTGAGAATGTAACTCTGCTGCTGTATGCGGAGTCGGATCTTGTCAGGCCGCTGCTCACCTATCACTTCGATTATTTGAAGAACAAAACGGAGCGCACATGGCACTGCATCATTCCAGGCTCAAAAATGCGCAATGCGCGCTACTACGCTTACTCGGTAGATGGGCCTTCAGCCGCCGGTTCCTTTTTGTTGCATAGCTTCGATCCGCAGAAGGTTCTGCTCGATCCCTACGCCAAGACTATTTTTTTCCCTGCGGATTTCGAACGGGCCGCCGCCATTGGGACTGGCAGCAACGCCGGCCGCGCCCCGCTAGGCCTAATTCCCCAGGCTCCGGCCGACACTCCCGCTGGCCTTGGGGGCAAAACCGCTTGCCGGGTGACGGCGGACGCCATCATCTACGAGCTTCACGTGAGAGGCTTCACGCAAAATCCCAACTCCGGCGTTGTGTCGGAGAAACGGGGCAAGTACGCCGGCGTGATAGAGAAGATTCCATATCTGAAAGAGCTCGGCGTCACCGTCGTTGAACTGATGCCGGTATTTCAATTCGACCCGGGCGAGGGCGTCTACTGGGGCTACACTCCCCTAAGCTTCTTTGCGCCTCACAGCGGATACGCCGACAGCGCCGTTGACGCTCACCGCGAGTTCCGGGAGATGGTAGACGCCTTGCATGCCGCCAACATCGAGGTGTTTCTGGATGTGGTCTACAACCACACTTGTGAAGGCGACGAAGGTGGTCCGATCTATAGCTTCAAAGGAATTGACAACGCGACCGTATACCTTCTTTCCGGCAACCCCGCCAAGCCTTACCTGGATTACTCAGGCACCGGAAACACCTTGAATTTCTCTAGCGATTACGTTCGCAAAGTTTTACTGGACAGCCTCCGTTATTGGGCGAGAGAGATGCGAGTGGATGGGTTCCGTTTTGACTTAGCGTCGGTCTTTAGCCGCAAGAAAGACGGATCGCTCAACTGGGAGGATCCACCGGTATTCGGGCAAATCTCATCCGCTCCCGACCTCGCCGGTATCCGGCTGATAGCCGAGCCTTGGGATGCTTCGGGAGGGTTCCAACTCGGACGCGGTTTTCCAGGAATAACGTGGTCGCAGTGGAATGCGGCTTTTCGCGACGATGTGCGCCGCTTTGTTAAAGGAGATCCAGGAATGGTTGGGGCTCTGATGACGCGCCTTTACGGCAGTTCCGACCTTTTCCCGGATGACCGGATGAACGCCTATCGTCCCTACCAGTCGATCAACTTCATAACGGCCCATGACGGCTTCACGCTATACGACTTGGTCTCATACAACCACAAGAGGAATTGGGCCAACCGCGAAGACAATCGGGACGGCTTGAACGAAAACTTCAGCTGGAATTGCGGTTGGGAGGGAGACGGCGATGTACCTCCCGGAGTGATGGCTTTGCGCTGCCGCCAAGCGAAGAATTTCTGTTGCCTCCTTTTTCTGTCGGCTGGCGTTCCCATGTTTCGTGCCGGGGATGAGTTCCTGCAGACGCAGAGCGGCAACAATAATCCGTATAACCAGGACAATGAGACGAGCTGGCTCGATTGGAGCAGGTTAAGAAGCAACCACGGGATGTTTTCATTCTTCAAGAAGATGATCGCCTTTCGTAAGGCGCATCCGACCTTGTGCCGCAGCCGTTTTTGGCGTGACGATGTAAAGTGGCATGGAGTGGGAGTTGCCCCCGATCTTTCCGCTGAATCGCGCACCCTGGCGTTCTATCTCGATGGCGCCTCGCAGAACGACGTCGATCTGTATGTAATGATCAATTCCTACTGGGAGCCACTGAGATTCGTTGTGCAGCAAGGTGAAGCGCACCAGTGGCGGCGAATGGTCGATACCAGCGCAGCGGAGCCTGACGATTTTCTGGACGGCGACGGGGAAACGCTGCCGTCGCTCAGGTACAACGTCGGTGCGAGATCGATTGTGGTGCTCGTTCGTAGGAGGTAAAAGCCGTGAAAGCGGCAGTTTTAGTAAAGCCCGAGAACGCCTCTTCGCAATACCTCACATTGCAGGAGGTAGCTAAGCCGGTCGTCAAACCAGGCCATGTCCTTCTCCAAGTCCGGGTCTGCGGTGTGTGCCGGACAGACCTTCACATAGTGGAAGGCGAGCTGCCGCAAAGGGTACCCAATCTGATTCCCGGGCATCAGATTGTGGGCGACGTAGTCGATGGAGCCACTGCAGACCTCTCCGCGGGGACACGGGTGGGAGTATCTTGGATGGGTGGAGTGGACGGAACTTGCCCGTATTGCTTGCGAGGTTTTGAAAATCTCTGTGACTCACCCACCTTCACCGGATACACAGTGAACGGCGGCTACGCGCAATATGCGCTCGTCCGATCCGATTTCGTTTATCCTCTTCCCAAAGCGCTGGATGACTTGCACGCCGCTCCCCTCCTCTGCGCTGGCATCATAGGCTTTCGCAGCCTCCGCGTGGCGGGCGTGGAGCCTGGCGACCATGTGGGCCTCTTCGGTTTTGGCGCATCGGCGCACCTCGCCATCGCGGTTCTGCACTCCTGGAATTGCAAAGTATACGTTGCGACACGGGGCGAATCGCACCGCGCTTTCGCCGCTTCGTTTGGTGCTGCCTGGGTGGGAAGTGAGAAGGAAAAGCCGCCTGTGGAACTCGACCGGGCCATCACGTTCGCTCCCAGTGGAGATGTTGTGGTCTCCGCGTTAGCCAGCTTGAGAAAAGGAGGAGTGGTGGCCATCAACGCGATCCATCTCGATCGCATCCCGGAGTTTGACTACGATAAGTTGCTGTGGGGTGAGCGGCAAATCCGCAGCGTGGCAAACATGACTCGCGCCGATGCGCGCGATTTCTTAAAGATCGCGACCGATATCGGCCTCCAGCCCAAAGTCCGCGCGCTGCCGCTGGATCACATCAACGAGGCGTTGGCATCCGTGAAGGGTGATTCCGTCGACGGCGCGATTGCGATCATTCCGTGAGGGGGGTAAGTGCCAAGCTACCTTTGGCAAGACATTCGCTACGCGCTGCGGGGTGTGCGAAACAACCCGGCGTTCAGTGCCACCGCTATCCTGATTCTCGCCTTGAGTATCGGAGGCAACACCGCGATGTTTTCGGTAATACGGGCGGTGTTGCTGAAGCCTCTCGATTACCGCGATCCTGATCGTTTAATCTGGGTCTCCGGCGGCGCCAGTCCCACGCGTTTTGAAGAGATGAAGAGGGGCGCGCATTCCTTTAGTGGACTTGTCGCCTTTACGCCCGAAGAGAACCTAACGCTGGCCGGCGGCGCGGAACCGGAGGTGGTGACCGGAGTTCGAGTGTCAGCCGGTTCCGCGCAGGTGCTGGGCATCCAGCCCGAGTTGGGAGGCGGGTTCGTTCCGGCGGACGATTTGCCCGGTGGTCCTTCGGTGGCGATGATTAGCTTCGAGTTGTGGCAGAGGCGCTTTCACGGGGAGCCGAGGATTATCGGCAGAACGGTGACACTCGCAGCTACACCTTGCACCATCGTGGGCGTTCTGCCGCCGCACTTGCAATTTCCTTTCCCGCATGTGGATGCCTGGATTACGAGACCGGAGGAATGGCCGCTAATGAAGCCTGAGTCCCGGCGAATCAGCCCGTTCCTAACGGTATTCGGGCGCTTGCGGCCCGGTGTCAGCACGGAAGAGGCAAACGCCGAGATGGCTGTTGTTCATCGCCGCTACGCACAGGCTCATCCGGCCATGCTCGACGCCAAGCTCAAAACGGCAAGGGAAGTTACCCTCATGAAAGATGAGATTGTGGGTGGCGTGCGCACAGCGCTTTGGATGTTGTTCGGAGCCATCGGCTTTGTGCTCTTGATCGCCTGCGCGAACGTGGCAAGTTTGCTATTGGCGCGAGCCAGTTCCCGGTCGCGGGAGTTCGCCGTACGCTCCGCGCTGGGAGCCTCCCGGCGACGGCTCATAGCGCAGCTTCTTACTGAGAGTGTTCTGCTATCGTTCTCCGGCGGGTTAATCGGCGCATTTCTTTCCGCGTTTTGTGTGCGCGCGATCCCCCGAATCACTGGCTTGGACTTACCGCGAGCGGGTGAGATTCAGCTGGACGCAACGGTGCTCGCTTATGCGCTCATTCTCTCCATCTTGACGGGCTTGCTGTTTGGATTAGCACCTTCGCTCCGCATCTCCCAAGCGGATCTCATTCAAATGCTCCGGATGACTGGCGTAGCGGCGATTCACGGCGCCTCCAGCCGCGCTTTTGCCGGCATTGGCGGCCGGCGCGGTTTATTAGTTATAGGCCAAGTGGCGCTCTCGGTGGTTCTCTTGATTGGCGCGACTCTGCTGATGCGAAGCGTGGTTCGTCTGCGGCGCGTCGAGGTGGGGTTTAACCCTTCGAACCTCCTGGCAGTGCGGGTGGCGCTGCCGCTCGCCCGCTACGACACCGATCAGAAGAAGACCTCGTTTTTTCAAGATCTCGTTTCGAGAGTGGGATCTCTGCCGGGCGTCCGCAGCGCGACGGCGGCGATGTTTCTGCCGATGACGGGCTACGTCGGCACTCCCGTGCAGGATGCCGGAAAGACTTTGCTTAAGCTAAACGAGCGCCCTATTGCGACCCTGCTGATCGTCGCGCCGGATTATTTTCGAACGCTTGAAATAACGCTGGGACAAGGTCGTGATTTCGGGCTTGAAGATAACGCCACCTCACGTCGCGTGGCCATCATTGACGAAGCCACGGCTCGCCGCTTCTGGCCCGAATATCCGGCGGGACAGGACCCCATCGGCCAGCATCTGCTGATTGGCGGTCTCAAGGCGGAGCCTGCGGAGATCGTAGGCATCGTCACAAACGTTCATCAGAACCTCGAAAAGAGCGCGTGGCCTGAAACCGTGTACGAGCCATTTGCCCAAAACCCTCAGCCCTCGGCTATGCTTGCGGTGAGGACCATGGGCGATGCGCGCGCGTTCACGAAGGCTATACGCGAACAGGTACAGGCCATTGACCGCGATCAGCCCATTCTAAAGGCCCAAACCATGGACGATCTGTTGGATGAAGAGTTAGGACAGAGGTTTTTGATACTAAGATTGCTGGGTTCGTTCGCCGGAGTGGCGCTTGTGCTCGCGTTAATTGGCATCTATGGAGCTGTCTCCTACTCGGTAGCGCAACGCGTTAATGAGCTGGGCATCCGCTGGGCGCTGGGTGCGGGGCAAGCGCAAATTCTGGGCTTAGTCATGCGGCAAGGGATCTTGCTGACTCTTGCCGGAACCTCGATCGGAGTGGGCGGAGCCATCCTTTTGACGCGAATTATGGAGAGCCTCCTCTTTCAGGTCCGTGCTCTCGATCCGGCTATCTTTGCCGGGATTGGGCTGCTATTTTCCCTGATGGCCACTGCCGCCACTTACGTCCCGGCGCGCCGGGCGATGCGGATCGATCCCATGACGGCACTACGAATTTGACGACGCCGCTTAGCTTCGGCAATGCTGGTCAATAACGTTTCCATATAGGAATGTTTTAGCGTAACCAGGAGGTCGCTCGGAGGCGGCTGGAAAGCCGCGTCGCTGCCAGGAATGGCCGCCCTACGCGCGATGAATCCGTGGTTTTCAAAGAAAGTATTTTCGAGGCAAGACGCGGCGCGGTTGTGCTAGGCGGCGGCTGATTGGGCGACCTCCGGACGCTGATTTTGGAGCAGTCTATCGACTTCGGCGATGTATTGCGCTTCGAAGCCAGGATTTTCGCGGGCGGCTTGGCTGGTGTGGGAGACGTTTTGGCCTACGCGGTGACAGAATGTGGCGTCTTTGAGGCGAATATCCCATTCATGGTGTTCTTTTTTCATTTCGTGGCGCTCGTTTTTGAGGCGGAGTTCTGCGTTTTTGCGGTTCTGCGCTTCGAAGCCATTTTCGGCCTTGCGCTTTTCGGATCGGAGCTTTAGGAGGTCATTCAGACATTTGTGAAAGGCGCGGTTGTGGGTGGTTTGGTAGCGGAGGTAGAGGGAGAACAACGAGGCGTCGGTGATTTGGCCGGTTTGCGGATCGAGACAGGTGTTTTGAAGGGTTTGGGCGCGGTTGGCGAGCCAGTGGGATTCGGCCATGCCGTTGATTAATATGGATTCGGTTTCAGTGGTTGGACAGTGTTCTTCGGCGAGAGCGGCTTTTAACGCTTCGAAGCCATTGGGGTCTTCGGAGGAGAAAAGGACGAAGGTTCCGTTGTGACGGGCCAAGCCGTGGGTGGTGCGGTTTTGGGAGGAGACGGCGCGGCCGGCTTCCGTTTTTGGGCCGCAGGAGAGTTGGGCGTTGGCGCGGTTGGCGGTGAGTTGGGCGTCGGAGATGGGAGTTTGGGGGATGACGACCGGCTCCGGGTGGCAGCGGGCGGCGGTGGAGGGGTGTACCGGTTGAGGAGTGGGGAAGCCAGCTTTGCGGGCGAGCTTTCGATCTTTGTGCGCGGCGGCACGGCGTTCTTTGCGATTCATAGTGGTGGTCGTCCTTTGGGAAATTAGAAGAGCCCGTAGGCCGCTTTTCTGGCCCCAAAATAGCTTGTGACGGAAAGTGGCCGGTACGCGAACGCGCAATTTTAGGCTAGAAAAAGCTGGTAGGTCATTGGGTCGATTGGGTTTAACATTTCTTTGCAGTTTGATACAAGTGTTGTGACCCGTTTCAGGACGGTCCAAGTTCCGCCGCAACGCGGTATGAAAACGGGCGCGAAAGTGAGAGAAAGTGGTAGTGTCGCGG
The DNA here is from genome assembly GCA_963764105.1 of Bryobacterales bacterium. Lineage (GTDB taxonomy): Bacteria > Acidobacteriota > Terriglobia > Bryobacterales > Bryobacteraceae > Bog-105. Next base: position 39,683 of record CAVXRP010000038.1, read on the forward strand.
GGCAAATTTAAGCCGGCCCTCTGTCTGGGCTACGAGCCCGTTTGTGAACCTGGCCGGACGCTATTTACTGGCACAACGCAGTGTCGCCTGCACCGCAAGGTGTAGAGCACGACAAGGAACATCTATTTTTTGCTGCGTCCCCGCCCTGCGGCAGACAAGGAGAGACTATGCGCATTCGAGTTGAACATGAGCGCTGCTGCGGCATTGATGTCCACAAAGATTCGGTGACCGCGTGCGTGCTGATCTACGAGGATTCGCCACAACCGCAAATCAGGAGAAAGGAGTTTCAGACGCATAGCAGAGCGCTGGAGACGTTGAACTCCTGGCTGAAAGCGCTGAAAATGACGCAGGTAGCGATGGAGTCGACCGGCGTTTATTGGAAGCCTGTCTGGTATGCGTTGGAAAGTCAGTTCCAACTGTTGCTGTTCAATCCGTATCAGGTGAAGAACATGCCGGGCAAGAAGACAGACAAGCGCGACAGTCAGTGGCTGGCTGAGCTATTGGCGCCTGGCCTGGTGCAGGGGAGCTTCGTTCCGCCGGCGGAAACGCGCGCTCTCCGAGACCTGACCCGTTATCGGGTGAAGCTGACTGAACAGATGAATCGCATTTCCAATCGGATTCATAAGGTCTTGGAAGACGCCTGCCTCAAACTAGACACCGTGGCGACTCACATTCTGGGAGTGTCGGGCCGCAAGATGATCAAGGCGATCATCGAAGGCGAGCAACAGCCGAATCAGCTGGCCGAACACGCCGAAGGGAAGTTGCGGGAGAAGTTGCCCGCCTTGCGTTTGGCGTTGCGAGGTGACGTAACCGAACATCATCGTTTCCTGCTGAAGGAACTGCTGGAGGATTTGGAGTTTGTCGAAATGAAGATCTTACGGCTGAACCAGGCCATCGTCCAGCGCGTGGATATGAATGTGGTGCTTCGCCTGTGTACCATGCCCGGGGTCGACGTCATTACCGCCTGGACTCTGTTAGCCGAGCTCGGCACAGATATGCGAGTTTTTCCCACTGCTAAGGATGCTGCCAGTTGGGCTGGCCTGTGTCCAGGCAATAACGAGAGTGCAGGCAAGCGGCTTAGTAACCGCACCCGCAAGGGAAATCGCTGGCTGCGGCGTGCTTTGTGCCAGTCGGCTTGGGGCGCCAGCAGAAAGAAGAACTGCTTTCTGGCCGCGTTCTTTCAACGCCAAAAAGCCAAAGGCGGGACCAAAAAAGCGCTCATGGCTACGGCGCACCGTATGCTGATCATTGCTTACTGCATGCTACGCGATGGCACCGACTATCGCGAATTGGGCGGTGATTACTACGACAAGCAACACCCCCACAAAGTGCGCGGCCGTTTGTTGGCCAGGCTGCGGCGCCTGGATCCGCACTTCGTGCTCCCTCCAGCGCCTGCTCCTCCCGTTCCTCCCTCGCCTCTAGCCACCTCTCCGGCTTCTCCTTGCACCCCCTCCGTCCCTGCCATCGTCCGCAAGAAAAGAGGCCGTCCGTGTAAATGCGCTGAAAGGTTAATTCCTTGCAAACACAGTACTTGAAATTGGGGTTTTCGAAGGGAATCTGTGGATGAATCCTTGGAGGGCGTGTACGACGCGGGATCGAGTGGCGTTGTGCTGTCTTTGTGGCGGCGGATACGGGTCAACTCGCTACGCATGGCGTTGTTGATTGTTGTGCGGCACCAGACGCCGATGTGACGCTTGTCTTGGGCGCATTTGTGGAGCCTGATTCTGGCGGCTTGCTGAATATCTTGGGCGTCTTCGTCGCGGAGGTGATATTTGTTTTGGAGGCAGTGGGAGACGCGGATTATCAAACGCTCATAAGTGGCTAGGAGTCGGTCGTCGGAGATGAAGGGCGGCGGTTCCGGAGGCGGTAGAGCCAGGATCGCGGCTTCAGGTTCGCGTGGGGCATATTGAGGAAGCTGTTTGCCGGTGCGATAGAAGCGCTCAGTGCGTTTGGCAACTTGTTTCTTGTGGCGTTTGTTGCTTTGTTCGCGGCGCGAAGGTTTAGGTGGGTTGGCGGTCGTGAAACGAGCTTTGGCTAGTGGCATCTGACTCCTTACCCAGGGGTTTGGAAGTTGGATTACTCAGCGCGAGTTATACTGGCGGCGTGGACACGAATTCAATCGTGGTGGCAAGCGGCGCGATCATCGTGCCGGTGACCGCGCTGCTTCTCAACTATCGTGGCTTCGCTTCCTTGGAGCGGCGTTTGGAAGTGATTGAACGCGATCTGAAGGATTTCTACAAAGCTTCAGCCGAACACGATAAGGAAATTGCCCGGTTGAAAGATCACACGGGGCTCAAGTGAACTTTGAAGAGCGGCACGAAGCATTGAGGCAAGCCTTGGAGCGTATGCGGGCTGAGGGGAAGGCGCTGAATGAGCGAATGGCTAAGCTGGCGTCTGGGGTGGATCGCAACTGGCGTGATCAGGAGCGTTTCCGCAAAGCGCTGAGAACGGGCCTGCGAATTTGGCTTGAAGGTGATAAAGCCGCTTAAGCGGTTTTGAGCGCCCGTGCAACCGGGTTACAGGGGTGGGAAGTCGAGTTACTCAGTCGTCGGTTGCCCGTGATCCGGGCACGGCTTGCGCACGTCGCGGGCGCTGAACTTGCCACCGCACTTGGGACAGCGCTTCAGCTTAACGGGACGGCCACCGCCGTGGGTTTTTCGCATCGCTTGCAGTTCGCGCCCGATCTGGGATTTGTCCATTTGTCACTTCCGGGTGTATAATCAACTACGTGGGGCCGAAGAGCGCAATCTTCGGCCCCTGCTTCACTACAGTTTGAGACGTATAGTGAACACTGGCGGGGCGGCCTTGCCCGTGATGATTTTTCCGGCGCGTTCAAAAGATTTTATTTCGCAGCCAATACCGGAGCTGAATACGCGGAATTTTGGAATTAACTTTGGCATCAAGCTGCCGCTGCGGTGCAAACTGCAGATCGGGTCGTGGTATGCGGCTACAGCCTTCAGCCTGTCGATGGACGCGCCCGCGAACTACTTCTCAACCCTCAGACCAAGGCTGAAATCGTAGTGGCAAGCGGGGAAGATACTGACCGGATTCTGAGAAATTATCGGGATGCGGGCTGCGCTGGAGCGGTAGCTGCGGAAGACGTCTTTTTTCAAAGCTGGGTTGCGAACTTTGCGACCAGCACCGTGGGGATTCGTTAACCAGTGCCACAATGGATTGGCCCACGGTCGTCGTAGGCCTAATTGGGTCCGCAATAGCTGCGCCGGCTGCGGTTGGCTTAACGAAATTTCTAAGCGACCGATCCATCGAACGACAGAAGGCCCGTCAGAGCCGGGAGTTGCTCGAAACGCAAAACGTCTTTTCTGTGGGCGCCACCTCCCACATGGCTACTGTGGCATTCGACAAGCACGTTGGATTTTGTGAGGAGTACCTCGAAGAGGTGTACAAGGCGCTCAGCACATTGATCCAGCATGGAGCTACGGAGGAGCCGCTGGATACAAGCAGGTTTTCCTTAATCCGGCAGAAGTGGAGCCCTATGGTTAACCTTCGAAATCGAAAATAAGCCGGACCAGTTCGAGCGCAGGATTGCACAGATAATAGGTGGCGTTGCCCAGGAGGTAGATGCCGATGGCGCTCCTGTCACAAATGAACGCAGCATCGCAATAAACATCGCGGACTTGAGGGGAATTCTACACACAGAAGAGCTTACGGCCCTCAGAAACGAGTTGGTGATGCGCTCATCAACCGAGCCACCCCACGTTTGGCCGCGTGGCGAGCAGGCTCCTGGCGCGGTCAGGAAGCCGAAGAGGAAGGGCTGACGGCTTGAAGTATCTCTCGTGCCAATGCGGCCTGCCCATTAGCTATAACACTTGGTATAGCCTTCGGTATTTCCGCAACAACTCATACATCACAATCGCCCCCGCACTCGCCACATTCAACGAATGCTTCAACCCCAGCATCGGAATCCGCACATGCGTGTCGCACGCCGCCAACAACTCCGCTGACAGCCCCTCCACTTCATGCCCAAAAAGCACGCACACCGGAAAGTGCGGACGCCAATCGAACAGATCCACCGCGCGCGTACTCGTTTCAATCGCCGCGATTTCATAGCCGTCCGCCCGCAAGCCGGCAAGGCACACGCCTAAATCGTCCACCGCCTGCCACGCCACCCGTTCCTCCGCCCCTAACGCTGTCTTCGCAATGGCATTCTTCGGCGGCCGCGCCGTAATGCCGCTCAACAACAGCCGCTCGATCCCCGCTCCATCGGCCGTGCGAAAAAACGCGCCCACGTTATACATGCTGCGCACATTGTCAAGTGAAATGGTCACCGGAAGGCGCAAGCCATCATAAACACTCGCGCCTTCCGTGGCGCGATAGGGCACGCGCTCCATCTACTTGCCGAGTCCGGCGCGCTTCCACAAATCATCCACCCGCTTCACAACTTCGGGCGACATCCGAATCACATCCGGCCAGCGCCGCGCAAATCCTTCGGCCGCCAGTTTGCGGGTAGCATCCACGCCCATCTTCGAACCGTAATCGGGCAGACGGCTAGCGTGGTCGAGCGAATCGATCGGCCCCATACTGAACTCGATGTCGCGCTGTGGATCGATATTGTTTAGCGCCTTCCAAGCCACTTCCGACACATTTTGCACATCCACATCGTCATCCACCACAATGATGCATTTGCTGAACATAGCCTGGCCCAAACCCCAAACGGCATGCATCACTTTCCGCGCATGACCGGGATACGTCTTGCGAATCGAAACCAGAATCAAATTGTGGAACACGCCTTCCGCGGGCATGCAGATATCGCGCACTTCCGGTAATTGCGTCCTCATGAGGGGCAGAAAAATTCGTTCCACCGCCTTACCCATATAGAAATCTTCCATAGGCGGGGGTCCGACAATCGTCGCCGGATAAATCGGATTTTTGCGCTGCGTAATGCACTCAATGTGAAACACCGGGTAATCGTCATCCAACGAATAAAAGCCTGTGTGATCGCCAAACGGGCCTTCCCGTCGCAACTCGCCTACATCAACGTACCCCTCCAGAACGATCTCTGAATTCGCCGGCACCTCAATGTCGCACGTTTCGCATTTCACCATTTCCACCGGTGAACCGCGCATGAAACCGGCGAACAACATTTCGTCAATCGAAGGAGGCAGCGGCAGAATTGACGAATAAAGCGTCACCGGATCGCAGCCCAGCGCAACCGCAATCGGCATGCGCGTTTGTTTACCTTCAGCAGCCAGGCGGCGAAAGTGATCGGCGCCCTGCTTATGCTTCTGCCAGTGCATCCCGGTGGTTTGGCCATCGTAAACCTGCATGCGATACATGCCGCAATTGCGTTTGCCAGTGGCTGGATCTTTCGAAAACACGATAGGCAGCGTGATGAATCGCCCGCCATCTTGCGGCCAGCAATGCAGAATCGGATATTCGTCGAGCGAAAAATCGCCGCTCTTGCGAATCATTTCCTTGCAGGGGCCTTTCGAAACAATTTTCGGAAACGATGCGCTAATCTCGCTCAGCTTCGGCAGCATCTTCAACTTATCCAGCAACCCTTCGGGCTTCTGCAACTCCAGAAAACCCGCGATTCGCTGAGCAATCTCATCAACATCTTTCACGCCTAACGCAATCTCCATGCGCCGCATACTGGCGAACGCATTAATCAGCAAAGGGACGCTCGAACCCTTCGGCTTTTCGAACAACAGCGCCGGCCCATTGTGTTTGACGGAACGATCGGCAAACTCGGTAATCTCCAGATACGGGTCCACTTCAATGGAAACTCGCTTGAGTTCGCCTTGTTTTTCTAACGCGCGAATGAAGTCGCGCAAGTCTTCAAGAGGCATGGGTTACGTACACCCATTATGATGAGAGGGAATCATGGACGTGCGAATCGCATTAGTAACGGGAGCCAGTCGCGGCATTGGAAGAGCGTGCGCGCAGACTTTGGCGCTGGCAGGGTACAAAGTTGTCTTAGCCGCGCGCACGCTCGACCAACTGGAAGAGACAGCCCAACTCACGCGCGACGTGGGCGCTGAATCTTTTATTGTTGAAATGGATCTCTCCAATAGCGACTCCATCACCGCGGGCATGGCCAAAGCTGCGAAGGAATTTGGCAGAATCGATATTCTCATTAACAACGCGGGCATCACCAAAGACGGCTTGGCCGTTCGCATGAAAAAGGCGGATTGGGAAGGCGTGCTCAATACAAACTTGAGTGGCTCGTTTTATGCGATTCAACAAGTTCTACCCGGAATGATGCGCGAACGCTGGGGCCGGATCGTAAACATTTCATCGGTGGTGGGCGAAAAGGGCAATCCGGGACAGGCCAATTACGTCGCTTCGAAGGCCGGTCTGATCGGCTTGACGAAATCGCTGGCGCAGGAAGTCGGCAGCCGCAACATCACCGTGAACGCCGTTGCGCCCGGCTTTATCGGCACTGAGATGACACACGGCTTATCGGAAGAATTAAAACAGAGAATGATCGCCGAAACGCCGCTCAGGCGCATGGGTGCGCCTGAAGATATCGCGGCGGCAGTCAAATTTTTGGTTAGTGAGGAAGCGGGATTTATCACCGGTCACGTTTTAGACGTGAACGGTGGAATCTACATGTAAACTATGGCGGCAAATCGAGACAGCAAATTTAAGATCGGCCTCGTGCAGACGAAGTGCTCCACCGATTCGGACGCGAATCTGCAACGAGCCATCGCGGGCATTCGCGAGGCGGCTGGCAAAGGGGCGGAAATTATTTGTTTGCAGGAACTATTCCGCAGCCAGTATTTTTGCCGCGAAGAAAACGCCGCGCTATTCAGCCTGGCCGAAACAATTCCCGGCCCTTCCACCGAAGCCCTCGGCGCAGTCGCGAAAGAGTTTGGGCGTGTCGGTCGTCGCTTCACTCTTCGAAAAACGCGCGCAAGGTTTGTACCACAACACCGCCGCCATCATTGACGCCGATGGTTCCCTCGCTGGCATCTATCGCAAGATGCACATCCCCGACGATCCGCTCTTTTACGAAAAGTTTTATTTCACTCCGGGCGATCTCGGATTTTTGAATTTCGAAACGCGCTTTTCGCGCATCGGCGTACAGGTTTGTTGGGATCAATGGTATCCCGAAGGCGCGCGTCTCACCAGTTTGCAAGGTGCGAATGTTTTGTTTTATCCAACCGCTATCGGCTGGCATCCTTCCGAGAAGGCACAGCACGGCGAAGCGCAGTTAGACGCTTGGCGCACCATTCAACGCGCGCACGCCATTGCCAATGGTGTCTACGTGGCGGCCGTAAATAGGACGGGATTCGAAGGTACACCCGAAAACGGCTTGGAATTTTGGGGCAATTCCTTCGTGTCCGATCCGTTCGGCCGCGTCATCGCCCAAGCCTCCGCCAACGAAGAGGAAGTGCTGGTGACCGAATGCGATCCGAAACAGATGGATGAAGTGCGCAAGAATTGGCCCTTCTTCCGCGACCGCCGCATAGACGCCTATGCACCCATTACGAACCGTTGGCTTGCCTAAAGTGATGGCCAAACGCGGCTACCGCATGCCGGCGGAATGGGAGACGCACGTTGCTACTTGGCTCGCTTGGCCGCATGAAACCAGTGATTGGCCCGGAAAGTTCGCGCCTATTCCTTGGGTTTATGGCGAAATCGTGCGCCATCTATCGCGCGTCGAAAAAGTAAGAATTCTCATCTCCGGCAAAGAAGCGGAGCACAAAGCCCGCGACGTTTTACAGAAATCCGGCGCGGAAATGGCAGCCGTCGAATTCTTTCAAGCGCCCACTGACCGCAGCTGGACGCGCGATTATTGCCCCATCTTCGTGCGCCAGTCGAAAGCCGGGCGCACTCTCTTAAACTGGCACTTCAACGGTTGGGCCAAATATCCAAACTCCAAACGTGATGATGCTGTGACCGCCAAACTCGCTCCGAAGTTGAAGCTGCCCATGGTCACGCCCGAATGGAAGGGCCATCGCGTCGTTTTGGAAGGCGGCAGCATTGATGTGAATGGCGCGGGCACAATTCTCACCACCGAAGAGTGCCTCTTGAGTAAGGTGCAAGCCCGCAATCCGCAATTGTCGCGCGAAGATGTCGAAGGCGTGTTTCGCAAATTCCTGGGCGCCCGTCACACTCTTTGGCTAAAGAACGGCATTGCAGGCGACGACACGCATGGGCACGTCGACGATTTAGCGCGCTTCACCGATGAACACACCGTCGTCATCGCGAGTGAAGAGAACAAGCAGGATCTCAATTACGAGCCGCTGAAGGAAAACCTGGCGCTCTTGCGCGCGATGCGCGATCAAGACGGCCTCGCCCTACGCGTGGAAAAACTGCCCATGCCGGAGCCGGTCTTTTTCAACGGACAAAGATTGCCCGCCAGCTACGCGAACTTTTACATTGCCAACGGGTTGGTGCTCGCGCCCACCTTCAACGATGCGCAAGATAGAGTGGCCTTGAACAAACTCGCGCAATTGTTTCCGGACCGCAAGATCGTTGGCATTGCCGCTACCGATTTGGTGCTGGGCTTGGGAACCCTGCATTGCATGACGCAACAAGAGCCCGCATAAATGTTTTGGACCGGCGCGGCCGCGCTTTCGCTGCTCATCTGGATCTATCTCGTCTTTGCGCGCGGCGGCTTCTGGCGCATTGTCACAAATCACAACAGCGCCAACGCACCAGCGTGCAAAGTGATCGCCGTCATACCTGCTCGCAACGAGGCAGACGTCATCGGCGAAGCCGTCGCCTCGCTGCTCACCCAAGACTTCCCCGCCCCACTCGATGTCATTTTGGTTGACGACGCCAGCACTGATGGCACTGCTGAAGCCGCCCGCCTCGCGGCGCAGAAAATTGCCCTTGCAGAACAGCTGACTGTTTTGACCGGCGCTCCCTTGCCGCCCGGTTGGACCGGCAAGCTCTGGGCTGTTTTCCAAGGCGCGCAAGCAGCGTCTGAACGGCAGGCCGATTATCTATTGTTCACCGACGCCGATATCCGCCACCATTCGCGCAGCGTCGCGGAATTAGTGGCGAAAGCCGAAGCCGGGCAGTTGGACCTGGCTTCCTATATGGTTCGTCTGGCCACCGCCAACTTCGCCGAAAAAGCGCTGATCCCCGCATTCGTCTATTTCTTTTTACAGCTTTATCCGCCCAATTGGATTGCCTCCGCGAAACACCAAACGGCCGCTGCCGCAGGCGGCTGCCTCTTAATCAAGCCCGCAGCGTTGGCGCGCATCGGCGGTCATGCGGCCATCCGCAGCCAGATCATTGACGATTGTTCGCTCGCCCGCGCCGTCAAATCCGCCGGCGGAAGGATTTGGATGGGTCTCACCGCACAAACCCAAAGCCTGCGCCCTTATAACGGTTTTGCCGAAATCGGCCGCATGATCTCACGCTCGGCGTTCAACCAATTGCGCCATTCGGCCTTGCTCTTAACCGGCACCTTGCTCGCATTGGCCATCACTTACGTTGCTCCCTTAGCGGCGCTGTTCAGCGGGAGCCGCCCCGCAATTATTCTAGGCACTGCCGCTTGGCTGCTCATGAGCATCAGCTACGCACCCATGATTCGTTTATACCGTCTACCCCTCCTCTGGTCCTTCTGCTTACCTCTGATCGCCGTCTTTTACGCCGGCGCAACCTTGCATTCAGCCATACAGTATTGGCGTGGTAAAGGCGGCGCATGGAAAGGCCGAATGCAAGATGTCTGAGCGGTTCGCCAGGACCGTCACGCTTTATCTCTCCGCCGCTGTTTTGCTCCTCGCCTGCGCGCCGCGCTCGATCCGAACGGCCGCAAGCTTACCGCCCGCGCCGCAGCTACCCGAACAAGCACCCACCGACACGGATCTACCTCTCGATGCAGGTCCCGAGTATATTGACCACGAACAGACTTCCTGTTACTGGATACCAACCGGCATCGGCGTGGTAGCAGAGGTTGAACGGATCACCAACGGCGTTGGCCTCTGGGAACCAGTCCGCTAATCGAAATCACTGAGCATTCCGCAACAGGACCTTCAATACTCCCCGCCGCGCAGCCTCTTCGAATGCTGCTGGAGCCTCGCCCAACGGAAACTCCGCCGACACCATTTCTCCCACATCCACCCGGCCCGCACTCAACAACTCCATTGCTGGATCGAAACGCCCGCAACGTGATCCCACCAACGTGATCTCATTCACAATTACCGGCGCCATGTCGATCTTCACTTCCTCATGCACCGTCGATTTCATGATCACTCTTCCACGCGGCGTCACCATACTAACCGCTTGCCGCAGCCCTTCTGCCGACCCAGTTGAATCCACCACAAACGGAAACCGCCCATTGGGCCGCTCGCCCGAATCGCTCACCATCGCGCCGGCTCGCGCCGCGATTTTCAGCTTGTCTGCGTGCCGTCCGTAAACCGTCACCCTCGCCCCATGCGCCAACAAGACCTGTGCAATCAACAACCCAAGTTTTCCGTCACCCAGCACCGCCACTTCCGAATCCGCCGCCAGAGGCGCCTGTTCAAGAATTTCGCAAGCCGCCGCAAGTGGTTCAACAAACACCGCCTGCTCATCGGAGATGTGATCTGGAACCACCCGCAAGTTCTCTTCCGGAAGCGTCAGGTATTCCGCGAAGGCACCGGGGTGTTTCACAATACCCAGCACCGCGCGAAACTCGCAATGCCGTCCCAGCCCTGCCTGGCAAAAAGCGCAGCGTCCGCAAGCCAGGTTGATCTCACCCACCACCCTCTGCCCAATGAGTGAGGGTGTATCGGCTTCCACAACTTTCCCCACGAATTCGTGTCCGGGGATACCGGAGAATCCATAATACCCGCGCTGCAATTCAAGATCGGTATTACAGATTCCGGCGACTCTCAGTTGGATGAGCGCTGACCCATGTGGGCGAGGTGGTATGCCCACCTGCCGCATGGAAACTTGCTTGGAATCAAGAAAGACGGCCAGCATACCGTCTTCCTAGTGGGTGAACCCCAAAATCTACCAGCGGTTCTTGCTGCCGCCAAAATCGCGCTGCCGTCCACCACCTCCGCCGCCCGCGTTACCACCGCCCCCGCCGCCGCCATGCGTTCGTTCACGCTTCTCCGGCGGTCGCGCCTCATTCACCACGAGCGCACGGCCCATCAACGCCCGGCCATTGCACGCTTGCACCGCTTGATTTCCTAACGCATCATCGTTAATTTCCACGAATCCGAATCCCCTGGCTTCACCACTGAAACGGTCGCGCAATATATTTACACTATCGACATGAACTCCGGCCTCTTCAAAAAATGCCTGAATGTCAGCCTCGGTAGCTTTGTAGGGCAGGTTGCCTACGAAGAGCTTCATCTCTCAATACACTCCTAAATTTACGTTCGGAAAACTGGAACCGTGGAGGGAACAATCTTGGCAAGCCTGCCAGGCTACGGAGGTCACTTCCAGCCGGAACAAATACAGCTCCAAACTTCTTACGCTTTTATCCTCCCACAAAATAAACGAACTGGATAATAAAAAAGCTGTGACCCCGACTCAGCTTTCTTAACGCGGCGTAATCAGTCCACCTAGCTTGTCTTGCTGGGTAGCCGCATAACGCGGAAAGCGCGTGGAGTAAGCTTCCAGATACTTCAGCCCCGATCCCGTGTTGTAAATCAGAATTCGCTCGTTGCTCTTCAGAAAACCGCTCTCGAGCAATAGTCGCACCGCCGCGACACACGCCCCACCCTCCGGCGCCGCGAAAATCCCTTCGCGTTCCGCCAGCAGAATACCAGCATCCAGCATGGCTTCATCACTTACCGATACCGCCGTTCCTCCGCTTTCCCGCACTGCTTGCAATACTAGAAAATCCCCCAGCGCCTTAGGCACCCGCAATCCACTCGCAACCGTATGTGCCTGCTCGAAAAATTGACTCGTCGTCGCATGCTGCTCGAAAGCCCGCGTGATCGGATCACAACCCGCCGCTTGCACACTAATCATCTTCGGCCGCTGAGCCCCAATCCAGCCAAGTTCCTCCAACTCCGCAAACGCCTTCCACATGCCAATTAAACCCACTCCCCCTCCGCATGGATAGAGAATCGCATCTGGCAACTCCCATCCAAACTGTTCGGCCGCCTCATACCCCATGGTCTTCTTGCCCTCAATCCGGTACGGCTCTTTCAACGTGCTCACTTCGAACCAACCCTCGGCCTTCTTGCGCTCGGCCACCATCCGCCCACAGTCGCTAATCAAGCCGTCAATGAGAGTGACCTGCGCCCCAAACGATTTGCACTCAATGAAATTCGACTGCGGCACATCGCGCGGCATAAAAATGTGCGCCTCCATCCCCGCTGCCGCAGAATAAGCGGCCAAAGCGCTCGCCGCGTTACCGGCGGAGGGAATCGCGAGTTTGCGCAAACCCAATTTCTTGGCCATCGTCACGGCGCACGAAAGCCCGCGCGCCTTAAACGAGTCAGTCGGATTCCGCCCTTCGTCTTTAACCCACAACTCCGCCGCGCCTAAGTCGCGCCCTAAGGAACTGGCCCTGCTCAGCGGCGTCCATCCCTCGCGCAAAGTCACGGCCTCGTCGGCATTCGCAGGCAGCACCGGTGCATAACGCCACATGCTGCTCACGCTCGCCGCCAGCTGCTCTTTCCTCCACAAGGCCCGAATCGCCGCTAGATCATAACGCACCAGCAGTGGACTGCCGCACTCGCAAAGGTTCAGCGCCTGCTTGGGAGAATACGTTTTGTCACAGCGGCTGCAAGCAAGCGCAGTAGGTTGACCCATGCTGACAATAGTATCCGCTGCGGTGTGTCCGATGCGGCGATCATCTAGCCAGACTTGAACCTTTACGCGAGTGAAACGATTAGGATAGTATCTACACTTACATAAAGAGCAATACGCATGGCGGCAAGTACCTTAGCAATTCCCGAAGAACGGATCTTTCGCATCTTCATCAGCTATGCGTCCAAGGATTTGGCGATCACGACCGCCGTTGCCGACTGCTTTAAGGCAGCTCTGCCTGAATTCTTTGCCGAAGTAAACTTCGATAGAAAATTTCTCGAGCCGGGCCTGGCATTCCAGGCGCAAATCGAAGCCAAGCTGGAGCAGGCCAACGTCCTCATCATCGTTTACACAGGCGCCGAAAAGCAAAGTCACGGATACACGGGCTGGGAGGTCGGCTATTACGACCGCATTATGCGGACCGATCCAGGCCGGCGCAAGAAAATCAGCCTCTATCTCTACGGTCCGCCGGCCACCACCGCCTTTGAAGAGGGAATTCCCCTTGGGTTTTCGACGGAACAGCTGCAATTGACCTTGCAGGAGTTCGAATCTCGCCTCAACGTCTCGGACGACGAACCACTCTGCAAAGAAATAGAGAATTGGCAGAATCAGGTTGCTGCCAACATCGAGAAAAGCGGATTACCTAGACCGCATTGGAGATCCGAACAACATCCGGAAACGTGCGTTCGCGGCCTGAAATTGGCCATCTTCACCTATTTGAAAGGCATCATTGAAAGGGAAGTCAAACCGCAGAGGCAGATCACCATCCGCGTGAAGGGCTCTGCTTTGAAGCAGTCGGCCGAGAGCCTGCCGCCGGAAGCCGAAATCACGCCGCTGGGCGCCCAAAACAAAGGCGGCTCCATGGATATCTTCGGCCTGTCCGATGAGCCCATCACCTGGCAGGAATTTCAGGAGCGAACGGCCTCCAAAGCATTCTCTGATTCCTGGCGAGACGCCATTACCAGAGTTGTTCTTTCCGCCTTCCCTGACCGCGTGGACGTCGACAACAGCCAAGTCATCCTGACCAGCAATGGAAAAACAACATATAGAGTCATTCTGACGACCGCCAGGAAGTTTTACGACGACTCACGCGAGTACAACGTTTATTTCGTTGAAACGCTGCGCCGCGCCGATTATGGCGACCAAGCTACTACAGACTTACTAAAAGGCTTGGAACTCGTCTGCCGTTTTCGCTCGATGTTCTTAGAACCAGCGAGCGATTTTTTGGGCGATAACATCCGTCTCACGAATTTCGATCGACTGCCAGAAATCGCTAACATACTTCTCAAGGAGTTGGATCTGGTGCATAGAGATGCGCAGGAAGCCGGACTCGATAAACCAGGTAAGTGGGCGAAATACGTCAATGTGGAGCACATCAGAGCAGTAACGGACGCATACCGGCCTTGCGAGTTAAAGCTTCGAGAGATTATCCCCAAGATTAATGCCGCAAGGGATCTCCCCGCACAGCTTGAGCCTTTGCGGGAGGAAATGGCGCTGGAGCTGACGAAGATGGAAAAAATCGTACGCCCCGAGAACGCGTTGCTTCTGCGAGAGATGGTGGAAGAGATGCGCAAAATTGTCAAACAGCAAGATGAGGACAGTGCAGCTCGGTATTCCTCTTCATCCGATCAGGCATCGATACTGCGCGCTTGCCAAACCTGAAGCCCTTGTGGGGAGGACCTCCTGGTCTGCGGCTGACCTCCCGGTCAGCCTCTACCCGACACTCGGCCCACCCGAACTTCGGCGAAACAATCCGTTATCGCGAGAGATAGTAAAGATCAATTTTGATTGAAAGCCGCTTCTTCGCTAAGATCCGGCATGTCGTCGCTCAACAGCGACGCCATAAACACCGCCACCACCGATTCCAAACCTTCCTGGTCGTCCGCGTCAAAGCGGTTTAAGCTGGCGCTGTCTATATCTAATACGCCGCGCAGTTTACCCCAATTCAACAAGGGCACTACGATTTCCGATCGCGAGGCCGGATTGCACGCAATATGGCCGACAAACTGATGAACGTCGGGAACAATGATAGTACGGGCTTCCTCAGCGGCACGCCCGCACACTCCGCTTCCAAACGGAATGCGTGTACAAGCGGTCGGGCCCTGAAATGGCCCCAGCACTAATTCTTTGCCTTCCGTGAAGTAGAATCCCACCCAACTCACATCGGGCAGCAACTGTTTGAGCAACGCCGCCGTGTTCGCCGCGTTGGCCACCAGATTCCGCTCGTCCACCAGCAAGTTATGAAGCTGCTCACAAACGTCCTGGTAGAACGCATATTTGGATGCAGCAGGTTCAAGCTGTACTGAAACTTGCATTATCCGCTTAGTGTAACGCGATTTTTCCACCCTATATCGCCAAAGAGTACAAACCGCAGCCCCCAATAGTACTGCTAGGCCCGATCCTTTCGATGATACGGCGACTCCATATAGCCTCTCGCCTCCTCCGCCGCTTCCGATTTGGGCGCCGCACGAATCGCTTCTCGATACGCATTCACTGCGTCCCTGTGATGCCCCTGCAGATCCTCCACCTGCCCCAGCCTAAGCCATGCCAGCACGGCGGTATTCAGATCCAGTTCGCCCGCCTTCTCTGTCACCTGCCGCAAATCCGCCAGCGCTCCCGGCAAATCGTTATACCAAAAAAACAGATTTGCTCGAAAATAACGGATCTTTTCCGCATTCAAATTCGCATAACCCGGCGCCCCTGCTTGCCGTAAGCTTTCAACCTCATTCAGCACCGCCAAGGCCGCTTGCTTACCCCCCGCATCGCTATACATTTGCACCTGCTCCAGCCGGAACAGATAATTACGCGGAAAGCGTGCCGCCAATTCCTTCAGCAGCGGAATCGCCTTGCGCGGATCGCGCTCCCGCCGGTAAATCACCGCCAGCAAAACCTGCGCGTCGTACCGGTTGCGCACTCCTTCCTTCGCCACCAGCTCCAATTGTTTGATGCCATCCGCCCGATCGCCATGAAACCCGCCCAAAAAACCCAGTGCGCGCATGTAGAACGGCAGCGACCCCACCACATACTCATTCAGTCCAAACACCAACCGTGCATCAACGTCGTGCGGGTCCAGTTCGCGGATGCGTTCATTCGCTTTGCGCGCCGCCGTCGCTTCCCGCAACGAATCCATCCACGATTTCTCAACCAGAAACAGATAATTCGAGCGCAGCCCATGCGCCACGCTCAGCGCCGCCAGCGCCTCTATGTCATTCGGATCACGGCTCAGCTTCGCCTCGCTCAGTGCCACAGCTTGATTGATGCAATAGTTAAAGCGCTGCTTGTCCTGCGCCGCGATCTCCATCTTCGGCCTCCGTAAGAACGGATTGTTGCCCGAAACCAGCTGACTTTCCAACGCGCCGCTGCGCAGCATCTCCCGGTACAGTATGCCCTGCGCCACATGATTAAACATCTGCGGATCGTCAGGATGCGCCTTCAACTCCTGCTCAAAATACACTAAGGCTTGATCAAACTCATTGTTGTAGAAATGGTCATAACCCGCACTCACCGGCGCCTCGGCCGCGGGTATGCCTCGCGCGAACACAATCGCCAGCAATAGAAGCGGCAGCCAGCGCAAAGCCCGGCGTGCGCTATTCGCCACAACATGGTTTGCATGCCGCGCCAAATGGGCCAGCGGTTTCTTCATCCTGGCGTCCGCAGATCCTCCCAGCGCCAGCGCAACATTGCGCAAGAACCCCTCATACTTCGCCCGCCACACCGGCGACTTTCGAAACCTGCGCCGGAACTCGTCCTCCGCCAGCGCCGACATCTCTTCCAGTTGCGGAGCAAAAACGTTCGCGGCAAAAGCGCTCTCCTGCGTATCAGGCGCCCGGCCATTCCATGGACAAACATCCTGGCAAATATCGCAGCCGAACAAATGATTCCCCAGTTGCCGTTCCTCTTCAGCGGAAAGCTCGCCGCGCTTTTCAATCGTCATATAAGAAATGCAGCGGCGCGAATCGAGCGTCCACTCTCGCCTCTCATTTTGCACAATCGCTTGCGTCGGACACGCGTCGATGCAGCGCCGGCACGTTCCACAGCGGTCGGGCGGCGGCCTGTCGGGCGCGAGCGCTATCGAGAGCAGCACTTCCCCCAGAAAAAACCATGAACCCTGCCGCTCGTTGATCAGACAAGTATTCTTGCCAATCCACCCCAACCCGGCCGCGCGCGCATAGGAACGCTCCAGCAAAGGAGCAGTGTCCACGCAAATCCGCGCTTCGAAAGGCTCTTCGTGCGCCCCTCGAATCAGGTCCACCAGTCTTTCAAGTGACGCGCGCATCACGTCATGATAATCGCCGCCCCACGCATAGCGCGAAATCCAGCCGCGCGTATTGTCCTTCTGCTCAATGGAGAGCGGCTGCGGCGTCTGATACAGCTTCCCTACGCACAGCATGCTGCGCGCGCTCGCCAGCAGGTGGCGCGGATCGGCCCGCAAATCGCCGCGCCGGTCGGTCAAATAGCGCATCTCCCCGGCGTAACCGGCATCGCGCCATGCCTCGAAGCGCGTCATATCTGCGCTCGGTAGCGCCGCCGCCACGCCGGCCAGCTCAAACCCGCAAGCCCGCGCCAATTCTTTCAGACGTTCGGCGTGAATCAATCTCCTATTCTACGGACACCGCCTGTGTCGCCACACCGCGCACGCCCCGCCGTCCCCAAAGCATCACCCCATAGATGGGGAACGCAATCAAAAACGTCGCCAGCCCCCAAAGCGCCGCCTCTCGCCCCGCGCCCCAAATCGCCCAGGCTGAATAAACCGCACTCACAATCGCCAGCACCGTCAACGCTACCGACCGCTCCAGCGCCCTGCGCGCTTGCAACCGCAGCGCCGCCAAACCCGTAAACAAATACGCAAACAAGCAGCCCGTCGTCGCCAGCAAAAGAATAAAGGTGAACAAGTCCACCATAGATCGATTGAAATTCGTCGCCACCGTCAGCGTCAGCACACCGCTCGATACCAGATGCGCTCGCACCGGCGTTCCATTGCTCGACGTCGTCGCTAGCCAATGCGGGAACACTCCCCGCACCGCCATTGCATACGCCAGTTCCCCCTGTAAAAGGACCCAGCCAATCAGCGCCCCAAATCCGCTAATCGCGGCAAACGCGGCCAGCACCGACCCCGCATGCCCACCCCAATAGCGTTCCAAAAAATCGGCGAACGGCGCGGGCGAGTTGGCAAGCTGTTGAGCCGGCAGCATCAACAACACCGCCGAACAAACCGCCAGATAAAGGATGCCTGTGAACGTCGTGCCAATCAGCGTCGCCCGCGGAATCGTGCGTCGCGGATCACTCACTTTATCCGCTGGCACCGTCGCCGATTCCAGTCCCAGCAGCGCCCACAGTGTCAGTGTGGCCGCCGCACTCACCGGCCCAAAGTGAATGTCACTCGCATGAAACGGCAGCACGAACTTTGCGCCTCCATGACTCAGCGCAACCCCTGCCACCACCAGCACCGCCCCTAGCGGCAGCAGCTTGATCGCCGTCGCAATAGCTTGGAACCGCCCTGCCACACTCGCGCCCCAGCAATTGACCAAGGTGAAACTCCAGATGATGCCCACCGTCAAAACCGGCGGTAAACTATGCACCCTCCCAATCACCGGAAAAAGCACACTGAGATAACTCACACTGCCAGTCGCGATCGCCCCATTGCCGACCACCACCGATAGCCAATACGACCACGCCACCGCGAACCCCACCATCGGCCCAAACGCCGCTTGTGCGTAAGCATACGGCCCACCCTCTTTTGGGATCGCCCGTGCCAGCCGCGCATACACAAACGCAAGCGCAAACGCCCCCGCAATGGTCAGAATCCAGCCAAACACCGCGTTCCACCCATACGGCGCTAGCGACGCTGGCAGCAGAAACACTCCGGAACCGATCATATTGCCCACCACCAGGGCAGTACAAATCCAAAAGCCGAGTGCTTTCCCGCAAGGCGGTTCGCTCATGTTGTCTTTCAGTGTCGCAAACGGTGTCGCCATCGATACACTCGGTTAGGCAGGGGATTCCACCGGTTCTCGGCCACTTGGCTATTGTGATGATGCGAGCTACAACAGGCGGTCTGCCCGAACGTCCCACGGACATCCGGTTCCTTACCGTCCGGTCCTGGTTGTGGCGTTGAATTTGACCGCAGAGAAACCATAGGATCGATTCGAGAAGCTCTACGAGCGGGTAGATACGCCGCCAAAGCAGCCACTACAATCAGCAGCGCTCCTATCCCCATAAATGTGACCGGATCGCCCGGAGTCACACCGAAAAGTAAGCTTTCGAGCGCACCACAAAAGCTCGCGACGCCGCCATTCCTAACCCCGACCCCAGGGCAGGCAATCCCAGCGTACCCAGCAGAATGTGCCTCTGCAGGTCAGTTGCTGAGGGCCCCAAAGTTATCCGAATTACAATCTCTTGCACCCGCTGATTCACTGAATATGAAATCATGGCGTAAATCCCCAGCGATGCGAGTACCAAAGCAAAGCCTGCGAATCCAGTCAGCAGCAGCACCAGAAACCGCCGGGGCGACACCGCCTTGGCTACGAGATCTTGCAAGGGTCTAAATCCGATTACTGGCAAATTCGGATCGATGGGTCTGAGCGCTGCTCTAAACGCCGGTGCCAGTTGGTCCGGAGGGGTTACCGTTCGCACAACTAGGTTTAACACGGAATAGTCGCCAGTTTGCCGCATCGGCAGATACATTTCGGGCCCGCCCACCGACTCCAGAGCCGTATGCCGGACCGGCAACCAAACCCACTACTTTCCGGCCCCCGTCCTGCGTGATCATCTGTCCAACGGCTTCAAGGCCTGGCCGGAGGATACGGGCCAGCGTCTGGTTGATGACCGCCACTGGTTCACTCGATGCCCGATCGCCCCGGTTTCCGCCCGCGCCTCGTCTCTGCGATCCTAATCACAGTGAAACAGCTATCCTGACCCGACTGCGATTCTCATCAGCCGCTCTAAGAAGAGCTGCCGCAGGCCGACCGCGACGGATTCGCGTATTCGGATCTGGTCTGCATCCGCTGCCGGTTCCTCGTTGCGGCGATCCGCATTGTCTCCGCTCAGCCTTCCAACGGCGTACGCGATCCGCTTTCACCCTCCAGCGCTGGCCGCTGTAACTGACAGTAATCACCGTCTGCCGGTCCAACCAGGACATCGTCGCCGACTCATTACAGCCTAGCAAGGCCGCATGAAGAACGCTTTCCGCCGACAGTGTGACCGCCGTGGCACCACTTTCGGTCCATTTTTGAGGGCCTCAGGGATTAGTCAATGACTGACAGAGTATAGATGAGACCAAAGCCAACGCTCCCTAAACCATAGACATCAAGCTTTAGCGAGTCAAGCGATAGCAAACAAAGAAGATGGAGAATGCTCTGGCGGAGAGGGGGGGATTCGAACCCCCGGTAGAGTTTTTGACCCTACGACGGTTTAGCAAACCGCTGCTTTCGACCACTCAGCCACCTCTCCAGGTGCCTTACGGCGCTACCAAGATCCTAGCATGCCCTGCAGCGTTGTTAGACTGCACTTCAGAGTGTGATGGTACAGCGTTCCTGCGCGGCGTTGGTCGAAGGGAACCAGTCACGAGCTTCGCGCACGATGCGGTCCATCGTCGCATCGTCGTGATCGGGGTGATGATGGAACAGCGACAACTGCTTTACATTGGCGGATGTGGCGAAAGCGGCGGCCCGGCGCGCATGGCTGTGTCCCCAACCGTGGTGTGTAGCGTATTCTGCCTCAGTATATTGGGCGTCGTAGATCAGCAGATCCGCGTTGGCGGAGTATTCCACTAAAACCTTATCGAGAGTGGGATGGCCGTGTTCCATGTCCGTGGCAACAACTACCGCCGCGCCCGCGCCCTCAATGCGATAACCCCAGGCACCTTGCGGATGGTTCAGCGGGAACGCGACGATGCTCAGACTGCCGCATTCCACGGGGGCCGTGCCCATCTGCAAAAACTCGCGCTGCGATTTTGCGGCGGCGAAATCAAGCGGAAAGAATGGATACGCCATCTGGCGCTCCAGGTGAGCCCGCGTTTCCTCGGGAGCCACTCCGGCGTGAAAACGGATCAGGTCGTCTGCGTGGAATAGCGGCGAAAAATACGGAAGGCCCTGAATATGATCCCAGTGAAAGTGAGTGAAAAAGAGGTTGATCTCCCACGCCTGCGCGCCGCGCGGAAAGAGGCGCCCCAGATCGCGGATGCCCGTCCCGGCGTCAATGATGACGCGATCTCCCAAAGCGGAACGGACAGAGATACAACTGGTATTACCGCCGTAGCGAAGCTTTGAGGCGTCTGCCATAGGCATGGAGCCGCGCGCGCCCCATATTTCGATAGCCAAACGGAAAGGCGCATTCATTGCGGGTCGCTCGGCGCTAGTAACGGCTCGCTTATTTTGAAGCGCATGAGTTCCTCCAAAACCAGCGCGCTGGGGAACGATTTGGGAGCTTCGCCGAAAGCCTCCTCATACGATGTCACGAACGCATTCGGGATACCGTTTACCAGTGAGCCGTTTAAGAGTTCCGCCTTCGGGCCGATGGCAAAATACATTTCCATGCGCCGTCCTTCTTTGATCGGCACCGCGCCACGAGCTTCGCACTCGATGAAGCGCTCCACCCGCTGGTAAGTCGTTTCGGAGAGATTGACGCGCCCAGGCTGCCCGGCCGATTCCATGCGCGCCGCGAAGTTGACGGTATTGCCCCAGATATCAAAAGCGAACTTACGGACACCCACTACGCCAGACACCACCGCGCCGCTATAGAGACCCAGCCGGATTTGCCAGTTGACTCCCTGCTCTGGGCGCGTGAGGCGGCTGACCGCCGCCGCCATTTCGAGAGCGGCGAGTACGGCATCAACTGCGTGCGAAGGACGCACATTGGGCAAGCCGCCGGCGAACATATAGGCGTCGCCGATGGTCTTGAGCTTCTCCAGTCCATAGCGGCCGATGATTTCGTCGAACGCAGTGAAATATTCATTCAGCGCGTGAATGAGGGTTTCAGCCGGCAGCTTTTCGCTCGATAGCGTGAAGCCGACAAAATCGCTGAAGCAAACGGTGGCATCTTCGAAGGTGGTGGGCTTCACGGAGCCATTGGCGCGCAACTCGCTGGCGATAGGACGAGGCAGAATATTCAGCAGTAGTTCTTCGTTTTGATCGCGCTCTTTCCTCACTTCCGCAGTGCGCTCTTCGACAACTCCTTCCAGCCAGCGATTCTTGGCTTCCAGCGTTCTCAAGCGCCAGCGCAGAATCACCCAACCCGCGAAGAGGAAGACAGAGACATAAGCGAGATAGGCCCACCAAGTGCGATAGAAAGGCGGAAAAACGCTAAATGGGAAATCTGCTTCAGCGCTTTCGACGCCGTGCGGGTCGCGGGCACGAACGCGAAAGCGGTATGAGCCTTCAAAGAGATTGGTGTATTCCTTATGAGTCTCGCTGCTCCAGGCCGACCAGTTCTTTTCATTGCCCTCCAACAAATATCGATATTCGAGGGCGGCGGGGGCATCGTAAGAGGGCGCGGCGAATTCAAACCGCAAGGCGTTGTCGCGATACGGCAAGTTGAGAGGCTGAGCCATAGGAGAGTCGCCCTCATAAAGAGAGTCCTTCTGGCCTACCACGGCGACACGGCGTAGGAGCACAGGGAACTTCTCGGCCCCTTGTGTGAGATTGAGTGGCGACTCACGAATCAGAACACCGTTGGGATCGGAAGCCCAACACGTTCCATCGGGATCTAGGAAGATCGACCAGAGCAGGTCTGCCGCCGCTTGGACAAGAGGCAAGGCTAGGGTGTGGAAGCCGCCGGCCGGATCTTTGAAAAGGAAATCATGATAGCCGGCGCCGGTGATCCAGATATGACCGGCGGAATCTTCTCGCAGCACGGAGACACCTTTGCGGCCATTGGCGTATTGCGAACCCAATTCGTCGTCGGGCTCGAAGGTCTTCTTTCCGGAAAAGCGTAACAGGCCCTTTTCGGTGGCAAACACCACATGGCCGGCGAAGAAATAGGCGTTCTTTTCGCCGGTGGGGACGCCATCGGCGGATGTGAATTGCTGAACCCGCGGAGTTTGTTCGGCAAAATCAATGTGCCAGATAGAAACGTTGGTTGTGGACCACACGGTGCCATCCGTGTCCTGGACGACCGTGCGAAATTCTTGCCCTTTGACACCCACGGGTTCACTCGCTTTCCAGGCGCGTCCGCTGCGCTGCCAACGGCGCACTCCATCGCGTCCCGCCGTATAGAGAACGTTTGGATCGCGCTGGGAGAGGCCGA
This sequence comes from Bryobacterales bacterium, assembly GCA_963764105.1. Lineage (GTDB taxonomy): Bacteria > Acidobacteriota > Terriglobia > Bryobacterales > Bryobacteraceae > Bog-105. The sequence goes on from CAVXRP010000038.1 coordinate 62,597, forward strand.
TATCGAGGTCGTAAATGACGCCATCGCTGCCGGGCAGGTGTTCGGCTCTGCCCTCTTCGAGTCGGTAGAGACCATGATCGCCGCCGGCCAGCAACTCGCCGCCGTGTTCGGCCAGGATCCAGACCTGTTCATGGATATCTTTGATTTCGTCGAAGGTCGGCTCGCCGCCCGGGAGTGGGCGCATCCGAAATGCGCCGCGCGTGGTGCCCACATACATAGCGCCGGCGAAACGCGTTTCGGCTATCACCGATCCGTGGATCCCCTGCGCTTCAGCAAAGGTGGAAAGGTTGGGTACAAAACGAGCCAGACCGTTGTCGGTAGCCAGCCAAAGCGCATGGTGGCGATCTTCGTAGATAGCCGTCACCCAATCGCTAGGTAGTCCTTCTTCCTTGCGAATCACTCGTTCGAGATCGCCTTGACCGTTGAGAAGGACGAGCCCGCCGTTGCGAGTACCTACCGCAATATCGCCACTGGATAACTGCTCCAGCGAGAAGATTTTCGACTGCTCCAGATAGGCGCTGGCGGAGTTCGGAAAAGGAACGATCTCGGTTAGGCCGAAATGGAAAAGAGCGGTGCTGGAAGCGAGCAATGGGCGATTGCCGGCTGAAAATACAACGCTGCCGCGAACCAGCGCAGCATCACCAGTCGGGCCAGCCACGAAAGCGTCGTTTTGGAGGCGCCGCAAGCCGTGATCCGTCGTGGTAGCGAACAGTTCGTTATACGCCGAAAAGATTGCCCCAAAGCGCGCTGTGGCGGGCCAAACCTTGATTTGGCCGCTCGTGTCATAAAAGAAAATCTTAAAGCGCGTGCCGAAATAGACACCGGAGGGAGTGGGTAACACGTACCAGACATCGAAGAAATCGGCGTCGGCTTTAGGCACCTGGATCGGGATGAATTCTGTGGTCCCGTGGGCATCGGGCTCCAGGTAGCCGAAGACGCCGCGTCCGCCCACGTAGATGCGGCCGCGCTCATCCACGGCTAAGGCGCGCACGGCTGAGTTGTACGGCAGCCGGATGAGACGCCAGAACACACCGTCGAACTCTAGCACCCCTTGCGTGTTGCCGAAGTACATGACACCGCGGGCATCCTGGGCGATGCTCCAGTTCTGCGGGTTGGAGCCGTACGACTTGGGGGTAAAAGTTTGGAAAAGGAAAGCGCCCGTTTCCGGGGAAAGGTCGGCGATCAGCGGGTAGCCAGCGAGGAGCCCCAGAAACATAGGCGCCCAAAGCGGCCTCAGCCAAAACATTAATACGGTAAGTAAGTGCGTTGTATTTCTTAGTCTATAACCGGGGTTTCAAAAGACGGTTCTTAAAGAGGGGACGGACGAGACGTTTCCCACTTTTCGCTGAAATAATATAGGGAATGTCTCGTCCGTCCCCTCTTTAAAAGCGCGAGGAAACCCATCCCCAGGAGCAGGCCTCCTGCCGCAGGTGGTTCAGGAGCAGAATAAACGACGACGGAAGTAGAATCGAGCCCATCAAACGAAGCACCAGTGGCGCCGCCGGTAAGGGTGAACACGATTCCAACCTCCTCAGAAACCGTAGCAGGAGGGTTGAAGACAATGCTCGCCGACGAAGGGTATCCGGTTCCCGGCGTACCAACCGTCAAAGACGGAGCGGGCCGACTCCCGAGACACAGACCCGAGCCAACATAGGAGACATCGTTACAGAAGTATTCAGTGACAACTACGTTGCCGGTGGGTGGATCGAGCCCGAGCTTGTCGCCGGTAATGATAGGCGCCGGATCGATGAACAAGTCATAGTCAATCTCGAACTGGACGGTCTGTCCAGCTGCGGCCGTCACAGGACCAAACGAAAAACCGGTGGCCAGGGGAGTCACGGCAATGGCGGACGCTGCCGGCGCGTTGCTGCCCCGAAGGTAGCTAAAGTTGTAGTAATCGAGATCGCCGATGGCGCAGCCGCCTGTGGCCGGTGGGTTAGCGGTCTGACTTATGTAGCCGCCCAGACTGCCGGTGAGGCAGTCGGGCAAGGTGCTACCGGCAAATGCAGTAGAAACCGATGCCGCAATAGCAAGCGAAAGCAGCAGCCTCAAAGCTGGAAAATTGACGCGACCCAAAACACACCCCCCAAGAGATCCGAGATATATACCTGTGGAAGTTTAGCAGCTTATCCTGCAATGCCGCTAGTTTTAGTACCTACGGGACCAAAGTGTGAAGATGGCCTTCAGCGCCGGATGCCGCGCTCGACAGCGCGCCCGTCGTGCGCGAGTTCCTCCAATGATTTAGCGAAATCGGCCAAGAACCTCGTCTATTTGCGGGTCGCCAGTCGGATAAATGGACCGCTCCCACGGACTACCGGCTGTGAGAAGCGATTCGACAACATGGGCGAAGTCGCCTTCCGGGTGGCGTTTCGCGACGATGCAATCGTGAATCGCGTAGCCGAGCGGTGTGGCGTTATAACGAGGGTCGACAAGATCAACCGGGTGGCCGCGGGAGATAAGCAGATCGACCAGAGCGGCGTCACCCGACCAGGCGGCGTTATGCAGTGATGAGTACCCGTGACTCGATTCTGTCTGCGCGATGGGGAAACCCAGGTCGAGCATGAGACGAACCGCTTCATAGTTGGTGTTGGTTTCCCAGCAGTAGCGCGGCAGGAGCTCGAGATCCAGACCAGGCAGGCTAGCAACTATGGTCGGGTATTGGCGGTGAATGGCTTCTGCCTCCTGGCGACGGCCAAGAACGCAGCACACAAGCAGACGGGTTTGCGGGTCACTCTTGCCGTAAAGAAGATCGAAGAGGCGGTGGTGGCCTTTGAGAAGTGCGATTTGGTGAGGGTAGGAATTGAAGGCCAGCGTCCATTGCAATATGGTGCCTCCGCGGCCGTTGTGCCCGATGGGTGGAAAGTCGGGCAAGCGGCCGATGCGATAGGCTACGCAGGCGGGATTCTGAGCGACTAGCCGAGTGGCAAGATCGACTTCGCCGAGGGCAGCGGCGAGGAAAATGTCAGGCGTTGCTCCCCGCTTGATAAGGAATCGAGATACATCCGGAGCCTTGCCGATGCGCCATTGCGCCGGAGTGGAATCGTGATCCTCATCTCTGGCATCGATGTCAGCGCCATGCTCGAGAAGCAACTCGGCAGTAGCAACATCGCGGGCGAAATGGAGTGGCGTGCAGCCGTCGCCGCCTTTGGCGTTGACCTGCTGCGGATCGCCGCGCAATATGTCAGCTAGGCTGTCGGTGAAAGCAAATCCAGCAGCGGCATGGACGCTGACCCTTGCGCCACGGTCCACTAAGAATCGCGCTATCTGGGGCGGAATCTGATCGGTGGCAAAACCGTCGGCCCAGAATCTCCCGACAGCTTCAGGAAGATCGGGGTGGTCGCGAAGGACGGCTTCGAGCGCAGTAATGGGGCTGTCGGACTGAAGGGTTTTTTGGAGAAGATCGCGAACTTCGACCATCTACCGATTATGGATTGGCCGGAGCACCCCATTCGGGATGGCGGGAGCGCTAGGACCCGCGATTTGCGCTTCGAGGTTCTATCATCAAAACAGTAATGCCATCTTTACCGGATGCGCTGAGCTTCTGCATGGTGGTGCGGAACGAAGAGCGCTATCTGCCAAAGTGTCTCGACTCGGTGCGGGATTTGGCAGGGGAATTCATTGTGGTCGATACGGGGTCAACGGATGCAACGCCCCGCATCGCTGCGGATTACGGCGCGCAGGTGATTCCGTTCGATTTCACATTCGTCGACTTTGGGGCGGCGCGCAATCGGGCTCTCGCGTGTGCCAGCAAACCATGGATATTGATGCTCGACGCCGACGAGACGCTGGATCGCGCCGGCGTACCTATGATGAAAGCGCTGGTGAGCGGCGGCGAAAACGTCGGCTATTTCCTGGAGCGGCACAATCACCACTCGGATGCGGCAGCAGCCACCAGGGATTATGCGGTGCGGCTCTTTCCGAATCGCCCGCATCATCGTTATCGCGGCCGGGTGCATGAAACCATTGACGGCTCGATCCTGGCGGGAGGTGGGCGCTTGCAGCAAACCAGCATTCGCATCGAGCACAATTTTGCTTCCGACCCGGAAGCGCGCCGCCGTAAAAACCACCATTATCTGGAAATCCTGCAGGAAGAAATCGCCGCCGATCCGAGTGACGATTCGCGGCTTGATTTTCTGGCGGCGGAATATCACCAGCTCGAGCGGTTCAATGAAGCTACCGAAATTCTGGAACGCATCGTGTGTCTGCGCCCGCGCGATGCCCGGGCGCACATGTTTCTGGGCACCTATCACCTGCTCTACCAGCATGATGCGGTGCGCGCGCGAGCGGATTTCAGCGAGGCGTTGAAACTGCGCCCCGGCTATCCCGAAGCTGAGTCGTTCCTGAAACTGATTGACGAACAGAAAGCGCGCTGACCGTGACTGTGCTAACACCTCTTATATGCACATCGTTCATGTCCACGTACGCGTCAAATCCGGCTCAGTCGGCCCGTTCACAGAGGCAACATTAGAAAACGCGCGCCTCAGCCGGCTCGAACCCGGCGTTGCTCGCTTCGATGTTTCACAAGACAAGGCGAACCCGGCGTTGTTCGTGTTCACCGAGGTTTATCGCAGTCCGGAAGGGGCTCTCGAGCATAAAGCCACTGCTCATTACCAAAAGTGGCGCGACACGGTTGCGGAGATGATGGCGGAACCGCGCGTGAGCAGTCAGTTTTCGAATATCTTTCCGAGCGATGAGGAGTATTGATGCGTTTCGAATTCGCTACGGCGAATCGCATTGTTTTTGGACCTGGAAGTATTTCCGAACTGCCCGCAATAGCGGCCACGTTTGGCAGCCACGCCCTGGTGGTAACGGGCGCAGACGCCAGCCGCGCCAAACAACAACTGGGCGCTTTAGAAGCGACCGGGATCGCCTGCCGTTATTTGAGCATAGCGGGCGAGCCTACCGTCGATAGCGTGCGGGAAGGGACGCAGGCTGCGCGCTATGCCAACTTCGTCATCGGTTTCGGCGGGGGCAGTGCGATGGATGCGGCGAAAGCGATTGCGGCCGTCGCCCCGAACTCGGGTGAGCCGCTCGATTATCTGGAGGTGATCGGCCGCGGCCAGCCGCTCGAAAACGCCCCGCTGCCCTTCATTGCGGTTCCCACGACGGCCGGTACGGGCGCGGAAGTGACGCGCAACGCGGTGCTCGGCTCACCAGATCAGCGGGTGAAAGCCAGCATCCGAAGCCCGCTGATGCTCGCGAGGCTGGCGCTGGTCGATCCCGATCTGACGCTTGCGGTGCCTGCCGCCGTGACCGCCACCAGCGGCCTGGACGCGCTGACGCAACTGATCGAGGCCTTTGTGTGCGCTCGAGCCAATGCGCTGTCCGATCTGTTTTGCGTGGAGGGTATAAAGCGGGCCTGCCAGGCTCTTGTGCCGGCATACCAAAATGGCTTAGACAGCGTCGCGCGCAGCGAAATGTCTTTCGCGAGTCTGCTGAGCGGTTTGGCTCTCGCCAACGCCGGACTGGGGGTGATTCACGGTTTTGCGGCGCCGTTGGGCGGCATGCTGAACGCTCCTCACGGCGCAATATGCGCGGCTGTGTTATCGCACGGCGTGGCGGCGAACATTCGAGCACTCCGTGAGCGCGCGCCGAACCATTCCGCGCTGGATCGATATCGTCAGGTTGCCGCAGTGTTGACGCAAAATCCGGAGGCCCAACCGGAGGATGCCATTGTCGCGCTCAGCCATCTATGTAGCACTTTGAACATTCTTCCACTGCGCGAGCATGGTTTAACGGCTGCCGACATTCCGGCGGCGGTTGAGAAAGCCGCTGCCGCCAGCAGCATGAAGGGCAATCCGCTTCCCTTAACGCATGCTGAACTGGCGGAGGTTTTAGCGCACTCTCTTTAGACGGCGGCTTAAGTTAAGGCTTTCTTCCGACTCGCTCAAGTCGATGGTTTCTTCCAAGACCTGTTCCGCCGTCGTGGTCTCTTTAAATCGCGGGAAGAAGCTCATGCTTCCCGCGAGCCAAGCTCGGAATGCCTGTTCGCCCACGAAATTATTGTCCACAAACCTTGGAATACGCAGCCGATCGCTTCGGCGGGTGGCCAACCCTGGAATGCAGGTCATGCCGGTTTGCACGCCCAATTCGATGAGCCATTTTTGCGCGACGGGTTGCCAAACTCCGCCGGGGAAACTGAAGTGAACCGGCGTAGCTCCGCCAATCGTTTGCTCAATCCACTGACGGTTTTGCTGAATCTCTCGGGCGAATAATTCACGGTCCCGCGATACCCGGTGGCGATGGGTATGCATTTGAATATCGTGTCCTTGTTTCTTCACTGCGCGCGCTTCCTCCGCATTCATGGTTTGCAAAAGGCGTTTGCGGCACAAATGTTCGTAGTCGATATTCAGTGCTCCGGCGATGTTCGAGAGCAGCTTGTCTTTTTCCTGACCGGTCATGCGGCCTGCCAGCGCGGCGCTGCGTACTTTGGCAATCACGGCCCGCTGGCCATCCTCATTGAGCGCCATCGTTTCCGTCAAAATTCCCGGTAGAAAGATGCTCCGATCGGAGCCTTTCCAAAGGAGATAGCGCAACATAATGTCGAAAATCGGCCGATTGAACTGGGAGTAGTAAGTGCTAAGATAGACGGTTGCGTGGTAACCAAATTCCGTTAGAATCGGAGCGGCGACGCTGGCAAAATCGTGAAAGCCATCGTCAAAGACCAAGGCGACCGCTCGAGGGGGTAGGGTACCACCATACAGCCGCAGCAAGGCGATTTCGAGCGGTAGAACGTTGTATTTGGCCTTCTGCAGAATGCTCATCCGCCGCCGGAAAGTCTCCGGTGGCATATAAATCACGCCATCCCAAAGATGCTCGTCGGCTAAGGATATGCCATGATAGCCAAGGACCAGCAAGCGGTTTTGGCGCCATTTTGTAGCCTGGACCGCAGGAGCCAGAGTTGCCGCGACAAAATTGCGGAAAGTGCGGCCTACCCCCGCAAGCGAGGTCACACTCATCATCTTATCTTGTTCACTCGCATCTGGACCCACTCCAAGGAATTTCAGCTCAGTTTCGGTTCATTTGTGACACACAAGGACCCGCATGGACACCTAGAGCTATCACACCGAGTTCTCTTAGTTTAGCATAAATTTAGCGCCTTAGAACGATGGTCGGATTCCTCGTTAAGGGGCGTAACCCAGTGTTTATACTGGCGGCGATTGCTCCCTGATTGTGCGTCTATAATCGGTAAGGCGAAAGGTTTAAAGCAAAAATGAAGAAAAATTCCAACCAGGGGCTTCTGGGAGCGGTGTTTATCGGGCTCGGCTGCGGCTTGGCAGCCGTCGGTATTGCGCTGGTCGTGCCGGCTTGTGCCAATTGGTCGTTAAGTCTGGCGGATCGAGCGGTGCGCCGGGGACGCGAAGCCATCGGCGAGGCCGCCGACACTCTCGCCGAGTTCGCCGGTTCGGCGAGCCAGCATTTTGATACTGCTTCGAAGGCTGCGAAGGCAGGCACTGTTAAGGCCGCCAGCGCCGTGGAACAGGCCGCCCGGCAGGTCCGCGAATACGCTTCTTAGTGGCTACCAACCGACTCGAAATTCTCAAACAGATGGTGGCGCAAGATCCCGGCAACAGCTTCGCCCGGTATGGTCTCGCTATGGAGTATGCCAATTCGGGTGAATTGACAACCGCGGTGACCGAGTTCCAAAAACTGATTTCCACCGATCCCAACTATTCGGCCGCTTATTACCATGGCGGCCAAGCCTTGGAAAAATTGGGGCGCGTTGACGAAGCGCGCGCGATGTACGAACAGGGCATTGAAGCCACCCGACGGACAGGAGACGCTCACACACGCGGCGAGATTGAGGCGGCGTTGAGTTTACTTCCGATTTGAGATGGCTTCCCATTCTGAACGCAACAAGCCGTAGCAATGTTCATCGTCCAGTCGGTCGTTCGTTCGAATGGTTTGGCGGAGCGTGCCTTCGTGCAAGAATCCGAGGCGTTTGGGAATCGCCGCGCTGCGAACATTTCCGGTCGCGCAACGAATCTGCAAGCGGCTGAGTTCGAGCTCTTGGAAGGCATAGTCGATCAGCGCACGGCAGCAATCGGAGATAATGCCCTTGCCTTCCGATTTAAGATCGATCCAATAGCCAATCTCCCCGGAGTTGGCCCGTTCATTCAGAATTAAGCCGCAGCCGCCGGCGATGGCGCCTTGCCGAAAGATGAGGAAGTGGAGAAAGTCGGGCCTCACAAAATCGCGGCGGGCTGTTTCGACATAGTTCAACACATCCTGTCGCGTGTGGCTGGAATGCGCCCAATGGAGCCATTGTTCCAGGCGACTGCGATTCGCATTTATGAGCTGCAGTAATTCGTCAGCGTGCCTCGCTTCCGGCAGCCGAAGCTCGATATCGTCTCGGATGGGCCAACGCAGCAAGCAGCAGCTATCTCCCTGTCGCATCGACCAACTTCTGGATTCCTGGGCCAATCTGAATCAACAAGTCGCCGAAGCGCTGATTCACGATTGGCTTGATGGTGAGATTGGCTTGCTTACGCCAATCCGCAGGCGCCGACGTAGGTGCATCAAGGTAAGTGAAAGCCTCTTGACCCACGGCGCAAAGTTTGGCCACAGCATCAGCCAGTGGCAGATTTTCCGTTAACAGAGATTCGCTCTCCAGCATGGGCCGTACATCCTTTACAGCCGTCGCCCAATCGACCAGGCGCTGACGTAAACTCGCGCTGCTGCGTTGACCTTTCGGCGCGGCTAGATATTCGTCCACGTCATTGCGGAATTGACGCGCGGTATCGCTTTCGGAAGGGATGGCGAATTCGAGGCGGTTCAGCACAGAGTAGATGCCATAGCGCTCTGCATGGCGGCTGTAGCCTTTGGTGGGCTCGACTAAGGAGGCCAAGACATCCAGGGGATGCACTGGGTAAGGGCCGGCGAGCCGTTGACGCATCAGCTCCGGATTGGAGCGATGATTTAGACCCAACCACTCCAGCCATTCGCTGGTGATTTCCAGCCGGCGGTACATGGATGCGACGTCGGTGGTCGATTCTGGCGACCAGAACCGTTCCGCCATGGCGGCCAGGCGCGGCCACAAACGCGCGTCAATCATTTCCACCGAGCAGAGTTCTTCCCACATGGTGCCCTCCGCGCCCAAAATCAGCTTGGCTTGTTCGGGCGCCAGGTCGGCCGGTGTGCCGGGCGCCGGGCCTTTGCCGACGGGACCGCCGTTAGGCGAAGCTGGCGCTTTCAGGGGGTCAATGGCGTAATGATAAGAGGCTGGGTAAGACAGATCGAGGTAGAGGCCGGCGGAAAGAATACCTTGGTATCCTTCTTTGGCCGCTTTCCATAGCGACTGCTGGCCGCGCCAGGACTGAACCACGGCGGTCTTGGGGAGATCGGGATTCAAAACTTCATCCCAGCCAACCGGGTGCTTGCCGTGCTTGATGACAAGATCGATGACGCGCTTGCTGAAGTACGCCTGCAGCGCTGCGCCGTTGGCCATTTTGTGCTCTGCCATGAAGGCCTTGATTGGTGGATTGGCGAGCCAGCGTTTGGGACTAACTTCGTCGCCGCCGACGTGGAAATACTCATCGGGAAAGAGCGCGGTCATTTCTTCGACGAATGAGTCAAGGAACTGATAAGTGGATTCCTTGGTGGGATCGAGGGCAAAATCGGGTTCCGGTTGATGCTCGTGCGCGACGTGAAACGGTCCGGAGCCGGTGCCCAATTCGGGGTACGCCGCGAGGAAGCTACTGGAGTGACCGGGAATATCGAACTCCGGTTCGACGCGAATACCGCGATCGGCGGCATAGGCGATGACGTCGCGGATTTCATCCTGCGTGTAGTACATGCCGTCGGAGCCGAGTTCCTGGAGTTTGGGAAACTTGGTGCTCTCGACGCGGAAGCCCTCATCATCGGAGAGATGCCAGTGGAGAACGTTCAACTTCACCGCAGCCAAACCGTCGATGGTTCGCTTGACGACGGGAACGGGCATAAAGTGGCGCGAGACATCGAACGACAATCCGCGCCAGGGAAAACGCGGTTCGTCGTGGATTACTACGTTCGGGATCGAGAAGCCTGGGGTAACTGCCGGCGCGGTGGGCGTCTCATGTATCAATTGCAGGAGCGTTTCGATACCGCGTAAAACGCCGAGCGGCGTATCGGCAGCAAGTTGAATGCGATTGTCAGCGACAGAGAGCGAGTAGCGTTCGTTGTCGCCGAGCTTCTGCGGACCGCTATGGCCGGGCTCGGCGACAATGATCGAGAGTGTTGCGCTATTTGCGGTGGAAGGCGCGGCTGGAGGAATGGGGATGCCAGTCTGGCGGGTGATGCGAGCCAGTAAGCGCGGAATTGCATGCAGCACGCGCGGATCGTAAGCGCCGGGGCCGGAGACGGCGACACTGAAGGCGCTAGTAATAGGTACGAAGCCCGCTTGGACCGCCACCTCTTTCGGCCACGGCATCAACGAAAGAGACGAGGGCTGCGACTGCGCATAGAGACAAGTTGAGATAAGGGCGCCTGCGGCCAGTCCGACGAGTTTATTCATGAACCCTCAAGGTTATCGCAGTAGTGCCGTAGCGCTTTGCCACCCCAATGGATCAGCGCCGCGCGAGAACGTACGTGTCGAAAGCCTACGTTTTGATTCGCGGGGGCCGCTTGCTAGGTGTAGTTGGATCGTTCGAAGAACTAGTGTCCAGATTTACTCTGAATCGGATACCGCGCCATGCGGTACGTACCGGTTGATCCTCAGCATAAATTTCGTCGGAAAGAACGTCGTCCTTTGCTCTGAGTAATGAAATGTCAATGGCTTTATAAGTGCCGCTAAAATTGCAAGCGGAGCAACGTCCGCGAATGATGACAACCGACGAGTTTATTAGGACGTCGCTGATAGCTCCCCGACTCCTGCATCGCGGGCAGAAGAACTTAAAGTGCTCTAGGTACATCTTGTTAACCTCAGTAATCCCAGTGTAATCAGGACTTGGTTTACTGTATACAAAGGAATGCCCTGTTACTCCAGTACTGCGGCAGGCTAAGAGATGCCGCCGAAGTACCCTAAGTTAACACCGAGACGAAAAACATCGCGGCGGCTAAGCAAAGAGGTCGTGGATGACTTTTCCCTTAGCATCTTTCGTGACGTAGATCGGCCGTTTTTCGAAGACAAACGCGTGATCGGGCGGAATGCCGAGGGCGTGGTAGATGGAGGCGTGGAGATTCTCCATAGGCACCGGATTTTCAACGGTGGTGCAGGGCCGCTCCTCGGCCGTCTTACCGTAAACGAAACCTTTCTTGACGCCACCGCCGAACAGCACGACCGATCCGGCTCCGGTGAAGTGGCGGTGCATGCCATAGTGCTTGGGGAGACTCATGACATCAGGGGTTTTCGATTGGTCTTTGACTTCCTTGCCGACCTTTCCTTCGGTGATGGCATCACGGCCAAATTCGCTGGCCAAGACCACGAGGGTGCGATTTAACAAGCCGCGTTCTTCCAGATCAAGAATGAGCTGCGCGACCGGCGCATCAATTTCGCGCTTCATCATTTCAGCGCGCTCATGACCGCTTTCATGAGAGTCCCAATAGCGGAAGGGAATGTATTCGGTGGTGACCTCGATGTAGCGCGCACCGGCTTCCACCAAGCGGCGGGCGAGCAGACAAGCTTGGCCAAAACGGCCATTGTTGTAGATATCGAAACTGTTTTTCGGTTCGAGAGAAAGGTCGAACGCTTTGGCCGAAGGGGATGTGAGGAGACGGTCAGCTGAATCGAGGGAACGAATGAGAGATTGGCGCTGGAAATCGCTGCCATATCGATAGACGGGTTCCGTGGCGAGTAACTTCTCATAGAGTTGGCGTCGACTGTGGAAGCGCGCCTCACCTAACTCAGCCGGAGGCTTGACCGCGGCCGTTGCATCGGCGGGGTCGCTAATCAGAAAAGGACCATATTCGGTGCCCAAAAAGCCAGCGGTATGGAACGATTTCAAGGCTGCGCTCTCGGCGCCGATCTCCAGGTTTTGGCCGACGGCGATGAAGGCGGGAACAGTTGGATTGCGGGGACCTAAAATCTTTGACACGACGGCGCCAATATGCGGCACTGCCATGGGTTGCGGAGGAATGTATCCAGTATGCCAATGATATTGATGGCGTGAATGCAGAATGAAGCCTAGATCGGCTGCCTGAAAGGTGCGGATGAGCGTGGCGCGATCCATGACTTTGGCGACGCGTTCCAGGCCTTGCGAAATTTTGATGTTATCGACGGCGGTATCGATGCTGGGGAAGGTGCTGAGAACGCGCTCGGTGCGGACGCCTGGTTCGAAGGGAGTGTAGCGTTTGGGGTCCCACGTCTCCGTTTGTGCCATGCCGCCGGCCATCCAAATGACGATGATGGAATCGGCGGTTGGCTGGGGCATGGTTGAGGCGCGCAGCAGTTGGGGCTCGCCGCCAGCTAGAGCCGCGAGGGTTGCGCCAGCGGTAGTTCCCATGAAACCGCGGCGGTTTACTTTTGCGGAAATTGCTTTTTCTTCTTTGTTCATAGGTTCATCTCATCCATGTTAGGGCGCTTACGCTTCCGGCTCAGTAAATCAGTTGGAATTCGGGTTTCATCATAACGGCCCACAGTAAGTCGGCTAAGCCATCGGGTGAGACATGCTTCTCATTCGCGGTGTCACGGAGCACGTGCTCGGCAGTCTGTTTCTCGGCGGGTGATGGAGCACGGCCCAGGGCGTACCAAAATAACCCATCCACGGTTTTGCCAGCATCTTTGTAGGGCTTGGCCGCCGCCGGCGCGGGCAGGTTAGGCAGGACCGGCGTTAACTGTTGCATATTTGGTTCTGTCTCGAAAACAAAAAATCGGATATCGGGGTTGATGTCGCTTGAGACCTCGGTGTTCTCGATAGCGACGGAACCGCGCAGCTTGGTATAGCCTTGTCCACTGATGTCGTAGACGAGACGGGAAGGTGTCTTTACGGCTACACCTGAGTTAGTTGACACTCGCAAGCCGCTGCCATCCAAAGGCCTCAGAGAAGAGAGCGGAGTCACTTTGCCGGGACCTACTAACTCGGCCGAGGCCCAAATCGCCTCGACTTTTTCAGGCGAATAGGAGCCTTCATCGGCGACCAGGAGCCAGAGTTTTTGAGCCTGCGAGATATCGATTTCGAATGGGGCGGCGCCTTTGTTCTTGAGAGGCCGGTCATAGATAGAAGCGGGCTCAGGAGGGAGCACTCCTAACATCTTGCGCGCGCCGCGATTCAACCAATGGGTGAGCGGTTCGCCGTTGACCAGTTCGAGGGCTTGCAGGGTGGTGGGTTGAGTGTCGCGGACGGAATAAACCTGATCGCGAATCGGGCGTCCGAGGGCGCGCGTGAGTGAACTGGAAGCCATGCGCCATTCACGGGTATACTCACCAGGTTTGGGTTGGATGAAGACGGGAGGATCGCCGGGTTTCGGCTTGGGAGCTTTGGGATCAGGCTCGGGATCGGGCGGTTGATAGACATGCCAATCACCGGTGATGGAGCCGATGGCATCGGCGAATTGCTCAGCGGTAATCCGCCGCACTTCGGGACCTCGAAATAAAAAGTGCTTGGGCGCATCCGGTTGAGACGGCACGCTGAGCATCTGGTAGGTGCGCGAAGAAAAAATGACTGAGAGGAGATGCTTCATGTCATAGCCACTTTCCACGAAGTCACTGGCGAGCCAGTCGAGGAGTTCAGGACTCCAGGGCTCACCATCCATCTCATCTGGATTCTCAACGAGTCCGCGGCCCAATAAGCGCTGCCATAAGCGATTGACGAGAGTGCGCGCCAAGCGACCATTGCGGGGATCGGTGAAAATGGCGGCGGCGGCGACACGGCGGTCGGCGACTGAGCCACTGGCGGGAGTGCGATTCAAAGCCGGATATAAGAACGCGGGTGAGGCGAATTGATCTTGCGCGACATCGCAGCGGAAAAGCTGCAACTTCTCCTCCGCTGAAAAGTATCCCGCCAGGCTGTAAGCATCCTTGAGCTTCCACTTACTAATAAAGCTATCGTGGCAGGAATTGCACTTAAGGTTGATACCCAAGAAGATCTGGGCGGTGTTTTGGGCGGCCTGCATGGCGGGCGTTTGGCTGGCACTTACGGTGCCGCGCCAATTTACACCGATCAAGAAGCCCGCAGGATCGGTGGGCGCTTGCGGGTTGAGCAGTTTGTAAACAAATTGATCGTAGGGCAGATTGTTTTGCAGCGCCGTCAACAGCCAGGTGGAAATGCTTTTGCGGGAGGCGGTTTCGTTGTGATAATTGACGCCCTCGTCGTTGCGCAGCAGATCGTTCCAGAAGGAGATCCAATTCTCGGAATATTTTCCGGAATCGGCTAGAAGTTTGGCTACAAGCTTCTGACGTTTCCGCGCTGAATGATCCTTTTCAAAGGACCGCAGTTCCTGCGGAGAGGGCAATAGGCCCCAAGCGTCAAGATAGACACGGCGCGCGAAAACACGATCGGAGACAAGCTCAGGCTCCGCTATGCCATTGGCCTTGAGGTAGAAGGCGGAGAACCGATCGAGCGGGCTGGACCAGTGCGGCCAGACGACTTCGGGCAGCAAAGGTTTTTGCAGAGTGAGCGGTGCTTCCCATTTGACTTTGGCGGCAAGGGAGGTGGGAGTGCGGCGCGCACCTTGATCGATCCAATCGCGGATGACGGAGATTTCGGCGTCGCTCAGGGGCGCTCCCACCAGCGGCATGCGCGGTTGCGTTTCGCCGGTGATGCGCAGCATGATGAGGCTATCGGCACTTTTGCCCGGTCGCACTGTTCCGCCGTTGCGGCCACCGTTGAGGACGTCTTCATAGGAGAACAGGGAAAGCCCACCGGAGCGTTTTTCCTGACTGTGGCAGGAGAAGCACTTTTCCGCCAAAATGGGATGGACTTGGCGGTCGTAATCGACCTTGGTAGGCGCAGTTTGGGCATCCAGCAAGCTCGCCCAAAGGCAAACTGAGACAAACGGCCGCAATGACATGATTCGTTCCGATGATATCAAGCGCTTAGGGTTAGGGAGGATAGTGGGATTAACCGTATGCCGGGCGGCGTTAAGATTCGCCGCGCATGGCGCCGCGCCGCATTGCGTTAGGCGTCGGCATTGGCGACCTTGGGGTGGCAATTTTGACGATGACTTTGTTGAAATTGGCGACGTTTTGGCGGGCGCGATGGCAGACGGTGGCGTCTTTAGGGCGAATGTCCCACCCATGGTTTTTTTTCATTTCGTGGCGCTCGTTTTGGATGCGCAGTTCCTCCTTCTTGCGATTTTGCGCTTCGAAGCACAGCTGTCCGGTTAGATTTTGCGTAAAGCTGGGAAATCGCAAGGACACAGTGGTTTAGGGGGTATTGGCATAAAAACGATTTGAAATTGGTCGGGGAGAACAATGGGAAGTGAATCTTGGCCGGCCGGTGTTCGCGCCGTTGATGGAGTTTCTTCCGCATGGCAAATTTCAGAAGTGTGTGGCGCGCTATCGAGCAGATAAGAAGTTGCGGCGGTTCTCCTGCTGGGATCAATGGCTTTGCATGGCCTTCGCCCAACTGACGCGCCGCGAAAGCTTGCGCGACATCGAGTTCTGCCTGCGCGCGGTATCCTCCAAGCTCTATCATCTTGGCATTCGCGGTCTGGTCGGGCACTCCACTTTAGCCGATGCCAACAAGCTTCGCGATTGGCGAGTGTATGCCGACTTAGCGAAGGTGCTGATCGAGATGGCGCGTCCCCTTTACGCTGAAGATTCTTTTGGTGTGGACCTCGAGCATACCGTTTATGCCTTTGATGCCACTACTATCGATGTGAGCCTTGCACTCGGTCCGTGGGCTCCGCATACACACTCGCGCGGTGCCCCGCGCGGCATACGGTGCGTACCGGGGGCAATTTCGATTGGGCCATCATCGGGTGTAATGCGAACCAAGCCGAAGCTGACGGTGAGGATGTAAGGAGGCAATGGGAGGTCCGGGGCTTCGGAAAACAGAGGACGCCGATAATCGACGTGGGGTTAATGCGGTTGCGATCCGCGGAGTGGGGCGTCACAACCCCATTGGTCAGCGGCGACGCGGTCGTCCATAACCCCACGGACGATGCTCAACACAGCAGGATCTAAAAAGAGGTCTGGAGAAAAACAAAGAGCGAGAAGGGCATCGGCAGAAAGTGGCGGTGTGGGCCGCGGTTCGGATCGTCTCGATGCGCTTTCAAGTAATCCAGTAGAGTGGGCCAGAATACGATCCGGCCGGCGTCGATTAGTGGAGTCCGAAAATGATCCCGCAGTACGCAAAAGCCGTTTTCTTCGAGCTCAGTCATTTTATCTTTGACGTTCATGAGGTATAGAGGAGAATAGAACATGTTTAAGATTTCGCGGCGGGAGATGATTGCCAGTTCAGCAGCGGGGTTTGCTGTTAGGGGGGCGCGAGGAGATGAGCAACCGGCAAAGAAGCTCAAGCTGGTGGTGACGGGCGGGCATCCGGGCGATCCCGAATATGGCTGCGGCGGCACGGTGGCGCGGTATTCGGAACTGGGGCACGAGGTGACGCTGCTGTATTTGAACAGAGGCCAAAAAGGATGCAACGGGAAGACGCCCGAAGAGTGCGGTAAGATTCGCAGTGCGGAAGCGCAGGAAGCATGCCGGATACTCAAAGCGCAGCCGGCGTTTGCGCCGCAGGTGGACGGCGAGGCAAGCGTCAATGCGGCGGCTTATGACGAATTTCGCAGGCTTCTTGAGGCCGAGAAACCGGATATTCTTTTTACCCATTGGCCGATCGATCATCATCGTGATCATCGCGCAATCTCGATGCTCGCCTATGATGCGTGGATGCAGATGGGCAAGAGCTTTGCGTTTTATTACTACGAAGTTTCAGATGGAGACGACACTTTCATGTTCGCGCCGACTGATTATGTGGACATCAGCCATACCGAGGCGCGCAAGAAGGCCGCCTGCTATGCCCACGCTTCGCAGGCGCCGGACCACTTCTACGCGTTGCAATCGCAAGTGACACGCTTTCGAGGAGTGGAATATGGCGTTGCGCAGGCGGAGGGCTTTATACGCCATGTGCAGAGCCGGCGGGACTTGTTGGTTTAAGCGCGCGTGTAAGATCAGCTGAAGTTCTCGCAGCCGGGAATCTCCTGCATGCGATAGTAAATCTTGAGTCCGAGTTCGCGGCCGACGCGAACCATTTCATCGGCCCCGGCGGACGGACCTCCCACGCGGAGAACGGCGTCGCACTTCTCCAAGAGGCGCACGGCAATGGGATGAAAGGTCTCATTGAACGCTTCATCGCCCACACGATCCGAGCCGGCCAGTTGAGCCAGAGGAAGAGCGGGCCATTCACCCAGAATGGGAATGTGACCGGCGCGGAATATGGACAAGGCGAACGATTCCATAAGTCTCACGTTCGCGGCCATGACCTGGGAATGTCGTCGGTGCCGGATCTGTAACGACCGTCGATAAGAATCATTTCGGCTTGCTTGTTGTGAGAACTGGGCACGTAGTCAGTGCGCGCTAGTTCTTTGTAACAGTCAAGCCGGTAACCGTCAAATCTGTGTTGTGGGCGGCGCGGATTCCATAAACGCCGTCGGTTGATTTCAGTTTGCCGGGTGCGACCAGGGCGGACTTTTCGTACGAGGCAACGACAGTGCCGTTGATGGCACATTCGACCTTGTCTCCCTTGACAGAGAGAGCGATGTCTTGGGTAACGGGCTGCCCTGGGCCAGCGGCTTTATGCACGGCAGCGTTGGCCTCGCGGCGGCCGTTCATTTGAAATGGCTCAGGGCCGAATCCGCGCACGATAAAGTTGCCGCTGCCATACGCGGCGCAATAGAGATAACTTTGCGAGGGGCCGCCCATGTCGTTGCCGGCGATAACAATGCCATAGGGATGAGGGTGAGAGTTCAGGTTCATGTACTTCGGCTCGGTGAACGTCGCTTTTACGGTGTAGTTGCCGGAGGCTTTGTTGGCGGGGTTCCAGTAAGTCACGGCCGGGCCAGTGGTGACGTGGAGGGAATCCCCCTCCTGCGAGAGCTTGGCGTCGTTGAGAGAATCTCCACCTTCGCCGGGGTCGATTTTTCCAGCCCAGCCTGGGACGGAAATTCCGCCGCCGGCGACGGCTCGGGAGGTCTCGGATTGAGCTTGAGCGTAAATGGAGGTGGGGATCAGGACGAGTAGAGCGGTCGTGAAGGCGGTTCGGTAAATCAGACGCATTGAAATTCCTCTGGCTTAGATTATATAAGCGAAATTTGAGCCCGTGACGCTCGCTTACGCTTACGCTTCAGCGTACTATGGTGAAAATGCTCGCTAAGTCAACTGTTCTCTTTTGGCTACTGTTCCTGGCCGATGCGACGGCGCAAACGATTCCAACGCCTGAATCCGTGCTGGGCCACAAGCCGGGCGACGATTTCTATCTGGCGAATTACGACGAATCACGGGACTATTTCCATAAACTGGCGGCGGCTTCGAATCGCATCAAATTGATTTCAGTGGGCAAGACGACGCGCGGATTGGATTGGGAGATCGCGATCATCTCTTCGCCGCAGAATCTGGCGCAGCTCGACAAATATAAGGACATCGCGCGCCAACTGGCGCAAGGGCGGGAGTTGAGCGACGAGCAAGCTAAGGCGCTGGCGCACGAGGGCAAGGCGATTGTGCATATCGATGGCGGGCTGCATTCGACTGAGGTTGCCGGGGCGCAGCAATCGATTTTGCTGGCCTACAAGCTGGTGGCGACGCAGGGCGATCCGGAAGTGGACGCGATTCTGGACAACGTGATTCTGATGCTTTGGCCGACACTCAATCCCGATGGGCAGAACGAGGTGGTGGCGTGGTACCGGAAGAATGTAGGGACACCTTATGAGGTGAGTCCGCTGCCGGATCTCTATCAGGAGTATGTCGGGCACGATAACAATCGCGATGGCTACATGAATAACATGCTGGAATCGCGGGATGTGACGCGTGCGGAGCTGGAGTGGAATCCGCTGATCTTTTATTGCCACCATCAGACTGCGCCGTTTCCCACGCGCATCTTTATTCCGCCGTTCACTGAGCCGATCTCTTCGAACATCAATCCGCTGATGGCGCGCTGGCTGAACGTGCTGGGCATCAACATGGCTGCGTATTTAGACGAACATCAAATGCCGGGCGCGGTGCATCGCGTGGGCTTCGATAATTGGTATCCGGGGTTTCTGGATTTCACGCACATTTTCCGCAATAGCATCTCTTTCTTCACAGAGACGGCGCTGTACCGCTATGCCACGCCGCACTTTTATAGTGTGGATGAATTCCCGAAAGACCGGCAACCGTTGACAGCGGAAGTGTTTTACAGCAGTCCGTGGAAAGGCGGTTGGTGGCGTTTGGCGGATGCGGTGCGGTACATGGAGGGCGGGTCGATGGCGGTGCTGGATACGGCGGCGAAATACCGCGAAACACTGCTCTACAACCGCTATCAAGCGGCGCGCGACAATATCGCGCGCTTCCGGAAAGAGCCGCCCTACGCGTATGTGATTCCGCAGGAGCAACGCGATTTGCCGACTGCTGCGACGCTAGTGGAGAAGCTGCTGATCAATGGCATAGAGGTACAGCGGGCGGAACAATCTTTTATGGCGAATAGCCGCGACTACAAGGGCGCTTGGGTGATTCTGATGGATCAGCCGTTCGCACCGCTGGTGAAGGAGTTGTTTGAGCGGCAACAATATCCGGATTTGCGGCAAACTCCGAATGGTCCGCCCATCCGTCCGTATGATGTGGCGGGTTGGACGCTGCCGATGCAGATGGGCGTGGAGACGGCGGTGGTCAGCGAGCCGTTGACGGACACGCAGCGAGCGAGTCTCAAACGAATTGAGCATGTGACGATGCCGGCTGGAGGTTTGCAGGGAACGGGTGCGACTTATGCCTTGAGTCATCAACCGAATGCGGCGTTCGCGGCTATGAATGAGATCCTGGCGAGCGGCGGACACGCCAGCTTCTCGACAAACCAGGCGGGCGCGATCATCGTCTCAGGGATGGATCGGGAGCGACTGGCGGCAATCGCGCAGAAACATTCCGTGGAAGCGCAGGCAATTGCGAAAGTGCCGGCGGAGTTGGTTGGCACGAGGAAGCCACGCGTAGGTCTCTATCGTTCTTGGACAGGGAACATTGATGAGGGATGGACGCGCTGGATTCTGGAAAATTTTGGGTTCGCGCCGGTGACATTGCGCAACGGAGATATACAGGCTGGGCACTTGCGGGAGCGGCTGGATTCCATTATTCTGCCGGATGCCGGGACGAAGCAGATTATGGAAGGCTTCGCGCCGGGCACGATTTCGGGAGAGTACGCCGGTGGGATCGGGGAGACGGGCGTGGACGCGTTGCGCACCTTTGTGCGGGGCGGAGGAACGCTGATCGCTTTCAATAATGCTTCGCTGATGGCGATTGCCGGGTTGGGGCTGCCGGTACAAAATGTGCTTGAGGGATTGAACGACGATCAGTTTTATTGTTCGGGATCGCTGTTGCGGGTGGAATTGCGGGACATGAGTCATCCATTCGCATGGGGGATGCCGCGCGAGCCGATAGTGATGTTTGAGCGAGGACCGGCGTTTGAGGCGAAGAGCGACTTCCGCGGGGTCATTTTGGCGACTTATTCGAAGGAACGGAATCCGCTGGCGAGCGGCTATTTATTGCACCCGGAACGCATTCAGGGAAAAGCAGCGGCGCTGGAGGTTTTCGAGGGCGAGGGGCGGGTCTACCTTTTCGGTTTCCGGCCGCAATGGCGCGGGCAATCGCATGGTACTTACAAGCTGGTGTTCAATGCGATTTACGACTCGCCGAGTTTGGCGAAACCGAGCGTCTATCAGCGCAAGGCAGAGGCAGCGAATGCGCCGCCGGATAACTGGCGAGCCACAACCGCCAAGGTTCGGGAAGATCTGGCGACACTGCTGGCGGATAATCGGGCGTTCTTCGCGGCGCGCGGGCCGGCGGCGGTAGAGGCTCGCAATAAGTTGGGGGCGGCGGTAGATCAGTTCGAGAAAGAGCGGATCGGCGAAGTAGAGGATGCGAGCACGGGGCTGGACGAGATGGGCCGGCGAACGGCGGCGCAATATGTACGGCGGTTGCGGAAGCTGGCGGCCGACCTCCGAAGCAAAGAGTTTGAGGCAACGGTGGATGCGGATGCGCTGCTGGAACGATACGGGTTGGCGGCGATGGAATAGGAGGCTGACCGGGAGGTCAGCCGCAGGCCAGGAAGCCGGCCCCACAAGGATCATTCCTGGCGGAGGGTCTGGGCCGGTTGAATGCTGGAGGCGCGTAGAGCGGGGATGCCGACGGCGACGAGCGCGGCCGCGAGAAGCATGGCTAAGGCGAGCAGGAGAGAGGCAGGTTCCAGAGGTTTCATTTGGAAGAGTTCCTTCTGCAAATATTTCGCGCCGAGCCAAACAATGGGTATACCCATGAGCAGGCCAAGAGTGGCGAGGGCCATACCCTCGCGGAGGACCATGGAGACCACCTGCCCCGGCACGGCTCCCAAAGCCAGACGAATGCCGATTTCCGCGCGGCGTCGGGAGGTGTTATACGCGATCACACCATAAAGACCCACGACGGAGAGGACCAGCGCGAGAATGCCGAATCCGTTGCAGAGAGTGGCGAACATGCGCTCACGCTGCAGACCCTTGGAAATCTGCTCTTCCATAGTGACGACGTCTACCAGCGGCAGATTTCGATCGATCTCGCTCATCGCACGGCGGACGGCGGGCAGCACGGCGCGCGGCGGTTGGGAGGTGCGGAGGACTACCGTTACCTGTGGACTCTCTTTCGCGAGCGGCAGCCACACAGCGTAGGGACGATCCTTCATGGAGGTTGCGGCGATAGCGGGCGCGATGCCGATGATTTCGAACTCGGGCGGTGTCACGCCTTCGGGGACTTCAAAGAATGCGAGCCTGCGGCCCAAAATGCTGGCGCCTCCCAATTTTTGAGCCAAATCTCCACTGATAACCGCGACCTTTGCGTCGCTAGCGATATCAGTCCATTGAATGTTCCTCCCCGCGACTAGGCGCGGCGTGAAGAGTGGCAAATAAGTGGGGGTGACGCCGTTGATAGAGGCATTATTGGTGGCAGTCTGCCCCACCAGACGGACGCCCTCCCACCAACCGCCGATATTCATCGGTCGTACGGAGGCGATGCCGACAAAGGCGACGCCGGGTGTGGCTGCGAGGCGCTGTTCCAGGTTGAAATAAAAGTGCTGCAAGCTGGTTTTGTCGTAGCCGGACGTGCCAGGACGAATGTCGAATAAAATCAGATCGCGGCGGTCGAAGCCAGGATCGGCGGATTGAATCGCCAGCAAGTTGCGGGTGAAGATGACTGCGCACATCACGAGCGCGACTGACATAGCCATCTGAACCAAGACCAGCAGACGTCCAGAATTCCATTTGCGGCGCGGGGCATAGCCGACGCTACCAGACCCTTGTTTGAGCCAAGGCGCGCTGGGCAAACGGGAGGCGCGCCATGCCGGAAAGAGTCCAAACAAGAGCAGGGCGACGCCAGTTGTTGCCCCAGCTAGGGCCAGGATGCGTAAGTCGAATGCTACCGCAATGGGGACGCTGCCCCGGTCGGCGATAAATTGACCCAGCAGATTCGCAGTCAGATAAGCCACGGTGATGCTGACTGCACCCCCGAGGACGGCTAGTAAAGCGCTCTCCGTTAAGAACTGGCGCATGAGACGGACGCGACTGCAGCCGAGCGAGATGCGAGTGGCGACTTCCTTTTGGCGGGCAGCCGCGCGAGCCAGTAGCAGGTTGGCGATGTTGGTGCAGGCAATGAGAAGCAGGAGGGTGACGAGTCCTCCCAAAACCAGCAGCGGATTGCGAAACTCTTTCAACAGAAAGCCGAGGCCGCGACTTGCTCCCACCAAATGGATGCGGGGCGCTTTGGCAGGGACTTTGGGCTGGGCGGACCAAGTTGTCGGGAAGACTGTTTCGAGGATGGGCCGGATCTGGCTCTCGGTAACGCCCGGCGCCCGTCTGGCGATGAGTTGAACACCCCAGAAACGGTTATCATCCAGCGACGGCCTGGTGGATTGCGCCCCCGAGGGCGAAGCAACATCGTGCAAGGGGACGTAGAGTTCTGCCGGATCTCCAGGGAACAGACCATAGAAGCTCTTATCTAAGACGCCGACCACAGTGTGCGGGCGGTTGTTCACGACCAAACTGCGCCCAAGAATACCAGAGGGTGAACCAAGATCGTCGGCCCAAAAGCGATGCGAGAGTAAGACTGTGGGAGGCGCCGCGAACCGGTCGTCGTTATCGGAAAGCAGGCGTCCTAACTGGGGGCGCACCTGTAACGTAGAGAGAAAATTACCGCTCACAGGCCGCTGCTGGGCGACAGTGGGCCGTCCGGCGAAGCTGACGCTCACTTGGTCGGGAAAGCTAAACGCGGCTAACGAAGCCTTACCGGAGAGGCTTTGGCTGAGGATTTGAAAGCACGGATAAGAGAAGAAATCGGCAATGCTCCAGCCGTCTTCGTTCGTCATGCTGCCGCTGGCTCCGTTCAGTAACTCTTTTGGAAATCCGTGCCCTTGCCAGTTGACGGAGGTGAGTTGTTGGGGGCTGGGAACAGGGAGATTTTGCCACAGTATGACGTTCATGAGCGATAGGATGGCCGTGTTGGCGCCGATGGCAAGGGCCAACGATAGTACGGCCGCGACCGTAACAACGGGGGTGCGGCGCATCATGCGCAAGCCGAAAACGATATCCTGGCGCAGACCGTTGAACCAGGACCAGCGGCGTTCATCGCGGCAGCGTTCTTTGGTCTGCTCACGGCCGCCGAATTCGCGCTTCGCTAAGCGGAGTGCTTCCGCTGGGGAGTGACCTTGGCGCAGATACTCCGCCGCGAGTTCGTGGAGATGATGGGCAATTTCGCGTTCAAGATCGGCTTCGGATTGTTGCCAGGGAAAACGCATGTGAAAGCTCCTTTACCGGTTGAGAAACCCCTTAAAATTGGCCAGATCGTTACCGTCCCTGGCACTTGCGGCTCAGTTACGAATCCAGAACGAGTGCCACCGCGCCCGCGTAGCGCTGCCAGAGCGCGCGTTCCTCCTGGAACTGCTTCCGGCCGGCGGCGGTGAGCGAGTACAGCTTGGCCATGGGACCGTTGCCGGATTCCTTCCACTCCGATTTCAGCAGACCTTTGCGCTCGAGCCGGTGGAGCGCGGGATAGAGGGAGCCTTGTTGCACCTGCAGAATTTCTTTGGAAGTGAGCAGAATCTTCTGGGCGACTCCATAGCCGTGGATTGGGCCGTGGGCAACTATTTTCAGGATGAGGAGATCGAGGGTGCCCTGGATGAGATCGGTTTTCTTTTCCGGCATAGCTACTATGATACACGATGTAGGTTGAGTGTCAACATAGTGGCGGCTTGCCTCCGCACGGCCCCAGTGGGCTCTTCCGGCTCTCCGCCAGCAGCGGAGTTTAGGCATCTGTGACCCGCTCCCAAAAGAGTGGGCATCGTCCCGCCCCGTTGTATACTGGCGAAGCATGAATCTCAAGGCCGCTTGGCCGTTGGTCATTAGCGGTCTGCTGCTGAATTCCTGCACCGGGCTCCGCCAAACTTCCGCTATCGACAAGCTCAAACCCTGCGCCTCCAGCGAAGGGCCGTCGGACGGATACTGCGGAACGTTGGATGTTTGGGAGAATCGCGAGACTAAAACCGGCCGGAAGATCGCTCTGAAAATCGTGGTGCTGCCGGCATTGAAGCAAGACTATGCACCGGACCCAGTGTTTTTCTTGGCCGGCGGGCCGGGGCAAGGTGCAGCCTCCGTGGCGGCTGAAATGGAAGAGCCTTACCGGCGCATCCAAGCCAGCCGGGACATCGTCTTGGTGGACCAGCGGGGCACGGGCAAGTCGAATCCACTCGAATGCAAGCCGGACAAAGATGAAAGCGAAGACGAGAGCTCCGATCCGCTGCCGGCGATGCTCACGAGGCTGCACGCCTGTCTCGATTCGTATAAGGACAAAGCGGATCTCCGCCAGTACACGACTTCGATTGCGATGGACGATCTGGATGATGTCCGGCGGTTCTTAGGCTATTCGAAGATCAACCTTTACGGCGGTTCGTATGGAACGCGCGCGGCCATTGTGTATGCACGGCGGCACGCGCCGAACACACGGGCAGTCATTATTGATGGAGTTGCGCCACCCGACATGGCGTTGCCGCTTTACATGGCGCGGGACAGTCAGCGGGCGCTTGACCTCTTATTCCGCGATTGCGAAAAAGATGCCGGTTGCGCGCAGCATTATCCCAATTTGCGCGAGCATTTTCAGGCTTTACTGGCACGGCTGAGCGTCCACCCCGAGCGCGTGAAGTATGTGCATCCTCGCAGCGGCGAGGAGAAAGAGATGGACGCCAAACGGCTCACCATAACCGGCAGTGTCTTCGCGGCTCTTTATTCGCCGGTTACCGCAGCGCTCGTTCCGCTTCTCATCGAACAGGCGTACAAGGGCAATTTCACAGGGTTTCTGGCGCTCGGAGCGGCGTTCGATCCGACGGCGGAAAGTATTGCGATGGGCATGCATTTCTCAGTGGTGTGCAGTGAAGACGCTATGCGGATTCCGCCAAACGCCATTGAGCGCGAGACGGTTGGCACATTTCTGGGCAGCCAAATGGCGGCGGATCGGCTGAAGGTCTGCGAATTCTGGCCGCGCGGCGCAGTGGAACCTGCTTACTTTGCGAACACGCCGTCCGACATTCCAGCGCTCATTTTGTCTGGCGAACTTGATCCGGTGACGCCGCCGGTTTGGGGACAGGAAATCGCCTCACAGTGGAAAAATGCGAAGCACGTCATCGTACCGGCGACAGGCCATGGCACGTGGGCGAGCGGCTGCGTGATGAAGCTCATGGACCAATTCTTGAACGAGGGAAGCGCAGCCAAACTGGACACCAGCTGCGTCAATCGAATTCAGCGGCCGCCCTTCTTCGTGGGCCCGTATGGGCCAGACCCGATGGGAGACGCCACGAAATGATTCGAACCGAACATCTGAAGAAGCATTTCGGCAATGTCGTGGCAGTGGAAGATGTTTCCTTTAGCGCGGCGGACGGAACAGTGACGGGATTGCTCGGCCCCAATGGGGCGGGAAAGACGACGTCCTTGCGCATGATGTACGGCCTGGTAAAACCGGACGCGGGCAGCATCCAGATTGACGGATACGACGCGCTGGCGAATCCGCTGGCGGCACAAGCGTGTCTAGGTGTACTGCCTGACCAATCGGGCCTTTACCCTCGACTGACGCCGCGCGAACACATTCGTTATTTTGCCAATCTGCAGGGCGTGCCAGACCGCGAGTTGGAAGGGCGCATGCAAAGTTGGCTGGACGTGCTGGATTTGAACGCCGTGGCGGACCGGCGGGTCGGCGGATTCTCACATGGCGAACGGACGAAGGTGGCGTTGGCGCGAGCCTTGATCCACAATCCGCAGAATATTTTGCTGGACGAGCCCACCAATGGCTTAGACGTGGTGAGTACGCGCGCCGTGCGGGAAGTGATTCGGCGCTTGAAAGCGGAAAAGCGCTGCGTGGTTTTTTCCAGCCACGTGATGCAGGAGGTTTCGGCGTTATGTGACCGGATTGTGGTGATTGCGCGCGGACGAGTAGTGGCGGAGGGTACGGCGGAGGAATTGTTAGCATCCACGGGACGGACAACGCTGGAAGACGCATTCGTGACCTTAGTGGGCCCGCAGGGAGAAGCGGCATGAATGTGTTGAAGATGATGTTGGTGGTGGCGCGCAAGGAACTGATGGACGGCGTGCGCGACCGGCGTGCCGTTTATACCCTGATTTTCAGTTCACTGTTTGGACCGGCGCTCATCGCTTTCATGTTTACGCAACTGGCAGGGCAGGAGCGGGCGGCGCAAGAGATTCAGATCCCGATCACGGGACGGGCGAACGGGCCGTTGCTGGTTCACTGGCTGGAACAACAGCCAGGTGTGCAAGTAGTGGATGGCCCGGAGAAGGCAGAAGCCGCCGTGCGCGATCGCTCGCAAGATTTTGTACTTGTGATCGAAAAGGATTTCGCGGAGAAGTTTCGCGACTCGCGGCCAGCCCCGGTGCAACTTGTTTCGGATTCGACGCAGCAGTCGTCGCGGCCCAAGGTAAAGAGATTGGAATCGCTGCTCAATCACTTCAGTTCGCAAATGGGAGCTTTGCGTTTGATGGCGCGGGGTGTCAGCCCATTGGTGGCGAGCGCGCTCAAGATAGAGGATGTTGAGATTTCGAATGCGGCGCAAAGAGCAGCGACAATCTTCAATTTTATTCCGCTGTTCCTGATTGCGGCGGCGTTCAGCGCCGGCATGCAAATTGCGACCGACGCGACCGCCGGTGAGAGGGAGCGTTTTTCCCTGGAACCGCTACTGATTAACCCCGTTCCTCGCTGGCAATTGGTGGGTGGCAAGTGGCTGGCGGCGGCAGTAGCGGCCATTATTGGAATGGCGGGGACACTCGTCATCACGGCTTACGCGCTATCGCGCATGTCACTCGAAGATCTGGGCGTGCGCTTTCACTTGGGGGTGGCGGAATGCTTATTGGTATTCGCAGCAGTGGCTCCTATGGCGTTGCTAGCACCGGCCGTGCAGATTTACCTCGCCTGTTTTGCGAAAACGTTCAAAGAAGCGCAAAGCTACAGCAATACGTACTCGTAACGCTGTTTGCAGGAAGG
>CAVXRP010000039.1:0-16496 GCA_963764105.1 Bryobacterales bacterium
GCCGCCCTAAGATCTGACAGCCTATCACCTTACACGACTAAATGGATCAACTCAAAAAGCTTTTCGCCTCGCTTACCTTACCCCAGAAGATTGGGTTGGCGGTGGCATTACTGGCAGTCGGCATAGGCGTTCCTATGTTTACGCACTGGCAAAAGGAAAGCGATTTTAAGCCGTTGTTCACCAACATGGCGCCCGAAGATGCAGCTGCGGTTTTACAAAAGCTCAAGGAGAGCGGCGTTGAACATCGTCTGGCCGATAACGGGATGACTGTGCTTGTGCCCGAAGAGAAGGTCAACGATGCAAGGTTGGAACTGGCCGGCGCCGGTTTGCCCAAGAGCGGCCGCATCGGTTTTGAGTTGTTCGACAAAACCAATCTCGGCGTCACGGACTTCAGCGAAAAGGTGAACTACCGGCGCGCGCTGGAAGGCGAACTCGAGCGCACCATCAAAGCCATTAACAGTATCGAATCGGCGCGCGTGCATATCACGTTCCCGAAAGATTCGGTTTTTCTCGACAACCGCGAGCCGGCTAAAGCAAGCGTGCTCGTGAAGCTGCGCGTGGGCGCCACGTTGCAACCGCAAAACGTGCTCGCTATCTGCAACTTGGTAGGCAGCGCGGTGGAAGGTCTTTCGCCTGATGCCGTTTCGGTGGTGGACATGCAGGGCAACCTGCTGAGCAAACGAAAGAGATCGGGCGACGGGCTCGAGTCCGGAGATGCGCTGCTCGACTACCGCCATGAAGTGGAAAAAGATTTGACCAATAAAGTGGAATCCACGCTCGAGCCGCTGCTCGGCGACGGGCGCTTTAGAGTTGGCGTTTCGGCCGATTGCGACATTTCGACCAGCGAACAGACGGACGAGACGTACGATCCAACTCGTTCGGTGATGTCCACTTCGCAGAAGACTGAGGATCTTTCGAACAGCGGATCGCCGGGCGGTGTGCCCGGCACTCCTTCAAATCTGCCGCGCTCGACCATCAAGCCGCTGGCGGGAGTCGGCTCTGGCAGCGGCATGTCGCGCCGCACCGAAAGCATGGCGTTTGAAACTTCGCGCAGCGTGCGGCAAGTGAAAATGCCGCGCGGTTCGATTAAGCGCGTTTCGGTGGCCGTGCTGCTCGATCAGGATTTCATTTGGCAGGGCCAAGGAAAGCAACGCAAACACGTGCTCACTGCCCCAACACCCGAACGCATCAAAGCCATTCACGACATCGTGGTGGGCGTGCTGGGTATTCAGGCCGACCGCGGCGATCAGGTCGTGATCGAAAGTCTGCCGTTCGAACAAACTCTCGCGCAAGAAGACGCGGGGACGGAAACGGGCGCTAAAGGCGACAAGACAACTCCGCTGACGCCGCTCGCCAAATTACTCGCTGACCGGCGCGTGCAAATCGGCGCGGGCGTTGCCATTCTGGTGCTGCTGATCGCGGTCGTATTCCTGATGATGGGCAAGAAAAAGAAAGGTTCGGTGGAGATGGGACATCCTGCGCTGACGGCAGGCTCGGACGCACACTCGGGCTCGCTTGC
This sequence comes from Bryobacterales bacterium, assembly GCA_963764105.1. Taxonomy (GTDB): domain Bacteria; phylum Acidobacteriota; class Terriglobia; order Bryobacterales; family Bryobacteraceae; genus Bog-105. The sequence goes on from CAVXRP010000039.1 coordinate 1,520, forward strand.
AACCTCGGGAACCAAAACCACCCAGGAGATTTCCGCGAGCTCAAGAGATGCCGACGGGAACGTAAAAGAAATAAGAGAAGTTCGGGAAGTCGCGCAGATCAGCCAAGTGAGAGACGGCAGTGCTTCTACCCAGGTGGTCGGTGCACAATCCCCGGCGGCCGCGTTGCCGATTTCTGCGAAGCTGGCGTTGCCCGAAATGGACAGCGCGACCAGAATGATGCTGCATCAGATTCAGGACCATGTGGCTAAGGACCCAGCCTTCGCGGCCACCATCATCCGCGGCTGGATGTCGGAAGAATAGTTATGGAGAAATACTAAGTGGTGAAGCGTATGAGTCATCCGTCTTCGAGCGTGGAGACGGTCGTATGGCCCGGCCGCAATCAGGCTGGCAGCCCGCAACGCGCGCCCGCTCCTCAGCAGATTCAGCAAGGCAAAGCATCAACCAGCGGCGCCGACTCGGCGGAATTGGAGCGCCGTCTAGCGGAAGCGGAGCGATTAGGAAAGCTTGAAACGGCCGAAGCGCACCATCGCGGCGTTGAGGACGGTTTGCGCCGCGGCCGCGAAGAAGCGGCCGCCGAAATGAAGAAGGCTCTCGACCAAGTGGCGCGCACCCTGGAAGACCTGGCCAAGGTGAAAAGCAAGCTGCGCCAGGAAGCCGAGCAGGAACTCGTCAAGCTGGCGCTTGCCGTGGCACGCCGCATTCTTTACCGGGAAATTACCACCGACCCCTCCTCGATCGAAGGCATTGTGCATGCCGCCTTGCAGAAACTCCAGCAGCGCGAAGTCTCGAAAGTGCGGGTCTGTCCGCAGGCGGTAGCTGCGGTGAAAGCGGCGCTGGACCGAATAGGCTCGCGGTCGGGCATGGAGATTGTGGCCGATCCCGGACTTGCCACCGGGGCCATGCTGTTTGAAACGTCGGTGGGCGAGCTCGACGCCTCGATTGAAACCCAACTGCAGGAGATTCAGCGCGGTTTCGCAGACCGCCTAGCCATTCAATGAACCAAATCATCCAATCCGAACCAAAGATGTGCCTGAACGGTTATCACTCAGCACTCGAAAATTCCGATCTGCTGCGCTGGCGCGGCGTGATCACCGGCGTCACCGGTACTCTCATCGAGTCGCAAGGGCCGGCCGCGCCCATCGGCAGCTTTTGTGAAATTCAAACCGCCGGCGGCCGTACGATTCGCACGCAAGTAGCCGGCTTTCGGCACGGCAAGGTACTGTCTATTCCGCTCGAAGAGATTAATGGCTTGGAAGCGGGCGATCCCATCTTCGCGCGTTCCGATGACGCCCAAGTGAGCGTGTCGCCAGCGTTGCTCGGGCGGGTGCTTGATGGTTTTGGCAAGCCGATGGATGGCGGGCCGCCGATCGACCCAGTCGCGAAATACGACCTCTTCGCTACGCCTCCTGGACCGCTGGAGCGCGAGCACATCAAGGTTCCATTGATCACCGGTATCCGTGCGATCGATGGCCTCTTACCTTGCGGCATGGGACAGCGTATTGGGCTCTTTGGCGGCAGCGGCGTGGGTAAGAGCACTTTACTCGGCGCCATGTCCCGCCACAATTCGGCCGACGTCACAGTAATCGCTCTCATCGGCGAACGCAACCGCGAGGTGCGCGGCTTTATTGAAGACGAACTGGGCCCGGAAGGACTGAAGCGCTCAGTGCTGGTGGTCGCCACTTCCGACCGGCCAGCGCCCTTGCGAGTGCGCGCTTGCTTTGTGGCCGTCGCCATCGCCGAATATTTTCGCGATCAAGGCAAGAACGTTCTGCTGGTGATGGATTCCGTCACGCGCCTGGCGATGGCGCAGCGCGAAATCGGCTTGGCCGCCGGAGAGCCGCCCAGCCAGAAAGGCTATACGCCGTCGGTTTTCGCCATTCTGCCGAAATTGTTTGAACGCGCCGGCAATTTCCGCCGCGGCAGCATTACCGGGTTCTTCACCGTTCTAGTGGAAGGCGACGATCTCAACGAACCGATTACCGACGCTGCCCGCGGTATACTCGACGGCCATATCGTTCTCTCTCGCCAGCTGGGCGCTGCCGGACACTATCCAGCCATTGACGTTCTGGCTTCTATTTCGCGCGTTGCCTCTAAGGTTGCGCCGCCCGAACAGATCAAGGCCGCCGGCAAGGTGCGTGAGGCGCTCGCCAGCTATCAGCAATCGGAAGATCTGATCTCGCTGGGAGCCTATGTAGCGGGCAGCAACGTCAAACTGGATGCCAGCATACGGTCGCGCGAGAAAATTCTCAAATTCCTGCGCCAGCCCGCCGAGGAATTCGACGCGCTGCCGAAAACCGTCGGCGCGCTCAACGAAATCGCCGCAGTGCTCTAAGCCCATGCAGAAATTTCGTTTCCGGCTGGATTCCGTGCTGCGCTTGCGCTCGCTTCGCCTAACGATGGCGCGCGAAAAATTGGCGCGCGCGCTAAGCGAAGTTACTGGCGCCGAGAAGGCTATTGACGCTTTGGCCGCCGAGCGCGCCGCTGCCATCACGTTTGTACAAAACGAGCCTGGGGCTGGAGCCACTGAACTCCGCGCCCTCTCCGCCTATCTGCTGGGCTACGAACCCCGTCTCATACAATTGCGCCGCTTTCTCGATGCCGCGCGGCTGCGCGCCGCCGAACAACGCAGGCAGGTAGTGGCCGCCGACCGCGACGAAAGGCTTCTCGTCAAATTGAAGGCGACCCGGCGCGCCGAATGGCAAGTGGAGGCCGATCATGAACTGGAAGTGTTGGCGCAGGAATCTTGGAATGCCGTTCACTTCAATCCCGATCACTAATCTAATCCGCCTTACTCCGCTGGGCGATAGAACTCGCGGCAAGAATTTGCCATCCTCTCCTCAAACTCCTGCCACATTGCGTCGATGTGTTGTGCGAGAGCTCATTGCGCAAAAAACTCCTTTGGATCGGGCCGGACGCCGCCGTGATCGACGCGAATGTACGTGCCGCGCTGCACTTGACTGATATTCTGGCCGAAAACTCTCTCAGTGCGGCCTGCGATCGCTTGCGTCAAGTCAATGTCGACGTGGCTGTGGTCAGCCTTGCATCGCTCGATTCGACGGGCGAGGAGGCTCTCGCTCAACTTTTTGCCGCTGCTCCGCACCTGCCGGTGATCGTTCACCAGCGCATGGGCACAATCGACGATGTCATTCACTTGACACGCCAGGGCGCATTTCATGTGCTGCTGGGCGATATTGAGCCCGAAACGCTGGCAGATGCGGTGAGCCGCGCCGTGCGCCAATCGCAATTGCGGGAACTTTCACCCGCCAGCGCGCCGTGGCGGCATCTTTTGATCGGTCAGAGTCGCGCCATGCTGCAGGTCTGCGAGATTATTCAACTGGTTGCCGCTAAACGCTGCACCATCCTGATCAGTGGTGAAACCGGCACGGGCAAAGAGGTGATTGCTAAAGCCATTCACGCAGCCAGCAACCGGGTCTCGCAACCGCTAGTCTGTGTGAACTGTACGGCGCTGCCCGCTACGTTGATTGAGTCGGAACTGTTCGGCCACACTAAAGGTGCCTTCACAGGGGCCCTAAACAGCCGGCTGGGGCGATTTGAACAGGCTCATCGGGGCACCCTTTTCTTAGATGAAATCGGTGACCTGCCGCTGGAGGCACAATCCAAAATCCTGCGCGTGCTGCAGGAACAGGAGTTTCAGCGAGTGGGCAGTTCCGAAACAGTGCGTGTGGACGTGCGGGTCATCGCCGCTTCGAATGTCGACCTCGAACAAGCGGTACGCGAGCGGCGCTTCCGCGAAGATTTATATTACCGATTAAACGTCGTACCAATTCATTTACTGCCGTTACGTGACCGGCGCGAGGATATCCCGCTTCTCTTGCAATTCTTCCTGGATAAAATTCGGGCAGCCGAAAACGCCGCGCCCAAACAGATTAGCGCCGAAGCGATCGAATGCCTCCAACAACTCCCCTGGCCCGGCAACGTTCGCCAATTGGAGCATGCGGTGCAAATGGCTTTTGCCTTGAGCGGTGAGCGGCGCGTGTTATGTCCGAACGATTTCATTATTAGACGTCCCATGGCGTTCTCTCCGTCCACGTCGCCGGAAGTGTCGGCACCCGCACCCCTCGTCCGCCTTCCTAAGGGTGGCCTCAACTTCGACGAAGTGGTAGGCAGTTTCGAGCTGTCTCTCTTGAATCAGGCTCTTACCGTCTCCGGCGGCAACAAAGCACGCGCGGCCGACTTGCTGCAGATTAAACGCACCACTTTACTGGCCAAAATCAAGAGCCTCACCAACGCGGCCTCATCCAGCGAAATGGCCGAAGTGCTGGAGGATTTCATTCCAGCCGAGATTGCCTCTCCCGCAAGCTAGACTAAAGGAGATCGCCAGCGGTGGCTTGAGGAGTAGATCTGTGCTCAATCGCGACATCTTGATCGTGGAAGATAACCCCGCTGACGTGCGCCTTATGCAGGAAGCGCTACGTACCCTGGAGCCGGCCGTTATTGCGCACGTGGTGCCGGATGGCGAGAGTGCTATGCGGTTTTTGCGCCGCCAAGGACAGTTCGCGAACGTCTCCCGGCCGCGTCTCGTCTTTCTTGACTTCAACTTGCCGAAGTACGGGTCCCGCGAGCTGCTGCGCCAAATTAAAGCCGATGTGGCGCTTCGGCTGATTCCCATTGCGATTCTGACTTCATCCGATTCGAGCCAGGACATCACTGAAGCGTACGAGCTGCACGCGAACTGCTATCTCACGAAAGCGGCGAATCTGGACGGTTTCTTTCAGATCATCCGTTGGGCGGCTTATTTTTGGCTCGATATTGCCACCCCACCGCCGCCTGCTCCAGAGCTTTTCGATCCGCTGGCTTTTACCGCGGGTATTTGAGGGATGACGTCTTCAAAGAACACGAGTTCCGACGAGTCAGGAACCGATTCTTGGATGCGCACGCCCGACCGTAGCAGTTGCCTGCCGGTGGCCGAGTAGTCCGCCGAACTCCGATCCTGAAATGTGAGCTGGTATGTGCCGGCTTCGCGTAAACCTTTCAATGCGAAAATATGGCTGTTTTCCTCCAGCGTTGACCCGCGAAATGCATACAACACTCCATGCCTGGTTGCGGGATCAAAGTATTCCATGCCATCCCAATGCACGCCATCGGGCCGCGCTGACAGGTGGTAAACGTCGGCCTGGCGAATCAGCGGCCGCAGTTTGCTCTTATAGAGCGCGAACTCTGCGCGTGCCATGTTGTGCTGTTCGGCGGTCCAGTTGGTTGAATCCTGCATCAAGGTAAACCAGCCCATCATGCCGCTACGCAACATATAGCGGAAATTCTCGATACGGGGCGTGGGCCATTTCTGCACATATGTCTCAAGCATTGCGGGCGGCAAGACGTAGCTGGCATCAAAGAACGCGCGGCGATTGCCAAGCGGGTCATACGCATCTGTGATGGAAAAGTAATCGCCGTGCGCAGCGCTTCCAAAATCCACCATGCGGCCGCCGTCATTGCAGATCTCAAGCAGCATGGCAGGGAACTGCTGACGCAATGCCGCCTGAATCTCGTAATAGGCACGCGTGGCGTAGTAACTCACGTCCGTTGAATTGGAACCCTCTACCCACGGAAATCCCTCGTCCATATAGCGCTTGGCTCCTGCTGCGTCGAGCGGGGCATGCGGATGGTCTGGCCGGTCGCAGCCTTGCGCCACCAGATAGCCATCATGTTCCAGCATGTCGAGATGAAAATCGCGAATGATCTTCGCCACTCGTGCCGCTGCCCATTGCTTGGCGGGAGGATAGCCAATGTCGACGGTGATTCCTTTAAACTCCTCTTGCTTCTTCCAACCGGCGGGCGGGTCGGTCGTGAGCCAATCGCGGATCTTCGGATCATGCACATTCAGCGCGCCGGGATACGGGCTATCACCGGCCTGCGTCCAGTCAGTCCACAGCCCAAACCGCAAACCCATTTTGTGGGCATAGTCTGCGACGGACTCGACGCCATGCGGAAATTTTTCGGGATTCGATACCCAGTCCCCCAAGCCGCGAAACCAGCCGGCATCCAGATGAAACATCTCCAAACCCAATTCCGCGGCATCTTGAATCATTTGGCGCGCCTGCTGCTCACGAATCGCCATACCGCTGCCCCAGCTGTTGCTCACCAGCAGCGGGTAGGAAGCGTTGCGAAGCGTGGGCGGATTATTCAAGGCGCCGCGAATCCAGCGCCGCAATTGATTGCCGGCCCCATCGGGTCCACCTTCGAACGTGCCTAAAAAAACCGCCGGGGTTTCAAATGTTCCTCCCGCCGCAAGCTTTGTGCGATACGGCCCTGGCGCTGGATTGAGACCAGCCTCTCCCGCCAGCGAATCTCCGCTTCTGCGCAGCGTGATGCGTGTCCGGCCGCTAAATTCAAGTCCTAGATACCAGCCCATTTCGGGCGCAGTCGCGCGCTCGACCAGCAGGTACGGAATCACTTCACGGGGCTCACCTTTGGCGGGATGCGCGTAGGTACTGGACGTGCCAATCCAGCGGTATCCTTCTTCAACCGGCAGCATGTGAGTTCCTTCGGCGGAAGGCGCGCTGGCACCCTTCTCAACCCAGAATTGCTTGACTGCTTCCTGGGGCCCGAGCTGAAAATCAAAACGAAAACTATCCTGCAGCGGAAGCCAGATCTCTGTTCCAGTCAAGTTTTCGATGCGAATCCTATGCTCCAGCGGGCCAGGCGCGGCACGAACGCGCCATTCCCAAGTCAGCCGTAGAGGAGGGCTCGCCGAGTCATAAACGAAGCGCACTAATGTCCGATTCAAGATGCTGGCGTTAGGCTTAAATTGCCAGTGCAAGCGCCGCGTCACGCCGCTCATCTCCCCATGATCAATAAGCGCTTCGGATGCACGATTCTCCCAAGCAGGTCCGCCGTCGAACGCGAGTTGGGAAAGGCGCGGCGATCCTGCTGCGGCGCGTAAAGTAAGAGTCGTTCTACCGCTCGCAAGCTGCACAGTTTCTGCGCGCGCTATGATACTGATCGCGATTAGGAAAACGAACGGGCGCAAAGGCTCAGCTTCGCGAACGGCTGCGCGCGCCATGGCCGACGCCGCCTAGATCAATAATCACTGCAATCAGCAGCCACAGAAGATTGATGCCCGCGAGCGGCATTGCATTGTTGACTTCCCATGCGTAGACGATGGTGGTGACCGGCAGAAAGATAAAACCTAAAATGGGTAACAGCAAACCTCCGTGGAACGCGCGCTGCAAATACGTGGAGAAGAACCACATTAAAAGAAGCACAACCCGGGGGAAGAACAAAAGAAAGATTAGGAAGAGACAAGGCATAGCGGTTAGGCGCGACTCTGGATGACGCCAGCCACGCTTTGCGATAGTAACAAACGCGCCGTCAGACTTCCAGAATCACCGGCATGATGAGCGGCCGCCGCTGCGTCTGCTTGCTCAGATAGCGCTTCAAATCGGCGCGAATTTTTTCCTGCATCACGCCCCAATCGCCGCGCTCTTCCGGGCTCGAGCTGTCCAGCGTCCGCCGCACCACATTGCGCGCCTCTTGCAGGATTGCGTTATTTTCTCCGGTGACAAAGCCGCGGCTGACAATTTCAGGTAATCCATCGCTCTTGCCGGTGTGCTTATTGATGGCGATAATCGGCAGCACGAATCCGTCCTCCGACAAATGCCGCCGGTCGCGAATGATCATGTCTTCCACCACATCGTCCAGCGAACCCGAATCGATGCACACGCGCCCAACCGTAATCTTGTCGCCGCGCCGGGCGCCGCGCTTATCCAATTCCAGCGTCTCGCCCGTCTCCAGCACAAACGTGTCTTCCAACCCGGCAAAACGCAAATGCTGCGCCAACTGTGCGTGTTTCGAAAGCTGCCGGTACTCGCCGTGAATAGGTATGAAATAGCGTGGCCGCACCAGGTTTAGAATCAGTTTCAGCTCTTCCTCGCTGGCGTGGCCGGAAACGTGCACCGGGGGCCTCATTGAGCCGTACACCAAGTCGGCGCCGCGCCGCGCGATGTGGTTCATCATCCGGTAAATCGATTTCTCATTTCCCGGAATGATGCGCGAACTCAACACGACCGTATCGCCCGGTTGCAGATACAAATGCTTATGGTTGTCTACAGCAACGCGCGAAAGCGCCGACATTGGCTCGCCCTGCGTCCCCGAAACGACCACCGCCACTTTGTCGGGCGCCGATTGCATAATGTCTTGCGGCCGCAGCAATGTCGAATCCGGAATAGACAGCAGACCCATGCTGTGCGCAATCTCAGTGACGCTCAGCATGCTGCGCCCTAGAAATGCCACTTTGCGTCCGTATTCTTGTGCCAGGTCCAGGATCTGCTGCAAACGATGGATCGAACTGCTGAAGCACGAGATCACCAGTCGCCGCTCTACCCGCGAAAACAACTCTTCCAACCGCGGGCGCACTGCGCGTTCGCTCTCGGTGTACCCTGGCCGGTCGACATTCGTCGAATCCGACATCAGCAGCAAAACTCCCCGTTTGCCATATTCGGCAAAGGTGTGTAAATCGAAAAGTTCGTTGTCGGTGGGCGTGGGGTCGACTTTGAAATCCCCGGTGTGGATCACGACGCCCAGCGGCGTGGTGATCGCCAGCGCCACGCAACTCACAATGGAATGAGTCACGCGGATAAACTCAATATCAAACGGCCCTAGCTTGATCTTGTCGCCCGCTTTTACTTTGTGCAGCGTGACGTCATCAAGCATCTCATGCTCATCCAGCCGCCGCTCCACCAGAGCCAAGGTGAATTCGGTGCCGTAAACCGGGATGTTGAGCGTGGAAAGCAGAAATGGTACGCCGCCGATGTGGTCTTCATGCCCATGAGTTAGAATCAGCCCGCGCACAAACTTGGCGTTCTGTTCGAGATAGGCAAAGTCCGGTGTGACGATATCAACGCCCAACAACTCGGAGTCGGGAAACATCATGCCGGCGTCGACGACAATGATGTCGTCTCCATAGCGCAATGCCATGGAATTCATCCCAAATTCGCCTAATCCGCCTATTGGGATGATCTGTAACTTCTGGTCTGCCATAGTGAGCGAGGAAGCTAAAGGGTATCACGCAAGTGAGCAGTGGGCTGGCGGCTATCCGAAAATCAGATCAACACTGATGCTCGCGGCGCCAAGTGCGTTCGACGGTACATCTATACCGGTATACCGGCAGAGTACCGCACGGAATGCCCATCCTTCTTTGTGACCGTCGCGGTTTTGTTCCTGTGGTCGACCACCCAGAATTCCTCGCAGCCATTCGCTAAGCACAACGCTGCATATTGGCGGATTTGCGATTTAGAGTTGGACGGCGAAAGAATCTCAATGACCAACTCCGGGGCTCCAGCGAGATAACCCTCGTTGGCTCCGTCCCAACGGGACTTGGCAGCGACCGCCACATCGGCGGTGCGAACGTCGTACTCTGGAACTGCCCGAAAAGGCAGCTCCACCACGACATATCCTTGCTTGGCAACTATTGGTTGAAGCAACGGTGTCAACTTCATTTGAAGCTTGACATGCCACGCTTTAGGTCTGGATAAAGTGAGCAGCTGTCCCCAGTGCAGCTCTTCTGACACGTTCTTACGCTCCGGCAACAAGCCGAATTGCGGGACGGTCATCAACAACGGTTCAGCGAGAGCAGCCATAGGGGGAGTCTAACAAAATAGTGGATATCTCTATAAACAAGAATGGGGTGCCTCGCGAGGCACCCCACGTCTAACAACCCTTCGTCGGCACTCTAGCGAGCCGCCGCCTTCACCTTCGGCGTCACGCGGGCCCGGCTCACCTTCTGTGGGCGACCAGCCTTCACCTTATGTGCCACGCCGTTCATACCCGAGGAGGCAGAAGAGGCTCCATTCGATGACCCATTACTGCCGCCATTCCGCGGTGTCCCGTTCGGCGTGATCTTTCCGAGCACCACAGACCGCCGCGCACCCGTCGCCATCGGCACGTTCGAAGGCCGCTGATGTGCTGTCTCATAGGCCATCACGGCGAAGGCAATCGCTTCCTTGGCGTCCACGTCCAAACCCACTTCCGAGCTTTCCTTCACCGGAATCGGGTTCATGGCCTTCGCCAACATCCGCATTAGCGTTGGATTATGGGTTCCTCCGCCTGACACGAATACTTCATCCACCCGCATTTCGGGTGTCACAAAGTTGCGCACTCCCAGCGCGATGCTCTCGGCCGTCAAGGCCGTCGCCGTGGCAATCAAGTCTTCACTGCTGAGTTCGGTATCCAGCAGCTTGGTCACGAACTCGGCGCCATACTGCTCGCGTCCCGCTGTTTTCGGTGGCTTGGCGCGGAAATACTTGTCGCGTAACAGCTTGGCCAGCAGCTTTGGATCGATGGCGCCCGATGCGGCAATCGCCCCATCGCGGTCATACGTCTGCCCGCCTTGTGTGATCCGGCTTACCAGCTGATCGATCACCATGTTGCCGGGACCTGTATCGAAAGCGATGACCCGATCCGTACTGGTATTCGGAGGGATCGCCGTCAAATTGGCAATCCCGCCAATATTGACAGCCACCCGACCGCGTCCCCGGTGACGGATCAATAAATAGTCCAAATAAGGCACGAGCGGCGCACCTTTTCCGCCGGCGGCTACGTCCCGCTCGCGGAAATTCGAGATCACATCGATGCCCGTCCGTTCGCTAATGACACTGGACTCACCGATCTGAAATGTGCTCGCCACTTTCTTGCCAAGGTACTGTGCGCCTTGACCCTCATGAAAAATCGTCTGCCCATGACAGCCGATCAGCTTAATGGTATTAAGCGGTATCTGCGCCCGTTCAGCCGTCTCTTCCAGGGCCTCCACATAGAGTTCCCCTAGCAAAAAATTCAGCCTGGAAATATCTCCCGTTTGCGTGCTTGTGTTTGACACCGCCAGCAACGCTTCACGGATCTGTCTTGGATAGGGGACCGAGTGGCTAGTCAATACATTGATCTTCGCCTTGAAGCCCGAACCGGTGATATCGATGATGGCTACATCGATCCCGTCGAGCGAAGTCCCGCTCATGATGCCTGCTATTCTCATCTCTTTAGCAACTCTTGCTGTAATTCCTGCAATATCTGCAAAGCTTCAACCGGCCGCAGCTCGTTAATATTCAGAGCCCGAATCCGGTCCGCGAACCCCTGGTTTACGGGCTCGAACAACTTGATTTGTAGGGGAGCGTCAGCTTCATCCGGCGCCAATTCTTCACGCACCGAATGTTCCCTTACTTCATGATGCAATAAAACTGACCTCGCGCGCTGGATTACTTGCAAGGGAAGTCCTGCCAAACGAGCCACTTCAATACCATAACTACGGTCAGCCGGACCCGGTTCTACCTTTCTTATGAACAAGATCTGGTCATTTGACTCCTTCACAGCCACGTGTAAATTTCTTACTCCAGAAAGTTTGTCCGCCAGCTCAATTAGTTCGTGATAGTGGGTAGCGAATAGTGTCTTTGCTCTAATTTTGCCCTCAATATGCTCCACAATCGCCCAAGCCAGGGCCAAACCATCGTATGTGGAGGTTCCTCGGCCGATCTCATCTAGCACGATAAAACTCCTGGAAGTTGCGGTGTTTAGGATCGCCGCCGCCTCAGTCATCTCCACCATAAACGTCGAACGGCCTCGTGCCAAATTGTCGGCGGCCCCAATCCTGGTAAAAACCCGATCCACCACCGGTAGTAGGGCCGCATCCGCCGGTACAAACGAGCCCATCTGCGCCAAAATCAAGATCAAGGCAGCCTGTCGCAAGTAAGTCGATTTGCCACCCATGTTCGGGCCGGTAATCACGCCGATATATTCCCCCTCGGAATGAAGGTATAGATCGTTCGGAATAAATCTCGCAGCGTCTTTCTCGTTCAGCTTTTCAATCACGGGATGCCGTCCCGCATCAACCCGCATCTCGCCCGAATCGGTAAATCTCGGCCTGCGATAACGGTTTTCCACCGCCACATGCGCCAGTGTTGACGATACGTCGAGTTCGGCCACGGCCGCTGCCGCCGTCTTAATCCGCTGTGCCTGTTCAGCGGCATAGGCTCGCACCTGCTGGAAGATCTGGCGCTCCAGCGTCAGCATTTTCTCTTCGGCCGAAAGCACCTTGCTCTCTAGCTCTTTCAGCTCCGGCGTGGTATACCGTTCCGCATTGGCCAGCGTCTGCCGGCGCTCATAACTTGCCGGCGCGAGCGCCAGATTCGCCTTCGAAATCTCAATGTAGTAGCCAAAGACATTATTGAAACGGACCTTCAACGACGGAATGCCCGTCTGTGCCCGTTCCCTGATCTCAATCGCCGCAATATACTGCTTGCTGTTGCGGCTAATGTCTCGCAACTCATCCAGCTCTTTGTCAAAACCATCGCGGATTGTTCCGCCATCCGCGAGATTCGCCGGTGGCTCGTCGGCAATGGCGGCCAGAATTTTGTCCCTTACGTCGGCCACCAGGTCAATTTCGCGCCGCAAGGTCGAGGCTTCCAGCTGAGCGGCAATTTTCATCACCTGCGGCAGTTGTGCTGCCGAACGGCCGAGTCCCAGCAGGTCCCTGGGCGACGCCGTGCCCAAAATCACTTTCGACAGCAGGCGCTCCAAATCCTGTATACCGGCGAGCGCTTTACGCAATGCGCCGCGCAGAATCACTTTGCCGGCGAGTTCGCTCACCGCATCCAGGCGAGCCTCAATTTCCGTCAACTCACAGGCCGGATTTAACAAGCGCCGTCGCAACAAGCGGCCACCCATACCGGTTGCCGTCTTATCCAACACGTAAATCAGCGTGGCTTCGCGACTCTCGCCGGCAAACAGCGGCTCGATCAATTCCAGGTTCCGCACGGTGGCGCCATCCAGCACCATGTATTCATGGCGCTGATAATACGCGGGCAGGTTTAAATGGCTCAGTGTCGATTTCTGCGTCTCGCGCAAATAATGGAGGACGGCTCCGGCCGCCGCCGTCGCCAACGGCTTGTCGCTCAATCCGCATCCTTCCAACGACAGCAGCTTGAAATTCTCCAATATTTGCCGGCCTGCGTAATCGCCGCCAAACACCCAACTATCCAGCGGCGTCTCCAGGCACGCCGCTCCAACCGGTAGACTCTCCGGATGCAGCACCTCTCGCAAATTCAACGTCTCCAGCGTCGAGGCCAATTCGCTCAAAGCGATTTCCGTCGTTCTGAATTCCCCGGTCGAGAGATCCGCATACGCCACACCGCAGCGCTCCGCTTTCGCGTAAACGGCGCCAAGATAGTTATTCTCATGCGAGCGCAACAGGTTCGAATCGGTAGCGGTGCCTGGTGTGACCACGCGCGTCACTTCCCGCCGCACTAGCTTCTTGCCGGGGCCGGCTTCTTCCATCTGCTCACAAATCGCCACTCGATAGCCGTGTTGAATCAGCCGTGCAATGTAGCCTTCGGCGGCATGGTACGGCACGCCGCACATCGGAATCGGCTCACCGCGCTCCTTATTACGCGCCGTCAGCGTAATCTCAAGCACCGCTGCTGCTGCTATCGCGTCTTCATGAAACAATTCGTAAAAATCGCCGAGGCGAAACAACAGCAGTGCGCCCGGCACTTGCTGTTTGGCGGCTTGATACTGCCGCATCAATGGAGTGGAAGGCTCTTGACTCACTAGGCGTACGATCCAGCCGCGCGTCTAGGGCGTCGGTGATCGTTAGGCTTGATTCTAACAGCGTTGGTCGCGAGCATTATCTTTGGACGTACGCGACGGCAACCACTTCGGCGGCTTTGTTTAAGGCGTCGATAGCCGCTTTCACCTCTGGTTTGACTTCGATGGTCACGCCTTCGCCGCTCGACAACAGGCACCGCTTGCAAACGGGCAAATCCAATCCGCGTTATGCGTACAATCCCCGCCGCCTAATCGCGTCCGCCACGCGGTCGAGCGCCAGCATATATGCCGCCGTGCGGTTGTTCACCCCGTGCTTGTCCGCGAAGTTCGTCACGTCCCAGAAACTACCCACCATGATTTCTTCCAACCGCTCGTTCACCAGCTTCTCGTTCCAGAAGTAGCCCTGGCGGTCTTGCACCCACTCAAAATACGAAACCGTCACGCCGCCGGCATTCGCCAAGATATCCGGAATCACGAAAACTTTGTTCTCCGCCAGAATCGAATCGGCCGCAAACGTAGTCGGTCCGTTTGCCCCTTCGCACAAAATCTTTGCCTTGATCTGTCCGGCATTCGTCGAGGTAATCACGTTCTCGCGCGCCGCCGGAATCAACACTTCGCAATCCCGCAACAGCGCTTCGTCTTTATCAACATCCTCGCCTTCGGCAAACCCGCGAACCGACCCCGTTTCCTTCCGGTGTAGCATCAACTTGGCAATATCCAGCCCCTTGTTGTTGAAAACCGCGCCGTCGTACTCCACGATGCCGATCACTTTAAAGCCTCGCTCGGCCATTAACCGCGCCGCCATGCCGCCCACATTCCCAAAGCCTTGAATGATGACGCGCGTGTTGTACACCGCTAGCCCGAGCCGCTTCAAAGCCTCCAGCGTCACAAACATGCAGCCGCGCCCCGTTGCTTCGGGCCGTCCCAGTGAACCGCCCAACGCCAGCGGCTTGCCTGTCACCACCGCGGTGACGGTGTGGCGCTTGTGCATGGAGTAGGTGTCCATGATCCAAGCCATCGTTTGTTCGTTGGTGTTTACATCCGGCGCCGGCACATCGCGTTCCGGCCCGATAAATTCGCAGATTTCCGCCGTATAACGCCGCGTAATCCGCTCCAGTTCTCCTTCGCTCAGCAATTGCGGCTCGCAAATTACGCCCCCTTTACCGCCGCCAAAAGGAATATTCACCACGGCGCACTTCCACGTCATCCAGGCCGCCAGCGCCCGCACTTCATCCAGTGATACGTCAGGTGCAAATCGAATGCCGCCTTTGGCCGGACCACGCGCGATCGAATGCTGTACCCGATAGCCGGTGAACACCTCAATCCGGCCGTCGTCCAACATCACCGGGATATTGACGGTGAGTTCCATAGCGGCCGTCCGCAAGACCTTGCGCATGCCGTCATCCAACTTCAACAATTCGGCGGCTT
>CAVXRP010000040.1:0-69571 GCA_963764105.1 Bryobacterales bacterium
CTGGCGCTGCCGCGCCGCTGAACTTCAGTTACGTATTGCTTATTTCGCCAGCCACTGTTCTGGCGCCGATGGCGGGGGTTACCGACACGGTGTTCCGGCGGCTGATCCGCAACCAGGGTGGCTGTGGGCTGCTGATGACGGAGTTTACCAGCTCACACGGCGTGGTGAGCACGCGAACGGCGAAAAACATAACCGCAATTTCCGCTACCTTTACTTCGAACCGGAAGAGCATCCGATTACCTGCCAGCTTTTCGGCTCTGATCCGGCCGTGATGGCCGATGCGGCGCGCGTTTGCCAGGATCGCGGCTTTGACATCGTCGATATCAATTTCGGCTGCCCGGTGAACAAAGTGGTGAAATGCAATGGCGGCTCGGGACTGTTACGCGATTTGCCGCTGGTGGAGAATATTCTGCGTGCGGTTCGGAGTGCGATCTCTATTCCGCTGACGTGCAAATTCCGCTCCGGCTGGAACGATCAAGATCTCGTAGCCGTGCGTATGGCGCAGTTGGCGGAAGACTGCGGCTTGGCTGCGGTGGCGCTGCACCCGCGCACACGCGAACAGGGATATAGCGGGCGGGCCGATTGGACACACATCGCCGAAGTGAAGGCCGCTGTTAGAATCCCGGTCGTCGGCAACGGCGATATCAACACGCCGGAAGACGCGGTGCGGATGCAGCGCGAGACGGGCTGCGATGCGGTGATGATTGGCCGCGCGGCCTCTCACAATCCTTGGATTTTCAAGCAAATTGGCGAATTTCTGCGCAGCGGCTCCTATTTTATTCCGCCAGACCGTGAGCGTTATGAATTGATGAAGCGCTACTATCTGATGTTGCAGGAGCACGGTGAATCGGATGCCGTCGGCAAGATGAAGCAATTCGCTACCTACTTTACCCATGGAGTGCGCAACGGCGCAAAGCTGCGCACCGAAATTTACCGCGCTCACGAGGCAGCGAGTATTCTTTCGATTGTGGATGCCTTCTTTTCCGTCGAGCTATCCGGCGACGCGGCGCTGGAGTGCGCTGAAGTCGCTTGAAACACGTTCAACTGATCACAGATGGAGCTTGTAAAGGGAATCCAGGCAAAGGCGGTTGGGCGTGTATTCTGCGCTTCGGCGAATTTAAGCGCGAGATCTTCGGTTCGAGCCCTTTTACGACCAACAACCGCATGGAATTGGCGGGCGCCATAGAAGGGCTGAAGCGGCTGAAAGAAACCTGTTCGGTGGAGATTGTTACGGATTCGGAATATCTGCGCAACGGGATGACGAGTTGGATCAGCGGCTGGAAACGCAATGGCTGGAAAACATCGGCCAAGAAGCCCGTCACCAACAAAGATCTATGGATGATACTGGATGAGCTGGTGAACGCGCATAAAATTCAATGGACCTGGACGAAGGGACACGCCAACCACGAAGACAACAATCGCTGCGACGAATTAGCTAGCCGCGCCGCCGAATTGCAACTCAAGAGCGAGCCAGATACGAAGAGCGATATCTACCGAAAACATGCCGACTGACCCGCAACGCGCGCGCATCTGCATCTTCGGCGGCACTTTCGATCCGATTCACGCGGCGCATTTGCGCATTGCGGAAGAAGCTTGCCGCAAATTTTCGCTCACGCGCGTTTTGTTTGTGCCGGCCAGCAACCCGCCGCACAAGGAAAGCTCCGGACTAGCGCCGTATGAAGACCGTTACGCCATGGTGGACATCGCGTGCCGCCCTTACCCGGCGTTCGAAGCTTCGCGTTTGGAAGCGGGAGAAGAGCGCAGCTATACGGTGGATACCATCCGCCGCTTTCGTCGCGAGACGGCGGGGGATTTCAGTCTATTCTTCTTGATCGGCGCCGACGCCTTTGACGAGTTAGAGACCTGGAAGGGCTGGCAGGAATTGCTCAGCTTAACGGAATTTATCGTGGTCGCGCGGCCGGAAAGTGAATACCGGGTACCGGCCGGTGCGCGGGTACATCGGCTGGATGGACTGGCGCTGCCGGTATCGAGTTCGACCATTCGCGCGCGTTTGGCGGCAGGAAAAGCTACCCCCGAGTTGCCGGCAGAGGTTCGCGCTTTTATTGAGACGCACGAACTGTATAGTTTCGGCAAGGGGAACGCGACACCCTTGCCGTAAGTGCTTACTGCTTTGCGGTAACGCAATGCTGATCGAAGGCTTCGGTCAACATCTTTGCAATCGTTCCCGCATCGGAGCTTTCAATTTGAAAACGGTGCAGCGCGAACACTGGCTTGCCATCGCGGAAAATGGCCATGGATGGCGAAGACGGCGGCACGCCGGGTAGCAATTCCCGCACGCGTGCCACGGCATCTATATCTGCGCCTGCGAAAACTGTCGCCGCTTTATCCGGCCGGTTCGGATGATTGAGCGCCAACCGATGGCCGGTCGCGCTTTTCCTGCCGCGCACCCGCACACGGAGTTGGTAATCATCAAAACCGTTCCGCTGCCGGGGGCTAGCAGCCGGTTCACCTCTTCCGCTGTTCTGGCTTCCTGTACCCCATACTGCGTGAGGTCTTGACGCATGGGGACGATCAAATGTTCTGGATAACGCATATTCTTATTATTAAGCTCCACCGCGGCCGGTCACAACTTTGGGTGTCGCCAGATAACCGGCAATCTTGTCCTTCGATACCGAATTCACGACAATCTCATAAGGCTGACGCGCCTTCGACGTGTAGAACTGGATGGGCTCATTGACCGTCCGATCCTTCTTTTCCACAGTCTTATCATCCGCCGTGATCTCAATAGTGAAGCGGTTCTTCTTCGGATCCGCCTTCTTCAGCTCGATCGAAATATCGGCCACACGCGTGAATTGCTTGCTCTTGTTGACCGTAAATTCCGAATAATTCCGTTCGCCCAATTCGCGCAGCGCTTTCAATTCGGTGGCGTTGGTCGCGATCAAACTGGAATGGCTGTCGAGTTCGCCGGTGGCCCGCTTCAGTGTGGAAATGGTTTGTTCCAACTGGCTCTTGGTCGTCGCCACGGTCTGTTTTCACAGTGCCGACATCGCTCGTCACGGACGCCAGTTGCGTGGTCGCGGTATCAGCCGTGGCCTTCACTTGCGAAATGGCCTGCTTGCTACTTGGCTTGCTTCGGCCGCTACCTTCTGCTGCAACATATCGACTCGCCTTTGCGCTTCGATTTTTGCCTGGCCCACCGAAGCCTCGGCTTGCCGGCGCTGCTCGGCGAGGCGCGCTTGCAAAGCCTCGACGTTGCGCCGCGAACTCTGCACTTCCTCATTCGAATCGACCTTCATCCGTTCGATGGCGGAGTTGACGTCTTGCGTCAATTTCACCATGTCGGCTTTGGTTTCGCTGCGCACTTTATCGAGTTGCATGAACTGAAAGATGCTCGAGACTGCCAGCAAAACCAGCGCCCCGATGAGCAGTGGCGTCTTCCAGTTTGGCCCCGACGGCGGGGGAATGATGTACGTAGGCTGTTGTGGACTTCCCATATTCTCTTTTCCTGTGAGGGATTCTTAAACCAATTTCACTATTATAGACATTTATGATGGACGTCTCTCATGCGAGTTTCGTGTTACACGGTGTGGGTGACCACACTGAGTTCCCGCTCAAAAGTCCAGCGTTTCCTGCTCGGAATGCCAGGCTCGAAACAGCGGCGGCAGCGCGCTTCGTAAGCGCCGTCGGCTCCACCATGATCAACTCGTCCGAACCCGTGAGTCGCTGGGTATGCTTGGCCGGAGCACCGCAGCGCATGCAGATTGCCAGCGTTTTCGTGATGGACTCGGCGACAGCCAGCAAGTCCGGCATGGGCGTAAACGGCCGGCCCATGAAGTCGGTATCTAAGCCGGCGATAATGATCTGTTTGCCGCCGTCGGCGAGCTGATTGGCCACTGCCACCAACTCGGGGCCAAAAAAATTCGATTCGTCCACGCCCACCACCTGTGTGCGCCAATCCAGCTTCGCCAGAATTTCGCCCGCGCGCGTCTACCGGTTCGGAGCGCATGCGTACGTCGGCATGTGTGACGATCTCCGATACGGAGTAACGATTGTCGATCGCCGGCTTGAAGACCTGCACTCGCTTGCGCGCAATTACCGCCCGCCGCAAACGCCGAATCAATTCTTCACTCTTGCCCGAAAACATGGGGCCGCAGATTGCTTCAATCCAGCCCATGTTCGGTACAAGCAGTTCCAAATTCTAAACGTGCTCCCTCTTACGGTTGATTCGGATGTTATCCATATCCTGGGTGGGTTCACCGTCGCACTCTACCGCCAGGGTAGTGACCAGGTCCGGCGCCGCACTGGGTAATCCGGTAAAACGCACGCGAAACTCCTCTTGCTCGAACTTCACCGGCTTGCCGCTCGGATACATTTTGGCTGACAGCACTTTCTGTTGCAGTCCGCCCAAGGCCAGCGTCTCACCAGGCCAGTAATAAGAGTGAATGAACAGCGTGTTCCCTTGCCGCGTGAATTGCGCCAGTACCGAGCTTCGCACTTGGCACTTGTCAGCCTTATGAATCAGCTCCGCGTGCGTGTCCATCCATTTGCCGACATGGGTCAGAATTCCCACCGATTCTTCCGGAATCGATCCGTCGGGCTTAGGGCCGATATTCAGCAGATAGTTCCCTTGATCGCGCGTACACTGCAAAAGGTTTTTGACGATTGTCTTGGGCGATTTCCAGTTATCGTCGGTGCGATGGTAGCCCCAGCTATCGTTCATCGTCATGCAGGCTTCCCAGGGGTGGCCGACGCTTGGATATGCTGCTCGGGCGTGGTGAAGTCTTCCGGAATGCCGGAACGGTTGTTGATCAAAATGTCCGGCTGTAACTGCCGCACCATTCTGTTCATCTTTTCCGATTCCCAGCCTTCGGCGGTGAGCGGCCAATTCACGTCGTACCAAAGTACGTCGACCTTGCCGTAATTCGTGCACAACTCGCGCACCTGGCCGTGGATGTAATCCACAAAGCGGCGCCGGGCTGCCTCGTCCGTCTTGCAGCGCGCCCCGTCGGGATGGTGCCAATCCATTAACGAATAATAGAAGCCGTGGTGCAATCCCTCCGCTTGGGCCGCTTCCACGAACTCGGCCACCAGATCGCGTCCAGCCGCTTGCTTGGGCGCGCAATAATCCGTGAACTGCGTATTGAAATGGCAGAAACCTTCATGGTGCTTGGTAGTCATGACCATGTATTTCATGCCGGCTTGCTTCGCCAATTTAGCCCAAGCCCGCGCAGCGTGCGGTTTAGGATTGAACTGCTTGGCCAGCTGCTGATACTCGGCCACCGGTATGCCTTCCTCTTCCATGACCCATTCATGGCGTCCCAGCACGCTGTACAAGCCGAAGTGGATGAACATGCCGAAGCGCGCTTCATGCCACCACTGCATGCGGCGATCGCGATCTTCAACCGTTGAGGTGCGCGGACCTGTATCCGCCGGTGCCGCGTGTTCTTGCGCGGAGCCCAGGCGTGTCGCGGCCGCTAAAGCTCCAGCGGCCTGTAAAAGGCCGCGTCGTGAAAGATTTTTTGGATTCGTCATGGAATATATGTAATCATTTTTGTACCACTTTGCGTTCAAGGGCATGAAGTTTCCGTTCTCAACGCGTCAGATTAAGCCGGAACTTTTGGACCACGCGCCCGTTGCAGAGGCGCGCGCTAACCTGGCCCAAATCGTGCGCCTCAACCAGCATTTCGGCGGCCATGCGGTTGTTCGTAAAGCGCTGGCGCAAGCCGTGAACGGCCAACCGGCCTTTACTTTGCTCGATATTGGCGCGGCTTCCGGAGACACAGCAAGACTGGTTAAGCAGATCTATCCCGCCGCCACGGTGACCAGTCTTGACTTGAAACTGACTAATCTGGCCGATGCGCCGCAGCCCAAATTATTGGCTGATGCGTTCGAGCTACCTTTCAAACAGGGCAGCTTCGATTACGTTTTCTGTTCGCTCTTCCTACATCATTTTAAAGACGGGCAGGTGAGCGATCTCATGGCTGGTTTTTATCGAGTTGCCCGGCGCGCTCTAGTGGTCTCAGATTTGGAGCGGCATATTCTGCCTTATTTATTCTTCCCGCTGACCAAACCGTTTTTCGGTTGGACGCCGATCACCATGCACGATGGAAAGTGCTCAATCCGCGCGGCTTTTCGGGAGTGCGAACTTACACAACTTGCCGAGAACGCCGGCATACCCAACGCGCGAGTTGAAATTCACCGGCCCGCTTTCCGCCTCAGTCTGGTGGCTGTCAAAGAAGTGAAGCCGGGGCACCTTTAGAAAGGCAAGTCGCGCGACGGGCCACGCCTCGTTACCTGTTTTGTGCGCCGTGCCGAATGTAGAGAATTTCAACGGTTGCTTCGCGGACGCGGTAGGCCGCAAAGTAGGGCAAGGGAGAAAGCACCAGCTCACGCGTTCCTCTTCTCATCCGACGCGGCCACGACAGGGAAACACGGAAAGCTGTTCGATGCGTTCGAAAATTTCGATCACGGTTCTCAAAGCGGCTTCTGGATTATCCTCGGCGATATAGTCGCTGATAATTTCCAGACACGCAGTGGCTTTCTCAGTTCAGCGGATGTTCACTTGGATTGCAAGCGGCGATAGATGCGGGCTTTCACGTCCTCATGATCAATGAGTTCCCCACGGTCGGCCTGTTCAATTCCCCGTCGAATACCGGCGCGGATTTCCGCATCCTGTTCGACCATACGCAGGGCGGCCTGCTTCACCAGTTGCTCGGTCGGGGTGCCGTTGTAGCTGGCGATTTGCGAAAGCTGCGCTTCCTGCTCGGGCGTAAATTGCACTTCCATAACGCTAAGACTAGGCGCTCACAGGCCGTCTATCAAGAAAGCCTGCAGCGTGAAATCTGCTTGCATCCTTTTATTCAGCGAGATGCGCGTTCGGTCAGGCATTCCTGCCTCTAAAAATGCTCCAGCAGCTCACGGATTCGTTCCACTTTCAACAGCCGCGGATGGTTCTCAGGAACCTCCGCGTGTTCCAGACTCCAAGTTCGTGGATGCGGCACAAACACCGCGTTGAGACCTGCCGCCAGCGCCGGATTGATATCCGACTTCGGCGAATTGCCGATCATCCAGGTTTGCGCATGGTCGAACTGCCGTTGCTCAGCTAAATCTACATAAGCGGCCTGATTCTTTTCTTTCACAATCGCCGCGTGTTCGAAATAGCGTCCTAGGCCGGAGCGGTCGATCTTCAGCTTTTGTTCCTCCTGATCGCCTTTTGTGAAGATCGTCAGGCTGTGGCGTTCGGAAAGCTGAGCGACGGTTTCCTCCACCCCGTCAATCAGCTCAATCGGCTTTTCCAAAATGTCGTGAGCGAACTCCTGGACGGCTTGGAGGTCCGCTTCGGCAATATGGCGTTCCGACAGATGTTGATAGCAGACGGCCAGGTTGCGCGCATAATTTTTCGAGCCGTAGCCATGAATTTTGGCGTTCGCCATTTCGATCTCGTCCAATACCGCGCGCACTTCCCCTTGCGACAGGGAAGAGTGCGACAAGTAATCGTAAAAGCGCTCGAACGCTTCCTCAAAATATATGTTGTTCTCCCACAGCGTGTCGTCCGCGTCGAAGATGAGAAACTGGCGCGAACGTGCCATGCTCAACGGGAAACCTTGGCATGCCCGTTCAGCGGCCCTACCCGTTTCGCCAAGGCGGTGCGCTCGCGCTGGGCCACATATTCCGGAATCACCTTCACCAGAAACTCCAACCGCTCCACCTCCGAGCGCAGCGAGAGCACGGTCTGGCGCTTATCAAAATCGTCAATGTAGCGAGCCAGTTGAAAGCTGATGCGCGTGTGCTCCCATTTCGGCTCTCCGGTCGCTTCGCTTTCGGCCTGCGCCAATTCCCGGTAGGCCGCCGTGGCGCGGCGCCGCAGATCGAGCGAGACTTCGCTGGCGTCGTCGTCGTTAAAAAACTCCACTTCGGCCCGCAAATATGGCTTTTCCTGGTCAAGCGAAGCAATCTGAAAACGCCGCTGGCCGATGGCGAGCAAGTCCAAGCGGCCATCATCATAACGCCGCATGACGCGCTCCACCGAAGCGCTGCAGCCGATATTGACAATGCCGTCGTCTTTGGCAAAAACCACCCCGAATTCGCCCTTCGCCGAAATGATCTCGCCCATCATTTCCTTGTAACGTTCTTCGAATATGTGGAGGGGCAATGGCATTGACGGCAGAAGAACCACCGATAGCGGAAAAAGAGGAATGAGCTGCAATGCCATAGCTTTATTATGCTTGGTTGGATCCAGGCTGCGGAGTGGCGGAGATGGGCTGCCACTCGCTCCGCTAAAGGATATACTAGTGCCAACTTGACCGGAATTTCGCGACGTCGTTCATGATTCTGAAGCTCAAACGCACCCCGGGCCTCTACCTGGTTGGCTTTATGGCCAGCGGCAAGACGACCGTGGGACGCGCTTTGGCCGAGCAGATTGGCTGGCCTTTTGCCGATATGGATTCGGAAATTGAGGCCCGCGAAGGTAAAGGCATTCCCCAGATTTTTGTCGAGCGAGGCGAAGCCGGGTTTCGCCAGACCGAAGCTGAAGTCTTGCGCCGGCATGTGCGCAGCATTGAAGCCGGCCAGCCTTGCGTTTTGGCGCTAGGCGGCGGCGCGTTTGTCCAACCAGCCAACCGGGAGTTGGTACAGAATAACGGTGTGACCTTGTGGCTGGATTGCCCTTTTGACATCATTCAGCGCCGTTTAAATGGCGATAGCACGCGGCCACTCGCTGCGCAGCCGAATGGCTTAATCCGACTCTATGAAGACCGCCGGCCTTTGTATTCGCAAGCCGATTACCGCGTGCAAGTCGATACTGAGGATGTCGCGGAACTGGTCCGGCGAATTTTAGGTTTGCCGCTTTTTAAGCGCTAAGCGCCGCCGGTTCCGAGGGGTTGAGTCAAAGGTTTGCCGATTTCCCAATGATGCCCATAGGGATCGACAATTCTGCCTAAGCGCCAACCATATTGATTGCCGACTGGCCACACAACGGTGGCGCCCGCTGCGACGGCTTGATCGAAAACCGCGTCCGGGTCTTCCACGATCATGACCATCCGCACAGAGCCGCCGCCCAGAGATTCAGGGCTGAAGTTGAGGTGTTCCGGAGATTCGTCGGCCACCCAAAATTCGGCATCTCCGACAGACAAGCGGGCAACAACTGCGCCGTCGCCGGCATCGATGCGGAACAATTCGCCGGCGCCAAAAGCGGCTTTATAAAACTCGAGTGCATTTGCCCCTTTTCGCACAGAGAGCATGGGAGCGATGGAGGTGTTCCACATGATGCTTGGAAGTCTCCTCGCTCGATTATGATACTCAGATGAAACTTCAGGAGCTTACCAGCCTTGTTTAGAAATGCGATTGTGCGAGTCCCCGGGAGCAATTTCGCCGATGGGTTGACAACCGTTGCTCTAGGAGTTCCGCATTTAGAAGAAGTACTACAGCAGCATGGGCGCTATTGCGAGGCACTGAAACAATGCGGTTTGAGAGTCACGACCTTGCAGGCCGATCCTCTTTATCCGGATTCGACGTTCGTGGAGGATACAGCGGTGCTGACTGCGCGCTATGCCATTTTGGCGAGACCGGGCGCGCCGAGCCGCGAAGGCGAGATCACAGCCATGAGTGAGACGTTGAAGCGTTTCTTCCCCGAGTTATTGGCTATAGAGGCAGCCCGGAACGCTGGATGGCGGAGATATCTGTCAGGCGGAGGAGCACTTCTTTATTGGTCTTTCCCAACGAACGAATGAGGAGGGTGCGCGCCAGTTAGCCGGACATTTTGCGGGCGCGGGTTACACGTTCCTCCCTGATCGATATACGCAGAATGACGAATATCCTTCATCTGAAGAGCGGCATCTCCTATATCGGCGGCAACACTCTGGTCGCCATAGAAGAGATGGCCGGGAACCCCCAGTTTCGCGAGTACGAAACGATTCGCGTGCCATTAGAAGAGAGCTATGCTGCTAACTGCGTTCGGGTGAATGAAAGAGTGCTGGTGGCTGCCGGCTATCCGCGTCTCACGGCGACACTGGCCGAGCGCGGCTTCGATCCTCTCGTGCTCGAGATGGCGGAGTTTCAAAAGATGGACGGCGGCCTCAGTTGCCTTTCGTTACGGTTCTAACTGGAAGTGCTCGCGAAGGGTCTCCTTCGCTTGCGCGAGCGCGTGCGAACGGACCAGGATGTAATCCGTGTCGAAGGTCGAGATGGAAAGAATGCTGATTCCCGCTTCGGCTAAGGGAGTCAAGATTGAGGCGAGGATACCCACGGCTGAAAATTCCAGCTTCCCCGCGACCTTGAAAGCGCGCCAACCCGGTTCATATTGAACGCCCGGCGGCACAGCGCTCGCTGGGCAAATGACAGAAAGTCTCCTCAGCGGTGCGAGTTATAGATATCAGCGAATGCGACAACAGATTCACCCAGGAAGGAACAGCGGCATCTGCGGAAAGCTGAAAAATAGCGAATTCGCCGTCGAGTACTTCCAGCCGAAGGTTCATTTGTCGAAGATATACAATCTCGAATCGGAGCCGGAAGCGTCAGCGACCTCCAGCGAGTGGTATCGCCGTCTTGAGGACAGGATCGCCATCGGCGCAGCATTTATCGCCGATCCGGAGCTCGAGTCGCCCGCAAGACAGCAGGCAGCGAAACGAACCCGCGCCAAATCCAGGATTTCTCTAACCCCAGCTGTCTAGGGCAACAAACCGGAATTTTTTTCGTCGCTCGCCCCCGTTATTTCATAGGCGTTAAAAAAATACCTTCACAAAGCCACCGCATTTCGCGAAATATACTCTTCCAGCGCCGCATCCGGCCCGATGTAATGAAATTCCTCGCCATACCGCAACCCATGCTTCGCGCCCACTCCCGCATCGCGCGTTTCAAACGCCAACTTGATATATGCTTCCTTCGCCTCCGTTGAACCCAACGCCGGCAAACGCAACTTCCGCGCCGCCAGCGAATCCGTCAAATCCTTCACCATATGCGTAATCATCGTGTCGCACGCCCGAATCGCCGCCAGCTTTTCTGCATGCGTCGCAGCCGTATCCACCACGCGATTCACCAACTGCGGTCCGCGCGCGAAATAATACTTCTCGCTCACGCTATGCGGCGTCAATCCCGCGGCGAAATGCTCCGGAAAATCCAGACGGCCGCCCGCCATCCAACACGCCGCCTCCACCGCCTGCGCCGTGACGTAATGGTCTGGATTCTCTTCATAATGGCCCCACGGATCGTAACTCAGCACGGTATCGATTTTCAGCAAACGAAACAAAAAAATCAGCCGGCCGCGAATTTCCGTGCGCGCCACGTCATCCATGCGGTGGTTGCGGTAACTCAAATCGAACGCCTGCTTCAATCCCAACGCCTTGACAAACGCTTGCGTGTCGCGCTCATTGGCAAGCACCGTCTCGCCCAGCGTACGATGGTACGAATCTTTCTCGTCGTTGCTGGTGCGGATGAAATAACCGCTGTAGCCTTCCTTCAGCATCTTCGCCATGGTGCCGCCGGCGAAAATCGGCCCGTCGTCCAGGTGCGGCGTCACCAACGCAAAATTCTTTCCACCATGCGCCAGTCCCTCCGCCGCGCGTTCAATCATAACCGCGTCATTCGTCCCGCTTTGCGACTGCCCCGCCCCGCTTGCAGCGCTCATAGCGGCGCCGAGTCCCACACTCCAAACCTGCCTTC
This sequence comes from Bryobacterales bacterium, assembly GCA_963764105.1. Classification (GTDB taxonomy): domain Bacteria; phylum Acidobacteriota; class Terriglobia; order Bryobacterales; family Bryobacteraceae; genus Bog-105. The sequence goes on from CAVXRP010000040.1 coordinate 11,617, forward strand.
GTTTCATCGCTTCACCCTTGGGAATCTTAGAATACAAGCATGGACCTAACCATCAACGGCCAGCGCACCACCATAAAAAGCGACCCGGAACGTCCGCTTCTTTGGGTTTTGCGCAATGAACTCGATCTCACCGGCGCGAAATACGGCTGTGGCGAAGGTCAGTGCGGCGCCTGCACCGTTTTGCTCGATGGCGTCGCCATTCGCTCTTGCATCACCCCTGTCTATACCGTCGCCGGCCGCGACATCTCGACCATTGAAGGCTTGGCCGATGGCGGTCGCTTGCATCCCGTGCAACAAGCTTTCATCGATTGCGATGCCATGCAATGCGGCTATTGTACCTGCGGCATGATCCTTTCGGCGGTTGCCCTTTTGCACAAATCGCCTACGCCCTCGGAGGCCGAGATCAAGCAAAAACTCGACGGCAACATTTGCCGCTGCGGCACCTACAACCGCATTGTGGAGGCCGTTCACAAAGCGGGCGCTGCCATGCGCGCGTCCGTCAAGGAGCATCAACATGCCTAACGTGAATCGCCGTAGTTTTCTACAGAGCCTCGGGGGTGGCTTGCTCGTCATGTTCACTGCGGGCGAAGAGTTGGCCGCCCAGGAATCCGGCACGCACCGGCGCGCGGGGCACGATCTGCCGCAGAACGTCTCCGCCTGGCTGCACATCGCGCCCGATGGCAAAATCAGTGCCTTCACTGGCAAAGTGGAAGTCGGTCAAAACATTCGCACCTCGCTCACCCAAGCTGTAGCCGACGAACTGCGTTGCTCGCCACCAGCCGTCACCGTTGTCATGGGCGATACCGATCTTGTGCCCTGGGATATGGGCACGTTCGGCAGCCGGACCACCCCCACGATGGCCCCGGAGATGCGCCAGATGGCCGCTGCGGCGCGTGAAGCCCTCATCAGCGAAGCCGCCAAAGAGTGGAATATCGAGCGTGAGCGCCTACGCGCCGAGAACGGCTTCGTCCTGAACGGCGGCCCGAAGCACCGCGTATCCTATGGCGATCTGGCAGCCAAAATCGATTGGGTGAAGGTTGTCGGCAACGCCGATCTCGTCACCTCGCCCACACATTGGCAAGTCGCCGGCGCGGACTTACCCAAAGTCAATGCCCGCGAAATCGTCACCGGCAAGCATAAGTTTGTCTCCGATCAGAAACTGCGCGATATGCTCTACGGCCGCGTGCTCCGTTCTCCCGCTTTTGGCGCAAAGCTGGTTTCGCTTGACACCGGCGCGGCCGCCAAGATGGAGGGCGTAACGGTGATGCGCGACGGAGAGTTCGTCGGCGTTACCGCGAAGGACGAGCGCACGGCTGAAAAAGCGTTGGCGAGCATCGACGCCAAGTGGAATGGGCCCCTCGCGGGCGCTGCCAAGTCGGGTACAGCTTTGAGCGTCTTTACAAGACCCAAAGATGCTACCGCTTTAGGAGCCGCTTACCAAGTCGCCTACATTGCGCATGTGCCGCTAGAACCGCGCGCCAGCGTGGCCGAATGGAATAGCGGCAAGCTCACCGTTTCCACCGGCACCCAGGTGCCTTTCGGCGTGCGCGCTGAACTAGCCGCCGCTTTTGGCCTGCCCGAGTCAAGCGTCCGCGTCCTCATGCCCGATACCGGCTCCGGCTATGGCGGCAAGCACTCCGGCGAATGCGCCATTGAAGCCGCACGCCTCGCCAAAGCAGCCGGCAAGCCCGTAAAGCTGATTTGGACGCGCGAGGAAGAATTCACTTGGGCCTACTTCCGCCCCGCTGGCCGCATGCTCGTGAACAGTGCCACCAATACCAATGGCAAAATCGTCGCGTGGAGCTTTATGAATTTCTCGTCGGGGCCCGCCGGCATCAAAACACCCTACGAAATCGACGACGCCATGAAAACCGAAACATTCGTCGAGGGTGAATTACCCCTGCGCGTCGGCTCCTACCGCGGTCTCGCCTCCACCGCCAACCACTTCGCCCGCGAATCGCACATGGATGAAATCGCCGCGAAGATCGGCGTCGATCCGCTCACCTTTCGCCTCAACAATCTAAAAAATGACCGTCTCCGCGCCGCCCTCCAAGCCGCCGCCGATCGCTTCGAATGGTCCAAACAACGGCCCACCGCCAGTCGCGGCTTCGGGCTTGCTTGCGGCGTCGATAAAGGCGGCCACATTGCCGCCTGCGTAGAAGTCTCCGTCGATCCAAGCCGCCAATTGAAAGTCGAACGCGTCGTTGCCGCTTGGGATTGCGGCGCAATTGTGAATCCCAACCATCTACGCAATCAGGTAGAAGGCGCACTCGTCATGGGCCTCGGCGGAGCCCTATTCGAGGAAATCGAACACTCGAACGGCCGCATCACCAACCCTCGCCTCTCGCAATACCGCGTACCTCGCTTTACGGATATACCGAAAATTGAAGTCATCCTCATCGACCGCCGCGACATCCCATCCGCCGGCGCCGGCGAGACACCCATCGTCGCCATTGCCCCGGCCATTGCGAACGCAATTTTCAGCGCAACCAAACTACGACTCTATTCCATGCCGCTGCTGCCGGCTTTGGCGAGAGCATAGGAAGGCGATAATCAGAATATGTCCAGCCCAACGACGCTACTCTCCGTAAGCGAATATCTGGCGGCTAACTACCGGCCAGATCGGGAGTACGTCGACGGTGAACTTGTGGAGCGTAATGTGGGTGAATGGGACCATAGCCGCCTTCAGGGGCTTCTATTGGGGCAATTGCTCCAGTACGAAGACGCGCTCGGCTTCTTGTCTGTGCCGGAACAGCGCGTTCAAGTCAAAGCGTCGCGCTTTCGTGTGCCGGATGTGTGCGTCGTGCGCCGCAACCCGGGCGAGCAAGTTTTGCGGCAACCGCCGTTCATCTGCGTCGAGATTCTCTCGCCGGAAGACAGCATGACTTCGATGCAGGAGCGTATTGACGACTATGTAGCATTCGGTATAGCTAACATATGGATCTTCGATCCGCGCCGCCAGAAAGCTTACTGGGCCGATCAAGGCGGCGTCCACCAAGCGCAAGGAGACGTGCTAGCGGCGACGGGCGCGCCCGTCCGCATCGACTTGCCTCAGCTATGGTCTCGCCTGCAACAATAAGAACGCGTTGGCCACATCATCACCTAATCCCCCTGCCCTCATCTTCGACATGGACGGCGTGCTCGTCCACTCCATGCCACTGCACACTTTGGCCTGGGAGCGCTACCTAGCCAGGCTAGGCATCGCTGTCGAAAACCTGGAGCAGCGCATGCACGGCAAGCGCAACTCCGAACTGGTCCGCGACATGATCGGCGCGAACCTGCCGGCAGACGTCGTCTTTCAGCACGGTGCTGAAAAGGAACGCCTCTTTCGCGAACTGATGATTGCCGACGGGTTAAGCCGCTATGAGATTCCCGGCATCCGCGAGTTCCTCGACCGCTACCCTGATTTGCCCAAAGCGGTAGCCTCCAACGCCGAGCCGCAGAACATCGATTTCGTGCTGGATCAACTCAATTTGCGCCGCTATTTTCCGGTTACTGTAAACGGCATGCAAGTAGCGCGGCCTAAACCGTTCCCGGATGTCTATCTCGAAGCCGCCCGCCAGCTCAACGCCGCGCCCGCACTCTGCATTGTCTTCGAGGATTCACCCACCGGCGTGGAGGCAGCCCGCGCAGCGGGCATGCGCGTGGTGGGAGTCGAAACCACCCCCACTACCTTCAATGGCGTTCAACTCGAGATCAAAGACTTTCTCGATCCGGCTCTCAACCCCTGGATGAAGGCACAGCTTGCTCAATGACTGCTACCTGTTACAATCCCGGTCATGTTCTCAGGTATTGAACATTTTGCCATCGCTTCGCCGAATCCCAAGCTGCTGGCCGAGTGGTATGTCACGCATCTCGAGTTCACGCTCATTTTTGAATACGCCGGCAACTATTTTGTGGAGGCCAAGAACGGCGCGCTGGTTGAAATCATACCGGGCGAAGGCGAGCACGGCGCTCCCACACCAAAGACGCCGGGCATGCGCCACATCGCTATCTCAGTGGATGATTTCGACGCTGGCCTCGCGCTCTTGCAGAAGCAAGGCGTCGAGTTCGCGGGCGAGCCTTATGAAACGTTGGGCAATCGTCTCGTCTTCTTCCGTGATCGCGACGGCAATCTGCTTCACCTGATCAAACGAGCCAAGCCCTTGCCCCGGCCGGGCGCCTAAAGAGCACTGCTTGTTCAAGAAAGTTTTCAAAGCATTTGCCTACCCCGATTTTCGGGTAATGTGGTTTGGCGCCTGCACCTCGAGCATCGGCACGTGGATGCAAATTCTGGCGCAGAGCTGGCTCGTCTACAAGCTTTCGAATTCCCCGTTTTATTTGAGCCTGGATACGTTCTTCGGCCAGGCGCCCATCTTTTTGTTCTCGCTGTTCGGCGGCGTCTTCGCCGATCGAATCAGCCGCCGCCGTTTGCTGCTGGTATCCCAAGTCATCCAACTCACCTGCGCCTTCACATTGTCATTTCTGGTGAAGATGAACTTGGTCAGGGTCTGGCAAATCTGGTGCCTGTCTTTTACGGTAGGCTTGGCGCAATCGTTCGGAGGCCCCGCTTATTCGGCCCTCGTGCCTACCCTGGTCAAGAAAGAAGATTTGCAAAATGCCATTGCGCTCAACTCCATTCAGTTCAACCTGGCGCGCGTTGTTGGTCCCGCTCTGGGCGGAATCGCACTGGTAAAGTTGGGAGCTTTTTGGTGCTTTGGGCTGAATGGCGTTTCCTTCCTCTTTGTAATCGCTTCGCTGCTTTACATCCGTCCCACCTTTGTGCCTTCGGGCGCACAGGAATCGGTCATGAACAGCATGCGCCAAGGAATCGATTTCATGCGCAAACGTGAGGGCATGGCAAGCCTGGTGACCTTAGCGTTTTTTATCTCCATGCTTTCGTTCCCGCTCATCACTTTCTTGCCGGTGATCGCGCGTGACGTGTTTCACGGTACATCGAACACCTTCACCCTGTTTTTATGTCTGTCGGGCGCAGGATCGGTCACGGGCGCTCTGTTGATCGCGAGCCGCGGAGCGCACGCCGGCCAAGCTAAGCATTCGTTGGAGGCTCTGGCGGTGCTGGGCTTGACGATTTTCGGCGTCGGGCTTTCGCGTTTTCTGCCGTTAACCACCGCTTCCATTTACCTGGCCGGCGCGCTGTTGATGGTTGTGTTCACATTGAATACGTCGCTTGTGCAATCGTATGTAACGGACGCCATGCGCGGCCGGGTTATGAGCGTTTACAACGTGGCGTTTCGCGGCGGCATGCCCATTGGCAGCGTGATTTGCGGTTATCTGATTGAGAAGTCTTCCGTACCCATCGTTATGGCCGCCAACGGCGTGCTGATCGTGATGCTGGCGCTCTACTTCCTGCTCGTCCAAAAGAAACTGGCGAAACTGTAAGCTGCGGCGAACGTCGCTTCTAGAATGAAGGCAGTGCTATTGAAAACCATTCTTAGTTCCTTTTTCGGCTGCCTGCTCTTGGCGGCTCAACCCCGTTCCGAACTTGTCTCCGCCAGAGACCATCAAGATCTGGCTACCTTGAACCGTCTCGTCAATCAGTATGAACAAGCAGTCAAAGCCAGTCCGCAGTGCGCCGAATGTGAATACAAACTCGCGCTGGCTGATTCTTACGCCGCCGAAGTCGCCATGGAATTGCGCGACAAGCGAAAGTCGGAAGCCTACGCCGAAGCCGGCATGGAGTTCGCCGAAAAAGCGACCGCGAGCAACGCAACCAACGCGGAATACCACCGGTTGTTGGGAGAACTGTGCGGCCAAGTTATTCCGGCTAATCCGCTTTTCGGCGCGCTGAAGTATGGCCAATGCGCCAAGGATGAAATCGACAAGGCCATTCAATTGGATGGCAAACTGGCGCTGGCGTTTGTCAGCCGCGGCGTGGGGAATTTCTATCTGCCCTCCTCCATGGGTGGCGGGCTCGACATCGCGCTGAAGGATTTCGATAAGGCGCTTTCTATCGATTCGAAGCTTGCCGAAGCGTACCTCTGGAAAGGGGTAACTCTGCGCAAGGCCAACCGGAATGCGGAGGCTCGGCAAGCTTTTCAAAAGGCCCTCGAAATCGATCCGCAGAGGATGTGGGCCAAACAGCAGTTGGATAAAACCCCGGCTAGCTGATGTTGCGTCTCGCGCTGCTGTCGCTTGCCATTTTCGCAGCCGCCTGGCTTGAGTTTCGTGTGTTCCCGGGCCACGGCTACCTGGAAGGTCAAACGCAAATTTACCTGCCGATGTTGGAACGCATTGATGCGCCCGGACTGCTTTCACGCGACTTGGTAGCCACCAACCCGACGCTTTCCTTAACCGGCTACGACGAAGCTACCGTGTTTTTGCATGAAGCCGGGCGCCAGCCCTTCCGCCGCGCACTATTGGGGCAACAGTTTGTCTTCCGCATGGCCGCGCTAATTGGCATATTCTTACTCGCGCGAGCCACTGGCCTAAGCCATCTCTTTGCGTTGCTGCTTACGGTCATCGTCAACTTAGGCGCTACGCTCGCTGGGCCAGCCGTCTCATTGATCGAACGTGAGCCGCTGCCGGGAGCATTCGCCTGCGGGCTGGTGCTATTGGCCATGGGCTTGATGGTGGACGAAAAACCACTGCTGGCAGGTTTGGCGGGCGGTGTCGGATTCCTTTACGATCCAGTTTTGGCGCTGCCATTCTGGAGCGTTTTACTCGCGGGATTTTTTTTTGATCGGAATTGGCGGCCTGTGATTCGGCCAACGCTGCCGATCTTTTTGGTTTTTGTTTTGCTGCTCGCCAATCTCGCGCAACTTCAACCGGGCGCGGGTGGCGACACGGTTTTTGCGCGCGTTTCGCCACAGCTCGCCCTGTTTCAGCGCACCTACACACCATTTCTATATGTCGGGTCATGGGCGAAGGGAGACATCTATCAATTCCTGGCGTTATTTGTTTTTGGGCTGTGGGCGGCGGCGCGCTGTTGGCTGTTCCTTAGCTCTTCTTTTCGCTGGCTGGTGTTAGGCTCATCGTTCTGCGGACTGCTATCAATACCGGTCTCCTACCTGTTGTTAGATATGAGCCATTTCGCCTGGTCGGCGCGGCTCCAACCAGCGCGCGCGCTGCTGTTTTCGGTGGCGTCGTCGGCTCTGTTGTTTGGACTGGCCGGCATGCGCGCGATTTTGCTGCGCTCCCGATGGGAAGCATTCGTTTGGTTTTCGTTACTGTTTGCCTTGCCTGTCAGCACGGGCATCTTCGACTTTTTGCACATTCAGAATGGCGACCAGCTGATACAGTTGGCGATAGCGATTTTGCTGGCTGCGGTCCTGACAAGCGTGCTGTGGCTCTTCTCAGTTGGCTCTGCCAGGTTGATCACATTGGCCGTACCCGTGTTGGCCTGTCTAGCTTTGCTGTATATACCCGGGCTACGTCCCGCGCCGATTCCCTTTCAAGCATCCATTACCAACTTGGCGGAATGGGGTGCTAACGGTACTTGGGGCAGTTCCGTTTTCCTCTTCGCCGACGCTGGCCGCGCCGCTTACCCTGGCGTGTTTCGCGCACAATCGCGGCACGCGCTGTGGGCTGATTGGAAGAGCGCGCAGGGGGTGGCGTTCTCAGAAACTGCCGCCGCGCGCTGGCAGGAGCGCTGGAATGAGACTATGGCCCAGGCCTACTCGCCGGGACGATTGGAAAGCTTCTTACCCTTGCCAGTCGATTACTACGTGCTGCGCAGACAGCATCAGCTGGCCGTTGCTCCTTATGTATTTGTGAATCACGATTTTGTGGTTTACGATGCCCAGGATTTGCGCAATGCCGCGAAGCCCCTTCGCTAGACGCACGGCCCCACCTAAAAGAGTGGGAATCATACGGCGTGGTACTCGCATCGAAAGAAGGTGTTTTTGATTCCTCGCCCGATACGTTTGAGTAGTTCGAGTCGAAGAGTTTTCTTTTATTGCGTGCCTGCTATTGCAGCAGCTTTAATTTTATTGTCATCTTGTCAGGACAAAGCGGCCTCGCCTCCGCCACCCCCGCCTGAGGTTGGTATTTCTACGGTAGTTGCCCAAGACGTGACTACTTATGGCGATTGGGTAGCAACCCTTGATGGCTATGTGACCGCGCAAATTCAGCCGCAGGTTTCCGGCTACTTGATTCGCCAGGATTACCGCGAAGGCTCCTTGGTGCAGAAGGACCAGGTGCTGTTTGAAATTGACCCACGACCTTTCCAGGCGGTGCTTGATCAGGCGAAAGGCCAGTTAGCGCAGGCCCGCGGACAACTCGGCCAAGCCGAAGCCGCGCTCAGCCTGGCAAACATCAATGTAAACCGCGATACTCCGCTTGCTCAGGCTCACGCCATCGCTCAAAGCCAATTGGATAACGATGTACAGACTATGAAGCAGGATGAAGCCGCCGTCGCCACCGCGAAGGCCTCGATAGAATCCGCTCAAGCCACCGTGGAGCAGGCTGAACTAAACCTCGGTTTTACCAAGGTGCGTTCGCTGATTGATGGGATCGCCGGTACCGCGGCCACGCAGATCGGCAATTTGGTTAGTCAGACAACAGTGCTCACCACTGTTTCTCAGGTCAATCCCATCAAGGCATACTTCCCGATCAGTGAGCAAGAATATCTTCAGGTCTCCCAACGAATCAAACCGGGCGCCAGTGGCGATTGGCTAGCACATAGCGCAGTGGTTCCCTTGCAGCTCACCTTGAGTAACAACGAGGTTTATCCCAAGGTGGGCCACATCGTGTTTGCCGACCGGCAAGTCGATTCGCAAACCGGAACCATTCGCATCGTAGGCGCGTTCGCCAATCCGGGCAACATTCTTCGCCCCGGGCAGTTCGGCCGCATTCGCGCGCAAACCGGTGTGCTGCATGACGCTCTTTTGATTCCGCAGCGCGCTGTGTCCGAATTGCAGGGCAAGTATCAAGTGGCAGTGGTAGCAAACGACAACAAGATTCAGATTCGCGCCGTAGACGTAGGCGCGAAAGAAGGCGAATCCTGGATCATCAAGAGCGGACTTCAGGCAGGCGAACACGTAGTGAGCGAGGGCGTGGCCAAAGTGCGTGACGGCATGCCCGTTGTCCCTAAACCCGATAGCTACAAGAGCAACGGCGCATAAGCATGGCAAAATTCTTTATCAACCGACCCATCGTCGCGATGGTGATAGCGATTATTATGGTTATCGTTGGAGCGGTGACATTTGAAACGCTCCCGACCGCGCAATTTCCCGATATCGTGCCGCCTGAGATTCTGGTGCAAGCCACCTATCCCGGAGCAGATGCCGAGACGCTGGTGCAATCAGTGGCTACTCCCATTGAACAGCAAATGTCCGGGGTGGACAATTCAAATTATTTCTATTCCACCAACGCCAACAACGGGCTCACACAGATCACAGTAGATTTCAAAGTTGGCACGAACCCCGATATCGATCAGGTGCTGACCCAGTTGCGCACGTCGCAAGCGCAGTCACAGCTCCCCGCCATTGTGAACACGGCGGGTCTGACTGTGACGAAATCACTCACCTCGCCCTTAATGCTGGTTGCCCTTTATTCGCCGCATGGAACGTACGACAACATTTTCCTGGCCAACTACGGCTACATCAACCTGGTGGATGAGCTGACGCGCGTGCAGGGCATCTCTCGCGTGCAGGTTTTCGGCGCCGGGCAATATGCCATGCGCATTTGGGTGAAGCCGGACCAGCTGGCCAAGCTGCAGGTTACCGTGCCACAAATTCTGGCCGCCGTGCAGACTCAGAACACTGTCAATCCCGCTGGACAAGTGGGCGCGGAACCGATTCCGAATGGTCAGCAATTTACCTATACGGTGCGCGCGCAAGGCCGCCTTGTGTCGCCTGAGGAGTTTGGCAATATATTAATTCGCGCGAATCCGGATGGTTCGACTTTACGCCTAAAAGACGTGGCGCGGATTGAGTTAGGCGCGCAAACCTACAACCTGAGCAGCCGCTTCAACGGCAAGCCCTCCGCTATTTTGGCGCTCTATCAGTTGCCTGGTTCGAACGCCGTGCAAGCCGCCCTGAACGTGCGCGCGCGCATGGCGCAGCTACAGAAGGGCTTCCCGCAAGACTTGACCTATGAAGTAAGTCTCGATACGACCAAAGCAGTGACCGCCGGCATGCGCGATATTGAACGTACGTTGTTGGAGTCGCTGGCTTTGGTAGTGCTGGTCGTGTATATCTTCCTGCAAGGATGGCGCGCCACACTCATTCCTCTGCTTGCCGTGCCCGTTTCTCTCATCGCAACCTTCACTCTTTTTCCGGTGCTGGGCTTCTCCGTCAACACACTTTCGTTATTCGGCTTGGTGCTCGCTATAGGCTTGGTGGTTGACGATGCCATTGTGGTTGTGGAGGCCGTGGAGCGCCATATTGAAGAAGGCATGACGCCGCGCGATGCGGCTTTCAAGGCGATGGAAGAGGTTTCCGGTCCGGTGGTTGCCATCGCGCTGATTCTGGCCGCTGTGTTCATCCCCACCATATTTATTCCCGGCATCACCGGCCGGCTTTATCAACAGTTCGCCGTCACCATTGCCATCTCTGTGTTGATCTCGGCGTTCAACGCACTCTCACTGAGTCCAGCGCTTTCGGCCTTGCTGCTAAAGCCGAAGAAAGAGGCCAGAGGGCCATTAGGAAAATTTTTCAAAGGTTTTAATCGCATCTTTGGCCGAGTGACCAAAGGCTATGTGAGCTTTTCCGGCTTACTCATGCGTAAAGCGGTGTTTAGCGTCGTCTTTATCGTCATCATTGCGGCGCTCATCGCGCCGATCGCCAAAAAACTGCCGCCCTCCTTCCTGCCTACCGAAGATCAAGGCTACCTTTTCGTAGCCTTGCAGCTACCCGACGCCTCCTCTTTGCAACGTACCTCCGAGGCCGCCCGTGAAGTGGAAAAGACACTCCTCTCAACACCTGGCATAGAGAGCGTGACCTCCGTGATCGGCTTCAGTCTACTGAGCGTCACCCAAAACACATACAGCGCTTTCTTCTTCGTGAATCTTAAGCCGTGGGAACAGAGGAAAGCGCCAAATGAACAGATTGGAGCGATATTGGGCGCCGCCGGCGCCGGTCTTTCCAACGTGCGGGCAGGAATGGCCTTTTCATTCCCACCTCCCTCGATTCCGGGCGTGGGCACTTCGGGTGGCGTCACGATGCTCTTGGAGGATCGTTCCGGCGCCGATCCCTCTTTCCTCACTCAAAACGTCAACAAATTCCTGGCTGCCGTTGGTAAGCGCAAGGAGATCGCCATGGTGAATCTCGGCTACATCCCGAACGTGCCGCAGATTTACGCGGACGTGGACCGCACGAAAGTTGAACGCCAAGGCGTCAATATCGGCGACGTTTACAGCACCATGCAAACCTTCATGGGAGGTTATCTGGTCAACTACTTCAACCAGTTTGGGCGGCAGTGGCAGGTTTATGTGGAAGCGGAGGACAGCTCGCGCGTCAAGGCTGAAAATCTGAACAGCTTTTATGTGTCGAACAACAAAGGCCAGATGGTTCCCTTGAGCGCCGTTACCAGCATTAAGGCAACCTCCGGTCCTGAATTCACGATGCGCTTCAACGAATACCGCGCCGCACAATTGAACATAACGGCGGCACCGGGAGTCAGTTCGGGCCAGGCGATGAAGGCACTTGAAGAAGTGTTCGATCAAACCATGCCGCGCGAAATGGGCTATGACTACATGGGCATGTCGTATCAGGAACAGCAAGCCTCCAAAGGCGTTCCCACTTGGGTGGTTTTTGGACTGTCATTGCTCTTTGTGTTTCTGATTTTGGCGGCGCTCTATGAAAGTTGGTCGTTGCCGTTCAGCGTTTTGCTGAGCACGCCGATTGCTGTTTTCGGCGCCTTCATCGCACTCTGGATCCGAAACTATGAAAACGATGTCTATACCCAGATCGGACTCATCATGCTCATCGGGTTATCGGCTAAAAACGCCATCTTAATTGTGGAGTACGCCAAAGACGAGTATGAAAACGGCAAAAGCATTGTAGACGCGGCGCTCACTGCCGCGCGCATTCGATTCCGGCCCATTCTGATGACTGCTTTTGCTTTCATTCTGGGTTGCGTTCCGCTGGCGACGGCCAACGGCTCGGGCGCGGTCTCACGCCGTGTGTTAGGTACGGCGGTCATCGGTGGAATGCTGGCCGCAACGGTTATTGCCATTTTCCTGATTCCGGTGATGTTCGATTTCGTCGAAACGCTATCAGTGCGATTCGGCAAAGATAAAAAAACAGAACAGCCACTTTCCGAATCTGTTCCGGAACATAGCGGGGTAGCGTGAGGCGCCCCGCATTAGCTATCGCGATGTCACTTACGGTTTTCCTAAGTGGCTGCATGGTCGGCCCAAATTACAAACGGCCCGATGTGCCGGCCGCTCCTGCGTACCGAGGTCCTGATAACTCGACTGTCTCCGGTAATACCTCCTTGGGAGATGAGAAGTGGTGGGAGCTATTTCAAGACCCTGAATTACAGCAACTCATTCGTACCGCGCTCAAACAGAACTACGATCTGCGCATTGCCGCGTCCCGAGTCATTCAGGCGCAACAGCAAGTCACCATCACCAGGTCTAACCAATTCCCCACAGTCGGAGTGGGTCCCGCTGTGAGTGGTGTCAAATCTCCGGCTATTCCGGGTGTTTTCCAAGGCTACTCCTACATTGCCGATGCCTTAAATCTCACTGCCTCATGGAATCCGGATTTTTGGGGCCGGTATCGCCGCGCCACGGAAGGCGCGCGCGCCACTTTGCGGGCTACCGAGTGGGGTCAACGGGCCATTGTCAGTTCGCTGGTGGAAGAAGTCGCCACCGACTACATGCAACTCCGTGAATACGATGTAGAGCTTGACATTGAAAAACGTAGTCTGGCATCGCGCAAGGAGTCGTTAACTCTCACGCAAACCCTCGAGCGCGGCGGAGCGACCAGTATGGTGGACGTCCGGCAAGCCGAACAACTGGTGGAACAAGCGGCCGAACTGATTCCGCAAAGTGAGCAGGCGATTCAACAGGAAGAAAACGCTATTAGTCTTCTGCTTGGCCAGAATCCCAGCTCGATTCCGCGTGGCCTCGCCATCACCGAGCAGCCCAATCCCGCTGATGTGCCCGCCGGCTTACCGTCGCAATTGCTCGAGCGCCGCCCAGACATTCAGGAGGCTGAACAAAACCTGGTCGCGGCCAATGCACAAATCGGCGTGGCGCGCGCGCAGCTTTTCCCGCAGATCTCTCTTACTGGAACGGGCGGCGTGGAAAGCATCGGTCTGGGAAACATTTTCACTTGGGGGGCGCGCGCCTGGAGCTACACGGGAACCGCCACCCAGCCACTTTTCAATGCCGGATCATTGCGCGCCAACGTGCGGCTTTCGGAAGCGCAGAAAGAGCAAGCCGTGCTGACTTACCAGCAAAGCATTCAGACCGCCTTCGAACAGGTGTCAAATGCACTGATAGCAAATCGCAAATTGCGGGATTATCGGCTGCATCAAGAGGCTTTGACGGAGGCCACTCGTGATTCGTCGAATTTGGCGCAGGTCCGCTATAAAGGCGGAGTGACGAGCTATCTGGAAGTGCTGACGAACGAAACAAATTATCTGGCTGCCGAAATAGCGCTCGCCCGGGCGCGTTTGGCTGAAAGGCTGGCGCTGGTGCAGCTTTACAACGCGCTGGGCGGAGGCTGGCAGTCGTAGTTTTTGCAGGGGTACTCAAACACCTACGCGGGGTTTTCGGTTGAATGAAACTGTTTCGCGAGGCTTGGCATCTCCTGGTTTGGGATTAGTTGTCCGCTGTCTGATCGAGTGGTTGGCCGGCCTCATTCTGTGGGTCTGCTTCACGTTTTCACTAAGCGTTGCAGAGTTGTTGGTTGGAGCGGCGAGTGCAGCCTTAACGGTGATCGCGCTTGAGTTTGCCTTCCGCGCGGAGCCCCTCTTCTTTCATCCAACCTGGACAATGCTCGGCCAGACCCGTAAGTTGCCCTGGCTGATCCTCAAAGGCTTAGCGACGCTCATCTCAGTATTTTGGAGCAGACTGCGCAGTGGCCGGAGTGAGTCTGTTTTCCGGCTCGTGCGTTTTAACGCAACCGCCGTAACCCCTAAAGAAGCGGCGCAGCGCGCGCTCGTCGTTTCGTTTTCAACCACACCTCCCAATTCCATTGTTGTGGGCATTGATCGCGAAAAACAACAAATGCTTCTCCATCAGGTGAAGAAAACGGCTTTGCCCAAACTCATCCAGAACTTAGAGGCAGCGCAATGAATTTATGGCTAGGCACCGCGTTCGTTTTGCTGCTATGCCTGATTCCGCCCTTTTTACTTTGTATCAGAGGCGATGCGGTTAATCGATTGGTTGGCCTTGAGGCGGGAAGCACCATTGCGGCCACCATTCTCCTGGTATTGGCCATTGGCTATAATCGTGTCCCTTTCGTGGACATCGCTCTCACGTTGGCTCTGCTCTCGTTTGGAGCCGGCTTGGTATTCACGCGCTTCCTGGAGCGCTGGCTATGACATGGGTAGTGATGATGCTGTTGGCGATTGGAATCCTGGGATTTGTGCTCACCTCTCTGGGCCTGCTGCTCACGCACGATGTCTTCGATCAGATCCAGTTCCTCGCCCCTGCGTCCTTGGTTGGCGTGGTAGCCATTGCCACCGCTGTTCTGCTACAGGAAGGCTTCAATCAAGCCGGTGTGAAAGCCATGGTGATTGCCGTTCTTTTTTTCTGGGCGAATCCAATTCTCTCGCATGCCACAGCGCGCGCAGCCCGGGTGCGGCATCGCGGGCAATGGCAAGTCACGGAGGATGAAAACTTGCGCGTGGACCACGAAGGGGAATGAGGTGAACGTTCTCGAAGTTTCCATCCTGCTCTTTATCGCGGCGGGCGGCACGGCGGTGGTGTTTACGCGCAACCCAACCTCGCAGGCATTGGTTGTCAGCTTTTATGGTCTATTGCTGGGAATCATGTTTTTCATCTTCCAGGCGCCGGACGTAGCTTTGTCGCAAATTGTGGTGGGTGCGGTGGGTTTGCCGCTGATGATCATGCTGGCGATTGCGCGGGTACAGAAGCAGACCAATGACCAAGCGAAATAGGCGCCGCTTCTTCCTCATCTCTGCAGTGTTGCTGGCTCTGGTGTTCGCCTGGGGCTACGCAGGGTTGGCTCCGGCCGGCGGGGGAGCGAGCGGCTACGGCGACATGGTCAATTCTGTTACTGTTCCCCTCCGCCACACTACTGATGCTGTGACTGATGTGAACTTCGATATTCGCGGCTTTGACACGTTGGGTGAGGAGTTCATCCTCTTCGCTTCCGTCATGGGCGTGGTCTTGCTGATGCGACGCCAAAAAGACGAGCCAGCCGGAGATCACGAAGACGCGGCTCGCCGGCGCAGAGTGCCGCATGTGAGCGATGCCGTCCGATTGACTGCTCTGCTGTTGATTGCACCAACCGTTCTCTTCGGGCTCTATATAGTGACTCACGGCCAAGTCAGTCCCGGTGGAGGCTTTCAGGGAGGTGTCATTCTCTCTACCGCGCCCGTACTTGTTTATCTGGCGAGCGGCTATCCAAAATTTCGCCGCATCGTGCATCCTCCCTTAGTCGAAGCTGCTGAAGCCATTGGTGCCGCTGCCTACATCATTGTGGGAGGGGCCTGTGTGATGCTGGGCGGCCTGTTCCTCGAGAATTTGCTGCCGCTTGGAAAGAGCGGAACTGTCACGGGAGGTGGAACCATTGCGTTTATCGATTTAGGTGTCGGCGCTGAGGTAAGTGGCGGCCTGCTGCTGGCTCTTCTCGTCTACCTGGAAGAGCTTATGGAAGAGAAAGAACAATGAGCCACTTGCCTTATTTTGTTGCGGCTTGGCTTTTTCTCATCGGGCTGTATGGCGTTATTACCAGCCGCAATTTGATTCACTTAATCATCTGTGTCGGTGTCATTCAGTCAGCTAGTTACGTATTGCTTTTGGCCATCGGTTATCGCGCTGGCCGGCCGGCGCCGATTTATAGCGATATCCCTGCCGGAACCCGGGCGGTCGACCCGATTGTGCAAGCGCTGATGCTTACCGATGTTGTGGTAGAGGTGACCGTTGTGGCGTTGTTATTGGCGCTCGCGGTGCAGGTACATAAGCGTAGCGGCACTTTGAATCCCGATCAACTCGAAATGCTGAAAGGCTGACCTGAATATGCCGCGACTGCTTCCAGCGCTGCCTGTGGTCATCCCTTTGCTCACAGCGGCTGCCCTAGCCGCCCTCACCAAACTGATCTCTTCCACTCTTTCAATCGTGTTCGCTCTGGCGGCGGTCTCGGCCACCGGGTGGGCCACGGTCTTGCTGCTGCGCGAGTCGTTCCATCAGACACTCGTTTATTGGTTCGGAGGATGGACGCCGGCACACGGTTTGGCGCTGGGCATTTCGTTCACCATCGATCCGCTGGGCGCAGGTCTTGCGCTGTTTGCGACAGTGCTCACTGCGGCGGCGCTCGTCTTCTCCGCCAAATACTTCGACACGGTTGGGAATCACTTTCACGCGCTCGTCCTGGTGTTCCTCGCCGCCATGTGTGGCTTTAGCTTGACGGGAGACATGTTCAACTTGTTCGTGTTTTTCGAATTGATGAGTGCCACTGGCTTTGCGTTGTGCGGCTACAAAACGGAAGATCCCGGCAGCTTGCAAGGCTCGCTGAACTTCGCCGTCACGAACACCATCGGCGCTTACTTCGTGCTCAGTGGCATCGCCTTGCTCTACGCACGTACCGGGGCTCTAAACATGGCACAGATGGGCGTAGCGCTTCGCCAGCATTCGGCCGACAAACTGGTGCTCGTGGCGTTCACCTTCATTTGTTGCGGCTATTTGGTGAAGGCGGCCATCATTCCCTTCCACTTCTGGTTGGCCGACGCCCACGCCGTGGCTCCCAGTCCGGTGTGCGTGCTCTTCTCAGGTGTTATGGTTGAGCTCGGCCTGTATGCGGTCTTCCGCATTTATTGGACAGTATTCGACGGGACTCTGCACGCCCATTTGCCCGAACTGAGGCCCCTCCTCGTTTTTCTGGGAGCGATCACAGCGGTGGGAGGCGCCATCATGTGTTATTCGCAAAGAAACTTGAAACGGCTCCTGGCCTTTTCCACTATCAGTCACGTCGGGCTGATCATGCTCGGCCTTGGTCTGTTCACCGCAATGGGAATGGCAGGATCTGCCATCTACACCTTGGGGCACGGGGGCGTAAAAGGAGGCCTGTTCCTGCTGGCGGGCATTCTGCTCCATCGTTTTGGATCGGTCGACGAAATGGACCTGCGCGGCAAAGGCGCAAGCATGAAATGGCTCGCCGTCTTCTTTTTTCTGGGAGCCGCTGGACTCTCCGGAGTTGCCCCGGCCGGCCTTTGGATGGGTGAAGGACTCATTCACCGCTCGGCAGGTGACTCCGGTTATAGCTGGATTGAGTGGATTTTTCTTTTCTCGGGAGCGCTGACGTCGGCGGCGGTTTTCAGGGTTGGCGGTCGAGTGTTTCTCGGATGGGGTCCTTCACGCGAAGATGAGCAAGGCGGCTCACCGAAGAGCGAAGAATCCCAGGAGACGCAGTCCGGCCACGAGTCAACACCCTTCAGCATGTTTGCTTCCGCCGCTGTTCTGGTTTTACTTGGATTTTCCTATGGCTTCATTCCTGGCCTGCGAGAAAGCGCTGTTAACTTCGCTTGGCGGTTCCAGGATTCAGCCCAGTATGCGGCGCACGTCCTGGACGGTGTCCCACAGTCTACGCGCGCCGTGTTGGCGCCGAGCTCAGCATCTCCCTATTGGGGTCTCTGTTCTTTGGCGCTAGCCATAACAGGAGCTGTTTTACACCTCTGCAACAAGCGTTTTCGAAATTCGGCCGCGCTCTTTGCCAAGCCCATGATCGCCCTGCAGGGGCTGCATAGCGGCCATGTCGGCGATTACGTGACGTTTCTCACTTTCGGCGTCGCGGCATTCGGCTTGTTCTGCATTGCCGGCTTAGGTCATTGATTCGGCGCGAAACGTTTTCATTAGTTTGTTCATCTATGGAGTACCGCTCTGACGGAGCGGCTGGAGACCCATGCCCGATGCTAAATCAAGCAGTCCTAAAGTCACTCGTGAAGTATTGATCGACGCTTTGAATGAAGATTTGTCGCGTGAATATCAAGCGATTATCGCCTACGTGAATTATTCGCAGGTTCTAAAAGGCGCGGCCTATATGAATATCGCGGGCGAACTCGAGGTCCACGCCAAAGAGGAATTGAGTCATGCCTTGCAGATTTCAAATCACATTGATTATCTGGGCGGCATGCCGTCTGTGACACCGAAGCCCGTCAAGACATCCGAGAAAGCGGAGGAGATGCTGCAATTCGATCTTGAGAACGAGAAAGAGACCATCCGCCAATATCGCCGCCGGGTGAGACAAGCCGATGAGCTGGACGAATTCGCCATTGCCGAGAGCCTGCGAAATATCCTGGTTGAAGAGCAGGATCACCTGATTGCTCTGGCAACTGCACTTGGCATCGATCCGCCCAACCCAGGGATCGCGGAGTAAGCCTCCGCCGATCCCGATGCCGTTCCAAATCTGGCAAATTGGACTTAAGCGTCGTCAATCAAAGAAGATTCCGCTGACCACCGCGTTGGACCCAGCGCTCTTCACCACCTTAATGAGTACATTGCCTTTCACATTCCAAGCCGCATACTCGCCGTTGTGAAAGCTCGAGTAGGATTGTGTGCTGAGAACCGTACTACTGTTGGCATCCATGATTGTGACTGTTTCGGCTCTTGCAGTACTATCCCAATCGAGCAGATACAGCGAGATTTTATGGGTATTCCCGTCGGTCAAGTTCACGTTGATCGTAAAGCTGGACCCCGCGTAATAGGTTGAAGCTATTCGCGTCGACGAACCGC
The DNA here is from genome assembly GCA_963764105.1 of Bryobacterales bacterium. Lineage (GTDB taxonomy): Bacteria > Acidobacteriota > Terriglobia > Bryobacterales > Bryobacteraceae > Bog-105. The sequence goes on from CAVXRP010000040.1 coordinate 30,431, forward strand.
TGCTCGTCTGCAAGGCCCGGGCGTCCGTCGTTGAAGCAGCCCAGGTGTACGGAGTGTCGCCGGTGAAACTGACCGTCGCCCACGCCGGAGGGTTATTCGCGTCGTTCGCAATGATGTCTCCCTTTGAACCGTACTTATTGGTCCAGGTGCCCTGCGTGGTCGTGTCGAGCCCTATATAGGTAGCCAAGGCCGTGGAGGCGGCCTCGAAAAAGATACCGCTGACAACGGCGTTCGATCCACCCGTCTTGGTCACCTGGATCAGGACATGACCTGAGACATTCCAAGAAACATATTCGCCGTTATGGAAGTTCGAGTATTTCTCTGTGTCGAGAATGGCGTTGCTGGCCGAATCCAGGATGGAGATGGTTTCAGTTCTTGCGCTGCTATCCCAATCAAGCAGGTAAAGCGCCACTCGATGGGTGTTCCCGTCTGTCAGGTTGACATTGATCGTAAAGCTTGACCCAGAGTAATAAGTCGAGGCGATTCGACTGGACGAGCCGCTGCTGGTCTGCAAAGCGCGGGCATCGGTGGTTGACGCAGCCCAGGTGTAAGCGGCATCCCCTGTCAGACTGACAGTCGCGTACGCCGGAGGCTTAGTGGCATCGTTCGCAATGAGGTATCCGTCCCCGCCATATTTACCCGTCCAGGTTCCCTGCGTGCTTGCGTCCATTCCTACGTATTTCGCGCTGCTCGAACCCGTCTTTGCGTTGACTGCGAAATTCTGCGAAACTGGTGTCGCCGGGGCGTAGGTGCCATTGCCCGGTTGCGAAGCGACGATCGTGCAGGTCCCAACCGCGATTAAACTCGCGGTCGTGCCTGACACCGTGCATATGCTCGTCGTTGAAGAACTGAAGCTGACCGGTAACCCGGAGCTGGCGCTGGCGCTTAAAGTGATCTGCGTCCCCACGATCTGACTAGGGATCGAGTTGAACGTAATCGTTTGGGGCGTCAAAGGCTGGGTCACCAGGAATCCATAGGCCTCAATGGCGCCTGTCAAGGGAGAGCCTGGCTGGGTGGACGTCGCTTCCTGGCCATCAACGGCATATGCGTACAAGATGTGGAAGCCTGGTTGCAAAGCCGCTACTTTGCCTGTAAAAGTTGGATCGCTGCCGCTGGCCTGGCTCCAGCCGCCTTGCCACGTGTCCACCTGGAAATAGACTCCACCGGGCACCGTCGCTGTAGTGCTTTGCGCATTGAAAGTGAAGCTGGGAGTCGGGCTGCTGGTTTGATTGTTCGACAGTGCTATAATGCTGGTCGTCAACGGAATGGCCTGCACCTGTTGCTCGTCAATTGCGGTGACATCGCCGCCCGCGTAGTTCACAATGTAAATCTGGTTTGTCACCGGGTTTACCACTCCCCAGCTGGGGTCTGAGTCTACCGCTACAGTGGTCGTGGTGTTGCTGGCACCGTCGATTACCGAGACGCTGTTGTTGTTTGCGTTCGCTACATAAATCTTGTTCGTGACCCGATTCACAGCGAGCCAACTGGGGCCTGAGCCTACGGCGATCGTTGTTGTGCCGTTAGTGGCGCCGTCAATGATCGTCACCGTGTTGTCGCTGCCGTTTGCCACGTAAACCTTGTTGGTTAATGTGTTCACATCCACCCAGTTGGGGTATGAGCCTACAGTGACCGTTGTTGTACTGTTGCTGGCGCCGTCGATCACAGTCACGGTGCCATCGTTGTTGTTCGCCACATAAATCTTATTGGTCACAGGATTTATCGCTATCGAAGTGGGGTTCGTTCCTACCGTAACCGTCGCGGTAGAGTTGTTAGAGCCGTTGATCACCGTGACGTTTCCGCTCAAATAGTTTGCAACGTAAGCTTTGTTCGTAACGGGGTTCACGGCGACAGTCCAGGGTTCCGTTCCGGCGACCACGCTCGTCGTGGAGTTGCTGGCACCATCGAGAATCGTCACAGTGTTGTCACCCTCGTTCGCGACGTAGATCTTATTTGTGACCGGGTTCACAGCTACCGAAAACGGACCGCTTCCTCCTGCCACCGTGGTGGTGGCGTTGCTAGCCCCGTCGATCACTGTCAGATTATTGCTGTTGACGTTGGCCACATAGATTTTGTTGGTGAGCGGATTTACCGCCACCGACCGGGGAGTGTCTCCCACGGTTAGGGTCGCGGTCGTAGTGTCCGTGGTTCCATCGATCACTGTCACGGTGCCATCCCCAAGATTAGAGACATAGATCTTATTTGTTACCGGGTTCAAAGCTGCCCAATCGGGGTATGAGCCTGTTGCAATTGGAGTCGCATTATTGATGGCGCCGTCAATCACGCTAACGCTGTTGTCGGTTTGGTTTACGGCGTAGACTTTGTCCTTCACCGGATCTACGGCCAGAGCCTTAGGAGACATGCCGACCGGGACGGTTACCGTATTATTGGTCGCACTGTTGAGCACAGTCATGTTGTTGCCGCCGTTGTTGAGTGCGTAGATCTGGTTTGTGGATGGATCGACTGCCACTGCGTACGGGTGTGTACCGGCTGTCACGCTATAGGTGCTTTGGGTGGCACCGTCAATCACCGTTAGGTTGTTGCTGCCGTAATTGGCTGTGTAAATTTTGTTTGTAGCCGGATCTACTGCCACCGAATTGGGTCCTGAGCCGACCGCAATGGTCGCCGTGCCGTTGTTCGAGCCGTTGATCACCGTCAAGCTGTTGCCGCCACTATTTGCGACGTAGATCAGGTTGGTTACGGGGTTCACCGCCACGGAAACAGGCTGCAGTCCCACCGTAACGGTGGTCGTGCTACTGTTGGCACCGTTGATGACAGTCACGTTACTGCTGCCTTGGTTTGCGACATAGATTTGATTCGTTACAGGGTTCACAGCCAAAGCCTGAGGATATGTCCCTGTCGCTACGCTCGACGTGCTGCTGGTCGCTCCATCGATCACAGTCACGCTGTTCCCGTCGATATTGGCTACATAAATCTTGTTCGTCACGGGGTTTATGGCTACGGCGATCGGGAAGGCGCCTACCGCGACTGAGGTCGTGTTGTTGGTTGCTCCATCGATCACAGTAACGCTATTACCAGTACCGTTGGTGACGTAGATTTTGTTGGTCACCGGATTCACCGCCACGGCAGTCGGTATGCTCCCGGCCGCGACCGTCGTCGCGCTATAAGTCGACCCGTCAATCACTGTCACGTTGTTGCTGCCGGGATTGGTTATATACGTCTTGCCAGTGACTGGATTCACTGCCACCGCGCCTGGGTTCGTTCCCGTTGCAACGGTAGCCACGACGCTTTGCGCCTGTGCCCCCGCCGACAGCACGGCCACAAGGCCCGCGAACAAAGTCAAACAACGTAGACTTCGAAGAAACACGCGCATAACAGGCGCATCGAGGCCGCGCGAATTCCTGACGTTGTTTCGCGGCACGAAGGTGCCCTTAGCAGCTCCAGAGAAACTAATCTCAAACTGGGCAGTTGCCGTTTCAAAACCTGATGTATTCATCGAAAGAGTCCTCAATCCGTTGTGGCCGCTTTGTGTTTGTTCACATCTTCGCGGCTCCAATCATTAAGGCGTAAAGCGGCGAAAAATTCTATCAGTGCTCGAGAGTTGGGCCCGCAATAGATCGCGCCACGACCATGGGCCCTGTCCGTTCCGACTTCGGCAAGGGAGTGAGATTTACCCTCTATTGGCAACCGGAGTAAAATGGCGGATGGGGAGGGGCTGAGTGGACCATTCACCCGGCGAGGTCACTCGGTTATTGATTGAGCTAGAGGACCGCCAACAAGAAGCGGCTCCCAAGTTGTTCGAATTGCTGTATGGCGAACTCCGTCGCATGGCGCAGCTTCACCTTCAACGCGAACGCCCCGATCACACCTTGCAAGCGACGGCTTTAGTTCACGAAGCGTACGTCCGTTTGGTGGACGGCCATCGGCCGTGGCGCAATCGCGCTCATTTCTTTGCTATCGCGTCTTCGGCCATGCGGCGAATCCTGGTGGATCACGCTCGCGCCAAACGTGCCGCCAAGCGACCGGGCTCCCAGCAGAAGGTGGATCTGGACGAAGTCCTGCTCCTTTCCCATGAACAATTCGATGGCATCATCGCTTTGGACCGCGCGCTGGAACGATTGAGCCAGTTCGATCCTCGGCAAGGCCGCATCGTCGAGCTTCGCTACTTCGGGGGCCTTACGTCCGAAGAGGTGGGCGAAGCGCTGGGAGTATCGACTATTACTGTGCAACGGGACTGGGCGGTGGCTAAGGCGTGGCTTCACGGCGAACTTACAGGCCGCGCTGCTACCGTATGACGTCCGAGCAGTGGGAGGAAGTCAAGGAGCGTTTTCACGAGGCCATCGAGTTATCGGCTGAAACTCAACTGGCGTTTTTCGTTCCCACGTGCTCCAGCGATGTTGTGAGGCGGGAAGTGGAAAGGCTGCTGATAGAGCACAGCCGGGCCGCTGGATTTATGACGCGGCCGGTCATGGCGCAAAGCTTTGCCGCCGGCGGGGAACCCGGGACCGGAACGCAATGCGGAGGCTATCGGCTGGTGAAAGAAATCGGCCGCGGTGGAATGGGCCAGGTTTGGCTGGCGGAGCGCGAAGACGGCCTGGTGAAACGACCGGTGGCGCTGAAACTTCCGCACGCAGGTGTTCAAGCTTCCGAATTTGAACGACGAGGTCATCGTGAGCGCGACATTCTGGCCAGTCTCTCGCATCCAGGTATTGCCCGGCTCTACGACGCTGGCCTCGAAGGGGGTCGGCCTTTCCTGGTTCTTGAATTCGTCGATGGTACGCCTCTCGATAAATACTGCGACGAACACCGCTTGCCGGTGCATGCCCGGCTGGACCTTTTTTTGCAGATTCTCGAAGCGGTGCAGCATGCGCATGCCAACCTGGTGATTCATAGCGACCTCAAGCCGGCCAACATTCTGGTCACCGGCGACGGGCAAGTAAAACTGCTCGATTTCGGCATTGCGAAATTTTTTTCCACCGAGCCAGCCCATGATAATGAGGCGACCCAGATCGGCTCGCGGGCGGCTACCCCAGCGTATGCGGCGCCTGAGCAGCTCGCAGGCCAGCGCATCACCACGGCTTCCGATATTTACTCCCTCGGGGTGATTCTCTTTGAATTGCTGTCAGGCGAACGCCCACAAATGCAAGATATGGATCCGCTGCCTCCGAGCCGAGTGGTCACGGATGAAGTCAAGGCGCAAGCGCGATCCTGCAACCGGAAGAAACTAAGCGCTGTCCTGAAAGGCGACCTCGACACCATCGCATTGAAGGCAATTCAAAAGCTCCCCGACAAGCGCTATGCCACAGTCGATGCCTTCCGTTCGGACATACAGCGCTATCTTTCCGGTGAGCCGGTGCTGGCGCGGCCCGAAAGCTATTGGTATCGAACTCGCAAGTTCATCCGCCGGCATAGGGTATCCGTCTCCGCCGCCGCCGGAGTCGCTGTGGCCCTGCTGGCCGGCCTGAGTGCCGCATTATGGGAGGCGCACGTGGCGAAAACAGAGGCGCAAACCTCTGCCGCCGTCCAACAATTCATCACGGACATCTTCGAAACCAACAGCCGCGATCAGCCCGATCCGATAAAGGCGCGTCAGACCACCGCGCGTCAGCTCCTTGATGTTGGCGCTCGAAAGATCGATAGGGGATTGAATAACGCCCCCGCCGCGAAAGAAAGGATGTTGGACATCCTGGCGAATCTCTACTATGAACTTGGCCTGAGCGATGAAGCCGTCGCGCTCAGGCAGAAAGAGATCGCTGTCACGAAAAAGTTATACGGGCCAAACGATCGGAGAGTGGCGGAAGCCCTCTCTGACCTCGCAGCGGACATGCACGCGTCTCGATCCGTAAACGCCAGGGAAGAAGTTCTCCTGCAGGCCAAGGCGATTCTAGACAAGAATCGAGACTTCACCTCAGCAACGCGCGGGCGGCTCTTGATCGCTCTCTCGGAGCACTATCAAAGCACTGACCGCCAGAAAGGGCTCGACTTTGCACATCAAGCCATAACCCTCTATCGAGCACAACCGCCTTCCAGCGATTTGGCGGGGGCGCTATATCACGAAGGGGTGGTTTATAGTTTTTCCGGCGAACCCACCAAGGCGGAAGCTGCGCTCGCTGAGGCCGTCTCTATCTCCCGCAAGGTGGTGGGCGACCGCGATCCATATCTGCCGTTGTATGCGGCCCATTTGGCCGAAACACAAGCCAGTTTGCTGCATTACGTCGCAGCCCAGCAAAACTTTGAACTCGCCCTCAGATCCGCGCGAGCGCTGAACGGCGACGAGCATGTCGACACGATTGAGACGGAAGGTCGGTTAGGCCAGTTTTTCTCGGTCACCTCCCAACACTCCGAAGCGCTCCGCCATCTAAAACGCGCGCTTGACGTTTGCCTGAAAATTAACGGCGTTGACGATCCTTTCTACACGCCGCAGATGTTGTTGATGTATGGCGAAGCCCTAGCAAATAGCGGGCACTTTGAGGAAGGCTTGGCTTCAATTTCCCAAGCCGTAGAAAATCGACGTAAGAATCGCCCGGGAACTCGCTACCTCGCGCAAATGCTCAGTTCGCAGGCTTTGGTGCTGGAGGATCTCGGTGCCTATGAAAAAGCGAGGCTGTGCTTGGATGAGTCCGCCGCGATCAGCAAGAAAGTCGGCTTTAAGCCTCCGCTTGACTACGCCGCCGCGCACCTCAAGCTTGCCTTCGACCTGAAGACGCCGGAGGAGGCTTCTTCCATCATTGAGAGTTTCTACGGTCCCCTTGCGGATCGGGCTCCGTTGTCGTTGGAGCTATTGAGAAATCTCAACGCTCGTGCGCAACTCGCACTCATGAAAGACAATCCGGCGGATGCGCTCCTTCTGGCGCGCCGCATGTCGGCGGCAGTCGCCGCCAGCCAGGAGCGACCCTTTCTTAAATTATGGGAGGAGCGCGCTGCCCTCAAAGAGGGTAGTGCTCACCTTCAGATGAGTCACGCTTCTGAGGCTCTGGCGCCTTTGCGACTTGCGGTTCAACTTGAAGAAGAAATGTATGATTCGGGCAGTGCTGAGCTTCTGCCCGCGAAAATAGCTCTGGCGGCTGCCTACCTCGATACAGGCAATCGCGGCGAATCGGCGAAGCTGGTGAAGCAAATTGAATCCGTCCGGAAACTTTACCGGCATTTGGGGGAAAGATTTGAAGCGCCTCTCCGGGCCTTACATCGAAGAATGGCGTCTCCCGATGAGGAGAATCTCGCGCGTGCGAGTACCGACCCGTCAAAAGGGCACTGATTTGGTTTCCGGCGTCTCGGTTTTCGCCAAGGGTTATCATGCAAGGAAACGATGCAGATCACCGGCAGACGCCACTTCGTGAAAACAGGCTTGGCCGCTTTGGCCGCCGCAACCGTCCGACTTCACTCCGAATCTGCGAGCGCTAAGCCGCGCCTGGGAGTGGTGATGGGCGTCGCGGGCGCCGAACCCCCCGATAAAGCCATCGCGAAAGTTAGAGCGTTCGGTTTGCCGTGCTGTCAAGTGGGCGTTGGCATGGCTCCCACCAGTTTGGCTGGACCGCTCAAAGCGGCCCTCGCCAAGTATCAAGTGGAAGCGACTGCGGTCATGACACTGGGCCCGGGCAAAATGGTTTGGGATTTCTACCAAGGTCCGCTGACGATCGGCATCGTCCCGCCGCAAACTCGTGCCGCCCGTATCGACGCCCTCAAGCGAGCCTCCGATTTGGCTAAACTGTGCGATATCAAAGCGGTTCACACCCACTGCGGCTTCATCCCCGAAAATCCCAATGACTCACTGTACGCGGACACCGTAAAAGCCATTCGGGAGGTGGCGAGCTATTGCGGAACGAACGGGCAGACATTTTTGATGGAAACCGGCCAGGAAACACCGGTTACTCTCCTGCGCGCGATTCAAGATACCGGGCTTGAAAACATTGGGGTAAATCTCGACACGGCTAATCTCATTCTGTACGGTAAAGGTGACCCGGTCGCGGCGCTGGACGTTATTGGCAAGTATGTGCGCGGCCTGCATGCCAAAGACGGTCTCTATCCAACCGACCCGAAGAACCTCGGCGAAGAGGTCGCCATCGGTAAAGGCAAGGTCGATTTCCCGCAAGTCATCCGGCAACTGCACGCGCTTCACTACACCGGACCCATCACTATCGAACGGGAAATCTCCGGCCCTCGTCAGGAAGAGGATATCCGCGCCTCCATCGCCTACCTGCGCCGGCTGATCGACTCAACCTACACTCAAGCCTGAACCTGTTCCGACTAGCCATGACAGACCCACAGCTGCGACGCAATTCGCTCGGTCTCCCGGAACTAGTGTTTCAGGGCGTCACCCATATCGCCCCAGCCACCAACATCGTGTTCACGTTTCCGATCATTGCCGCGCAGGCTGGACCGGCAATGCCGCTGTCGTTCCTGCTCTCAACCATCGTGTGCTTCTTCATCGGCAACACGGTTGCGCAGTTTTCACGCTACGCGCCCTCAAGCGGCGGCTATTATTCGTTCGCCACGCGCGGACTCGGCATCCGCGGCGGCTTCATGGCTACCTGGAGCTATCTCATCTACGAGATTCTGGGTGCTGCCGGGAGCACTGGTTTTCTGGGCTATCTCCTCTCGGACATGTTAAAGACACAGTTTCACGTCAACCTCCCATGGTGGCTGCTTGCGTTGGCGGCAACGCTGCTCATTTGGGCGCTCACTCACCGTGGCGTCCAGCTTTCGGCGCGCGTCACGGCGCTCTTGGGAGGTCTCGAGCTGCTGATTATGTTGGCGCTCGGCATCACATTCCTGATTCACCCAGGGCCCGGTTCAAGCTACATTGCTCCGCTTAGTCCTGCTGCATCGCCCCACCATTTTGGCGGCATCTTAGCCGGCATGGTTTTCTCAATCCTCGCACTAAGCGGCTTTGAGGCTCCAGCGCCGCTCGCGCAGGAAGCTCGCCTTCCCGGCAAGTTCATTGGTCAGGCGGTCATGCTCTCACTGGCGAGCATCGGTGTCTTTTATATATTTTCCTCCTATGCCAGCGCCATCGGCTGGGGGACCAACGATATGGCGGCCTTTGCCTCCAATGCCAATCCGTATTACGTTCTTGGCCATGCGTTATGGGGTGCGGGCTGGTGGTTGGTCGTTTTCGCCATCGTGAACAGTGCCATTGCCGTCGGCCTCGCCTGCACCAACGCCGCATCGCGCGTCATGTACACCATGGGCCGTGCGGATACGCTACCTGCGAGTTTCGGGCATATTCACCGTACCCACCGAACACCCACCTTCGCCATCGCTTTTGTACAGATTGGATGTATGGCGTCCATCCTGCTTGTGGGCTTGCTGCTGCGCCCCGATTATATTTTCGGTTTTCTCGAAACGATCGCCACTCTTGCGGTCATCGTTCTCTATATCATGGCGAACCTGGCCTTGACGCGCTACATGCGGCGCGAACAGCCGACCCATTTCACTGTCTGGCAACACGTGGTGGTTCCATGGACTGCGACTCTCGCGTTGCTGCCCGTCCTTTTTATCACTATCTATCCGGAACCCGCGTGGCCCTACAACCTAACACCCTATCTGTTTGTGGTCTCTCTCATGCTTGGTTTCGCCTATATGACTTGGCGCGAATGGCAGAACCCGGGGGCGCTTCGCCGCGGCGCGCTCCTACTCACCGATCGTGGGTTGGCTGATGAAGTCGACCAACCTCTCTCTTCGACGGAGTGCGCGTGATGGACGTAGTCAGTCGGCCGCTGTTTCCACCACAATATCGAGGGTCCGGCTTGCTATTGCACGTCACCTCGCTGCCTTCGCGCTATGGTATTGGCGACGTTGGACCTGAGGCATTGTCATGGATCGATAAGCTCGCGGCAGAGGGCCAAAGCTGGTGGCAGTCTTTGCCGCTGGGTCCGACCGACTATGGCAACTCACCTTATCAACCGTTATCCTCTCTCGCCGGCAACGCACTCCTCGTCAGTCCCGACTGGCTGATTGAGGATGGACTCTTGCGCTCCAGCGACTGCCAGCCTCAATCGTTCCCGGAAGCCGAGGTCGATTACGACGCCGTCATTCCTTTTAAGCACAAGCTCCTCAAGACCGCTTGGGTTAACTTTGAGGGAGACAGGCGCGCTGCTTTGCGTGATGACTATGAGCAGTTCTGCCATGAGCAGGCGCATTGGTTGAACGACTATGCCCTCTTCCGGGCGCTCCGAGCGAAGTTCCAAGGCGCGTATTACCTTCATTGGCCGAAAGAATTGGTTTACCGCGAACCCGCTGCGCTCGACTTGGCGCGCCGAGAACTCGCGGATCAAGTCGGCTTCTCATCCTTCGCGCAGTTCCTGCTGTATAGACAAACAGACCGGCTGAAGGCGCATGCGCGCAGCAAAGGTGTGAAACTGGCGGGCGACCTTCCGTTCTTCGTCTCTCCTGATTCGAGTGACGTGTGGGCCAACCCGGAGTTCTTTCTCTTGGACGAGCAGCGCCGTCCGCGCTTCGTCGCTGGTGTACCGCCCGATTACTTCAGTGCTTCGGGGCAACTTTGGGGCAACCCTGTTTACGACTGGGAGGCTCTTCGCAAAGATGGGTATAACTGGTGGGTTTCCCGCGCGCGTGCGCTACTGGCCCATGTCGATGCCATTCGTCTGGATCATTTTCGCGGCTTCGTCGCCGCCTGGCACGTACCTGCCGGCGCATTGACAGCACAGAAGGGGAGTTGGGTACCGGGTCCAGGCGCTGATTTATTCCACACGGTTCAGAGAGAATTGAGCGCGCTGCCGTTCATCGTAGAAGACCTGGGAATGATCACAGCGGAAGTTTACGCGCTCCGCGACCTGTTCGGGTTACCAGGAACACGCGTGCTCCAATTTGCGTTCGACGGCCATCTTGATAATCCCCACTTGCCTAGTAACTATGTCAGTAACGCAGCCGTGTATGCCGGCACTCACGATAACCCCACGACGCGGGAATGGTTTGAGGATCTGCCGGAAAACCAACGGCAGAATCTCTGGAGGGCTGCAAAGCGGCGCTCAGGCAGCACGAGTGAGGCCGCACCGGCGCTGCTGGAATTGGCTTGGTCTTCGCGGGCTGCGTTGGCGATGGCGCCGCTTCAAGACTTGCTGAACTTGGGAAAGGAGGCGCGCATGAACGTTCCGGGCCGCGCCGAAGGCAATTGGCGATGGCGCTGCACGGAGAGTATGGTTTCCGATCCGGCCTTCGAATGGTTACGCGCATTGACAAAATCTTCGCACCGTTTAGGCGTGAATGAGACTCCAAATACGAGTAAAGCTATGGAGGCTGCGCCTGAACGCACGCCCCATTGAAATTCTTTGGTGAATGTTCCATGACAGGCCCGAGAGCGAAGCCGAGCGCGGTCTGAAGCGAGGAGAATGAGAATATGACAACTCACCCACCAGTGACTCCGGTTCTGGAACCACTGACAAAGCGAAAGGCTTGGAAGGAACTCCAAGCGCATCACGAAAAAATAGGCGAACTTCATCTGCGAAAGCTCTTCTCCGACGATCCGCAGCGCGGGGAACGGATGACGGTTGAAGCTGCCGGCATCTTTCTCGATTACTCGAAAAACCGCGTTACGAGTGAAACTCTCCAACTCCTGCTAAAGCTGGCGGAAGAAGCGGAGTTGCGTTCGCGGATTGATGCCATGTTCCGCGGCGACAAAATCAACGTGACCGAGAAGCGCGCTGTCCTGCATGTGGCCCTGCGGGCGCCGCAGGGAGCCTCTATCATGCTTGACGGCCAAAACGTTGTTCCGGAAGTTCACGCCGTTTTGGACAAAATGGCCGGTTTTTCCAAGCGGATCCGCAACGGGGAGTGGAAGGGGTTTACCGGTAAAGCGATTCGTAATGTGATCAACGTTGGCATCGGAGGCTCCGATCTCGGACCAGTGATGGCGTACGAGGCTTTGAAACATTACAGCGACCGCAAAATGGCGTTTCAATTCGTCTCGAATGTGGATGGGACGGATTTCGCCGAAGCTGTGCAAGGCCTCGATCCGGCCGAAACGCTTTTTATCATCTCATCCAAAACCTTCACGACTCTCGAGACGATGACGAATGCGCACTCCGCTCGGGCCTGGTTGCTCGCGGGCCTGGGCGGCGATGAAAAATCGATTGCCAAGCACTTTGTTGCTGTTTCGACAAATGCGACCGAGGTTGCTAAGTTCGGCATTGATACGGCGAACATGTTTGGATTTTGGGATTGGGTGGGCGGACGCTACTCCATGGACTCGGCAATCGGGCTTTCGACCATGCTGGCCATTGGGCCAGAGCAATTCCGCTCCATGTTGGATGGCTTTCATCAGATGGACGAGCATTTTCGAACAGCGCCGTTCGATCGAAACTTGCCGGTGTTGCTGGGTCTTCTCAGCATTTGGTATAACGACTTTTTCGACGCCCAGACGGTCGCCGTTCTGCCCTACGAGCAGTATCTCAAGCGCTTTCCCGCTTACTTACAGCAATTGACGATGGAGAGCAACGGCAAGCATGTGACGCTCGAGGGCACGAAAGTGAATTACGAGACCGGGCCTATTTATTGGGGTGAACCGGGAACGAACGGCCAACATTCTTTTTATCAACTCATCCATCAGGGAACGCGCTTAATCCCTTGCGACTTCATCGCATTCGAACGGACTCTCAATCAGCTAGGACGCCATCATGACATGCTTTTGGCGAATGTCTTTGCGCAGACGGAGGCGCTCGCGTTCGGCAAGACTCCAGAGCAAGTCAAAGCCGAGGGCACGCCGGATTGGCTGGTTCCCCATCGCGTATTTGAAGGCAACCGGCCATCGAATACGATTCTCGCGGACAAGCTCACGCCGGAGACGCTGGGCAAATTGGTCGCGCTTTACGAACACTCGGTGTTCACCCAGGGCGCCATCTGGCAGATCAACTCGTTTGATCAGTGGGGCGTCGAGCTCGGCAAGGCGCTGGCGCAGCGCATCATACCGGAGCTGGAGAGCGCGACTGAGCCGCCACTTGCGCATGACAGTTCAACCAACAACTTAATTCGCCGGTATCGCAGACTCAAGGGGTAAACTATGCAACTCGGAATGATCGGTCTTGGAAGGATGGGAGCCAACATGGTAAAGCGGCTCCTGAAAGGAGGGCACCAGTGCGTCGTCTTCGATAGGTCGCCCAAAGTAGTGAATGAGTTGGTGCAAGAGAAGGCGGCTGGGAGTTCGTCGCTCAAGGAGTTCGCAGCGAAGCTTCAGAAGCCGCGAGCGGTTTGGTTAATGGTACCAGCCGCCGCAGTGGATGAGACGATTGGCGAACTGCTGCCTCACCTCGAGAAAGGAGACATTCTGATTGACGGCGGCAACTCTTACTACGTGGACGATATTCGGCGCGCGAAGGAGATGGCCGCGAAAGGGATCCACTACGTTGACGTAGGAACGAGCGGCGGCGTTTGGGGCCTGGAGAGAGGCTACTGCATGATGATTGGCGGTGAGTCAGAGACAGTCAAACACCTGGACCCGATCTTCGCGACGCTCGCCCCTGGTATAGGTGACATAGCGCGCACTCCTGGACGGGAACCGCATGACGGAACGGCCGAAGAGGGTTATCTACACTGCGGGCAGAATGGGGCCGGCCATTTCGTCAAGATGGTTCACAACGGCATTGAGTACGGCATCATGGCGGCCTATGCGGAAGGTTTGGGTATCTTGCGCGACGCCAATGTGGGCAAGCAGACCGGCAGTATTGATGCGGAGACGACCCCATTGCGTGATCCCGAGCATTATCAATACGACCTTAAATTGCAAGACATCGCCGAAGTCTGGCGGCGCGGGAGCGTGATTGCATCGTGGTTGCTGGACTTGACTGCCGGCAGCCTGGCGAAAGATCCCGCGCTGACTCAATTTGCCGGGCGTGTGTCGGATTCCGGTGAGGGCCGCTGGACGATTAAGGCCGCTATTGACGAAGCCGTTCCGGCACCGGTGCTTTCGGCGGCGCTCTACCAGCGGTTCAGTTCGCGCGGGGAAGCCGATTACCAGGACAAGCTGCTGTCTGCGATGCGGTACGGTTTCGGCGGTCATTTGGAAAAGGCAGCCGGCCAATAAACCTTCGAAAGGGCACACAACGTAGCCGACCCTTTACTATGGTTCAGTGCCCCATTCGGAGATTACGAAAAAGGAAGATTATGTAGAGCGAGCGGTCCTTACAGTAGGAGTGGCACTGTTATTTTTCTGCGGTTACTTTGCCGTGGGCCTTTCCACTGAACACAGAAAGGCCCATGAGTTTTCAACGTCTCTCGACAGGCGAATCCCTTTTCTGGCGCGATCGATTTGGGTTTATCTATGGTCGTTTTCAGCCTCGGTGATTCCTTTGTGCTTTATTCGATCGCGGCGTTTATTTCGCCGCTCGGCGCTTGCCTTTGCGGTCGCGATTTGCGCCTCTTTCATCTGTTTCACGGCCCTGCCGGTTACGGCGTTACACTTGCGGGCGGACGCAGCACAACTGAGTCAGCCAGGTCCATCCGATTGGGCTGTGTCGGCCATCTATTCCCTCGACCCACCTTATAACCTGTTCCCATCTCTCCACGTGTCACTCACTGCGTTGGCTGCTATGGCCGTGTGGAAAGCAGATAGGCGCTACGGCGCGGTGTTCCTGATTGGCTTGGGTTTGGTCGCGATTGCTGTTTGCACAACGAAACAGCACTTCATCGTCGATTCCCTTGGTGGTTTAGTCATAGCGGCCGTAGTGGGTGGAATGATTCTCGGGCCTTATCAGCGTGAGGGAGCGACGGCCGTTTACTCTTGGCGCGGACCGGTTAGCTATCTTGCCTCGCTGGTGCTTATGTATTTTGGATTCTACGCCGCTTATCTGTGGGCCACTTGAAAGGTGGCCCGCTGGCAAGAATGCCCCCCTACTTATTCCAGGACGAAGAGGCGCAGTAAGGAACCATCGGATCCGCCGTAAAATACGCGCTCGGTGGCTTTCAGGAAGTCACCCGCTTTTGCTTCCGGTATATCTTCAAACTGCTGCGGATTGCGGTCCACCAACGGAAACCAGGTGCTTTGGATCTGCACCATGATGCGGTGTCCCGTGCGAAATGTGTGGCAAATATCCGGCATGGTGTACTCAATCTTGGCCGGTTTGCCGGCGGTAAACGGCAGTGGTTTCGCCATGCTCTCGCGGTACTTCCCGCGGAAGGGTTCGCCGCGCACCAACTGTTGGTAGCCTCCCATCTGCACGCCGGCCGGATTGGGATCGGGATTCGGATAATCGTTGGGGTATACGTCAATCAACTTGACGATGAAATCGGAGTCTGTGCCGGAGGTCGACACTTTCAGCACCGGCGAAACAGGTCCAGCCACCGTGACATCATGATCCAACGGAGGGGTCTGATAAACCAGCACGTCGGGCCGGCGCGAAGCAAAGCGCTGATCATAGGTCATGTAATCTCCGGGCATCCCCGCCCCTATACCGGCCAGCACTGGAACGGGCTTAGCCGGATCGCTGACATACTCGTCGGAGGCCTGCGTGGGTGAGTCTGTGAACGAAAGTGTTCCGTTACCTCCCAAATAGAGAGACTTGGTGGCAGCGTTCTTGGGAGGCCACTCAGCGAAGCGCATCCATTGATTTGTGCCAGTCTCAAACAGCCAAGCTTTGGGAACCTCGTTATCAGGTAAAGTCTTCAAGCCATCTCCCTTGCCCTTGAGATTCTGAATGAAAAAGGGTAGCTCGATGTGCTCGCGAAAAAACTCGCCGGTATTTGAGGCGAAGTTGAGATCGCCGAGAGTCTGCCCCTCTCCGCGCGACCAGCAACCGTGGCACCAAGGCCCCATCACCAAGGTGTTCGGCGCTTTTGGGCCGTCTTTCTCTATCGCGCGAAATAGCTTCAACGGTCCGGACAGGTCTTCCGCATCGAACCACCCACCGACAAAGAGCGTGGCGGGTGTGACATTCTTCATGTGTGGCGCTTGCGCGCGCGATTGCCAAAACTCGTCGTAAGCCGGGTGCTTCAAAATATCGTTCCAATACACGTTCTGATTCTTCAAGTAGCGTTCGTTGGCGTTGGCGAGCGGCCCCATGCGCAGATAGAAATCATATTGGTCGCGCGTGCCGTAATCGAAGTTGGGGGAAGGTTGCGGGCGCTCAGGTTGCTCGCCACGCGGCTTAAATGAGACATAAAAGCCGAAGTTCGCCGCCAGATGAAACGCTCCGTTGTGATAGGCATCGTCGCCATTGCCTACGTCGCCCATGGGTGCCTGCGGCGAGACCGCTTTGAGGGCGGGATGCGAATTCATCAGGGAGTAGGCGGCGAAAAAGCCCGGATACGAGATGCCCCACATGCCCACACGCCCGTTGTTATTGGGCACGTTCTTTACGAGCCAATCCACTGTGTCATAGGTATCGGTACTTTCGTCGGTATCTTTCGGCCCACTGAACGCCGTCTTATGCGGCGGCACGTCGATAAACGTCCCCTCCGACAGGTAGCGGCCGCGCACATCCTGGTAGGCGAAAATGAAACCTTCCTTCTCGGCCAATTCCGACGGACCGATCACCGGACGGTAATTATCGATTCCATACGGTCCGACAGAATAGGGCGTGCGCTGCATGATGATCGGGTAAGGCTGCGACAGGTCTTTCGGAACGTAGACGGCGGTGAAGAGCTTAACGCCATCGCGCATGGGGATGCGGAATTCGTACTTGGTGTAGTGGGAGCGAGTATAGTCGAGCTGCTTTTTGGCGTCGGCACTCAGCGGAGCTTGCGGCCAAGCGATACGCAATACGGCGCTGCAAAGCAGAACGGCACGCAGGGAAAGGGTCATGCGAAAGAGTGTAACAAGGCGTTGCGCTAGGCGGCCTGTCGGTTTCCGGTCTACCGGTTGGAACTGGCTTCGCCAGCATGGACTTCTCCTTTCAAGGCTTGTTGGAGCAGTTCTTTCCGCAACGTCCGAGGGAGCCTCCCCGATTGGATGCGTTTGCGAATCTGCTGCACCTGATACGGCTTAAGTTTCTTCTTGCGCCCAAATTGCACGCCTCTCGCCTGGGCCGCAGCGATCCCGGCCTGGGTGCGTTCCTTGATCTGGGAGCGTTCGAGCTCCGCTAGAATGCCGATCATTTGCCACATCGCGCGGCCGGTTGGAGTCTCGGTCTCGATATTTTCCGTCAGTGACCGAAACTTTATCCCGCGTTCTTTGAAGTCGTCGAGCACAATGATCAGATCACGTAAGCTGCGCCCAAGCGATCCAGCTTCCAGACGGTCAGGCTATCGCCTTTACTGAGCTTTTTAAGGCTTTTCTGAAACTCCGGCCGATCTGTTGTCGCCCCGGATTTTCCATCATCGGTAAAAATCTTCTGACAGCCGAACTTCTTCAACGCGGTGCGTTGCATGCTAGCGTTCTGATCTTCGGTTGATACCCGAGCGTAGCCGTATTTCACGGTTCTATTTTGGGCCAACATACGGGACGTTGCAAGACTTGATTTCACTCCAGGCTGGACTGAACCCCTAACGTGAGACAGACGAGTTTTGAGACAGTTACCGTTCGCTGATTTTCGCTCGACGAACGGGAAGTTATGATCCAAGATGGTCGCGGTAGGCGAAGCGGAAGCGAGCAATGCTGGAGAGCAACTCGCCAGGAATAGCTTACCGGAGACTCATCCAAAACGATGAGCGAGGCAGGAGCGGTCGAATAGGCCGCTCCTGTTACTTGCCATCAGGGTCTCACATCGGGTGGGTAGATCTCCTCATGCCTTAAAAAACTCATGCTCGGAGCTGGCTGGATTTGCGGTTTGGCGGCCGCCGCCATGTGCCTTTCAAACTCGTCGGGTGATCGGTAACCGAGAGCCGAATGGAGGCGCGTCGCGTTGTAGTAACGGTCGAAGAAGACGCCCAGATGAGCGCGCAGATCCTCCATATCTTTGTACTCAAAGCAACGGATTTCTTCTTGTTTCAGAGTTCTCATGAAGCGCTCGCATTTGGCGTTGTCGTAGGGATTGGCTGGCCGGCTCATGCTCGGAATCATGCTGTGCTGAAGCAGCAGGTCAACGTAGGTAGCGGATGCGTATTGAACTCCGCGATCCGAATGATGAATGAGACCAGGCGCCGGCTGTCGCGATTCAATCGCGTTCTTTAACGCCGTGAGCGCCAGATCAGTGATGAGACTGGGCCCAAGATTCCAGCCCAAGATCTTACGCGAAAACGCATCCATGACAACCGCCACGAACACATCTACGCGTCCCAGCCGCACGTATGTGATATCAGCCACCCACAGCTGATTCACCGCCGTGCAAGTGAGTCGACGAGCTACATTGATCGCCACCTCAAAATCATGCTTGCTGTTAGTGGTCTGCGGAACAAAGCGGCGCTTGCGAATCGCCAGCAAATTGTCCTCGCGCATGAGACGTGCGACCCGCTTATGGTTGATGGCCCACCCCTGCGCCCGTAAGGCATATGTGATGCGACGATAACCATAGTGTCGGTTCTCAATTGCGGCCCGCTGAATGGCGTCGCGAAGCCGCGACTCTTCTTCATCGGCGTCGGGTTTGGGCCCGCCAGCGCGGTAATAACTGGCGCGGCTCACCGCCGCCAGCGTGCACATCCGTTCGACTGTCATTTCGCCTTGCTGTCCGTCTACTTGCCGGATTTGTTGGTAGACGGCATCCCGGAAGTCTGTGTGCGCTTCCGACGATTTTCCTCGATGCGCAGCAAGGCACCTTTGAAAAAATCAAGATCCAACGCCTGGCGCGCGACCAAGCGTTCCAGTTCGGCGATGCGCCGCCGTTGCTGTTCCTCTTTTTTCTCCTGAATTTGAGCTGCGGTCTTGGGACTGGGAACCGCGATGCGGCCGAGGGCTTCATCTCGCCATCGGTACACCTGTGACCGACTCACTTGCAATTCACGCACCAGTGCGGTGACGTCATTACAAGTCTTCATCCGTTCCACTACGGATCGCTGGAACGCTTCATCGAATTTCCGTGGGCGTCCAATTTTCTTCTTCTGTTGATTCTGTTGAGACTCGGGGGGCACCGTTCTCCTCTATTGTGTCCCTTTTCTCCCTGTCTCAACTTTGGGGTTCACTACACAGGCCTTGCGTGTTCGTCCCGAAACCTACCCATTCTGAGACAGGTGAAGGCGGTTCGCGCCGGATGATCGAATCCAGACCGTCGATATTTGTAATGTTATGACCGACCCCCTCCACGCACGCTACTCGTTCCGTGGCGGCTTGCTTTGGTCCTTCCGGGAGCTATCGAAGTTCAGCCTACCCATCAGGCCAACGAAGCCGACCCCCAACAACCCGCCCGAAGCGACGAGTCCCAAGACATCAACGCCGTGCAGCGCCTCTACACGCGGCTTGCCCAGATCATTCAGGAGCTTTATCGCTCCCAGCAGCGCCAGCACTAAACCGGTAAACCGGCTGCTTTTCTTCAGGTCGGCCCACTTTTCCTTCACAGCTCCCTTGAACATTCACTCTTCTCCGGCCGGCATCCCGGCCCGAATCATTGTGACAAATTGTGACAGGAAAGCCGGGATCGTTTCACCCCAGCCTGCTAGACCAGACTAGGTGGAATGTGACCGGCGAGGAAAGCCCGACGGGGATGAATGCGAGCTGTTCCCCCATCATCAAACATAAAAACCGGCGACTAAATTTGAACTACAGGCAAGTCTGTTCAAGAATTTTGTGTGGCGAAAAGGACCCTTTGTGAGACGAGCGGGCTGCGTTGGCGATAATCAACGCGCTACGCGACACACCCCTGATCGGCGCGCCGGTGGCTTTGATGGAAAATGGCCAGGCTGAGTGGCCCTTTGAACGCTCTCGTCTCTGTTCCTTCGGCCTCTGGGCGGCAGAAACTTGGATGCATTAGCCGGAAGAACCGTGGGATTTCCGTGGGCATCTCGATGCAGCACTAAACCGGCGCTTTCGAATTTCTTCATTTAGTCGTATTGAGCTTCGGCCGCATTGATTTCGGCGAGTTGTGCTTCTGCATTTGCCTTGCGCGTTTCGGCATTAGCCTTGTCGACGTCGGCTTCTTTCTTTCGAAGGTCTGTGTCTAAAGATCTCCTCTTTCGCGCCATGTCGATTTTCTTGTTTTTGAGGTCAGTAAAACCTTGACCGCCTCAATCTTCGCCTTTTCCGCTTGCGCATAGCCTTAAGTAAAGCGCTTATGGGGGGTCCGTCCCCGGTTTAGTTCCCGGTTTAGTTCACCGGTTTGCATCAGGCGGAGGCGGCGAGGTAACACTCTTCGCGCCGGGCGGCGAGTTGCTCAATGTCCAGTAAGCGCGGCGAAGAGCGGCCACAGGGGCAAGGACCAGGATCGATAGAAGCGGTTAGGCCGGTGCGCAGGCCGTTATTGCCGCCACCGCTCAAGATCATTTCCCCGCCATCCAGCAAAGTGCAGCCAACACCGGGGGCCAAGTGCCAGCCCTCGTGAGCTTCGCATTCGGCGCAGAGCAAGCCGTTATCCAGGGCCAGGTAGAGTTCGAAAATGGGCACACCGAAGGCCTGCCACAGGGTGACGCGCACCAGGTCGGTGAGGGGTTCGGTTCCATAATAGGTGGCGACAACCAAAGCTCGATCAATGGAGCAGGTATCGAGAGAGCCGGAAGCGGCCTGTTCGGCGAAGCGCCGCAATTCGGTGGCTGTGCCCACCACCACATTCGGGGCAAAGGTACGCAGGTCTTGCACGCGCTTCAGCCGGAAGGGCTGAACACCGGCAAATTTGGGACCAGCCGATAATTGCGCCAAGCGCAGAGCCGGCGAAACCGGGAAAGGCAATGGGATGGGTAGGTTCTTGCGGCCGCGCAACCGTTTCGTATTTGCCTGCACTGGGCGAATGAACATCTGGAGAGAAAGTGCGGGCGAGCGCGACAATATTTACGTCAGGTTATTCCGTATGCTGCGTACCATTATTGCGCGCGGAGCACTCGCGGCTTGTGGATTTGTTCTAAATTGGAACACAAGATTTGCGAAGCCTGCTGAACATCGAGACCCAGTTCGTAGAGTGCCTTGCTCTGCTGTTCGAGGACGGCGGCGTGCCAGCCACGAGGAAAGAAACTGGAATCGCTGCCGAAGAGCAGGCGGTTGATGCCGAGCACCTCGATGGACCGTCGAAAGATGGTAGCCAGATCGAGGCCTTCGTAGATCATCCAACGATTGCTGCTGGAGGTATCGAAGAAGACGTTGGGGCAAAGATCGGCGACCATCAGAGCTTCACGAAACAAGCCAGCACCGAAGTGCGGAATGACAAAACGCACCAGCGGGAAGTGCAGGGCGACGGGATGCAGGTCGATGGGATTGGAATAGCGCAGGTTGAACTGGCTGGCGAGGCCGAGTTTCTTGCGGACACCCATACTGATGGCCCCGCAATGCACGAAGACGACAAGCTGATGATCGCTGGCGACTTCGAGAATGGGGACCAAGCGCGGATCGGTGAGCGAATAGGTGTGCATGGCGGGGAAAAGGCAGAGGCAGTGCAGGTGCGGATTGGCGGCAGCGAGTTGGACGCGAGACAGGGCGTCGGGCTGCGTTGGATCGAGCATGAAGTAACCGTAGAAGCGATCGGGATGCAAGGCAACGGCGGCGGACACGCTCTCTTCATCGCCCGGCATGCTGGCGACCAAGGCCGCGCGCTGCACGTTCGAACGAGTGAGTTCGGCAGCCCAACGATCGGCCAGCTCGGCGGGTGCGGCCGAGGGAATTTCGAAGTTCAAGAGGGGCGCGAGGGCTTCGGCGTTGGCGGCTTTTTTCTGCTGGGCAAGGGCTGCGTAGAATTTGTGCGAGAAGAAGTGGACGTGGGCATCTTGAATCGCCAGTTCGCCCCAGGGAGTTTGCGCCATGCTGCTGTGATTGTAGCGGCAAGCGATTTTGGCGGTAAAAAAAGCTTCATGGGGATTCACCCCTAATGGTGGGAACGAGCGCGTGGGGGCGGCCATCTTTACAGGCAGAAAGCAGTTGAAAAGCGGCTTTTTAAAGGACCTGACAAGGAGGTTCCCCATGTTCAAAAGAGTTGGAGTGTTGGCGATGATTCTGGCGGGCAGCTTGGGAGTTTTGGCGCCGTCGGTGGCACAGGCGCGAGATTACGATTATCACCGGCGTTGTGAGCGCCGGGAATACCGGCACGACCGGTGGGACCGGCGGTACTATCGACCCTACTATTACAACCATTATTAAGGCGTGCGAAGAGTGCAAAGGGGACGGATTGCCGGTCACCGGCGAGTACGACGAGATTCGGGGTCGTGTCGGTTGACAGCAAAGGCCGTCCCTTTTGCGCTGGCTGGCTGATGAATGCCTCGCGAGTTCCGATTCCATGACTTTCCTTGTAGGGCGAAGGCTTGTGCATCGGCGATGGTGGCGCGTTCGGGAAGGGCGGCGCGGAACTCAGGCCAGGGCTCGACCGGCATGCATTCCGAGATTCGAGTGTGGAATGAGCGGAGTTCCTCGTCGCGGGCGTAATCGATGGAGAACTTGCGGTCAATGCGGCCGGCGCGCGTTAACGCGCAATCGAGGGTTCCCGGCTGATTGGCAGCCATGAAGAGCAGCCGGTCTTCGCTAGCGCCAATGCCATCAACCACGTTCGGAAGATCGGCAATGGTCATTCGGTCGTTTGCCTCCGACTTGCGCGAGGTTGCGACCTTCAAGCAATCAACGTCTTCGAGTGCGACGATTGAGGGTTTACGGCAATTGGCGAGCATGTTCGCCAGCCGCTCACCGCTGACCTCGACTCCGCGTAAAGGCACGGTGTAAATCGGCAGCTCAAAATGCGATGCTAAGGCGAGAATCAGACTCGACTTGCCTGTGCCCGGAGGGCCGCCGAGCAGGTAACCTCGACGGTAAGGGATGCCGAGGTCTTCGTACATCTGTTTCGAATTGAGGAAGAGGCGGACGTCCTCCAGTAAGTCCTGAAGCAGGTCCGGATCATGGAATAGCGAGGACATAGACCGCGCTGGAATCATGCTGCTGGTCCATTCGCCATAGGTGTCGGGGCGGAAATGCTCGACGCGCCTGGAACGGCTTTGCTCATAACTGGCGCGGGCCTCTTGAAGAATCTCAAGGATAAGATCGCGATTCCATGAAAGCCAGATTTGCAGCCTGAGGGTGCGGAAAGGACGGCTTTGACCAGACTGGGTTTGGACCTCTTTGCGATGTTCGACCAGCATGAGGCGTCTCTTGTGCATCAGATAGTAGGCGCCGTATTCGGGGATGACCTCGAATGCCGTTCCTTTTTCGCAGGCAGAGTCATCTTTGTGCTGCCGCATGCGGAGTAACAGTGAATTTATTTGCCGGCCTCGCAAGTTCTTTTCGACCCAGGAGCTCAGCCAAAGATAAGCGTCCCGGTATTCGGCGTCCTCGACTGTGAGAGAGATGCTGACGCGGGTTATGGCATAACCGATCGTGTGTTGGTAGATGAAGTTCCAGGCTGAGCGCAGGCCGCCGGTCATCACTCCGAGGGCAAGCACGACCCAGGGCGGAAGTTCTTTTGCGAGGTCCAATAAGCTCGTTGCCATAAAGTTCTCCTTTCTTTGTGAAGTCAGCAAGGCTGGTGAGTTGAGATTGCTCCCGGCGCCGCGAGCGGGCGGTGGACCGAGGCGGCAAATTGAGACACATTTATTCAGCGGGGCGCTAGCCGCGGCTTGGTCGTCGTCATGCTGAAGGATTAGTGCAGCAACGGCGACGATCAGCCAAAGCCTGGGCGCGCCTCCCCTAGGCGATTGTTCGGCGTTTGATAACTAGGAAACGATAGTGCGCTACGAGCAAAATCGTTGCGCCGCCGACGCGGAGGTCGGGAAATGAGTGACGAGCCAGTCGAGATGTTTCATTCATAACCTCCCTGTGAGGGATGGGGGGACAAATCCCACGGTGAGAGTTTAGCATCGTTGTTGCAAAGAAGGCAATGCTTGCGGGTGGGATATTTTGTTATCGCATGCCTGGCGGTGCTATTTGGGCAGGGCAGAGGAAGCAGGGTCTGGGGCGCGAGGATGTCTGCGTTGGAGGGAGGCGAGTGTCCGGAGAGAGAAAAGTCGTCTGTCCCCTTTTGATTAAGGCGTTGTTGATCAATAACGTTTCCATTTAGGAATGTTTTGGCGTGGGAGGCGGCTTGAAAGCCGCCTCGCTGCCAAGAATGGCCACCCTACCACGACCGGAACGGTTTTCGTTTTGATGGACGCGGCAGCTTTTGTCATACGGTGTGTGTACACTGTAGGAAGGGGACTTTATGGCCAGTGTTGCATCGAGAAACAAGGACCGACGCATAAACCTGCGCGCCACATCGGTTCAGGAATCCTTGATCAGAGCGGCGGCGGAGAAACGCGGCGTTAGCATGACCGATTTCGTTCTGCAGAGCGCCTGCAGACGGGCGGAAGAGGCTATCGCCGATCAGGTCCATTTTGTGCTTTCGGATAAGCAATGGAAGGCTTTTAATAACGCGCTAGAGCGCCCGGCGCGTGTGCGTCCCCGGCTACGCAAGCTGCTCACCGAACCATCGATCCTGGAAAAAAGATAGGGTGGCCGATGTTCCATTGACCGGCCCAGAAAAGCTGGCCCGGCATCACGAACTCGATGCCTTCTCCTCCAGAGTCGAATCGCTCGATCACTGGCTGGCGCGGTTTGCGTACAGCAATCAGCAAAGCGATCTGACAACCACCTATGTGGTCCATCGAAAGAATAAAGTGGTTGGCTACTATTCGTTAACGGCGGGTAGTGTCAACCGGGAGGATGCCCCGCTGCGGGTAGCCAAGGGAGCGCCGAATCATCCTATCGGAGTCGTGCTTCTCGCGCGCCTCGCCGTCCACGAATCGGAGAAACGCGCAGGCCTAGGGCGCGCGCTGCTCAAGGATGCGCTCGTCCGATCCGCATCCGCCGCCGACATCATCGCGGTCAGGGCAGTCTTGGTCCACGCACTAAACGAGGAGGCGCAGCGTTTCTACTTGCGGTTCGATTTCGAGCCATCGCCGGTGCATCCGCTGCATTTGATGCTGCTGATGAAGGACCTCCGGGCGTCTGGCTGGCGGCACTGAAATCGAAGATCTGGAGCATGACATCCGGGAATCCCGAGAGAACTGACTCGGCGCGCGGCTGACCGCCTGATACAGGCAACTACTCGGCTCTTAAGGCCGTAACGGGATCCATTTTCGCCGCTCGCCGCGCCGGGAAATAACTCGCGAGTATCACCGCCAAGGCCAAGACGACTGCCGTGGCAACGTAGGTCACGGGATCAAGGGGGGTGACGCCGAATAACAGCGATGTCATGAAGCGCGTCAGGCCGAACGAAGACACGAGTCCAATGATGAGCCCGACGGCGGCGAGGCCCAAGCCGGAACGTACGAACATGTTCTTTAGCTCACGCTCTTGCGCACCGAGCGCCAAGCGAATTCCGATTTCGCGCCTCCGTTGAGAGACGGCGTAAGAGATCACTCCATAAACGCCGATGACGCCCAGCACTAAAGCTATGGCTGCCGCAGTGCCCAAGATTGTCAGGGTGAATGAAGTGCGGGAGACGGACTTTGCAAAAATATCCTCCATGGTCCGCACCGAAGCGACGGGCAGACTGGGTTCCACGGCCCAAACCGTTTGCTGGATATCGCGGATAAAACTCTGGCTGCCGGCGCGGTCGCTTCGAACGACAAACGTCACCGTGCGTACCGCATCCAATTCTTTGCGGGCGTACAGATAATGCATGAGCGGAGGCCAGTAAACAATCGTGGGCGCATCCTTGTCCACGCCGTTTTCACGAGTATTCTCGACCACGCCAATCACCTCATGCCAGGGCATAGACTCGAACTCACGCAGATGTTTGCCGAGAGCGGCCGACGGGGAACCCCAAAATTCCCTGGCGAGATTTTCTGAAATGAGAATGACGGGCCTATTGTCATAGATGTCCTGCCAAGTGAGTTCGCGGCCGGAAATGAGTCGCGTCCCGGCGCTGTGAAAGAAGCCGGGTGAAACATATTTGTACAGCCGCAGCGGACGTTCCTTGCCGGTGAGAGCACTACCTTCCACGTCGATTTCATCCCAGTTGGAACCAAAATCCTCCATCGGCATCTGGTCGACAAAGGCGGCGGAGGACACGCCCGGAACAGCGGACAGCCGGCGGGTAATCTCTTGCTCGAGGCGAGTGACACGTTCCGGTTGAGCGATCAGCGAAGCGGGAATCGAAGTGCGCATTGTCTGCAGTTGCGCCGCATCACGGAATCCAGGCTGTACATTGCGTAGCGCTTGGAACGTACGGATCATCAGGCCGGCGCTCACGAGCAGCGCCATCGCCATGGCCACTTGTCCGACCACCAGAAGATTGCGAGTCCGGTGGCGTTCGCGATTCGCGCTCGACGTTCGTCCGGCACTTCGCAAAGACAGCGACACTTGAGGACCGGCGAACTTGAGCGCGGGAATCAGACCAACCAAGAGACTCGCCAGCAGGCACAGAAGCAGCGTGAACAGGATCGCCCGCGCGTCCAAAGAGATTTCATTCAAGCGAGGCAGATCCGCCGGCCCAATCGCGACCAGCAGGCGCAATCCTGCGTAGGCGAGGCCGGTGGCTAGCCCTCCGCCCAGCAGGCCCAGTAGCGCGCTTTCGGTGAGAAGGCCGCGCAGGATTGTCGGCCAACCCGCGCCAATTGCCGCGCGCACCGCGAGTTCCTGCTGCCTTGCTTCCACGCGGACCAGCATCAAATTTGTGACATTGGCGCAAGCGATAAGCATGACCACGCCCACAGTGGCCATCACCACCCAAAGCAAATCGGCGATATTGCCGATGACATCGCGTTTCAAGGAGCGAATGGCGGGACTAATGCGCCATTTTTCGTAGAAATGAGGATTGGTGCCCAGACCATTGGACCACGAGTCCATCCAAACCGGCAGCAGGCGGGCGAGATCGGCGTTGGCTTGCGCGAAGGTGATTCCCGGTTTCAGGCGGGCTACGCCGCGAAAACCGAAACCAGCCAGCGTAAGCGTAGCGCGATTAAAAGCGGCGGGCAGAAGCAAGTCAAAATCCGCATCGACCAGCCGGAAGCCGCGAGGCATAACGCCAACGATCTGGCGAGACTCGGCATCTACCTTGATCGTGCGGCCGATCACAGCCCGGTCGCCTGCAAAGCGGCGCTGCCAATAGGCATAACCGAGCATGACAGTTTTGGGGCCGTTGGCTAACTGATCCGAAGGCAACAGCCGCCGGCCGGCTGCGGGCGAAACGGCAAGGGCTTCAAGAACCCCGCCGCTGATTACAACAATGCGGACCTGTTCCGGTTCGGCTATGCCCGTAACGTTGGCTGTGTCATTGGTCCACACGCCGATCGATTGAAATGCGCGGTTGTGGTCGGCGTAAGTGAAATACATCGATGGTGAAAGGAGAAGCCCATCGGAGACACTTTCGAGCCCCGCAGCGCCCGGCGCCAGTTGTCTGACGGCGACAAGCTGATCGGGATTCGGATAGGCCAGCGGCTTAAGCAAGATGCTGTTCATGAGGCTGAACACCAAGGTGCTTGCGCTAATCCCAAGAGTGAGCGTGAGCAGGGCGGCGGCGGTGAAGGTGGGGCTGCGGCGGAACAGGCGGAAGCCATGTTTTAAGTCGCGCGCCATTGTGTCCAAAAGCGTGATTGAGTTCATGTGGTAGATCTCCTCGCGAATCAATGTTTGGTTGCCCAGTTTCCTGGAGGCGGCGGCGTAAGCCTCTTCGTAACGCATGCCCCGCGCCACGTTCTCATCGGTTTCAATCTGGAGGTAGGCCTTCATCTCCTGGAGCCGTTCCCGATCCCATTGAGCCCGACATAGGAAGCGTGGCAGCCGCATGAAGCGTTACTCCGCAGCCGGCTTCAACACGCAGCCGATGGCTTGGACGATCTGCTCCCAGCGTGTCGTCTGCGAGTGTAATTGTTTTCGTCCGGCAGGTGTCAGGCGATAGTACTTGGCTTTTCGGTTATTCTCGGACGTTCCCCAGAACGACGCAATCCAGCCACGATGCTCGAGACGATGAAGGGCCGGATAGAGGGAGCCATGCTCGACCTGCAGAACGTCTTTCGAACGATGTTCAATCAAATGGGCGATAGAATGCCCGTGGGCCGGCCCGAGGACGAGGGTTTGAAGGACCAACATATCCAGGGTCCCTTGCAGCATTTCATTCTGCAAGGGAGATGCGCGTCTCGGCATGAAATCGAGTGTACCACTCGATGATCTTCTGGAACAAGAGACAAATTGGTTGACGCTTTGGTCAGACTTGTGCGGAGTCTCAGATGATTATCTATGGGTTGTCGCGGCACGCTGAGCCGCGTGTGCTTGGCAGTCTTGCCGCTTGCTTTGCTCAGCCGAACGGTTGCTCAAGGGACGGGCTTTGCGGCGTGAATAAACGTGCGCCGTCGGGTGTGATGTACATATCGTCTTCAAGGCGCACGCCGAATTCGGCCGGGATATAAATGCCTGGCTCATCGCTGAAGGTCATGCCGGGGGCAAGCGGCAGAGTGTTGCCACGCACGAGATAGGGCCATTCGTGGCCATCCATGCCGATGCCGTGACCTACGCGGTGGCTGAAGAATTTGTAATCCGGCCCAAAGCCGGCGTCGGCGATTACTTTGCGAGCGGCGGCGTCTACGTCTTGGCAAGCGACGCCTGGGCGGGCGGCATCGAGAGCGGCGCGCTGAGCACTGTGCACAATATCGAAGACCCGCTTCATGCGATCGCTCGCTTTGCCTAAAACAAAAGTGCGCGTGATATCGGACTGGTAACCGTCCACGGTGCAGCCGTCATCCATGATGACGGGGGTTCCTTCGCGAATGGCTTGCGCGGCAATGCTCCCATGCGGCAGGGCGCTATAAGCGCCGACTTCGAAACTCGCCTCGCCACGGAATCCAACTTGCCCGTAGGCGAGGTTAATGAGGCTTGAGGCTTGCTGGGTTGTCATGCCAGGACTCAAGGCGTGGAACACGGCGTCGTAGACCGCGAGGGTAGCCGTGTTGGCGATCTTCATCAATTCCAACTCATGCTCGCTCTTGATCATGCGGCAGCCGGCGGTGACCGGCGTGGCGCTGACCAGTTTAACGCCCGGTGAAGCTTGTGCCAGGCTATCGGCAAAGACGAAGGGTGTGCGTTCCTCGATGCCGAGAGTGCCGGTGACGATTTTGGCGTTTTGTAATCCGACGGCTAGTAGGCGGTAAGGGCTTTCATGTTCGTGCCAGGTGAGCACATCGGCACTTTCGAGCGGACCCATGTTCAGCTGTTCGCGGGCGCGGCCTTCTTCAAAGGAGGGACAGATGCAGAACGATTTGCCGGATACGGGGACGACGGCCGCAAAGAGGCGCTCGCTGTTTCCCCAATGCATGCCGGTGAAATAATTCAGCGAAGTGCCGCCGGCGAGAAACAGGGCGTCGATTTTGTTTTCGTGCATTAAGTGGCGCGCGCGTTCCAGGCGCTGCTCGCGCTCTGAAGTGGTAATGGGGTGAACTTGGTCGCGCATCGATTTTAGTTGGGCGATGGAGGGGGGCAGCGCGGGTTCGGCGGCCGTCAGCGTATTGCGGGTAAGTATTGGAAGCCCGCTCAGAACAGCAGTGGATTGCAGGAAGCGTCGTCGGTTCGGCATGAAGACTATGGTACGAAGAGCGTTTGGGAAGGCGCGGGGAAATGTGGGGACAGTCTCGTCCGTCCCCACTTTGTGCGAAGAAATGTGGGGACAGTCTCGTCCGTCCCGGCTTTGGGCGCGAGGGGCCTAGAAGATGGAACGGGCGCTGATGCCGCCGGGACTGATCCAATTCCAATAAGAATTGCCACCCCAGAACTTGAAATCGGGCGATATGGCGAACGCTTCGGCCACATAGGCGAATTGACCAGCGGTGAGTGGAATCAAGCTTGCAAAGTTGTTAGCGACCGCGCTCGCGCTGGCCGCGTAGTCGGAGGGTTGTATATTGCCGCCGCTTCCAATGACGCCGGCCGGATTGCCGAAGGCACTGGTATGCAGCTGGCTATTGCCGATGACGATGCGGCGCGTAAAAACGCTTCGGCCCAAATTGGGGCAATCTCCGGAAGGAAAGCCGCCGGCACGGCAATCGTTGGGCCCCACAAAGGTGATTGTCGAGAGAATGACCACGCCGTTACCGCCGGTCGTCGTCATGTTCAAGCCTTGGGCGATTTGCACGAGCATGTTCTGACTCGAAGGCTGAGAGAAATCCACCACTCCATAGGCATAAATGTGTCCGGCATCGCGGCACACTTCGGCCACTTGATTGGCGCGTACCAGGCTCAGGCCGAATACAATTGTGCCCAGCAACAAAGGAAAGATAAGGAAGATCGACGCCAGCAGGAATTCAATGAGAGCGCTGCCCGCTTCCCTGCCCCGGCGCCGAACAGCCGTTACGGGCACGGCGACACCCCGTTGGCAGGGCTTTCCATCACGTCGGAAGCGGTGGCGGAGACGGGTATGGGCGAAGCGCTGTGCCACAGCGGCCCAAATGCTCTAACGCCTATATCGCCTGCGGAAACCTGCACGACGTTCCCGCCGGCTGGGCCGCCAGGGCCAGTGATGGGCGTTAAATTCACCGGCGAATAGTAAGTTATCGTGACGTATTGACTCGCTTTGCCGGCGGGAATAAAGCCGAACGAATTCTGCGCGACGTATTGCTGGATGGAAGGGCCAAGGCAGCTATTCCCGGGGAGTATTTGGCCCGTTACCGCAAAGCGAACCCCCTCGCGGACGGCGTTTTGCAGCGTGGCGCGCGCAAAAATCGACCAGGCGACGTCGACGGTCAGCAGTAGCAAACCCAGCATAGGCACAAAGGCGATGCTGAATTCGACAAGCGCGGAGCCTGATTCGGAGCGAGCAAGTCTGCGAAAAGGGCTACGGAGGGACACGGTGTTTTGGAGAATTCTGGTTATCAAATTGACGCAGCGGCCACCGGCTTGATCCGGCGACCGCTACGTGAGTTTTATCGGCGCAATTCGCGAGAAACTTGAGAATCGCGCTACTTCTCGCCACTCAGGGCAAGAGAGAGGGAGGTAGCCCAAACGGCGCTATCGGCCGAGGTCGTGGTGGAGGTAGCCCATGCAGCTGATGTCGCCCATGCAGCTGATGTGCCCCAAGCTGCGGAGGTATTCCAGGCAGCGGAGGTATTCCAAGCGGCGGACAGGGCGCTGGTCACGGTGGCCGTCACGCTCGCCACCGAGGTGGTCTGCGAAGTGATGACCGTGTTGCCCAAACCGATAGCGGAAGATCCCCAAACGTTGTTAGGGGTCAATGGGCTGAAGAGACCTTGCCAGGTCGATTGTTGATTGCATTGCAGATTCAGACTTCCAAACAGGCCGTTGTCCAGAGTGGGCGAGAGCGCAGCGCCGGAGGCGACGACGTTAGATTTGAGCGCAGCGGTTAAATCAAGATAGCCCGCCCCGCGGCTCATCAAGTCGTAGTAATCGGTGAACGATTGCCCAGTGGTACTGTCATAAGCCACGCTTGAATTTGGAAACGTCTTATAGGCGGTTAGCATAAGGCGCGCCTTCACCTGATCCGGACTGAGCGAGGGTTGAGCTTGCAGCAGATCGGCAACGGCGCCGCTCACCACGGCCGCAGCCATGCTGGTGCCGCTGAGGGCCATATAGTATGGCGATGGCGTGGTGGCGCTACCTGCCGAATTATAGTAGCTGGTGGGCACGATGTTAGCGG
Organism: Bryobacterales bacterium; assembly: GCA_963764105.1. Lineage (GTDB taxonomy): Bacteria > Acidobacteriota > Terriglobia > Bryobacterales > Bryobacteraceae > Bog-105. The sequence continues at coordinate 61,942 of CAVXRP010000040.1, forward strand.
GCGCCAGGAGAGCCAATGTTGACGTGGGGCTGGCCAGGACGGAGACGACCACATTACCCGGCGCCACGAGATCGGGCTTGGCTACGCCATCAATGACAGAAGGGCCCTTGGAGCTGTAGCTGGCGAGGTGATCGTCCGTGCGGGTGTAGGTTTCCAGCGTTTTCATGGCGCCCACCGTGATGACATAGGGATCGTTACCGGGCGCGTTGATCGTCCCATATCCATAGTTGCCTGCTATGTTTAGCCGGCCATCGTTGCCCGCCGCAGCCACCACTACGATCCCAGCTTTCCAGGCGGCTTCCGCCGCTTGGCACAGCGGATCAAGCGTATAGCTTTCCGAGACCGGGCGTCCTAACGAGAGATTGATCACTTTAATGTTGTACTTGCTCTTGAGAGAAATGGCTTCATCAATGGCTTCAATCACCAGGCTATCGGAGGACAAACCATATTGATCGAGCACCCGAAGATTGATCAGGTTGACTCCCGGCGCCATGCCCTTCAGCGTTCGCGTACAGGTGGCGCACTGCGAATTAGCCCCGCTGCCGCCGATGATCCCGGCGACGTGGGTACCGTGGCCGAATTGATCAACGCCATTGCCGCCGGTAAGATCGAGACTAAACACGATGCGGCTGCCGAAATCGGCGTTAGGCGCGATACCGCTATCAATCACGGCCACTCCGACGCCCGCTCCAGTGAGACCGCCGGTTTGCGTTGCCGTCGCGTTGGTGGCGGCAGTCGCATAATCGAGCCGCGCCTGCAGCACATGGTCCAGGGAAACGTGCGTGACGCTCGCATCGTTGGCAACGGTGTTTAGCGAAGTCGCGGGAAGGGAGTAAGCGCCTCCGGGTATCGACTGCAACTGACTGCGAAACACCCCGTTAGGGCCGGTGATGCGGGCGTGATCCGCCGCCGTGGGTACGTGGTTGTACTGAACAATCACATTCACTTGCCCACTCGCGCTCAGCGCCTGCAGTTCGGCGGAAAGCTTGGAGGTTTGGGCGTTGGCCAGACCGCCCAACACCAGCACGGGTAAGAACACCCGCAGTTTTCGCGTTAAGAAAATCTTTTTCACTTGATTCAGGTGGATCGGTTTAGCAAGAGATTGGTTCATAAATATTGCGGCTCGTAGGGTCGCTCAATATGCTTATCGAGGTCACGAACAGTGCTTTTAGCCCCATTCGCACCCTATTCCGTCCCCGCAGTCAGGGCAGATCGAACGTGAGGCCCGGTTTAGCGACCGCCCACAGCCACTCGATACAGTAGGGAAAGCGAAAATGATCTCATCGGATCAATTGCAGGAGCTACGCCGCTTACTACAGGAAAGACACATAGGGGCGGGGATTGCGCTGTTGGAAACGATGCGCGGCCCCTTGACAGAATTGCAGGCGGTCGACGCGCACGCGGGTTTGGCGCTCGGCACGCTGGCGCAATGGGTGGACGTTGGCTATGACGGCGGCGACTTACTACGCAGCTTACTCGAACGTTTTCCGGCGCCGCAACGCGCGTTGCTGCCGCTCGCAGGCTATGTGCAACTCCGTATGGCGGAAGCGGTGGTGGCGATGCGGCGCGAAGATTTGCCCGAAGCGCTGGGGCATCTGGACGCCGTTCTGATGCTTGAAAAAGATTTTGGCGATTCGAGAATTACCGTTATCGCGGGACTCTGGAAAGCCCGTTGCCTTAGAAAAGCAGGCGAATACGAGCAAGCTTTGGAGGTGACGCGCCAGAGCATGAAGCTCGCGGGGGAGCAAGGGCTTGAGCATCTGGCGGCGATTCTGCGCACGCTCGAAAGCTGGATGGTCTTTCAGCAAGGGGAGCCGAAAGAGGCGCTGCGCATCTTGCAAGAGGCAGAAGCCATTTTGCGCGATACAGACGATTTCATCACTTTAGGGAATATTCAATCGACTTACGGACGGATTGCCCTGCGCGAAGGCCGCTATGACCATGCCATGCAATATTTCAATACCTCCATTGAGTTGTTTCAGAAACGCTTGTCTTTGGAGGCCTATTTGGCGAGGTCGCTGACAAACATTGCGCAGGCCAAACGCTTTCTCGCTTTGCAATTGCGCCGCAGCATTGATGCCAAGCACGAGCGCCAGCGTCAGAATCAGCAGCCCGAGCTGCCGGCGGACAAAAGGGATAAGGCCGGGCAGTTGGAACGCATGTACGAGTTGTTGCGCAACGCGCAGGAGGACCTGGCGAAGGCGGATGAGATCTACCAGCGGCGGGGAAATCACCATGGCGCAGGCAACGTGGACGTCAGCTACGCGCAGATCTGCGTGGACCTGGGCGACTTAGACATGGCGGAGAAGCGCGCCCGTGAAGCGTTCGATTTGGGCGCGACCAAGGCCGATAACTTATTAATGTGCCGGGCGCGCGTTGTGGAGGCCATCGCCGCCAATGCGCGGTTTGAGGAACAGATCGGCGAAACGGACGACCCGAGCCGTTTTGCGCAACTTGCGCACGATTGCGCCAAAGAAGCGGTGGCGCTGGGCGAACGGACGGAAAGCCGGCGGTTGGTAGCGCAGGCCTACATCTGCCAAGGAATGACTTTGGTGAACGGTTTTTTCCACAATACGGATGCTGCGCGCGCCTGCTGCGATAAGGCCGAGGGCTACCTCAACCATGACCGGCACGACGCACTCTGGCAGGAGGTGGAAATTTTGCGCTCGCGTATCTTGCATGCCGGACTGGAAGATCCGAATTTGCGAGCCTGGTCGCAAGGGGCGGTAGGTGATAAGAGCCTACAGGAAGTGGTGGCCGATTTTGAGGAAGTGCTGATTCGCCGTGTGTGGGAAACGGAAGGCAGAAAGGTATCGCGCGTATCACACAAGCTGGCGGTTTCTCCGAAGAAAGTGAGGCGCGTGCTCCGCCACCTGGGATTGCTCGGTGTCTGACACCGAATTGATTACAACGAGCCTTCCGCCGCGGCCAATGTCGGAAAGCTGATGAGCACTTCGCCTACGCCCGATACCGTGAGCATGTTTTGGATGCGCTGGTTGGCGTTGATCAGCGCGTACTTGCGCTGATTGCGGGCGCAGGCAACATGCATGGCGACCAAACTGCCCAAAACTGCCGAATCGATGTAAGGTACTTCCGCCAGATCGATGATCAGAATCGGCGATTCGTTGCGGCGGGTCAATTCTTCGAATTCCCTAAAATTTGTGATCTCCAGGGGGCCATGGATCTTAAGAACGACCACGCCGGGGCGAGATCCCGCCGAGACTTCAATGCGAACGGGCGGCGTTGAGCTTTTATCCATCGGCTTCAGCTAACGGTATCACGTGGTTTTCGACAGGTTTTTTGCTGAATCCCGTATCTTATCCTCGACGAATAGGCAATCTCAAATGAAGATCCATGACCGAAGGCGAGTTTGAAGCCATCTTCGAAGAACACAAACAGGCGGTCTATCAGTTTGCCTGGCGAATGACTAATTCCGTGTCGAGCGCGGAAGACATTACGCAAGACGTGTTTGTAGCGATTTTTCGCGGCGAGGCCGAGTTAGACCATTCGCGCGGGTCCATGCGGGCATTATTACTGGGGATTGCTCGGCATATGGCTTGGAAACGCTGGCGCCGCGATCAGCGCTGGAACTCGTTAGAAGAGGAACCATTGCCCACCGTTCCACCGCTAGTAGATCATCTCGAAACCGAGCAAGCCGTGTCGGCCGCTGTGGCAGCGTTGCCGCCGTTGCAGCGCGAAGCCCTGATTCTGGCCACTTACCAGGGGTTCTCATTGCAGGAGATAGCGGAAATCTTAGGCGTCGAATTAGGCACGGTGAAGGCGCGACTGCACCGCGCCCGCGAGAATCTGAAGCGGCTGCTGGCGCCGCATAGATCGAGAAGGATGAGGAGCGTCACCGAATATGGAACCGCTAAATGATCAAGACCTCGATGAATTGCTGAAGCAATGGCCGGCACCGCCTGCGCCGGAAACGCTGGTGAAGAGAATACGCCAAGCCCAGCACCGATCTTGGTGGAAGTGGTTGATCGCGGGAACGATTCGGGTACCGGTGCCGTTGGCCTTGGCGCTCGGTGGAGTCTTTCTGGCGCTGTTTGTCTTTCTGGCGTTGCGAGGCCCGGCGAAGGGCGCCATTCGGCAGTCTTCACCATCCGTTTTTCAGCCGGTAAAGCGTCTGGAGCCGCGAATTATCAGGAGCAGCTATGAAGCTAACCATTAGTCTCGCGTTTGCGTTATTCGCGGCGCAGGTTTGCCGGGCACAGGGCGGTTGGAGCGGTTCGGTAGGCAACGATTCCGGCGTAATGATTACGGTGGAATCCAAGCTGGAACCGCCCAAACCTGACTTGGCCGCAGACGACCTGCCTGAAGAATCCGGCGTCAAGTGGCTCAAAACCAAAACGGCCGGCGCGGTCGGGATGATTCGTTACTCAAAAAACGAAAAAACTCACGAATACTTCGGCTACGAAGTAGTAGCAGAGCCTATCCCGCAAGCAGGAACCTACCGCGTGACATTCAGCGCGTTGACCTTTGAAGATCTCGCCGTAAGTCCCTCGGGCTGGCGCATGCTGCCGGCTCCCATCTCTCCATCGCCGGAGATCGTCGGCAGCGCGGATACCATTGCCGTTACTCTATTTGAGAACCCCACAACCGGCCAAAAGATAGTCGATTACCTGCGGATTAAGCGCGACAACTGCGACTCGCAGACAGGATCGGCTCATGTCACTTGCCTCGGCGGCCTTATTCGGGAGGCGCGCCGGTCGCTTAGTGAAAAGTTGAGCCGACTGGCGAGCAATAGCGATGCTACGGTGGTGCTAGCCATCAAAGACTCGCAAGAAGCCTGGGAGAAATATCGCGAACAGGCGTGCGCAACCTCTAAAGACGAGGCAAAGCGCCTGCAATGCGAGTTGACGTTGCTACGCAATCGCACCCGTGAACTCGGCGAGATCTACTGAGCACCCTGTTTCAGAATCGTGACCGTGCGGGGAGCGCTCTTACGAATGTGCTACTCTAAAAAAGATAAAATCGAGATTAAGGTAAAGACGAGGAGTATCGTTTCTAGCATGGCTCTGGCGGTTGAACAAAAGACAGAAGTAATCGTGAAGTACCGGATTCATAAGTCGGATTCGGGTTCGCCAGAGGTCCAGGTAGCTCTTCTGAGTCAGCGTATTTCGTCGCTCACTGAGCATCTGAAGGGGCACAAAAAGGATCATCATTCCGAGCGCGGTTTGCTCGTGATGGTGTCCCAGCGCCGGCGGCTGCTTAAGTATTTGAAGGATCGCAGTCCAGAGCGCTACAAGACTTTGATTCAAAGTCTCGGCATCCGCCGCTAGTCCGGTCTCTCAAAGGTAGCGCGGTTTTTCGGCTCGGCCGCTCCGGCGTGTCGTAGTATTGTCCGCGCCAACTGCTTTGGTAAGCAGTCCCCGCGGAACTCTAAGTCCTCCTCTTAATCCCGTGAATGGTCCGCACGTCCGGAAAGTGATTCCGGCAGCGTGCAAGAAAAGGTTGATGCGGATCACGCATCGGGAAAAGTTAAATGTCGCATATAGTTGAAATCGACCTGCACGGGTCAAAGGTCTCCATTGAGACCGGTAAAATTGCCAAACAGGCCAATGGGTCTGTGGTTGTTCGTTCGGGAGACTCGGTGGTTCTGGTATCCGCCTGTGCCAACCCGCAGCCGAAGGTGGGAGCCAATTTCTTCCCACTCACGGTAGATTATCGTGAGTATACGTACGCAGCGGGGAAGTTTCCCGGCGGCTTCATTAAGCGCGAAGGGCGTCCGTCTGAGAAGGAAATTCTCACCAGCCGTTTGATTGACCGTCCGGTCCGTCCGCTTTTCCCGGAAGGCTTCAGTTGCGAAACGCAGATCATTGCCATGGTTCTCTCGGCTGATCCGCAGCGCGATCCCAGTGTGTTGGCCATCATCGGCGCGGGCGCCGCGCTGGCGATTTCCGACATTCCTTTTCACCATGTGCTCGCCGGCGTGCGCGTTGGCTTAATCAATGGCGTCTATCAGGCGAATCCCACTTATGACGAGTCGAAGGACGCCAAACTCAATATCGTGGTGGCAGGCACCGAGCAAGGCATTGTCATGGTGGAAGCCGGCGCTAACTCGGCTTCCGAAGCGGAAGTTTTGGACGCCATCGATTTCGGCCACAATTGCTGCAAGAAAATTGCCGACGCCATCAATCAACTGGTGAAGCTCACCGGCAAGACGAAACGCGAGTACACTCCTCCCGCCGTCAATCAAGCGATGTTCGAAAAGATCTCGGCTGCGGTGCGCACCGAGTTGACCGATGCATTGAACACGCAGAAGTACAGCAAACTCGATAGCTATGCGCGCATTGACGCCGCCAAAGAAAAGGCCGTCGCGCTCTTCACGGACGAAGCGGAACAGCCGGAAGCCAAGAAAACGTTCGAAGCCTTGAAGGAGCGCATCTTCCGCGACGAAATGTTGAAAGACCGGCGCCGTCCCGATGGCCGTGAATTTTCCACCATTCGCAAGATCACTTGTGAAGTGGGCGTCCTGCCGCGCACGCACGGCTCAGCCATTTTCACCCGCGGTGAAACGCAAGCGCTGGTCACCACTACACTTGGCACCAAAGACGATCAGCAACGGATTGAAATGTTTGATTTGGCCGAAACCGCCAAGCGCTTCATGCTGCATTACAATTTCCCGCCGTTCAGCGTCGGGGAAGTGGGCTTCATGCGCGGCCCGGGTCGCCGTGAAATCGGTCACGGTGCGCTAGCCGAGCGGGCTCTGGCATCGGTCATTCCCGATGAAAAGGGCTTCCCGTACACGCTGCGTGTCGTCAGCGACATTCTGGAATCGAATGGCTCGAGCTCTATGGCCAGTGTTTGCGGCGGCACGCTTTCCTTAATGGATGCCGGCGTTCCGATTGGTAAGCCAGTGGCCGGCATCGCCATGGGTTTGGTGATGGAAGGCGACGCTTACGCGGTTCTCACCGACATCGCCGGCGCGGAAGATCATTATGGCGACATGGATTTTAAAGTGGCCGGTACCAAAGATGGGATCACCGCGCTGCAGATGGATATCAAGGTCCCGAACGTCACCACCAAGATCATGAAGGAAGCGCTCGAACAAGCTCGTAAGGGCCGTCTCGAGATTCTCGATATCATGCTGGCCACGATCGACAAGCCGCGCGCGGAACTTTCACTGTATGCGCCGCGCATCTATACCACGCAGATTCCCACCGATAAGATCCGCGAACTGATCGGCCCGGGCGGTAAGGTGATCAAGGGCATCATTGAAGCGACCGGCGTCAAAATAGACGTGACCGACGACGGCATGGTGAACATCTTCGCCTCCGACGGCGAATCCGCCAAGAAAGCTTTGCAAATGGTGGCCGATATCGCCGCCGTTGCCGAAGTGGGTAAAACCTATCTGGGCAAAGTCGTCCGTATTGCCGATTTCGGCGCCTTCGTGGAAATTTTTCCCGGTACTGACGGCTTGCTGCATATCAGCGAAATTTCCGAAAGCCGCATCAAGAATGTGCGCGACGAGTTGAACGAAGGCGACCAGATTCTGGTGAAGGTTCTAGCGCTCGAAGGCAACAAGATCAAGCTCAGCCGCAAAGCGATTCTCAAAGAACAGCGCGAAAAACTCAAAGCCGGCGCCGGCGAATAGGTGTTGTGGGGCGGCGCCATGCGCCGC
>CAVXRP010000041.1:0-63815 GCA_963764105.1 Bryobacterales bacterium
AATGGCCACTATAACTCTAATTGCACAGGATAAACCAGAAATGCTTCCAAGTTCAACAAAAAATCGGAGGAACATTTCTTGAAATCGTGGTGCTTTGTTGATCTGCCGGACTTCCAAACAACGATCCAATCTGTTTTTGTTTTCGAGCCGAAGGCGCGGCGGCTTTTTTGTCGGATATTCACAAATCCACAGGAAACCGCTGCCTGCTACAGGTTCTGGTACAGGAACATACAGGAAGTATTCGCCCCAAGAATGCCGAAGATTCGCCCCTACTTTGCCGAGAAGTCAGAGGCAACCCGCCCCTACTTTGCCGAGGAAAATCGGCCTTTCCCACAGGTCCAAACGAAAATGTTCCCCGTAGCGCCCCTAGAATGCCGACGCCTTGCAGGCCCACACCAAGAAAGTTAAAAAAAACTTCGTCGGATCTGTCACAGAGGTGCCTTCTCACGGCTTACAGGGTGAGGAGAGCATGAAAGACATTAAAGACAATCTGACCATCAAGGAAGTGGCAAAGCTCCTGCGTTGCTCAAAAGCCCATGTCCAGAACGCTCTCAGAGGCAGAGTCCCAGGAATGCCTGCTCTTACTCACTTGCCATTGGGTCGGCGAAAGATTGTCCGCCGCCAGTGGCTTGAAAAATGGATTGAAAGCAACAAAGCGAGTTAGTATGCAGATATGTCAGAATGCTTTGTCCATGGCGCAGGAAAGAGAAATATTTATGCGTCGAAAGCGTTTCCAAAAAGGAAGCATCCGCCCCCGCAAACATGGCAAGACCAAAGTTTGGGTCGGCCAGTGGTGGGAACACGGACAGAAGAGATCCAAGGTACTCGGCCGTGTGGCCGACATGCCCAAAAGCGAGGCCGAAGCACAGATGTTAACCATCCTCAAACCGTTGAACGAGGATGCAGGCTGCGCTCAAAAACCCGTCTACACATTCACCGGCTATCTGGAGGAAGTCTTTCTTCCGCTATGTCGGCGGAAATGGAAAGAGTCCACCCGAATGACCACTGAGCCGAGAATGATGTTCCATCTCAAACCGGCTCTTGGAGGACAGCCACTTCGGACCATCACGCGCGACCAGTTGCAAAGGCTGCTGGACGAGAAATCTGAAACTCTTTCGCGAAGTATCGTCGATCACTTGCGGTGGGATCTGAACAACATCCTGAAAACCGCGATGAGCGACGGTCTGATTGAGTCGAATCCGGCGGCAGGGTTGTTTACTCCTTCGTGCAAAGAGCCCGGCGAGAAGCTCTGCCTGTCGACGGCAGAAATTCGCCTCGCGTTGAGCGAACTCGATCTTCGCGAAAGGCTCATCTTTCGATTGGGAGTGCTTGGCGGGATGCGGCCTGGTGAAATCCTGGCGATTCGTCTTGGCAACATTCGTAAGGATTCGATCCTGATAGATCAACGGGTCTATAAGGGAAACATCGACACCCCGAAAGGACGGAAGGGGAAGCGAACATCGCGGACGATGGCGCTGTCGGCGGACACTTTGGCTGATTTAGCCGAGTGGCGTCCTTCACTCCTCGATCAGTCGCCGGAAGCATACCTGTTTCCGAGTGAGCGGCAGACGCCGATGAGTAAGGACAACCTGTGGAGGCGTAACATGCTTCCCAGGTTGCAGACTATCGGGCTTGGATGGGCAACTTTCCAGGTCATGCGGAGGACAAACGCGTCGCTTTCGCGGAAGGCGAAGGTGGATGACAAAGTGGCTGCCGACCAGCGAGGCCACGGTTTGGGTGTGAGCTTGGAAGTTTATTCGCTTAGCGATCTAGAACAGAAGATCGAAGCGGTGAATCGCCTCGAAGCTGAGGTGGTTAAGAAGTGAAACGCGCGATCTGGGAGAGTGTTCGAAGAAAAACGGAGTAAACGGAGTAACGGCTGATTTTCGGTTCTTCCTAAGTTATTGATTTTATGGAGCGGGAGACCGGGTTCGAACCGGCGACGTCCAGCTTGGGAAGCTGGCATTCTACCACTGAATTACTCCCGCATATCGGCTCTCTGCTACTTGCCTCACCCTTTGAAATGGTCGTCTCAGCATCACCTGCCACGAAGTATATCATCCGCAAAAGGTGAGAAGAGAAGCCGCTAGCTCGGTACTCCTCCTCCAACGAAACGGTTGTGGAGCGCGGATCGCAACTCCCCTCCAGCCAAGGACTCAATCGTTCTCGTCAGAACGCTCTAACTTGACGCGGAAAGGACATTTGTTAGGATCCGAGATCCGCGCGACTCGGCATCCACGTCCGCGCAGTGTTTCTCAGCCCTGCGACAATCATATGAAATGATCTCCCTGTAGAAGGGCGTTTCCATGCTTACACGTCGCACGTTTATGGAAGGATCGGCAATCGCCGCTATGGGAGCAGAGGTTCGCGACGGGATGACGGCCGCGCGTTCCAAGCCAGCGCTGCCCGATAAAACGAACTTTCGGGTGCAAGAATTTGAAACCTGTTTGAACGCTGGTCGCTGGCATCCTCTCAGCAACGGCGCACGGCTGGCTGCCGAACGGTATCACGAATACAAGCAGCGTGGCGTCTGGGATCGTAACGGTCTCGGGTCTGCCAGCAATCCCAATCTGCATGGCGGGTCGCAAAACCAAAGCAAGCAGTTATTTGCGAAATTGATCAACGCCTCGCCGGACGAAATCGCGTTCGTGCAGAGTACCACGGCCGGTGAAAATCTAATCGTTCGGGCGCTCGGCCTTCCCGCCGGCGCGGTGAATATCGTCACCGATGGTTTGCACTTCGAAGGTTCGCTTTATCTTTATGACGCGCTTCGGCGGAGCGGTATGGATGTGCGGATCATCCGGCCGCGCCAGTGGCGGATCGACATGGAAGATCTGGAACGTGCCATCGATAAGAAAACCCGTCTCGTGGCAGTCTCGCTGATTTCTTATATCAACGGTTTTCAGCATGATTTGAAGCGCATCTGTGATGTCGCCCATGCTCGTGGCGCATTCGTTTATGCGGATGTCGTGCAGGCAGCTGGAGCCATGCCGCTAGATGTCAAAGCGAGCGGCGTGGATTTTTGCGCGACGGCGAGTTACAAGTGGCTGATGGGAGATTTCGGCCTGGGGTTTCTCTATGCGAAGCAGAGCGTGCTGGAAAAACTCGTGCGACCGGCCTTTAGCTATCGTCAACTCCGCCGCTTTGCGAATCACATGTTCCCCTATGATGAACCGGCACCCTCGCCGGTCGAATGGGAACAGTACCAAACAGCTGCCGGGCATTTCGAGCAAGGAACGTTAGCTAACGCCGTCTCCGAAACACTCGCCTATTCGCTCGAATATATCCAAACGCTAAGCGTCGAAAACATTCAGGAGTACTCACAGTCTTTGCTGGAACGCATGCGGCGGGAAATTCCTAAGCTCGGGCATGAGTTAATTACGCCGGCCGACGCTCGCGGCCCGATCGTTGCTTTTCAACTGAGCGATCCGGCCGCAGTGGAAACCAAGTTGAAGAAGGCTAACATCGACGTCACGATTGCGGACCACCGCATGCGGATATCGCCGTCGATTTACAATGATCAAGAGGATATCGACCGGCTGTTGGGCGCACTGGCAAGCTGAGAACAAAGCCCTCGATTATTGAATATCGCGTAGGGCGTTAGGAAACTGAGCAGTCCGCAACCGTTCCTCCAACGCCTTCCTTGCGCAGTCCAATTCAGCCTCAAACCGCGTTACTAAACCCTCAACTGTCGATACCTCATGAATGGCCCCGACGCCTTGGCCGCATCCCCAAATATCTCGCCAAGCTTTCGCTTCCATATTCCCGCCGGAAGCGAAGTTCATTTTTGACGGGTCGCTCTCAGGCAGGTTCGCGGGATCAAGACCCGCCTTCAGGATCGATGGCTTCAAATAGTTGCCATGCACGCCCGTAAACAAATTGGTGTAAACAATATCGTCTGCGCCCGAATCCACAATCATCGTTTTATAAACATCTGACGCATTTGCTTCACGCGTGGCTATGAACACCGAACCGATGTAGGCCAGATCCGCGCCGCATGCCAGCGCCGCCAAAATCGAGGCGCCATTGGCGATCGCACCTGCTAGCGCGACTGGCCCCTCGAACCAGTCTCTAATTTCCTGCATCAATGCAAATGGTGACAGTGTACCCGCATGCCCGCCGGCGCCCGCGGCCACTGCGATCAACCCGTCCGCACCCTTTTCGATCGCTTTATGAGCGTAGCGATTGTTGATGACATCGTGCAATGTAATGCCGCCATAGCTATGGACGGCTTGATTCAGTTCTTCGCGCGCTCCGAGTGAGGTGATGACGATGGGGGCCTTGTGCTTAACGCACAAATGCAAGTCTTTATCAAGACGGTTATTGGATTTATGAACGATTTGGTTGACGGCGAACGGTGCGGCAAGTTTTTCAGGATTAGCCGCATTCCAAGCCGCCAGTTCCTGGTGGATCTGGCACAACCATTCGTCTAAAATCGATGCTGACCGTGCATTCAGGGCGGGAAACGAACCTACGATTCCCGCCTTGCATTGCGCCAGAACCAAATCTGGTGTCGAAATTACGAACAGCGGCGCGCCAACCACCGGCACCCGCAGCCGCCCACGCAGACCCTCAGGCAATGCCATACCTTGCTATGGTGGCACGCCGGACCTACGCGTCGGGCCTATGCCACTTGCGCTTCGTACATCTCTACGTCCACCGCCTCAGACAATGCTTTCTTCGCTTTCGCCGCCAAGCTGCGCAATTGGACGTGTTTCGAACGGTTCAATCGGCGCTCCACGCTTCGCCGAGCGCGCAACAGCCTGATCCTCACCGCGGTTTCCGACCAACCATATTGGCGCGCAATCTCTTGCACCTTGTAACCCTCAATGTAGTGCCCTTCGAGCACCGCCCGATCATTGGGCTTACAAGATTCCAGAATTCGCGTCACATCGATCGACGCGATGTTCAATCTGGGTGGCGCCTGTAAATCAGGCAACGTTTGCGTCTGCGGTTCACGCCGCAAGTAGGTTCTATGAATGTTCAACGCAATGCTATTTGTCCAAGTCAAAACCAGACTTGGGTCGCGCAATTGCTCGCGCCGTTCCCAACCCTTTGCCCATGCCGCTTGCGCCGTATCCAGCGCCGCGTCATAGGAAAGTCCCCGAGAAACCAGGAATCGAACCGTCAGGTTGAACCCTTTTTGATATGCCCGGCCATATTCTTCGTTTGTCATGTTTGCTCACCGCTCTTGGATTTGGTTTTCCAAACTCGCCATTCACCGAAGGCTTGCTTCTCCGAAAGCAGTTTGATGACCATACCGCAATAGGTGCGTGCGAGGCGATGTAAGTGATTGGTAAGAATGACGCTAAGCGACGAGCCACAAGTAAGGGGGAGACGCAATTCTTGCCGAGTGGGCGCAAAAATTGCTGGACTCTACCAGCGCACTTGACCGCCGGACGTCACGCGTCTAGACACACTTACAGGGATTGAGAAGAGGGCAGGTCCAATAGCAGGCAAGCAAAGAAACTGAGGGATTCCGGCGGGTATTATGATTTCTCGACGGGTTCCGCTTGCTTTTTCTCGGCGGTTTCCGGCTGTCTCGCGGAAGTCGTTTCGATCTTCTCGTGATCGGCGCTCATTTCACGCATGCTGTCCTTGAACGACCTGATCCCTTTGCCCAGACCCGCGCCAAGCTCCGGCAGCTTCTTACCGCCGAAGAACACGAAAGCAACAATCAGGACAATGATAAGGTGACTGGGTTGAAGAAGTTCGCCCATATAAATATCTCCGCTCTCGGCAAAACTACAAGTTTGCTCTCCTTGAGTATATACGAATTGAGGCAGCCTAGGGATTTAAAATCCCCAGAACACCTTTGGCTTGCGGTTGACATCCGGAAAAGGGTCGGCTATAGTTCCTAAAGTACTGAACTATCAACTAGTTGACGTCCCACGCCTGGTCTTTCCATGAGAAAATCTAAAACATGTCTGCCCGGTGGGTCGCGCGTATCAGGTGGCTGAATCATGCCTGCGGATAATTCAAGTACGAAAGCCCCCTCGCACGAAGCGGAAGACCAAACAATGACTAGCTCCGTTGACAATCTGGTTGATACCCCCGCTAACGTGGACACAGCGGATTACCAGGCGTTCCTCGACGATTACAGCAGCCAGTTTGCGCCCAGCGAGGGCGAAGTCCTTCATGGCCATGTCTTGAGCGTTTCCGACAAAGAAGTCATTGTAGACATCGGCCGCAAAACCGAAGGCTTAGTACCTGCGTCCCAGTTCCCATGGGTTGAGGGCAAACCCGCCGTGCAACCCGGCGACACCATCGAGGTGATGATTGACCGCAGCGGCAATCAGGTAGAAAGCTACATACTACTCTCTTACGAACGCCCGCACCGTTTGCATATTTGGGACCAGTTGGAAAAAGCCGTGGCCGAGGGTGCGCCGGTGAGCGGAAAGGTCATTAATAAGATCAAGGGCGGTTTAACCGTTGACATCGGCGTGATCGCGTTCTTGCCGAGTTCGCAGGTTGAAGTGCGCCCCATTCACAACCTGGACAGCTACCTCGGCCGCGAAATCGAAGTAAGGGTCTTAAAACTCAATAAGCGCCGTGGCAACGCCGTCGTTTCGCGGCGCGTCCTGCTGGAGAAAGCCGCCGAAACACGCAAAGCCGAAGCGCTCGCCAACATTCAGGAAGGCGCCATCGTGTCCGGCACGGTTAAAAATCTTACCGATTACGGCGCATTCGTCGATCTGGGCGGCATTGACGGGTTGCTGCATGTGAGCGATCTAAGCTATGGCAACGTCACTCACCCTTCCGCTGTCATCCACGTGGGGGATCAGATCTCCGTCAAGGTCCTTAAGTTCGATCGCGAAAAAGAGCGGATTTCTCTCGGCCTCAAGCAGCTTCGCCCGGACCCGTGGCTCGATATCGAAACCCGCTATCCACCCCACAGCCGCGTGCTGGGCCGTGTTGTCAGCGTCACAGATTACGGCGCCTTCGTGGAGCTGGAACCGGGCGTCGAAGGTCTGATTCACATCTCGGAAATGACCTGGAGCCGGCGTATGAAACACCCGGCCAAGGTGGTCAAAGCGGGCGATCAGGTGGAAGCCGTAGTCCTTGAAATAAAAGCCAAGGAGCGCCGCATCTCACTCGGCATTAAACAGCTCGAGGCCGATCCCTGGACCACCGTGGCTGACCGCTATAGCATCGGTTCGGTAGTGGAAGGGCGTGTGCGCAAGTTGGCCGATTTCGGCGCCTTTATCGAAATTGAAGAAGGCATCGATGGCTTAGTCCACGTTTCGGATCTCTCCTGGACCGCGCACATCAAACACCCTTCGGAGCTACTGAAGAAGGGCCAGGTGGTCCAAGCCGCCATTTTGAACATTGATGCCGCCAACCGGCGTCTTTCGCTCGGCGTAAAGCAACTGCAGCCGGACGCTTGGGAGACGTTCTTCCGAACACATCAGGTGGGCGATACTGTGCGCGGCAAAGTCTGCCGGACAGCTCCCTTCGGCGTCTTTGTCGAGTTGCTGCCAGGCGTTGAGGGCCTCTGCCATCGCAGTGAAATTTCCGAAGATACCGGCAAACGCCGGAATTTGAAACAGCCCCAGGCCGATGAACCCGCGCTCCCTATGGGTCAGGAGTTGGACTTTAAAATTATCAAATTGAATGAAGCGCAGAAGCGCATTGGCTTGAGCGTGCGCGCCGTATCAGATGAAGACGAGCAAAGCCGTCTGCAAGACTATAAGCGTCAGGCCGTCGCCGCCACCTCAACCGTGGGGGAAGCCATTAAGCAGCATCAATCGGAAGACAAGAAGGATCAAGCAGGGAACGTTCACAGTGCAGACTAAGAGCAAGAGTATATGACTAAGGCTGAGCTCATCGAAGAAGTATCCAAAGTCGTCGAGATGACCCGCAAGGATTCGGAAACCATTGTTGAAACCATCTTCGACAGCATCGTGAACAGCCTGCATAAAGGCGATAAGATCGAGATTCGCGGATTCGGCAGCTTCCGCACGCGGCAAAGGCAGCCGCGCGTCGGACGGAATCCGAAGACGGGTTCGCGCGTGGACGTCCCTTCTAAACGCATCCCGTTTTTTAAACCCAGCAAAGAGCTTCGGGATCTGGTGAATGGCAGCGAAAAGGTTGAAGAACCAGCCTCACTGCCCGTCGGCGATGGCGGCGGGTCGCACGGTTAGCCCATGGATCATCTGTGGACGCCCTGGCGCTCCACCTACATGAAGGAAAAACGCGATCGCAGCGGTTGTGTCTTCTGCCTGGCGGGCGGCTCGACTAACGATGAGGACACGCTGGTTATCTTTCGCGGTCGCCTCAATTTTGTCATCTTGAACCGCTATCCATACACGAGTGGCCATTTGATGATTGCGCCCTATCAGCACGTCTCACGGCTCCAGCAGGTGGACGATGAGACCTCGGCCGAGATGATGCGCTTGGTACGTACGTCCGAACGCCTCATTGAAGAAAGCTATCAACCGCAAGGCATCAACATCGGTATGAATCTAGGCGAGGCGGCCGGCGCCGGCATTGAGCAGCACATTCATATGCACGTGCTGCCCCGCTGGTTCGGCGACGCCAACTTCATGACGAGCGTGAGCCATACCCGCATTATTCCCGAAGAGCTTTCGGTGACTTGGAGCAAACTCAGCCAAGCGTTTAAGACCGCTGAATGACTGGCTCGCCGCCAGCGCGGCATTCACAACGGTTAATGGCTGGGTTGCCGAATCGTGAGTGGCGTTACCTGAATCTGTTTGGCAAGTTCATAGGTGGCCGGGAGACCGCCGCCGTGGTCTACGAGAGTGCGGCCAACGACGAGTACCGAATTGTTCGGTGAAACAATGCGCGTCATTCCTTGGGGCACCGTTCCTTTCCAGCGCGAACCGCTGACTAGAAATTCTCCGGCCCCGGTTCCGGTAGTCCGTTTGCCAACATAGGCAAAATTGACGTTCTTCGACGGATCATTGAACTGCACGCGGTAGTAGCGGCCGACCATTTCCGGCACTCGCAAGATTTGGGGCCCGCTGCTGAGATCTAACCAACCGACCGTAAGAAGCGTGTCGTGGTTTACGCCGGTCGTGAACAACTTTGCGACCCCGGCAGGCGGGTGGAGGGGATTTGAAAAAACGCTTGAGGCACCGTATAGAGGGTGTTGATGGGAACAGGGCCGTCGGGTCCTCCTTTCACGAGTATTGCTCTCTTGAATACGGAGAGAAATATGCGCGGCCGAAAATAGATCACGAGGAACCACACCGCCACTGCAACCGCGCCGAAGATCAGCAGATTTTCGTGAGCCGTACGCATCATCTCACTTCGACAACGGGTGGCAGGGTATAGGTGCCGTCGAGAATGGCCGCGCTGGGCATGTACGCGCGCAGCCAGAGTCTGAACTTGCCTGCGGGAGCGGGCAGCCAGTTGGATTCATGGCCCCCCGGAGCGGCCTTCTGGATATAAATGTCGACGGAGGCGTCGGTGTTTGACACCAGTCCTGATTGATTACTGACGCAATACCGGTTGATCGGATTCGCCACAAAACGTTCTTTCGCATCGGCCATCGTCAGTGACCAAAACGCAGCGACGGGCGGAAGACCGTGCGGCGGGAAGCGCAGGACGTAGTTGTACTTTCCTGAGAGCATATGACCCGCGCCATCCACCTGTGTTTTCCAATACATCGCTTCTTCGGGCGAGTTTACCGGGCCGGGAAAGATGCGTGCGCAGGCGGCGCGTAAGAACATGCCGTTGCCCGGCTTGCCGCAGCCGAAAATCGTCACCCAGCCATTGACCTTCGTGGACTTTATTCGCGCGAAAACCTCGATGGTGACAACCGCTAGGCCAAAGCCGACCAAGAAGCCTTGCACCAAAGCATCGCGCAGGATCAGTGACCCGGGAAAGAAAGACCGGCGGATAATGACCCATCCGCACACCGCGCCGATGAGCGCCATGTAATACGCGTAGGTTCTCGCGCTCATAACGCTTGACTGTATCTTAGCCGAAGACCGCGACTCGATCCAATGCCCGAATCGCCTTCGTCTTCGCATCGGAACCCGGAATCTCGGATCCGAGGTTCGAACCCTCGGCCGAGCGCTTATGGGTGTCTGACTCGTTTGAGTCCAACACCCAAAACACAATTACCAACACCTACGCGGTTGCGGTCTGCTGTTTCACAAACTGCAACTCGAACTCAATCTTCACGTCGTCGCCAACCATGACGCCGCCGGTCTCAAGCGCCGCGTTCCAGGTTAAACCGAAATCGCTCCGCTTGATCTTGCCTTTGGCATTCGCCCCAATCCTGAAAGCCCCCCATGGATCTTTCGTTTCGTCGGTCACGTCCTCCACCGTCAGCGTTACCTCCTTGGTCACACCATGCAGCGTGAGATCGCCCGTGACTTTGTGCGAGTCGCCGGACTTCTGGACATTTTTGCTCTTAAACGTCATCAGTGGATATTTGGCTACGTCGAAGAAGTCCGCACTCTTCAAATGCCCGTCGCGCTTCTCGTCGTTCGTATTCACGGTATCGACGTCAACCGTCGCATCGATCGCGGTTTGCTCCGGCTTCTCGGGATCATAGACCACTGTCCCCGTGACGCCGCTAAAAGTTCCCTTCACATTGGACAACATTAGGTGGCGCACACTGAACTGCACATGCGAGTGCGCGGCATCGATTTGATACGTATTTTTCATTTCGGTTTTTCCTTTCAAATGCTCTCGCGGATTTGCTCTAACCACTCAACCAACTGCTTCAACTTCTTTTCGCCGAAACCGGCGAACTGCTTCCGATGGTGCGCTGCGATGAACGGCTGAATCTCGTCCAACAGACGCAGCCCCTTAGCGCCGATGTGCGTTTTCACTACGCGCCTGTCCTGACCGTCCCGCGCGCGGCTAATCAGCCCGCGGCCTTCCATGCGATCTAACAATCGCGTGATATCGGGATCGCGGCTCACCATCCGCTCCGCAATCTGCCCGCAGGCCAGCGCTTCTTTGGCGCCGCGCAGAATTCGCAGCACGTTATATTGAGCGGGGCTGATATCGAAAAGCTTCAAAAGATCGGCCGTCCGCTGCGATAGCACATCCGCCGTCCTGACCAGACTCAACGTAGCCTCTTCCTCGACAAGCGAAAAAGACTTGGTCATCTTGATCTCTTCCGCTAGCCTGGCCATCTTTCGCCATAATATCCGTTGCAACAACTATCGGCAAGAGGAATATTACGAGCCTGCGGAGTTTGTAGTATCTTTGAAATCCATATGCCCTTCACCCGCCGAGTTTTTGGCCAGCACCTCGCCGCTGCCGCCGCCTTCGCGAACTTCCCCTCCCCGATGCTTACCGCGCAGGGCTCCCGCAAAATCGGTTACTGCATGGTAGGCCTGGGCCGCATCTCCTTGGGCCATTTCATGCCCGGCTGCCGCCTTTCGCAAATGTCGCAGGTTACCGCGCTGGTGAGCGGCCATCGCGACAAAGCGGAAAAATACGCCGCCCAGTACAACATCCCCGCGGGCAACATTTACAATTACGAAAATTACGATCAGATCGCCCAAAATCCCGCCATTGACGCGGTCTACATCGCGTTGCCCAACAGCATGCACGCCGAATACACCATTCGCGCCGCCAAGGCCGGCAAGCACGTCCTTTGCGAAAAGCCCATGGCCACATCCGTCAAAGACAGTCAAGCCATGATTGATGCCTGCCGAGGCGCTAACAAGAAGCTGATGATCGCTTACCGCTGCCAGTACGAGACCACCAACCTGCGCGCCATAGAACTCATTCGCGCAGGAAAACTGGGCAAAATTCAAGCCATCGAGAGCGCCAACGGCTTCTATGAAACCCTCGGAGAATGGCGCCTGAATGGCAAACTCGCCGGCGGTGGCCCCCTCATGGATGTCGGCATCTATTCCTTGAACGCCTCTCGCTTCCTGACCGGCGAAGAACCTGTCGAATTTCAAGCCTATTCTTCTGTCATCGATAAAGACGGCCGCTTTAACGATGTCGAAGAAAACTTGAGCTGGATCATGCGCTTCCCCTCCGGCGTGCTGGCCAGTTGTAACACAACTTACGGTGCCAATATGCCCGGCTTTGTTCGTGTTCACGGGTCGAACGGTATGCTGCATCTGGAACCCGCCTTCGGGTACGAAGGCATCCGCCTGCAGGCGCAAATCAAAGGCGAACCAGCCATAGACGAAACCAACCCCGCCAAAGACCCCGCTCAGTTTACTCGCGAAGGCGATTATTTCAGCGAGTGCATCTTGCAAGGCAAAGAACCCAAAACGAATGGCGAAGAAGGTTTGCGCGACATGCAATATATCGCGCGCATTTATCAAGCCTGCGGCCGGTCCATGCTGTAACTGGGCTCTAACTGGTCGCTAGCTGGCCACCTTGTTTAAAAACGTTCCTTTCTCCAGATCCTCGAAGGCAGTACGGAGCTCTTGCTGGGTGTTCATCACAATCGGACCGTACCAAGCCACCGGTTCCTGAAGCGGCTTGCCTGAGACCAGAAGGAATCGAATCCCGTCATCACCCGCTTGTACCTCCACTTCGTCGCCGCGATCGAAAAGCACCAGCGAGCGGTTATCGGCCTCCGCTGGAGGAGCCGTGTCCAACCATTTGACACCCTCGGTCGGCACCGCCAGCGGACCCGATGCGTTGCAGAACTTCCCACCGCCTGCGAATACATAAGCGAAGGCATGCCGCGTGGTCTCAACCGGCAGCTTCTTTCTACGGCCGGGCGGCACCGAAACGTCAATGTAAACCGGATCGGCCGCAATGCCATCCACCGGACCTCTCTTGCCCCAAAAACTCCCGCACACCAGCCTGACATGAGTGCCATCGTCGTCGGTGATTTCGGGGATGTCGGGTGACGCAACCTCCTGGTAGCGCGGCGGCGTCATCTTCAGCGCCGCTGGCAGATTCGCCCACAACTGAAACCCGTGCATCCTTCCCGCGCCATCGCCCTTGGGCATTTCCTGATGAATGATCCCGCTGCCGGCAGTCATCCATTGAATATCGCCCGCGCCGATGGTTCCCCGATTCCCGATACTATCGCCGTGGTCGACGGTTCCCGCCAGTACATAAGTGATCGTCTCGATTCCGCGGTGTGGATGCCACGGGAACCCGGCTAGATAGTCTTCCGGCACGTCGTTGCGGAAATCATCGAGCAGCAAAAACGGGTCGAAGTCCGCTGTGTTTCCGAAGCCGAACGCACGGCGTAAATGCACACCTGCGCCCTCCAGCGCCGGTTTTGACTTAATCACTCGCTTGACTGGACGAATGGACATTATTCTGCTCCCGTGACTCTACGCGCTTTGTTGAAAGCTCTGCTGTTTGCGTTCATATTTCTCATATGCTGGTTCCCAGATATTGGCCTTGAGTGCGCGGTTCAGCTCGTCTTCGTTGGCAATTTGCGCCTGACCATCCTTAATAGCTTGCCTGCCTACCGCTTGAGCAATGAAGCGGCCGATCTCCCGCGACTCCGCAAGCGGCGGAAGCAGACTGGCTTCTTTATCCTTTTGCGTGGGCAAGTGGCGAACTAACTCCTGAGCCGCTGCCTTCACCATTGTGTCAGTGACATGCCTGGCTTTGGAGGCAATGATGCCCAGCGCCAACCCGGGGAATATGTACGAGTTATTCGTTTGCGCGATGTGAATCTTCTTGCCGCCGAAATTTACCGGCTCGAAGGGACTGCCTGTGCCGATCAGTGCGCGGCCCTCCGTCCAATTCAACAGGTCTTGCGGAGTCGCTTCGCTGCGCGAGGTAGGATTTGACAGGGGGAAAATGACGGGTCGAGCCGTATGTTTCGCCATCTCTCGCACCACTGGCTCGCTGAATACTCCCATTTGACCGGACACTCCGATGAGGACGGAGGGCTTCGCTTCGCGAACAACATCGAGCAGTGTGATCTCTCCATTACCTTGTCTCCAACCCTGCACCTCTTGCTCTTTGCGAGCGTAAGGTAACTGCTCGGGCCTCACATCCTTGCCATGTTCCGTGATGAGTCCATAGCGATCAATCGCGTAAAAGCGTTGGCGCGCTTCCTCTTCCGTCAGGCCCTTGTCTTGGATGAACTGCGCCAACAGGTTGGTGATTCCTATCCCTGCACTTCCGAAGCCGACCACGACGATCTTCTGCTGCTCGAGCGGCGCGCCCGTCACGTTGATAGCGGAGATCAGCGTAGCGGTGGCGATCGCCGCTGTGCCTTGAATGTCATCGTTAAACGTACACAGTTGGTTTCTGTAACGGGCCAGAAATCGCGCGGCGTTTGAACCGGCAAAATCCTCCCATTGCAGCAGCACGTGCGGCCAGCGCTTCTTCACGCTATTTACAAAAACGTCGACGAAAGCGTCGTATTCTTCGCCGCGAATTCGCTCATGCCTCCATCCGATGTAGATAGGACTCTTTAACCGATCCTCGTTATTGGTGCCCACATCGAGCAGAATCGGCAGACAGTGCTCCGGGTGAATTCCACCCAAAGCCGTATAGAGCGCCATCTTTCCGATTGGGATGCCCATGCCTCCCGCACCTTGATCGCCAAGGCCCAGAATTCGTTCACCATCACTGACTACAATGCACTTCACTTCGTCGTAACGCGGATGGCTGAGGATCTGATCGATGCGATCCTTGTTTGGATAGCTGAGAAACAAACCGCGCGGCTTTTTCCAGATCTCACTGAAGCGCTGGCAGCCTTCACCGACGGTCGGCGTGTAGACCAGCGGCAGCATCTGTTCGATGTTGTGCACCAAAAGGGCGTAGAACAGCGTCTCGTTCGTATCCTGCAGGTCGTGAAGGAAGCTGTATTTGTTGAACGGAGTCGGTTGCTCCGCTAGCGCCTGCTGCCGGCGTTCTATTTGCTCGGCAAGAGTCCCTACGTGCGGTGGCAGCAAACCGTGGAGGTCGAACGTATCGCGTTCTTGATCTGAGAAGGCCGTTCCTTTGTTCAAACGCGGCGAATTGATCAGATCGAATCCGGAAAGTGACACTTGGCGAACATTCATTCCAGTTCTCCTCTCTCACTATGAGTGCTTTCAGCACGCTTTGTATCTGATTCTTTGCGCGGTTTCCGCGACTCGGAATTCGGGGACGCAGAAAGGCGATAACTTGGCGAAGCGAAGGGAGACCTCCTGAGCTAACTACTGGGAGCCGGCATGGCGACTTTGGAACGAATCAACGCATCGTTGAAGGACCATGGCGCAAAAAGTAGCTGAGGTTTTCGTAGAGACGCTGGCGGCCGCTGGAGTAAAACGCATTTATGGAGTGGTGGGCGATTCTTTGAACGGCCTCACAGATGTGCTCCGCAAGCAAAAGACAATCGAATGGGTGCACGTGCGGCACGAGGAAGTAGCTGCTTTCGCAGCCGGCGCGGAAGCCCAACTGAGTGGCGAGATCGCCGTTTGCGCGGGCAGTTGCGGTCCCGGGAATCTTCATCTCATCAACGGTCTTTTCGATTGCCAGCGCAATCGTGTCCCGGTGCTGGCTATTGCGGCCCAGGTTCCGAGCCGCGAGATCGGCAGCGGCTACTTCCAGGAAACTAATCCGCAGAGTCTCTTTAAGGATTGCAGTCACTATTGCGAGTTAGTCTCGCAAGCGGATCAGATGCCGAGAGTGTTGGGCATCGCTATGCGCACGGCCCTGGCAAAGCGCGGTGTCGCGGTGGTCGTGCTACCCGGCGATGTGGCGTTGCGCGAATGTCACGGGGCCGCTCTTCCTCTTGGCGTGGGCCATGCTTCACCAATTTTGATACCCTCTGCCAGCGAGTTACAAGAAGCCGCGGGCATCCTCAATGGCGCGCAAAAGGTCACCATCCTGGGCGGCGCGGGCTGTGAAGGCGCGCACGCTGAACTGTTGGCTGTCGCCGGAATTTTGAAATCCCCGATCGTTCACGCGCTGCGCGGTAAAGAGTTCATCGAATACGACAATCCATACGACGTGGGCATGACTGGGCTGCTTGGTTTTTCATCCGGTTACTACGCCATCATGAATTGCGACGCTCTGCTGATGCTCGGGACCGACTTCCCTTATACCCAGTTCTTTCCAGGCGATGCAAAAATCATCCAGGTGGACAATCGCGGTGAGCAGATCGGCCGTCGCACACGGGTGGACCTGGGGCTTATTGGAAACGTAAAAGACACGCTGAACGCATTAGCGCCGCGGCTCAAAGCTAAAGTCGAAAAGGCCCACTTAGATAAGTGCGTCGAACACTATGGGCGGGCAAGGCGATCGCTCGATGACCTTGCAGTGGGCCGGCCGGGCCAAACGCCGATGCACCCGCAGTATGTCGCCAAAATTCTGGATGAGCTTGCTACCCAAGATGCGATCTTCACTTGTGACGTTGGCACGCCCACTATCTGGGCCGCTCGTTACCTCCACATGAACGGCAAGCGCCGCCTGCTTGGATCGTTCAATCATGGGTCAATGGCGAACGCTCTGCCCCAGGCGATTGGCGCGCAAAAAGCATATCCAGGGCGCCAGGTGATCAGCCTTTCCGGAGACGGTGGTCTGGCGATGTTACTCGGCGATTTGCTGAGCTTGCATCAATTGAAGCTGCCGGTTAAAGTCATTGTCTTTAACAACAGTTCGCTCGCCTTTGTGGAGTTGGAGATGAAAGCAGCGGGCGTGCTGGAATATGGAACGGACTTGGTGAATCCGGATTTTGCAAAGATCGCAGCGGCAGCGAATATCTTTGGAGTTCGGGTAGAAAAGCCCGAAGAGCTGCGTTCCACTTTGCAAGACGCACTGCAACACGATGGTCCCGCATTGGTTGAGGTAGTGGTCAACAGACAGGAGCTTGCGATGCCTCCGACGATCAGCCCCGAGCAGGCTTTAGGCTTCAGTCTTTACCTCATGAGGGCTGTCCTGAGCGGGCGCGGCGATGAGGTGATTGATCTGGCCGCCACCAACCTCTTTCATTAGGGCCGTTATGCAAGCCGTCTCACTCTTGGTACTCATAGCGCTGGTGTCTGCGGTTGAGTCTCAGGGCACAAAGGAGGTCGCCGTCGGCCCGCAGTACGATTCGACCCATGTCTACGTCTCGCCCGGAGATATGGACGCCTTCGTAACTAGCTTTAGCGCGGTCTTCGGCGGGCAGGCGTCGAAGAAGATCGTCACCAATGTTCTTGCCGTCCCGAGCAGCACAGAGAGTCAGTTGGTGGCCACGCCGGCGGGGATGCTTTCGGTCTTTGCATTCGAGACGGTCGTGCCGTTTCCTTTTGGGCAGGAACGGACCGGTTATCTCGTCACCGATATGAACGATGCCATTAAGGCTGCCCGCGAGTGTGGGGCGGAGGTGATCGTTGAACCTTTTCAAGATGCGATAGGACGGGATGCCGTCATTCAATGGGACGGCGGCGTGAAAATGCAGCTTTACTGGCACTTCACTGCGCCTTCCCAGCCGCCATTGGCCACGATACCGGAAAACCGAGTGTATGTTTCGGCCGACCGGGTGGACACCTTTGTTCGCGATTTCACTTGCTTCGCGCACGGAAGAGTCGTTTCTGATAACAAGAATGCGGACGCCGGCGAAATCGGCCGTCCGGGTGAAACGTATCGCCGGATCAGCGTCGAGTCTCGCTTTGGGAAGATGAAGGTCCTTGTCACCGACGGTCATCTCCCATTCCCCTTCGGACACGAGATGACAGGTTATGAAGTGAGTGATCTAACGGCCACTCTGACAAAAGCCAAGGCGGCCAAGGCAGTGATTCTGTCGCCTCCGTATAGTGCGGATGATCGAACGAGCGCGATCCTCGAATTTCCCGGCGGCTATATCGCCGAGGTGCATGCGCTCAAATTCGCCAAGCGTGGCTCAGAGTAAATTAAACGGAGTTTGCTCGCGAACAGCAGTGAGCGTGAGAGCGCCGATAGGGAGATCGACGATTTGGTTCGGTTCACGCGCCGTACACATCTCCACTTTCAGGAAGTTCGACGTGAGAGCCATACCGCGCTGCTCCAGAGTTACGGCGGAAAGAGTTTGCCCGAGCATGCGGCGGCGGAAGGCCAGGTTTTTTTGATTGGAGAGGTCTCGGAGGATGCGGGTGCGCTCGTGACGAACGGGGATAGGTACAGCAGATCCCTGCGCGGCGGCCGCGGTCCCGGGACGCTCCGAATATGTGAAGACGTGTAAGTAGGTAAATGGATGCTGTTCAATAAATTCGCCGGTTTCGGCGAATTCGGCGTCAGTCTCGCCGGGGAAGCCGGTCATCACATCGGCTCCGATGGCGGCCTGCGGCATGAGTGAGTGAGCCAGCGCGAGGCGGCTTGCATAATGGCGGGTGCGGTACTTGCGGAACATGCGCTTCAAGACTGCATCGGAGCCGGACTGCAGGGGGAGGTGAATATGTTTGGCGATGCGCGGCTCGGAAGCGACGAGTTGTAGAAGATCCTGACTCCAATCCATGGGCTCGACAGAGCTGATGCGCAGGCGGCGGACGGGAGTCTGGTCGAGGATGGCGCGCAACAAATCGACAAAGCGCAAGCCGCCGGGAAGATCGCGTCCCCAACGACCCAAATTGATGCCGCTGAGCACTAATTCGCAATAACGGGCGGCGAGATCGCGTACCTGCTGGAGCACGCTTGCCAGAGGCGCGCTACGGCTGCGGCCACGCACGCTCGGAATAATGCAAAACGAACAACGGTTACTGCAGCCGTCTTGCACCTTTAGGTTGGGCCGCGTGCGGTCATCGCGGATATCGCGCACGGGGGCGGAGAGAAATTGCTGCTGGGACGAAATATCTCCAACGACAATTTGCCCGTGATAATCCGGCCTAGTGACGATCTCGGCAATAGCGGCCTTATGGGAATTGCCAATCACCCAGCGCACACCATCCAGCGCGGCGATTTCAGCCGGGGCGCGCTGAGCATAACAGCCGGTGACGAGAATATCGGAGGTAGGGTGGTCGCGATGAGTGCCGCGAATGAGGCGCCGGGCATCGATATCCGCGCCATGGGTCACGGTGCAAGTGTTGAGCACGATGAGATCGGCAGAAGCGGCATCGCGGACCGGGACGTAACCCTGGTCAGTAAGCGAGGCTTCGATGGAGGCGCCGTCGGCTTGGGAGGCACGGCAGCCGAAACTCTGAACGAAGACGCGCTTCATAACTTTAGTCTACGCATCACCACGGTTGGCTATTCAGCTGAACGATTCCCTTGGGCCATGGTTGGTTGGAATAGCTTGCGTACATCACAGGCAGCGGGCTGGCAATGACTCCGTTCGGTTGTTCAACGTAAACCGTGTCCGCTATGAGCTGCCAGCCGAAACGGCCATAAAACGGAACCAACGCCGGTCGGCAGAATAGCATTCCGAAGGGTAGTTTCAATTGGTTGCGGAGGTAGTCAGTCAGGTAGTTCAAGACGGCAGTCGAGTGGCCCTGCCGTTGGAAGGCCGGCATGGTGATGACGCCGCCCACTCCTCCCACAAGCACCTGCTTGTCATTGATAGCGACCGAGTGCTGCAGGATACTTGCTTTGGCTGCGAATACGCCATCGACATAGCGGACGATGTGATGATCTTTTGGACGCCAAGTTAGGCCGAGGTGTTCCGATTCCCAAATATCTCCCAAGGCGAGGATGGCTGCTTCTTGCTCATCGGACAGACGGGACTCAACTCGGATGGAGACGGCCATTACGGTTTCGTTAGTATAACGCCCGCAAGCGAAAGCGCCTACGCCACCGCGGGTCTCAGGCAACTTGGAGGTTATTGCTAATTCTGGCTAGACGTCCATGTATTCAGGGACGTAGTCTTTCCAGATACCCTCGGGGGCCGAAATGCGCGGCGGAGGAGGATCGAGGGCGTGTTTACTGGTGCGAACCCATTGCCACGCCTGATGGATCTCAGATTCTTTGAAGTAAAGCGTCTCCGCCTGCAGTAAAGCCGCAGCCACCACAAACATACTGCTAATTTTTTCCCAGGCGTGCGCGCCTACTACAGCCATGCGCGCAATGTGATCGGTATATTTCTGCAGGAAGCGAATCTCTTCCCAGCGCGCCTGCAGATCAATGCCACTCATGGCCGAAAGATCCAGCAGGATTCCGATAGGCCGCTTTCCTCGAGAGCGGATCACAAACTGGATCTGCTGCTCCATGCCCTCGCCATCTTCAGCGGTCACGCGCCCAGTCAACTTAAAACCGATGACTCCGCCTAAACTCTCTGACAGTCTTTCAATCACTGCCTGATACTAGCAGACTTTGGGTGTGCTAGAGGTCAAACAAGGTCGCTGACGCTTCCGGCTCCGAGTCGGCGCGCTGGCGATTTTAATTATCATTGGTGGCCATGTTAGTCTGTAAACCAGCGCGACGGGCGCTACCAGTTCGCAGGAAAGGGCCGAGCCCACCGAGCAATCAGGCGGTAATAATTTTGATCTTCTTTCAGCCCGTCGTGCGGACGCGGGCCCATTGAAAGGAGATCTTTATGTCCGATCCCGTTAGGCGTCTTCCGGCGCGTCCTTCGCTGGAGCAACTACACAAACAAGCCAAAGAGCTACTGCGAGACTATCGCGCCGATCGAGAAAGCGTGAATTTGGCCGATGCTCAGTTTGTGCTAGCCCGCGAGTATGGGTTCGAGAGTTGGGCGAAGCTTAAACATCACATTGAGGCGATGCGTTCCGCCGCTATCTTCCATAGTGCCAAGCCGCCGTTTTACAAGATCGATTGGGAGGAGAACTCCCTCTCCGTGCGGGGTGCGCTGTCGGCAAAGGATTGGGAGATAGTCTTGGCAGCGATCAAGGAACATAGGATTACTCGGCTCATGGCGGGCGAACTAAGTGATGCGGCCGTGCCGTTTTTGGCGAAACTCGATCATGTTACGCAGCTGAACTTGGCGGGCTCAAGAGAGCTAACGGATCAGGGATTACTGCAGCTGGCCCTTATGCCGCAGCTACAAGATTTAGCGGTGGGCGGCGGTAGCAGTCCGATCACCGATCGCGGGCTGGATGTTCTGCATCACCTGAACGAGCTGAGACGCTTCCAATCCTGTTGGACGAAAGGCATCAGCGATGCGGGCTTACGGAATTTGGCATTTTGTCATCAACTGGAGGATGTGAACCTGCTCGGAACGGGGGCTGGCGATGGCTTGATCGAGGCGCTCGCGGGGAAGCGCCACCTCCAGCGTTTTAAGAGCGGGCGAGCGGTGACCGATGATGGTCTCAAGCTTCTCCATGAGTTTCCGGTATTCAAAACGTGGCATGGCGGCGAGATCAAGTACGGACTCATGAGCGCTGAGGCAGAGCCGAACCATTTGCTGATTGATGGTCCGTTCACGAATGCCGGCGTGGCCAGTCTGGTGGGGCTCGATGGGCTATTCGCACTAACGTTCTTTTGGCACTGTCTCCAGTTCACATCGGCTGGCCTGGCCGCGTTAAGACAGCTTCCTCATTTGGGATTTATCGGTTGCCACAACCAGCACTGCGACGATGAGGCCATGCGCCACATTGCTGCTATGCCCCGACTGCGGATGTTGATGGGCCAGGGCGCGGTAGCGAGCGACAAAGGATTTGCGGCGCTTAGCCGTTCGCAAACAATCGAATACATTTGGGGCCGCGAGTGTCCGAACTTAAGCGGGCTGGGATTCGCGGCGCTCAAAGCTATGCCGGCGCTACGCGGCATTGCGCTGAGTTCGAAGAACGTGGATGTTGCGGCGCTTTCCGAACTGCCACGCTTCCCTGCCCTCCGTGAGCTTTTGCCGATGGACTTCAGCGATGCAGATTTCCGGCACGTGGGAGCGTGTGGAAACCTTGAAAGTCTGTGGTGCATGTACTGCCAGGAAACGGGCGACGCGGCAACGGAGCACATTGCAAAGCTGGAAAAGTTGAAGAGATACTACGCGGGCAAGACTAAGATTACTGACCACAGCTTGAAAATTCTGGGCGGAATGACCGCGCTCGAACGGCTTGAATTTTGGCAATGCAGTGGGATCACAAACGCGGGTGTGGCCGATCTTGCCAAACTCCCTCAGCTTCGTGAGATTGTGCTGAGCGGCCTTCCGCACGTGACGCGGGATGTGGCCGCGTTGTTTCCGGCGCATGTGCGCGTCAACTACTCTTGATAGAAGCGAACCGGCAGGCTCGCATATTCGTATGCTTGAGCTGGGAGTAAACAAATTGGCGACCATCGTACGAAGTACACCGGCCACTGCGGAAACTCGCCTGCTCTTCATCGACAACATTCGCTGGATGTTGATTGTTCTGGTTATTTGCCATCACGCTGGCGTCACCTACAGTCATTTGGGCGGATGGTACTACCTGGATGGCCCCAAACCTGGTCTTGTGGCGACGTTCCTGTTTGCCACATTCTTGACGTTCAACCAAGCGTATTTCATGGGATTTCTGTTCCTGATTGCGGGATATTTTGTGCCGCGCGCGTTCGACTCTAAAGGCGCTGGCCGGTTCTTGCGCGATCGCGCGGCGCGCTTGGGTCTGCCAGCGCTTTTCTTCATGCTCGTTATCCATCCGTTCACGGTTTACTGGCTGCTGCGAACGTTTGACGATCCGGGAATCCCCTCGCTGAGCGAGGCTTACGGACCCTTCTTGCTAAGCGGCGAGGTGTTGAGTGCTACAGGGCCGATGTGGTTTGCGGTAGCGCTGCTGATTTTTTGCGTCATTTATGCCGCTTGGCGCATGCTGAGGCCGACGAAACCCTCCGACAAGCAGCACACCACTCTGCCAGGCCATGGCGGCGTTCTCGGTCTGATCTTTGTGATGGGCGCCTGTACTTTTCTGGTGCGGATCGTCCAGCCCATCGGCGTAAACATTCTCAATATGCAGCTTTGTTTTTTCTCGCAGTACATCTTGCTATTTGCGGTTGGGATTTTTGCTTTTCGCGGGAACTGGCTGATGCGCATCTCCCATCGCTTTGGCATGATCTGGTTGACGCTTGCGCTAACTGCTGGTGTCGCTGGATGGTTCGCTCTGCTACTCACTTCAGGGGCGCTCAAAGGAGATTCCAAAAGCCTGCTGGGCGGCCTTCACTGGCAGAGTGCGGCCTTTAGTTTTTGGGAATCGTTCTTCTGTTTGGGCATGTGTCTGGGCCTGACTGTTCTGCTTAGAGAAAGGTTCAATTTTCAGGGAAAGTTCTCGCAATGGATGTCGCGGAACAGTTTCGCCGCGTATCTCTTTCATACGCCCTTGCTGGTGGCAGTGACTCTGGCATTGAAGAATCTTTCTGCCCCGCTGGGCGTCAAGTTCTTGTTAGCGAGCCTGCTGACAGTACCGATTACGTTTTTGGTGAGCGCATTTCTTAGGCCAAGAATTCCAGTGCTTCGCCGTGTGTTATGAGAACGAATCGGTGTTCCAATTCGATGAATTTGCAAACCGATAATACGGTCTGGTACAAAGACAGATGGCGCCTGACAGTAAATAAGCGCCTACTAAGGAGTGAGCATTAAATGAGTGACACGTTAGCAGTTGGAAAAAAGCTGGTGGAGCTGTGCCGTCAAGGCAAAAACATGGAGGCCATTGACACGCTGTATAGCCATCACATCGTGAGCGTTGAGGCGGCAGCCGGCGGCCCCAACATGCCTCAGCGTATGGCGGGAATTGAGGCGGTAAAGGGCAAAGCAACCTGGTGGGAAGCAAACCATACTGTTCACAGCGCCGAGGTGGATGGTCCGTTTCCCAATGGCGATCGTTTTATTGTGCGGTTCAAATATGACGTGACCGCTAAGTCGGGCCCCATGGCCGGCAAGCGCTTTCCGATGGAAGAAGGCGCGTTGTACACAGTGAAAGACGGCAAGATTACCGAAGAAGAATTTTTCTATTCGATGGGGGCGTAGTTTGACGAGGGGCGGGGACGGCAGACGTTCCCGCCCCAAAAAGTCTGACCGGGAGGTCTGCCCCACTTGGCATGGAAATGGGTGGGGCTTACTGCTTGGCCCAGTAGGCGCGTTGGCCGATGTAATCAGGGTCGGGTAAATTCGCTAAGATCGTGCGGCGCAATTTCAAGATATCCACTTCGCCCAATTCCTGGTAGATGATCTTTCCATCGGGCGAAAGCACCACAGTGAACGGCACTGGCGAATCCCACTTCGGATCGAAGGCTGCTTGCATAGCGTAAGTATCGTCCGATCCAAAAATTAAATTCCTGCCGGTGGCGTGCTGCCGCTGCAACATCTTCAACACGCCGGGCTTTTCGTCGGGCATATTGGTGGAAACCATCACCATATCGAAATCGCGATGCCGGTACATCTGATACGTCGTCTCAAGCGCCGGAAATTCGTGCACGCAAGGACCGCACCAAGTGGCCCAGAAATTGACCAGTAACACTTTACCGGTCCCATTGGCGCGCAGCTTCTTCAGTTCGTCGGCCGAAACCGCATCCACCGTAACCGGCTCGGCTTCGATGCGCTTCTGTTCTTCCAGCCGGGCGGCTTCTTTCGACATCCACTTGGTGGAACAACCGAACACGCCCGTGTGGTCCACCGGCGGGGCGTTGCCGGCTAACAGCGCGTCAATGGCGTTGCGCGCGTCTTGCGTTTTTACCAGATTCTCGCGCTGGCTGTTATCAATGCGACCTTCGTAGCGCAGCTTGCGCTCCTGATCGAAGATAAACATGTGCGGCGTGGCCTTGGGACCATAGGCGCGCGCTACGGTTTGCGTGTCACCGTCGTAAAGATAGGGGAAATCGAAATGGCGGTAAGCCGCGCGGATTTTCATATCTGCGAAACTGTCGCTCACGTCGGTGTAACCCAGTTCATCGAGCCGGATTGCATTCGGGTTGTTCGGTTGAATGGCGATCAAGGTGACGCCTTTGCCGCGATAGTCGTCGGCGAGTTTCTTGATACGGCCTTCATAGAGTTGCGCGGTGGGGCAATGGTCGCAAGTGAAGACGATGGCCAGCACCTTGGCTGGCGCGTAGTCTTTGAGATGGTGCGTTTTCCCATCGACGCCCAGCAGCGCGAAATCGGGGGCGGCCGAACCGATGGCGAGCGTTGCATGCGGTTCGTCCGCCAGTAAGAAAGCAGCCGCTAACAGACCCAGCATCAATCGCGACATGGTGAAGATCTCCTCGACCGTCATCTTATCTGAGTTCACGCGAGATTGTACCGGAACGGGCGCATCGAGCGTCTGGCCGATTCGTTGCTGGTCAAGGTGCAGAGTGGCCTCGGCTCGTAGCGTGCGACTTTCATGGGTCCGCTCCTCGAAGCTTGGAAATTGCTTCTTGCATAAAATCCTCGACGAACCTCTGTTGGTCTGTCTTAGGCAGAATCTCCTCACCAGTAAGAACCGCGCCTACCCATCCCTGGGTATGCCAGCTGCCTGATCCCAGCGGCGACAAGGTAGAAACATCCGGATAGGGCGACGGTGAGACATAAAAGTAGGGCTGTGGGTAACTGCCGTCGCCGGGCGACATTCCTACTC
The DNA here is from genome assembly GCA_963764105.1 of Bryobacterales bacterium. Classification (GTDB taxonomy): domain Bacteria; phylum Acidobacteriota; class Terriglobia; order Bryobacterales; family Bryobacteraceae; genus Bog-105. The sequence continues at coordinate 25,287 of CAVXRP010000041.1, forward strand.
CGATCGAGCGATCAGCGGATCCGATTTGCGTTGCAATATCGAAGTGATGAGGCCAGCAGCGAACCGGGGACCCTCGGGAGTTCAGACATAGAAACGCATTGCCATACCACTTTGCTAATTCCTCAAACAAATATTCCATGCCACGTAAGCGAAAGCGGGCACCGTGTAGCAGCGGATGCTCGTCCAGGTTAAAGTGAATCGGCTGGGACAGAGGATCTGGATCAAGACCGCTTGCCCGCAAGTGTTCGCTAACCCAGCGAAGGGCATCCGCAAGCGTCTGCCCGTCCAGGGAAAAGCTGGTTATTTCCTCATTTGCCGGCCGAAGTAGCAGCAGCGTTAGGTCCGAGATCCGCAAGCCCAACCGGAACGGGGTAATCGGCTGACCGATGAGTGCGTCGGTGCGTGGATCCCACGACAGACCGGTATGACTATCGTCGTCCTTCGCTGTTATGCATCCCCTTGCCAAACGCGTGTTGATCTGGGCCGCATGATGGCACGCGAGCCGCGCTTCGAAGAGGTCCGCTCCTGGAAGCAACAGTTTTTCCCAGCTTGGTGTCTGCATCTCTTTCGGATTCTAGCGAGTGGGTGGTCAGCTTCTGGAGTATGCACAACCACAACCGGCGTGCATAATGAAGATGAACCTTGAGTTGATATGGCTGCCGCTGCTGAACCTTTGCTGCTCACGGTAGAGCAGTATCGCCAATTACCGGATCGAGAGGACGTGCTCCAAGAACTGCATTGGGGGCAGGTGGTGACTTTGACTCGACCTAAGATGAGGCACAGCCGGTTGCAATACCGGCTCGTGGAATTACTGCGACCCAAGGTGGAAGGCAAGGGCGTTGTCACCGCGGAAGTACCCTTCCGGGCACTGCCGGAATACGATGTGCGGGCGGCCGATGTGGCGTTCGTATCGCAAGCGCGGTGGGATGCCGCCGATGCCGACGATAATCTGCATGGATCACCCGAGTTGGTGATTGAGGTGTTGTCGCGCTCCAACACGAAGGCGGAAATTCGCGAGAAGGCTGCGCTGTATCTCTCAACGGGAGCGCAAGAGTTCTGGGTGGTGGATCCCAAACGGAAGACGGTGAGTGTGGCTAGGCGGGACGCTGACCCTATTTTGTATGGCGCTGGAGACAGCATTCCAGTGGCGATGTTCGAATCGCAGTTGGCAGTAGATCTAATTTTCGCCGGCCCCTCTAAGTGAATAGGCGCATGACCGGTTTTCTGGGGGGTTAGCGCAACGTGGGCGGCAGGCAACCGAGCTCCGCCCTTGAGGCAAGCGCATCCGGCGTGAAAGATTTGCTGCTTAAAGCAGACCGCAAGCGGGTTTGTTTTGATGCGCCGGAAGGGCCAGCGTCGTCGGGATCGCTTTTAAATAGGAAAGCCAGAGCAGCGGCGTTTCCTACAATAATTCACGCGACAATATATTCATGAACGTCCCTCCCGGTCCGCGCGGCCGCGAAGTCTTGGGTTTCTTCGGCCGCAGCAGCGAGCGCAATCCCATCACCTTCCTGCGCGACACCGCGCGCCGTTACGGACCCATCTCTTATTTCCGCGTTCTGCATAAACATATATATCTGGTGGATGATGCCGACCTCGTTAAGGAGATCCTCGTCAATCAGCAGCACAGCTTCGAACGTGATACCGGCGCCACTCTACTGCGCGAGCTGCTCGGCGATAGTTTGATCACGCGCGAAGAGCCGCTGCATCGTGAACGCCGCCGCGTTTTGCAGCCGGCGTTTCATCGCGAACAGATCGCGCATTACGCCGAAATCATGAGCATTGAGACCACCCGCTTTGCCGCCGATTGGTGCGAAAACGAAGAGCTCGACATTCGCGAAGAAATGCGCCGTCTCACGCTAGCCATTGCCGGTAATGCCCTCTTCGGTACGGATTGCCGCGCCAGTGCGAATGAAGTTTCGGCTGTTCTGCAGCGGGTCAGCAGCAAGATTCGCTGGGTTGCGCCGCTGATGATTCTCCTTGAACCGCTGTTCATCGCCTATCGCCGCCGCTTCCCCAAAGCGTCCAGCGTGCTGTTTCACAAAGAACGTGCGCAATTGGAACGCATCATCGCACCTATTCTCAAGCAGCGGCGCGGGCACGGCAGCAAAGACATCCTATCGCTGATCCTCAACGCCCGTAATGAAGAAGATGCGCCGCTTACGGATGACGCGGTGCGCAACGAAATCGTGACCTTCATGCTCGCGGGGCATGAGACCACAGCCACGGCCTTGACCTGGACGCTCTATTTGCTGGCCCGGCATCCGCAGGTGGCCGCCCGCCTCTATGAGGAGTTAGATTCAGAGTTGGGCGACGAACCGGTTGGTCTGGAAGACCTGCCCCACCTGCCCTACACTGCGGCCGTTTTCCAGGAAGGGATGCGCCTCTACCCGCCGGCACTCGCTTTTGCGCGGCGGACGATAGAACCGGTTGAACTTGCGGGCTACGTGATCCCCAGAGGCGCCAGCGTGTTCGTAAGTCCCTATATCACGCACCGTAACCCGCGCTATTTCGACGAGCCTGAAGAGTTTCGCCCCGAACGGTGGCTCGCTGCGCCACCGGCCAAATTCGCCTATTTCCCGTTCGGCGGCGGCGCCAAGATGTGTATAGGAGAATCGTTTGCCCGTTTGGAGGGAGTACTAGCACTAACGAACCTAGGGCGCAAATGGCGGATATCATGCTCTAATGAGAGCAGTGTTGCAATCGGAGTAGGGATGCTATTGCGGCCCGACCGACCCATTCTTTTGCGGGTGTCGGAGAGAACTCGCGCCAGGCAAGCGGCACCATCCATATAGCGCCAGTGTTTGTAGGGTTTGCGTTGGCGGTAAACTGGAGCATCCGGTTTAAGTTTAGGTAAAGGGCCGAAGGTGGCAGTATGAGTGTTGCCAGTTCTAGTCTTGTCACGCCAGCGCGGAGTAAGGCGCTGATGGTGCGTCTTGCGCCTAGTCTCGTCGAAGCCGTTTGCGAGTTGACGCGCGTGGCGCGGGACAAGACGCATGCTCAAACGGAGATCAGCGGACTGCTGTACGGTAGGGCGGATGAAGGCGTAGTCACGGTCGAAGCCCTCAAGACGTTTAAGGATTCCGGTCCGCGTAGTGAGCTGGCGCGCCGCGAGCGCATGGAAAAGTCCTATGAAGCGGCTTCGGCGCAGGCCAAAGCCGATCCGGAGTTCTCTTCTTACAAACTGCTGGGCTGGTTCTCGCTGCGCGGCAGCGGCGGCTTGATTAACAGCGACGTGGAATTCCACAACCGCCATTTTAAAGATGCCGATGACGTGGCTTTGATTGTTTGGCGCGAGGGCGATTCGCAAATCACCGCCGAACTCTACGCTACGGCGGACACCAAGCTGACCAGCGAAGATTACCGCTGGAGTTCGGTCCGGTTGTCTACCGAATTGCGGCGCGTCAGCCAGCCTATCGATTTGGTCATGCGCCTGCGGGTGAATGACGATCTTTACATCCGGACGTATGCTTCCGTTGAAAAGCAGGAGCGCAACGAAGAATGGAAGAAAATCACGGCAGCGGCCAAACGCACAATAGTGTCGTTGCTGCCGGGACGAAGCAACGCCGCCATCAATGAGCAGGCTCTTCCGCTGCCTAAACCGCCGAAACCCGAGACGGCGGACGGCGGATCTAAAAACCGGTCCTTTGAATCGCGCACGCTGTTCCGCGATACGCCGCCCGTGCCCGCTGCTAAAACGACGCCGGCAGCCGCTGCCACCAGCATGCGGCCCCCAGAACCTGCGACGACGGTGGCGCCGCATGACGCCAAACGCCCCACAGGCCGCCCAGCAGCGCCCGAAATTACCGGCTTGCCAATGGTTATCCAACGCAAAGCGCCGGTTAAAGGGATACCGTGGCTTTCGCTGGCTTTGGTTGCCATCCTCTGTTCAGGTTTGACCTTCGCGGTGTACGCGCTCAACGGCATTGGGACCGGCTCGAGCAAGTTGAGCCAGGTGATGCGCGTTCTCTTCCCCGGCACAGATTTGGAACTGCGCGCCGAGGGCAGCGGCGATCGCTTGCTGCTTACCTGGAATCGCAAGAATCCAGTTGTCGCCTCGGCCGCCAACGCGGTGCTCTCTATCACGGACGGCCCGGAGCATTTTGACCGTAAACTCGATCCGGTCCAGGTGGCGAACGGCTCGGTGCTTTACCGGCCTATTAGCGGTGACGTCACTTTCAAGCTAACGGTGGTTGGTAGCGATCAGGCCATCGCCATGGGCAGCTTGCGCGTGCTTGATGCCACCGCCGCGCCCGCCACGAGTGAAGCCAAGCCGGTCGACAACAAGACTGCTTTGGATACGAGCAACGTGCCCGCTGCCCAACAGGCTCTGCCACCACCACCGGCTGCCAACACAGATAACCCGATTCCCAGCGCCGTTCCCCCAGTTGAGAACCACGTCGCCAACAAACCGAGTTTGCCTGCTGCCGTCGCTCCCAAGCAGCAGAAGAGCGAGGCGCGCGCGCTGACGAACGTGAAACCCGAGGTGCCCAAGCCGCAGCAGACGACGCAGCAATCGCCGCCAGCTCAAACCGCCGCCGCGCCGAAGCCAAATCCCGCACAGCCGCCGGTGGCGCCCGCTTTGCAACCTGTTTCGGCTGCGCCCAAACCGGTGTCGCGGCCGAGCAATGCACCACCCGTCACCAGCAATACCGCGATTAACGGCTGGGATCCGAATCTGCCCGATACTAAGCCCGCCACTCCCCCGCAAGCGGAACCGCAGCAGACCACGCCGCCCGACGGCAAAACTGTTACCGCCTTTGTTCCGCCCAAAGTGCTACTGCAAGTCATGCCGAACATTCGGAGCATTCCTTCGAATTTGGTAAGTGATGTCACGCGCGTCGAGGTAGAGGTGAAAATCGATACGAATGGCCGCGTCAGTGCCGCGCATGTAGAAACGCCGAACGTCAAATCGCAGCTGGTTTCGGCTGCCTTGGCTGCCGCCCGCCAGTGGACCTTTCAACCAGCGACTTTGCGCGGCCAACGGGTGGAAACCACCCACACTATCGCCTTTGAGTTCAGACCGGGCGGCCAGTAAGAGACAAATACCTCACGGATAACCGGCACTCCCCGGCCACTGATGAGACGACTGGGTCCGGAAATTTAATACGGATCGACCGAACACGACCGGTTTTCGAAACCCAAGCCTAGAGGCGATCCCACTTCTACCCCATACCCAGGCGAGTGCCACACGAACAGGGCTCTCCTGCGCCTCTGCTGAGACTCTCTTCAGTTCGTCGACGATATTCCAATTGCGTGTAAAGAGCGTACTGCCACTCGCGATCAATGGCTGATTCTTCTATACCTATCACTGCTAGAAGCAGTTTGGGCGCCAAGCGGAAAAGATTGTCAGGTGAGGGCCACGGAGTTACGGGCGCTTTGGAGGGGGTTGGTGGACAAAGCGCCGAAGGCTACTGCCGGGCTTAGCCGGCAACCTCTTCAAGCGCCACTTTGTTGCGGAAGTAGTCGATCGTGACGCTCAGGCCTTCGCTCAGTGGAACACGCGGCTCCCAGCCCAGCACGCTTTTCGCCTTGCTGATATCGGGTTGCCGCAGTTTAGGATCGTCCGCCGGCAGCGACTTGAATTCAATCTTCGATCCATTGCCGAAGCGCGCCTGGATCTCCTGGGCGAATTCCAGAATCGTAATCTCGTGCGGGTTGCCCAGATTCACCGGATAGCGCTCCTCCGACTCACTCAAGCGGAGCAATCCCTCCACCATGTCGGAAACGAAGCAGAAGCTGCGCGTTTGCGAACCATCGCCGAAAACACTGAGCGGCAATTCAGCCAGCGCCTGATCGATAAAAGCCGGCACCACTCTGCCATCGTTCAAAGCCATGCGCGGACCATAGGTGTTAAAAATCCGCGCGATATTTGTGGCCACGCCATGCACCCGGTGATAGGCCATTGTTAGGGCCTCGGCATAGCGTTTGCTTTCGTCATAGCAAGACCGCAAGCCAACCGGATTCACATTACCCCAATAACTCTCTTTTTGCGGATGTTCCTGCGGATCTCCATAACACTCGGAAGTAGAGGTGAGCAGAAAGCGCGCCCGCTTATGAAGGGCCACCTGCAACATATTGCGGGTACCCGTGGAACCCGATTCCAGCGTTTCAATCGGATGCGCTAAGTAATCCACCGGGCTCGCCAGCGATGCCAAGTGAAATACTCGGTCTATGACACCGGGAATATCCAACGGCGCGCAAACATCTTGCTCAATAAACCGGAAGCGCGGATCACTCAGTAAGTGACTGATGTTCTCCGTATGCCCGGTAATGAGATTGTCAATCGCAAGGACTTCGTGGCCTTTTTCAATGAGTCGATCACAGATGTGTGATCCAATGAAGCCAGCGGCTCCCGAAATCAGGTATCTCACGTAGCTTCGATTTTACCAAAATTCCCACCTTTCTGCTAATTTCGCGGATGGATACGACTTTCGTTCAAAAACTCTTCCTCTTGGCGCTGCTCACCGCCTCCGTCCTACTCTTCTGGCAGCGCTTCGGCCGCGTGTTGTTTCGCATTGTGCAGGCCAAGAGTGAAAGTAATTTCAAAGTGACGCACCTCGCGCAGCGCTGCTGGCGGGTTTTCTGGGAGGTGCTTTGCCAGGCCAGAGTGATTCAGGGTCGGCCTTTGCCCGGCTTGGCGCACGCTTTTTTACTGTGGGGCTTCTGCGCTTTTTTGATAGCCGAGATAGATCACTTCGCCACTCCCTTCGCTTTCTCCTTCATTCCTTGGCAGAGTGCGGCTGGCCTATTCTATTTCTGGTTCGTATTCCTCTTTGCGCTCTGCTGTACGGTCTCCCTCGCGGGCCTGGCGTTTCGCCGCTACATCGTGAAGTCCGAATGGCTCGACCCAATCTCCGCGGAGACCAATCTAACGCTCGCTCTCATTTTCATTGTGATGATGACGCTGCTGCCACGCTGGTGGATTACCGATGACTCCCTTGTGGGCCGATCTCTTTGGTGGCTGCACACTTTGGCGTTGCTCATTTTGATCCCGCTCGTTCCGCGCGCCAAGAATTTACACATTCTGCTCAGTCCGGCCGCCCTCTTCTTAAAGCGCGAGGGCTTTAGCCAAATCCCACCGCTGAACCACGCAGCCGATCCCGGCTTGGCTGCGGGACGGAATATCACGCGCCTCACGGCCTTGCAGGCCTATGCTTGCATGGAATGCGGCCGCTGTACCGAACAGTGCCCGGCCTACAACACCGGCAAAGAACTCGACCCGCGCCTGATCGCGCTGGGCCTGAACTACTACCTCGATGAATTTGGCCCTCGCAGTTCTTCGCCCATTCTCGACGTAGCCGTTTCGAAGAAAGCGGTGTTTGAATGCACCACCTGCGGCGCTTGCGAAACGCATTGTCCCGCGGGCATTCAGCATTTATCGATGATTGTGGGGTTGCGGCGCGGCGCCCTGAACACAGATTCGTGGAAAGACGAGAACGGCGAAAGGCTGTTTCGAAACCTGCGGGATCACGGCAACACCCTGGGCGTTCCGGAAACCGAACGCGCGCGCGTCATTCGGCGGCAGAAGTGGCCCATCTTCGACGGCACGCAGGAATACTGCCTCTGGTTGGGCTGCATGGGTGTCTACGATCAGCACGGCCGCTCGGTCATCGAGTCATTCGTCAAAATTATGCGGCACCTTGGCACATCGTTTGGCGTTTTGAACAAAGAGTATTGCACCGGCGACCCTGCCCGCCGTCTGGGCAACGACGCCCTGACGGATGAACTGGCCGACATCAACCTGAGACTGTTGCGCCACTACGGCGTTCGCAAGATTGTCTCTATCTGCCCTCATTGTGTCCGCACGATCGCCGAAGATTGGGATCAATTGCGGCCGAAAACAGCCGCCCAGGAACAACTGCCCGTGGACGCAACCATTGAGCATCACAGCGAATTTCTGGCGCGCCACGCGGCTTTGTTGCCGTCGGAAGACAGCGGCCAAGAAGTGACTTTTCACGATCCGTGTTATCTGGGCCGCTATCGGAACGTTTACGACGACCCGCGCCAGGTGATTGAGCGGACGGCCACGCTGGTGGAACCGCCGCGGACTCGCGAGCGATCCTTCTGCTGCGGCGCCGGCGGGGGGCTCGTTTTCCTGGGAGAGGAAAGCGGCCAACAGATGAAGGAAGCGCGCGCCCAGGAATTAGCGGCTACCGGTGCCCAAATCGTGGCCACTGCCTGCCCTTTCTGCAGCGCCCAGTTTCGCGATGCGCGACCCGCCGACGTTGCACCACAGTTTCTCGATATCGCGCAAATCGTCGCTCAGCATATTCCCGATTAGGGTTTGCACAAAATCGGGCGAGGCAATGCTATATTGTCAAAAGCGGTAAATTAAACCGCTTTCCCTTCCCGAGGATGGGCGCGTAGCTCAATTGGCAGAGCAAGTGACTCTTAATCACTAGGTTGTAGGTTCGATTCCCACCGCGCTCACCAAATTAACCCGCAACTCCACAGAAAGCCACGTTGACACGTTTGGGATAGTCCCGCGAACTGGACCGGCGCAGCAACCCACGGACGCCGCGCGCACCCCTGTGATCTAGCTCTCGCCCCGTGCTGCGAAAAACCGTTCGAGCTGCTCAAGCAGCAGCGGCATATGCTGCTCAACTATTTCCCAAACGATCTCGAAATCGACCTGGCCATAGTCGTGAACAACTCGGTTGCGCATTCCGACGATCTTAACGAAAGGAATCTTCGAGAATTGAGATCGCGTCTCGTCTGTCAGCGGGCGGCGGCCTCCTTAGCAACAAAGAACCGGCGCAAGACGGCGGCCTGCCTAAGCTCCATAAATTTCGCAGGTTGCTTCCAGGATTGAGTTACGCCTGATCGAATTTTGGTCTTGTTCAACGGAACGCCAAGTGAGTAAGTCAACCTTGCAGCCAAGGATATCTTCCAACTCTTCTTCCAGACAAAAAAAATCCCACCCTGGGTGTTCATCGCGCCGAAAGGTAACGAGCAAATCCAGATCGCTGGCGGCCCGGGAATCCCCCCTGGCCGCTGAGCCAAACACCTCAAGCCGCTCAATGCCGTGGTTCTGACAAAACGTGGCCAGTTTGGACTGCAGCCCTTCGAGCGAAAGAGGAACAGGTTCGATTGCGTTCGGCATGGTAAAACGCTCCAGGTTATAAGGCAACCCAAGACGGTCACACTGGTTAGGCGCGTAATTTTAGTCGGGCAACAATTGGCCGCCTTTCAATAGAAATCCGTCGCGTTCTCACCGACGCGAAGCCTACCGCTAGTCGGACTCGCCCCCATTCCGCCGCCCATCTCCCCGCAATCCGAACTTCGTCCGTTTCGATCCCTCACGCACAGCCCCCAGGCGAGCCAGAAATCGGCGTTCACAAAAAGTCAAAAAAAACTTTCCCGAATCCTGTTAACAACTTACGCTAAAAAACCAAGCACAGCCGTTCGGCCCCAACTCTATCCTGAGGTCGTTCCTAAAGGATTTTTTTCCAGGAGTACAGCACCACATGAGCGTAGTTTTAGCGTATAAGAATTTTGCCGCCAACCGGAATATCAGTCATATCGGGCTTGGCGTCGCGGCCATCAATACCGCGAAAGTTTTGCGCCGCGACGGAATTGTTACCGACGTTTGGCCCATTCTGAGCGCCGCCGATTTGCGGGCCAGATTGTTACAGAGATCAAAAGACAAACCGGTGGAACAAGTCATCATCTCCGCGCCGTGGATTCCCACGGCGGAGTTGCAAGACTTGGCCAACCAATTTACCGAAACCAATTTCGCCGTCGTCTGCCATTCGAACGTCGGTTTTCTGCAGGCCGATCCAAACGGCGTGAAACTCGTTCGCGAAACTCTCGAACTAGAGATGGCCACGCATAACGTTCGCCTGGGAGGAAACAGCCGGCGCTTCTGCGATTGGATTCAATCCACCTTCGGCGGCCACTGCTACTTTTTGCCGAACCTCTATTTCCTCGACGGCCCGCCCAACCGGCAGCGCTCGTTTTGCGGCGGCGGCACGCTCCGCATCGGCGTCTTTGGCGCAATCAGGCCGCTCAAAAACCTAATGAGTTCAGCCGGCGCGGCACTCGAAATATCGCGCCGTTTGCGCGTGCCCCTGGAGCTTTGGATTTCGGGTGGCAGAGCCGAAGGCGGCGGTGAAACTGTGCTGGCTGCCGTGAAGCAGATGCTCGCCGGCTTACCAAATGTCGAACTGAAGCTGAACGGCTGGCAATCCTGGCCGAACTTCCGCAAAACTGTCGCGCACATGCACCTGCTGCTGCAACCCAGTTACACCGAATCCTTCAATATGGTGACGGCGGATGGCACGGCGGAAGGGGTGGCATCGGTGGTTTCAGAGGCCATCGATTGGGCGCCGGACGATTGGAAGGCCGATGTGGACGATGTCCTCGATATCGCTCGGGTAGGCCGGCGGCTTTTGTGCGACACCAGCGCGGCGGAAGAGGGTCTGCGCGCCTTACAGTGCTACATCGCCAACGGAGTACGCTCATATCGCGAATACTTCACGATTCGATAAGCATGCAATCGCCATACGAAAAGAACCGATAGCGGGCCGCCACCGCGTGCCGGTAAGCCGCCAACGTCAACTCGCGCCCGGCAAACGCACTCACCAGCATGAGCAGACTCGATTCCGGCAGATGAAAGTTGGTGAGCAGCGCGCCGGTGGCCAGAAAGTGAAAGCCCGGATAAATAAAGAGACTCGTAGAGCCGCTCACGGCCCGCAACCCGCCTTGCAACATGGCGGTTTCCACCGTGCGCACGCTGGTGGTGCCCACACAAAAAATTCGCGTTGCTTCGCGCATGATCTGCGCGGCGGCAGCGCTGATCTCAAAACGCTCTTCGTGAAGCTGAATCCTTTCCAGTTTCGCGGCGCGCAGCGGCGCAAAGGTACCAAGTCCTACATGCAACGTTACTTCGGCCACCTTTGCGCCCGCCGCACGGCATTGTTTCAAAATCTCGGATGTGAAATGCAAACCCGCTGTCGGAGCCGCCACCGATCCACGATGTTTGGCGAATACAGTTTGATACCGTTCGCTATCCATTGCGTTGGGCGGCCGTTCTATGTAAGGCGGCAAAGGCATCTCACCAAGCTCGTGCAAAAGTTCGCTCACCGCCCGTTCCACATCGGCCGAATGGAAGCGTACCGTTCGTTCGCCGAACGCGCCATAGGACAAAATTTCCGCTCTGAGCCCTTGCGGCAACAGAATGGAATCACCCACCAACACGCGCTTTCCGGGTCTTACCAGACAGCGCCAGACGCTTCGCTCCTCGTCTTCTGCCTCCAACAGAAAAAGTTCTACGCGCGCGCCCACGCTGGTGTTTCTGGTACCGTGCAATCTCGCCGGGAACACGCGCGTATTGTTGAGCACCAGGCAATCGCCCGGCCGGATATAGCGGCTGAAGTTGCAGAACACATCGTCGTGAAATGTATTGCCTGAGCGTGAGACCACCAGCATGCGCGAAGCGCCCCGCTCCGTCGGAGGTTCCTGGGCGATCAGCTCCCGCGGAAGGTCATAATGAAAGTCGGATACTTGCAAACACTCATTTTAGGGATTGAGAGTTCGTGCGATGAGACAGCCGCCGCTGTAGTCGTCGATGGCCAGCGCATTTTAGCGAGCGTGGTGGCGTCTCAACTCGATACGCACGCCAAGTATGGCGGAGTTGTTCCGGAGCTCGCCTCGCGCGAACATTTGCGCGCCATTGTCGCCGTAGTGCGGCAGGCGCTCGAAAACAGCGCGCTAGATTTGTCGAGCCTGGACGCCATCGCGGTGACCGCCGGCCCTGGTTTGGTTGGCTCTTTGCTGGTCGGCGTCACCTATGCCAAAGCGCTTTGCTTCGCTCGCCGCGTTCCCCTTGTGGCGGTCAATCATGTGGAGGGGCACATTCATTCCGTGCTGCTTGAAAATCCCGCGGTGCCGTTTCCCGCGCTGGCATTGGTGGTCAGTGGCGGCCACACGCACATGTTCGAGGTAATGGCGATGGGCCAGTACCGCTTGCTGGGAAAAACGCGCGATGACGCGGCCGGCGAGGCCTATGACAAAGTCGCTAAGTTGCTGGGCTTTGGCTATCCCGGCGGACCTTTGATTGACAAGTTGGCGCCCTATGGCAACCCGCGCGCGGTGAAATTCACCCTCGCCAAGATGAAGGGCAATGAACTCGACTTCAGTTTTAGCGGGCTCAAAACAGCCGTGCTGCGCTGGACCCAGCAGCACGATATCAAAGCGGAGACCGAGCAGAGGCGCGCCCTCACGAATCCGGACTTGGCTGCCTTGCGCGCAGCCACTCCGCAAGCCACACTCGATCTGCTCGCTAGTTTCCAGCAGACCGTGATCGATGAACTGTTGCGCCATGCGAGTGCCGCAGCGGAACAGATTGGCGCGGAATCGATCATCGTCGCCGGCGGTGTCGCCTGCAACACAGGACTGCGTAAACAGGCCCATCAATCCGGGTTCGCTTATTACTTTCCCACGCCACAACTTTCCACCGATAACGCCGCCATGATAGCGGCCGCCGCGTATCCAAAATTTCTGCGCAAAGACTTTGCCGGCTTCGATCTCAAAGCGCAGGCCAGTCTGATGCTAGCTTGAGGTTATGGGTCCTCAAGCTCCAGGCGAGCAACCAAAGCTACCGATTCCCGGCGTCAAGAACATCATCGCGGTGGGATCAGGCAAAGGCGGAGTCGGTAAAAGTACGGTTGCGGTGAACGTGGCCATCACACTCTCTCGTCTCGGCTATGCCGTTGGGTTGATGGATGCCGATGTCTATGGCCCAAACGTGCCGCTCATGATGGGTATTCAGCAGACGCCGCACGCCATTGGGCAAAGAATTCAGCCGCTTGAGGCGTATGGCGTACGCCTGATGTCGATGGCGTTTCTGAATCCTGGAGACAAGCCGCTGGTTTGGCGCGGCCCAATGTTGAATTCGGTGATTCAGCAATTTTTGCGCAATGTGGATTGGGGCGAGTTGGACTACCTGGTGATCGACTTGCCACCGGGTACCGGCGATGTGCAGCTTACCCTCATTCAAACTACGCCGCTCACCGGAGCCGTGATAGTGACGACGCCTTCCGACGTCGCCCTAGAAGACGCACGCAAAGCAGTGAATATGTTTGAGCAGGTCCGCGAGCAAGTTCTGGGTATTGTGGAAAATATGAGTTACCTCGAACACAATGGCGAAAAGCTGTATGTGTTTGGCAAAGGCGGCGGCGCTAGAACGGCGGAGAAGATGAATGTGCCGCTCTTGGCGGAGATCCCGCTCGATCCGGCAACGCGCGCGGGCGGCGATTCCGGTAAGCCGATTGCGACGTTAGGGCCAACCAACGCACAGGCTAAATTGTTTGAAGATCTGGCGCGCAAGATTGTGGAAGTAGCCGCCGAAAGCGTGAAGCAAAAACAGCGGCCGACGATTACGATTGCGGATTGAGTGATGGCAACTCGCCGTGGCGGCGTTTGCGGTATCCTACCGTAGTAGGATACTTGAATGCCACGGGGCAACCCATCACCGAAGCTCGCGATCACGGTGGACCCTGAGATCCACAGGAAAATCGTTGCCGCAGCCGCCCGCGCGGGCGTTAGTGTTTCAGCCTGGATGACCGGCGCGGCGCGTGAGGCGCTGCAACGGCGAGCTGGGTTGGCGGCGGTCGCTCAGTGGGAAAGGCAGCACGGACCATTCACCGCGGACGAAATGGCTGAGGCGCGCCGCAACGTGCGAGCGCAGCTGCTGACACAAAGCAAAAGCCGACCGCGGGCTCGGCGTCCTTCATGAGCGGCTTTGTCTACGATGCCGCAGTCCTGCTGGCGGCGGATAGAAATGAGCGGCGGTCGTGGGCTGAGCACAAAGCCCGTTTGGAGCTGGGCGTTGTTCCCCTGGTTCCGGCGCCGGTCGTCGCCCAGGTCAGCCGGTCTCCGCAACAAGCCCAACTCCGCCGCTTCCTGGCTGGCTGCTCAGTCGTGCCTCTGGACGAAAACGGAGCGCACGAAGCAGGGTGCCTGTTGGCGATGGCTAGAACAGCCGATGTGGTTGACGCCGTGGTGGTAACGGTCGCGCTGCGCAACAAAGCCGTGATTCTCACAGGCGACCCAATTGACATGGAACGGCTGGTTCGCGCTTCCGGCCGCGAAGCCGTTGTCGCAACGGTCTGATCTGGCTGGGATCTCGGCTCTCGCGCTTATCGGTAACGAGCAACCCTCCCTAGCGCGCCGCATTGCCATCGTGATACTTGGCAACCCGCAACGGCCGGCAGTGCATCGTTGCATTGATAGAGTTTTCGCAGCGGCAGCACCCGTGCCGAAATCCGGACATCCACCAGATCAGCGTGGCGTCGGCGTTGAGCTTCATCAAGCAACGGAGAAAAAGATTGCGATTGATGCTGGCCGCACCTGGTAAAACCATGCATGCTAGGTTTCCTTCAGCGTCGCCGGCAATCGATCTATCGCGAGGCGTCCCCAATCCGTCTCCCGTCCTACTGGCGTAAACTGTCGACTATGATCCGCTTCTTCCTCTTCGCCGTGCTGGCCGCATCTCTCTTACCTGCGCAACAAAAACCCGCCGAAACTCCGCCCGCTGCTCCACCTCCCGTTGTTCCCCCCGCCGCCGATCTCGGCCCCGAAGCCATCGTCCAAAAACTCTTCGATGCCATGGCCGCACGCGACGCCCTCGCCGCCAAAGATCTCTTCGTCCCCGACGCAGGCCTTTTTTCCTTAGGCACCAACGGCAAAGCCAATCGCATGCCGCTCATCGATTTTCTCAACGTTCTCGGCTCAGGCAAAGCGGAATGGAAAGAGCGCATCTGGAACTCCACCGTGCTCGTACATGGACCCATTGCCGTCGTCTGGGCGCCCTACGATTTTCACCTGAGCGGCAACTTCACGCACTGTGGCTACGATTCCATCAGCCTGCTCAAAACCTCAGCCGGTTGGAAAATCACTTATATCTCCGACACGCGTGAAACAGAAGGCTGCGTGAACCCGCTCGGCCCACCGGCCCACTAACTCGCGAGCTACTGAACCTGCCCCAACGGGCGAATCCAAATATTGCGGAAGCGCACGGGATTCCCGTGATCCTGCAATTTCAGCGGACCCTGTGGTCCATGCACCACCAGTTTAGGAAGCGTGCGATGCCCGGTGGCTCCCAAAATTCGCGTGTGATTCTGCACGACCACCCCGTTGTGAAAGATGGTGACGTAGCCCGGCACATCCAGCTGCCCATCTTTGAAGCGCGGGACGGTGAACACGATGTCATATTGCTGCCATTCGCCTGGAGGCCGGCAGGCATTCACCAGTGGCGGTGACTGCCCGTAAATCGATCCCGCTTGGCCGTCGGCGTAAGTCACATTGTTATAACAATCGAGCACCTGCACCTCATAGAGTCCCAGCAGGAAAATGCCGCTATTGCCACGCCCTTGACTATCGCCGTGGGGTGGCGCAGGCTCCCGGAATTCCACGTGCAGCTGGCTATCGCCGAATTCCGCGCGCGTAAATATGTCGCCCGTGCCCTTCACGACTTCGAGATAGCCGTTTTCCACCTTCCACTTGGCCGGCTCGCCCTTTTCCGTGCGCCAGGCGTCGAGATTCGTGCCATCGAAAAGAACCACCGCGTCCGATGGCGGCTTGCCGGGAACCTCCGGCGTACTGGACGTGCCGGGAGTGATAATGGGCGGTCGTGGCCGCGCGTCGTCGTGGACGCGCCATTTGCTGCCCGGAATCGTCGGCGTGTCCGTATAGCCGGTTGGCGCTTTCTTCTCTTGCGCTACCCCCTTTTCAAATTCGCTATACGTTCCCCAGCACAGCAAGGCCAGCAACGCAGTTGCAATGGCCATCAATGATCGTTTCATAGAAATAGAGCATTTGTAGTTTATACCTTTACTACACTGCAAGAAGTGCTGCGCAATCGTTTTAGGTGCCATCCGGGGGTCATTTTTGGGCTGGTCCTTATACTTACTACTTCTTCTGCCTGCCTGGTGCGGACACGGACCGTCACGCCCAGCGGCCAGCAAGCGAACAAGCCCATCCTTACCGCCAACAAACAAGAACTGCTTGAGCGCATCCATCGCATTGCCGACCCCATAAAATCTTTCACTCTCAAAGTGGACATGTCACCCTCAGTGGGTGCGGTCTTCGGTGGCAAGGTGACCGATTACCCCACCATTCCCGGCATCATTCTCTTCCGGCGGCCCGCGCAAATCAGGGTCATTGGCCTAGACCCCGTCGTCCATAGCACGATTATCGACATGGTTTCGATGGGCAATGATTATCGCGTGTCGATTCCCACCAAGAACCTGTTTATTGAAGGTTCCAACGATGCGCCGGCCACTTCGAAAAATAAGCTTGAGAATCTGCGCCCCATCGCCTTTCTCACTTCGCTGCTCATCAACCCACCCGGCCCCGGCGAATACCCGCTTCTCGAGGATGTGAGCGACGAATCCAGAGCGGTGTATAAACTCATCTTTCTTGAGCGCGACGGCGAAGACATTCGCGAGCTTCGCAGCGTCTATTTCGATCGCTTCACGCTGGATATCATCCGCCAGCGCACGTTTGATGCGGACAGTCATGTGACCAGCGAAACGAAATATAGCAATTGGACCGATGAGGGCGGCGTGCGCTTCCCACTCCATATTGATATGGAGCGCCCGCTGGACGGCTACGCCCTGCAACTCGAAGTCACGGAATTTAAGTTGAATCCGCCCGATCTGACCGATGAAAAATTCATACTCAATCCACCGCCGAACGCTCAGATCCGCGTGATGCCCCGCTAAACTACAAAGGAAATCGGCTACCAGGAATTATTTTGCCCGAATCCCAACCGGATTGCGCATATCTCGGTGGAGGGCAGAATGAACAAAAAGAACGTCGTAATCATAGCCGCCGGACTCGGGCTCTTTGCCTTTGTCGCCGCCAAAATGGGCTGGCGCGGCATGCTGGACGAGCTGAAAACGGTCTGGATCGTGCTGCCGGTGCTAGCGGGCCTGAGTACAGTGCGCCTATTGCTGCAAACCGTGGCCTGGTCGTCTGCCTTAAGCGCGAACGGCATCCACGCTGGTTTCGCGGAACTGATGGGCGCGCGCACGTCGTCGCACGGCATGGGTTATCTGTCGGTGTTCGGACCGCTTGTGTCGGAACCTATGCGCATCAGTCTGCTATCCGATCATGAGGCGGTAACCGCGCCCACGCTCATCGATTCGGGCGTTTCCTGGTTCGGCTCCGGAGTCATCACGATCGTCGGCTGCTTATGCGCCGCGGAATCCATGGGTGTGCAGCACCACACCAAATCATTGGTCGCGCTCGCGCTCGTGACGGTGATCGGCATGCTGCTTGTCTTACGGTCTAAGCCCCTATTACCGCTGCTCGCCCGCAAACTTGGCGCTCGTACTCCTTCATGGCTTAGGCAGGGCGAAGAAGTCGAAGTGGCGATTTACGATTTCCGGCAGAAGCATCCACGCACCTTGCACAAAATGTTCTGGCTGGGCATCGCTTGCCAGGTGCTGACTGCCGCGGAGGTGGTGGCGGTTTTCTGCTGTTTGAAAATGCCGGTCCATGCCGGAATGATTTTGGCATTGGAAGCCGCCAATCGCGTCGTGAAGGCCATGGGAGGTTGGCTCCCTGCCCGGCTCGGTACCGATGAGAGCGGTATGGCCGCCGCCTTTATGGCGTTCGGGTTGCCGTCCGCCTCGGGCTTGGCGCTCGCGCTGGCACGGCGCAGCCGGGACCTCCTGGAGGTACTCGTCGGATTTGCGTGGCTCGCCTGGCGATCCCGCCTGCGGAGCGCCGCCTTGACCCCTCACCCCGCGCCGGTAATCTGATTGAACAGAGTTTCGAGCGATTTTGGCAAAGACTCCGCCGAAATCGATGCCGGATCCAGCATGCGTGTGATCGCCAATCCTTGGGCAATCGACATCAAACCCAAGGCCACCGTTTCCACCGAACCCGGCGGATCCTTGCCGATGGCCTGGTAAATTCGCGGGATCATGGCGATCACATGTTCCCGCTTCTTCCTCATCAACTCAGCCACACGCGGGCGAATGGCCGCGTTCCGGATGGCATGCAGTTGCAAACCGAGCCAGAACGCGCAATGCGCCTCGTCGTTGCCAAGCTCTACATAATACTGCCGGAGTTTGGCCATCAGGTCGTCGGCGGGAAGCGCAGCCACCAGGACTTCGATCTCCAGTCCCTCCCTGTGCAACTCGCGATCCAGCACGGCGCACAGCAACTCGTCTTTGCTCTCAAAATTCGAGTAGAACGCGCCCCGCGAGTAGCCAGCCGCTTCCGCTATATCCTCAATGGACGCCGCTTCAATGCCGTCCTTCAGAAAAACAGTTCGGGCCGCTTCCAACAGCCGTTCGCGGGTTTGCGCACGGCTTTCCTCGCGGCTCAGGCGTTTCCTGACTAAGACCTCGGGCATTCCAAAACAAGCATACCCCTGTGTGGCCTAGCTTTCAGAGCCGCAACACCAGGGGCGCCGTTCCTGCCGCGCGGGCTATCGAATCCGACATTCCTGGTAACCGCAAATCGCATTACTGCGTTACAGTAAGCAGAGACTGGAAGAAGAAAATTGCTGCGAATCAACCATAGTATTGTTAAACTTTTTTTATTTACGGGTGTCATCGGTGCACTAGCGCCCGTACTTTTCGGCGCTTCTCAGGCTCCCAAGCGCCTTAGTTCCAACCTCAACGATAGCGAAACATTTGTACTGAAAGGCAATACTCGCCCGGTGGTGACCAGCAAGCTCGCGCAGGATCAAGGACCCGTGTCGGGCTCGCGAATCATGCCGCGCATGTCGGTCCACTTTACGATGACCGCTGCCCAGCAGGCTGATCTCACTCAGTTGCTGGCAGCGCAGCAAAATCGCCGCTCACCCCAATTTCATAAAGGGCTTACGCCGGAACAGTATGCCGATCGCTTCGGGTTGAACACCTCGGATATCGCAAAAATTTCTACTTGGCTTGAGAACAATGGCTTCTCCAATTTGCAAGTCGCGCGCAGCCGCACTTGGATTGCGTTCAACGGCACGGCGGCTCAAGCGGAAGCGGCATTTCATACCTCCATTCACAATTACCTAATAAATGGTGAAGCGCACTTCGCAAACGCCACCGATCCGCAACTGCCGAAAGCTTTGGACGGCATCGCGCAAAGCGTGCGTGGTCTCCACAATTTCCTCATGAAGCCGCACATCCGGCTTCCTAAGCCTCACTTCACTTCCAGTATTTCCGGGGACACCTACTTAGTACCTGACGACTGGACGACCATCTATGACGTAAAACCGCTCTACAACGCCGGTTTCGATGGAAGCCCGATTAGCGGCGAAACTTACTCGATCGCCGTAGTGGGTCAAAGCGATGTCAACGCTTCCGATCTGGCCAACTTTCGCGCCGCTGCGGGTCTTCCGGCCAAAGCTATAACCGTTATCATTCCACCCTACGATAAGGACCCCGGCCTGCAACTAAAAAGCGGCGACGAAGGTGAGTCCGACCTCGACTTGGAATGGTCCAACGCGATCGCCAAAAACGGCAACATCGCTTTTGTGACCGCTGACTCCGATCCCGATAATGGCGTACAAGATGCCATTAATTATGTAATCGATAACAACTTGGCACCGATTCTCACCACATCTTACGGTCTTTGCGAACCCCAGGTATATGAGTCTCCCGCTGACTTCAATACCGAGGAAGCGCTCTTCATGCAAGCAAACGCCCAGATGATGACGATTGTGGCCGCATCGGGCGATGATGGCGCCGCCGACTGCGATTCAGCGACCACGGAAACCATCGCTACCATGGGCTTAGCCGTCGATTACCCGGCGTCCTCGGAATTCGTCACCGGCATAGGTGGCACGACGCTGCAAGCCGAAGGCGCGGGCACTTACTTTAGTTCCACGAACAATAGCCCGGGTCAGGGTTCCGCCTTGTCTTACATACCGGAAGCCGCCTGGAACGATGGCTTTCAAAATGCCACCGGCGGCGGGGTCAGCATTCTGATCTTGAAGCCGACCTGGCAAACGGGCACCGGCGTACCTAATGACGGCCATCGCGATGTTCCCGACATCGCATTCACGGCATCCCCGAATACCGACGGGCTGTTGTTCTGCACACCACCCGCCGCCAACTCCAGTTACACGACCTGCGTGAATGGCACATTCCGCAATTCCGATACCTCGCTGAACGTGACGGGAGGCACCTCCACAGGTCCGCCCACTATGGCTGGCGTCTTAGCTATGCTGGTGCAGCAAACCGGGGCGCGCTTAGGTAATATCAATCCTAACCTCTACTCGCTGGCATCGGTTTCACGCACCGCCTTCCATGACGTCACCACCGGCAATAATGATGTCACTTGCGAAGGGGGTACACCAAACTGCCCCTCCTTGACCTCCACCGTCAACGGGACGTATGGATATTCAGCTGGCGTTGGCTATGACCAGGTCACCGGCTGGGGTTCGCTTGATGCTTACAACTTCGTGGAGCAATGGTCCTCCGACATTCAACTTTCGCCGACGCCGGCAACGCTTACTGTGCATGCCGGTAGTTCCGGGACTGTCACGATCAATTTAGCTGCTTATAAGAACTTTCCCGGCACCTCAGCAACCGTGATGTGCGCAGTTGGGACTAGCTTGGTGAATGTCACGTGTACGGTAGGCAGCACCGGAACCACCAGCGGCAGCGCCGCCATTCCGGGTTCGCAGACCGTCACCATTACCGCTGCCAGCAACGCCACCGCGCCGCCCCGCTTGCGCCTCATCCGCGATATGCCCCCGCCCAGGCCGGAGTGGCTCCTGTTCGCCCTGCTCCTCGGCTTGGCCGTATCTCTGTTCGGCAACAGACGTTTGCTGCCGTTGCGTGCCATGTATGCCTGGGGCGTGCCGGCCTTGGCCCTCCTTTCGTTCGGCGTCGTCAGTTGCGGCGGCGGTAGCTCCAGCGGATCGGGATCGATCGGCGTCACGGCGCTGGCTATCTCTTGTACTTTGCCGGCCACCGCGCAGGTAGGAGCTTCCTACAGCGGCAGTTGCTCGGCCAGCAACGGGACGCCGCCGTATGCGTATTCCATCAGTTCCGGCACCCTGCCCGCCGGCTTGACTCTCAACTCCTCAACCGGCGCCATCACGGGCACGCCCACCGCGCAAGGGACGAGTTCGTTCACCGTCACCGCGACGGATAGCGAATCGCCGGCCGTGACAGCGAGCCAAGCGGTATCCAACTTTACTGTGGCGCCGCCCGCCGTTGAAACCGGCAACATCACCGTAACGGCCACCAGCGGCACTATTGTCAATACCACCACTATTGCAGTCACGGTGCCGTCATCATGAGGAAAGCAGTTCCTCACGCGCTGCTGCTCTGTCTTCTAACGGGAGCCCTGCACGCAGAACTCTTGCCCGAAGCGCTGCCGGCTTTTCCGGCGCAAACAACGGGCTTGGAATTCGATGCGCTCAGCACTCTGCGTGCGTTGCCGAACTACCGGGACCTCAGAAAACAATATTCCGGCGAAGGGTTGCAGCGCGCCCAGAAAGACCTGCTGCTGCTCGGAATTTCCGAAGATCAGCTGAGCGAAGTGGTCACCGCCGCCGGACCCAACGGATTCTTCGGTCTGCTGGCCGGAGGATTTCACGCAGCCGCCGCGGCCAAAGAAGCCATTCGGCATAGCATGGCGCAAAGCGCGCTGGACGATGGACCGCTCTTCTGCGCGGCCGATGGCTTTTGCTTCCTTTTGCCCAACGGCGAAGAAGGGCGCGTGTTCTTCGGAACACTCGTCCAGTTGCGCGCCATTTCCGACGTGCGGCAAGGGCGCGCCCCATCGCTGCGCGCTAACGCGACCTTCATGAACCTGGCCGGCCGCATGGAACCGCATGCGCCGGTATTCGGTATCGCGCCCGGCAGCGAGATCGGCCAATGGATTGGCGATAGCATCCCACCCGCACTGTCTTCGCGCATCGATGTCTCGCGCCTGTTTTCAGGGATTGAAGACTTCGCCTACAGCGTAAAACTCGACAGCAAAGCGCATGTAGCCTTGAGTCTGTTTTGCACCTCCGAACAGTCCGCCGGCTTGCTTAAAGACGCTCTCAGCGCCGCCAGCGGTCTCGAGCGCGCCGCTGCCATGGCCGCCGGTTCCGCATCTCTGCCCTTCAACAATATGACCGTGAGTTCCAGCGGGCGAATGCTCGCCGTGAACTTAGACGCGCCGATTCAATAAGTATCGTTCGCCACGCGTGGCCCCCCGGAGGGCTTTGGCCTAACCGTTGCCTTCGGACCCTTCTCAATATTGAATTTCGTCATCTGTGTTTTTCTCTAAGCGCGATAAACGCACGGTTACTGCCGAAGGTTTTCCAGTAAGCGCCGCACACATCGCCGTGGTCGTTGATGCCAACGATAGAAGTCATCAGGGGGCCGGGGTAGTTGAGGGTGCGGAAGATCCCGCCGCTGGAGACCACGAAGCCGTCCACAGTCGAAGCAGAACGGTAAATCTGGCCTTGCATCACGCCACGGTTATTGATGCCGTTGAGAAAGGTGTAGGAGGCACCGGGGGCATCGATGGTCGTGTAAGTGGCGTGCTCTTTGATAAAGCCATGGACGCCGGCGGCATCGGAAAAAAACCCGACGATTTGACCCTGATCGTTCAGCCCGCTCGGCGATGTCGTGGACTCGTCCGAGCCGGGCACACTAAAGAAGGAGTAAGGGCGCTTGGCCGGATCCCAACTCCAGGCTACGCTCGCGCTCGCGGAAAGGGCATCCCCGACCGCCACGCCAGCATCGTTGATCCCATATCCCTGATTCTGCGAATACCCCGGAATATCGGGAAGCGCCGTCCATGCGCGCTCCCAAACCGAATAGAACATCGCGTGGTTCACCGCACCCTCCACGGAGTAGCCAATCGCCACACCCCGGTTGTTTATTCCGAACAGATAAGTACCGGAGGCGCCTGGGTAGTCCACCGTCTCAACCTTGCCCTCGCGCCACACGAACCCATGGGGGACGGATTTCGAATCCAGGTAATAGCCCGTCACAACGCCGTCATTGTTGATGCCATTGGCGACAAAATTGGTAGCGCCTTCAATGTCGATGCGATTGAACCGATAGTGGTCGCCGGTGGAGGTATCCGCCATGGCTTCGGCTTGTGCTATGGTCGCGGTGAGCGTAGACGCGCCCATCCAGTAGGTGGGACGGGGCTTACTGCTTTTCATAAATGTAGGTCGCCGTTCGACCGGTCAGCTTAGCCGTCGACACGTCGGTCAGTGTCTTGCCGTCCGGCGAGACAGTCAGTTTGTGCACCCAGACCACCTTGCCATCGCGCTTGTCGGTCTGTTCCAGCGTACGCTCGTTCATGCGCTTCAGACGGACGGAGCTATAGCTGTAGGAGCCTGTCACCGGGTAATCCTTACCGTCGAACTTGGCAGTGTAGGTCCCGTCGTCGACGGAAGACATGCTGAATTCGTCGCCGCTGCTTTGGTACGTGATCGTGCCGGCATTCTCGCTCAGTTTAAGCGCGCTCGAGTGCCAGGAGCCGGAGGTTACGTTGGCTCCCGCAGGCGCTGTTCCTTCGCGTGTATTCGTAATCTCAGAGGTCACCACTTGGCCGCCCTCCTCGTGAATCATGTTCTTGACCGTCAATGTGTTGCCGTCGTCCGATACGGTTCTTGTCTGCTCGTTTACTAATTTGCCGTTTTTTTTCATCGCGACCGCAATCGATTTAGGACCGACCTCACGCACACTGATTGTGTCGTAATACTGACCCGTAACCGGTTGGTCGCTGCCGTCGGCTTTGATGTGGATCTTTGGGTTGCAACTGGAACAGTCATACATGCCTTGGTTCACGGAAAAGACCACGGGCTTCGGTGAAAGCTTCGTTTGGTCGTTGTTTATGCGCCAGGTGCCATCGAAGGGGCTTTGCGCCAGCAGGGCTGGCATTAGAAACAGCGGGTAAGTCAACAACAGATTCAATTTGTTCATTTGTGTTCTCCTCTAAGCGCGACAAACGCGGTGTTACTGCCGAAGGTTTCCCAATAAGCGCCGCATAAGTCGCCGCGGTCGTTGATGCCAACGATGGCGGTCATCATGGGGCCGGGGTAGTTGACGATGCCGAAGATCCCGCCGCTGGTAGCCGCGAATCCTTCCGCAGTAAAAGCGGCGTTGGAAATCTGCCCTTGGATAATGCCGCTGCTATTTATGCCATCGAGGAAGGTGTACGCCGCACCCGGCGCATCAATGGTTGTGTAGGTGCCGTACTCTTTGATGAATCCATGGTAGGCGCCGGCGGCATCGGCGAAATAGCCGGCGATTTGGCCCTGATCGTTCAGCCCGCTCGGCGAGGTTGTGGACTCGGCCGCTCCGGGCACATTGAAGAAGGAGTACGAGAGCGTGGTCGGATCCCAGCTCCAGGCTACGCTCGCGCTCGCCGAAAACGCACTCCCGACCGCCACGCTGGCGTCGTTGATGCCGTATCCCTGATTCTGCGAATACTCGGGAATATCGGGAAGCGCAGTCCAGGCGTGCTCCCAAATCGAATAGATTACGGCGTGGTTCGCCGTGCCCTCCACATAGTAGCCAATGGCCGCGCCCCGGTTGTTCACTCCGAACAGATAGGTACCAGAGGCGCCTGGGTGGTCCACGGTTTCAAGCCTCCTCTCGCGCCACACAAACCCGTGCGCGACGGAATTCGAATCGAGGTAGTACCCCGTCACTACTCCGTCGTTGTTGATCCCATGGGCGACGACATTGATAGATCCCTGAATGTCGATGCGAATGAACTGATAGTGATTGCTGGGGGAGATGTCCGCGCCCGGCCTCGGCCTTTGATTTAGTTGTTCGGTCTGCATGTCTTTCTCCGTTTGTAAGTGAGGCCGCCTGGAAAGGCGGCCCGCACGCATGGATACCCGCCCTACGCGGCGCTTTTTCTACTTTCGTTCCCGCAACGCGACAAAGGCGAAATAGGCGTTCGGGTTCGAGTTCTCGGAGTACGCCCCGCAAACATCGCCCCGGTTATTGATACCTACAATCGATGTCGATGTGAGGCCGGGGTAGTTGACAGCCGTGAAAAGGCCGCCACTAGTTGCCACGAACCCTTCGGCGGCGTAACCTCCGGCGACGGGGACAAAGATCTGCCCTTGTATGTCGCCGTTGTTGTTGAGACCGTCTGGATAGGTGACGGCCGCACCGGGCACGTCAATCACCGTAAACGTCCCATACTCCTTGAGGAAGCCGTGGTAATTGTTGTTCGCGTCCTCAAACCATCCGGCCACCTGGCCATTATCGTTGATGTCGTTCGGCGCCGTGCTGTACTCGGCCGCTCCGGTAACAGTGAAGAAAGAGTAGGAGAGACTAGCCGGGTCCCAGATCCACGCGACGCTGGGCACGAGGCTCGGATAAGTGGCCGTGCCACTCTCAAAGGCGTTGCCGACCGCCATGCCTTCGTCATTGATCCCATACCCCTGATTCTCCGGATAACCCGGAATGTCGGGAAAGGCTGTCCAAAATCCGCCCCAGACCGAATACAAGACGGCATGTTCTTTACCTGAGGCATCCCCATACGCGCCGATAATCACGCCACGGTTGTTGGCACTGTATAGAATCGTATAGGCCGCTCCCGGATAATCCACTTTTTGAAAAACGCCGTCGTGCCACAGAAAACCATGCGCGACGAAGTTCGAATCATAGTAGACTCCATCCACCAGCCCGGAATCGTTGATTCCATCCGCCGCGGCGTAGGTGGAGCCCTTGATGGGAATTGTGATGAATTTATAGTGATCGCTGGACTTGCGATCCGCCAGGAGGGCTGAGGCATCTCCCAATGGTGCGCTCAGCGAGAGGCTGGGAGGCGGTCTGTGGAGCGCTTTCAAACCGCTTGCGGTTTGGCCCCACGCGGTTGTGACGGCGAGTGAGGGCGCTAGTATTAGCGAGAGAGCGAGTTTGTTAGTTTGCATTGTCTTTCTCCTTTTTTGTGAGTGGGCCACCTGGAAAGGTGGCCCGCTGGCAAGAATGCCAGCCCTACGGTTTCCATAAGAATCCGTGGGTGACCCAAGCGGCGTCCTGATACCACCCCACAGCCCAACCGTTGGCGTTAATGGCTGTTGGGAAGCTGGCGTTGCTAGGACCCGCGGCGGTGGGCGGAAAGTTCAGCGACGTTATGCTCCCGTCGATAGTACGCAGAAAGCCGTGGTTAGTGTTTCTATAGTCATTTTCGAAGCCGACCACCGTCTCCGCTTCGTTGATGGCGATACCCCAGGTCCAGGTGCAGCAGGGGCTGCTGGGATTGGATACCGAATCGAAGCCGGTGTAGGCGCCGTTGGGGTAACGTATATAACCCCGGTAATTGCCGCCGAAAGCGTTCTCGGAATAGGGGATTGGTTCCCAGTAGCTTCCGGTGGTCGCTCCGGATGGGTTGATACCGAAACCAAAGGCTTGATCGGCGAACCCATTCAGGCACTCCGCGGACACGGGGCTAGGCGCGTCGAACGTGGTCATTACGCCATCCTTTGCGCGCACGAAGCCCCAAGAGGTGCCGTTCGTGTCCACATAGCAGCCTGATACCGTGCCCGCCGAGTTGATGGCCGCTGGGAAGGTGCCAAAGCCGGCGTAGCCCCCGTCCGGAGGATCGAACTCCGTTATCGTGCCGCTAGGATCTCGCACAAACGCGTGGTTCGTGAAGTTTGCGTCTTCGTAGCTTCCGGTAACGGTCCCCGCATCATTGATGCCGAAGGGGTAAGTGCCGCCAAAGCCGTTGTCATCGCCGGGGGCGTCGAAGGTTTCCAACTTGCCCGCGCTGTCCCGGACGAACCCGGGACAAAAGACAAAGTTAGCGCTGCAAGAATATCCCGTAACCACGCCTGAGTCGTTGATGCCGTAAGCGAATGTCCCTACGTACGGGCCGTCTCCGTCGCCTGGCACGTCGAATGTGCTCACCTTGCCGGCGGACGACCGCATTAACCCATGGGACCCACCGTTGGTATCCGAGTAATATCCCGTGATGGTGCCCTCCGTATTGATGGCCTCGGCGTAAGTGGCGTTTGCCCCCGGAACATCGATACTCGTGAAATGCAGCTGCGCCGGTCCGGGCCCTCCGCCTGTGGCATCGGGTTCCACGCCGATCTGCGTAGCACCGGCGGCGGCTTTTTTCTGCGCAAGCAGCTCCAGCAGCCTTTGTTCGCGTGCGGCTTGAGGACCCCGCAGCGCGCCTGGGCCTCCCAATGGGTTAACGGTCGTGGTTTGGGGTGTCTGAGCAACTACACCGCGGGATAACGTGAGTAGAAGGCTCGCGGTTGTCGCCAAGCTCATTCGTGTTTTCATATTGCATCTCCTTGTTCACTTACTTACTTGAATTGATAGAGGTGGCTCAAGCCACCTTTGGCAGGCTCAAGCCTGCCCCACCTTAAACACTGTGCCTAGACCGGAAGCGCCGCCCGCGGCGGTGACGCCATAAAGGACCAGACCCTTCTTTGGCGATCCGGGTGCGATCGCCAAACCCCCCACGACGTTGGATCCATTGGTACCGTCAAACGAATGCAGCACAGTCTCGGTCCAGAGGCCGCCTGGGGATGCCGGCGGGGCCAACGAGAATGCGGTGCCCGAGTAGAAAGCGCCGCCGCCCGCAGTGGTGCTATAGAGGACCCCTGCCGGGCCGATCGCCAGCGGGCTTGAGGGATTGGCGCCGTCGCTGTAACTAAACGAATAAAGGACGGCCTCCGTCCACTCGCCGCCAGGGGACTTGGGAGGGGCCAACGAGAACACAGCGCCTGCGAAGGAAGCGCCGCCGTACTGAGTGGCGCCGTAAAGCACACCGTCGCAACCGATCGTCACACCTACGTAGGGGTAGTATCCGTCACTACCGGAAAAAGAGTGCAAGGTGGTTTCCGTCCACAGGCCTGCGTGAGTTTTCGGTGGGGTCAAGGAGAACACCGTACCTCCGCCAAACGCTCCACCATAGAAGGCGGTCCCATAAAGCACCCCGTCCCGCCCGATGGCCAGCCCGCCATAAGGAATGCCCCCATCGTTACCGCCGGTGAACGCGTACAAGGTGTTTTCGGTCCAAGGCTCCCACGGGTTTCTCGGCGGAGTCAGTGAGAACACTGTGCCACTGCCCGCCGGAGACGCGCCGTATCCATCCGTCACTCCGTAGAGTGCTCTCTCGCCGATCACCAGCTGCCGGGGATGCGCGCCATCTGTCGTCCCCAGGAAGGAGTACAGCGTAGCTTCCCTCCAGGAGTCGCCTCGCCATCGCGGCGGAGTCAACGAGAACACCGCGCCAAAATTAAAACTGCCGCCGCCGTCAGTCGCGCCATAGAGAACTCTGTCCGGCCCCATGACAAGCCCCGACTGAGGATTAGAGCCATCGCTGCCGCTGAAAGAATGGAGCACCACGTTGGTCCACGACCCGCCGCGCGTGGTGGGAGGAATCAACTCGAACACCGTGCCATTGTTGGAACTCCCGCCAGAGGAGGTTGTGCCATAGAGTTCCCCACAGTTGCCGATCACGAGCGCTTCGTTGTAGGGTGCGGCCCCGTCAGGGCTGCCTTCGAAGTTATAGAGTGTGGTTAGACTCGGGGCCGGTGTCTGAGCAACGACACCGCCCGACAAGGTAAATAGAACGCTTGCGGTTGTGACCGCCAAGCCAATTCGTGTTTTCATGTTGCGTCTCCTTTTAGTTCGTTTGCTGTTGCGTCGACTCCGACCCGCAGGCGCGTGCCCAAGCGAGACCGCCAGACGCAGCGAGGGATCTGACGGGCTCACTATGCCGCCTACCAAGGTAGTTGCGGTGACCGGGTGAGTTTGAAAACCACTCCGGAGGTGAAAGCGCCGCCGCTTAAAGTGCCACCGAAGGTGGTTGTGCCGTAAAAGTTGCCCTCTTTGTCCACGAGGAGACCCGCGTAGGGACCGCATCCGTCCGGGCCGGAGAAGGTGTGCAGAACCGTCTCATTGCCGAACGGATCGACCTTGAAAACCACACCGCAGCCGTTAATGCCTCCTGGGCCACCTACGTCTGCGGTGCCGTAGAGATTGCCCGCCGCGTCGCGGACGAGAGGCCCGTTAGGATAGCCGCCGTCTGCGCCGTCGGTAAAGGTATAGAGGACTGTCAGATTTCCGGACGGGTCCAGCTTGTAAACATCTCCCGGACCGAGGTCCTCAGTTGTTGTGCCGTAAAGATTGCCCTCATCGTCGCGGACCAGACCAAACTCGGGCAGGCCGCCGTTGTTATCCGTTCCCCCGGTAAAGGTGTAGAGTACGGTCAACTTGCCGGTTGGGTCCAGCTTGTAAATGGTGCCGCCGTTAGTCGTTGTGCCGTAGAGATTGCCCTCCCCGTCCTGAATAAGTGGCCCGAATAAATCCGGAAGACAGAGTTGCGGCTCCTCGCCTGCCTCGGCTTGAAACGCGTAAAGCACACTCTCCTTGCCGGCTGCAATCTTGTAAACAAGCCCACAGCCTGCTCCGCCCCCGTAGCCGTAAGGAGTGCTCAAATCGCCGCCCAACAAAGTAGTGCCGTAGAGGTTTCCAGCCACGTCGCGAAGCAGCGTGGGGGCCACGCCGGCCTCGCTCCCGCCTGTCCCGCCGGGGAAGCTATAGAGGACGGTCTCGTGTCCTCTCGGATCGACTTTGAACACAACCCCGTTTCCCGTAGCGCCGCCGTTGTCGGTAGTGCCGTACAAGTTGCCGGCATCGTCCAGCACCGGCGTCGGGTTAAAGGCGTTGTCCATTCCCCCATTCACGCCCCCGGTAAACGCATGCAGGACAGTGAGCTTTCCAGAAGGGCTCAGTTTGAAGAGGGTCCCCGCCTTTCCGGCTCCGCCCTGAGAGGTCCCGCCGTACAGGTTTCCCTCACAATCGATGGCCAAGCCTCCTCCCTCGGGATACCCGCCATCCGTACTCCAGACGAACGAGTGCAGCACGCTGAACGTGTAGGACACCGGCCCCGGGCCGCCGCCCGTCCCATCGGGCTTGACGCTCGTCTCCGAAGCGGGAGTCGCTTTCTGGGAGAGCCGAGCCGCCCTCGCCGCCAGCATTGCCTTGCGGGCCTCCATAGGATTCACAGCCATAGTTTGCGGTGTCTGAGCAGATACACCGCCGGATACGCACATCAATAGAAAGCCCGTGGTCATCGCCGCCAGGCCGTTTCGGATGTTCATTCTGTCTCTCCTTTTTAGTTCCTTTTCTATTGTCTTGATTCCGGCACCTCAACGCGTCCCGAGGGGAGGTGCGCTTACCAGGGAAGCTGCGGCGACCGGGCGAGCTTAAAAACTACGCCGGCACCGTCAGTGCCACCGAAGAGAGCTGTGCCGTAAAAGTTACCCTTTTCGTCCGTGGTTAGGCCTGCGTAGGGATTGCACCCGTCCGGGCCGCCTGAAAAGGTGTGCAGAATCGTTTCTTTCCCCGAGGGGTCAACCTTGAAAACCACGCCACATCCGGCCGAATTGCCGCCGAAGTCGGTGGTACCGTAGAGGTCGCCCTCTGTGTCCCGGACGAGGGGCCCGTTCGGAGCGCCGCCGTCGACACCGCCCGTGAAAGCATAGAGGATCGTCAACTTACTGGCCGGATCTAACTTATAGACCTCTCCCCAACCGGGGCCAAACTGGCCGAAGCCGACCGTTGTTCCGTACAGGTTGTTTTCATCGTCGCGCAGGAGACCGAATTCAGGCGATCCTCCATTGTTGTCTACGCTAAACGTGAATTGATAAAGGACCGTCAGTTGGCCAGCGGGGTCAAGCTTGTACACGTCGAACCCGTCAGCCGTTACGCCGTAAAGGTTGCCCTTGTTATCCAGAATGAGGGGTCCGAAAGGATCTGGCGCGCATCCGTCCGCTTCTCCTTGGAAGGTGTACAGCACGGTCTCCTTACCGGCTGACGGCTTTCCCAAACTAAATGCGGGCGGTTCTACCTTGTAGACTAATCCGCAACCATACGCCGGTTGGTAGGGGTTTGGGTCGCCTCCGCCGTAGGTTGTGCCGTAGAGGTTGCCAACTCGGTCGCGAAGCAGAGTCGGGCTGAAGAAGCCCTCTGACCCGCCTGCTCCCCCGGGGAAATTATAGAGGACGGTCTCGTGTCCCCTCGGATCGACCTTGAACACAACCCCGTTCCCCGTGGCCCCGCCTTGACCGGCGGTACCGTAGAGATTGCCGGCCCCGTCCAGGACAGGTGTCGGGTTGAAGCCACCACCCATTCCCCCGTCCGCCCCGCCTGTAAACGCATAGAGAACGGTCAGTTTTCCTGACCGATCCAGCTTGAAGAGGGTGCCCTGCTTCCCCGCTCCGCCCTGGGAGGTCGTACCGTACAGGTTTCCCTCGGAATCGATGGCCAAGCCTCCTCCCTCGGGATACCCGCCATCCGTACTCCAGACGAACGAGTGCAGTGCGCTGAACGTGTAGGACACCGGCCCCGGGCCGCCGCCCGTCCCATCGGGTTTGACACTTGTCTCCGGAGTGGAAGTCGTTATCTGAGAAGAGCCGGGCTGCCCTTGCCGCCAGCATTCCCTTGCGGGCCTCAATTGGGTCGATAGGCACAGCTTGCGGTGTCTGAGCAACTACGCCGCCGCAAAGAATGAGTAGAAGGCTTGCGCTGTTGAGCGCCAAGCCGCTTCGCGCGTTCATGGTACGTCTCCTTAGAGCCGGTTCCCTTCCCGGCCAAACTGACTATGGAACTGCCTTGCAGAGGCACTCGCGTCTCCGCTCCGATAACGTGCTTCCTGCTACCACCCAGGGTGGCTGCCGCACCCCAGCGGGCACTCTTTTGCATGGACAACGATTACAATCGCCGCTATCGCAACGCCAATACCCGCGACGATCAAAACATTGCGCGTGGTGTGCGATTTCGCGCCGATGCGCTTCACCGACGCTACGTCGTCAAAGGCGATCTGACGTTCCCCCGTGCTGGCATCGATGAAGGCAAAGCCCGAGGCCGATACTGCGCCCGTGGTACCCAACATCTTTTGTTTGTCCTTGAGGCGTAGTTCGATCTTCGTGCCAAGCGGCATGGCGGTAATCTGGCTGGCCACGCCATTCGCGCCGGAAGCGGTGGGAATGAGTGGGAACGCCATTAGTAATGTAAGAGTCAAACAGATTATCTTTTGCATGTTTCCTTTTGAAATTGGTGCAGATCGTTGCCGCTCCTTCACAGTCGCGGTTCGGCTGGTGGTCACCAGGCCGAAAGACAATGGGCCCTCCGTTGAAAGACCCCGTCTGGAGGGCAGCGAAAAAGGGGGGACACGCCTGCGCTATTCGTTCGGCGGCAGTGCGGTCGAAAGCCGGAGTGTCCCCCCTTTTTTCTTGTCATGATCATTTAACTCCGGTCCCACTTTTTCTTAAATCTCCTCAACGCTTGAAACAAAATCATTCGCAACTGGTCGCGCGTGACTCCATGTTTCTGCGCGGTCTCCGTGCGGCTCAGTCCGCGATAAAAAAGATCCAACAGCACGTCCCGGTCGCGGCGGCGGAGAGTACGCAGCACCTCCAGCACCGCTTGCTGCGTCTCGGCGGCCTGCAATTTCTCAAGGGTGGTTTGCGCACTGTCCGGAACATGGTCGAACTCGGCCTGCGCCCACTCCCTATTTGCCTTAGGGCGCATGGCCACTTTCGTCAAATTCACACAAATGCCGAAAATAAAAGCCGGTAAACGGTCGGCATTCTCGGGCTTCCCTTGGAGGATGCTCTGGAGCGCCGCCGCCATCACATCATCCACCAGATCGTCGGCCCGCTGGCGGTTGAATTTATCCCAGACCTTAGGGCGCAGCCGATGGCGGAAATAGCGGTCAAAATGGCGCGCGGTCTCGTCATCACCGCTGCGCAGGCGTTGTAAGTAGGCCTCGTCAAACAAATCCACAGAATCCGCTGGCATACGCTCGTTCGCTACAATTGCCGTCACTGCTAGTGACAAAGCGTGCGAGAAATTACAAAAAAAACGAATTTAATTTGGCAAGCGGCCAAACGCCCGCGCCACCAGGCGTATTGGTCACTTGTGTGAATGGGCGGGCGGCGATTGCTTTGGAGGGTAATAGGGCCGGGGGACAGGGGTTTCGACGCCGTTGCGCATTTCGAAGGCGACGACCAGGCCGGTGGGGCTGTCGGGATCTTCACCCAGGAAGAGGACTTCGGGTTCGGTCTCTTCTTCGCTACCAGTAGAGGCGGCTGAGCCGTCTGCGGGTTCAGCGGGGGCAGCGGGGCGATTTTCGACTGTGGGGTGGAGTTTGCGGAACTGCTCGAGGAGGCCGAAGGTGCGTTGAAAGGAACGTTCGGCGGTGGTTCTGTAGCGAAGGAGGAGGTCGTGCTTCTTGATGTACTCTGGGGTCCAACAGGCGGGCGAGAGGCCTGCTTGCGAGCATTCATGGCAGTCTAAGTTGAGCTGGGCACGCATGCGGTACCACTCGGCCTGGGCGGTTTTGAGGACGAAATCATGTAGGAGGGAGTCTTCCGGAGGTTGATAGGTCTGGAGCCAGCGATTGAGGAGGAGAAGCCAGGATGCCTCGGACTCGTGGGGCAAGATGAGGGTTTGCGAGCAGGAGCCGTGTTTGATGGAATTTTTGGAGGAGGTGGCGCGGCCCTCGGGCGAAGTGGGGCCGGTGCGGCCGCAGTTGCGTTTTTCGGATTCGAGATTTTCGGAGTCGTCCATGGCTTTCTGAGTTGAGTGTGAGGGGGCGGCGTCCGAGGTTTTGAAAAAATTCGAGGTAAGTTGTTGATTGTGAGAGAAATAATTTTTTTCGAAAAGTTGTGAACGGGGAAATGAAGAAGATAGAATCCAGAATCTAGAAGACAGAATGGGCGCGCGCAAGCGCCTTTTGCGAAACGAACTTGGTGGGTTCGTTTTTTCAAAAGAGGGGCAAAGCCAGGTCGACGTAAGTGCAAAAATGTGGGGCGAAGCCTGGGCGCCTATTGGCAATTAGCGCCGGTGGCCACCTAAGAAATGCCCGCCCTAGGCGCCGACGCTCAATCTTTCACTGCGGGTAGGCCACAAACCCCTGCACATGGCCCACGGCCGGGTTATACCAATAGCCGCAAATGGTCCCGTGATCGTTGATCCCATCGACATGGGTCCAGGTCGATCCCGGATGGTTGACCATGGTGAACACGCCGCCGCTGCTGCGCACAAAGCCAAAGTAGCCGTTACTTGCCGTTAAGATCCATCCGGAAACCGTACCTCTGTTATTGACGCCCATAGGAATGGTCCAGACTGCGCCCGGCACATTGATCTCCTGATAATGGTCACGGTCTCTCAGGAATCCAGACTTGCGAAAGCCAAACTGCACTTCGGTGGCCACCTGACCCACAATCTTGTCGTTTGCACTAATGCCCTGGGGATGTGTGCTCGACTCGCCCCCGGGCGCTTTGAAATAGGAGTACGTTTGTGAATCGGGATGCCAGATCCACGCCAGGTGGCCGAAGGGAAGGCCGTCCGCAAATCCGACAGCGATTCCACTATCGTTGATGCCGTCCCCGCTGGCCGATGGATGGCCGCGTATTTTTGGAAACACCGTCCAAGCAGAGCTGCTGAGCGAATAGGTCACAGCGTGCTGAATGGAATGGACGTCATCAAGGGTACCGACCTCAATCAGATAGGTGCCAATCACGACACCCCGGTTATTAATCCCATTCAAATGAGTATCCGTCGCGCCAGGGTAATCCACCGTTTTGAAAGTGCCATTTTGCCACACGAAGCCGTGATCCCGACCACCCGTCTCGCCGTAATACCCCGTGACAACCGCGGCGTTATTGATGCCGAGAGGTTCGACATAGGGCGAGGAGGGAATATCGATTTTGACGAACCGAAAGTGTCCAAAGGGAGGCATCGTTGCCACCGCAGCCACGCAGAAGACCAACGCCGGCAGAAGAGCACAAATCGACAAAGGAAAAGCGAACACTGTGCGCCGGCACGCACGCCAGCAAGCGGATCCTTGCCGTTTGTAAGCCATCTTACAGAATAAGTTCACAGAATAAGTTCGTTTGCGGTAAGCAACGTAACTGAGTTAAAATCTTCTTGCTTGCAATCATAATCCCGGTGGGTTGGGAACGCAACGAGCCTAGACTGACGACTAAGCGGCTCGAAGGAGCAAAACTCGTGCAAATTGCGATTAGGCTTTTGAGGGCTTGCGCGGTCTTCTACACAATGCTTTTAGGCTTAGCTTGCGCCAGCGAGGCCGCTGCTGTTGAAAGACCGCTTGAAATTGGATCAGTCGTTACCGCTCCTTACAGTCGCGGCTCGGTTAGCGGCGGTGCTCAATTGGGGTTTTTCATTACCATGGGTGGGCCGCAGGCAGAGTTTTCGCCATCGTTGAGCACTCCCTCGGGCCTCGTCGTGGAAGAGCTGTCCAGCGATTCACCCGCGGCCAAAGCGGAACTCCAGCCAGGCGATCGCATCATAAGCTTCGACGGCAAAGCACTTGCCTCGCCCGCCGCGTTCGACGCCCTGCAACAAAACACCTTTGGCGAGAAGGATGTGTGGCTCGAAGTAAGGCGTGGTGAGCAGTCGCTGAAAATGACGATGCCGATTGGTAAGTTGGGCATGGAAGTGCGTCCCGAGTTCCCTGCCGGCGCTTTGAAGCTTTACCAAGACGGCAAGCTATCTTTGAAAGCCGGCAACATCAAGGAGGCGGCCGCATATTTTCAGGCAGCCGCGAGTTTGGCGCACGAAGCCTGGCTCTACAACCGCGCCGGCGAAATACTCGAAAACCGCCAGCTATGGAAAGACGCGGAAGACGCGCACTCTGCCGCCTGGGAGCTTTTGAAAGACGGCAGCGACGCGGCCGACAAATCCAGGACGCTTGCGGCATTGGGCTGGTGCCATGAGAACCAGGACGATCTAACGGCGGCGGCAAGGTCATACGAACAGGCTCGCCAAGTGGATATGGCCGCCGGCAACGAAATGTGGGTGGCGGAGGATCTCCAGACCCTTGGCGCCCTCGCCCATACCCGCGGCGACTTTCCGGCGGCGCAAGATGACTACAACCGTGCTCTGGCAATTTGGGAACGGCTGCGTCCCAATTCATCCGACGTCGGTGAGGGCCTCGATTGGCTGACGGGCTTTGCGAAGGGGCTGGGAGACCTTCCCGCAGCGCAAGACTACGCCACTCGAAGCCTGGCCATTGCCGAACACCTCCATCCCGGCTCTGCGTCCGTGGCGGACCGCTTCCGGGGTCTGGGCACCGTTACTTCTCTCCGTGGCGATTCACTCGCGACGCAATATTACTACAGCCAGTCCTTGGCGATCCTTGAGAGGCTACAGCCTAACTCGCGGATTGTCGCTATCATGCTGCGTGATCTGGCTCGCGCGGCGTTCGCGCGCGGCGATTATGAGGCCGCCCAGCATTACCTTCTCCGCTGCCTGGAGATCAATGAGATGGTGGTTCCTCACTCGTTTGCGGTCGCCGAGGCCCTTGACGAGCTGAGCCTTAATGCCGCAGAACTGGGGGATTTTCCAGCGGCGCAGAATTACCAGAAGCGGGCGCTGGCGATTCAAGAGCGGCTGGCGCCCAACTCGCCCTCCTATGCCGCCACGCTCAATAAGTTGGGCCGCGTCGCTTGCTATCGCCATGACTTAGCATCGGCGGAGGACTATGAAAATCGCGCTTTGGCCATCCAGCAGCGGCTGGCGCCTAACTCCAGCGACGCCGGAAATAGCCTCAACGAACTCGGGCATATCGCCTTTGAACGCGGCGATTTGCTGGCGGCGCGGCAGTTCTACGATCGGGCCTTGCAGATTTTTGAGCAATCGGCTCCCGATTCTGTGCAACTGGTTGGAGACGTCGCCGATCTCGGCATTTTGAACCTCAGGGAGCGTCGCTTCTCGGAGGCCCGCTCGCTGTTTGAACGTGCCGTACACGTTCTCGAATCGCAGCGCGGCCGCATTGGGTCTCCAGAAGCGCGCGCTTTCCTAGTCGCTGAGTTCAAGGCAGCCTACGAGGGACTGATTCAATCCTCCGTCGCACTCAACGATTGGCCGTCCGCCTTCGGCGCCTCCGAGCGCGCCCGAGCGCGCAGCTTGCTCGACCTGCTCACCGAAGGGCGCGTTGACCTGCGCCAGGGGGTTGACCCCGTGCTGCTGGCACGCGAACGGCAGTTGCAGGAGTCGCTGAATGCTAAGGCCGAAGCGCAAAGCAAGTTACTCATTGGCAAACATAGCGAGCGGGAGGCGGGGGCTGCCGCCAAGGAAATGGACGCCGTCACAACCGAATACCATGAGGTGGAAGCGAGCATTCGTGCGGTGAGCCCGCGCTATGCGGCACTCACGCGGCCGCAGCCGGCCGGCGGGATTCAGAACATCCCGTTTCCGCAGCTCGGACCGCTGACGATCGCGGGCGGAGCCGCCTTCTGGTACGCCTGGGCGATGGTCGCGCTCGCCGCCTGGCTGGCGACGAATCTGCTGCGCGGGCAGAGCGGCTGGGCCTTCGAAGCGATCCGGAACGACGAGCTCGCCGCCGAGGCGATCGGCGTTCCGACCCGGCGCTACAAGATCGCGGCCTTCACCTTCGCGGGCGGGCTGGCCGGATTCGCCGGCTCGTTTTACAGCGCGTACCTCGGCACGATCGACCCGAGCGCCGTCGGCGTCTCGCTCTCGATCGATTTCCTGTTGATGGTCGTGCTCGGCGGCGCGGGCGGCGTCGCGGGTGCGATCATGGGCGCCACGCTCATCGGGGTCGCCAACGTGTACGGACACGAGCTCGAGAATTGGCGCCCGGTCATCTACGGCGTGCTGGTCATCGTGGTCGTCGTCTTCTTCCCGAACGGGCTCGCCGGTCTCGTTCGCCGGCCACGCCGACGGACCGGGGCGCGCGTCAACGGCGCGGCCGCGCTCGCCCGCACGCAGCTCTCCGCGCCTTCCGCGCCGGCGCAGGCGGCCAGCCCGCCTGCTGGCTTGCGGTCGAAAACGTCTCGAAGACGTTCGGCGGGCTGGTGGCGGTCGACGGCGTGAGCTTCGCCCTGCGGAGCGGGACGCTCAGCTCGCTCATCGGGCCCAACGGCGCGGGGAAGACGACGCTCTTCAACGCCGTCTGCGGCATCGGCAAGGTCGATGCGGGGCGCGTCCTCGTCGCCGGCCGCGACGTGACGGCCTGGCGGCCGCACCGGATCGCAGGCTTGCGCGTCGGACGGTCCTTCCAGAACGCCCGGCTCTTCGGCGACATGACCGTGCTCGAAAACGTGGCGGCCGGCGCGTTCGTGCTCGAGGGCGCGACGATCGGGGCCGACCTCTTCGGCCTTCCGGCCTCGCGGCGCTGCGTGCGCGCCGCGCGCGAGCGTGCGGCGGCGGTCGTCGCGAGCCTCGGGCTCGAGCCGCTCGCCGGAATCTGCGCCAAGGACCTGGCCTTCGGCGACCGGCGCCGCGTCGAGCTCGCCCGCGCGCTCGCTGCCGGACCGCGTCTGCTGCTGCTCGACGAGCCGGCCGCCGGACTCAACGCCGCGGAGCGCGCCCGCCTGCGCGACGATCTGCTCGCACTGCGCGCCCGAGGCCTGACGCTGCTCCTGATCGAGCACGACATGCGCCTGGTGATGGAGGTCAGCGACCGCGTGATGGTGCTCGACTTCGGCAGGCTCATCGCCGACGGCGCGCCGCAGGCGGTGCGCGAAGATCCCCGCGTCGTCGCCGCCTACCTCGGAACCGCGAGCGCATG
>CAVXRP010000042.1:0-141862 GCA_963764105.1 Bryobacterales bacterium
TTCGTTTACCGTTCCCTTCTACTTGGTTGCGACTCCGCCCTTATTGCGGTTGATAATTTCCTCGGCCAGATTTTTAGGAACTTCTTCGTACTGGCCAAAATGCATGCTAAAACTGCCGCGGCCTTGCGTGCGCGAACGCAGCTCAGTCGCATAGCCAAACATTTCCGATAGCGGCACCATTGCCTTCACGATGTGCGTACCGCCGGCGATTTCTGTGCCTTCCAGGCGCCCTCGCCTGGAAATCAAATCGCCGTTCACCGGTCCCATATATTGTTCGGGCACCGTCACTTCAATCCGCATCACCGGCTCGAGCAAGACCGGTTTGGCTTTCTGCAGCGCTTCCTTTACGCAAATCGAAGCGCAGATCTTGAACGCCATTTCCGACGAATCAACATCGTGGTAAGCGCCGTCGAACACCGTCACCGTGACATTGTTCATCGCGTAGCCCGCCAGAATGCCGCCCTCGAGCGCTTCCACCACGCCCTTTTCGATGGCCGGAATAAATTCCTTCGGAATGTTGCCGCCCGTAACGGCGTTGACAAAAGCGAAGTCCTTTTCCGGATTTGGTTCCACGCGTAGTTTGGTGCGCGCATATTGTCCGCTGCCGCCGGTTTGTTTTTTGTGCGTGTAATCGTACTCGGCTTTTTGGCGAATGGTTTCGCGGTAGGCCACTTGCGGCTTGCCCACATTAGCGCCCACGTTGAATTCGCGCTGCATGCGATCGACGATGATTTCCAGATGCAGTTCGCCCATCCCGGCCAGAATCGTTTGTCCGGTTTCAGGGTCGGTCGATACGTGCAAAGTCGGATCTTCCGTCGCGAGCTTATGAATCGCCACGCCCAACTTCTCCTGATCGGCCTTGGTCTTCGGCTCAATCGCTAACTGAATGACAGGCGCCGGGAAGACGATGTTTTCGAGCAGCACCGGCGATTTTTCGTCGCAAATTGTGTCTCCCGTGACCACCTGTTTCAGACCCACTGCCGCGCAAATATCGCCCGCAAAGATTTCCTGAATTTCTTCGCGCTTGTTGGCGTGCATCTTCACCAGGCGGCCGATGCGCTCGCGTTTGCCCTTGGCTACGTTGTATATCGATTCGCCCGTACCCAACTTGCCCGAGTAAACGCGGATGAAGCACAACTGACCCACAAACGGATCGGTCATGATCTTGAAAACCAGCGCCGAGAACGGTTCTTTATCGTCGGGCTTGCGCATTACAATCTCTTCCGGATTGTCGACTGAATGGCCCCGCACTGGCGGAATATCGAGCGGCGAAGGCAGATAGTCGCACACCGCGTCCAACAGGTTCTGCACGCCCTTGTTCTTGAACGAAGAGCCGCAGATGACCGGGAAAATTTTCTGCGCGATGGTCGCCTTGCGGATGCCGGCCATCAATTCGGCCTCCGTGATCGCCTGACCTTCGATGAATTTCTCCATCAGCACGTCGTCTGACGTTTCAGACACGGCCTCAATCAACTTTTCGCGGTATTCCTTGGCCTTTTCAAGCAAATCGGCGGGAATATCGACATCGTCAAACTTGGCGCCTAGCGTCTCATCGTGCCACAGACGCGCTTTCATGGTGACCAGATCGATCACGCCTTTAAATTGATCTTCCGCGCCCACCGGCAGCTGAATCGGCACCGGACGCGCGCTCAAGCGTTCGACGATAGTTTCCACCGAGCGGTAGAAATCGGCGCCCACGCGGTCCATTTTGTTGATAAAGCAAATACGCGGCACGCCGTATTTATCGGCTTGACGCCATACCGTTTCCGATTGCGGCTGCACACCGGCGACGGCATCGAACACCGCGCAAGCGCCATCCAGCACACGCAAGCTGCGTTCAACCTCAGCCGTGAAATCGACGTGGCCGGGCGTATCGATAATGTTGATGGTGAGATCGCGCCATTCGCAAGTGGTGGCGGCGGACGTAATGGTGATGCCGCGCTCCTGCTCTTGCGCCATCCAATCCATGGTGGCGGTTCCTTCATGCACTTCACCGATTTTGTGCGTACGGCCGGTGTAGTACAGAATCCGTTCGGTCGTAGTTGTTTTACCGGCATCAATGTGCGCCATGATGCCGATATTGCGCATTTTCTCTAATGGTGTAGTGCGTGCCATATTTTCAAGTCCCCGCTGTTACCAGCGATAGTGCGCGAAAGCCTTGTTCGCCTCCGCCATGCGGTGTACTTCGTCCTTCTTCTTCACCGCGCCGCCTCGCATATTCGAGGCATCGTTCAACTCGTTGGCCAATTTATCGGCCATGCTCTTGTCGGGCCGGGTACGCGCGTTGGTGATAATCCAGCGCAACGCTAAACTAGTCCGCCGATTCTGTGGAACCTCCACCGGCACCTGATAGTTGGCGCCACCTACGCGGCGCGTCTTCACTTCGAGCATCGGCTTGACGTTCTCGACAGCCTTCTTAAAAGCCTTCAACGGATCGTCGCCCGAACGCTCCTTCAGAACGTCCATGGCCGCGTAGAAAATCTTCTGCGCAGTGGTTTTCTTGCCGTCCCACATCATCGAATTGACGAACTTTTCGACAAGCGTGGAATTGTACAGCGGATCGGGTATGACTTCTCTCGGCTCTGGTCGTCTACGGCGCGGCATCGAATCTCCCTACTTTTTCTTTCCCTTGGCAGGCGCGGCAGCAGCGGCGGCGCCGCCCTTGGGCCGCTTAGCCCCATATTTCGAACGCCCTTGTTTGCGATTGGCCACCCCGGCGGTATCCAAAGTACCGCGCACCACGTGGTAACGGACGCCCGGCAAATCCTTCACACGGCCGCCGCGAATCAGCACGATAGAATGCTCCTGCAGATTGTGCCCAACACCCGGTATATAGGTTGTGACTTCAATGCCGTTGGTGAGCCGCACACGGGCCACTTTGCGAAGCGCCGAATTCGGCTTCTTCGGCGTTGTGGTGTACACGCGCGTGCAAACTCCACGGCGCTGCGGACAAGCCTGCAGCGCGGGGCTGGCTGTCTTGTAACGCGTCGCCTCGCGGCCTTTGCGCACAAGTTGGTTAAAAGTCGGCATGCTCTACCTAAATGGCGCTACCGTCCAGGCACTTTTCAGCGCCCACACGAAACGCTCGTATCCTCTCGAAAATTCTCAAACTTCTGTTTAAGCAGGCTGAAACCCGTCTCTTCGAAACCGGATCTAGCTGCAATGGAACTACTTGCCAGAAGGCTGATATAGCGTATTCACCAGCCTCAACCGCGAGGGTAACTGCTTCGGGTATTGGCCCTTACCGAATCCCAACGTCACTCTCCTGAAGCTAGTCAGGAGACTTTATCGGTCCAGCAGCGGGGCCCGACTTCCGGCCGGATGCCCATATTTCAGAGCACGGTAGCGCGGAGGCCGAAGAATCAACTCGCCAAACCTTACCAGTCTAAAGGGATTGTGTCCTATTTGTCAACAGAACCGGAGTGCGCTGTAAGAAAAATTGGCTGGCTAGGTAGTTTTCCTAGTCAGCCAATGAAAGTTGGGTTGGAGGAGAAGTTTGAAGAAATCAACAGCAAAATCTTAACGAATTTTTATTATCGCTTGGATCGCCATATCCTGTCAAGCCGAAAGTTCTAGCCGATCTGCTCGAAGTACTAGTGGCTATTGGGCCGAGAACCGCGCCGCTCACTTCGTTCAGAATGGAGATGCTCTCCGTGCGTCCCGTCGAATCCCAATCGAGCAAATACAGCGCAATCCGGTGCGTCATTCCGTCGGTCACATTCACATTGATTGTGAAACTGCCGGCTGAGTAACAGGCA
The DNA here is from genome assembly GCA_963764105.1 of Bryobacterales bacterium. Classification (GTDB taxonomy): domain Bacteria; phylum Acidobacteriota; class Terriglobia; order Bryobacterales; family Bryobacteraceae; genus Bog-105. The sequence continues at coordinate 3,759 of CAVXRP010000042.1, forward strand.
GACGCGATCCGCGACGTAGCACCGCTGGCCGCCTGCAAGGCGCGCACGTCTGTGCTGGAGGCGGCCCAGGTATACAACGTGTCGCCAGTGACGTTGACAGTCGCATAGCCGGGTGGATTCGTCACATCGTTTGCAATCAACTCGCCGCCCGCCCCATATGTGCCCGTCCAGCTACCCTGCGTGGCGGTGTCCAGACCGCTGTAGACCGCCGCCGGCACAACCGGGCCAAAGAAGAGGCCGCTGACGACAGCGTTCGCTCCCCCCGTCTTGGTCACCCGAATCTGTATGAATCTGTACGTGGCCGGATACGTTCCAGACCGCGTATTCGCCGTTGTGAAAACTCGAGTAAGTCCCCGTATCGAGGACGGCGCCCGTAGCGGCGTCCACAATGGAGATGCTCTCCGTGCGCGCGGTCGAATCCCAATCCACCAGATACAGCGCCATCTGATGGGTGTTTCCGTCGGTAAGATTCACGTCGACGGTAAAGGTGCTGGACGAATAATAGGTGGGCGCAATGCGCGATGACGAGCCGCTGGAAATCTGCAAGGCGCGCACGTCGGACGTCGAGGCGGCCCACGTGTATAGCGTGTCTCCCGTTACGCTGACCGTCGCGTAGGCCGGCAGACTGCTGGCCAGACTGTCCCGACCTATCCCGAGTTGACCCCCGAACTACTTTGCTGTCCAGGCGCGCGCAAAAATAATCGTGCCGCCCGATTACGTTGCCCCATGCGTCCGTCACCAGCCTCGTACTCCCTAGGTGGTCCGCGCTCAAATAACAAGTGGCGCAGGGTGATGACGTGATGGGCAAGCTTGCGGCGGAATATTCGACGGCGGCCAACACCTCAACGATGCTGCTCAGGACCTCGGGGGTGCCCGTTTTTGGGTTCGGTGTCAGCGTTGGCTGAATATCAAACAAGGCGGAGCTGTAGACGAGATTTACGGGAACGGTCATTCCCGCCCTACCTAATGGTAGGGATGTGATGGGGATTGTGTAAGTGAGTATTCCATTGCCGTATTTATCGCCTCTAACTTGTCGAACGCGTAGGCGCCATTTGGATACACTCCCCGCTGCGGCATGGAGTCCGGGACCTGCGCACCTACACGGACTGCCGCACACACCAGCAATCCACCGACTGCCAAGAGAATGTTCGCCTTGCCCCTCACCATCTTGAAACCCTCCCAAGCGGTGACAGGGCACCAGTTGCGTCGAGCCTTGTCGCTTTCATCTTTGTTCCTCGCCAAAAATCCAAGAATTCGCTCCCATATCGATCCGTCACGACCTATTCGCAAACGGCCTTTCGGCTTGGGTAAAAGGTTCCATAATCGCCGACTGCGAGTCGTGATCGGGTTGATTCCCCGGCAGTCGTTGACTGTGCTCCGCGTACAGCAGGCCTCTCTGAGTTCAGGCGCTTTCAAGACGCGCTCCTTCGCGTATCCAGTGATCGACTACGGCAACATTCCACCCAGGGCAGTTCTGAGGGAGGGTTGGATACCCACTCGGTAATAATTGGTGGCATGATAGTACCAGAGCGATGTACAAACGAACAGGGCGTTGTCGTACCAAAGGTACTACTCCTAGCCAACTCTAGGGTTGCTGAACCGCAGACGAGTTGATATCTTCCGAGAGAAACGACCCGCTCGCCGGCCACTCATCTTTCGTGCGACGTGAGCCGCTTCTTCTGCCGGCATCCGCCTTCGCTTGCGGAATCCTCTTCGCGCACCTACTCGGCATTGAGTGGCGATCCTTAATCTGGCCCACGTCCCTCTGCGTGTTCATCGCCGCTCTGGTCGTTCTGAGCCCGCCCGCGAAGAGGCTGAGACTCGCCGTCCTCTGCTGCGCCCTGGCTTTGGTTGGGGTTGCAGTCGACATCGCTCATCGCCCAACGCGCACTCCCAAACTAAGCGCCGGCGATGGGGAAATCGTTATTTTAGAAGGCTGCGTCAGCAATCCACCTGTCTTTTCTCCCAACCGCGAGCAGTTCACCCTCAACCTGACTCCCAAAGCGGCCGCGCGCATCACGGTCAGTCTAAAACCGGACGATCAACCGCTGGCTTTGAGTTACGGTCAGAAAGTGGAAATGCCCGCGAAGATCAGGGCACCGCGCAATTTCCAAAACCCCGATAGCTTCGATTACGTTCATTACCTCGCCGCCCAGCACATTTATTGGACCGGCTCTGTAAGCAGCGCGCAAGAGATCAAGGTCCTCCCTGGCAAGTGCGGCTCAAGCGCGATCGCCGGCCTGTTTGCCCTCAGAACCTGGGCCTTGGCAAGGCTGGCTAGCCTCTACCCCGGCGATCAACACACCGTCGGCCTGCTGCAGGCAACCCTTCTAGGCGAAACGAGCGGCGTCGAGCGGCGCTGGACGCAAGATTTTCGCATCACCGGTACCTATCACGCCTTGGTCATTTCCGGCCAACACATTTCGGTACTGGCCTTGACCATTCTGTTGATTCTGCGCCTGCTGCATCTGCGCAAAATCCCCGCATTGTGCGTCGCCACGCTGACAAGCTGGCTTTATGCTTTCATTTCCGGCTTTAGCTCGCCGGTGGTGCGCGCCGCCGGAGGTTTTACCTTATTTCTGATCGCCAGCTTCTGCTTCCGCCGTTTGCGCATTCTCAATGCCTTGTCAGTGGTCGGCATCATCTACCTGTTGTTCGACCCCGAGCAATTGTTCGATCCAAGCTTTCAATTGTCGTTCCTTTCAGCCGCTGCCATTGCCGCTTTCGCCATTCCGTTAATGGAGCGCTATACCGAACCGCTGCGCATGTCGGTGAAGCGCTTTGACCAGCCGGGCTATGATCCGCGCGTGAGCGGGCGCGCCGCGGAATGGCGGGTGGAACTGCGCTTGCTCGCCCGAACTCTGCAATGCTGCAGCGGCTTATCGATAGCAGCGGCACGCTTTCTTACTTCTCGCGCCACTCTGCTGGCAGCGTTTATCGCCGACACCGTCCTCGTTTCGGCTTGCGTTCAGTTTGGCTTGGCGCTGCCCATGGTCACCTATTTTCACCGACTCTCGATCACCGGTCTATCGGCCAACATCGTGGTGATTCCGTTGCTGTCTCTAGTCATTCCCGTGGGCTTCGCGTCTATCGCCACCGGTTGGCATTTTCTCGCCAACATTACGCGCTGGTTGTTGCAGGCTTCTGAAGCCGTCGCCAGCTGGCACGTCAGATTTGAGCCGGCTTGGCGGATTGCGGCCGTTCCCTTAGTCGTCTCCCTGACCTTCGCCGGTTCCCTCATCGTTCTGGGTTTCGCCATCCGGCACAAGCGTGGCGTCGTCTTTGCCTCTTTCTGCTCGCTGGCCCAGTTCGCCACCATTTGCTGGCAACCTTGGCCGGCTGATATCCAGCCGGAGACGCTGGAGGTGACGGCCATTGATGTGAGCCAAGGCGATAGCCTGCTGGTGGTGTTTCCCGATGGCGAAACCATGTTGATCGATGCCGGTGGTTTCCCCGGTTTCGGCAACATGAAACGGAAGCCGCAAATCGATATGGGCGAAGACGTTGTCTCTCCCTATTTGTGGAGCCGGCGGATCAAGCGCCTCGATTATGCCGTCCTGACACACGGCCATTCTGATCACATGGGCGGATTGGCGGCGATTCTGGATAATTTTCGGCCTGCGGTTTTGTGGATTGGCGCGGAACCGGAAACACCCGAATGGCATGCGATTCGCGAAGCCGCAATGCGCGACGGGGTTCGCATCGTTCCACTCACGCGTAGCTCCGCTGACAGGAATATCGGCGGCGCGCAAATCCGCATCCTCGCCCCTTCTCCAAATTATGTTCCCGAAGAGACCGCCAAGAATAACGATTCGCTGGTGATGGAAATGAGTTATGGCCGGCAGCGCGTCTTACTAACTGGCGACGCTGAGCAGCCCATCGAAAGCGAACTGGCAGCCGAGGGTCTTCTCCGCCCCGTCACTTTGCTCAAGGTGGGTCATCATGGCAGCAAGACTTCGTCGAGTGAGGAATTTATCGATCTTGTGAAGCCGCAGTTCGCAGTGATCTCCGACGGCTACATGAATCAGTTTCATCATCCCCACCCTTCCGTTCTACAGCGCTTGCGAGAACATAACGCGGCCATTTTGCGCACCGACCAGCAAGGCTTAATCACGTTTCGCACAGATGGCAAACGCGTAGAACTTGCAACCTTTCGTTGAAGCAAAGCATAGAATGGAGGGGATGGCAACTGAAAATCGTGGCGGCGGCCCTAACGCTGAGAGTATTGCCTGGTTTGCTTTAGGCGCGTTCATTGGCGTAGCGGCGGCCATGCTGCTGGCGCCGGAGAAAGGGTCGCACACCCGCCGGCGGCTGGCCGGGCATGTGAGAAGCGGCAAACAGAATGTGCTCGATTCGAGCCAGGATGTGATCGGCAAAGCGCGCGAGTTGTTTGAGAAAGGGCGCGAGATCGCCCAGGAAGCTGCCGAAATGTTCGAGCGCGGACGCCGCATGGCGGAAGCGGGCTTCAGCGAACAATTTGAAAAGCATCCCTTCGATCGGGGTTAGTCGTCTCTTGCAACCTTTCGTTAATGAACCATACGCCGATTTCGGTAAACCCGAGAATGCCGCGGCGGCGCGCGGCGCATGGCAGAAGATCCGCACCGATCTCGGCAAGGAATATGATCTGCTGATTGCCGGCGAGCGGCGCAAGTCGAGCGCCAAGCTTGAATCGCTCAATCCGGCAAAGCCCAGCGAAATTGTGGGCGTGCATCAAAAGGGTTCGGAACAAGATGCGCGCGATGCCGTGGAAGCGGCATACGCTTACTTTCCAACTTGGAGCGACGTGCCGGTAGAGCAGCGCGCCGAATACCTGGTGCGGATTGCCGGCATCATCCGCCAGCGGAAGATCGAGTTCGATGCGTGGCTGGTTCTCGAAGCGGGAAAGACTTGGGCGGAAGCCGAAGCGGATGTCTCAGAAGCAATCGATTTCTGTGAGTATTATGCGCGTCTGGCTCTGAAGTTAGCTAAACCGGAGCCGCTGGTACAACTAAACGGCGAACGCGACGAGATGATTTACCTGCCGCTGGGCGTGGGCGTGGTCATTCCACCGTGGAATTTCCCGCTGGCCATTTTGGTCGGGATGACGGTGGCGGCGCTGGTGACGGGCAACACCGTGGTGATCAAACCTTCAAGCGATACGCCAACCATTGCCGCCAAATTCGCCGAGGCGATGCTTGAGGCGGGCCTGCCGCCGAAATGCTTTTCGCTGTTGACGGGTAGTGGGGCCGCGATCGGCGACACTCTCGTCTCGCATCCTAAAACGAGATTCGTTTCCTTTACGGGCTCGCGCGAAGTCGGGTTGCATATCAACGAGCTGGCGGCCAAAACACCTAAGGGGCAAATCTGGATCAAACGCGTGGTGGCGGAGATGGGCGGCAAAGACGCCATCATCGTGGACCGCGATACCGATATCGAACAAGCGGCAACGGGCGTTGTCTATTCCGCGTTCGGGTATCAGGGACAGAAGTGTTCCGCTTGTTCGCGCGCCATTGTCGATAGCGCGGTGTATGACGACTTCCTGGCGAAACTCAAGAGCAAAGTGGAGACTCTGACGATGGGACCGCCGGAGCAAGTGGAGAACTATCTAGGGCCTGTGATCAGCGCGCGGGCGCGCGATACGATTCTGAATTACATCGAGACCGGCAAGAAAGAAGGACGCCTGATTAGCGGCGGCGGTGCGGCGCCCGGCGAAGGTTATTTCGTGCAGCCGACGGTGATCGCCGACATCGATTCGAAGGCGCGCATCTTTCAAGAAGAGATCTTCGGGCCAGTGCTGGCTGTAACGAAGGCCAGAGACTTCGATCACGCGCTTGAGCTGGCGAACGATTCGGACTATGGTCTGACCGGCGCCGTTTATACGAACGATAAAACGAAAGCTGAGAAGGCGCGGCGGCGCTTCTTTGTGGGCAACTTATATATCAACCGCAAATGCACGGGCGCGATGGTGGGGGCGCATCCCTTTGGCGGATTCAATATGTCGGGCACGGATTCGAAGGCTGGAGGTCCGGACTACTTGTTGCAGTTTGTGCAGGCGAAATCGATTGCGGAGAAGATCGGCTAACAGCACTTGGCGTTCTGATACTTGCGACGGTGCTTACGGTCGCTGAAGGCTTTCCATGCGGCGGCTGAGTGGGGCTGGCCGCTGAGTTTCAGATGTCGGGCATAAGCCGTTTCGTCAGACAGCTCACGGGCAAGGGCTGCAATATAGGCGAATATACGGCGAACAGGAGTCACACGCTCTCCGCCGCCAGTTCGCGCGTGTACGCTTGCCGATTCCGCGTCAAGTAGGTAAACCAAACACGCAGTGAATCGACGATGATGACCGTGACGAGCAATAGGAATGCGCCACAGACGGCCGCATCGAGGCGGTCATTGAAAATGCGCGTGTGGGTTTCCGCCAGTTTAGCGGCGGTGATTTTTCCAGAGGCGAGCGCGCTTTCGAGAAGATTTGCGTGAGACAGGAAGCCGAGGTTCGGATCGCTCCCGAAAATTTTCTGCCAGCCGGCGGTGAACGTAATGCTCACAAGCCAGAGCAAAGGAACAGTGGTGATCCAAAGATAGCGGACGCCGTGCATCTTCATGAGAATGGTAGTGGCCACGCAGAGGGCGATGGCACTCAAGAGTTGATTCGAAATTCCGAACAAGGGCCACAGCGAATTGATACCACCGAGTGGGTCAACCACGCCTTGATATAGAAAATAGCCCCAGGAAGCCACCACCACAGCGCTGGTTAGAAGCACGCCCGGCATCCAGCCGGTTTTGCCCAGCGGCTTATAAACATGCCCTAAGAGATCCTGCAGCATGAAGCGGCCGACGCGCGTGCCGGCATCGATAATCGTCAGGATAAAGAGCGCTTCGAACATGATGGCGAAGTGATACCAGAAGCTGAGCAGTTTGTCGCCGATGCCGCTGCGATTCAAGACACCATTGAAAATCTGCGCCATGCCGAGGGCGAGCGAGGGCGCGCCGCCAGTCCTGCCAAAAAGTGTTTTTTCGCCGGCGCTTTGGGCCAGTTGCGCCATGGTGGCGACGGTTACGGGAAATCCCCAGGAACTTATCTTTGCCACCGCGGCCGCCGGTGCTGCGCCCACCACCCCAGCCGGCGAATTCACGGCAAAATAGACACCGGGCTGCAGGGAAGCGGCGGCGATCATGGCCATAATGGCAACGAATCCTTCGAGCAGCATGGCTCCGTAACCGATGGGCCAAGCGTGCCATTCCTTAGCAATCATTTTAGGCGTGGTGCCGGAGGAGATCAAAGAATGAAATCCTGAAATGGCGCCGCAGGCGATGGTGATGAAGCAGAAGGGGAAAAGCTTGCCGGCGAAGATGGGGCCAGTGCCATCGATAAATTGCGTGAGAGGCGGCAAGGCCAAGCGCGGGTGAGTGAACAGAATGCCGAAGGCGAGCAGAAAGATCACGCCAAGTTTGATAAAGGTGCTGAGATAATCGCGCGGGGCTAGAAGGAGCCATACGGGCAGCGCACTGGCGGTAAAACCGTACACGATGATGGCCAGCGTGAGGGCAACGCCACTCCAGGTAAACCAGTTTGACCAGGAAGCCGATTCAGCGACGAGCCGGCCGCCGTATATGCTCGCCAAGATGAGGATGAAGCCGAGCAAGGAACATTCCAGCACTTTGCCCGGCCGCACGAAGCGCAAATACAAACCCATGAACAACCCGATGGGAACGGTCATGGCGATGGTGAATGTGCCCCACGGACTGCCTTTCAGCGCGTTGACGACAACCAAGCCCACCACGGCCAGGAGAATGGCCATGATGAGATACACCGTGACCAAAGCAACGAAGCCGCCCACCTTGCCGATCTCTTCGCGCGCCATTTCGCCGAGCGTTTTGCCGTTGCGGCGCATGGAGCAGCAGAGGATGGTGAAATCCTGCACAGCGCCCGCCAGCACCGCTCCGAAGAGAATCCACAAGACACCGGGAAGATAGCCGAATTGCGCGGCGAGGGTGGGCCCGATGAGCGGACCGGGACCGGCGATGGCCGCGAAATGATGGCCTAGCAGAATCCATTTGTTGGTAGGTTCAAAATCGTGCCCGTCACGCAAACGTTGGGCGGGTGTGGCGCGGCGGTCGTCGAGCGCCATCACTTTGGCGGCGATGAACTTGGCGTAGAAACGAAAGCCGATGGCGTAGATGCAAGCGGCGGCGACTACCAGCCACAAGCTGTTAACCGGTTCGCCTCGATTGCCGGCAATGACGCCCAACGCAACGGCGCCGCCGACTGCCACGGCGGCCCATAAGACTGCGAATATGTGTCGCATAGAATTTTCAAAAGCGCACGGCGGATTCAAACCAAGCCAGCAGTGCGAGCAGCAGGCCGCCCACCGCGATGCCGACAACGGCTTTGCTCACGTGCGATTTTCTGCCGTCATCCAAGCGAATGGCCACCACCGAAGCCGGCCCCTGTTCAATGCGCGCCCTGGAAAAACCAGCCGCCGCCTGGGGCATTTCTATCACACGCTTAACGCGCGGTTGCAGTTCGCCTTCGCGGAATTCAAGCGCCTTGCGCAAGCCGACGGTGAGAACGTTGGTGTGATCGGACACCGCGCCGATGTATTGGCGGGCGATCCAGATTTCGACACCGGTTTGCGCGTTGATGGCTTGCACTTCCGAGCGAGAGCCGGCGCCGAGCAGCCATTCGTTGGGGCCGGCGTTTTCGATGGCCGGATAGAAGCCGAATCGCTGACGGCCAATGCAGTCGAGCGGCGAAGGCATGAACGGCGCGGCCATTTCCCAAGTGTAACCTTGGCAAAACGGCGGAGGGCAAGTTGCGGGGTTTTTCGCGGGAAAATTGGGGGTGACGGAGGGCGATTCGGTCCCGCGTATAAAAAATAGCAGCGAGCGGCGGGAAGTGAGCGCTTTTTGGGGCAGCTGGAGAGCGAGTTTTTCCCGCTGACGGGAGCGGCTGGAAAGCGGGTGCGCACGAGAGATTTCGAGGGTTACGGTTTGCATAATTTTTTCGAGCGGCTGCGACAAGCGCAGATTACCTTTCTGGTTCGAGGGTAAGAGGCGAGATGTTGAAGATTTGAAGAAAAACAGGCTAAGCCATTCAAAACAAAAAAGATAATTTTTGTGGCTGGCGCGTGACCGATAAAACGGTTTCGTGTATGCGGTTTCCTGCCGGGCCATGCTATCCTGCTGCACATCTGAACTGAAGCAATCCACGAAAGGGGTGGCGCTTTACTTTCATGAAACCGGCCGCATCGTTATCGCGGAAGGAACCTCGGGCGGTGGCCGCCTTCCTCTTGGCTGTCTTCGTGGGCTGGGCTCCTGTGTTAAGCGGGCAAAGTGTCCCTAGTCCCAGCTCGGCTCAGCCTGCTGTTTCGCTGGCAGACTACTTGCAGGAGCCAGGAAATGTCGAACTCCACATTTTTTATGTGCATGGGATTGGAGCCGGCGGCCCGAACGACAATGACTCTCAGCTGCTGAGGATTAGCATCTGCAAGCTCTTAGGCGATTGCACCACGAAGAAAGGTGTATTGGAAGGAACGGACTACGCGGATAAACACTCGTTTGCGCTGAACGCCTCTCCTCCCAAGTTGACCTATTTTGGAGAACCAGTATGGAACGGTAATTCTTTCGGCGGCCCTTCGAGTGAGTGGAACGCCTCGGCGCCGTACGTGGATCATTGGAAAATCGTGCGTAAGAACAACACGATTATCTATGTCGACGAGATAAACTGGTGGCCTCTGGTGTTCCCTCTAAAGTGCCGCGAGATCGTGGCCAAAGATGCATTTCTTTTAGGACCCAATGCGGCTTACCTCGATCTGTGTTCCCAATCAGTGCCGGATCCCATCCAGCCCGGCAGATTCCGCCTGTATCCATGGATTTCAGCCAACGAAGCAAAGCGGCTTAAGGCCTTACCGGTGGCTGGCGCATTGTTGAATCGAGAACTTAAGAACAGTCTACTCGACTGGAGGTTCTCGGACGCTCTTTTGGCTGTCGGTGGTATCCAGCCTCTGATGCTCGAAGGGATTCGGCAGTTAATCCTGAAATCCGTGAGCGTGACGGGCGGCTCGCCGGCCGGTTCCGTTGGGCCTCAAGCGAATCAGGAGTTCGTGTTTGTTACACATAGCCTCGGAAGTTATCTCATCTTCTCCGCGCTCGATCTCAAGTCCTCGGAATCCGACACTACGGAGATGCGAGAGTGGGAAAAGCAATTCAGAAGTATTCTGGCGCGCACGCCCATCGTCTACTTCTTCGCGAACCAGCTTCGGCTCCTGGAACTCGCCAACCTGGATGCGAGCAGCAACGTGATTGATCGTCTAAAGACCTGGAGTCAACTGCGCACGAACTATGTAGCAGCGCAGTCGGGTTCAAAGACAAGCGACGCCACTCTCCCGCGGCTCGTTGCCTGGAACGACCCAAGCGATCTGCTCACCTGGAACATTCCTGAAATAAGAAGCAGTTCCGGCGACAGAATTGTTATCGTCGAGAATCGGCCGGTTCGAAACGCGATTGACTGGTTCTGGCTTTTGGAAGGACCGACGAGCGCTCATGACAACTATGCCTCCAATAAGAGAATCATCCGAGCGATGCTGAGGCCGACGAGAAACAAGCCTACCAGGCAATAGTGCCGGCCAGTGTCTTCTAGCGGGGCGCCGCGGCGGGTTCCAGACTGAAGAACCGCTCCCTAGCGGGCTTCGGAGCGGTGTTTCAAGCAGCAGGGCAGGAGCGTAAGAGCGGTGACAAAGCCGGTAAAATCGATTCATTTTTAGCGGTAAGCTTGACTGCGATGGCGGACACCGAAGATGCGCATGAAGGGCAGCGGCATCACTTCCTCAGCGGAAAGTCCTCGGGTTTCAGCTCAAACTCGGCGAGCACATCCTCCATCGGAATTCCTTGGCCACCGTGCTGCGCAAACCACACTTGCCCTTCGTGAAAGCGGCGGAGATCTTCCTCAGTGACCGGCTCCTCTGAACTATTTCCCACGGACCGCAGATTGCGGTCATCAGTGACAAAAGGGATTACATCGGCCTGGCGACTCATTCAGCGGGAGGTTCCCAGAGTTCCACGCGATTCCCTTCCGGATCGGTAAACCAGCCGAAGCGGCCGAATTCGTGTTGATCGCGTTTCGGATCCACAGAGACTCCGGCGGCTAAGAGGTTGTCCAACACTTCGTCCAAATTATCCACTTGAAAGTTGAGCATGGCTGGTTGAGAGGGAGGAAAATAATCGGAACCGCGCGGGAAAAAGGTGACGGCGATTTTAGACTTCTGCTCCTTGGCCGGAAACAAAAAGCCACCATACTTGCTGCCAATTCCCAGGTGCTGCTCGTACCAGGCGTACAAAGCTTTTGGGTTGTCGGCCCGCAGAAAAGCGCCACCAAAACCGGTTACTTTTGCCATTCACTCCTCCATTCCCTCGCTCAGTCATTGTAACTCGACGCGTGAAAATGCCCTGAGCATTTCATCCTCCGATGGCGGTTGGAGAATATGGCGTGCGGCGAAATCTTGCGCTTGCGGATACTGAGTGGCGCGAATGCGGTCCGCCGCTTTGGCCAGATCATAATTGGAATGCCGTAGCTGAACGCCTGGTCCCAGGAGGAGCCAGCCGGCGCCTGGTTCGCCAAAGGGCATGCCCACGCTGCCGGCGTTCACCGCACGAGTTCTTCCTATCATTCGATCAAACTGCATGTGGGTGTGGCCGCATACAACGATTGGCTCACTCACTGTTTCAAAGAGGGGTAAAAGGCGAGGTTCGGGTGTGAGGCGGGTAAAGATCTCTGAGTCGCTGCGCGGCGTGGCATGGCAAAACAGCACCGAACCCAAATGCTCGATTTGGACAGTTAGCGTTTTTGGCCAAGCGATCAATAGTTCAACGTATTTGGGAGGGAGTGTTTGCGCGACCCAGTCTATTGCCTCGCGGGCTTGTGCTGGGAGGTTACTCGATTCTGCGCCTCGCATGCGAGCAAGAACCTCCCGTTCGCCGTTTCCTTGGATGAAGCGCAGAGGAGTATCAAGAGATAGCAGACACTCGATTGTTTCAATGGGCATGGGTCCCGGAAACACGTCTCCACCAATTACAATTTCGTCTACTCCCACTTGCCGAATTTCTTGAACGACCGCTTCGAGCGCGGGGAGGTTTGCGTGAATATCATAAAGGGCCGCCAGCCGCATACTAAGACATCAGGAATTCGAATAACGATGCCGCCGCGAACAGCGGAAGCGAGGACAGATAGATCCAGCCGGCATCGCGCATGGCTTCGTATGGAATTCGCAGCCAAGGCATACGGGGACCGCAATAACCGCTGCGTTTCTCGTTTATGAATGAGGCGAGACCTAAGTTTACCCCCGCGCCTCCAGCGAGCGAGAAAGGGATCAGCTGTAGAAGCAGCGTTGTTAGGTAATAGAAAGCTCCGAACGATGTTGCCAATCTGCTGCGGTGATGGTCGTCAAGGGAAACAATGCCCCCGATCCAGCCTCTGAAAGCTGCGACCGCGTAGCCAGCCGGCGGGCAATAGCCAGCCGGAATACTGAGGAATCCGGCGAAGGCATTCGCGCTGGCGTCCAAGGCCGCGGCGGTGAGAGAGTGCCCGTGCTGAAGCTGCCGTAAGATGACGGATTCGCGATCAGCTTTGCCGATCAGCTTGTCCCGGTAATGGAGGGAGTAACGATTGCCGGAATGCACGAGGAAGAGACCCGCTAAGACAGAGAGGACGTACACCAGCGCCGTGGTCCAGATGCCGAGCCTCGCATGCCGCAACGCTCGCAGAATGCGTTGCTCGACGGCAAGTCGCGCGGTCTCCTGGAGTGTCGCCAAAGTGCATTATACGCGTGAAGATACAATCCTCACTGTGAGAGTCGCGGCCTACTCCATTCTGGCGATCGGCTGGCTGCTGTGGATGCTGCCCTTTTTGCTGTTTAAACAAACCGCGCCGGCTGCGAAAGTGGTGGATCGCCGAGCCAGGTGGGGTGTGGTATTGATCGCGATCTCGTATTCACTGCTGTGGCAGAGTCATTTCTGGGAGAGGCGAATCGAGGGTTGGCGCATGGCGATTTCCCTCTTGCTCTTTCTTATAGCTACTCTGCTTTCCTGGACGGCGAGGCGCGCGCTCGGAGAGCACTGGCGAATTGACGCCGGTCTAAATGCCGACCATGAGCTTGTAAGAGGGGGACCTTACGGGGTGGTGCGACATCCGATCTACACATCAATGCTGTGTGTTCTGCTGGCTACCGGCGGCATGATTACGCCGTGGTGGCTGCTGGCTGTTTCGCTGCTGTTCTTTTTCGCAGGTACGGAGATTCGCGTGCGAATTGAAGACCGGCTATTGAGTTCGCGCTTTAGCGAGCAGTTCCGAGAGTATCAGGATCGCGTGCCGGCCTACGTTCCGTGGGTGAGATAAGCGCTGCGCAGCGAGTCATTCCGCACCTACGGCGTAATGAGGACCTTGCCGACCGCGCCCTTTTCGGCAATGGCGTGCGCAGCGCGCATTTCCTTAAGCCGAAAGCGCTTGCCGATAGGGATTACAAGATCGCCCTCACGAACGTCGTCCGCTAACTCGGCCAGGCGTTTGGCGTCCGGTTGAGAATAGACCTCGGCTACTCGAATCCCCGCTTTCTCAGCCGCTGGCGACTTACCTAAGACACTACCCAAAACGCCATCTCTTTTTAGCCTCGGCAGCAGCTTCTCTATGGTTGGGCCATTCACGGTATCGGCAATGGCGTCTAACTCCGGCATGGCGGCGATCTCGTGATCGTCGTCCAACGCGACCACTCGCTCGGCTTCGAGCAGTTGCGCCTCTTGCTTCTGGCTCTTACGCACGCCGGCGACAACCAAAGCTCCGTGAATCTTGGCGACGTAGATCGCGGTCCTCGCGACCGAACCTAACGCGCCAGTAACCAGGACCAGATCACCCGCTTTCGGCTTAACGCCTTTTTCGATCAACTGCGCGCCCGTTAGAGTGACAAGAGGAATGACGGCCGCCTGGTCCATATCCAAGCCTTCGGGGATGAGCGCGAGATCGTCAGCTTTGGCGGTGAGCAGTTCCGCATAACTGTGATTCACCAGGCCCAGCACTTTGTCTCCCTCTTTGAGGCGAGTGACACCCGGGCCGACGGCTACTACGGTGCCGGCAACATCCCGTCCCAGGATGGCGGGCAGTTGTAGAGGCATCCGATCTTTCATATACCCGGCGCGTATTTTCCAGTCGATCGGGTTCAGACTGGTTCCCAAAACTTTCACCAGCACCTCGCCATCGGTTGGTTTCGGATCGGGGACTTCTTCATAGCTGAGTTGATCGACTCCGCCGTAGGCCTTTAACAGAACAGCTTTCATGGGATAAATTGTATCTCCGGAGGTTGGACGGCGTTTCAGGCGGAATTGTGTTAGAGATTCACTGACGCTTGCCGGCGCGCGGTTCAGTGCGAGGCTATACGTGCAAGGGATTGGCTGGGTAAGGGCAGCGCATGGCGCCGCCCCAGAAGCTTAGGCTGAGTGATCTTCGGCGTGAGCTTTGGCCGCTTCCGCTTCGTGGTTCGCAGCGTGCTGAGTATGGGCATGCGCGGTGATGGCGTGGTGCGCCGCCTTCTCGTGACTGCCAGCCTCATGATGTTTGGCTGCTTCATGATGATGTTTAGCCGCGTGCTCGTGGTGCTCGGCTGCCTTCTTGTGGTGTTCGCCTGCTTTTTTCGACATCGTAGTCCTCTTTCAGAAAGTAGTTTGGTGAGCCACTTCACAGATGCACAGTGGCAAACCTTAACAAGTATGAAAGCGCCTTGTGAATAAGTGATGAAAACGCCGTTAATGCGTCTCGACGGCGGCAACCTTTTTAAGCGAGACCGCATTCATGCAATAGCGCAATCCGCTGGGTTTTGGGCCATCGGGAAAGACGTGGCCCAGATGAGCGTCGCAGGTATTGCAGAGTGTTTCGACGCGCGTCGTTCCGTAGCTGGTGTCCAGATGATAAGCGATGGCGTTACTGGTTAACGGCTGAGTGAACGACGGCCAACCAGTGCCGGAATCGAATTTTTCCGACGCATCAAACAGGACGGTGTCGCAACACAAGCAGGAATAGATTCCTGGCTCGAAGAGATTGCACATGGCCGAACTGAAGGGTCGCTCGGTACCTGCTTGGCGGGTCACCTGATATTGTTCGGCGCTGAGTTGCCGGCGCCACTCGGCGTCTGTCTTCGTCACTTTTCGATCGGGAGGTGGATTACCCTCTTTAGCGAGGCGGAGAACGTCGTTCCATTTGAGCATGATTGATTCCTCAATTATGACGCGCTAAGGATGAGCCAGAAGCAATCAGTCCTCAAAATTTTCGCGTGGGATAATTCAGTCATGCCCGATACCAGCCAGGTGGAAAAAGTAGTCCGTTCCGCCTGGGAGAGGCGTCTGCTGGTGGTAGCGGTAGAGCGCGGCGCCATCGCGGCCGCACTCGTTTTGACGGCCCTGGTGCTCATGCTGCTGGTAGGCACGCAGATCCTGGATTGGCGATGGTTGGCATTCTTGGCGGTGATTGGCCTAGTGACCGCAGGGTATCAGGTTCGGGAGCGGCTGCTGGGACATTACCGGGTGGCGCAATTGCTCGATCGGCGGCTGCAGTTGGCCGATTCTCTTTCCACGGCGTGGTACTTGCTTTCGAGTAACGCGCAGAGGCAGGACGCTATCGCCGAATATCAGCTTAAGGGAGCGGAGCGCGCAGCGCGCAGCGTTGACGTGGCACAAGCATTTCCGTTTACCGGCAGAAAATTGTGGTCGATTTCCGGCGCCCTGGCGCTGGTGGCCGTGAGTTTGTTTAGCGTGCGTTACCTGGTAACCAACAGCCTGAGCCTCCGCCAATCCTTAATTCCGTTGAACTTGAGCGAAGTGCTGGAGCGCACTGACAAAGACTCGGAAGAGACAAAACGCCAGCGCGCCGAGGCACAAGGCTCGGACCAGCGCGGCCAAAAAGCGACGCCCAAAGCGGATGGTCAAAAGGATGCCAAAGAACCGCCGCGCGGCGACACACCGCCACTAGCGAAGGGTGAAGGCGCGGGTGCAGGTCAGAACCCAAACGATCCCGCTGAAATGCGCGACTCCAAAACTGAGGACGGCCAGAGCAAGGAACGCAAAGACGGAGACGCGGGCGGATCGCAGCAGCGCGCCGGCGCGAAAGAAGGCGATGAGGCTGGGCAAAATGCTGCTTCGCAGAAGCCTGGCGCCGACGATCAAGCGAACAATCCGAAGAGTTCAAACGGCTTGCTTGACCGTATGAAGGATGCGCTCTCGAGTTTGGCGGCGAAGATGCGCCCTAATAACCAAAGTAAGCAGGATGCCAATCAGCGCTCGGGCGAGGACAAGAAAGGCGATCAGCAAGGCGCGTCGAAAGAGCAAAACAATCAGTCGCGCCAGGACGCGAACAATCGGGAGTCGAGCGAGCAGCAGCAATCCTCGGAGGGGCAAGGACAAGGGCAGACGCAGGAGAAAACGCGCTCGGGGCAAGGCAAGGCGGCCGACCAATCGGCTGACAATAGCAAATCGGACGCGCACTCAGGTATCGGCAGCCAGGATGGCGATAAATCGACGAAGGACGCGGAACAGTTGAAGGCCATGGGCAAGCTGGCGGAGATCATTGGCAAGCGCAGCGAAAGCGCTACGGGCGATGTGATGGTGGAAAATCCCTCCGGCAAACAGCAATTGCAAACCAGTTACTCGCAGCGCTTGGGGCACCACGCCGATCTAGGCGGCGAAATCAATCGCGACGAAATCCCGGTGATGTATCAACAATATATTCGCGAATACATGAGTGAAGTGCGGCAGCAAGTGATCCGGGAACAAGCGAAACGGCACAAGCCATAGCCCCACGAACGGGCCGAGAGCTGCTGATAATCCTAATGTGCGCTTAAGAGGTGCCGAGCTGAGACAACCTTCAGTGCCTCGCTGAAACGAGCCTGCCGCGTATCGCGTAAGAGCTGTTCCAGATGAACCCTCCCATAGAGCACTTTCGAATCGTTATCCGCCAGGTTGACCTCACCAGCCCACAAACGCCGATGAAAGTCTCGCGATGCGGGCACGTCTTCACGCTGATTTAGCGGGTGACCCGACAAACCAATCAACAGGAAGCCCATGGCGTAAAACATATGGGCCACCTGCTGCATCAGGAAGAAGCGGGCGAGTTGGTACTCGTCAGGCTCTTGTCCAAAATACTCCCGCAGATAGACCCGCTCCTGTGCGTCATTAGCGGCGACTAGATTTGCAACCACCGCCAGATCCGCGTAACGATCGTTCAGGAAAGCCGTATCCCAGTCCACCAGCCACACGCGTTTTCCATCGAACATGATGTTGTCCGGTTTGAACAAGTCGTTGTGACTCGATACCATGTCAGGGTCGTGATACGGATAGACCGCGACCACCTGGGCATAGCGAGCTAACAGTTCCTCGCTTTGGTCCTGAGGCAGGAGGTTCGCCGCCTGAAAACTCTGGAGGAATCCATCCAAAGCAGGCCCTTTGTTCATGAGGAACATGCATGACGTATTGAGGTGATTCGCCACTGCTGGAAACGGCGGCAGTGCATGCAGAGTTCGCAGCGCAGAGGCAAGCGGGATAAGCGCATCCTCCAGCGGAAAGGGAACCTCTTTTACAAAATCTGTGATGAAGATGCGATCTTCGATGCTGCTGTACCAGACATGCGGCGCGAGACCCGCTTCGGCGGCGGCTTTCATGCAGGCGAACAAACGCGTAAGAATGTCCAGGCCATATGGATGCATGATCTTCAAGAGATAGGGAGATCCTCCCACGACGATGCGAAAGACAAGGGACGAGGTGCGGCCCTTGCTCAGCACGCTGATGTCTTCGAACTCTGTCACGCCGAAAGCCTCGCACAGTCCGCGAGCCACTGCCGCACTCTTCTCTGACGGAATCATAGAAACCTCCCAAGGGAATATCTTTTGCGGTTTTACTCGGAGGGATCTTACTAATCGACTCCGAGTAAAGTATCCTTGCTGAGTTTAGTCGAATACAAGATCCAATTCTACGCTTTTGATCGACATTTTTAGTAACAAATATTCCTTATTATCAATGAGTTAGCTTTCTAGGTCGAGAGTTGTTACAATTAAATTAGGGGCAGTACATCGACCCTCTAGTGAGCGTCCGGTTTGCGACCTAAATAACTACGCGGTCAAGGTCTCGAACACCAGTTCCGTAGTAATCGCAATTGCCGGTATGAGTGTGCGATAAACCGGACACTTTTCGGCATAGAAACTATGGACCCGACTGGCCGTCTCTCTGTGCAACTCCAACGCCTTCAGCTTCAGAACGACGTGGATGCGGCGGATCACCAGCACATTGTCTTCTAACTCAATTTCGCCGACCGCTTCAGACACCAATCGCTCATTCGAGGCGTCTACTTGACGCGCCTCCAGCGCGCCTCCGAAGGTTCCCGTCAGTCAACCCGCCGCGGCGGCGACTATGTAATCCAAGGTCGTGGCGTGAGGCTCGAGGATCGCGGGCGGTACCTTGTAATGCTCGGCGACAGCGCCATGCACTCCGAATAGGACAGGCTGTCGTTCGGCCGGAAGATAAGCCCGGCGCAGGGCGCCCTTCACGCGCTCGATGTGCACCTCGGAGCGGTAAACTACTTGGGACATGATGACCGGATCGTATCACGGAAAGCGCCTACGTTGCGTAAACAAAAAAACCCTCTCCCCGGTTAGGCAGGGAGAGGGCCACTACAGCCGGACGCGTTTTATTCGTCCACGTCAGGGGTGGTGCTGGGAGCAGGCTTGTTGAAGTCGCTCGCAGGTCGAACCTTGCTCTCGCCGGGATAGGGTCGTTTAAACCCGGTGGACAGATACCAATTCAGATGGTTGACTGTGTCCGGATCTTCGGAGTCGGGCTTGGTCAGTTTACCAGCGAAAATCTCCGTCTTCTTCTTGAGCCAACCCGCCCTCAGCGCTTTGACGGCCGGGCTGCTCGGTGTGACCGAGCTAGCTGTAACGCCCTGGGTCAGCGGAACCTGGTTCGGCACGTGCGTCCAGGGCAGCAAGTTGGCTGGAGATGGCTGGCCGTCGATGAAAGCCGTTCGCATTGGCGACGCCACGAGATCGAACTGATTCATGGGCGGCAGACCGAGGATTTGCTCGATCGTTCGAGTCATGTTGACCTGCGTGTAGTAAGTGTGGTCCGTGGCGCCGTTCTGCACGGCGTACGGGCTGACGATATAGCCCGGGCTGCGATGGCCGTCGACGTGGTCGACGCCGTTCTGCGCATCGTCTTCCTCAATAAAGATCGCGGAGGTGGGCCAAACATTGCTGTGGCTGATGTAGTCGATAATGCGCCCAATGGCCAAGTCGTTATCGGCTTGTTCAGCGTCCGGCGTTGGCGGGCCGCCGGTGTGGTCGTCCATGACCCACAGAATGCTCAACGCCGGCACGGTACCGGCGGCGATGTCGGCGTTGAAGTCCTGCACCCACACGTCGACGCGGAACTGGTCGGGGATGCCCAGATCGAACTGTGGAAAGTTCTTGATGAGATGGTCATACACCGCCGGGATAGAGGACTCTGCCTGGACCGTGTTCTGATAGTACAGCGTCTTCTCCAGCCCAGCCTCAAACTTCTGCGAGTCCGCGTAAAACTGGCTCCAACTCGGCTCGCTGGTTGACCCGTTCGGCTGCTTGAACGTATCGTTCTCGACGTATTCGCCGTAGATCTTCACAGGCAGACCGGCGGCCGCCGCTTCCGAGAACAGGAAACCCTTGTTCTGGTATGCGAGTGCATCGCCGGCGTTCCCGCCCGGATAGCTGCGGACCCAGTCAGGTGACTGGATGTCGTCGGCGTACGGCGCCATGCCCTCAGTAATCCACTGGTGACCGTCAGCCGACTGGCGGCTTGGGTCGTAGAAATTGTCGAAGAGGGGGAAGCGCTGCACTAGCGCATGCGCGTTCGGCGAGTCTTTGCCGCCAAACACTGCCAGCGAGGGATCGCCGTTGCCGGCCACCACGTCGCCCAGCATCTGATCGTAGGTGCGATTTTCACGGATGATCAGGAACACGTGCTTGATCAGCGATGGATCGCCAATCTTGTTTGGCAGTGCGAGCGGTATGGCATCCGGGCTGCCACCGGCGGCAGACTTGATATTTTGCGCCAAATCCCAATGGTTATTCACCACAACCTGCCCCGTCATCGCCGCCAGGGTCTTACTATTCGGCACGGGCACGATACTCACCGTGCCATTGTCCTGGTGAGTGTTGTAGCCGGTAACGCCGTGGTCGGTCTCGAACGAATAACGCGTGCCGATGCCCTTATCGTTGGCAACGATCAGCACGTTATCTGCCGCGTCAAAGACTACTGAGCTCGGCGCATAGGCTACCGGAATCGTGCCCATGACGCGATTCTGCACGCCGCTGGCGAGGTTGACCACCCCAATCGCGTTGGCGTTGTAAAGCGCCACGTAGGCTATGCCGTTCTTGCTGTCGACTGCGATTGAGTTCGGTGCGGCGCCATAGGCCGGTTGGCTGGCGCCCGGAACGGCGATCGGCAGCTTGATGTCGATGTTACCCAACACCGTGTTGTTAGTGGTGTCGATGGCTGTGATCGTATCGCTATAGGTATTGGCTACCAACAGGTACTTTCCGTAGAATGCCATCCCGGTTGGGTGCAGACCGGTCGGGATAGTCGCGGTGACCTTCATTGAGGGCAGATCGACCACCGAAACGGTACCGGTAATGGCGGCGCCCACCACCGGGTCGGCGACGATCTCAGTGCCGGCAGACCAGATCTGGAAGTCCGCTTCGGTAGCAGCCCGGCCTCCCTCGTTGCTGACGTAAGCGGTTCGGCCATCGCTGCTGATCAGGATGCTGTGCGGCGCATTGCCGACGCGGATCTGCCCATCCACAGTCGGAGTCGTTGTGGTCAGGTCGATCCCGGCTAGCGTATTGTTCTGGTTCAACAGAGCGTAAGCCCTGGTGCCATCGGCTGAGAGTGCGACGCCGCCAGGATAAGAAGTGCTCGGACTATAAAACGTGCCGCAGGGTACTGCGTAAGCGCCAGGAGGGCTGTTCGGAAAGCAGCTGATGAAGGAATTGTTTGGCGGCACGCTCACCTGGGCGTCGTCTTGCAGCAAGCCCTGTGTATTGACTTTGGTGATGGTAACGTGGCTACTGTCCTGGCTGAACACCAGGTACCTGCCGTCCGCCGAATAGGTGATGCCGCTATAGCTACCGCTCGAATCCTGCCCAAGCGTGAGATAGTTCTGGATGACAGCGCCGGTCTGGGTGTCGAACACTTCCACAGCCTGCGACGCGCCCATGGTGAGGACGGCGGCGGTGTGATTGCCAGTAGGGTTCAGCGCAACAGCCTTCGCGCGCACCCGGATGCCGAGGTCGACTTGGATACCGGCTGGGGTAATGACTTGGCCACTGCTGACCACCCACGACCCGTTTGGCTGGGGGCCGGTTTGGTAGGTCGGGAACGGCACGGACTGCCCAGCGAACGCCGGAACGCTCAGCCCTGCCGCCAGCAGTCCGGCGAGCGGACGCAGACGGCTCATGGGAGATTTCTTTTTAGATTTATCTCGAGAGTTAGTTCGAGACGTTTTTCCAAACATATATCGTTCTCCTCCTTGGAGTTTTCCATTCCGCAGGCCGGAATTGGCCCTCCGACCAATCGGGACATAAATACGGGCATACTCCCAACCTATCGGAGGACCTAATATTGCCATATGACACGCAACGGGCTTATGACAATTACGTGAACTTCCGGTTACCTGCGCGGACCTGGGACTGAGGTGGTCTGGCCTGACGGTCGGTCTTCGTGGGATTGTGGCGGCGGATCGGTCGGTTTCGTTATGCGGGCGGAGTAACTCGTCAGGATTCTGTCGACGTATCCGAGTTGCTCCGTTCCGACTCATCGTCAACCAGCGCGCGCAGCGCCCCTAGCCACGGTTCGTAACGTCGCCACCGCTCCACGGAGGTCCGATAGATTGGCTGCCTGGTCTGCCACTTGCTGGGGGTCTTCACCGCCCTCGGATTGCCTTCGGGGCGCAGGCACTCGTCGTGCCACGCCAGGCCGCAGGCCGCGACAATGCGCCGGATCACTGGTTCAGGCGCGCGAGTCAGCTCCTCGTAATCTACCTCAAGGAAGCGATCCGCGGGCAGCACGCTTCGCCAATGTTCGATGAGCCGCTGATAGCTGCGGAAATACGCGACCAGTTCGGCGCCGCCGGTTGGAAACGCCAGGCTCGGATGGAAATGAGTTTGATGGATGGACAGCGCCGTATCGACGGCGGCGCGGCGGCAATGAATGATAGTGGCGCGCGGAAAGGTTACGTGAATGAGCCCGGCCCAGAGGAAGTTGAACGGCATCTTGTCGGTCACGCGCGCCGCCTTCGGCGCGATCCCGTGCAGCACGTCGAGATAGTCGGCCGCCGCCTGAGCCAGGAACGGCCTTCTCGTTCCCTGCCGCGCCGGAGCGGAGCCACGCCGCGCCGCGTTCGTTCCAGAAATTCAATTCGCCGCCAGCCGCCACCTCGGGATGCATGGAGACGATCTGCTCGACGAGAGTTGTGCCGGAGCGTGGCATGCCGATGATCAGCACCGGTCTGGCATCGGAGTTGCCAAATTCCGGCGCCCGCGCGATGAATTCGGGTGTGCAGCGGGCAATCAGGCGCTCCATCTCGCGGAGAACGCGGCCGAGTCGAACGGCGCAGAACCCCGGCGCACCGTATCGGCGGCGTCGAAATGCTGCATGGCCAAGGCATAGTCACCTAAATCGTCTGCCGCCTTGCCGATCGCCAGGTGAAGCCGGTGGCGTTGCACCGCTTCCAGTCTTGGCGTAGCCAAGGCGGCTTCCATCCGTCGCATCAGACCGTCGTCATCGTGCGTAACGGGGCGGCAGCGGACCAGATCGTAGTAGCTTCCCGCCAGCAGCGGCGCCAACGCAAGCGCGCGTTCGAAGCATTCGCGAGCCTCGTCGAAACGGCCGAACTCAGCAAGCAGATTGCCGAGCAGATCATGCCCCATGAAGTTGGCCGGATCAAGCGCCAGCGTCTTTCGCAGCACTTTTTCCGCTTCCAAATTGCGCTCTTCCGCCAGCAGCGCGCGCGCTTTGCCCAGCCGGCCGAAGCTTGTCTTACCGCCCGTCGCCGCCGCGCGCCGGAAACAGCCGATCGCCTCGTCGCGATGGCCCAGTGTATAAACCAGCGCGCCGGCGCGGAACCACGCCTCGCTCAGGTATGGCTGCAGTTCAGTAGCCCGGTCGTAGGCCACAATGGCCCCGCCCATGTCGCCCTGCTTCTCTAAGGCGATGCCCAGCCGGAAATAGGCGTCGGCGTAGCGCGGGTTGCTGGCGACCGCCTGTTCGAGTGCCGCAATGGCATCCGCCAGGCGCCCGACCTCCAGGCAGGCGAGGCCGAGATCGTGCTGGATGATGGCATTGGACGGCTCAAGTAACGCGGCCTCGCGCAGTGGCGCGATCGCATCGGCTGTTCGCCCGGCCGTGAGTAACTCAGTGGCCAGCGCAAGCAGAGGAGCCACCGGCTGCGACGGGGCGGGGTTTGGAGACTGGGACATGTCGAGAAGCTAGCATAGAAGCGCGCTTACCAGCTGAAACCTCCCGACGGTGGCGGCCACACGCCCAGAAGCTGCCGCAAGAGAACAATTCGCCCAAAATGGTAAGCGTTATGCGCCGCCAGGCTTATCAGTTGGTCTGGAACGCTCATCAGTCGCACAGGATGTCCTGGACGGGAGGGGCATCGGACGACCTCAGCTGAGCGGGCGAGATCGCCGGCAATAGACGCGGCTTGCTCCGCTCCTCTCAGGAAGCGGCCGCAGAGTTGTTCCCACGATTCAGCCGAGGATTGCAACTCGCTAGGAAAGGGATCGCTGGTTCGAGCTGGATATGGCGTCTCAATTCCAGAGATCCAATCCAGCGTGATTTGTTGCCAGAATGCTAAATGCCACAGCTCCTCGTAGATGGTGCGGGGCGCTCCAGGCACCGGGCTTCTTGCTAATTCGTCCGATAGGGCTTCCAGAATATGCTCAGGAGCAGCATGCGCGCTATCAGCAGTTAGAGCTTGCGCGAGTTCATTCATAGTCTTCGAAGTTTACTCCGTGTAGGACACGTCTGCCCACCATACGAAGCGCGGCCCGTTGCCGAACTCACAAATTCGTCATTCGCTCCAGATCGTCTGGGTAACGAGCGCCTTGCACGGTAATCTTTGCGGCGGAGCTTTCAATCTCGCGGAGATCCTCCGGCGTCAGTTCTACCGCAACCGCTCCAATGTTCTCTTCCAGGCGCGTCAGCTTGGAGGTGCCCGGAATCGGAACGATCCATGGTCTCTGTGCCAGCAGCCAGGCCAGGGCGATTTGACCTGGTGTTGCCTTCTTGCGCTCAGCAATACCGCTAAGCAACTCAATCAGCGGCTGATTTGCTTTTCGGGCATCCGGCGTAAAGCGCGGGATACGGCTCCGTAGGTCTTCCTTAGCGAACGAGGTGTCTTCGCTCATTGTCCCGGTGAGAAAACCCTTGCCGAGCGGACTGTACGGAACCAATCCGATCCCGAGTTCCTCCAGAGCCGGCAGTATTTCCTCCTCCGGCCGTTTCCACCACAGCGAGTACTCGCTTTGCAGCGCGGTCACAGGTTGCACCGCATGCGCGCGCCGGATAGTTTGTGCCGCTGCTTCAGACATCCCGAAGTGTTTCACCTTACCTTCGCCAATCAAGTCTTTCACGGCACCGGCCACGTCTTCAATGGGCACCTCCGGATCAACCCGGTGTTGATAAAGCAGATCGATGGTCTCGACTCGCAGTCGTTTCAACGATCCCTCGACACTCTGCTTGATGTGCTCCGGCCGGCTGTTCACACCTACTGATCGCGCTCCACTACCGCTGTCTTCGAACTGGAAACCGAACTTGGTCGCGATACGCACCTGTGCCCGGACTGGAGCAAGCGCTTCGCCCACCAATTCTTCATTCGCGAATGGACCGTACACTTGCGCCGTATCGAAAAACGTAACGCCTCTGGCCACCGCTCCCCGAATCACCGCAATCATCTCCTGCTTGTCTGGTATGGGACCGTAACCGCCGGTCATCCTCATACAGCCGAGCCCAATAGCGGAAACTTCCAAGCCGCTTTTTCCCAGTTTTCGTTTTTGCATAACCTCGTTCATCCTCTATCTAGCTTAGGAAAAAACGTCCAGCAAACGGTATCCTGATCCTGCTGAATGATTGCCTTTTTCTGCCGCACAGTGGCGTAACGGTTGCGCCGCAGCCCTTCGTGGCGGCGATCACACCTATCGCAGACCAATCTCTCTATCGCAGTTATTTGTATGAATCTGTCAATTGCAGAAACTTGCGCAAGTAAGGAGCCGTTTTACTTTCAGCTGCCTTCGCTACCTCGCTTGGGGTACCGGTAGCCACAATGCGGCCGCCCTCCTCGCCGGCTCCTGGCCCCATATCGATCACATAGTCGCTCGCCGCCACCACGCGCATATCATGCTCAATCACTATCACTGTGTTGCCCGCTTCCACCAAGCCATCCAACTGGGCGATCAGCTTCTCCACATCCGAAGGATGCAATCCGGTTGTCGGCTCATCCAGTACATAAAGTGTGTTGCCGCGTTGCATCCTTTGCAACTCGGTGGCGAGCTTAATTCGTTGCGCCTCGCCGCCGGAAAGCTCGGTAGCCGGCTGACCTAGCCGTAGGTAGCTCAACCCCACCTCTTGCAGAACCCTCAGCGAGTGATAGACCTGACCCTCTTCCCGGAAGAAGTCAGCCGCTATGTCGACGGTCATCGCCAGCACCTCGGCGATGTTCTTCTGGCGATAGTGAATTTCGAGTGTCGGCGCGTTGTAACGGGTTCCATGACAAGTGGCGCAAGGCGCGTAAACGCTGGGCATGAACAGCAGCTCCACGCAGACAAAGCCTTCGCCCTCGCATGTCTCACAACGTCCGCCCGCAACGTTAAAAGAGAAACGGCTTGCTGTATACCGCCGAGCGCGCGCCGCTTTGGTAGCCGCGAATCGTTTGCGGACGTGATCGAACAAACCCGTATAGGTCGCCAAATTGGAGCGTGGCGTCCGGCCGATCGGCATTTGGTCGACCTTTACCAACCGCTTGATCGCTTCCACCCCGCTCACCCTGCCACCCCCCGGACTTACACTACTCATCTCAGTTGCGTCGCCATCCTCTAAGTCGGCGCCCACATCGTGGCCTAACTGCTCGCCCGCCAGTTCTACCAACGCCTGACTCACCAGGCTCGATTTGCCTGAGCCCGAAATGCCAGTGACCGCAGTCAACGTTCCCAACGGGAAACTAGCGTCCAGCCCGTGAAGGTTATTGCGCGAAATGCCTTCCAAACGGAGCCAACCTTGCGGCCTGCGCGCAGCTCGCGCCGCCGCTTTCACATGCGCGAAGAGATGCCTTCCCGTCTGTGACGATTTCACTGTTCGAAGCCCGGCTGGCGGTCCGCTATACAGCACCAACCCGCCCTGGTCCCCCGCCGCCGGCCCTATGTCCACAATCCAGTCGGCGCGTCGAATCACATCCAACTCGTGTTCCACCACGAACAGCGAATTACCCGAAGCTTTGAGCCGGTCCAGCGCCACCATCAGCGCCTCCGTGTCCTTCGGATGAAGTCCGGCCGAAGGCTCGTCCAACACGTAAACCACACCAAACAAATTGGAGTGGACCTGGGTGGCCAGCCTCAGGCGCTGCAATTCTCCAGGTGAGAGTGTGGGCGTACTTCGCTCAAGTGATAGGTAACCCAGTCCCAGATCGAGCATGACAGCGATACGCGCCACCAAATCCTGCGCAATCCGCTGTGCCACGATGGCCTTTTCCGGATGATGTTTGTTTTGTTCTGCCCTGAGGCCTTGCGCCGTCGGTCGCAACACAGTGTCTAATCTCTTGAGTGAGAGCGCTGAGATATCGGCAATGTCCAGTCCCTCGAACTTCACGTTGAGCGACTCCCGCCGCAGTCTCTTGCCTTGGCAAAGTGGGCAAGCCGTGCTGATCAGAAATTGTGAAACGCGCTTGCGCGTGAGTGCGCTCTGTGTATTCGCGAACGTGTGCAACACATAGCGCTTCACACCGGTGAACGTTCCTTGGTAACTAGGTGTCTCCTTCCTTTTAAGCGCCTGCCGAGTTTCTTGCGGCGTGAAGCCCGCATAAACCGGCACCGTGGGTTGTTCGTCGGTAAACAGAATCCAATCGCGGTCTTTCTTGGGAAGGTCCCGCCAAGGACGGTCAACGTCAAAGCCCAGCGTCACCAGAATGTCTCTTTGGTTTTGGCCTCCCCAGGCGGTTGGCCAAGCCGCGATAGCGCGCTGCCGTACCGTCAGGCTGTCGTCGGGCACCATACTTTGTTCCGTCACATCGTAAAGGCGGCCGGCCCCGTGACACTCGGGACAAGCGCCCTCCGGACTGTTGGTCGAAAACGCCTCGCCGTGCAATTCCGCTTGCCCTGGCGGATACACTCCCGCGCGTGAATACAGCATCCGTAGTAAATTCGACAAGGTAGACACGCTTCCTACCGATGAGCGCGTCGTCCCCGAACCTCGCTGCTGCTGTAACGCGATCGCCGGTGGTAGTCCGTCGATTCGATCCACCTCGGGAGCGCCGATTTGATCGAACAGACGCCGGGCATAGGGCGCTACCGATTCCAGATACCGCCGCTGCGCCTCCGCATACAAAGTGCCGAACGCCAACGACGATTTGCCGGAACCCGATACGCCGGTGAAGACCACCAGTGCGTCGCGTGGAATATCGACGTCGATGTTCTTCAAATTGTGCTGGCGAGCGCCGCGCACCGAAACGAACCCCGTAAAATCTTTCGTCACCATCAAATTTTTCCCCGGCGTTTGTGGGGCAGACCTCCCGCCGACTCGGAGCCGGGAGCGTCAGCGACCTAGTTTGGCCTTTCTTCTCTCCCAGACCCGGTTTTTCAACCGCGCGGCATTCTCACCTCACCGATCTCTTCACCAGTGCGCCGATCCTGAACTCGGCGTCGCCGGTCAGTTCCTTCGTCAAGGGCGCGCGCGGGCCTGGGCGTCCTTCCGCTTTCAGCTCCTGAACACGCTCTTTCATCGCGGCCCAATCCGCCTCCGTGAATCCCTCCACCGCCTCGTCATTCACCGCCTCGCCCCTGCTGGACGTCTTTCAGTCCCATCGCACCTCCTGCGCTACCCAACATTCCAATGCTAATATCGAGCGACAACAGCGCTCGGCTTACGTTAGGCCCGACGCCTGAAAATAAGGAGAAATAAGGATGAACTTGCTGAAAGCCGCCTTGGCTCTTACCCTATCGTCGGTGGCGCTCTGGGCCCAAGTCAACGCGGGCGAGCAAAAGGCCGAAGCCAGCCTGCCCTTCAACATGACCACAGTCGCCACCTTTGAATTGCCTTGGCGCATAGCCTTCCTGCCTGATGGCCGCATGCTCGTCACCGAAAAGGTGGGGCCTGTGTGGCTGGTGTCTCAGCGCGGAGAAAAGATGCCAGTGGCCGGCACACCCCCAGTCTATTGGGAGGGCCAGAACGGCATGCTGGGTGTCTTCCTCTCGCCCCATTTCGCCACTGACCAGAGTATCTATCTCACCTACGCGGAACCCGGCGACTATGGCGGCGGCCTGGCCCTCGCCCGCGCCAAGCTGCATACCTCCGCCCACTCAGCCCGGCTCGGAGATTTGACCGTCTTGTGGCGTCAGTTGCCCAAGGGCAAAGGCGGCCAGGAGGGCGCGCAGATCGCCTTCTCACCCGACGGCCAGTATCTATTCCTCACCGTGGGCGACCGCCAGCGCTTCACTCCCGCTCAAGATCCAGACCAGCCCGAAGGCAAGATCCTGCGACTGACACTGGACGGTAAACCCGCCCCCGGCAATCCCAACTTCGGCAAAACCGGCGCTGCCACCATCCCTCTCATCGATCCTCCCAGTGACACGGAAGCCGCCAAAACCGCCAAGGTGGTCAGCACGTATACCTTGCCCGGCCCCAACCTGACGCCCGCTGAAACTTGGGCCAGCGGCATCCGCACGCCCTATGGCTTGGCGTTTTCACCCAGTGGTGAATTGTGGGAGGTCGAGCATGGCCCGCGCGGTGGCGACGAACTCAACCTCATCCAGCCGGGTAAGAACTACGGCTGGCCGCTCGTCTCCTATGGCAAAAACTATAACGGCGTGCCTATCCCCAATCCCGAGACGCGACCCGATTTGACGAAGCCGGTGATCTACTGGGTTCCGGTAATCGCGCCGGGCAATCTCATGTTCTACAGCGGCACCCAGACCTTCCCCCAATGGAACGGCAACGGCTTCATCAGCGGCCTGGCGAGCAAGTCTCTCAACCGCATCGTCTTTGATGGCCATGGGGGCGCCAAGCCCGCCGAGCGTTGGGACGTGGGCATCCGCGTCCGCGACGTGGAAGAGGGTCCTGATGGCTCGCTCTGGATCCTTGAGGACGAAAATCCCGGCGCCCTCATCCACCTAACGCCGAAGTAATCGGTAAGTCAGTCATTCCGTATACTGAACATTCATCCCAGGGGGACCAACGATGTCGATGGCGAAGATCAAACTCTCGTCTTTTGGCATGGCTCTGATGGCCGGCTTTGCACAAGCTATGTTAGCCGCCGATATTTTAATTGTCGACGCTAAATCGCAGCCGGAAAGCCTCACTATGGCGCCGGGCGGCGTGCTCATCGTCGGCAGCGCCAGCACGCCGTTTGTTTATAAGATAAGCGCGGGGTCTTCGACCGCTGAAAAGTTCATCGACGCCAGTGCCGAAGCTCCCGGCACATTTTTCTTCGGCATGCTGGCGGACGCCTCCAGCAACACCTTGTGGACCTGTCAGCTAACTCCCGTCCCAAACACCAAACCAGTCCAGCGGCATACCTCCTTGCGGGGCTTCGACCTGGCCACGGGCGCTGAAAAGCTTCGTTGGAACCTGCCAGGCGACAACAGTATCTGCAACGATTTTTCAATCGGGCCCGACCACGCCCTTTACATCACCGACACCATCAACAGCAAGATCTACAAACTGCCGGCGGGCGCCTCCGCTGCCGAACTATTCCTGGAAGATCGCGCGCTCTATGGCATCGACGGCATAACTTTTCTAGACGGCACGCTATATGTGAACAACGTGTTCTCGAACAATCTCTACCGCATCCCGGTGGACGCCGCCGGCAAGGCCGGCCAACCCGTCGATATCTGGATGGATCAGCCGATCAAAGGTCCTGACGGCATGCGCGCCGCCAACGGCAAACTCATCGTCGCCGAAAACGCCAGCGGCAAGATTTCGGTCATTACTGTGAATGGAGACAAGGCCAGCGTCACCGTCATCAAGGAAGGTCTCAAAACACCAACCGGGGTCGAGCCCGCTGGCGACACAATCTGGATCTCGGAGCGCGGCGCCGGCAAGGCCGTTTCCATCCCAATGCCCAAGTAGCCAATCGAGCGGAACGATCGTCGTCTGGAGCTGTTTGCGAGGGCGGCGATTTTGATCCGCCAATCGGTTCGTGGGGCCGGGTGGCTTCGCCACTGCAGGTCGGCGGTGTCAGGAAAAGAGGAATGCTTGCAGTAGGGTGAAGCATTCCTCCGAGCAAGCTCTCACAACGAGCGGACTGAAGTAAACGTCATCCAGTGAGTGTCGACCTCGCCGAGCCTAGACGTTGCCCAACTTCTGGATAGCCGACCATCCGCCCTGAATCGGCAAAGCACTTCGACAGATAGCGCGTTTTACGGCAAGGTGAAATCCGCCCAATGAGTGCTGGACTCCAACTCCAGTCGACGTTCCAACTTCGGCGGTAATGATCCCTAGATTGCAGTCCTTAACAGCGAAATCCAATACGGCGTAATCTTAGCGCACTGAAGCGGCTCTGTACCATGAAGGGGAATACAAATGACGGCACGCTCAAACCGTCGCGACGTAATACGGTGGATGCTCTCAGCTTCGTTTGGTGGCCTTGTTGCTGCGAAGCAGAACGCCAGTGGAGCTTTCTCCCATGATGAAGCGACCAAGGTAAACTTCGAGCCGGTACGCAATAGAATTCAGCAGTCGATTGCACGAGGTGACGCGACCGGAGTAGCTGTCGCCGTGGTAAAAGGCGGACGCATCATTTGGGAGGAAGGTTTTGGTTGGGCAAATCGGGAAGCGGCTCTGAAGGCGACACCTCATACCCCGTTCAGCTTGGCCTCCGTCACAAAGCCGTTCACCGCGACCACCATCATGACCTTGGTCGCCGAAAGCAAGCTATCCCTGGATGAGCCCGCGAATAGATTTCTCGCAGGCTGCAAACTCGTGGGTAAAGACCGCAACGCGGAAGCGGTGAGTGTCAGGCTACTAGGTGCTCACGCCAGTGGTCTGCCCGGCATATATGAATCCTATGACGCAAACGAAGCGAAGCTTGTCCCCAGTCCAGACGCCCTTCTTCAACAATATGGCAGGCTGGCTTACCCTCCGGCAGCCTGCTATGAGTACAGCAACCTCGGATTTGCGGCGCTGAATGCAATCGCTTTAGCTCTCACGCAGACGGAGCTTGGAGCCCTGATGCATCAAAGAGTGCTCGCGCCTCTAGGTTTGAGCGACAGCTTTTTCGGCAGTGATACTGTTCGAGTACGAAGCGGCGCAACGCGTTACGATTCGCTTGGCCGACCGATCCCGCACTACACCACATCGACGCCTGCTTCGGGCGAGCTGTACGCGAGCGCTCACGATCTCGCTCTTTTCGCTCTCTTCAATATGCGCCATTTAGCTAAAGGTCAATCGGCCATCCTTAGTGAGCAGAACCTGGATGAACTGCATCGACCTGTCTTCACTGGTCCATCCGGTGTCGCAACCACCTTCGGCTGGTTCAAGAGTCAAACCACTTCTGGGGTGCCCTTTTTCTTTAAGACCGGCGGGGACCCAGGAGTCGCCAACAGAATGTGTTTTGTCCCATCGAAAGACTTAGGTTGCGTAGTCGTCACCAATCGGTCCAACGCATGGGAACTGGCCTACAGCGTGTGCGATGAACTGCTGACGAACTACCTGCCGGACTGGCGTCGGCCTGTGGAAGACTGCAGCCTTCAAAGCAAACCGTTCGTCGCGACTCCGGCATGGAGAGGACAATGGCAGGGACTGCTGGAAGATGGCGGCGCGAACATGCCGGTTAAGATCAACATCAAATCCAGTGAATCTGCGAATCTAGCTATCGGGAATAGCCGCACCGAAGAAATCATCGAGATGCGGTCGGAGGGTGGAGCGTTTACAGGCTTGTCCAGCGGGAAAATCGATGCACCTGATGCAATAAGAACCCGGGCCAAAACACTTCAAATAAAGCTGCTTCCGCGTGACAATCGACTCCTCGGCAGAGTGTTTGCCATTGCCGGTGACCCGAACGTAAAGAATGTAAGGCTGCCTTTTGTGCTTACGCTGACGCGACAATAGTTCCTCAGGTCTGGAATCCACTTGGCCGTGTAGTCGGCATATCGTCGAAGTGCCCCGATTTGGTCCGTCTGCGTATTCGCTCAACTCCCGGTTTACGGGCCATCCGGAAGTTGTTTCCCGACTATCCGCAAAAGTAGTGGATGTATGGCCGACCAAGCGGACACACTCGGCGCGCTCACTTCAACGGCTAAGCGCGTTTTACGTCCAGGTAACCGATCCACAGCTTCGTTCGTAAAGCTCTCCCGACGACAGCGGGTTTGTCACTGTAGGACGATCCGTTTCTATATGGGACCGACCACATCCGATCTAGGTCGACTTGGCTCATCCTGCTTCGTTAGGCTCAAGGCGTCCGGTCATTGGAGCTTTGGGAACTTGTAATTCAGAAGGCTCGTTAAGATACGGTATTCCAGGCGCGAGCTGAGTTGCGTGCTGATGAACCAGTCGCGCAACCACTCCAGCGCCGGCGAATCAAGTTGGAGGACTTTCCCCGTTTGCCACGAAGTGCGAACGATCTCCGTAGTGCGTGCAAGACGCATGGCTTCATACTTGCGTAGCGATGCTTCGATCGGACGGGTTTCACCCAGGCAGTGCGCCAGCACGACCGCGTCTTCGAGTGCCTGACAGGCTCCCTGCCCAAGATTCGGGGTCGTCGGATGCGCCGCATCTCCTAACAGAGTGACGGCGCCGCGGCCCCACCACGGTAGCGGTGGCCGGTCGATGATGTCATTTTGCAGAATCGCATTCTCGGGCGTGCCCGCGACAATCTCCGGTACCGGGGCCGCCCAATCGCAGCACGCGGCAAGGGCACTCATTTTGGATTGCACAGTTCCGGGAGGTACGTTCTTCGTAAGGAACCAATAGATTTTTCCGGGGCCACAGGGCCACACGCCGAACTGCGAACCTCCACCCACGGCGAGCAATGCTGAGTCCTTCGGCAACCCGGGAACAGCATCGCGAATCCCGCGCCAGCATGTGCAACCTGCATACCTAGTCGGTCGCGTCCCATGCAGCTGCTGACGGATGACAGACGAGATGCCGTCCGCACCAATAACAACATCTGCTCCGATACGTTCACCGCTCCTCAAAACCACTGCTGAATCCTCGAATCCAGCACAGAGGGCACCCGTTCGTACGGAACCTAGCGGTAGTGTTTCCAGCAACGTCTTCTGTAGAACTCCACGGTGAATGCAAATGCAAGGTGCTCCGGCTCGCTTACTGAGTTCGCCGATTTCAGTTGTTGCGAGGAAACGCCCCTTGCGTGTTTGAATCACAGTCCTGTGGATCACTGACGCGGAAGCCACTGTCTTGTCCTCTAGACCGAGCGCCCGAAGCGCCTGAATGGCATTCGACCAGAGGGACAGTCCGGCGCCGACCTCGCAAATGCTCGTAGCCCGCTCGACGACAAGCGCTTCGATACCAACTCTCCGCAGCGCTACAGCGGCTCCGAGTCCCCCAATTCCTGCCCCAACAACTACGACGCGCATGCGATGGATCCTCCCACGGCCTAGAGTAGCTTCAGTGTCTGCGAAAAATTCGAACGTCGGGTCGATGGTCAGGTCGGGCAGACCTACATTCGGAGCGACAACGCGAGTTTTGGATTTTTGTTTCTGCTCCCTCCCGGCACTTCCACAGGCAAGCCAGGGACGCGTGCCTTTTTCGGGTCATTCCTTCCAACTCCCGGCTGCCCTCGCCAACAAACAACAGCGGGTTCCGCCGGGCAAGCCCGCGAAATACGGCGCTGCTCTACAAATCCACTTTGACGTAAAGTCGGCATATCGTCGAAGTGACCGATTTGGTCATTCCGGTAAACCCGGAATGACGGCCTAACCGAAAGTTTGGACGCCAAGCCCCTAGCTACCCAGCGCCTGCGGTCGGTGCCGACCAAAACTGCAATTCAACCTGTGCACGGCGGCACAATCCCTTTGTGGCGGATGTGAACATCGACGACAACGCTGTCCTTCGCCTTCGGATTTGCCGCCACGCGGCTTGCCGGCCGTATTCACGGTCTGTGCCAGCTGCAACCGTGGCCAGCGCTACGGCACTCCGGAAGCCGGCCGGCAGTGCGGCGTCGGCAGCGAAATGACGCCAACTGTCGCTACCAGCAAAGTGAACCCGGGAGGGATTCCCATCGGCGCTGCCGGCAGCGCTATCGAGAGCGGACGTCGCAATGTTCCCTGACAGATCAAAGGTATTGCGAAAGTCACTTCGCCGGCGCCTCCTCCGAGGGCGACGGTATGCCAGTGCGCGATCTGCGGCCGCCAAAGCCTCTGGATTGATCCATTTCCCTCCGTCCCACCGCGATTCAGGTCGATCGCCTATTTCCGCAGTCACAAACTTTCAAAAAATCCGCATTCCTCCTAACCCCATCAACCTCAGCCACTTACGCGCTTTCCCGTTTCCCTCCAATCCCCGTCCGGTGCGCCGCCCCTCTAATCTTTGTCTTGGAAGCGCATCCTGCGTTCACGCGCAGCGCGGCATTTTTATGAACAAAAAAATCGCATTTCACACAATTCACCACGCCCTGCGGCGCGGCGCAACATCCGCCCGGGAAAAACTCCACCCCGGCTCGCCGGAAAAAGCGCTACTTTCCCGCGGCTCGGCACTATTCTTTATACGCGGGACCGAATCGCCTCAAAATCTCTCTATTTTCCCGTCCAAAAAGTTCAAAACCTCGCTTCCGTGCCCGATCCCGCCTCGCCAGCCGTTTGGAAGTACAAATGAATTTCTTTCGCCTCTGCCCCCCTACTTTAATAGGCGAAAAAAAATCGCCGCAAACCACCTGTTTGCTCCCGGCAGCCCCATCGGCTATCCTGGAATAGTAAATTTAACTTCAGGTTCAAATCAGGTAAATGGCAAATACAGTATCTTCGTTGAAGCGTGTCCGCATCGCAGAACGCCGCACCGCTATCAACCGTCTTCGCAAAACACGGCTCCGCCACCAGATCCGCACCATGCGCCGTCTCTTGGACAAAAAAGACGCCGAGGGCGCCGGCAAAGTCGTTCCCGCTACTTTCTCGCTGGTAGATCGCGCGGCGAAATGGGGCATTATCAAAAAGAACACCGCAGCGCGCTACAAGAGTCGCTTAACTTTGCGTTTACGCGCCCTCAGCCCCGCCAAGTAGCGCCAAGGGTTCGGCCGCGCGCCGCCAAACAGACAGTAACTTCCGCGGGGGTTCACTCCGGGAGCTTGGCACCGGGCATGCCTTGCGCGTGCGCCTTCCAAACCAGAAACCTAGGCAGATTCTTAGCTGTTAGACTTGCATTCATGCGTTGCCACCGGCTTCCCGTTTGTTGCGCTTGTGCGCTATCCATCGTCCTTGCTCTCGCGAAAGATCCTGTTCGCGCGCAACATGGCATGGTTGTCGCCCAGGAACCGCTGGCTGCGGACGTGGGCTTGGCCGTTCTCAAGAACGGTGGCAATGCGGTGGACGCGGCGGTGGCGGTTGGTTTCGCCTTAGCCGTCACACATCCGCAAGCCGGTAACCTGGGCGGCGGCGGCTTCATGCTGGTGCGCTTGGCTAACGGCAAAACGACTTTCCTCGACTTCCGCGAGTGCGCTCCGCAAAAAGCCAGCCGTGACATGTACCTCGACGATAAAGGCAACCCCACCAAGGAAAGTATCTTCGGCTGGCGATCATCCGGCGTCCCCGGTTCCGTCGCGGGTTTTGCACTGGCTCACAAAAAGTTCGGCTCCCAGAAATGGCCGCAACTGATTGAACCCGCGGTGAAACTGGCGTCCGAAGGTTTTACCGTTAGTCCCACGCTTGAGAAAGCGTTCGCTGGCGCCAGCGCCCTGGCTACCGATCCCGAATCCAAGCGCATCTTCCTGCGCGATGGCAACCCCTACAAAGCCGGTGACACGTTCAAACAGCCCGAACTCGCCACTACTCTCGAGCGCATCGCCCAATCCGGCGCGAAGGGGTTTTACGAAGGCCCTACCGCCAAGCAATTCGCCGCGGAAATGCAAGCGCACGGCGGCCTCATCACAGAAGCCGATCTCAAAGCATACAAAGTCGCTGAACGTATTCCGCTCGAAGGCAACTACAAAGCTTTCCACGTTATCACCGCGCCGCCTCCCAGCGCCGGCGGCATTGGCATTTTGCAAATGATGGCCATGCTGAACGGCACGGATTACGCGAGCGACGGCCCAAACTCTGTGAAGGCCGTCCACTACGAAGCCGAAGCAATGCGCCGCTTCTATGCCGACCGCAGCGAATATCTCGGCGACCCCGACTTTTATAACGTGCCCACCAAAGCGCTGCTCGATAGTGCCTACGTTACCTGGCGGCGCCAAACCATCGACCCCAATCACGCCACCCCCAGCGACATGATCGGCCCAGGCCTTCAGCACGCGCAGGCCGCCCATGTTTCACAATTCGAAAGCAGCGAAACCACGCATTACAACGTGGTGGATGCGCAAGGCAACGCCGTGGCCGTCACCTACACGCTGAACAATTCTTTCGGCAATAGCATCACGCTTCCCAAGCTCGGCTTTCTGCTGAACGATGAGATGGACGATTTCGCCGCCAAACCGGGCGTGCCCAACATGTTTGGTGTCATCGGCGGCGACGCCAATGCCATCGAACCGGGCAAGCGCCCTCTTTCCTCTATGACGCCCACCATTGTCACCAAAGGCGGTAAACTCTTCATGGTGGCAGGCGCTCCCGGAGGAGCGCGCATCACCACCGGCGTAATGGAAGTGATCCTGGACGTGCTCGACTTTCACATGAATCCGCAGGACGCAGTCGATCTGCCCAGGTTTCACGAGCAATGGAAGCCCGATGTGCTCTACTTACAGAACGGTTTCCCTCCGCAGGCAGCGGAAACTTTGCGCACCATGGGCTACGATATTAAGCCGGTGGGCGGCGTAGCGCGAGTCGAGGCCATTGTTGTCAACAATGGCACTCTCGAAGGTGGCACCGAATCTCGCCTGGATGGAAAGGCCGCCGGCTACTAAAGCGCAGGTCCTCGAAGAAACTCAACCAACCAACATGCAGCACGTGCTTTCCACTCAATTATTCGTCGGGCAGCGCCTCACCACTGCGGGACTCGAACGAATAGGCAACGCCGGCTTCGAAGCGGTAGAAATCTTCTGCGCGCGCCAGCATATCGATTATCACGACTCCGCGCAGATTGCCGAACTCGGCCACTGGTTCCGCGATTCTCCGCTCAAAATGCATTCGCTGCATTCGCCCATGTATAGCGACGATGTCTGGGGCCGCAGCGGTCCTAACGCTGTTCTCGATATCACCGAAAAGCTGAAAGGGAAACGCATTGCCATCGTCGATGAAATCAAGCGCGCCATCGAGATCGCCGAAAGCGTGCCATTCCGTTATCTGATTCAGCACCTGGGCGTAGCCGACCAGGACTTTGACGAGCGGCGCATCGATTCCGCTTTCTCCTCACTTGATGAGATTCGTGTCTTCGCTGGTCAACGCGGCGTGGAAGTGTTACTGGAAAACATTCCGAACGCCATGTCCAGCGCCGAAAAGCTCAACGAATTTCTGACCACGACGCATCTCAAAATGAATTACTGCTTCGATATCGGCCACGCGCACTTGACCAAGGGAGTCGCTGCGGAATTCGAGCTGATGAAGGAGCGCATCCGTTCCACGCACATCCACGACAACGATGGACAAACTGACGCGCACCTGTTTCCCGGGCAAGGCAGCATCGATTGGAAACATGCCATGGGCTTGCTGCGCTCACGGCCCGATCAGTATCCCCTGCTCCTCGAATTGAAGGCTGTTTCGGCCGTAGAACATCCCGCCGAAGACGCCAAACGCACCGCTGACGATTTGGACAAATTCGAAAGCTACTATGAGCAGTAGCGAAGGTATTAGAATTGCCGACGCGCACACGCACGTTGGCGAGCGCGTAACGCTACAGGGCTGGCTCTACAACCTGCGCAAATCCGGCAAAATCGTCTTTCCGGTCATGCGCGATGGCACCGGCCTGATGCAATGTGTAGCCGTCAAAAGTAATTTGCCCGAGCCCGTTTTTGAAGCGTTAAAAAACCTGACGCAGGAAAGCTCCCTTACCATCACCGGAACGATTCGTGCCGAAGCCCGCGCGCACGGCGGCTTCGAACTCGACGTCGAAGACGCGCACATCGTGCAGCGCGTGCCTGAAGAGCACCCCTATCCGATTACTCCCAAGGATCACGGCGTCGATTTTCTGATGGATCACCGCCACTTGTGGCTGCGCAGCCGCCGCCAGCATGCCGCCATTCGCGTGCGCCACGAAGTCGTCAAAGGCATCCGCGATTATTTCGATTCGCACGGCTTCACCTTGGTAGACACGCCCATCTTCACGCCCGCCGCCTGCGAAGGCACCACCACACTCTTCGAAGTGGATTATTTCGAAGATGAAAAAGTTTATCTAACTCAATCGGGCCAGCTTTACAACGAAGCCGACGCCATGGCTTTCGGCAAGGTGTATTGCTTCGGTCCAACATTCCGCGCGGAAAAATCGAAAACCCGCCGGCACCTGACTGAGTTCTGGATGGTCGAGCCGGAAATGGCTTACGCGGATCTGGAAGAAGTGAAGCGGGTGGCGGAAGATCTGGTGGTTTCGCTCGTCGCTCGCGTACTTGAAAATCGCCAGGAAGAGCTAAAAGTTCTGGAACGCGACACCACCAAGCTGGAAAGCGTGCAAGCCCCGTTCCCGCGCATGAGCTATGACGATGCCGTCAAAACGCTCGCCGCGAAGGGCAGCGACATTCAATGGGGCGGCGATTTCGGCAACACCGATGAAACTCTTCTCACCGAAGGGTGCGACCGTCCCATCATTGTCGACCGCTATCCCACCGCCATCAAAGCCTTCTACTTTCAGCCCGATGAACAGCGCCCGGAAGTGGCGCTCGGAGTCAGACTTAATTGCGCCTGAAGGGTATGGAGAAATCATCGGAGGCGGACAACGCATTCACGATTTGGCGCTACTCGAGAAACGCCTCGAGGAGCACAAGCTTCCCGCGCGCCGCCTTCGAATGGTATCTCGATCTTCGTCGCTTCGGCTCTGTGCCGCATGGCGGCTTCGGCATGGGCGTCGAGCGCTTCGTAGCCTGGATGTGCGGCGTCGAACATCTGCGCGAAACCATCCCTTATCCGCGCATGCTCTACCGCACCCGGCCTTAGTCGTTTCGGAGTTTACCCATGACGCGTTCCTCGCACATCGCCATCCTGGGCGCCCCGCTTGATTTTGGCGCCGGCCGCCGCGGCGTCGATATGGGGCCTTCTGCCCTGCGTCTGGCCGGACTGAACGCCAAACTGCAAGCGATGGGATATCAGGTGCATGATCTCGGCAATGTGCCGGTCGCCCAGCAGGAAACCATCGACGAAGGTTCCGCCAACGCTAAGTATCTGGGTCCCATCGCCCAGTGCTGTTCCGAACTGGCCCGTATTGTGGCCGATGCCGTCGAGAAGGGACAGTTCCCCCTCGTTCTGGGCGGCGATCATTCAGTTGGCGTCGGCACTGTGGCGGGAGTCGCCCACGCTTTTCGCCGGCGCGATCAAAAAATCGGCCTCATCTGGATTGACGCTCATGCGGATATGAATACCCCTGAGATCAGTCCCAGCGGCAATGTGCATGGCATGCCTCTGGCGAGTTGTCTCGGCCGGGGCCCACGCGAACTCACCGATATTTTCGGCTACGCTCCTAAACTGGAGGGCCGCAACACCGTGCTCATTGGCCTGCGCGATGTGGATGAACGCGAGCGGGAAGTGGTGCGTGAGCTGGGAGTCGTCGCATTTACCATGCGCGATATCGACGAACTCGGCCTCTGCCATATTATGGAGCGAGCCATCGCGGCGGCCTCCGACGGCACTGCCGGATTCCATCTCTCCCTCGACATGGATGCGCTCGACCCTGATGAAGCCCCTGGCGTGGGCACCCCCGTGCGCGGCGGCATGAGCTATCGCGAGGCGCATCTCTCCATGGAGACGATTTGCGATTCGAACCGGATGCTTTCGATGGAGGTGGTGGAGGTGAATCCGGTTTTGGACTCGGCCAACCGGACGGCCCTGCTGGCTGTGGAACTCGTCATGTCCGCCATGGGGAAAAAGATTTTGTGAGTTTTATCAATGGGCTGTTGAAGTTTTATGCTTACTTGTTTCATTTAGCGCTCAGCACGTTTTTGATCGGAATCGCGATTCTGGCGAAAGTGAGCCATCAGCCTTTGCATCTGGAGATGGTGCCGTTTGACCAGCAAGAAATGATCTCGCGGGTCAGTCTGCTGAGCCTGATTGGATTCATTTGTATTTTTCTGGCGCTGGTCAGGATTTTTGAGTTCATGTTTCCCTTGTGGAGTTTGGCGGTGGTGGTCCTGCTGGTTTGGGGATTTTTTTTTACTTCCTATTCATTCAACGGAATCAGTGGACTGGAGTGGGCGCTGTTGCTGATTCTGGGCGCCATATTCGCGCTATATGGCTCGGTCTTAGTGCTGTTCCCGCAACGACGGCAGCGCTGGTGAGGTGGCGTCTCTGGCTTAGGCAAACTCCAGGGGCATAAGGCGCTTTATCCTCGAATCAAGAATCGTTTGCACGTCGTCGCCTTTCGCGCCCAACCTGCTATTCTTGCGTCGCCTTCCGACCGATATCTTCCCTGTGGACCTACCAAGCGCGCCTAGCTACGCCCGTCGTTCTGTCTGGGGACCTTGATCAATATATGGCCGAATCGCTGAAGGAACAACTTTTGGCGTCGGTGTCAACGGCGGAGACAGAACTGCTGCTCGACATGACAGCCGTAGAGCATGTGGACGCCTGCGCTCTGCAGGTCCTACTCGCTTTCAAAGCGGGCTTGAAACAGGACAAGCTCCGGATAGACGGGGCCGATGCTTCTATCCAGCAATGGATACGCATCGCGGGCGCAGACGGGTCTTTCGAGTTTTCCGACATGAACAGTTAGCAATGCAGCAAGAAGTCGCAGTCGCCGAAAGCCTGAAGGAACAAGTCGCCTCTACCTTGCCTGTTTTGGGAGTAATGGGTACCCAACTCAAGGAAACCGCTAACCAAATTGAAGCGGCGGTAGTGGAGGTTTGCGGCAAGTTCCAGAGCATGGCGAGCCGGGCGCGCGCGGGTGTAAGCAGCGCTGCGGAACTGCTTTCCGGCGGACTTGATTCTAACGGCGCTTCGGTTGAATCCCTGATTGCAGAGGCCAGTCGCACCATAGAGGCTCTGCTGGTTCACACGCAAGATTCGGTGGCGGTTTCAAACAGCGCGATCGAACGAATTCAGCGGGTGCAGCAAGCTACCGATCTCATCGCAAAATCGCTCACTCAGTTGGACGATATTACGCTCGGCAATCGCCTGCTGGCCGTCAACGCCCGTATTCAGGCTGTTTACGCGGGTGATAAGGCGGCTGGCTTTGGCGGCGTAGCCAACGAAATTTCCTTGCAAGCCAAGCGCTCAGCCGAAATTGTGGAACTCATCCGCTCGGTTTCAAGCGATCTCCGCGAAATCGCCAGTTCCGCCCTCACAGACTTGCAGAGCATGGTCACTGAAGATCAGCGAGCTTACCAGAAAAGCAAGCTTGAGGTGGATCGCGTGCTTGAGGACTTCAGGCTCATGCACAATTCCACCATAGAGTTCATCAGCAGAATGCAGGAGGAAAGCCGCAGCGTCGCACAGGAAATTG
The DNA here is from genome assembly GCA_963764105.1 of Bryobacterales bacterium. GTDB lineage: Bacteria > Acidobacteriota > Terriglobia > Bryobacterales > Bryobacteraceae > Bog-105. The sequence goes on from CAVXRP010000042.1 coordinate 45,747, forward strand.
CCGGCGCTGTCCGCAGTTTGCAGTTTCAGGACCGGGTCAGTCAAAGGATTTCCCATGTGGTGGGTGAACTGGAGCGAATCAAATCCGAGTTGCGCGCGCATTGCGAAGACGTGCGAGTTGGATACCCGGGAGATTCTCGAGCATTTGTCGAATACTTACACCATGCATGAAGAAAGGAATGTGCTCGGTGGCGCGCAGTCGGAAATGGCTGCGGGCGACGTCGAGCTTTTTTAGGCGTTGGTTTGCCGAAAAGGGTGCATATATGCGCTGCCAGAGAGTGAAAAGTTAAATGGCCAAAACTGCTTTAATCGTCGATGATTCCACTACAATGCGCCAAATGGTTGCATTTACGCTTCGCGAGGCCGGATTCGAAGTGGTCGAGGCGGAGAACGGCCAGGATGCGCTCGACAAAATCGGCAAACAGAAAATCAATATCATCATTACCGACTTGAACATGCCGGTCATGGATGGATTCACGTTTATCAAAAGCGTGCGCGCCATGCCGGCCCACAAGTTCGTCCCTATCCTCCTGCTCACCACCGAGTCCCAGCTAGCTAAGAAAGAACAAGGCAAAGCCGCCGGTGCCACCGGCTGGATCGTAAAACCGTTCGAAATCGAAAAGCTGCTGCAAACCATTGCCAAGGTGCTTCCCTAGCCATGAAAATCGATCTCTCCCATTTCATTGATACCTTTCTTCAAGAAAGCGCCGAACACCTGATCACCATTGAATCGGGACTTTTAAAGCTCAACGCGTCGCCTGGAGATTCTGAGCTGCTGAATGGCATTTTCAGAGCCGCGCACTCGATCAAAGGAGGCGCCGGAGCGTTTGGTCTGAGCAATGTTGTAAACCTCACGCACGCGCTGGAAAACCTTTTGGACCAAATGCGGAACGGCGAGGCCACAGCTACTCCGAAGTCCATTGCACTCATGCTCCAGGCAACGGATTATCTCAAGGTGCTCACCGCAGCCAAAGATGCCGAGTGTCCAGCCGGCATGGCTGAAACAATCTCCGAGTTAGAAGCTATCTCCTCCTCGCCATCAACCGGCGGACACGCCGTCGCGGCTGAGCAGCCCACCGTATCAAAAGTAAAGCGCGAAATCGAGTACAAAATTGTTTTTCAGCCCGCGGTGGATTTATTCGCCAGCGGCTGCAATCCATTGTTGCTGCTGCGCAATCTGGGCCAGGTCTCGACGGTAATTTCCACAACGCAGACGGGAACGCTCCCGCCGCTCGCCGAACTCGACACCTCGCGCTGTCATCTTGCTTGGGAAATCATCGTCCGTACCGGAAACAGTGTCGCTGATTTGCAGGAGGTTTTCGAATTTGTCGAAGATCAGGCGCGCATTGAGATTACGCCGGTCGTGGTCGATACCGTAGCCGTCAATGAGCCGGTTCGCGCGGAAAGCAAGGCCACTGGCGAAAAAAGTACCCGCGAGTCTTCCATTCGCGTTTCCACCGAAAAAATCGACAAAGTGATCGATCTGGTCGGCGAAATGGTCATTACCCAAGCCATGACGGCTGAATTGGTCGATCACTTCAATCCCGAGACGCATGACCGTCTTAAGGAATGCGTCGCCACCCTGGAACGCTGCATTCGTGAGCTGCACGAGCGCACACTGTCGGTCCGTATGCTGCCTGTGGGCACCATTTTTAGCCGCTTTGATCGGCTGGTGCACGATTTAGCGCAGAAGACCGGCAAGAAGATCTCGCTCACTATTTCCGGCCAGGAAACCGAGGTTGATCGCGGTGTTCTGGAGTTGCTCGGCGATCCGCTGACGCACCTGGTGCGTAACTCCGCCGACCACGGTATTGAGACGGCAGCCGAGCGCATCGCCGCCGGCAAGCCCGAAACGGGCACGATTGCCCTGTCGGCATCGAATCTGGGCGGTAACATTCTCGTGGAGATTGAGGACGATGGCGGCGGTCTCAATCTGGCCAGAATTCGCGAGAAAGCCATCGACAAAGGATTGATTTCCGCCAGCGCCGAGATGTCGGACGATCAAATCCGCGCGCTTATCTTTGAGCCGGGTTTTTCCACCCGCAACGAAGTCAGCGATATCTCCGGCCGCGGCGTGGGCATGGATGTGGTGAAACGGAACGTCGCCGCGTTGAATGGCACCATCACCGTGATGAGCGAGTTAGGTCAGGGAACGTCGGTCAAAATCCTCCTGCCCTTGACGCTGGCTATTATGGACGGCCTTATCGTTCGCGTGGCAACGCATCGGTTCGTTCTGCCGCTGGCGTCGATTATCGAGACGGTCGCCGTCCGGGAGGAACAGGTATTCAATATCGCGGGTAAAGGGGAAGCGGTCAGAGTTCGCGACCAAACCTTGCCGTTCCTTCGCCTTCAGCAGTTGTTCCGTTTGCCAAACCCGGTTGCTCGCACCGCGTCCTCGACTGACGGCCAGCCCGCTGAAGAGAGCGAAGAAAATCTGCCCTTTTTGTGCGTCGTGGTGGAAAGGGGCGCTGTCAAAGCCGTTCTGCTGGTGGACGAACTTTTGGGACAGCAGCAACTCGTGGTAAAGAATTTGGAGAAAAATTTCCGCCGGATTGACGGCGCCCTAGGAGCAACGATTCTCGGCGATGGCTCTGCCGCCCTGATCCTTGATGTCGCCGCCCTAATCAATTCCGTTGCAAAGACCGATAGAACGAGCAAGGAAATCAGACCAATCAGTTTGGTGGCCTAGGTGTCTTGGCAAACCTTGGGGAATTCGGGCATAGATCATGAAATGGTTTAAGAACTTGAACGCCGTCAGCAAGTTGATGGCCGGCTTTGGCGTAATGCTCCTTATTAGCCTGCCGATTGGTTATCTGGCGATGGCGCAAATCTCCCAATTAAGCGAGCTGAATCGCCAAATCTTTGAACGGGACGTCGCGGGCATGGAAGCTATCAAGCAGGCCGAGGTCGATCAAGCGCTTATGGGCCGCGCGCTCAATGCCGCGCTACTCTCGCAAGGAAACGGCGCAGCCGTTGGATCGGCTGAACACGATTTTCAATTCCTCTCGGCTGAGATCCGAACCTCTCTGAATTCAGCGTATTCTCGCTCCATTCGCGCCAATCTGCGCGACCAATTGCAAAGCGCCCTAGCGACGGTTCCAAATGCGGAAGCAGCGGCGCAAGATTTCTTTTCACGTGCCAAGGCCAATGATCGAGTAGCCACTGACACAGCCTTAAAAGCCACTTTGCGGGCTGCCGATCAATTGCGCCAGAGCGTACACCAATCTATCGTCATAAACGACGCAAATATCGAAATTTTCAAGGCCAACGAAGCGCAGCTTCTTCATCAAGCTCACAATCATTTCATGTTGTTGCTATGCGTCATCCTCACCTTAAATCTATTAGTCTGTCTGGCCATTGGAAGGAGCTTTTCCAAACCGCTTAACTATGCAGCCTCCGTCCTGCACCAAGTTGAGCGCGGAGACCTGACGCAACGGCTAAATATCAACACGAAGGACGAGATCGGACGCTTAGCCAAAGCTCTGAATGCTGCGCTTAGCAACGTTTCGGAGGTGATCAGAGAAGTGGGCGATGCTTCGAGAAACCTGACGTCCGCCTCCGCCGAATTAGCCAAATCAGCCGACTTAATGGCCGGCGGCGCGCAGGAGCAGGCCGCCAGCCTGGAACAGACCTCAGCGAGTCTCGAACAAATCACCGCCACCGTGCGTCAGAACTCCGATAATGCGCGGCAAGCCAATCAATTTGCCATCTCTTCGCGAGACGCCGCGGAAAAGGGCGGTAGCGTTGTTCAGAGTGCCATGGGGGCCATGAAAGAGATTAATGAGGCGTCCACTAAAATAGCCGCGATCATTCGAGCCATCGACGATATCGCTTTCCAGACGAACCTCCTCGCGGTCAACGCTTCCGTCGAAGCGGCGCGCGCCCGGGAGCATGGGAAAGGCTTCGCCGTCGTAGCCACCGAAGTCAGAACGCTGGCCCAGCGCAGCGGCACAGCCGCTAAAGAGATCAAGTCTCTCATTAGCGATTCGCGCCAAAAAGTGGAAAAGGGATCAACCCTGGTAAACCGCTCGGGTCAAACACTGACCGATATTGTCGTGTCGGTCAAGCGTGTCACCGACATCGTCAGCGAGATCGCTTCCGCGTCTCGCGAACAATCTACCGGCATTGAACAGGTCAACGGCGCCATGTTGCAAATGGACAAGGTGATGCAATCCAACTCTTCCCAAACCGAGGAACTCTCGGCAACGGCCAATATGCTCGCTTCGCAGGCAAAGCAGCTGGAGCAACTCATTGGTCGTTTCGTTGTTACGGGCACCGGTCCGTCCACGCAACTCGAAGAGCGTTCGGCTCAACTCGTTGAAGCGCCCTCCGTCGGCCGGGGGGAATTGGCGCCCCAAGTCGATCCCGGACCTGCCACCTCAGCTTCGCTCGGTGGTTTAGCGGCAAATCTTGGACAACCGGTATCATCGACAGCGGCTCTCGATGCGGAGTTCGAAGAATTTTAGAAGGATCGCGGCCATGCTCTCAACTTCCCTCGCTACTCAAGCTTCCGGTCAACCGAATAACGAAGAGAACAAGCAATTCCTGACCTTTTGGCTCAAGGAACAGGAATACGGACTCGATCTTCTGCGGGTCCGCGAAATTCGCGGTTTTACATCGATCACCGCGATCCCCAATATGCCCACCCACATTAAAGGCGTGATGAACCTACGCGGAACTGTTCTGCCCGTCATCGATCTGCGGCTCAAGTTCGGCATGCCCGAAAAAGAGTACACCAAATTTACCGTCATCGTCATAGCGAAGTCGGGCGAAAAGAATGTCGGCCTTGTGGTGGATTCCGTCTCCGATGTCCTCACCATTCCTGCTCGACAAATCGAGCCTCCGCCCGATTTCGGCATCGCTGTCGATCGAAACTTTATTCTGGGTCTTCTCAAGGCTTCCGATCGCCTATCCATCCTTCTTGATCTCGATAAGCTTCTGTCGGAAAGCGAAGTTACCGTGGCGACTGCGTCGGAAAATAGCATCCATTGATGAAAAGTTTCCACACTGGTCCAAAGACTCTCGAATTGCTTCACCTTGAGATGACCGATGGGCAATTTCTGCTCTTTCGTGACTTAATTGCCTCGAGAACAGGTATTTCTCTCCGCGATGCAAAGTGCCCGATGCTGACCGCCCGGTTGCAACGGCGGCTACGCGCGCTGAAATTGCCGAGCTTCGAGGCCTACTACCAACTATTGCTAAATCAAGATCACTCAGGCGAAGAGCGCCGCGAGTTGATCAACTGCATCACCACCAACAAAACGTCGTTTTTTCGCGAGCAACATCATTTTGACTTTCTCGGCCAGCTTTTTCACGACTCAACTGCTTCCGGTGCAACCGCCCCGTTTGGCGTGTGGAGTTCGGCATGCTCCACCGGCGAGGAGCCGTACTCCATCGTGATGACGCTGCGCAACGTGGTGGATGCCTCCTCAGGCCGGCAAATTAACGTTGTTGCTTCCGATATCGACACGCAAGTACTGCAGCATGCCAGGTCGGCCATTTACCGAGAAGCTGACCTTGAGGCCGTTCCCATTCCGTTCAGAAAGAAATTTTTTTTGCGCGGCTCGGGCTCGCAAGCCGGACTCTATCGCCTCAAGCCCGAAATCCGCGAGCAAATCGCTTTCCACCATCTAAACTTCGTTGATCCCGCTTGGCCGATCAGCGGGGCTTTCGACGCTATTTTTTGCCGGAACGTGATGATCTATTTCGAGCAGCCTATGCAGGACCGCATTCTGCGCCGGCTGATTAGTTACCTCAAGCCAGGCGGGCACCTCATTGTCGGCCACGCGGAACATCTCCACTGGATGACAGATGTCCTCCAGCCGGTTGGCACAACCATATACCGGATGAAACATAGTTCCTGAATTCTTTTCCGTCCGTCACTGAAAGGATCACATGCCTAAATGTCGTGTTCTGATTGTGGACGATTCCGCTTTGATGCGGGAAATTCTCACAGAAATCCTGAGCTCCGATCCGGATATTGAGGTCGTGGGCGTTGCCGCCGATCCATTCATCGCTCGCAATCTCATTAAAGTTCATCAGCCCAACGTGCTCACGCTGGATGTCGAGATGCCGCGGATGGATGGCCTCACTTTCCTCGAAAAACTCATGCGCGCCTACCCGATACCGGTCGTCATGATCTCGTCTTTGACCGAGAAAGGTTGTGAGACCACTCTCAGGGCGCTCGCCCTTGGAGCGATAGATTACGTAGCTAAGCCAAAGCTGGATATCCGCAGCGGTACCTTCGATCTAACGGAGGAGATTATCGCTAAGGTAAAGGCGGCGGCTGGTGCGCGCGTTATTCCCCGCGCCGCGCTCAATGGCGCTCAGGCCGCCGCTTCGCCCGTCGTTCTGCCGGTTCTGAAGGGTTCCCACAAGATCGTGGCCGTAGGCGCTTCCACCGGCGGAACAGAAGCATTGCGCGAATTTCTCGAACCGCTACCGCCCGATTTTCCGCCCATCGTCATCGTGCAACATATGCCCGAAAAATATACCGGGCCGTTCTCTAAACGCCTTGATGCGCTATGCAAAATCAGCGTCAAGGAAGCGGCAGATGGCGACCGGTTGCTGCTCGGGCACGCTCTCTGTGGCGCCGGGCGATCACCACATGGAACTGGTCCGCAGCGGCGCCGGTTACTACGTCAAAATTACCCAAACGGAGCCGGTCAATCGCCACCGCCCATCGGTCGATGTGCTTTTCCATTCCTGCGCCCTGCAGGCAGGCGCTAACGCCATCGGCGTTATTCTCACGGGCATGGGCGCGGACGGCGCGCGCGGCCTTCTCGCCATGCGCGAGGCCGGCTCATTCACGGTGGCTCAGGACGAAAGCACGTCCGTCGTCTTCGGCATGCCTAAAGAAGCCATCGCCTGCGGCGCTGCGCAAGAAGTCCATCCGCTCCTGAAAATCGCCGCAGCAGTGGCCTCCCATCTCTAATAGGCGCTACGCGCAAAGCGAGCGGCGTACATTATAACTAGCCAATGCTATACGAAATCGATGCGCCGCCGACGCCGGCTAATTCGTTAATTCTTCTACATGCGGGCGATTCCGTCGCCATTGCCAGGGTCGCCATTCCTCGCGGCCAAACTCTCGCCATCAATGGCAACGCCGTTATCTCTCTCGCTGCCATACCCGCCGGACACAAAATAGCCATTCGTCCGATAGCCGCCGGCGAAGCCGTTTACCGCTACGGCAACGTTATCGGCTTCGCGACGGCGCCCATCGCCGTTGGCGAACACATACACGTTCACAACCTTCGGTATCAGGAACTCGACGCCGCCGAAATTCGCCCGGAAGCCGTTCCGCCGCGCGCGCTACACACGTCCAGTGCCACGTTTCTCGGTTACCCGCGCTCTGACGGCCGAGCCGGCACGCGCAACTACATCGCCGTTGTCGCCGCCAGCAATTGCGCTGCCCACACTGCGGAACTCATTGCCCAAAGCTTCGCGGCTGAGAAACTTCCGCCGAATGTGGATGGCATCGTCGCTTTTCCACATGGCGAAGGCTGTGGTCAAGCCATGGGCCCCGACACCGAGCAACTGCAGCGCACTCTGGAAGGAGTGCTCGACCATCCCAATATTTCGGCCGCTCTCATTCTAGGCCTGGGCTGCGAAGTAAACCAGATCGATCACTATCTGGGCCGCAGTTCCAACGGCGAAAAAGGTGCGCCCGCTGCTCTACAGGGTCTCACCTTGCAGGATTCCGGCGGCACACTGGGGACCGTCGAAGCGGCGCGCAAAAGTATTCGCCAGTCTATCGAACGCGCCGCCAGTCAAAAACGCGTGGAAATCCCGCTATCCCAAATCGTCCTTGGCTTAAACTGCGGCGGCTCCGATTCCTTTTCCGGTATCACCGCCAACCCCGCACTCGGCTATTGCTGCGATCTGCTGGTTGCCCAAGGCGGCACGGCCGTTCTCGCCGAAACCACCGAGATCATCGGCGCCGAACACCTTCTCATTCGCCGCGCGCGCAATGCGGATGTGGCTAAAAGGCTACTTGGTTGCATAGAGCAATACAAGCGCTATTTGCGCCAATTCGGCGGCAGCTTCAACGACAATCCTTCGCCTGGTAACAAAGAAGGGGGGTTGACCAATATCCTCGAAAAATCCCTCGGCGCCGTCGCCAAAGCCGGGACTACGCCGCTCGAAGACGTTCTTGAATATTCTCAACGTGTCACTACGCCTGGCTTTGTTTTTATGAACACGCCGGGTTACGATCCGGTTTCCCTCACCGGACTCGCGGCCGGCGGGGCCAATCTCATCGCTTTTACAACGGGCCGGGGCAGCGCCATCGGCTTCCCCAGTATTCCCGTCCTCAAAATCGCGAGCAATACCCATACCTACAAGCGGATGGCCGGCAACATGGACATCAACGCCGGACGCATCGCCGACGGTACAGCGACAATCGAACAAGTCGGCCAGGAAATTTTCAACGCTCTCGTTCGTGTCGCTTCCGGCGAACGTACCCTCGCCGAGACTCTCGGCCACCACGAATTCGCTCCCTGGCGCATTGGCCCCGTCCTCTAACAGAGCCGCGCGTCAGCACGCGCTTTTACGGTGCCATATGAAAAAAATAAACTGTCATCGTCACGCCGACTGCGATCACTAGTCCGCGTATTACCGCCGGCTTCAATCTTCTCGCTGCCAGCGGTCCCGCATAGCCGCCTAGAATCGACGCACCGATCATGAACGCGGTCGGCTTCCAGGCCACTTCCCGGTTCACGATGAAGATCAACGCCGCCAGCGCGTTCAGCGTTCCTCCCAGAATCGTCTTGATGCCGTTCATGCCATGGATCTCGGTCATTCCGTAAAGCCGCAGCGCCGCCAGGAACATAATGCCGATCCCGCCGCCGAAATATCCGCCATAGAGCGCAATAGGAAGCAGCAATGTCAGCATCCACCACTTGTTCCCATGCAGGCGGCCCCCCATCGCCAAGCTCAGTTGGTTGCCGAACGCGAATAAGAGTGTGGCAAACAGCAGCAGCCAGGGAGCAATTTGCCGGAACGTTTTATCAGAAGTAATCAGCAGCAGCCACGCTCCCGCCGCTCCGCCAAGCAGGCTCACCACCAGCCAGAGTTTCAAATATTTTTCGTCCAGCTTTTGCACATCGCCCCGGTACGCCAGGATACTCGCGACGGTACCGGGCACCAATGCCACCGTGCTCGAAGCATTGGCCATCACCGGCGTCACGCCGCTGAAAATCAAAGACGGGAACGTAAGAAAACTGCCGCCGCCGGCAACCGAATTGATGGCACCCGCTGCGAACGCCGCTGCTATCAACAATAAGAGTGTCATGGCGCGTCCTACCAGTTTCATACACTGGCAGTGTGTACATTCATTCTGCCCTTGTCCGCTTAACACTTATTCTTTGTCCGCTCTCTGTCCTATTCGCTCAATCCTCCGCGAAAAAACCGGTCACTGTCGACGACGTCCTAAAGCAACCTTATTCACGAATGACCACTCCCGCTTGGTCGCCCAATGGTCAGAGCTTCGCTTACCGACAACAAGGCTCTGTCTATCTTTACGAAACCGCTAAGCAGAAGTCTAAAGAGTGGTTCCAGCCAGAAAAGCTCGAGGCTGATGCTGTCAAAGTCTCCGAAAGCAAGGCCTTCGGCTGGCAAAACCGCCGCGTCTCGGCGGGCTCGATCCAATGGTTTCCTAATAACAAAGACATTCTCACCGAAGCAGGCGGCGACCTCTTCATCGTTCATTCCAACGGCAAGCATGAACAGCTCAGCAAAACTGATTTCGCCGAAGAAGATCCCAAACTTTCTCCCAACGGCACTCAGATCCTCTATCGCACCCACTCGAATCTCTATCTCCTGAATATCTCCTCTCATCAAACGCGCCAACTCACCTCCGATGGCACGCCCACTCTCCTGAACGGCCAGCTTGATTGGGTCTATCCCGAAGAGTTAGAGCTCGGAACGGCCACCTGGTGGTCACCCGATTCCAAGCAAGTGGCCTTCCTGCAATTCGACATCTCGAACGAATTCATCTATCCGCAAACCGACCTCACGGGTGAACGCGCCCTGGCCGAGCCGGAGCGCTATCCTCAGTCCGGTACTCCAAACGCTCGCGTGAGACTGGGCGTGATTACGCTAGAGACCGGTCAAATCAAGTGGATCGCTATCGGCGGAACAGATGACGCTCTCGTAGCTCGTGTGACTTGGCTGCCCGATTCCTCGCAACTCGCCGTCGAGCGCCTCAATCGTGTACAAAGCCAACTCGACCTGCTTTTCTGCAACCCCTCTGCCGGGACTACCCATACTGTGCTACACGAAGAATCGAAGACCTGGATCAACTTCCAGGACAACCTTATTTTTCTAAAGAACCGCCCCGAGTTCCTCTGGACCAGCGAGCACGAAAATGGCTTCCGCCACATTTATCGCTACTCCTATACAGGCGAGTTGCTCGCGAAGATCACGAGCGGTGACTGGGAGGTGAAGCGTATTGAAGCCGTGGATGAAAACCAGCAAAAGGTATTTTTCTCTTCTTCGGAGGCCAGCCCCCTCGAGTCACAGTTCTACTCAGTTTCTTTCAACGGCGGCCCACGCACCCGTCTCACTCCCGAGATGGGCGTGCATCGCATTCAAGCGAATGAGAACGGCAGCTATTTCCTCGATTCTTACTCCAACTCCACCACGCCCAGTTCCCAGTCGTTGAAGAATGCCGCTGGGGAACAACTCGCCGTGCTGCATGAACCCGATACCAAGGCCACGGCCGAATTCGCTCTCTTGCCAAGCGAGATTGTGAAAATCAGCGCGCCGGACGGCACGCTTCTCTACGGGCGACTCACCAAACCGTTTGGCTTCCAGTCGGGTGTCAAATATCCTCTAATCGTGCAAGTCTACGGCGGCCCAGGCGTGCAAGTCGTGCGCAACGAATGGCAAGGAGTAAACATCGCGCAGGCTCTGGCCCAGAGCGGCTATCTTGTGTGGGAGATGGATAATCGCGGTTCTTCCGGGCGCGGGCACGCGTTTGAAGATCCTATTTTTCACGAATTGGGAACTCGCGAGGTGCAAGACCAAAGACTCGGAGCCGAGTATCTCATCAAACAAGGGTTTGTCGATCCGGAGAGGGTTGGTATCACCGGTTGGAGCTACGGCGGATACATGACCATCCATTCCATGCTGCTTGCGTCGGATGTCTTCAAGGTCGGCGTCGCCGGTGCACCCGTCACCGATTGGCACAATTACGACACAATCTATACCGAGCGCTACATGGACCTGCCGGCAAACAACCTTGAGCGCTATAACAAATCTTCCAACATTCAGAACGCCGATAAGTTCGCAGGCCACTTGCTGATTCTGCACAATTTCGAGGATGACAACGTCTTATTTCAAAACACCATGCAAATGGCCAGTGCGCTGGAAAAAGCCGGCAAACTCTTCTTTATGCAGATCTATCCGCAAAAGACGCACGGAGTTTCCGGAGCTTACCGCAAGACGCTCATGGAAGCCGAAGTGTCATTTTTCGATCAGTATCTAAAAGAGAAGAAGTAGCCGCCGCTACGAACCGCTGATAGTGGCGCCTCTGCGTATCCAGGGGGTCAGGACCGTGTAGACCGGCGTGGCCGTTATGCCCGCTTTGCGTTGGCGAATCAGCCGGCGTTCCGCCAGGTGCCCTACCGCGGTCTGCACGGAACGCTTTGAGATACCGATCAAATCGGCCAGTACCGAGTGGCTTATGGCGACGGCTCCGCGACCATCGCCATGCGTCCGGCGATAAAGCTGCAGATAAACCAGGAAGGCGGCCGTAGAGTGGCTGTGTCGAACCAAGTCCCGCATCAGCGTGTCTGTTATATAAGGATCGATTCTCATCTGGCTATAGTAGCTCTTGCTATAGCAGGCATTTCAGCCTAAAAGAGCTGCGACTCTTGATTTCCAGTTAAGGCGGTGGCATTCTTGAACTGCATGATCAAACGAATCAAATTCCTGGGTATCCCGGTGCGGGACCAGGACCGGGCGCTCAGCTTCTATACCGAAAAGCTGGGCTTCCGCGTGCTTACCGATCAACAGTTTTCCGAAACGCAACGCTGGATTGAATTATCCATTCCCGGCGCTGAAACTGGAATCGTCCTTTTTACGCCCGATGGTCAGCAGGATCGCATCGGAACATTTGTCAATTCATCCTGGGAAGTAGATAACATCGACAAAACCTACAGCGAATTGCAAGGGAAAGGCGTGGAGTTTGCTGGTCCTCCGGAAAAACAGCCGTGGGGGACGTTCCTGAAGATGAAAGACTCGGAGGGGAATCAGATCGTGCTTGCCTCTCGCTAATCGTCGGCCGCTCGAGTGTTGAGGCAATCAGTGGCGGACAAACACCCAAATCAGGCCCACTCCGCCGAAAGCGAGCGTCATGCCAACGAGCATGCCCGCCAGCATGGAGCGCTGCAGCCTGGGAGCCAAGAACAGGGCCCTCATACGAGCAGTAGAGAGTGCGCGAAATGCCCATAGGGAGGACACGGTCGCCATGAGAGACGTTCCCACTACCGTACTAAACGCGTGGCAACGCCAAAGATAAAAGACCGCGATGAAAGCAAAGAGCGCCGCCGAAAAGAGGAACACAATGCGACCGAAATTGAATAGGATGCGCAGCATGAGTTGCCTCAAGTGTACCGCCCCAATGGGATCGGGCCGCTTAGCTGCTTAATAAGGGCTTTCGGCCGCATCATTGCCAGGCGGATCGTAATCACACACCCATATATCGCGTTGTGCGTCATGCGCCACCGCGCAGCCTACCAGTTTAGTATTGCTCCAGACGACCTGCGTGAAGTGGTGGCAGCGAAGGTTCGTGTCAATGCAGGAGTTCTTTTCGTGATCGTAATTTGTAACCTCGGCCGCCCAAGCGGCGACAATATCGGCGCCGTTTGCCCGGCCCGGCGGTGTCGTGTACGCAATGTTCTGTCCTGGAATACCTTGCATCCTTGAAGCGCCGCTTGCGGCTAATGTTTTAGCCCAATCTTCAGCCTGGGCGGCTAATTTGTCGGACCATTTGAGCGGCGGCACTCCGGTCTTCTGGCGCACCGCGTTGTGAGCTGTCAACATCTGATGCGCGAGGGTTGGTACTGTCTCCTCGGCAGATCCAGCCAATACGATTAAGGCGACGGCCCCTATTGCGCCAATGATTCGAGCACTCGACTCGGGACGCTGCCTTGCCTTCTGGTTCTTGCGCATATTCTTCATATCGGCAGAAGAAACAGGCCCGACGCATTCGGCAAGAGAGATTCTGATCCGGGCGGATAATAAAAGGATGATGCGCGTGGTTTCGGTGAACGTAGGTCAGCCACGCGAGGTGGAGACGCCGCGCGGCGCCGTGTTGACGAGTATTTTCAAGAGTCCTGTCGAGGGGCGCGTGGCGGTGCGCGGGAATAACATGGCCGGCGACCGGCAATCGGACTTGACGGTGCATGGCGGACCGAAGAAGGCGATTTATGCTTACGCCTGGGAGCACTACACTTACTGGACACGCATTTTGCAGCGCGAGTTGACGCCGGGCAGCTTCGGCGAGAATTTGACCACCGAGGGATTGCTCGAGACAAATGTTGCAATTGGCGCCACGTATCGGGTAGGCAGCGCGATTTTGCGGGTAACGCAACCCAGGATGCCCTGCTACAAACTGGCGCTCCGCTTCGATCTTCCGAGCATGGTGAAACTGTTTTGGAAGAGCGGATTTTCGGGCATCTATTTTGGGGTCGTGGAAGAGGGGGAGATCGGGGCCGGCGATTCAATAGAACTGCTAGAAGGCGATGCCGCCGGAGTGACGATCGCGGATGTCTTGCGGGTCTATAAAGGTGAGGACGACGATGGGGAACTGCTGGAGCGCGTGCTGGCGGCGCCGCTTAGCGGGAGTTGGCGCCAAGAAATTCTGGAAAGAAGGAATGCGTGAGCACGATTGACAGTACACCGGCAAAAAGGCCGCTGCGGATCTCACTCAGCGGGCGGCATGTGAGCATCTCCCGGCTGAAATCAGCGGAGCATGGCGAGGCTTTGTGGGAAGCCACGCGAGGAGTGGAAAATGAGGCGCTATGGCGGTATTTGTGGGAAGGACCGTTCGCGGAACGTCGCGATTTCGATGCTTCGTTGAAAGCGATGGAATCTTCTGAAGATCCTTTGTACGTGGCGATTGTGGATAACGCCACGCGCAAAGCCGTTGGGCGGGCGTCTTATTTGCGAATTGAACCTAAGCACCGCTGTATTGAGGTGGGCGCCATTTTGTTTTCGCCGCTTTTGCAGCGAAAGCAGGGGGCGACTGAAGCGATGTACCTGATGATGAGGCATGCTTTTGACGACTTAGGGAACCGCCGCTATGAATGGAAGTGCGATGCGCGGAACGAGCCCTCGCGGCGCGCGGCTTTGCGCTTGGGATTCACGTTTGAGGGCATTTTCCGCCAGCACATGATCGTCAAGGGGCAGAATCGGGATACGGCGTGGTTTTCGGTGATCGATAAAGAGTGGCCGCATCTGAAGAGAGCGTTCGAGAAGTGGCTGGCGCCCGAAAATTTTGACAAGGACACTAACCAGAAGCAGTCCCTGGCAGCGTTACGGGGCACGTAATGAACGAGAAGGAGAGACGCCCCGGAGGATGGGTGCCTCTCCATGATCGTTGCGGGAAGTCCGGATCACGCAACGCATCGTTCGTAAAGGTGGTGCGCGGCGGGAAAAAAGGGTCTCTCGAAAGTTGCGCAGGATTGGCCTTAGCGAAACAAGGGCGAATACTGCTCGCTTACGTTTTCAACGCAGGCCAGCGATCCGCCACAGCCGGCAGCGCGGGGAAATCTGTGAAGGGCTCAGTTTGATACCAGTAGCCGACGGAATAGAAACAATCGGCCCGGTCATTGGCGTGGCCGTGCTCGATGGTGTGTTTCAGATAGGTCTCGAAGGCGACGGGGTTATCTGCGTGCCAGCGATACAGGCAGTAGCGGCCGCCCGCCCGTTCGGCAATCGAAATATAGGGCGCACCGTTGTAGAGATTCGCAAAGGGAACACCGTTAAAATCCCAGGCGCCGCACAAATAGTCTTCCGTGCCGGTTCCGGTGATCGCCGGGTGGGCCGCGTCATCGATAAAAATCATCTCATCGCCTTCGCCAAACCAGCCATCGTGATTTTGCACAACACCCAAAGTTATGCCCATCATCTGCCCTTTGCCGCGGGTCTCGAAGAAAACGTAGTTATCTTTGCCATCCAAGTTGACCTGAGGCTGACCCTGGATAGCGGGGATGGCGCGATTCGGAGTGAATTGCCGGTACTGAGCGTGAAAGTAAAGGGCGTTTTCGGGCAGCGACGCGACTAGCTTATAGTCGATGTTCGAATAGAACGAGTCCACCGGGTGGGAGCCTTCATTCGTGATGGTAATGCGCGCCTCGCGCCGGAATGGCATGGCAAAATAGCTATTCAGCGCTTTGACGGAAGAGCAATTCAGAAAGATCGATTGGTACAAAAAGTAGTCGCCGAGATTTAAGCCGAAGAAATCCCCAAGCGGAACTTCGACGCTGGGTTTCGCGTTTCCGTCCCAGTAGATCCGCATCACCAATTCCTTTAAATGATGGCCGCTCCTGGCGTTAATGGTGTACCAAATGTGGGTAATGATGCCTGGTCCAGCCGACTTGAATACCTCCAGGGTGTCAGCGGGCGCTATATGCCAAAAGTCACTGTTGCCGCCCGTTCGGTCAAAGCTGGATTGCTTTAAGGTGCGGTAGTTATGCAGCGTCGCGTAGGACGGAAGTAATGGAGCGCTGCTGGCGCTGAAGGTTTCAGTACCTTGGTTTGCGCTGACTTGCTTTCCGGTCAGGAACGCTGCGGCACCTCCCATAGATGCAAGGAAACGCCTGCGTAACGGGATAGGGGACATGGTCTCTCCAAACGAATTGGGGTAATGACCTGGGAATTATATAACGAGGAGCAGAAAACGGGCTTTTTTTGTTGAGGACCCAAACTAAGTCTGGGTCCTCAACCTCGGAGGTAAAAGCGTTTAATACTGAGTGGGTCGTGCATTAACCGCTTTTGTTACTAAACATAATACTCTGCCTAACGATCAAAACGCAATAACAATTCAATATAGTTGAATTAAATAAACCGGCAAATTCATCAGGGATCGATAGAATTAGGGTTTCTCGGGCTTCTTGGAAGGAACCGAGATCGGTTCGAGCCAAGTTCCCAAAAGAGTGCGCCGCCATGTATTTCCAGTATGCCGACGCTCCGCGGGCTCGGTGACCGCGTAGGTGTAAGCTACAATGCGGATGGCTTGGGGTGGCTTGCCAAATGGCGGTGGTTCTAGTAATGCCAGAACTTCCGGCTGCCCTAACAAAAGGCGGTAAACCAAGGTTCGCACCCAGAGATTCTGGGATGGGCTTCCGAGCGCGGCAAACCACATTTGCCAATCCAGGCGTGGTTGGTAAGGCGCCACGAGCGGCAAGTTTCGGCGGACATCGCCGGGTTTGTAGCGAAAAGAGTAGGCGCGCCAGTTCGACAGGTCGTCTGAACCCTCCACGATTAACTCTACCCGCGATGTAGTCATAACCGCAAAAAGGCCATATGGGTTAACTATTTCAAACGAGCTGAAGAGTGAGGGTTGGAGATCGAAGATTTGGAGCAACCCGAGCGTCATAACGGCCGCGACCGGGACGTTAACGAATGCCTGGGGTGGTCGAAATGCCACGCGCCAAGCTTTGAGGCGAGCGTAGCACTCATCATCAAGTCCCCAAAGGCATAACGCCGCCGTCAGAAGATTGAAGAAGGCATAGTTGCCGGTGAGGGCGATCAGGAGTTGGAGCAGTACCAGCAGTGCTACGGCCACCCGCCGGATGTAGCGCGACGGGAAGAACAGGAAGAACGGCACCAGGAGCTCAATCAACAACACCGCTAGCGTTGCAGAATCAAGGAACCAATCGGGCGCGTGCTGCACGTAGTAGGCGAGCGGTGTCGGCAGCGGCTGAGTAAAGAAGTGATAGCGCAGCGCGTGCAGGTTACGCCAATTCACATCGTGAGAAGTGAGCTTCACTAAACCGGATTCGAACATTAGGCGGAAGAGCAGGAAGCGGTAGGCGAGAGGTAACAGGGGCGATCCGGCAAAGATGGCGAGGAAGCCCGTTTCCAGGAGCAAGGCATCCCATTGAAACGAAGTAAAAGGCTGTCCTATCGAGACCAGCGAGAGATAAAGAATGTAGGCAGCGAAGGCGGAGCTTCTGACAAACAGACCAAGAATCAGAAGCAAGGCAGCCAAGCAACCGAGGCCGCAGAGAGCAGTCAGACACCAGTCTTTTGAGGCGAGCCAGAACAGCGAAGGGACATCGAGGTAGACTGTCCAGCCGTAATCGCTATGCATAGCTAACAAGGTTTCGGCAGCGGGGGCAATGCCGTTTGCGCCAATCAACCCGTTGATTTGTGGCCATAAAGACGCAAAGGCAATGAGGTAGATACCGCCCAGCATTCTGAGAAAGGCCGTTTCAGGAAAGCGAAATATCTGAGCGCGACGCGGTGGCAAGTTAGAATTTAGGAGCTACGCATGAATATACCGAAGGCAGTGGTCACGGCTGCTGGACGCAACCAGCGAACCTTGGCTTTGCAAACCGTGATTGACCGCGATGGGAACGAAAAATCGGTTCTGCGGATTATTGTGGAAGAGATTCGGCGTGCCAAGGTGGATGAGATCGCAGTGGTGATTGCGCCGGGAGACGAAAATTCCTATGCGCGCGCGGTAGGCGACCGAAGCGTGCGATTCATCGAACAAGTGGAAGCAGCCGGCTACGCGAGCGCGCTCTATGCGGCGCGGAGCTTTGTTGGGAACGAAGCCTTCCTTCACCTTGTGGGAGACCACCTCTATATAGACGGCAGCGGCGCCAGTTGCGCCAAGAGACTGGTGGACGTGGCGACGGCGGAAAGCTGCTCCGTCTCCGCCGTGCAGGCCACGCGGGAAACGCAACTGCCGAACTACGGAGCCATTGGCGGTCAGCGCCTGCCGGGTAAACAGAATCTATACCGGATTGAGAAAGTGCTTGAGAAACCTACGCCTACTCAGGCGGAGCAGCTGCTGAACGTTTCGGGCTTACGCGCCGGATATTATCTGTGTTTCTTCGGCATGCATGTGCTGACGCCCTTGTTCATGGAGTTGCTCGAAAAGCGTGCGAAAGGCGGGAACGATGGACGTATCGGGACGGTGTCGAACATTTTGGCGGAACTCGCCCAACACGAACAATACCTGGCGTTGGATCTGATGAGCCGCCGCTACGACGTTGGGGTGAAGTATGGCTTGTTCCAAGCGCAGCTAGCCTTGGCGCTCAGCGGTAAGGATCGCGATCTGGTGCTGGCACAGTTATTGGAAAACGTGGCACTGCAAAACAGCGAAGCCGGCGCATGAGCCTAATAGACTTCATCACTTCCGTGAATTCGGAGGTGCGGAACCAATCGGTAGATGAGTATGCAAAGCGCACGGCGACAAAAGATCTGATTGCCGAATGCGCGGAATTGGAGGAGTTTTGGCGGAGCAACGATAATCTCTATGAGCGCGTGCGGGCGCTGTTCTTTTTGTACGCCATTTACCGGTTTCATCTGGCGCAGCGGCCCGAACTGCAAGGGGCTGGGCTGATTCCATTCGAAGCGACCTCTCATCTGCTCAAGCGGCGTTTTGAAGAAGCCAGTGAAACGCTGCAGCGTGCGCAACTTTCAAGTGGGCTGAATGCCGCTTTAGCCAGTGCATACGCGGCTACCTACCGAGGCTTGGGGTTCAAGACGCTGGCGGATCAAGTGAGGCGTAGCGTTCGTTCCGTGCGGGGCAACCAGTGGATGTCGCGCATCGGGCACCCGATGGATTATCCATTGCGCGTGCGGCCGGAATTGTTGAAGTGCGAAGCCGGCGCGCCTTACCCGATTTTGAAGGAATCCACACCCGTGCGCATGGATCTGACGCATAGCGCATGGAGCGACATTTTCTTTCTGGGAATGGATTATCCGGAAGGCGCGAAGGTGTTGAATATTTCTATCGACCTGGCAGTGCGGGGCGAAGGCAGCGGACCGGTGGGACCTCCGATAGAGGCATTTTTCCGGGTGATTGACGAGCCGGTTTTGCGCTTGACGAGCGTGGACCTGGGGGCGACGGCCGATATCGGCACATTTGGGGAGTTGTTCGATTTCGCGCGCGATTATTTGGGGTTGTTGAAGGCGGCAGTTATCGCTTCCGGAATTGTACCGGCCGCCATGGAGGGTGCGATCCAACCGCTGCCTGAGCTGCTTCGCCGTTTGGTAGGCGAAGGTCGCGGCGTGGAGTTAGTAAGTCAAGTGCGGAATATACCCAAGGGTTCGCGGCTGGCCGTTTCCACTAACTTGCTGGCCGGCTTGATTGCGGTTTGTATGCGCGCGACTAACCAGATTGACTCGCTAACGGGAGAATTGGCAGAAAGCGACCGGCGGCTGGTGGCGGCGCGGGCGATCCTGGGAGAGTGGTTGGGAGGTTCGGGAGGCGGCTGGCAGGATTCGGGCGGTGTGTGGCCGGGCATCAAACTCATTGAAGGACAGGAAGCATGCGAAGGCGATCCGGAGTTTGGCATCAGCCGGGGCCGCCTGCTGCCGGCGCATAGGGTTTTTTCGCATAGCGAAATCGGTGAACAAGCGCGCGAAAACTTACAACAGAGCTTAGTGCTGGTGCATGGCGGCATGGCGCAGGATGTGGGACCGATTCTCGAAATGGTGACCGAGAAGTATTTGTTGCGCTCACCCGAGGAATGGCTCGCGCGACAGAAGGCGATTGGCGTACTGGACGATGTCTTGCGTTGTTTGCGGACGGGCGATGTGCGCGGACTGGGAAAGGCGACCGAGAAGAACTTTTTCGGCCCGATTCAGAGCATCATTCCGTGGGCGAGCAATGCTTACACCGAAACGCTGATTGAGCGTGCGCGTAGCGAGTTTCAAAGCGATTTCTGGGGCTTCTGGATGCTGGGTGGCATGGCGGGCGGCGGCATGGGCTTTATGTTCAGCCCGGCGGCCAAAAGGCGTGCGCAAGATCGTTTAGCGGCTATTCTGCACGAAACCAAGTTGGAGCAAGAAGATGGCGCGCCCTTTGCGATGAATCCCGTGGTCTACGATTTTCAGATCAATGAACGCGGCACCGTGGCGCAGTTGTTGGATGGCGATGCCAGCTTGATGCCGGAGCACTATTACGCACTCGTAGTGCCGTCGCTACTGCGCATGGATCAGCGCTTGATGCCGCCGTCGAGACGCAGGGAGCTTGACCGTCTGGGCGCGGCCTCGCGCACGCAGCCGCGCTATGCAGGCATTGTGCAAGATTTGTTTGATCGATTGCTGCCATCGGCGGATGGGACGGCCTTCACGGAAAGCAAAACGTTGGGCGAACTGCTGAAAGAATACGGCTTCGACGTTTTCGAGCACGAACGGACAAAAAGCGGCTTGCAGAACGGCAGCTTGGGATTGGCGCAAAACAGGCTGCCGTCCGCCGCCAAAATTGAGGATGCGCTGCCGGGTGATGTGTTCGATTCGCGCGCGGAAGTGGATAGCAAATACCGGCGCCTGGGTACGGCCGCGCTGCACGAAGGCAAGGTAGCCGTGGTGTCACTGGCCGGTGGAGCCGGGACGCGCTGGACGCGTGGGGCAGGCGCCGTAAAGGCTTTGAATCCGTTCTGTAAGTTGGACGGCAAATTCAGGACCTTCGTGGAAGTGCACTTAGCGAAGAGCCGCAAAACAAGCCGGGAAGCCGGCGTGCCTGTACCGCATGTCATCACCACGAGTTACTTGACGCATGCGCCCATTGAGAGACATATGACGCGGCTCAACAATTATGGATACCAGGGGATTTTGGCGCTCTCACCCGGCTGCAGCATTGGCTTGCGGCTGGTTCCCATGGTGAGAGATTTACGCTTCGCGTGGGAGGAGATGCCGCAGCAGGAACTCGATGAGCAGAAGGGGAAGGTTCGGGAAAGTCTGCGACTTGCTTTGCTTCAGTGGGCATTGCAGGGACCCGAAGGCGCGGACTACACGGACAACCTTCCGCTGCAATGCCTGCACCCGACGGGACACTGGTATGAAGTGCCGAATATGTTGCGCAATGGCGTGCTGCAACGCTTGCTGGAGGAGCGGCCGCAGTTGGAATACCTGATGATGCACAACATCGATACGGTGGGCGCGAATTTGGATGCCGGTCTGCTGGGTTTCCATATCGCTCGTGACGCAGCTATGACAGTGGAAGTCGTGGCACGGCAGGTAGAGGATCACGGCGGTGGTTTGGCAAGGGTCAATGGACGGCTTCGATTGGTAGAGGGTTTGGCGCTGCCTTCGGACAAGGTGGAAGCCGGGCTTTCCTACTACAACACGAATACATTTTGGATCAGCATCGATAAGCTGCTTCATGTGTTCGGCCTGACGCGTGCAAGCTTGCGTAACCCGGAGAAAACGGCCGAAGCAGTGCGCCGGTTGGCGGGGCGAATGCCCAGTTACATTACTTTGAAAGATGTCAAGAAACGTTGGGGAAAGGGACAGGAAGACGTCTTTCCTGTCGCCCAGTTTGAGAAATTGTTCGTCGATATGACGGCGCTGGATGAGATTGAGTGTGCTTACGCAGTGGTGGCGAGGAAGCGCGGGCAGCAGTTGAAGGAACCGGCCCAATTGGATGGCTGGCTACGCGAGGGGTCGGCCGAGTATGTGGCAGGGCTGGGGGAGTGGGACTAACGCAATTTATTTCGAAACGCGGAAGCGTGAAGAAGAATCCAACACGTCTTGACTCACTTACGAGGTTTCATGAAACAAAGCAACCGCCGGTTGACGGTTTATGCCTTACATTTAGTGTGGCTTGCACCTGGCGCACTGGCTCAAGTCGCTCCGGCGCCGTCACAGAATGACCGCGTTCCCATTTTTCGCGTGACCGTGGTGCAGCGCGCGCTGGAAGCGGTCAATTTCCAACGGCATGCCGGCCCGACGGAGATCGATCTGAAGGGAACTGTGTTGCTACCCAAGGTGGAAGGGCATGCCATCGTTGAAGTGAAGAACGGCTATACAAAAATCGATCTTAATTCGAAGAAGCTCGACGCACCAACGATTTTTGGGACTGAGTTCCTCACTTACGTTCTCTGGGCGATTACGCCGGATGGAAAAGCCGTGAATTTGGGGGAAGTGATCGCGAACGGCTCGTCCAAAGCGAGCATGCATATCACGTCGCCGTACTCGACATTCGCCTTGCTCGTCACCGCCGAGCCTTATTTTTCAGTGCCGTATCCAAGCGATGTGATCGTTGCGGAAAGCGCCGTGCGCCCCGACACTGTGGGTCGCGTCGAGCAGGTGGAAGCGAAAGCCGAGTTACTGCCGCGCGGTCAATACACCATGAATATTCGGCCGTCGCAACTCGCATCCGCGAATATGCAGAATCAGCCGAGCGTATCCATGGAGCAATATGAGGCCACGACCACGCTCTATCAAGCCCGCAATGCGATCCAGATCGCGCGCGCCGATGGCGCCGCCCAGGTAGCCGCGGGTACGCTGGCGAAAGCACGCAACTATCTGGATCAGGCGGAAGCGGCTTACGCGAGGAAGAATTACAAGAGCATGATCGATTCGGCGCGCCAAGCGGTGGAAGCGGCGTCGGATGCGCGCGTGATTGCTATGCGCCAGAAGAGGCCTGTCGGAACGCAGCAGTAGAACAATCGGCTTAGTTTTTGAACGAACGCCACAATCGCTTCAGCACACCAGGCGCCTTGATGGCAGGCTCGTTGGCCGGGGTCGCCACAGGTTCGCCAGCTTGATCGCGCAGCAGGCAGGTTCCCGCAAAAGGTTTGGTCTCGGTGCCGGAAAGGTCGTGGTAGGCTAACGAACCTTTGACAAAAAAATGGCAGACCACTGCCTTGCGCGAAAGGCTTAAATCGCGGCGCATGGAACCGCCATGGATCAGATTCGCGTGCCAAATGAGGACATCGCCCTTCTTGGCATGAAAGTAGTGTGGCTCCAGTCCATTCTCCGTAATCACTTCGCGGATGCGCGGCTCATACTTATCGTGATATTCCGCATATTTGCGTTGTTTGAAATCTTCCTGACTGATGCCCACATCTTTGGAGAACACATACGGTAGTCGGTGGCTGCCGGGATAGTAAACCAGCGGGCCGCAATCCGGATGAATATCCTCAAAGGCTATCCAAGCGGCTGACAGATAACCGATGGGATAGGTGGTCATGTGGATGGAATCGGAATGAGCGCCTTGCTGGGAACCCTTGTGGCAGGTGATAGTTTGAAAAGGCTCAGGATCGCGCTCCATCAGAATTTCGATCCAGCGAAGCAAGCCGGGGTGACGCAGGATGTGGCAGAATGCATCCACTTTTTGATGTGGGTCGAGGAAGCGCCCGGGATAAGGATCGCCGTCACCGGCGGATTCCGGCGAGAGAGGAATGATGCCGTCGCGCACAGCCTTTTCGTAAGCATCCCAAACTAGATCGAGAGTTGAGTCGGCAATTAGTTTAGGGACAATAATGTAACCGTTTTTCACCCAAAACTGGCACTGTTCGGCTTGCTGTTGAGTGAGGCGGCCATCATGTACGCGCACAGCTATTTGCTCCAGGGCATTTGGTTGATCGAGCCACGGATATGGGCCGGAATACGGAAAGTTTTCAGCTCGCAGGGAAGATAGCTTGGAAACGTCAACCGGAACTTCCGCGAAATAGCCAGTGCTCATTCCCTTACCTTACCTCATCTGTCGAGTCGGGAGCGAGCGCCGTCAATTAGCCCGCGTGCTATTGAGGCTTGCGCTACGAAGCAACATTTCCATGCTGACAACTTCGAGCGCTTTTTCATGAGTGGCCTCAAGACGCGCCGGACCAATGATGCCCGCGTCATAGGATTCTTTCCAGCGTTCGATACATACACACCAGTGGTCCCCTGCTTTCAATCCTGGAAAGCCATATTCCGGGCGCGGCGTGATCAAATCATTACCGATCGACGCCTGGTGCCGCAGAAACTCGTCGCTGAGTTGGACGCAAATGGTGTGCTTGCCCTGGTCTTCGGGTCCGGTGTTGCATTTGCCATCGCGATAAAAGCCGGTGAGCGGATTAGTGCAGCAGGTTTGCAGTGCGGTACCGAGAACGTTTTTAACCATTATTCAATAGGTTAGCTCAATAAGCACAAAGGGCACGCTCGTGCAGCGAAACAAAGTGATGAATTCGCGCGCCCTCAGCAGGCCCGTCCTGTACGTGTTCCCAGAACAAATGTCATCTTAAAGAGGTGAAGACAATTCAGCATGAAAGCGCGCAAATCCTGGCGGACTTGGGAGTGGCTCGTGAAGCATTTGAGGGTGGAACGCTCGAAGTGCGAACTCCCATCACTGGCGAAACGATTGGCTGGGCGCGTACTGCCACAGCAGAGGAAGCCAAGAAGGCAATTCAAACCGCAGACGTAGCTTTTCATGAATGGCGCAAAGTGCCGGCGCCGAAGCGCGGCGAACTGGTGCGCCTGCTCGGCGACGAACTGCGGGCTGAGAAAGCCGCATTGGGCCGCTTGGTGACCATCGAAGCCGGCAAGATTGTTACCGAGGGATTGGGCGAGGTGCAGGAGATGATCGACATTTGCACGTTTGCCGCCGGACTTTCGCGACAGCTCTGCGGCTTAACGATTTCGACCGAACGGCCGCTGCACCGCATGATGGAGACATGGCATCCGCTGGGCGTCACGGGCATTATTTCCGCCTTCAACTTTCCGGTGGCCGTTTGGGCCTGGAACGCGGCGCTGGCGTTGGTTTGCGGGAATCCCGTGGTCTGGAAACCGTCTGAGAAAACGCCACTCACCGCTCTCGCGACCCAGGCCTTATTCGAACGTGCGGCGGAAAAATTCGGCCGCACGCCACTAGGTCTCTCGACGCTTTTGAATGGCGGCAGGGAAATCGGCGAAGGGTTAGTCACGAATCCTCTGGTGCCGCTGGTTTCAGCAACCGGCTCGACGGCGATGGGAAGGCAGGTAGGTCCGAAGCTAGCCGGACGCTTTGCGCGTTCCATTCTCGAACTGGGTGGAAACAATGCCGCCATTGTCTGTGAATCGGCAGATTTGGATCTGACACTGCGCGCTATCGCGTTCGCAGCTATGGGCACCGCCGGGCAACGCTGCACATCGCTGCGGCGCTTGTTGGTGCATGACAGCGTGTACGACAAACTGTTGCCGAGATTGAAAGCGGTTTACGCCTCAGTCGTGGTCGGAGATCCGCGCGCAGCCGGAACGCTGGTGGGTCCGCTGATTGATGGACGAGCGTTTGAGGCAATGGAAAGGAGCTTGGGCGAAGCGAGAGAGGCGGGCGCCGCAGTCACGGGAGGTGAGCGGGTGAGTGTCGCCGAATGTGAGGGAGGCTTCTACGTGCGGCCGGCCCTGGTTGAAATCAAAGAGCAGACTGACACCGTGAAACGTGAGACATTCGCGCCCCTTTTGTATGTTCTGCGTTTCCAGCAATTTGACGAAGCGCTGCGCTTACATAATGATGTGCCGCAGGGTCTCGCGTCTTCCATCTTCAGCAACGATTTGCGGGAGGCGGAACGGTTCTTGTCGGCCGAGGGATCGGACTGCGGGATTGCGAACGTCAACATTGGACCCTCTGGCGCGGAGATTGGCGGCGCATTCGGCGGCGAAAAAGAAACCGGCGGTGGGCGTGAAAGTGGGTCCGATGTCTGGAAGCTGTACATGCGGCGGGCGACCAACACCATCAACTATGGGCGGGATTTGCCGCTAGCGCAAGGTGTTCATTTCGACGTAGGCTGAAGTTGAATGCTACTTCTTTTCCTGCAATGCGCGCGCCATGCCGGCGGCCATCTGGCGGGGGGCAAAGCGCGTAAGAAACGCCATGGTGGCATTTAATCGCCCAGCCACCACTAACGGCTTCGCCTCCTTCATGGCATTCCATCCAATGTGGGCCACTTCCACCGCACTCATCACCCCGCGCTCAAACAACTTGCTGTTTGTCATCCCGGCGCGCTTAGTAAACTCAGTGCTCGTGGGCCCAGGACACAGGCAGCACACCTTTACGCCGAAATCTTTTGCCTCATTGTGAACGGCTTCTGAGAACGAAACAACATAGGATTTTGAAGCGTAATAAACGGCCATCAACGGACCCGGCTGGAACGCCGCAGTCGAAGCAACGTTTAGGATGTAACCCGTGCGCCGTTCAATCATGTCGGGAAGATAGAGTCGAGTGAGTTGGGTCAATGCGCCGATGTTGAGTTGGACCATCTGCATTTGCTCGTCGTCAGGCAGCTCCCAAAATTTCCCAAGCAGACCGAACCCGGCATTATTAATAAGGACATCGATGGTCAATCCGGCTTGTGCGACATCGGCGATCAAAGCACGTGCCGCATTCGGCATAGACAAATCCACCGGGAAGATGTGCGCTTTGCGCGAAGTTTTGCGCTCCACATCGGCCGCGACGGATGCGAGAGGTTCGGAAGTGCGGGCTACCAGCGCGACGTCGTAATCATTTTCAGCGGCAATATAAGCGAGTTCGCGGCCGATTCCGGTGGAAGCGCCAGTGATAAGAGCAGCAGGCATCGTCTTTTGATTTTGCCATGCCCTCAGAGGAAAGACCGAATTACGGCGTTCGAGATGATGTATAAGCCGCGATGTTCAACATATCTTCCTGACTTAGTCCGCTGACAACCGTTTTCATCAACTCGGTCCAACTCCCGTGACGCGTTCCTTGTTGCATGTCGTACATCTGCCGCACGAGATAACTAGGCGAACGTCCCGCTAAACCAGGCACAGGACCGAGACCCTTGAGGTCCGACCCATGGCAAGCGCCGCACGCCAGGGTCTTGCCATTGCCCCGCGTGACGAGTGCTTCGCCTTTCGCAATGCTGCCTATGGGCGCATAAGCAATAAAGCTCGAACGTGGATCGCGCAACCCCTCTGTAGCTTCGGGATCGACCGGCGTTTCAATGATGCGCTGGCCTAGCGGCTCCTTTTCGTTGCCTTCCAGCGGGAGGAACATGCCCACGTTCGTATAAGTCTTGGGAACGGTATCGGTTTCCACAACTTTAATCCAAGGTGTCCATTTCATTGCTCCGAAGTACTCGGCGGAGGCTTTGATTTCGTCGTCTGTCATCGCTTTGGCAATGGCAATCATCACGTTCGTGTTTTTCTTGCGGGTATCGGCACTGCTCCGTTGGCCGTCTCTGAATTCATGCATCTGCTCAATGAAATAGGAGACCGGCAAGCCGGAGACCCCGGCATTTTCCGGGCGCCCTTTGCCATTCGGATAATGGCACAATGCGCAAGCCCAGATTTCAGGCTTGCGGCCATGCGCTACCACAGCAGGCATGCTGGGATGACTGTCGGGAAACCAATCGGCGGGACCGAAGCGGTCATAGATTTGGGCTGTCGTGAATGCACCGCTGGAGCCAGCCAGATGTTTCAAACCACCGTCGGGCGGTTTCGTGGGCCGAGCTGGACCGCTTTGCGGCGTTGTACCGTACGCCCAATCGGGCGGCCCGCCGGCCGCGCCGCACAGGAGCGCGGCGCCAACAAAGATCAGCAGCGTAGTGTATCGCATGGACTCTGTCCATCATATGCTCCCTGCGCTTTACTCCGAGCAAGCCACGCCGGCCGGCGGACCGGTCGGCGCACCCAGTCGGATGCTCGCCGCATCGATCTTGCGAAACGACAGATGCTGCAGGGCGGGTGGCTGGGTGGGCGAGAGAGTGAAAAACACCCCCACCGCTCCTCTCTCGCATGTTAGGTTAAACTGCCCGCGCAGCCAGTTCTCCGGAATCACCGGACCAGCCGCGTTGCACTCACCCACTTCGTCCTTCAGCTTCTGAATCTCGGCGCGCCGCTGAGGAATGGGAGCATCCAGGAACAGGTTCATGGCGGCGATTTGCTTCGCCTCCGAGTCGTCCCAAGACTTCCAAAGATTGACAATGTGGCCGCGCATCTGTGACAGGATCGGCGAGGCGGGTAACTCGCGTTTCTGCAATCCGCCGGTCTTCAACAGCACATCCCACGCTTGGTTGATCGGTTGAGCGGGTCCCGCGTATGTCAGGCTGGCCATCGCGAACATGCCCACGCCATAATCGGGAAGCCAAGCCATATAGGAGCCGAAGCCGGGTAGGCCGCCGCCATGGCCGACGATGTGTTCGAAACGGCAATCCGTAGTGATCCGTAAGCCGTAGCCATAACCGCTTTCAGCCGCGTGCAATTTCCCGCCGGTCATACTCGCTGTTAAATTCGAGAGAGTCCACATGTGGCTCATCTCGCGCACCGAACTACGGCGTACCGGACCTGCCTCGGCGTCATCGCGCGGCGGCCACGCCGAGAGTTGGAAAGCCACATATTTGCCGAGATCGGTGGCGTCGGTCAGCAACCCTCCCGCAGAGCCAAAAGCTCCCTGTGGCAGTGGCGCTTCTTCCAGGTATGTGCCGTCAGGCTGCAGGCGGTAACCTGTCGCACGATGGGCGGGAGGCACCTGGGAAAATTCAAAAGTGGAGGCGTCCATGTGCAGCTTTGCCAGGATCTCAGTGCGCACATACGTCTCGTACGGCACACCCGAAGCATTGGTCACCACGCGACCGAGAAGTCCAAAAGCGTAGTTGGAATATTCGTAACGAGTTCCAGGAGCGGTAGAAAACGGAATGCCCCGGCGCAGCCATTGTGTGAGGTCGGCATCGCTGGCGCTCAATTGCTGATCGCCCCAGGGATTGTCTTCGGGGAAACCAGTACTATGGCTGAGTAGTTGGCGGAGAAGCAACGGCGCACTGTCGCGCGTTGGTAATTCCATCTGTGCGAATTCAGGTATCCACTTGGAGACGGGGTCTTCCAGCGAGAGCTTGCCTTCATCACGCAGCTTCAAAATCGCCAGGACCGTAAAACTCTTCGTCATGGAAGCAATGCGGAAAACGGTTTCCGCGTTTACAGGAGCATTCGTATTTCGATCCTGCACACCGTTCGCTTGCACATGCGCCAAGCGCCCATCGATGACGACGCCCCAAACCATGCCGGGAATTTTCTTCTCGGCTGCGTACTGCCGAAAGATCTCATCCACCTCCGGCAGCGCCGATTCGAGCTTCCTGACTCGCTCTGGATCGCTGAACCGCGGTGGGGGATAAGAGTCGCTCGCCATAAGCACGATCGCAGTGGCGAGGAAACACAGAAGGAGGAATCGCATGTAAGACAGAATGGCATACTGAGCGCGCCAGTCTCACGACGACCCATCGGATAATCGAAGGCATGCCGCAAACAGTGAGCCAAAGGCCGACCTGGCTTCCTTGGCTAACGGTACTTGGCGTTCTTGCCGGTGTTTTCGCAGCGGTAGCGCCGTCTTACGTTGAGCGATATCACGTTCCGTTCCGGTCGGCCGCAGGCATTTATGCCTGTTTCGTGCTTCTGCTGCTCATGGTGATTGTCCCCGGCATGCGCGGCACTCGCGCATGGCTGGAAGAGCGGCTTGTCGGAAGGGGATGGCTTGCCCTGATTCTCATTTGGTATGTGCCCTATGTGTTCTACGCCGCCGGCGCACATGATTGGCGCTGGACCGGGCTGATCCGGATTTTGAGTGTCTCCGCTTTCTTAACCGTCATATATCGGTTCTTTCCAGTTTCCGATTTGCGCCGTTTTTGCTGGCAGGATTTTGTCGCTGCCGTTTGGTTGGTCGGCGTATTGCTCTCCCATCAATTAGCGGGCATTTGGAATTCGCCTGTCAATCTCGACTTCATGGGTCGGCTGCTCCTCATTGGCACCTCTTCCTGGAACTGGGTGTTCATTCGCAGAGTACCGGCGCTTGGATACGAATTTTCCGTCTCGATGAAGACCATCAGCGCAGCAGCGCTAAACTTCGCGCTGTTCGCAGTCATCGCTATCCCGTCCAGCTTGGCCTTGCGCTTCACCCGGTGGAATCCACTCCACGTTGGTCTCCTCGCGTTCTGCCTTAGCTATCTGGAGATCTTTCTGTTCATTGCACTGTTAGAAGAACTGTTCTTCCGCGGGTTTTTGCAAACACTTATCTCCTACAATTTAAGCTCAGTCCGCGGCGGCCAGCTGCTTGTATCCTGCCTCTTCGGCTTGTTCCACGTTCTGCATCCTCCCTTCCCCAATTGGCGCTATGTTTTGTTGGCCACGGTCGCCGGCTGGTTTTACGGCTCGGCGTTCTTGCAGAGCGCAAAGGTCGGAGCTGGAAGCTTGATAGCACCGTCGCTCACCCATGCCATGGTTGATACCGTTTGGCGGACATTTTTCAGCAGAGGATAAGTTATGCCGCTGCGGATCGAAGCCAAACTCTCGCGGTCGCACGGCGGGCAATCGAAGACAAACCAGCCAAGCTAGCTAGAACGTGCCTTCGTCGGCGGAAGGGCCGTAAAGCGCGGGTACGGGAACATCAATTAGTCGCAGATAGACGGCGAGTTGGCCGCGGTGGAAAACGCTGTGGTTCATGACGAGTGACCGCAGGCAAGCCATTTTGGGCATGCTGAAAATCGGCGCGCCGGTCTTTAAGAGCGTCCAATTTTTCATGAACTCTTCATCGCTAGTGGAAGCGATGGCTTCCCGGGCGTCGGCGGTGTTCTTGGTAAATTTCTCCAGCAATTCCGCAGTGGTTTGCGCTAAGTCCTCTTTGTAAGGGGGGGCACTGGGAGGAGCAATATCTAATTCATCCTGCGTTAGCGTCATGGAGGCCCACATGGGCAAGTTGGCCAAGTGCGTAGCGAGATGAATCAGCTCCCAGGATTTGGCATGGGGTTTGAAGTTAAATTTGGCTTCGGGACAACGTTCCAGCACTTGCTTGGTCATGCTGGACTCCTGGTCGAACTCCGGCAGAAGAGCGTCGCTCATTTTCATTCGGGATGAACCTCCACCCGGCATCTTCTCTCTTTCTTCGCCATTCGTCAAGAGAAAACTTTACCGGGTGGAGGAAACAGTTTAGTCTTTGCGTTTACGAGGCCGGCGCGTGGTATTACCGGCACTCGGGGCGCGTTTCCGAGTCGCCACCTTCTTGGGCTTAGCGGGCGGCGGATTAGGTTCGAAAATTGTGGGCTGGCCTTCCACGATGGGCTGCGGTTCGTCTTCTTCCTCTTCAAAGGCGGGCTCTGGCGCTTGCGGCGGCAAGGCGGGCGGATAGAATTCGGCACCCAGTTGCACGACAAGGCCGCGCTCTTCGTCGGGTTCTGCGCGGACGACGGTTTTATCTTGCGCGTAGTTAAGCAATTCGGAGAAACGTTGGAAGCCGAACTTGGCGAGGTTGAATTCGGGGTTTTCGGCCATCATCCACTGCTCCAATTCTTCGGCAGTCGCGCCGCCTTCTTCCAACTCCATGCGATGGGTTTCCAACACGTCGCGCAAAGCCGGCAGGGCGTCTTCGGGCCGCGCGGCTATTTTGTCGGTACCGCCGCCACGGCGCTCGATAATGTAGCGTCCACCGGAGCCGCTGACGTTGATGAAATCGGCTTTTTTCAATTTTTCGACGAAATCGGAAAAGCTGCCGGCGCCGTATGCGCGTTCGCTAAAAGCGGGATCGAGCTGCAGCATGGTGCTTTTCAACAAGCCTAATTGAGGCTGGACGGCGCGGCGTTCCAGAACCTGGAGAGCGCGTTCGACGAGCGGCATAGCTTGCGAAAGCTCGAGCGGCGCGGGACGCTGGCCCTTGTTGTTGTCTTTGTTCTTGTCTTTGCGATCCTGCCGGTCCTGTTGGCGATCTTGCTGCCGCTCGGGCCGGTCGCCACGCATATCGCGCCGGTCGGGCATGGGCTGCGGCACAATGCGGTCGCCATCTTCAAGCAGCGATTCATAGCTTACGAATTCGTGGCAGTTTTGCTGCAGAATCGTGCTGGTAAAGGCTTTTCCGCCCACCACGAAAACGGTCTTGCCGTATTCCTTGAGCTTGTTGACGAGCGGAATAAAATCGCTATCGCCGCTTACAATGGCGAAGGCATTCACATGAGCGTGGGTGAAGGCCATCTCGAGTGCATCGAGTGCCAGGTTAATATCGGCGCCATTTTTATCGCCGCGGGGTGATGGAATGCGCTGCACCATTTGTACAGCGTTCTCGGCCATTTGGCGGGTTGCGCCTTCCTGGCGGCCCCAATTCGCGTAGGCGAACTTGGCGACGAGATCGCCTCGTTCTTTCAAAGCTCCTAACGGCAGCGAAACGTCGAACTCGCGCCGCAACGTCGACTTAACGCCTATTTCAATGTTGTCGTAATCGACGAACACGGCGATGTTCAGTCTATCTTGCATCAATTTCCTTTTCTCTCCGCTGTGCCGGTTTATGTGGCGGTACATGGCGGATCTTTCTTGCCCGAGACGAGGCTCAGGCGGCCTGTTTTACGGAGCCGCGAATGAAATGAACGATCTTCTTGAGCGAGGCGCCGCACTGAAAGACTTCAGCGACACCCTGCTTTTTCAGTTCGGCCGCATCTTCGTCGGGAACAATTCCGCGGACGACGAGCGGCACATCATTCATCTCCTTTTCACGGAGCAGCGCCCTCACGCGCGGCACAATAGCATTGTGCGCGCCCGAAAGAATCGATAGTCCAATCACCTGGACGTCTTCCTGTAGAGCTGCATTCACGTTCATTTCCGGCGTTTGCCGGAGCCCAGTGTAAACAACGTCCATGCCCGCATCGCGCACCGCGCGAGCGCTCACTTTCGCGCCACAGCCGTGTGCGTCCAAGCCGAGCTTGGCAACCAGCACACAAATGGGGACGCTCATATCTACACTGACCTAAATTATAGCGATTGCGTTTTGATTCACCATCGCCGCCGAAGGCGGGTTGACGATTCCAACTTGGCAATTGGAAAGGAGAATTTCGAGTTTTGGAAAACTCCGAACTAATCCTAACACTTTGGACTATATCACAGACGGTTGGTTTTTTGAGGAGGGTTTGCGGCGGATATATTTGGAGTGGCGGGGGAGCAGATACCATGAGCGAGCGGAAAACAGCGACAAACGAGGAGTTAAGCCGGTATTTGGATGAGCTGCCGGATTTGCTGAATGGCGAAGCTGGTGGCCCCGGGTTGCCTTGCGTGTATCCCAGGGAGGTCACTCGGTTCCAGAAGATGCCATAATGGCTCGCTATGACCGAGCACTGAAGAGCTTGCCCGAAGCCGCTCTCCTAGGGGACCAAGTTCTGCTGGTTGACAACAGTGTACGTCTTCATCGTCATCGCCTCATTGCCCGCTTTAGCTACGGCAAACTCGTCACGCTGCGGAACAACGTGCCGGCTTGGGCGGAAAGCGTGTTCGCCACCGAGTTCGAGGAATTTCGTGCGGCGCGACGGCGGCCTTGAAAAACCCCACTACACTCAAACAAGGCCTATCCGTGAGCGAATCAACTTTCAACGAACCCCGTATCGCACTGAACCGCATCTACACTCGGACCGGCGACGCGGGACAAACCCATTTAGTGGGTGGTCAGAGCGTACCGAAAGATAATCTACGCATCGATTGCTATGGCACTGTCGATGAGCTGAACGCTTTCATTGGCGCGGCGCGGGTTAGCGCGGAATCGCTGCCGGTGGTCGCCAGTTTGGGAGTGATTCTTAAACGGGTGCAGCATGAGCTGTTCAACCTTGGCTCGATTCTGGCAACATTGCCGGAAGACGTTCATCCCAAGCAGCCGCGCGTCACCGGGACGGAGATCGATCAACTGGAACGCGAAATCGATGAGGCGAATGCGGTGCTTTCGCCACTACGATCGTTTGTGTTGCCGGGCGGGAGCAGGCTCGACGCGGACCTTCACATTTGCCGAACGGTTTGCCGGCGCGCGGAACGATTGTTGGTTGGCTTGGCACGAGAGGAGCGCGTACCCGAGGAGGCTGTTCGGTATCTCAATCGCCTGAGCGATGCGCTGTTCGTGTGGAGCCGCTGGGTGAACCATAGGCTAGGCGCGCCGGAGACTCTTTGGGCGCCCAATGCGGCGGCGAGCGGCGCGCCGGACAAAAGCTAATTCACCATCGCGGCGCCGCCAAGCGAGTGCAAGGAATCTGCACTGTTGGCGATGTTCGAAGCGGGTCAGTAAAGTGCGTGGCGCCCGCCGTGGGTGAGGGGTCAGTGGTCACATCCGGCGTACATCCGTATGTGGCCCAGCGGGTGGGGATGATCGAGTCGTCTGTGCGCGCGGCTTGTTAGGAGCGACGCAGTTCGCGCTCACGCCGCGAGTTGTGACTGAAGAAGTTCGCCAAAATGCCTGTTCGATGAAACGATTTGCCGGGTTTCCGCACTTTCAAAATGACCTGAAGGAATAGGCCCTGTGGTAAATTCTATGACAACCGCGCCAAGCCCCATGAGCGATGACTCTGTAGGTAGCTATAGCTCGGATAGCGTACTCGATTCCGCACAGGCACTGGTGCTGGTGGAGAACGCAAGCAAATCTTTCGGCTCAAAAGTCGCTCTGCGTGACGTCTCATTCGGCGTACCGTACGGTCAGATCTGCGGCCTGCTCGGACCCAACGGAGCCGGCAAGACAACGCTCTTTCGCCTGCTGATGGGCATCCTGAAAGCCACCGAAGGCCGTTTGCTCATTAATGGACTCGACTGCTTCGAACATCGAGTTGACGCGAAACGCCTCATTGGCTTTCTACCGGACGAACTCGTCTTCTACTCCTATCTATCAGGACGCGAGCATTTGCAGTTGAGCGCTGCCATGCACGGCCTGAATGTTCAAGATGTGTTCCGTCAGCTTGAGCCGCTCATTGCCAGGCTACGGCTGAGCGACGATATCGACAATTTCGCCGAAGACTACTCGCGCGGCATGAAAAAGAAGCTCGGCCTGCTGCTGGCGATGCTGCACAAACCGAAACTTCTTGTCCTAGACGAGCCCACCAACGGATTGGACGTGGAATCCACCCACCTCTTCTACGATCTGATTTTCGAGGAAGCGCACCAGGGCACGACAGTCCTTTTTTCCACGCACCTCATGGACCACGTGGCGCGCCTCTGTTCGCACGCGGTGATCATCAACGAAGGAACTTTGGTGGCGAAGGGTTCGCTCGATGAACTCCGCTCGCAATTCGGGCAAACCAGCCTGGAAGACATCTTCCTCCAGCTAACCACCAGGCCGGCGCCGAGATGGAAATGACGCCCCACTCACAGCCACCCAGCTTCTGGCGCACCGTTGCATTGCTTCTCAAGACATCTCGCAAGCGTGCGCAAGGAAGACAAAAGCGTCAACGGCAACTGATGCAGAACCGCAGTAACGCTCAATCCACCAACTGGAACGGCTTCGGTGTTGTCTTACCGGTCATCATGAGCCTTTTGCTCAACGGCGCTGCTGCCGGCGCCATTTTTATTGTGGTTGAAACGGGCCAGGAAATTGCGGGGGCGCAGAGGTGGAACGTTGCGGAACAAGTCCGATACGCGCGGATTCAAAACGCGCGAATACGCAACCAAAACGCAGCCGCACATAACTCCGAGGCGACGGCGGAGAACCAGAACATGGCGGTAAGCATGGTGTTCCTTAAATTCGCCGTGAACGCTGAAATCTCACCGCCAAATCGAACCCTCGAAAATCGAGTGTATTCGAAGGAGGCGGCACGCATCGCAAAAGAACGGGGCGGATCGGCGTCTGAGATAGAGCAGAAACTGCGCCGCACCGTCCGCGAAACGGGTACCCGGCATCTGATCCTCGATGGTTACGCCGCAAACGGCCATCGGCAGGTAACGCCCGAAAGCCGCCGAGCAAAAGATGTCCGTAAGATGAGACCCGAAGATTACCAGGCTGAGGGCCTCAACGCCTTGGCCCGAACCGGCCCGCTACCCGCACTGCTGGGATCAGTCGTTCTCTTTTGGTGGGCCATTATGCTGACCCTGCAGGGGGAGGGCGTCGAATTGGATATTCAGCGCCGCCGCCACCCGATGTGGGAATGGCTCTTTAGTCATCCGGTGTCGCCTGGCGCGGTCTTCTTAGCCGAAACACTCGCGCCTATCGCCGCGAACCCAATGTTGTGGGGTGGCCCGCTGTTCGCCGGTGGTCTGTACTTCCTAATCCACGGCGCCAAACTGGGTGTGCTGGCGGCAGTGCTGATTGGCATACCCGTGACTCTAGCGGCCGCATGTCTCGGCAAGGCGCTCGAAATCGCAGTGATCTTGCGCTTCACGCCTCGCACACGTGGCGCCATTGTCGGCTTGATGAGTTGGCTCGGATACATATCCATGCTGTCGTTCTTTCTGGGTGGCAGCCTTCTGCCGAAAGTGCTTTTAGCGGGATCAAGCTTTCTGGTTCGCCTATCCTTTATTCCGTCGCCTTGGCTGGGTTGGTTTCTGGGCGCGCAAAGCAACGGATCTTTCTCTTTCATCTCCGGCTGTCTGTTCTGCTGGGTCGCCGCTGCCGCCGTCATCGCCACATCCGTTGCGTTCACTGTGTGGGGCGCCCAGCAAGGCCTCAGCGGCAACTTCGCTTCCGCTGCACCCGGCCCCACTGCCGCCGGCCGCCTGCGCTTTGGTCAAGAGCCTCTCTACCGCAAGGAATTCTTGTGGTTCACCAGAGATCGCAGCGCGCTAGTGCAAGTCATTCTCGTGCCGATTTCCGTAGCGGCTATGCAGGTCTTCAATCTGCGCTTCGTCCTCGCGCACGCGCAAGGCGCCTGGAACTACCTTTCTGGCGTGGCGATTTTGTTCGGAACATATTTTCTTTGGATCCTCGGTCCCAAGTCTCTGCAGTCGGAAGGCGCCGCGCTCTGGATCACACTCACTTGGCCGCGCGGCCTCGAAAACCTACTCAAAGCCAAAGCTTGGCTATGGTCGCTTCTCTCTTCGGGTGTGGTCGCCATCGTCCTCTGTTATGCCGCTATTTCTTTTCCGGCCGAGCTTTGGAAGATTGCCCTGGTAGGCGCCGGTTGGTTCATCTTCTCCAGAAGCATGGCCGAGAAATCCGTAACGCTTGTCGCCGTGACCTCTTCTTCGGGTGAGACGGAGAAAATTCCCAGAGGCCGATATTGGGCGGCTCAGCTGGGCATGTTCACATTTGCTATAGGCGTCGTAACGCAACAGTGGCAACTCGCCATCATAGGTGTTGTCTATTCGTATATTACGGCGGCAGCGATGTGGCAGAACTTTCGCGCCCGCTTGCCTTAT
This sequence comes from Bryobacterales bacterium, assembly GCA_963764105.1. GTDB lineage: Bacteria > Acidobacteriota > Terriglobia > Bryobacterales > Bryobacteraceae > Bog-105. Next base: position 82,757 of record CAVXRP010000042.1, read on the forward strand.
CTTTATGACCCGTGGTCGGAACAACTCCCGCCGGCGCCCACACTCATGCACGCCATGATTTCGATCAGCGTTTTGGTCGAGGTCGCGGCGGTTCTCTCTATTGCACTCCTCTGGGCGCTAGGGCAAAACAATTTGGCCGCGGCGCAAGCTTCGGCCTACGTTCTTGCAGCCATCATCGTCTGGTATTTCGTTTCCAACTTCCTGCAGAAGCGCGCGGTGCGCTGGCAGGATATCTGGCTCTGGCCAAGCGCCGGCACGACAAAGACAGCCTCCGTTTTGTTAGTGGGAGCTGGAGTTGGCCTGGTTCTCGGCATCTTCGCCCACGGCTATCTCGCCGTCATGCGACTCTTCCCGGGTACGGCCCAACTCATCCGAACGTCGGAACAACAAATGCCGTCTGTTCCAAACTTTCATCTCTGGTACGCCGTCATGGCCATTGGCGCTGCACCATTGGCGGAAGAATACCTCTTTCGCGGATTACTGTTTCGTGCGCTTGACCGCGAGTGGGGAGGCTGGCGCGCCGTCGCTGGCAGCGCCCTGTTCTTCGCTATGTATCATCCCGTTTTCGCTTGGCTGCCCGTTGTGCTGGTCGGCACAGCCAACGCTTTGCTATTCAAGCGAACAGGAAAGCTCGTCAGCGCGGTAGCGCTGCATATGGCTTACAACGCAGTTGTACTGCTTGCCTGAAATGGAACCTAAGGCGGCATGTTGCGCAAAACATCAGCCAGCCTCAAGGCTTGCCACGGTCAAGTGGAAACTACTCTAATCTAATGGGGCCGGAACGTCTTCCCCGTCTCTAGCAAAGTCTTCAATCGCGAAAGAATGCGGGGCCATCCGTCCGCATTCTGAGCATATGCTGGATCGTCATCCGCCCAGCCATCGTTGGTCACCACAACCTTGACTGCTTCTGTCTCCGGCGTTAGCTCCACTTTCACTTTCGACAGCACCGCCCCATCGCCCATGCCAAACTTGTACTCCAGGAGCTTAGGCGGCTCCGCACGAAGTACTTCACCCGTCACATACCGCATAGGCTTCCCATCCTTACCCGGACCTGACCAAGTCATTGCCCCGCCCGGCTTTAAGTCGACGGCAAAGTCAGCGCCCATAAAGATTTTTTGATTGGCCTCCTTCGAAACAAAGCCGTCCCAGACCTTCTCCACGGGAGCGGCAATGTAATACGTAAAAATCAGTGGGGTCTTCTCCATCAATCCTCCGGGGGCTCTCTAATCATGTAGCGACTGCCCGAAACTCCAGCAAATTTCATTGGCGCAATCGAGCCGTTACGCTATAAATCGTAGCAGTGGATAGACTCAGCCGGGACTCCCTCCCTTAGAAGATGCGGTGTGGAGCATGTGATTGCTATTCGGCACGGAGCGCGACCATAGGTTCGACGGTGGCCGCGCGGGCGGCTGGAATCCACGAGGCTAGGAGGGCGGCGGCGCAGAGTAAGAGTGTCGCGATAGCGAGCATGCGCGGATCCCAAGGAGAGACGCCGAAGAGTTGACGTGTCATGAGTTGGCCGGCGCCAATGGCGAGCGGTATACCGAGGCCGAGCCCGATGCCGATCTGCAGGAACGCGCCGCGCAAGACCATGCGGACCACACGAGCGCGGTCGGCGCCGAGCGCCATGCGCACGCCGATCTCGCTGGTACGCTGTTCCACGCTATAGGCCATCACGCCGTACAATCCGACGGCAGCAAGGACGAGGCCGAGCACGCCGAAGAGCATGGTGAGGGTGGCGATCATGTTCGCCTGTTGAAAATCGCCGGCCAGAATTTTCGAATAGGGGTCCACCCCATAGACCACCAGGTTGGGATCGATGCTGGCGAGCGCTTCGCGCACTTCGGCTTCGATACCGGGCGGATGGCCGGGAGCCCAGATGACGATGTTCGAGAGGAAGTGGGAGTAAAGGTCGAAGGTGTTGAATTCCGGATCGTCGTACTTGACGCTTTGCGTTTCTGACAGCCAGAACATGGGGCGGATGGGATCCTTATAATCCCAGGTCATGTAGCGGATGTCGTGTACCACGCCGACGATTTCGAATTTGCCGGCGTACTGAATGCGGTTCATGCCGAAGTGCTGGCCGATGGGGTTCTGCTGTTTGAAGAAGCGCCGCACGAACGCTTCGTTAACGACGGCGATGGGGCGAGTGGTGGCGTTATCCTGCTCTTCGATGGAGCGGCCCTGGACAATTCTGGCGCCGAGAGTTTCAAAGAAGCCGGGCATGACGCGGGCCCAGCCGGCGCCATTGTCTTCCTTGGGTGCGGGTTCGGGGCGGCCGGCAATACGAATGCCTTCGTTCCAGCTATCGCCGCTCATGGGCGCGTAGAGAACGGGAGCAACCATGCGCACACCGGGTATGCCCAGGAGGCGCTCATCGACGCGGCGGAAGAAGGGCTCCATTTGTTCAGGTTTGTAGTTGCCAAGCGTTGGGTTAATGGAGACAAGATAGCGATCGTTGGTTTCGAAACCAAAATGCTGATGCTCGAGATTGCGCAGGCTCTGGCCGAGAAGAGCCGCGGCGGAGAGCAGCACGAGCGACATCGCGGCTTGCGCGATGACCAGTGATTTTTGCGCGATGGAGCCGCCGCCGCGCACGGAACGGTTGCTGCCGCGCAGCGCTTCGACCGGATCGACATGCGAAGTCATCCAGGCGGGCGCGATACCGAAAACGATTCCGGTGAGCAGCGAAACCGCGAGCATAAACAGCAGAACGGGCCAGGAGGGCGACGCATCGACGGGGACATAGTTTGCCGGACCAGCGCCATTATGGAACGCCAGATAGAGAATGAGTTCGCTGCCGGCGTAAGCGACTCCGATTCCGAGAACGCCGCCGATGATGGCGAGCAGGGTGGATTCCACCAGCGCTTTGCGCACCAGCCGGCCGCGCGATGCACCGAGAGCCACCCGCAGAGAGGTTTGCGAGCGCTCCTTCAAACCGCGGGCCAGCATGAGATTGGCAAGATTACCGCAGGCGACCAGCAGCACACAGCCGGCGGCGATGAGCAGCAATTCCAATCCCTCCTCATATTGATCGCGCATGGCTGCTACACCGGCGCCGCCGGGAATGAGATGCAGGCTTTGTTGACGCCAAGTCTGCTTTTCGCCGGGCTCCATTTCGGGCACATGGCTCGCGAGCCAGTCATGGAATTCTACGCGCAGCTTGGCTTCGAGTGACTTGGGATTCACGCCGGGGCGCACGCGGCCGACGATGTCGAGCCAATTCGTATTGGGGCGTTTGAGACGCTGGGCGTCGCCATCGAGCATAGGTTCGGTGTTCGCAGGGATCCAGAAATCGGGCATGCCCCAGCCATCGAGCTTGGCGCCGTAGAAGCCGGGCGGAGCGACGCCGATCACCGTAAAGGAATGGCCGTTGATTTGATAACTGGCACCCACAACGGAGGGATCGGAGGCATATTTGTCGGTCCAGATGTGATAGCTCATGACGGCGACGGGTGGTGCGCCGGGCTGATCGTCGGCATCGGTCATTGAGCGGCCTATCCAGGGGTGGACGCCGAGGGTACGGAAGAAATTGCCCGAGACGAATTCGCCATTGCGCGTGTCGACGGGGCCCTGCGAGCCGGCGCGCCGGACACCAAGGGGCGCATTGCCGGCTTGCAGTGCCGCAAGGTCGGAAAACTCGGGCGTGTGGTCGCGGAAATTTTTGTAGGCTTCGTAGGAGAAGAGCGAGAAATTGCCGTCATCATCTTGCGTGTAGCCGCCCCAGTTGCAGCAGCGGATTTTGTCGCCTATGCGCCAGAGTTCTTCGGGCTTTCCGACAGGCAGAGATTTGAGCATCACCTGATGAACAAGGGTGAAGATGGCGGTGGTGGCTCCGATACCTAAGGCGAGGGTGATGACCGCGGTGGTGGCGAAGCCGGGTGCTTTTCTGAGTTGCCGAAGCGCTTCCTGCAAATCCGTCATTTGGTTTCCTTGACTCCGTTTGGTGCGCGATCTCTCGCTTACGCTCGAGGTTCCGTTGAGATATACGGATGAGGCTGCGGGTGGTTAGCAAATCTCTTAGCGCACTTCTCAATGGCAATACTGGGCAGAATGGGTTTGGTTACAAGGCGAACTTAATTTTTTCTCACTCACAGACCAAATACGCGCGGGCGGGTCTATAAGATCCAAAAGAGTTGCCAACAAGAGGAGGCTGGCGCTGAAGTGGGAGAGACCCGCAGGCGGTTAAGGCCGTTACTTATCCGCCAGGCCGCCCGCTCCCGTGAAGATCCGAGCCACTGGAATTCAGAATACTGTAGAGTGGACTGTTTAATTTGGAGGTGAGGTGCTGCCATTGGCATACACGAAATTGAGGAGCCGATCATGAAAATTTCCTTTGAAGATAAAGCTGCCCTCATTACAGGCGCAGCATCAGGATTAGGTCTTGCCACAGCCCGGGCTTTTGCAGAGGCTGGCGCTTCCGTGGTGTTGGCGGACTGGAATGAGAAAGAAGTGCAAGCGGCAAGCAAAGAACTCGCTGATAGAGGCTACAAGACACTATCCGTTGGCTGTGACGTGTCGGATGACGCGCAGGTGGAAACAATGGTGAAGCGGACTGTCGACACCTTCGGACGCCTCGATGCGGCCTACAACAATGCCGGTGTTCAAAACGTCCTCGCCGAAACGGCCGACTCTCCGCGCGACGATTACGACCGGATCATGGCGATCAACCTGCGCGGCGTGTGGAGTTGCATGAAATTCGAACTGCAACAGATGCGTGAACAAGGAGCCGGCGCGATTGTCAATTGCTCCTCGCTGGGAGGTCTCATCGGCGGAGCGCGGCGTGGGACTTACCATGCGGCGAAGCATGGAGTGCTGGGACTCACCAAGAGTGCGGCTCTCGAATATGCCACGCGCGGCATTCGCGTCAACGCCGTATGCCCGGGCATGATTCAGACGCCCATGTCCGACAAGATGATCGCCGAAGGGCAAGGTGCAGAGCTGGATGCAATGTTGAAGACCTATGTACCGATGCAGCGACTGGGGCGAGCGGAGGAGATCGCCGATGCCGTTCTGTGGCTCTGCAGCTCAGCGGCGAGCTACGTTACCGGGCAATCGATTTCGGTTGATGGCGGATTTGTCATGCGCTAACAGAGGCGCGCCGATTTGCCGCCCTACCGTAGGCGGAGCCGTTTCGCCTCTAATGGGTGCTTAGCCGAACCAGGTATATTGCCCGGCAATGTCGCGCCGGGAACGCTGCATCATAAGCCTCGGGGCAAAGCGACCGCAATCGCTCGAGTTGCTCCTTCTTGACGAGGATCAACGCCAACAGATCGTCCATGCGTCTCCACTCGTAGCATGCTTCTGCAAAATCCGGCAAAATAAGTTCAGAGGTATGGCGGCGGCTCGAAATCCTGGCCGATGAGGTTTTCGAAGATCTGTCGCCTGAAAAATCGCAGCACGACACCTTAATGTCTTAATATGGCTGAAAAGAGTTCCCCTAGCCCAGATATTTTTTCTAAACTAGAGTGACTTCCTTTAAAATCGTCCTTGTCAAGAAAATGAAAATACGCCAACTTTTACCCATCTCTACTTCTATCTCCTTCATTGCATTTTCGCTGGCGGTCGCGTTTGACGCGCCGGCGCCGGACTGGCACATCACCGGTCCGTTCGGCGGCACAGCCACGAGCCTCGCGCTCGATCCAGAAAAACCGAATTTTCTGCTGGCGGGCGGCATGAATTCGCTGCTGTTCCGGAGTGAGGATTCCGGCGAAAACTGGTCGCTGCTCGATTTCCCCAAACGCAACCTGACCGAAGTCACTTCAGTTTTGGTCGATCCTTTGGACTCGAACCACTTTTTGGCCGGCATCATTTCCGCTGATGGCGGCGCCATGTTTTTCAGCCACGATCAAGGCAAGACTTGGGCGCCAGTCCCCGATATTAAAGATTTTGGCGTCCGCTCCATCGTGGCGGCGCCCAGCAAGCCGACCCGTTTCATTTCGGGCACGCTGCGCGGTGTCTGGATGAGCGAAGATTCAGGCAGCACCTGGACGCGCATCTCCGACCCAAAGAACCTGGAAATGGGCGGCATTACCGCCACTGCCATCGACCCCAAAGATCCCGACATTCTGTACGCCGGCACGTCGCATTTGCCTTGGAAATCCGTGGACGGGGGCAAGACGTGGCATTCGATCCATACGGGCATGACGGACGATTCCGACGTGTTCTCGATTTATATCAATCCGGCCGATCCCAATAACGTTTTTGCCAGCGCTTGCAGCGGCATTTACACCAGCATGGATCGCGGCGACCAGTGGAAAAAGGTGATGGGACTCACCTTCAGCCAGCGTCGCACACACGTGATTCGCAAAGATCCGCAAAGCGCCAGCTTGATATACGCCGGCACGACCATGGGTCTGTTCAAGAGCCCGAACATGGGCGCCTCCTGGAAACTGCTGACCAAGGAACAAGTGAACGCGATCATCTTCGATCCCGAACGGCCCGGCAGCATGTACATGGCCATGGAATATGAGGGCCTCTCGCGCGGCAGCGATACCGGCGAGAAGATCAAGATGCTGAACCATGGCTTTGTCGACCGCACCATTAGCTCGGTGACGAAAGCCGGCGATAAGTTGGTTGCCATCGAAACGCAGCTTGGCGAATCCACCGGAATCTTCGTCAGCGGGAACAATGGCGAGAGCTGGTCGCAGTTGTCAGAGGTGAGAGGCTTAAACGGCGTGCACCTGAAGAGCATCACCGCCATGCCCAGCGAAGACCGTATTATGCTGGCGGCGGCCCCGCATCAAATGTACAAGTCCATTGACGCCGGATTGATTTGGAAGCCGCTGCCGTTCCGGCTCATCGTAGCGCCGGTTGAGCCAGTCAAAGCGCCTGTTACGAAGACCAGCGCGAAAACGGCGAAAAGCGCGCGCAAGACGGTAGTTCGCAAACCGGTTGAGAAGCTGCGCGAAATTTCGCCCGATGAAATTCACGGGCTTTATGCCGTCAAGAATGGCACGAAGGATCTGCTCTTCGCGGCCACCAATCTCGGCCTATTGAAGAGCGCCGATGCCGGGGAACGCTGGACCATGGCGGAAGTGGCGGGATCGTCCCCCGTCAGCGGACTTTATGTGAGCCCTAATTACGATGGACGCATAGTGGCGCGCGCGGACGCCGGTCTTTACTTATCCAAAGACTATGGCGACCATTGGGTTTCGCTCAATTCTCCCACTCCGCCGAACGATGTGAAAGATGTGGCGCTCGCCACCGATGCATCGGCTCCCATTCTGGTTGCCACCAGGCTGGGTCTTTTTGCCTCCAACGACGAAGGCAACAAATGGGCGGCCAATCCCGGCGGCATGCCCGCCTCGACCGTGAATTCGGTGGTTTACGGCTCTGGAACTTTGGCCTACGCCGTGCAATACGGGAAGTTGTGGGAGTCGAAAGACGGCGGCAATTCATGGTCGCCGCTCTATAGCCTGCTGCCCACCACTCGCATTCGCCGCCTTTGGATTCCCGATCTGGCTAGCAACCGGCTGTTTGGCGTCACTTCCGATTTGGGTGTGCTCTTTCGGAATTGAGCGCGTTCCGCTAAACTCTAAGTTTGCCGCGTTATCCACTTCTGTCTAGGGGAATAAGCGCGCTGCTCCGTCCAACAACGGTTGCCGGCGCGCTTATTCCTTTTTGCTTCTTAGGCAGTTCGACGAATAGCTGGGCGCAAGACCAACCGCCCAAGGTGGTTTATACCGAAGACAATCCAGACATTCTCGAATTGGATCCGTTCGGGGGTGGAAGCTTCTTTAGCAGCGTAAATCAGGGCCCGACAAGCGAGAAGCTGGTCAAAGGCGGCACCGCCGGTGGGCGTGTGGCCTACAATTTCTCCCAGCACTTTTCCATCGAAGCGAATTACAACTTCAACGTGAATAACGTGCGGCTGATAGTCCCCAACAGGACGGGCACTCTAAATTCCACCTTCGGCGATCAAATCCAATCTTTCGGCATCGGTCCCGTTTACAACTTTACGCCGCGCGGTAAACGCCTGCGACCCTATCTGACGGCCGGGGTGGGACCAAACTGGTTCGTGCCGACGAAGCCGGCACGCGCCTTTGCCAGCACGAGCACGGATTTGGCCTTCAACTACGGCGGCGGAATAAAGTATCATTTGAGCCCGCACCTGGGTTTACGTTTCGACGCGCGAGGCGTTTTCGAGCAGAACCCGACATTCGATTTGGCGGCGATTCCGAAAGCTCATTTGAATGGCCTGGAAGCGACGCTTGGCCTGGTGCTCTACTTTTGGCAGGCGCACATGATGGCTCCCCCGTCCCCCGCTCCGCTTCCAAAGCCGACGCTGCAGCCGCTCAACCCTGGCGAAATCAGTGGCGCGGATGGCCAGTTGTGCCAGGGTCGGGTGCTTACGCTGCATGCCACGGCCACCGACCCCGCTGGACGCAATCTGTCGTATGCGTGGAAAGCGAATGGGCAGCCCCTCGGAACAAATAATCCAGACCTTTCCTTTACGCCCAACAATGCCGGCGATTTTCAATTTGAAGTGGAAGTGTCCGACAGCGCCGATCCAACTCGTACGGTGAGAATCGGTCCAAAGACGTTGGCGATCCAAGATTACGTGCCGCCGAAGATCGTCGGGGTCACCGCCTCGCCCAACGTGGTGAACATCACCAACGATTCGGCTGCCGGCCAGACGGTAATCTTAGCTGCGGATGTGGCCAGTTCAGCGTGCGGCGGCAATTTAACTTACAAATGGAAAGTAAGCGAGGGCACTTTGACCAATGACGCCGGCCCGAGCGCGGTCTTCAACACTGCCAGTTTAGGCTTCGACTCCGGGGTTGGGCAGAGCAAGACCATAACGGCGAACGTAACAGCCACCGATGAGACCAACCATACGGCAACGCAAAGCGCCACCATCACGGTAAATTACCCGGCCCAGTATAAACGCCTGCCCGACGTCATTTTTGCGAAGAACGGCGCGCGCGTGAACAATTGCGGCAAGCGTATTTTAATTGAACAGGCGGCGCCTCAGGCCGGCAGTGCATTCGACATTTTGCTGGTGGGCCACCGCACTAGCGATGAGACGGCGAATCTCGACCGGCAACGCTTGCTCGCCACAGCCGCCGTTTTAACCGGAGATCGCGGAACATGCGCCAATCTTGACCTTTCGCAGGTACGGATCAGCGCGGCGGGAACCGATCAGGTGTCCCCGCCCGATCCTGCCTTGTGCGGCACATCCAATCTTCCGCCGGCAGTGGAACGGCGCGGTGCGGCGGTCAGCGAAGCCGATAAAGAACGGCGTGTTGAGGTGTACCTGGTGCCCAAAGGTAGTCAGATTCTACCCCCTGGGACCAAGAATGCCGCGGCAATTCCAGCCAAAGCGGTGAAAGCGTTGGGCTGTCCGAAGTAAGATTAGATGGTAGAAACCGTAAAAGATGGAGTTGTAATGTTTTACGCTAAAGGTTATCTAATGGATTATGGTTGTTAATTTCGTTTTGGAGGAGCAGGATGATTACTCGGCTCATAGGTAGGCCGATCAATTCAGTGCTCTTGTGCGTGACGCTGTGCTCGGGCACAGCCGTTTTTGCGCAGGATGCAAATACTACGAAAACTACGGTGAAGATGGCCGACGGCGAAGATCAATATCCGGACAACTGGGAATTTGACGTTTTCGGCGGCATTCAAACTTTCGGTCAGGTGAATCGTGGTTTGGATAACAAGTTGTCGAACGGCGCTGTGGCCGGCGGTCGTGTCGAATACAACCCGTACAAATATCTCGGCCTTGAGTTATGGATGGACTGGTCCGTCGCGAACAACCAGTTTGGCCAATCGAACGGCTTGATTCCGGCTGGTTTTCCGGGAGCGGGCGGACCGGTGTCGCCTTACGGTTTCGGCGCACGCAATTGGACATTCGGCTTCAATCCGGTATGGAATATCCGGCCGCGCGGCTCGAAAGTCGAACCGTATCTAACAGTGGGCGTCGACGGCATTCAATTTACCCCAACCAATAAGGCGGAAAATGTCGCCCGGCAGCCAACGGAAATCGCGCTGTACGGCGCACAGGCGTTAAACGATAATCTGCAGGTTGGGCTCAACTTCGGTGGCGGTGTCAAGTGGCACTTCACCGATCACTTTGGAATGCGGCTTGACGTGCGTGGCTTATTCAACCGCAATCCCACCTACGATCTGCCCGCTGGATTGAATGGCGGCGGCGTTTACATTCCCGCCCGCTCGCATCTGGAAGGCATGCAGGCCACCTTAGGCTTTGTGTTCTTCGAAGGCACTACCAAGTGTCCGCCGATGCCGGCAGCTCCGCCTGCACCAAGCGCTTTGCCGACGCCTAGCATCAGTGGCGGCGACGGCAGTTCTTCTGGTGCGTTCTGCGCCGGCAAGCCCGTCACCCTCCATGCCAGCATCACTGCGCCCACCAACCGCACGCTCGCTTACGCGTGGACGGTGAATGGCCAAGCGCAGAGCAGCACCACGCCGGATTTGACGATCACACCGGCGACTGGGGCGACCAACGTGCAAGTGACCGTGACCGATACCACGCCGGCCCCAGCGCCCATGGTACGGCCAAGGAAGTTCCCGGAACGTTGCTGGGTCGAGCCTCCGCCTCCGGCAGCCGTTGCGCCGGTCACCGCGACCGCTACGGTTACGGTTTCCCAATCGGCGCCCACTATTACCAGCGTCTCGGCTTCGCCCAACACGCTGACAGCTTGCGGCCCAGATGGACCCAAGACCTCGAACCTGTCAGGCGTGGCGCAGTCCTCAGCCTGCGGCGGCAACCTGACATACAAGTGGACCGTGAGCGAAGGCAGCGTGACAAACGACAGCAGTCCGAACGCTACGTTTGACGTTTCAAGCTTGACCTTCGAACAAAGCGCCCAGGCACAAAGCAAGTCTGTGAATGCCACCCTTACGGTGACTGACGAGAGCGGCAAGACCGCCACGCAAAGCACGCCGATCACGGTGAACTGCACGCCGCAGTTTGTCCGGCTCGACGACGCGATCTTCGCGAAGAACAACGCCCGCGTTAACAATTGCGCCAAGCGGCTGCTGATTGACGACGCGGCCTCGCGCATGGCAAATGGTGATTACGACATCATCCTGGTGGGCCATCGCGATACGGATGAGGAAACGAACGTCAGGGTTCCGGGCCGTCACGGTCGCAGGGGCGCTGCCGGTGAAGTTCCCCTCGACGAGCAGCGTGTGCTGAACGCCGCAGCCATTCTCAGCGGTGGTACGGGTACCTGCGGTAAGGTAGACGTGTCCCGCATCAAGATGGACTTTGTGGGCACAGACCAGACCTCCGACCCACGGCCTGGCCAGTGCGGCACATCCAATACGCAAGAGCGCAAGGGATCTCAGACGAGCGAGGCTGACAAGAATCGCCGCGTCGAGATCTACCTGGTGCCTCACGGCAGCACGGTCATGCCACCGGCAGTGAAGAACGCGCGTCCGGTGCCCGAAGCGGCCGTTAAGGCGCTCGGCTGCCCCCACTAAAAACTAGAGCAAGTCCTAAGAAAAGGGCCAAGCGGTTCGCCGCTTGGCCCTTTTTTCGTGGGTGCTCGTTTGTCGCAGCGCACGCCGGTCACAAGCCCTGCACAATTATTTTCTCGCCCTAATTCGCTGACAAGTCAGCCACTTGCCCGTTTGTCTTTCACGCGGCATCCAGTCAAAATCCCGCCGCCGCCAGATCCTTGACAAGTGAATACTCGCACGGCTTCCAACCAACGCCGGTAGTGCGCCCTGGGCCGCCCATTTTCATCCGCAGGGATGGCCCAGCCGGCGGGTTCTCACGAAAATACAAACGCGACCCCGCCGAATCAACGATTTACAGAGTTGCTGTCGTGAGCCGCTTTTGGGAGATGATTCGTATTTTCAGACTCACCCGATGGCATCCAGGGCCAGGCGCTCGAATCGGCGCTTGGGTTCGTTTTTTGCCAAGCCGCCGGCAGCCCCCAAAATTGGGTTCGTTCCGCAGCACACAGAAATCCGCTCATTGCATAAAGTCGGGACGGTCTACTCAAACACATTAAGTAACGAGCAGAATCGTCGAGCGTGCTTCGAGACGAAGTTCAATCAGATATGGCTGGTAGGGCGGCCATTCTTGGAGTGGTTCGCCGCCTACGTCAGAAGAGCGCTAAGCTTCTTGGTAGCAGTCGGGAACTTCCCAATGCCTGCGCCCACCACTTCATCGGCCACTGTCACATAAACATCGCCGACCGTGCCGGTAACCCGGGTATGCGAACCCTTGGCGAGCTTCTTACTGCCACCCGCCACGATCATCGCCAAACCGCTGTTCTTGTGCGGATTGGCCTCGGCATGTTCATGGGCGAAAATCAGGCTCGTATGATCGAAGAGGTTGCCGTCACCTTCCGGTACCGATTCAAGCTTTGCCACCAGATAGGCAAACTCCTCGACATGCCAGCGGCAAATGTCGCGCAGCACGTGAATGCCGTCGGTGCCATCCGCGCCGGAAGTCTTGTCGGCGGCGTGCGTGTAATCATGATGCCGGGCGGACGTATAGCCGAGCCAAGGAAAGCGCGTCAGACTCTGGCATTTCGTCAACATATAGGAAGCGACGCGCGTCTGCCGCATGGCGAGCGCCTGCACCAGCAAGTCGCTCTGTAGTTTTGCGATGCGCGGCCAGTCCTTCATATCGCCATCGAAATCGGGCGGATCTATGTGCGCATACTCCGGCGGCAGACCGGCAATCGCGCGTTCCAAATCACGGATGCCCGACAAATGCTCGTCTACCCGTGTCTTATCGTCGCCGGGCAGCTGTTTTTCGAGAGCGGAAGCGTCGGCCATCACGGTGTCCAGAATGCTGCGCTTCCGATTGACCCAACCTTCTTCGCGCGCGCCAAACAGGCGATCGAACAACCGGTGAGGAATCATTTCGGGCGGCAACGCACGCTCATAGCCAGCCCAACTCATGTTGCGCTGCATGCTCTCGCCGAATGATTCCTGCGCCACACCGATCTGCAGAGAGCGGAAGCGCGAATCTCCGCCGATTTTAGAGGCAATGATCTGATCGATGGAGGGTCCGCTCGGTCCGCGGCCGGTGAAATCCAGGCCCGTCATCAAGCCGCTCATCGAATTGGTGTGGCCGTTGCCTTTGCCGCTTGCGGCGGCGTTATCCACTCCGCTGAGCACATGGACGTCTTTACGCCAAGCGGCGAGGGGCGCGAGGCACGGCGTCAGCTCATAGTCACAGCCCTCTTCGGCGGGAATCCAATAGCGCTCGGGAATGCCGTTGCCGTTGAACCAAAGAACGAAGCGGCTTTCAATGGGCTTTTCCACCGCAGGCGCTCCCGCCGCGACCGTCTCAGGGGTTGCCGCATAAGCGGTTCCCAACGAGTTGAACATCGAAGTCAGCGGCGGCAAGCCAATGGCGATGCGCGCGCCGGCGGCGGTGATTCCTTTCAATAGCGACCGGCGAGACGTTCTCACGCGCTCAGTGATGATCTGGGACATGCTGGGAAAGCTCTCCTGAAAGTGGGCTGTTGCTGCCGGATTCGGTGCCGGGAAACTCGCGCAGCACCACTAAAGACAATATTAGCTGTTTGAAGCGGAAACCGGAATCGCGAAAGTTTTCGGAAACCATGCGCAGCAGTGGGCGGTCGGCCGAGGTATCCGTTCTGCCTGCTTGAAAGCGGAAATACTGCCTGACTACGCACTCCTGGCACTGCGCGCTTTTTGCCAGCACGGCGCCCAATTGCAAAGGCGAGGTAAACTCCGAATTGGGAATGCCGGCCACAAAGGCTTGGGTATTGAGGGGCAGCGTCACGGTGCGCTTGGGCGCGTGAACATCCTCGTCCTCTTCGCCCTTCTTATCGCGAAACTCCAGCACCAGCTGCTCACGCCGCGCGCCGATGGCATCGAACTTCTCGAGCCCAAAGCCAACCCCATCCATCAACTTGTGGCAGGTGGCGCACGATGTGTTGCTGGTGTGTTCCGACATGCGGTCTCGATTGGTCTGCGGCTTGGCCTCGGTCACGGCAGGAAGATTGGTATTCACGCCAGGCGGCGGATCGGGCACGTGCTGGCACAGGAATTGCTCGCGCACAAAGAGCCCGCGCGCGGTGGGCGACGAGTCTTCCGGCTTCGCGGTGAGCGCCAGGAATAATCCCTGCCCCAAAATGCCCGCGCGTTCCGAGCCGGCCGGGAAAGGAACGCGATCGAAATCCTTGGCCGGGGCCGTGACGCCATAAATACGCGCCAATTCGGGGCTGACGTAACCGTAATCGGCGGTAAACAGTTTCATGAAGTCGTCATCGTTCCAAACCAGGTCGGACACAAACGTGCGCGCCTCAGTGGTCATGGCGTTGACGGTTTCGCGGGTAAAGTAAGGAAACTTGCGGCGGTCCTTGCTGGCCGTAACGAGCCGGTCGAACCGCAGCCACTGGCTGACGAACTCATCGAGCGACTCGCGCGCTCGGGGGTCTGCCAGCAGGCGGCGCGCCTGTTTCTCTAAGCCTGCGCGGGTGGCCAGTTCGTCGTGCTCGGCGGCGGCGAAGAGTGCGGCATCGGGCATGGTGTCCCACAGCGAGTACGATAGCCTGCTGGCGGTCGCCCACGCCTTCATCTTGGGGTCGGGCGTCGTGTCCATCCAAAACAGGAAGTTGGGCGATTGCAGCATGGCTTCTACAACCAACTGCGCACCCTTCAGGAAATCGGGGTCACTGGCCAGGAGTCGCTGGTAGCGCTGCTGCTCGTCCGCAGTGAGCGGCCGGCGAAAAGCCTTCTGGCCGAATTGCCGCACGAAGCGCTTGCCGCATTCGACCGAAGGCTTGCAAGGAATCAGGCCATGCGTGTCGCCGCCGCGAAAGGCGGAGCGCGCCAACTTCTCCGCCGCATTGCTATACCCCTCCACCAAAAGCGGTGAGAGGCTCTGCCCGCGCGACTGGTTGCGGAAGCCGTTTACGAAATCTTCCGGCGGAAACTGCAGCGCCGGTGAGGTTTGATCGCCGAGCAAATCGCGCACCGTATGGTTGTACTGACTGTGCGTCAAGCGGCGGAGTTCCGACTCGGCCGGCGCGGCGCCCGTATTGGCACTTTCCAGTTCACGATATTGCAGGGCTTTCGTTAAAGCCGGCCCCGACAACTGCGCTAATTGCGCGATCCAGGCTTTCAACACTGCTTCTTCCGGGCTTCCTGGCTTAATGCGCTCGCCGCCGGTATGCGGGATCCGCGCCGTGGGCTTCCTGAGCAGCAGCGATGCGTCCGGCTGAGCGCGGTCGATCAAAATGACGAGCGAATTCCCGAAATCTTCCACCTTTGGCGCATCTGCATCGGCTTCGGGAAAATGCAGTCGGGTAGCGGAGGCAACGCCCTCGGCATTGTGGCACGCCCGGCAGTTTGCTTTCTCCAAAATGGGGTAAAGGGTGGTGCGGAAATCGACGCTCTGCGCGCACAGCGCCGCGCCGGTCAAAACCCACAGAACCAGCCGTTTAAGCAAGAGTACTCCTCATGGGGAAAGGCAGCGACACCGGATATCAAGTAGAATAACGCGAGATGCGCCAAATAATCGCGGCCTTTTTTGTTTTGGCGGTTAGCGCGCAGGGCGCAACCGAGCGCGAGGTCGCCGAATGGGTGCTGCGCTGGGAAGGCAGTCTGATCGTAGAGGGCTCAAACACGCCCTTGCACGATCTCTCGCAGTTGCCGCCAGGCGAGTTCCACATCGCGTCCATCGATCTCACCGCCGCCGTCATGCATCCGGTCGAACTGCGCAAGCTCGCAGGCCTCACTCATCTGCGGGAGTTGTACCTTCCGGGGCGCATCTGGAATCCGGGCGACGGCAACGAAGACAAGACCGGCGTCTTCGAAGCGCTCGCCTCGCTGACGAGCGTCGAACGGCTCGCCTTTGGCTGGCATTTTAACGCAGACATTCACGTGGAAGATAACGACATAGCCAAGTTGGCTCCCTGGCGGGATTTGAAACAACTGCGCTGTTCGCAATGCAGCCTGGCCAACGCCGACCTAGCGATTTTTCCGCAATTGCGCGATCTGGATTTGAGCTATGCGCCCTTCACCGACGAAGGTATGCGTTCGCTAGCCGGGCTCAAGAATCTGCAGCGGCTGATGCTGCGCGACACCCTAGTGACCGACGATGGCCTGAAATATCTCAAGGATCTGACAAATCTACAAGAGCTCGATTTATCGGGAACGCGCATCACCGGGCACGGCGTTGAGTATCTCAGCAACCTGAAAGCGCTGCGCCGCTTGAGTCTGCTGGGCGCGCAAGTGCCCGACGCGTCGCTGGAAATTCTAGCAGGCATGAAGTCTTTGCAGGTCCTGAACCTTTACCGGACGCTGGTGACCAATTCCGGATTGGCCAAACTCGAGGCGCTGAAGAATCTGAGCGACATTGATGTGCGCTACAGCCGCGTCACGCCTAATGGAGTGGAGGCGCTCCGTGCCGCGCTGCCCGCAGTGAAAGTTCGTTTCGATGGAGCGAGTGTTCCGCAGAACAAAATTGCCGGCGCCGCCAAGCCTGCGAACGGTTCCAACGCAGCGATTGCCGCCTGGATCAAGCAAATGGGCGGAAGCGCGGAACTCGTTGACGGCCGCTTGATAGCCGTTAACCTGGCATCCACTTCGCTCAGTGATGCGCAACTCACCTACCTCGAAAATCTCCACAATCTTCAAAAGCTCGAACTCCAGGTAACACAAGTCTCGGATCTCGGCTTGTCGTCCTTGCAGCGGCTTAGCGGCCTGCAGGAACTCAATCTCAGCAACACCACGATTTCCTCGGCGGGCTTGGCGAACCTTTCCGCGTTGCGCCATCTCGAGACCCTCAATTTAGCCGGCACATTGGTGGACGGGTCCGGCTTGGCGCAGTTGAAAGAGTTGAAGAACCTTCGCAAGCTCGACCTTTCTGGCTCGCATGTTGCCGATCGAGGGTTGGAAGCCCTCGGCTCGTTATCCGGGCTGCGGGAACTGCGGCTGCGCTATCTCGACATTACCGATTCCGGTTTGGGCAGCCTGGCGAAAATGACGCAACTTGAGAAGCTGGATCTCTCCAGCACAGAAATCACCAGCGCGGGCCTCAAACAACTCGCCGCCCTCAGCAACTTGCGTGAATTGTGTTTGAACTTTACCGGCATCAAAAACGAAGGACTGGCCACACTGCAGCCCATGCAGAAATTGGAACGCATTGAACTCTTCCGCACGCTCACTACCGACGAGGGCGTTGCCTCGCTCGCCGAATTGAAGAACCTTGAGATTGCTAAGCTCGACTACACGACCCTCGATGACAAAGCCATCGTGTTTCTAAAAACACTTCCCAAGCTTCGCGAGTTGAGCCTGGATGCAACCAGCATTACCGATCAAGGGGCACAAGGCCTGCAATCGATGAACGCGCTCCGGTATCTGAACATTTACCACACCCTCATTACCGAAAAAGGGATGCTCGCTCTGAAAACCGCTCTGCCCGATTGTACGATCGTCTTTGACCGCGATTCCGCTTTACCCACCCGGAGAATCCGCCAATGAAAGCCATTTGCTTGATGCTGTTGTGTGGGGCCGTATGCGCCTACTCCGCCAATCCGGAACGCGCCGCAAAAGAGGACAGCCAGTGGATTAACGACCTTGGCGGCTCGGTCACCCGCAACGCTCAGGGCCACGTCACGGGCATCAGCTTGCGCGGCACTTGGGTGGAAGACAGCGACCTGCGCCGGCTGAACCAATATTCGGATTTAAGCGTGCTGGATCTCTCGCTCACGCACATCACCGATGGAGGCATGCAGGATATCAAGGACCTGCGCGGCATCAGCGACTTCAATCTCTACTTCGCCGAGTACGTCACGGACGAAGGAGTCGCGGCCATTAAAAATTGGAAGCAGCTCAAACGCCTGAACCTGCATGGCACGAAGGCCGGCGATTCGGCTCTCGAACATATTGCCGGCATCACTTCGCTCGAATCGCTCGACGTGGGATCTACTTTGATGACCGATGTTGGACTGGAACGGCTGACAATGCTGACGAATTTGAAGGAATTGACGATGGGCGGCAATGAACTCGGCGATGCCGGTCTGCAAGCGCTGCGGCAGATGCCCAACTTGACTTACCTGGATCTGAGCGGACGCCAGGGGAACGACAAAAACGTTTGGACTGTCTCAATGTCTAACGTGGGTCTGCAGGCGCTGTTGACATTGAAGAACCTCCGAGACCTGCGCTTCGCTTGTACTTCCACCACAGTGGGAATCGAAGGCGCCAAGTTGGGAGAAGTCAGCACGCTCAGCATTACCGAAAAGTGGTTAGAGCAAATGGAATCGCTGATGAAGCTCGAGCGGCTGAAAGTGCAAGGTTGTAGCCGCATCAACGACGAGGCCGTGGCAGCGCTGATCGCCATGCCGGCATTGCGCGAAGTAGATTTGAAAGGCACCTCCGTAACCGAAAAAGGAGCTGCCCGGCTACTAGCCGCCAAACCGCATGCTGTTGTTTGGGTAGGGCCTTGGGAAGGGAAAGCCGCCGCCTATCGCAACAATTGAAGCGCTCGTTCGCTAAATGCGAAGATGGCGTTCTTGAGCGCCAAGATCTTTCTGTCCTATTCTCGCGGCGATGACGAGCCCTTCGTTTGGCGGCTTTACGAAGGGCTGAAATCGGCAGGCTTTACGGTCTGGTTCGATCGCGTCTCCATGCCGTCGCGGCAACTCACCTTTCACCAGGAAATCCGCGATGCGGTCACCGGTTGTGACCGCCTGGTCTTCGTGGTTGGGCCGCGGGCCATTGCCTCCGATTACGTCTCGCAGGAATGGCGGTTTGCGTATTTCGAAGCGTTGAAGTGCGTCAACCCGATCATTCGGCTGGGCGGCTACGACTTGCTGCCGGAAGACCTAAAGCTGTTCCACGCCGAGGACTTCCAAGACGATGCGCAATTCGAACGGCATCTGGCGAATTTGGTTCGCCAGTTGTCGGAGGCCTCGCCCCAGTCTGGAAACCTGGTGGGTGTACCCGGCTTGCCGCCGTATTATGTTGATCAAGCCGGCCGAGTGAAAGACCTCTCGAACCTACTGCTGGCAGACTTGCAGAAACCGGTGGTTCTCACGGGTGCAGCGGCCTGCGTGGGTCTGCAGGGCATGGGTGGCATCGGCAAGAGCGTATTAGCTAGCGCCCTGGTGCGCCATCCGGTTGTCCGGCGCGCTTTTCCCGAGGGCGTCTACTGGCTAACTCTCGGCCAAGAACCAAACATACTCGAGTTACAACAGCGGCTGGCTCGCGACTTAGGCGACGCCGCCGCGTTCACCACGGCCGCCGAAGGCGAGGAGAAGCTGCGAACCTTGTTTGCTGACCGTGCGGCGCTGCTGATTCTTGATAATGTTTGGCGCCGGCCCGAAATAGCAGCGTTCAGCATGTTGGGCTCTCGCGGAAGGTTGCTGCTCACGTCTCGAGATGCAAGCTTGCTGAGGGCGGTGGTGGCGCCGCAAAATTGTTATCCGGTTGAACTGCCGCCGAAGGATGAAGCCAAAACCCTCTTAGCGAAGGCCGCCGATGTTTCGGAAAAAGCCCTTCCAGCGGAGGCGGATTCAGTCATCGAAGTAAGCGGCCGCCTGCCGCTGGCTTTGGCCTTATCAGGCGGCATGGTCAGAAGCGGGACGCGGTGGGGCGACTTGCTAGCGGCCATCCGAGAACATGATCTGGAATGGCTGGCCGACCCTCACCCCGCCGAAGAACAGCACGCGAGCATCTGGCGCACCATGGACGCGAGCATTCGCGTTCTGCCGGAGGAGCAGCGCGACCGGTTCACGGAACTGGCTGTTTTTGCCGCTGGCGGCGCGCCCGACGCGGCGATTGAGACACTTTGGGAACATACGGCCGGCCTAAGCCCACGGCACGCGCGCGGACTTCTGGCCGAATTCAACGCACGCTCCCTGATCACGCTGAGCAGCGATTCACGGCAGGTGACCCTGCACGATCTGTTGCGAAATTTTGCCGCCGGTATGGCCGTGAAGCGCTTCGGATCGGAATCGGCCGTTCATCAGAGACTCTTGGATGCCTACGCAGCCCATAGTCCGACAGGCTGGCCTTCTGGACCGAACGATGGCTACTTCTTCGAGCATCTACCCTCCCATCTCGATGCTGCTGGGCACTCCCAGGAAGTGCGCACACTGCTGACGGAGTTTGCCTGGATCAACAATAAACTCCAGGCGACCAACATCGGGTCGGTACTCGCCGATTTTGATCGTCGAACGCTCGATGAGGATGCCCGTTTCGTGGCAAGTGCGCTGCGGCTCTCCGCTGGTTCGCTGGCGACCAATGCGACCCAGCTTGCCGGACAACTGCTCGGCCGTTTGTTGGCGAGCGCATCACCGGGCATTCAACAGCTTCTCCAGAGCGCTGTGAGTGCTCTGCCTCCAAACATGCTACGCCCGATTGTGCCGAGCCTCAAGCCGCCCGGCATAGGGCTGTTCAGAACCTTTAGTACTGACGATTCGATCCTGGCGGTGGCAGTTACACCAGATGGTTCGCGCATTGTGGCCGGCTCTCATTTCGGAAAATTGAGAGCTTGGCTACTGGAATGTGGATCGCAGCTCTACTCGGTCCAGGGACACTCAGCGCGAATCAGGGCAATTGCTATTTCCCCGGACGGAAGGCACTTTGTCTCAACCGGTGAAGACCGCTGCATAAAAGTCTGGGAATTGGAAAACGGCATCGCGGTTCGATCCTTGGCGGGACATAAAGAAAATGCCACCGACGTTGCCGTTTCGCCTGATTCGAACAGGATCATTTCCGGCTCGACCGATGGGTCGCTCATTGTATGGGATTTCGCGAGCGGCAGCGAGTTGCAGCGCTTCACTTATCGGGAAGCGATCTTGGCGCTAGCGGTAACGCCTGCTGGTGACACGGTAGTGACCGGACATTCTAAAGGGATGCTGGCGTGTCGCGACTTGGTGAGCGGGGCGGTTTTGTGGACTGCCTGGGGCCATAAGCAGAAAATGGTAGATTCCGCCGGCCGTACCACAGAAGACGAGTTCCCGCGGGACGTGTCATCACTCGCCTTGACGAAGGATGGAACGCGCGTGATTTCCGGCGGTTATGACGGCACACTGCAGGTGTGGGCTCTCAAGAGCGGAGCCTGTCTCAATACGCTTCGCGGACACGATCTCGTTTTGGATGTAGACGTCACGCCAGATGGACTGTCCGTTGTTTCCTGCGGTCTGGACAAGATCGTTTGCATCTGGGACCTGGCTTCCGGCAAGTGGGTTCGCTTGTTGCGGGGTCACACCGAAAAGGCTTTCTCGGTCGTGGCTTCACCGATAGAGCGCCGCGTCATCTCGGGAGGTGACGATCGCACGGTGAGAATCTGGGAGCTGGACAGTGGGCCACAGCTGCCTGCGCCACGCGGCCACCCGCGGAGCGCGCGCTGTTTAGCCGCCACCGCCAACGGACGATACGTTCTATCCGGGTCGGAAGACGGAACCATCAAGAAGTGGGACAGGGATTCCGGAGAAGAGCTAGCGAGCTTCAACGGACACGGCTCCGCCATCTGGGCCATCGGATCTTCGGCTACGGGAAGCCGAGCCATCGCCGGATTTTACGACGGCTGGTGGACTGCCTGGAATATGGAAAATGGAACCCTCCTTGGGTCAAGGCAGGCGCACCACGAGCCGATCACGAGCGTTGCTATGACTCCGGATGGCCGTTGGCTGATTGTAGGGTCGTTCGACGCCACGCTCTCTCTGTGGAATCTGGATACGGGCGAAAAAGCCCATCAGCTGATTGGCCACTGCGACAACGTGATGTCAGTTGCCATGACTCCGGATGGGAAATGGGCGTTATCCGGCTCTAAAGACCGCGGCGCCCTGCTTTGGGATTTAACGTCTGGCAACTATATTCGAGTGCTTTCGGATCACACGGATTGGGTCATGGCGGTGGGGATTTCAGGCGATGCTAAGCGCGCTTTGACGAGCTCGTTCGACGGTACTTTGCGGCTTTGGGATTTGAAAAACGGGAAATCGCTGCACGTTTTTGCGGGGCGCGCAGGCGGAATCACTACCTTAGCCGTGACTCCGGATTTTCGCCGCGCAGTCTCCGGCTCGGAAGGATATTGGCTGGAAGTTTGGGACCTCGATAACATGAGCCGCATCGCTGCCTTTGCCGGCGATGCGGAATTTCGAGCAACCGTCATATCGCCGGATGGCTATAGGATCGTGGCCGGCGATCAACTAGGGCGCTTGCATTTTTTACAACTTCAGGCTTAAATGCTCCGTGAACCGTTCAGCGCTCATTCTCCAGCAAACGCAGCAGCAGCTTTTCTTCCACGTTTCGCTTCCCTCGCCGTGCAATTTTTGCGTGCAGCGAAGCGAGTTTCCCGCTCTCATAGGCTGCAAGCACCAGCGGATGAATGTAAAATTTCCGGCACGTCGCCGGCCGGTTACCCAACTCCTCGGCCACTTCTTGCACCGCTCGGGCAATCCGCTGTTTTAACGATCCTTCCTCAGCCGCTGGAGCCACCAGCCTGCTAATCGCCCGACAGCTTCCATTCCACGTGCGGAAATCCTTGGCCGTTATTTTCTCGCCGCTTACTTCCATCAGATACTCGTTTATGTCGCCCGAGTCTAGCGAGTGAACATGGCCTTCGCTGTCTACATATTGAAACAGTTCCGAACCGGGAATGCACCGGCACTTCTTGATGATGAGCGCCAACCGCCGGTCGCTGAGAGTAATGTCGTGATTGACCTTGCTTTTGCCCCGAAAGCGGAAGTGAATATGCTCGCCGATGATCTCCACATGGCGGTTGCGCATAGTTGTTAGGCCGAAGGACTGGTTGGCTTTCGCGTACTCGTCGTTACCCACCCGAATTGACGTGGCCTTCAGCAACCGGACCACGGCGGCGGCTAATTTGCGTTTTTGTAAGCCTTCGAGCTTCAGGTCCGCTTCGACGGCGGCATGTATACGAGGCAGCGCCTTGCCAAATTTCAGCAGTTTGTCAAACTTGACCGAGTCTCGAATGGCCCGGTAATCGGGATGATAGCGATACTGCTTTCGCCCGCGCGCATCGATCCCGGTCGCTTGCAGATGCGCATCTTCGCGTGCACTGATCCAAACGTTTCGCCACGCCGGCGGAATGACCAACTTCCGAATCCGTGCCAGAGTCTCGGCGTCCTTTATCCGGCGCCCCTGCGCGTCCAGGTACTTGAAGCGGCGACGGAACGGCACTCGAGTGAAGCCCGGCCCTTTTGCCGTGACGTAGCGTAATCCGGCTTTTCGAGCCGCTTCCGCTGAGAGAGCCGCCTCCAAGCTAGGGCTGTTTTCGAGTTGGCCAGGTTCGCCCGGCGGCCGCTGGTCCACCCTCGCGGCCAACGCTCGAAAGTTCCTGTGAGTGCTTGCCATCGCTCCCACACTTTGGACACACGATCGGGCGAACAAGCTACTTGCGTACTTATCCGTGCCCGCCCTATTCCTAACTCGACCCTCCTCGCAAAACTCCCTCTCAGGTCGCTATCATCTCCCGTCAACTTTCAGCCGATGAGCCTGTTCAGTTACCATGCCCACATTCCACCGCTCTCACCTCAAACATGCAGCCATCTGCGGCCTCATCGCCCTACAACCCGCCCTGCAGGCAGCTTCCTCGCTGCCCAGCGGCGGATCATTCACGGCCGGCTTCGGCAATATATCCGCCTCGGGTAACACGCTAACTATTAATCAATCCACGCTGCGCGGCATTATCAATTGGAACAATTTTTCCATTGGCGCGGGCTCGCTTGTCACCTTCCAGAATGGCGCCGGCGCAACTTTGAACCGCGTCACTGGCGGCGCGGCCACGACGATCTTGGGCCAACTTCTCGCCTCGGGCAACATTTACATCTTGAACCCGGAGGGCATTTTGATCGGGCGCGGCGCAACCGTGCACACGGGCGGCGATTTCCTGGCCAGCACTCTCAACCTGGCGAATAATGTCTTCCTCAGCGGTGGACCCCTCGCCTTCACGGGCTCGTCGACCGCCACCGTGGTCAACCTTGGGAACGTCTCTTCCGTGGGCGGCAACATCTACCTCATCGGCCACAGCGTCGACAATGCCGGCAGCATCGCCAGTCCCAACGGCACTACCGGCTTGGCCACCGGAAGCCAGGTTTTAATCAGCGACACGTCGAACAATCAAAAAGTGCTGGTCCAAGCGCCGGGCGGGGATGTCACAAATTCAGGCTTCATCGCCGCCGCCCAAGTAGAACTGAAATCGAATGGCGGCAACATCTACGCGCTCGCCGGCAACAACGGCGGCCAAATCCAAGCCACCGGAACGGCAACCCAGGACGGCCATGTCTGGCTTATCGCCAACAATGGAACCGCTAACGTCTCCGGTCTGATATCCGCCACGAACGCCAACGGCAGCGGGGGCGAAATCGAAACCTCCGGCGCGCAGCTTCTTACAAACGGGGCACGAATCAAAACCGGGCCAGGGGGCAGTTGGCTGTTAGATCCCGACGACCTGACGATCGATTCCGTGCTAGCGGGCACCATTGAAACCGCTCTAAACGGCGGCACCAACGTGACCGAGCAAACCACCGCCTCCGGCATCGGTGGCAGCGGGGACATCACCGTTGCCAGCAACATCGCCTGGGCCACAAGCGCAGACCTCACCCTCAGCGCCTATCGGAACATCGTGTTTGACCCGTCATTCAGCATCTCCAACAGCAGCGCCGGCAATCTCACATTGCGCGCCGATAACGCCTCCACCGGCACCGGCACCATCAACTTCAGCGGCTCGAATCAGATCAACTTCTCCGGTAGCACTGGAAACGTCTCTCTCCTTTACAACCCATCAGGTTACACAACGCCAACCAATTATTCGTCGAACGTGCTTACGAACGGCGCATGGACCGCGCCGCTGTCAAGCTCGCAGGCGTACGGCAGCGTGAGTACCCAACTCACCGCCTACATGCTCGTAAACAGCCTCAGCGAATTGGCGGCCGTGAGCACTAACCTCGCGGGCACTTACGGTCTGGGGACTGACATCAACGCCAACTCCGCAGCGTTCAACGTGATTAGCGGCACTTTCACCGGCATCTTCGATGGACAAGGGCACGTCATTAGCAACCTACCGATTTCCTCCGCCAGCGCCAACACCGGTCTCTTCGCCGGCAACGGCGGCGTCATACGTAATGTTGGCCTCTTCAACGAAGTGGTAAACTCCAGCGCCGTATCCGGCAGCACGGGCGGACTCGTCGGCCAGAACAGTGGCATAATCTTCGCCTCCTATGTGAACGGCTTGGTCAATGGTCCCAACGCCGGCGGCTTGGCCGGTCAGAATAGCGGAACAATCAACAATTCCTACTCCGCCGGCGCCGTCAACGGCGGGGCTGCTCCTTCCGCCGGACTGGCCTTTACAAACTCCGGAACCATAACCGATTCCTACACCGCTGCGAATGCGCAAAACGGTCTGGTCTCAACGAGCACGGGCACCGTCACCAATACCTACTGGGACAGCACAGATACAGCCGCCACGACCAGTGCCGCAGGCACCGGCTATACTCGCACCAATCTGCAAATCGCCGTGCCCGCCGGCCTCATCAACAACCCCTATTGGGGCGGCAATGACAATCAATTCAATGTCCCCCTCTTCCCATATCTGGCATGGCAATTCCCTGCCAACACCACGCCGGTCGCTGTTTATGGCAATGCTTACGCAAATCAAGGCCAAACTCCTTACGTCAGTGCCCCGGTTCAAGGCATAGTAAACGGCGTCAACTTTGGGCAAACCGTCTATACCGGTGCAAGCGGCTACTACTATTTTCTGCTGCCCGGTTCGATGGTGGCCGCCGCCAGCAATGTGCTCACTTACCTTCCCACGCATGGCTTCGCGGCCTCATTTTTCGATGACTTCCATGGTGGCGACGTCGCGATAACCTCGGATACCCTGCCCATAACAAACGGCTACCTCACGCTAACAAACAAGCAATACCCTACCGTCTTGTCTTCGATTGTCGGCGATCTAAGCATCGCAGCCGGCTCAACGCCAAATCTGCCGTTCACTGTGACCAATGGGACGCTGAATCTGCAATCCGGCACTTACCTTGATCTAATCGGGAGCGGCAGCAACCCGATTTCCTTGGACCAGGCGATCACCATAAACAGCCTTGTGCTGGAGGACTTTGGCGCGGTCACTCAAACTGCACCGCTGACTGTCACCAATCTCTCCTTGCTCGGCCCCAACAGCTTCACTTTAACCAATTCAGGCAACCTGATTAGCATCCTGGCAACCGGGCCTGCGCGCGGCGCCCAGGTTATACCCACTTTCGTTATTTCGCCCCTCGACAACGTCATTCCTCTGTCCATTGCCGCCGGAAACCTTAACGTCTTTAGTGGAACCGACTTGCTTCTCGGTTCAACCGACGCCGCCTCCGGAGTCGCCTCGGTCGGCACCGTCACCATCCAAAGCTCTGGAAGTCTGACCATCGCATCGAACATCCAGGTTGTATCCCACAATTTCCAGTCTATGCCGATTTCGCTGGTATTGGCCGACGGCACAACATTCACCAACCTGGCGGGTTCGCAAGCCCTCGAATCCGAGAACAGCATTTCACACGACGGAACGTGGCAGGTGTGGTCACAAAACCCAGCCAATGACAATCGCGGTGCCGAAGCTTACGATTTTAAGCAATACAATGCGGTTTATGGCACGACCGACGCCGATCAGGGCACCGGCAACGCCTTCTATTACACGCTCGCTCCGGTCTTGACGCCACTGATCGGCGCGGTGACAAAGCAGTATGATGCAACGGTGTCGGCCGCCGGTATTGGATCGTACTCGCTCTCCGGCGCGGTCGATGGCGATTCCGTCAGTTTGTTAAATACTCCTTCCACCGGCACTTTTGCCGACAAGAACGTTGGCAGTAACAAGCCAATTACTGTAACGGGCCTCACGGTCAGCGCTGCCAGCAATGGCGAGGCCAACGTTTATGGCTACTCTTTTAACTCGACCCTGGTGGCCGATGTGGGAACCATCACTTCGGCCCCACTCACTGTCCCGACTTCCGCCGTCAACAAAGTGTACGACGGCAATACCCTGACCACCGGCACGCTGGGCTCCCTCTCCGGCGTTTTCGAGAGCGACGTCGTCAGTTTGCAAGGCACAGCGGTTTACAACTTCGCCACGAAGAATGCCGGCAACGAGATAACTGTGACCGCCTCTGGCCTAACTCTCACCGGGACGGACGCCGGGAACTATACGTTGACGCCTCAGACAACCACCGCTAACATCACTCCGGCGCAACTTTTCTATGAACCGGTAGCCACTACGCGGCTTTATGGATCCAACAACCCAGTTTTTGCGGGCACTGTGGGTGGCCTTGTAGGTGGCGACACTCTCGCCTCCGTGGCCACCGGCGCCGCTGCCTTCACTTCCCCGGCAACCTCCGCTAGCAACGTGGGCACATACGCCATCGACGGTTTAGGGCTCACCTTGACAGGGGGCAACTATATCCTTGAACAGGCTGAAGGCAACGCGTCGGCTCTCGCCATCACACCCGCTCTCTTGACCTACACCGGTTCAAGCGTCAGCCGCTCCTACGGCTCCGCCAACCCCGTTTTCACGGGCGCCGTCACTGGTCTGGTGCTCGGTCAAACTCTCGCCTCGGTCGCCACAGGATCGGCAATCTTCACCTCACCCACAACCTCGGCCAGCAACGTCGGCACTTACGCCGTCAATGGCTCCGGTCTCACATTGATCAGCGCCAACTATACACTCCAACAGGCTGAAGGCAACGCCTCGGCGCTCAGCATAGCGCCCGCTCTCTTGACCTATACCGGTTCAAACGTCAGCCGCTCCTACGGTTCCGCCAACCCCGTTTTCACGGGCGCCGTCACTGGTCTTGTGCTCGGTCAAACTCTCGCCTCGGTCGCCACAGGATCGGCAATCTTCACCTCACCCACAACCTCGGCCAGCAACGTCGGCACTTACGCCGTCAATGGCTCCGGTCTCACATTGATTAGCGCCAACTATACTCTCCAACAGGCTGAAGGCAACGCCTCGGCGCTCAGCATAGCGCCCGCTCTCTTGACCTATAACGGTTCCAGCGCCAGTCGCACCTATGGCTCCGCCAACCCGGTTTTCACAGGCGCCGTCACTGGTCTGGTGCTCGGTCAAACTCTCGCCTCGGTCGCCACAGGATCGGCAATCTTCACCTCACCCACAACCTCGGCCAGCAACGTCGGCACTTACGCCGTCAATGGCTCCGGTCTCACATTGATCAGCGCCAACTACATTCTCCAACAGGCTGAAGGCAACGGTTCGGCGCTCACCATCACTCCAGCTACGCTCAGTTATTTAGCGAACTCCGGCATAACCAGGACTTATGGCTTCAGCAACCCTGCCTTCGGCGGCTCGGTGACAGGCTTTGTAAACGGGCAAACTTTAGCCTCAGCTACCACCGGCTCTCTATTGTTCTCCAGCCCCGCCACCATAGCCAGCCCGCCAGGCAGCTACGCCATCAACGGGTCTGGCTTGGCCGCCAATTTCGGCAATTACATCTTCACGCAAGCTCCGGGCAACGCATCCGCAATCACCATAACGGCTGCGGCCACACCCATCCCTACTCCCGCCCCCACGCCTACCCCAAGCCCCACAACCCTCACCATAGCGATCAATAACAGTACGGACCTGCTCGGCCAGATACCCAGCTTCACCTCCACCTATAGCGGGGTGACTCCAAACGGTGTTAACATTCCCTCCTTACTTACAGGCCTCACCTACCAGATCACACCGGCCCTCAATGGACCGGGCACCTACACGATTACAGCCAGCGGCACAGTCCCTGCGGGTTACACACTCAATATCCTCCCTGGCTCCCTCACCGTCGTCGCCGGCTCTCCGACAGTCCTGCCATCTCAGGTGCCCGTCATCGCTACAGTTCTTCCTGTCGTGTTGCCGCTTCCTCCGAGCATTGCCGCCAATCTTCTGCAGCCTTTGAATTCCCTGGGTTTGTTCCAGGTAGATGTGACCAGCACTGGCATAGACGTTACCTCCCCCTTTTCCTTCAGCGACCAAGGCGCACAACAGCCTCCGTTGGCACAGTCTTCGTTCTTCTCTGGCGCAAACGACAAGAAAGATACCTATGCCGCGGGAGCCAAACCTTGATGC
Organism: Bryobacterales bacterium; assembly: GCA_963764105.1. Taxonomy (GTDB): domain Bacteria; phylum Acidobacteriota; class Terriglobia; order Bryobacterales; family Bryobacteraceae; genus Bog-105. Next base: position 111,792 of record CAVXRP010000042.1, read on the forward strand.
CGATCCAGAACCGCGACATTGAAACGATAAACATCATGAGACTGCTTGTTCCTTTCCTGCTGATTCCGCTGCTAGCCGCCGCGCCGTCCGATCGCGACAACACTGTTATCGTGCCTTCGCTGAAGGGACTGGTCTTTGTCCCCTCTCCCAAAGACGTCGAGAAAGCGGGAGTCGCTAGCGAAGGCATTTCCCTCGCCGCCGTCCCCATGCTCAACCAGCCGGACTTTCAGCAGGAGCTATCCGCCTATCTCGGCCATCCCCTAACGTTCAAAGGCCTGAATGAAATCACCGCCAAGGTATCGGCGTTCTACAAAAAGACGAACCATCCCCTCGTCGATGTCGTCGCCCCCGAACAGGACGTCTCCTCCGGCGTAATCCAAATCGTCGTCAACGAATTCCGCGTCGGCGAAGTCCGCGTGCAAGGCAACCGCTGGTTTTCCGACAACATCGTGAGCGCTCCCATTAGCCTGCAGCATGGCGATACTATCGACACCCAACTACTTCTAGGCGAAGTGGACGCTGCCAACGCCAATCCCTTCCGGCACGTCGATCTCATTTACGAACCAGCCAGCCAAGCCGGTTATACGGACCTCGTTCTGAACACCCAGGATCGCTTTCCGGTCACCGCCTACGCCGGCTTCGATAACAGCGGCACCGCCGTCACGGGGCGCAGCCGCTGGAACTTAGGAGCCACTTGGGGCAACGCGCTTTGGCACGACCAGCAACTTTCCTATCAGTTCAGCGCCAGCGACAATTTCTTTAGCGGTAACGGAGTGGGCGGCGCCGCCTACCTGAGCAACTCACTCAGCTGGTCTATGCCGCTGCGCACCTACGATAGCGTTTCCATTTTCGGGAGTTATCAGAAAAGCGTCCCCAATATCGGCTCGGACTTCGGCTTCAAAGGCAGAAACGGCCAAGCCAGCATCCGCTATAACTTCGGCCTTCACCGCACCAGCCATTTCATTCAAACCTTCCAATTCGGCTATGACTTCAAAACCACCAACAACAATCTCGCCTTCGGCGGCGAGCAAGTCTCCCGCACCAACGCGGAAATCGATCAGTTTCCCTTCGCCTATGCCGCCAATCTGACAGACCACCTGGGCGCATCGTCCTTGACCACCAGCGTCGTCTTCAGCCCCGGCGGTCTCTCACCTGATAATCACTCCGACTTTTTGCAACCGGGCTTGAACCAAAGCGGCATCCCCGGTGCTATGGCGCACTATGCGTATTGGCGCAGCGATTTCAACCGTCTCACAAAACTGCCGGTCAAAGCCGTCTATGCCTTCCGCCTGATCGGCCAGATTTCCTCAACCAATCTGCTCTATACCGAAAAGCTCGCCGCCGGCGGTCCCGACATCCTGCGCGGCTACGATCCCAACTCCGTCCTGGGCGACCGCGGTGTCGTCATGAGTAACGAACTCCGCAGTCCGGCGCTCAACCCATTGCCCGAGCACGCCTTCGGCGAAGTGCAATTCCTCACCTTCTGGGATTACGCACATCTTGCCGCCGCCCACCCCGATGCAGGGGAAACCAACCTCGTCAACGCCTCTAGCGTCGGAGTGGGTCTTCGTTATAACCTACGCTCTAACCTCTCCGCTCGCGTCGGTTATGGCTGGCAATTGATCCGCCTCCCTGACACCAACCCCGGCGCGCGCGACCAATTCGCCGACATCTCCCTCACCATGGCTTACTAAGTTCCCCTCGATTCCCTGATGATTCGATTTGCGTGTCAAGCGCGCACCCCAAGAGCGGGGATCGCGTGACGAAACGATGGGCGCGGACATTGCCCAGCAGCGCGGTTGGAGCCGGCAACAAGTCCGCCGCCAGGGGCTCTTAGGATACTTTAGATTTAGTCAGTCCAGGGCCACTTTGGCGTTTAGCCGCTACAACACTTTCGACCGCGAACGCTGGAAATCCTTGCGCGCCTCCACTCCGCTCTTGCTCAGCGAAGAGGATTTGTCCGCCTTGCGCGGCATCAACGATCAGGTCTCGCTTAGCGAAGTCAGCGACATCTATGTTCCCCTTTCGCGCCTGCTCAATCTGCACGTCGCCGCCGTCCAGCACTTGTACGATGCCCGTCAGCAATTTCTCGGCTCCGCTCCCCAGCGCGTGCCCTACATTATTGGAATCGCCGGCAGCGTAGCCGTCGGCAAGAGCACGTTCTCGCGTGTGCTGCGCGCCTCGCTCGCTCGCTGGCCCGACCACCTCCGAGTCGATCTCATCACCACGGACGGCTTCCTGTACCCCAACGCCATTCTCGAAAACCGCGGCCTTATGCTGCGCAAAGGCTTTCCGGAGAGCTATGATCAACGACTCCTCCTGCAATTCCTTACCGATTTGAAAGCCGGCGCGCCCGCCGTTTGCGCGCCCGTATACTCGCACCTGCGCTACGACATTGTTCCCGGCGAGGTCGCGCGCATTGAGCAGCCTGACATCCTCATCCTCGAAGGCTTGAACGTTCTGCAATCCCCAGGTGAGGGTTCGCGCCTCTTTGTCTCGGATTTTTTCGACTTCTCCATCTTTCTCGACGCCGACGATCGGGTCATCGAAATGTGGTACATCCAACGCTTTCTGCGCCTCCGCGAAACCGTGTTTCGCAACAAGGATTCCTATTTCCACCGCTATTCGCTGCTCAGCGAATCGGAAGCCATCCAAACCGCGCGCCGCATCTGGGAAGAGATCAATTTACCCAACTTGCGCGAGAACATTGGCCCCACCAAAGAGCGCGCCCAATTGATTCTGGAAAAAGGCGCCGATCACCGTATCCAAAATGTCCTGCTCCGCCGGCTTTAAAGCAAACCGCCGGTTCAGCCGATGGATCTCCAGCGATACCCGTGTTTTCAGACGTTCACCACACCAATTTTCGACGCAGAATCGCCCTCATGGGTGGCGCCCTGATCGTCACGCCGTTGCTGATGCTGAGCATTGCCGGTTGGATCGTAATGCAGCGCATCAACCACGCTGTCATCCTTTCCAGCGTGCGAACGTCGAGTGCTCGTTTAGCGGATCTGACGCGCAATTTGGCCGACATTTGCCGGAGCTACCAGCAGGCGAGTATCGAAACCCTGAAGAGCGGTCGCGCCGTCCTGGACGCCGCTGGCGGAATCACGTTCAATGAGGGACGCTTGATCTCCTGGCAGGCAAGGAACGAAGCCACTGGCGCAGTCAGCGAGCTGAAACTGCCGCTCATGTCGGCCGGCGACACACATTTTCTCCCGCTCGCCGACTCCCACCCTGCTCCGCTCGTCGATGAAATCGAGCGGATCAACGGAACACCAGCCACAATCTTCCAAAGGATGGACGAGCGCGGCGACATGCTGCGCGTGAGTAGCAGCCTCAAATGGCCCAGCGGAGTTCGCGACATCGGCAGCTACATCCCGGCCTCCGACGCCCTGAAAGATGTCCTCCGCGGGAACAGCCGCGTTGCCTCCAACGCTCACTATCTGACTGCCTGGCAACCGCTTCAAGACCGAACAAGCAAAGTGGTAGGAATGCTCTCCACCGCTCTTCCGGAAGATCAAATTACCACCAAAATACGCCGCTTCGCCGACCGCCAAAGCAGCGTGGATCGCGCGGGTCTCTTCGTCTGGCGCGCCAGTGGAGCGGATCAAGGCACCGTGCTCATTGTGACGGACAAAGCTTTGCAAGGGCAGGATTTGTGGAACCACAAAGATTCCTCGGGTAAGCTCTATGTTCGGCAAATCTGCTCGCGCGCGCTGGCTTTGCCGGCGGGAGAAATTGCCGAATATAAGTATCAGCAAAGGGCCCGCGTCGGCGCCATACCGCAAAACATCGTCGCGAAATTTACTTACCTTCCCGCACTCGATTGGGTCGTTGGCTACGCCCGGCCCGAAGCGGATCTTCTCGCCGGTGCTGCTGCGCTTCAGGCGCTTTTGAATTGGGGAATGTGGCTGTTGCTGGGTGTCGGCTTGGCGGGAACCAGCTTAGCCGTGCGAATCTGGATCGAATTCTCCGGCGATCTAGCCAACAAACTGGCCGCCTTATTGACGAACGTGACCGCCAACGCCAAACGGGTCAGCATGGCGGCCGCTGAACTGTCTGCGGAAGCCAAGCGCGCCAATTCCCACCCCGGCGCGAAGCAGATCCTCAGCAAAGCGCAGCGCACTGCCGGTGAAATCGGTCTTGCCATTCGCCACCTCCACGCCGCGAGCGATTCTTTCAGCGGCGTCATGGAAGCGATCGATCAAATCGCCTTCGCCACCAATCTGCTCGTGGTCAACAGCGCGCTCGAAGCGTCGCAAGCTGAGGGTGCGAATCGACCCGTCGCAAGCATTGCCGAGGACTTACGTCAACTGGCCGAGCGCTGCCGTCTCGCCGCCCGTGAGACGCAAACGGAGCTTCAAGAGCGTGACGATGCAGTCGTGACCCTCCAACGCCTCGCCGAAAATCTGATCCGCCTCGCCGAGGGATTGGATCGCACCGTTGAGCGTGTAAGCGAGTACCTAGAGCTGGATAACTAATTGGGCAGTACCCTTGGATGATGATCGCGCATCGCAGCCCTGCAGCCGGGTAGGATGGAATTCTAGTGCGCAGACTCTCCGTCAAAAACGGAAATCGCATTTCTAATCTCTTTGAAGACCTTCGTTAGCTGCTCCGGTGTCTCCACATCAAAGACTTTCGGGTGCAGCGGCTTCAGGGTTGCCTCCAACTGATCCACCGCGGCATGGGAGGTCTGGTTCATCATAGGTCCGCCGCCCATTCGACCGCCGCGGCCCCGACCCCCCATTGGGGGGCCGAACGGCCGACTCAGTTGTACCGGAGATCGATAGCGGACATAGAAGACGCGCGCTGCTGGCAGAGCTTCGAGAGAAATGGGCTCCAGATCCTCTCCGGACTCAAAAGCCACCGCAGTAGTGAGTACCACGAGAACGCTCGGTTTATCCGACTCTCGAAGAACTCTGCGCACCTCCGCGACGAAGAATTGCGCCTCGTGATGCCGATCGGCTAGTGCGTGAACGTCGATTGACGCGCTATTGGCGTCTCCCAATGACGTCTTCAGACGCGGCCAATCGAGATCTTGGACGCTGTCTTGGCGGAACACATTGCGCCGCCGGCCTAAGTCGAGCAAGTCGACGCCTTCGGAAAGCGAGGACGATCCAGTCTCCGAGAGCGCTTTGAGGATCGGAAGCAAGGCCCCCATACCGCTGCTTGGGGTGTGCCGCGAGCCCCACTCCGGCACCGCAGGGGCCACATTCAGAATCACTTCGAGCCGCGGCGGTGAATGCGCCGAATCTGCCCATCGCAAGCGGCCTTTGATCTCGGGCAGAAACCAACTATCGGGCGATGGTTCGCTCTCAATGAATTCAACCGATGGCAAATCGCGCCACGCGTCCAGCAAAAAATCGGCAGGCGGCTGCCCCACCCGAAACTGCGTCTGCATCGTTGCGTGGTCACCGCTGGCGGTATCGAACAGAGCGACAGCCAGCCGGTAATCGCCGGGCAGAACGAAGGCGCGGTGTGAGATCTCCAGGTCGGCCGCTTTAATATTTTCATCAAGCTTGCTGAGATCGATGGCGCTGTGGTGCTGATAACGCGCGCCCGAACTATCTGTGATTTCGACCAGGAACACCATTTCGCCCTTGCGGCGTGTCTCCAGATCCTTGCCATCCAAGGTAATTTCGACGGCCGTCACAAGCCGCTGGTGAAATGAGAGTTCCGCGCGCGCCACACGTGCTTTCCAGTGGAAGGGTGTATTGGACGATTCAGCGAGCCAGCGGTCGAAAGGAACTCTTTCGAATGCCGGATCAAGCGCGTCGCGCTGGGTAGCCGGCCAAACGAGCGCCGCGGCGCCACAAAAGAGGAGAACGAACTTGCGCTTCAATCCACATGGTACTAGCCTGGCTGAAAATTAGCGTTTAGCGGCGCGCAACTGCGCCTTCTGCGCTGCACCCTTGGAAGCGCGATCGGGCTATCCGCTAATGTTGCAACTGTAAACCTGGCGCCGGCTGGCGCTTTACCGGAACGGCTTCAATGGTTGCGAAAAGTTCTTTCGCTGAAATGGGCTTGGCGACATAGCCGTCCATTCCCGACCGTAAACAGCGGTCTTGATCGCACTTCCGCGCGCTCGCAGTCATGGCAAAAATGGGGAGGTGCCGCCCAGTGGACTTCTCCTTTTGGCGAATGGCCAGTGTGGCTTCTACGCCATCCATTTCAGGCATGTGAACATCCATCAAGACCAGATCGAAGGACTGCGCCTCCACGGCTTCTACCGCCGCTTTACCGGTTTTTGCCAAAACCACCGTATGTCCTCTTTTCTCCAGTAAGCCGATCGCCAGAACTTGATTCACGAAATCGTCTTCCGCCAGCAGAATGGTCAGTGTCGGGTGACTCTCACTTGGCGATTGTGCCATTACCAGGGGGCGCGTCTCTGGTGGGCGTTCGCGCGGCGCAGCCAGCGGCTTCATGGCATCGCGAAGGTCTGAGCGTTTTATGGGCTTAGACAAATAAGCGCCAATGCTAGTCTCGTTCCCCTTCGCGGCACCGCTAGCCAATCCAACTGAGGTGAGCATGACAACCCGCGGTGCGCCAAACCGGGCATCTTTGTTAATTTGGTTGGCCATCTCAAACCCGTCTGCCTCCGGCATATGTGCGTCAATGAGAACAAGCACGAAAGGAAAGCCAAGCGTCTTCGCCTTTTCCAGTTCATTCAACGCCTCGGGCACCCGGTCCACCAAGGTCACGTTCATTTTCCAACCTCGGAGCATCTCTTCGATCATCCGGCCAGTGGTAGCGTTATCGTCAACTACCAGAACAGCAAGATTGGCTAATTGCTCGACACGCGCCTCGATAACGGGAGACCCGTTCTTCTTTTTGGCAAGGCGCGCGGTGAAATGGAATGTGCTGCCCGCTCCTGGTTGACTGTCGACCCAGATCCGGCCGCCCATCGCCGCTACTAGTTGGGACGAGATAGTCAGACCTAATCCACTGCCTCCAAATTGCCGCGACGTGGAGTTATCAGCTTGCGTGAAGCCTTCGAAAATAGACTGTTGCTTCTCCACAGGGATTCCGGTGCCGGTGTCGCTTACCGCAAAGTGAAGCGTGATTTGCCCTTCCGCCTCTCCTTCTTTCTCGACGCGCAGCACAACTTCGCCTCGTGACGTGAACTTTACGGCGTTGCCAATTAGGTTGAGCACAATCTGACGCACATGCGCCACGTCGCCGCGCAAAACATCCGGAATGTCTTCCGCTATGGCGTACACCATCTCAAGGCCCTTCTGATGGGCGCCGATACTCACCGTTTTCATGGCGCTATCCAGGCAATCGGACAGGTTAAAATCAACCATCTCCAACTCAAGCTTGCCCGCTTCGATCTTGGAAAAATCCAAAATGTCATTGATCAGCGCAAGCAGAGAGTCGGCGGACTTCTTAACCAGACCTAGATAGTTGCGCTGTAACGAGTTGAGTTCCGTATCAAGGACAAGTTCAGTCAGTCCGATGATTCCGTTCATGGGCGTACGAATTTCATGACTCATGTTGGCCAGAAATTGGCTCTTGGCCTGACTGGCGGCTCTGGCTTCTTCAACGGCGACTCGATACTTTACGAGACTGAGCGTCTTATCTGCGCCATAAGCCAGCAGCACTATGCAGCCAAAGTAGGCGAAAAGCCGGTATATTTCTCTGATTCTCTGCGCCTCCAAATAGTCATGCGCATAGGCGGCTGCAATGGCATCGATGTTGCGCGCAATCGGCAGTGAGTTCAGCGTCTCGGTTACTGCTTCCACCTGCGGCTTAACACCTTCGATGGTAGCCGCATGCGCGATCACGCTGCTCAGCGTGGCACTCAGTTCCGGGCGTCGAGCCGCATCGGCGGAGAGAAGTGCGATTTCCGCGTTCAGACGCGCGGCCAGATCGGAATGGGGCGTAAGATCGTACAGCAGGACGTCCCGCAGCGTGTTTGAGAGATGTTCTTCCAGTCCGCGGTCTTTGGCTTGCGCGGCGGCATGGGACACTTCTGCGACCAACACCGGAAAATACCGCAATGAGTTCTTAAGAATCGCGTTTTCGGATTTGAACGTCTCCACCAGGCTTGCCTTTTGAGACAGCAGTTCCGATTCATGTTTAAGAAGGCGTTCGATCTCTACTTTTCTACGGCCGCCGATAAAGGAAGGAATAAGTTGCAGGCCAGCGCCAAGCTTGCGCATTTCCGTCAGCTTTTCGACAAACGGATCGTATGAGCTGAGCAGATCATAGCGGGCACTGAGCAGGTCGCGGTTGATTTCGGCATCCAGCTGTTTTGTCAATTGCAGATCGCCCGTGAACCCAAGATGCTGGTGGGCATTCACGGGCTGCTGTTGGACGAACAGAAATGTGAGCAGGAATACCGCTGCAACTACCACCAACGCGCTTCGGGTTTGCCCGCGGGTCACAGCGCCTTGCCTTCTAAGTCACCCGTCAACGTCTTCAAGAAATCGACGATCAATTCAACTTCCTGATCTGAGAGGCTGCGGCCTAGTTGGTACTTCGCCATCATGCGAACTGCATCCGCTAGCGTAGGCGCGTTTCCGTCGTGGAAATAGGGCGCGGTCAATTCCACGTTTCTGAGACTGGGGACCTTGAACATGTAGGTGTCTTTGGGATCGCCGGTTACGTTGAAGCGGCCGGCATCGGCTTTGGTGATGTGACCTCGCTCCGTAAAGTAGGGCGCCATAACTCCTAGCTTTTGATACATGTTTCCGCCGACATTCACACCTTGATGGCAACTCGCGCAGCCGAACGATTTGAAGAGTAGGTAGCCTTGATGTTCCCGCGGCGTAAGAGCATTGGGTTCGTGAAGCAGATATCGGTCAAAACGGGAATTGGGCGTGGCTAGCGACCGCTCGAACTCAGCAATGGAATCCTTCACGTCGTCCTTTCGAATAGCATGCCCATAAATCTGCCGAAAGGCCTGACGATATTCCGGAGTGCTTTGTAATTTCCCGATGACTTCCGGCCAACTCGAACCCATTTCGATCTGCGATTCAATTGGTTCGTCGATCTGTTTTTCGAGCGTGGGCGCGCGGCCATCCCAAAACTGACTGAGGTTAAAACCGCTGTTGAGAACGGTGGGGGCATTAATCAAGCCAACCGAGTTATTGATGCCGATTGACCGCGCCCTCCGGTCCGTCCCTCCCGTCTTGAGATTGTGACAACTTGCGCATGCCAGTGAGTTGTCGTGGGAGAGTTGCGGATCATGAAACAGTTTTCGCCCGAGAGCGACTTTTTGTGGCGCCAAATCAGGGAGAGGCTCGATTGGCTGGATGGGCTCGTTGGAATCCAGCAGCGGCGATTCAGTCGCTTCCACAACTGGCATCTCGGTAGTTGGCCATAAGTGCATGCAAGTGACAACGATCGCAGCGCATGCGACGATGCTCAGCAGCCATCTGACCGAAGCTTTTAAAGCGAAGAGACGGCCGATCAGTGGAGATAACTTCAAGGTATTTTCTTAGCTTTCAATCCAGGCAGGATGCCCGCAAGGTTTATATCGACCGGCGTAAGGACGGCGTGAAGATTTTGCGCGGCCGAGACTGAAATCCCTCCGACCTCAGTGCTGCCAACGTGAAAGGCTAAGGCGCTATCTTCAGCGCGTCCGGCCGATCAGTACACGCCAGCTTCGCATCGAACAGACACAAATTCTCGGCCTTCCAGCGCATCGCGGCATAGATGCGCGTCCGCCCGCTCGGATGATCGAAAAAAATCATTTCCTCCAGCGGTCCCGGGTCCATCTTCCGGTATTCCCCCAGCAACACATCGGCCTCTGCTTCTCCATCCGGCTGGCGGGCGGCATTGAGTCCGTACATATCGGCTTCGAATTCCTGCGTGCGCGTGAAGGAATTCGCAAGCGGCGTAAACAAGAATCCAAGAATGGATAGAATCACCACCGCCAATGGCAGCACCGCCAAATCGCCCACGCCGCGCACACTCCAGCGTTCGCCCCAGCGTGCCAGGGCACTCTCCATGCCATGGCGCAACGCCCAAAACAAAACCACAATCACAATGGTGAAAAAGATCACAGCGTTATAAATGTGGTGCAGCACATAATGCCCCATCTCGTGACCCATCACGGCCAGAATGGCTGACGGGGAACAGCGCGCCAATAAGTTGTCGTTCAGCGTGATCCGCTCCGTGCCAAGAAATCCGCTGACATTGGCGCTCACTCGCTTGCTCTGTTTCGAAGCGTCCACCTCATACACATTCGTCGCAGGAATGCCGTTGGCGCGCGCTAGGCTCAAAATGCTTTGCTTCAGCGCTTGATTCTCAAGCGGCTTGTATTTGTTAAACAGCGGCGCGATGAACACCGGTCCAATGACAATACCCACGCACAGAAAGGCGATGCCCACCAGTGCTCCCCAAACGTGCCAACTGGTAGGCAGCCGCCGTATCACCCACACCAGAACGCCAAACGCCAATCCGCCCAAAACGAGCGAGACCGCCAGGCCGGTCATCTGCTCTCCGAACCATCCGCCAAAGCGCAAGTTCGATAAGCCGTATTGATGCTCGCGAAAATATCCTTCGTATACCGTCAGCGGAAACGACAACAAGAAGCTCAGCACCGAGAAGCCGATCCAATAAAGCCAAGCTTGCAGGAACCTCACGTTCACCAAGCGCTCGGCCCAATCGCGCAGCCGCGCTGAAAGCTTTGTCTCAAGCAGCAGCGCCATGACGCCTACGGTATAAAGGAAATCCCACAGAATCAGCCAATAGCCGCCTTCAAAATAAGCGTTTGAGCGCGCTTGCTCCTTCGAAGTCATGGTCGCGAGCCAGGCGTCAGTCGCCGCCTTGGCATCGAAGTGAGCGCTCGCTTTCGCCGCCTCCGGTACTGGCGGCGAAAGCGGAGGTTCCGCCCAAACGCCGGTCGCCAACAGCAGGATCGCACCCCACAGGCAGAGCAGTCTCATGGTTGTTTAGCATCGTACTAAAGTTACTCGTAGCGCAGAGCACTGTTGGGGTCTACGGTCACGGCGCGTCGCATTGGACCTGATGCCGCAACCGTACCGGTCAGAAGCATGACAATCGTGACCGCGCCAAAACTTAGTGGATCAGTCGGCTTTAGGCCCGGCACCAGAAACATGGCCAACGGCCGAGTAATAAAAACAGCCATGAACAAACCAATCGCCGAGCCGAGAAGAGTCAGTTGCGCGGCATCTTGCAAAACCATTTGCAAGATATTGCTGCGCGTTGCTCCAATTGCCATGCGTATACCAATTTCGCGCGTGCGGCGCACCACCGAATACGCTACAACCGCGTAGAGTCCCACAGTCGCTAGCAACGCTCCTAGAACTCCAAGCGAGCCGAGCAAGAAGGCACCCACCTGGCTTGGGAGAAAGGCCAGCCCGATGCTTGCATACATCGTCTCCACTTCCACCGCAGCTGTCGGATCGATGCCATGCAAGGTACGCCGGACGCCAGCGAGTTGCAGTGGCGGCGGAATCGCCGAACGCAAGACAAGTTGAATATCGAGGCTCCTTTCATCGATCTGCGCGAGGGGTTCATAGAGTTGCGGCTGCTGGTCCTCGCCAATTGTCATTGTTTTGGTGCCTTCGACAACGCCTATAACTCGAGAAGGCGTCTTTTCGTCTTCTCCCCAACTGAAAACCGTTCCAACCGGTTGTCTGCCGCCCAAATACCGCTGCACAAAAGTCCGGTTGACGATCACAACCTTTTGGCTATCACTGGCGGGTGCGAAAGTGCTACCGAGATAGAGTGGGATATCCATGGCGCGGAAGTAAGCAGGAGTCACCGCATTCCATTTGAACAGCGCGTGCACTTGTTGGCCCGCCTCGGGGAATTTCAGCGTCGAGCCAAACACCGCATTGCCGTTGAAAGGGGTCAGTCTGGCCGCTGCTACACACTCGATTCCCGGAAAGACTGCCAGTTGGCGCAGCGCACTGTCGAGGTAAGTCGCCTTCTGCTGAACGTTGCGGTACCGCACGGGCGATAAGTTGATCTGCGCGCGCAGGGTGTGGCGGACATCGAAGCCAGGACTGATGGAGTTGGCTCTGGAAAGATTGCGGACAAAGAGAAAACCGGTGGTAAGGATGATTACCGACGTCGCGATCTGGGCGACAACCAAAGTGTTTCTAAGGCGCGACTTTCCTGCGCGCCGCAGATCGGGTATAGCCGCAGTCTTCAACGATTGCCAGGCCGGCAGTAACCCGCAAACCATGGTCGCCAGCGCCCCAAGCAGCGCGGAGTAGACCAACAACCGCCAATCCAGCGTGACCTGCAGACGGATCGGCACGGGAAGCGGGAGTTCGAAGCCGGCGGCTAAACTTGCCGTGCATTGAGACAGCAGCAAGCCTAGTCCCGTGCCAAGAATCGCCAGCAGCACACTTTCGGCTAAAAACTGTTGCAGTAATCGGCCGCGGCTGGCTCCCAACGCCAGGCGGGTGGCTATTTCGGTGCGGCGCGCCGAGCCGCGCGCCAGTAGCAGAATGGCAACGTTCGAACAAGCAATGAGGAGAACCATGCCGACAACAATCAGCAACACAACAAAGAAAATGCCGATCGGAAGCAGCTCGGGAAGCTCCTCCGATGCAAAGCGCGCGTATCCGGAAATGGGCGCGACCGTAATGTTCTGAGCGTATTTCCAGTGGTCGGCCGGCAATTCGGCATCCATGCGTTTGGCCACTGTGTCAAGTCCGGCGCGTGCCTCTCGAAACGACATGGCCGGCTTAAGGCGCGCATAGATCGAAAGATTCGTCGTTTCCAGCCAGCGTGGTTGGTAGATGTCGGGGGACAGGCCAAAACCTAAAAGTGTTCGGTGGTTCCGCGGGAGTATTCCGACAATCGTGCAAGCCCTTCCGTCGAAGTTTAGCGCCCGCCCGAGAACCGACGGATCGCCGCCAAAATACCTTTTCCAGAACGGATAGCTCAGAACTACAACTTCTTTCGGGTCTGCCGCAACGAAGCCCCGTCCATAAAGCATAGGTATGCCGAGCATGGCGAAATAGTTCTTCGTTGTGTAGGTGTCAAAGACCCTCCGCGTTTCCGTACCGTCGTTGAAATTGGCGTAAGCCTCGACATCTTCGCCGGCAACGTCTTCGAACAAACCGCTGGCGCGCAGAGAATCGATGGCCTCTTCGGGCGAATTACTGTTGCCGCCCAGCCGGATAGCAGCAATCGATCCGGCGTCGCGCGCCGATGGCTGACTGAAAAGCAAAGCCATCCCAATCGAAAAAATTGCCGTATTCACGCCAATGCCGAGGCCTAGCGAAAGGAGCGCGCTGGCAACCAAAACGGGACTGCGGCGAAATCCGCGAACCGCATAGAGCAGATCGCGCCACAGATTTTCAATGACATTAAAGCGCCAAAGATCAAAGGCTTGTTCTTTGATGAGAGCGATGTTGCCGAGCGGAATTGAGCCTGGCTGCTGACCCGCCATCTCCTGATGAAAGGACAGTTCCCTGGCGAGATCGCGCTGCAAACGGTGCCGGCGGTAAAGCTTGAGAAAGAAGTGGCGCATGGTCTACCTTGCGAGGACGCGTTGGACTGCTGTGGAGAGACGGTCCCAAGTGGCTTGTTGTTCGCTAACCAGTTTCTTACCCCGCTTGCTGATGGTGTAGAACTTGGCCTTGCGATTGTTCTCTGAGACGCCCCATTCGGCCGTGATGGCTCCATCCAGCTCAAGGCGATAAAGCGCCGGATACAGCGAGCCCTCTTCCACCTTTAGTACCTCATCCGAAAGCAGATGGATGGTTTGAGCAATAGCGTAGCCGTGCATGGCGCCGCGTTGCAGCGCGTGCAGAATCAGCAGGTCAAGTGTGCCCTGCAGCAGTGCCGGTTGGGCGGATTTTCCCATAGCTTGTTTCCTATGACGATCTTTGGGAAGTATCGCCCGGAAACCCCTAGATTGTCAAGGGGGGGATTACCTTGGCATCTCAGACGCACCACTGGCGATGCTCCTTTCTTTAGAGGCTATTGGGATCTTCGTTAGGCGGCCGTTTGGTGGTTTCCGGTCTACCGGTTGGAGCTGGCTTCGCCAGCATAGGGTTCGTCGATTCCTTTGGTACAAGTAGAGGCGGCTGAGCCGCCCTTCAGCGCTTCTTGGAGCAATTGTTGTTTCCGCGCGGCGGTGAGAGTGGCGAGAGAGTTGGGTGGCGGCGGCTTGGGCGGCTTGTTGCTCGACAGCGCGGCGCTAAGAGGATTCAGACATAGTGGTGAACTCCTGTTAGGAAATAAGAAAGCCCGCCCCGGCGCGGCGCTGGATTGCAGTTAAGTCCGTTGTTTGCGTCCAAAACGGTCCGCAATCGACTGCACGTCAGGCTGAAGCTTGCGTTCGAGCATATCTTGTGAATCCCAGTAGTGTGTCGGGACGTCGAAGACGTCGAATGGCAGCGAGGTACCTTCTTGTGCTGTCGTCAATATGTCTTTTCCAAGGGCTTGGGCGTAACCAAGCTCGTAGTATACGTTTGGGCGAGGCTCAGTCAAGTCGGCGATAATGAAGGCTGAACGGCGTATCGAACTAATTATGCTGGGAACAATTCTTTGCCTGGCGTCGAAGTGCTGGTCAACTTTGAAGGCGCGAAACCCGTTCGCTTCGCAGACTCTTTTAAAGGTATTGTAGGCATCTTTGAGGTGCCCTTTCTCCGCAAAAGACATTATTACGAAAACCTCAGTCGGCGCGATCAATCGTTCGGCGAGCGACACGATTTCGCTGGCGAATCGCTTGATTGTTTCTGCGTCGGCATGGCTCAACAAGCGATTCAGGATGCCGAATTCATCGTGTGTGATACGCGAGCTGTATTTCCGATCGAAGTTGTTCAGTTCATCCCGAAACACCTCAATCGCCGCTAAGCCTAAAGCAGCAACCGGAACCAAAGGCTTGTTCGCTAAACGCGCCCAGCTGGCTGCGTAGTGTGTCCCTTCCCAGCCGCCTATAACGATGACGACATCACTGTTTTGGATGGGCTCCGGGAAAAGATAACCCCGCGGAATCCTAACCCAATCGGCCACCTGGGAGCGCTGGATTTCTCCGATGTCATGCGAAGGCGTCGTAGTTTGCGTTACCCAAGAACGAATGCACTTAGAAATATCGAGTTTCTGCTCCAGTGCAGCCGACTTGCCACCCGTCGCCACGGTGGCATCGAGTTGTGTCTTGCAGCCTCCCAGCAGAGTATGGCCGCGCGAAACAATTTCATAGCCGACGGATTCGGCGAAAAGCCGGCGGGCCTCGCCGATTGTGGCCTCTTCCTCTGGAGCGCCAAGGCCACCCACTACCAGAATCTTTCCCATTGTTAATGGATGTTATCGCAACTTCGTGGCGCAGCAAGGTTTCGGTGTACAAACGACAACCCGGGTGGAATGAAGAGCCACGCGGTGATTTCAACAGGACGACATGGAGGTCGGTGGAAGTAGTTTCAGGTTGGAGTGATGTCGCACGGGTCTCGCGCCGATATGTCCAGCAGGTATCGGCTGGCCGCGTCCAACCCCGACGCTTATTCAATACATCCGAAGGAATAAGGCCGAACCCACCGAAAAGAGGAACATCAGCTCATATGAAGAAAGCTTCCGCTCCACGCGATACCACGAGCGCTTCCATCGCGAACAGCATTACCGGGCTTACGAATGAAGTCCGCCAAGGCCATTGGCAGGCGCGCGTCGAACTGAACGGCAGTCAAGGGAACACCCGGGAAATCCTGGGCGGCCTCAATCAGTTGGCCGAGGTCTACGCAGGTGCAGTGCAGTCGGCTAAGGACGAAACCGAGCTACAGAAGCAGACCTTGGCGGACGCCAAAGCAGTCACCAGCGTTGTCAGCGATCTGGCTTCCGCCACTACCGTGCAGGACGCCGCGTCGACGGCGCTCTCGTCGGTGCGCGCGGCATTCGGCTGGGCCTACGGTTCTTATTGGGCGATTGATCCAAAGGCCAATGCTTTGAAGTTCGCCGTGGAATCGGGCAGTGTCAACGACGAATTCCGGCAAGTGACGCTGGAAGCCGCCTTCAAAGAAGGACAGGGGCTCAGCGGACGCGCTTGGCGATCGCGCGATTTGGTGTTTGTCGCGGACCTGGGAGAATTGCACGATTGCGTGCGAGCCCCCGTGGCACGCCGCGCGGGTGTCAAATCGGGCGTCTGCCTGCCCATCACGGTGCACGATAAAGTGGTCGGCACTCTCGATTTCTTTGCGCTCGAAACCCTTACCCCATCGAAAGATCGGATTGAGGCGCTACGCAGTGTTGGACGGTTAGTCTCGGCTGCTTTGGAACGAATTGAAGACAGCCGCCTGGCGAAGGAAACAGCCGCCGATGTCACCGCGGTGAATCAGGTTCTGCAAGCCATTGGCAAAGCCACCACAGAAGCCGACGCCGCGCACGTTGCGCTCGATACCGTCAGAAGCGCCTTTGGCTGGGCCTATGGCTCTTATTGGGTTATCGATAAACAAAGCAACACGCTGCGTTTCCATAGCGAATCCGGCAAAGTGAACCACGAGTTTAGTGAAATCACCGCGAAAGCCGCCTTTCGCGAAGGCGAAGGCCTCAGCGGCCGCGGCTGGAAGGCGCGCGACCTGGTATTCGTGGCCGATTTAGCCGAGGTGACGGATTGTTGCCGGCGCGAGCCGGCGCAGCGGGCTGGCGTCAAATCGGGCATTGTGTTCCCTATTATGGTCGGCGGACAGGTGGCGGGCACCATGGATTTCTTCACTATGGAGACGCTACAACCTTCTGCTGAGCGCCTAAACGCCCTACGCAATGTGGGGCAACTGGTTTCAGCGGCCATCGAACGAGTTCGCGAAGCAGAACGCCAGGCCGAAGCGGCCGCCGATACGCAGGCGGTCAACCAAGTACTGGAAGCGGTGAGCCGCGTCGAGACCGTGGCCGAGGCCGCCTCGGTAGCGCTCGATACCGTACGCCGGTCTTTCAATATGGCTTACGGCTCCTATTGGGTGATCGACAAAAACTTGAACGCCTTGAAGTTCCTCGTTGAATCGGGATCGGTGAACGAAGAGTTCCGCCGCGTCACGCGCGATGCCTCTTTTGCCGAAGGCGTGGGCTTCTGCGGCCGGACTTGGAAATCGCGCCAACTGATGTTCGTCAAAGACTTAGGCACCATGACGGATTGTGCGCGCCGCGAACCCGCGCAACGCGCTGGTGTGAAATCCGGCATCTGCTTCCCGATAACTCTTGGCGGCGAAATCGTCGGCACAATGGATTTCTTCACCATGGAGACGCTCGATCCGTCCGAGGGACGGCTGGCTGCCTTGCGCAACGTGGGAGTGCTCGTCTCGGGAGCCATGGAGCGCGTCTCGGCGGCGGAAAAAGCGCGTCAGCAAGCTACCTATCAAAACCAGGAAGTGGCTCGGTTGGTGGCCAATCTGTTGAAGGTGTCGCAGGGCGACCTGTCGTCCATCGATACCAAGATGGAAGACGTTGACGACAATCTGAAAATCGTTGCCGAGAATTTCAGCAAAATCAACGGTGCCCTCAACTCCACCGTGAAGGCTATTCACACGCTCGTCTCGGATACGCGCACGCTAGCCGAGGCCGCCACGCTGGGCGATCTGTCCAAGCGCGCCGATCTGGCGCGCCATCCCGGCGATTTCAAGGACGTGGTGAAAGGCGTCAACGATACCTTGGACGCCGTGATTACCCCGCTGCGTGTTTCCGCCGATTACGTCGAGCGCATCAGCAAAGGAGAATCACCCGCTAAGATTATCGATGTTTATCATGGCGATTTCAACCTCATCAAAGAGAACTTGAATGTGCTGATCGAGTCGATGAATACGGTGGCCGAGGCCGCTCAAACCATCGCGCAGGGCGATCTAACCGTAGTTATCAAAATTCGCTCCGAGCAGGACAGGCTGCTGAAAGCGATGGCGGAGATGGTTCGCGCGCTGAGCCACACGGCAGTGGATATCAAGACAGCGGCCAGCGAAGTATCCACCGGCAGCGCCACTCTCAGCCAGGCCATCATGCAACTCTCGCAAGGCGCCAGCGAACAAGCGGCATCGGCGGAAGAAGCTTCGAGCGCCATGGAACAGATGACTGCCAACATCAAGCAGAGCGCCGAGAACGCTACCCAGACTGAGAAGATAGCCATGCAATCGGCGGCCGACGCCCGGGAAGGCGGTAAATGCGTGGCCGAAGCCGTGTTGGCGATGAAAGAAATCGCCAGCAAGATATCCATAATTGAAGAAATCGCCCGCCAAACGAATATGCTCGCGCTCAATGCCGCCATTGAAGCGGCGCGCGCCGGCGAACACGGCAAAGGATTCGCAGTTGTCGCGGCCGAAGTCCGCAAGCTCGCCGAACGCAGCCAGAAAGCGGCGGGCGAAATCAACCAGCTCTCGTCCGCCACCGTCAAGGTGGCTGAGAAGGCTGGCGAAACGCTCGAAAAACTGGTGCCTCACATTCAACACACTGCTGAGTTGGTGCAGGAAATCACCGCTGCCAGCAACGAACAGAACCAGGGTGTAACACAAATCAACACAGCTCTGCAGCAATTGCAGGCGGTGATTCAGGACAACGCCTCGGCAGCGGAGGAGATGGCGGCCACTAGCGAAGAACTCACCGGCCAGGCCGAACAGATGCTGTCAACCGTTAACTTCTTCAAGCTCGATGGCGCGGATCGATCGTCCGCCTCCGTCTTGAAACTAGACCGCGCGGTCTCCCAGCAGGCTGGTCCGCGGCGAGTCAAGCCGGTAAACGGCAAAACGCCGCCCGCCAAGCCGCCGTTCGCCAAGAAAGCTGCTCTAGGCGCCAAACCGAAGGGAGCAGTCGCCCTCGATCTGGACGATGACGATGCCGGCACGGATTCTCAATATGAGCGCTACTAAAGAGGACCCGGCACACTCCGCACGCCAAGGAAATAACCATGAGCATCGCTACCATCACCGAAGTCCGGCAATATCTGACTTTCCGTCTGGGCAAAGAAGTGTTTGCGCTGGATGTCGCCAAAGTCCGCGAGGTTCTTGACCTTACGCCCATTACCGAAATACCGCGCACGCCCGAGTTCATGCGCGGCGTCATCAACCTGCGCGGCAGCGTGGTTCCCATCGTCGACCTGCATTGCAGCTTCGGCATGCCCGCCACGCAAAATACCGTTAATTCCTGCATTATCGTGGTCGAGGTCCTGCTCGATAACGAAATTGTCGTGATTGGCGCGCTAGCCGATCAAGTTGAGGAAGTGATCGACCTTGAGCCGGAGCAGATTCAACCACCGCCCAAAATCGGCGCCTATGTCAAAACCGAGTTCTTGCATGGCATGGGAAACCGCGATGGGCGCTTTCTCATGATCTTGAATATCGACCAGGTTTTCACCGCCGAGGAACTCGGCGCCGTGAGACGTTAGCGTGGCGGCAGTTATGGCTGAGAGCACAGCAGTAAGCGAAGCGGAATTGAGAGTGCAGTTGAGCGACCACATTGCTCCGTCAGACTATACCCGTCTGATGACTGTGGTCTACGAGAGCTGTGGCATTCAACTCAATGATTCGAAGAAGCTGATGGTAGAAACGCGCTTACGGAAGCGCTTGCGAGCCACCGGCGCAAGGACCTTTCGAGAATATTGGAAACTGCTGAATGACGATCAAGACAGGGATGGGGAATGGATTCCTTTCATCAACGCGATCACCACCAATAAAACGGATTTCTTCAGAGAACCGGTCCATTTCGATTATCTGGTTAAGCGGCTCTTGCCGGAACTCGGACCGCGGCTCAAAGCCGAACGGCGCCCGTTGCTGGTCTGGAGCGCCGGTAGTTCCAGCGGCAAGGAGGCGTATACCTTGGCGATGGTTTTGCGCGAGTGCCAAAGCGCGGGCACAATTCGCGACTTCTCCATCTTAGGAACCGATATCAGCAGCGACGTTCTCCGCCAGGCTCGTCGCGCTGTCTACCAGGAAGCCGACATCGAACCGATTCCCGAGCCGCTGCGCAAGAAATATTTACTGAGAAGCCGGGGAGCCACCTCGCCGACCTTCCGCATGACCCCTGAGATCCGCGAACTGGTTCACTTTGATCGGCTCAATTTTATGGACGAACGCTACGCGATCGCGGAACCTTTAGATATCATTTTCTGCCGGAACGTCATTATCTACTTTGACCGACCCACCCAGCAGCAAGTGGTGAGCCGCTTTTGGGATTGCCTCCGGCCAGGGGGATATCTCTTTACGGGCCACTCCGAAACTTTGAACGGCCTGGTGACCGGTCTATCGAGTGTCGCTCCCACCATCTACCGCAAAGGACACGGCGCATGACACGGCGCGTGTTTCTGCATCCGGGGCAATGCCATTTTGCTGATACTCCCGTGGCTATTCACACGATCCTGGGGTCTTGCGTAGCGCTTACCATGCGCGACCCAATTTCCGGACAGGCCGCTATGTGCCACTGCCTGTTACCGCTAAAGCCGGGAGCCGACGGGCGGGAGCACCTGCCGGAAGATGCGTTCCGTTACGTAGACAGCTCTCTTGAAGCCATGCTGCGCGAGTTCCGGGTGCGATCCGTCCCGGCGGCGCGCCTCGAAATCAAGCTATTCGGGGGCGCCAACGTCCTCGAAACAATCTCGGCTAAACATGCCGTCGGATCGTTGAACTGGCAGCAGGCCCACCTGTCGTTAGGAGGACTGAACTTGCCGATTCTGGCGCAGGATATCGGCGGAGACGTGGCGCGCCGTTTAATTTTCGAAACCGGATCGGGTGAGGTATTCGTGAAGCAATTAGCAATGAACGCGCATGCTAAGCGCGCTCGGGAGACGGCGAGAAGTCATGCAAAGAAAGCGTAGCGTTTTAATCGTGGACGACTCGGCCACTATGCGCACCACGCTCACCGAATTGTTGAATTCGGATGAGCGGTTGGAAGTGGTGGCGGTCGCGGGCGATCCCTACATTGCCGCTACCAAGATAGAAAAACGGATACCCGACGTGATTGTGCTCGACCTGGAAATGCCGCGCATGGATGGTTTGACTTTCCTCAAGCGCCTCATGGCGCAGCATCCCATCCCGGTGGTGATCTGTTCCAGCTCCGCCGAAAAGGGTTCGGCCACCGCATTCAAGGCCATGGAGGCCGGCGCGGTCGATGTCATCGGCAAGCCCAAACTGGGTGTCAAGCAGTTCCTGGAAGACACCCGCGAAACCTTCTGCGACGTGGTGGTAGCCGCCTCGCTCGCCAACATGGCGCGCAAATCCATCTGGATGGTCGACCCCAAATTGACAGCCGATGTCATTATTCCAAAAACCGTTAAGAGCCTTCGCCAAGCCGCCGGAAGACCTCAACTGAGCCGCGGTACCGGCGTGCCGGGCGTCATTGCCATCGGCGCGTCCACCGGCGGAACCGAGGCGCTACTGGTGCTCTTGCGCGAGCTAACGAGTGAAGCCAGCGGCATCGTTATTGTGCAACATATGCCGGAAGGGTTTACCGCCGGCTTCGCCGACAGGTTGAACGATTTGTGCGAGGTCGAAGTGCGCGAAGCCAAAGATGGCGATGCCGTTGAACAAGGCGTGGCGCTGATTGCGCCCGGCAACTGGCACCTGCTGGTTAAATCCAAAGGCAAAGGCTACGCGGTGGAGGTAAAGGGCGGCCCGCGCGTTTGCCGCCACCGGCCCTCGGTAGACGTCTTGTTCCGTTCGGTGGCGCAATGCGCCGGCGCAGACGCCGTGGGCGTCATTCTGACAGGCATGGGCGACGATGGGGCGCGGGGCATGCTTGAGATGAAACAAGCGGGCGCTTACAACATTGCGCAGGACCGCGATTCTTGCGTGGTGTTCGGTATGCCCAATGAGGCCATCTTGCTCGGCGGCGTAGACAAAGTCGCGGCGCTCAGTGGCATTGCCCCAATGTTGATGAAACTCTCGCTTAAAGGCGTGCGGGAAGGATCGGCGCCATGCGCGGCCGTTTATAGCTAAGCCCTATGCCAACGAACCAAGAACTCGAGCCGTTGATCCTGCGGCCCCAGGGCCACTTGGGAATTGCTAAGGCAAACGCGCTCCTTACTCGGATTATGGGCGCGAAGGGTGGCATAGAATTCGATTTTTCGGAAGTCGAATCCATCGATGTTTCTATCTTGCAGATCGTGCTGGTTATGGTAGCGAGCGTGCGCCAGCGCGCTTTGCCTTTGATTGTGAACGACAGCGAATCCGGCGTGCTTCGCTCCACCCTCTTGCTGGCGGGCATTCGACCTGAACTGGCCGGCCTGTCCGCGGGTTTGGCCTTATGAACCTCGCCGATACCTTTCGCGATGAGGCAAACGATCTACTGTCCGATCTTGAGATCGCCTTGCTCGAACTGGAAAGCCAGCCGACCGACCGCGATGCCATCAGCCGCGTATTCCGCGGTCTGCACACAATCAAAGGTTCGGGTGGGATGCTCGGCTACGATAAAGTCGCTTCCTTCGCCCACGAAGTCGAGTCCAGCTATGATCTGATCAGGGAAGGCAAGTTCAACGTAACCCCGCGCTTGATCAGCCTTACCTTGCTCGCGCGCGATCACATTAAGCATCTGCTCGATGGCACGGCCGGCGAAGAATTCGAAGATGCGGGCTCTCGCATTGTCGCCGAATTCCTGGAATTGCAAAAGGATGCCGGCCTTTTGAAGGACGTCGTCGAGCGAAAACTGGTGATCAAGGTTGAACCGCGCGGCGAGATCCGCACGGTGCGGGAGCCCGGCGAAGAGGCCACCTATCGAATCCGCTTCAAACCGCCATCGAATGTATTTGCCCGCGGCATCGACCTATGCTTGCTCTTCCGTGACTTGCAGGAATTAGGGCAGTGTTCAGCATATTGCCATAGCGAGTCTTTGCCGGAGCTGGATACCTTTCAATTCGATTGTTGTTATTTGTTTTGGGAATTCGTGCTCACCACGGCCGCCGGCGAAAGCGCCATCCATGAGGTATTCCAATTTATAGAGGAGGACTCAGAGCTAGCGGTGAGCGAGCTTGGTCGAGGCGAGGACTTTGAGCTGCGCCGTCTCGGCGATATCCTGGTCGAAAAGCAATCGGTCAAACCGGATGAGGTGTTCGCCGCTCTCAAAGAGCAGGAACACATGTCCGCCGTCAAGAAGTCGGTGGCCCGGTCGGAGCACGCTAGCCTCCGCGTTTCCGCTGAGAAATTAGATGATTTGGTCAATATTGTGGGCGAGATCGTCACCATGCAGGCGCGGCTGACCCAGTTGGCGGCCGTTTGCGGCGATCCGGAAATTGCGTTTGTCGCCGAGGAAATGGATCGCCTCGCCGACAAGCTGCGCGACAGCACCATGAGCATCAGAATGATGCCCATCGGCGCCACCTTTGAGAAATACCGCCGCCTCGTGCGCGATTTGGCGCGCGAACTGGGGAAAGAAGTTGAACTGCTTGCCGAAGGCGGCGATACCGAACTGGACAAGACGGTGATTGATCGCATTAACGATCCGCTAATTCATCTGATTCGCAACTCCGTCGACCATGGTTTGGAATCGCCGGAGCAGCGCGCGGCCGCTGGGAAACCCAGAGCCGGCAAGATCGTTCTCAGCGCCATTCATTCCGGGGCCCACGTTCTCATCCGCGTCCAGGATGATGGTGCCGGCCTGAATAAGGACGCGATTCGTGAGAAAGCGCTCGCCAAGGGACTCATCAAAGCCCACGATGAACTGACGGAGAGCGACGTGTTTTCCCTCATCCTGAGTCCCGGTTTTTCTACCGCCAAAACTCTTTCCGGCGTATCCGGCCGCGGTGTCGGCATGGACGTCGTGAAGCAGAACGTGGAAAGCTTGCGCGGAACTCTGGAAATCGCCAGTAAGCAGGGGGAAGGCACGGTTTTCACTTTAAAGCTGCCTTTAACGCTCGCCATCATCGACGGATTATTGGTCACGGTGGCACAGCAGTATTTTGTTTTGCCGCTCTCTAATATCCTGGGGTGCATCGAGTTGAGCGCCGAAACCATGAGCTCCAATCAGCGGCGGCAGTTTGTGATTGTGCGCGATGAGATGGTGCCCTATGTCGATATCCGCCGGCACTTTGGAATTCCAGGCGAAGCCCCGGCTATTTCCCAAGTCATGATTGCCGACACCCGCGAGGGTAAGTTTGGTTTCCTGGTGGATCTCGTGATCGGCGATCACAAAACCGTCATCAAGAAACTCGGCGGCCTCTACAAGAACGTTGAAGCCGTTTCCGGCGCTGCCATCCTGGGAGACGGCAAAATCGCCCTTATTCTGGATCTCGACAAGCTAGCCCGGGAAGCTATCGAATCAACGCAAACTACTTAACCTTCTTCACGTAGTCTTGGTACAAATCTTCAATTTTCTTTTTTGAATAGTCTCCAGGGTGAATGACTACGCGATAGCGGAAGCGCATCGTATCGCCGGCCTTCAACTCGCGCCCACCCGCGCCCTCGGCTTTCGGATCGAACTCTTTCAAGCCAAACGGATTCACCGCAAACAACCCGTAATCGCGCGAATGCCAGCGCGGCGGCTCGGGGCCATTCTTCGGATTATTAAATATCACAATCCCGACCTTCTGCCCGTCCACCGTGCCGTCGTAATCCACCCAGTCAGCCTTTTTTCCCCACACATTCTTTTCCGTTTGCGCGCCTTCGGAATTGGTCATCAAGCCGCCATTCTTGCCGGCCATGCTATCGGCCAGCCGGATCGCGAAAAACCCTTCTTTGGTATCGGCAAACTTCAGTGGCGCTTTGGCCGTATACGTCAGATCGACGTCGAAGGTGCGCACCTCGGGGTCGGCGTAAAAAGTCATGGTCCGGTCTTCTTCGAGCAGCGGGCCTTGCCCGGGCGCGGCCCATTCGAAGACAGCTTGGATGGTGCCCGATTTCTTGCCTGGCTTCAGTTCGCCCAAACTCTTCAACGTCAGCAAACCCTTCACCGCCGGATTGTCTCCGCTCGTCTTTGATGCCGGTTCGTTCTCCCAAAAGTTCACGCCATTCACATCCCCGTAGCCAATAAAAAGCCCCCGATGGTGCGGGTGATCGCGCGACTCGTTTTCCACCATCTCCTGCGGGAAATGTCTGGTGACGATCAAGCCGTTCGCCGTCCGCAACGGCGCCAGGAATGGTTTCGGATAGGCTTTGCCGATATAGAAATTCGTGAATGGCTCGCCGTTAATCGTCACGCTGATGTGATCGCCATCCACATTTTTAAAGTCCACTTGGGCGACCGCCGTTTGGCTCCCGCACGCGAGGATCACGGTGAGGAGGGCCATCGCCAGCGGCCGCTTCCGATCGGAGAGCTTGTTCATACTTCGTTGATTGTAAACCCTACTTGTTTAAAGGAACTCGCGCAAGACCGGCACGGTGTCACGCGCCCTTTGCGCTTCAGCGCTCAGGCACAAGCTTGATTTCGAAAATCGCCGGCCATTGCTTAGCGGTAACGAATAACCGGTCATGCCGCTTGTCATAGGCAATGCCGTTCAGCACCGATTCTTCGTTGACTTTCTCGCCGTTCGGCAACAGGCCGCTGAGGTCGATCCAGCCGATGACGTGGCCATCTCCTGGGGAGATGCGCGCAATGCGGTCTGAGTGCCAAACATTCGCGTAGATCTCGCCCTTAATGAATTCCAGTTCGTTCAGGCGCTCAATCGCCTTCGCTCCATCTTTTACCACGATCTTGCGAGTTTCCTTAAACGTGTTCGGATCGCGAAAGCGCAGGATAGCCGTACCATCGCTGGTGACGATCTCCTTCGCCGTGTGGGTCATGCCCCAGCCTTCGCCCTCATAAGTGAATTGCTTCACAAGTTGCAGGCTGAAGCGGTCGTACACAAAACAAATGTGGGATTGCCAAGTCCACTCGTAAAGGTTTGGTCCCCAATCGACAATGCCCTCACCGAAATACTGTTCGGGTAGATCGCGGTGGCGTAAAACTTTCCCGGTTGCCGGTTGCACGGCCATGACCTCCGATTGTCCCTTCAAACCGCTACCTTCCCAAAAGATTCCATCAAGGTAAAGAAAGCCTTCGGTATAGCTTTCGGTCGAGTGCGGAAATTTGGCGATCACTTTGTAGCCGAAAACCGGAGCGGCTGTTGCCGGACACGAGTGCAAAAGGAGCGCTACGACGGCAAGCCCACCAGCGTTCCTACTCATCCCGCAGCGCCGTCATCGGATCCACGCGCGTGGCACGCCAAGCTGGTATATACGCCGCCAGCAGCGCGGTGGCGCCAAGGACCAAACCGCTGAGTGCGAAGGTCGCTGGATCAACACTGCTCACCTGAAAAAGCTGCGCTGAAATCAGTTGCGCCAACGCGCTCGCCGCTAGGAAACCAAGGGCCGCGCCAATGCCTACCAAGCGCATCCCCTGGCCGATCACCATCCGCAGAATTTGCGGCGACTGCGCGCCCAGGGCCGCTCGCAAGCCAATTTCGCGAGTGCGTTGCGCCACGTTGTAGTTGATCACACCATACAAGCCCAAGGCCGCCAGCAGCAAAGCTGCTCCGGCGAACGCGCTGAGGAGCGAGACGGCGAACTGCTGGGGTCCCAGAGCCAGCGCGATCCGTTCATCCATCGTCTTTAGATCGAAGACCGCCTGTTTTGGGTCGACCGATTGTACGGCGCGCCGGATCGCATCCCCTAGTGGAGCGGAATGAGCCGCACCCCGCGCGATGAAGAAGACGTTCTCAGAGCCGCTGCCGGCGCTTTGAAAGATTGGGAAATAATAGACGCCCTTTCCTGAATCCGCCGCCAGTTGCGAATGCTTCACATGTCCCACCACACCAACGATCGTCGACCAGGGCTCACTTGTAGAGTTATGGCGCAGGTGCTTGCCGATCGGGTCTTGTCCGGGCCAGTATTGGCGCGCCAAATTCTCATCGATAACGGCGACCGGTAAGCTATCCTTGCGATCGGCATCGCTGAAATAACGTCCCGCGATGAGCTTGATGCCCATGGTTTCAAAATAGCGGCCGCCGACAACGCGAATGCCGCCATGCGGGCCGGGATCGCCGGGCGCGGCAACCCGCCCTTCAATAGTAAAAGACGCCGATGAATCGTCTCCGCTAAAGGGTAACGGCGCAACGACCGCTGCCGATTGCACGCCAGGGCTGTTCGCAAGCTTCTCTAAAACCGCGCGGTAAAACGCCGCTTGTTTATCTTGCTCATGATATTGCGCATCGGGCAAAGCCACTGAGGCCGAGACGATCCCATGCGGCCGGAATCCGCTATCGACATTGCGCAAGCGGCCCAAGCTCTTAATAAAGAGACCGGCCCCAAAGAGAAGCACCAATGCCAGCGCAACCTGAGCCACCACTAATCCAGTTCGCAGCGTTTGCCGTTGTTGCCCCTCGGTATTCGAGCGGCCGCCTTCTTTTAGGCGCTCGTACTTCTGACCCAGCCGCGACATGTGCCAAGCCGGGGCGAGTCCAAACAGGAACGCGGTGACCAACCCGGCGCCGACAGCGAAAAGCAGAACGTAGCCATCCATTTCGATGGTTACTCCCGAAACTAGCTGCGGAGGAGCCAGCGAAACCATGACTTTCAACAGACCCTCAGCCGCCAACAGGCCCAACCCTGTTCCCACGAACGAGAGCGTAAGGCTTTCCGCGAATGCCTGCTTGATCAAATCGCCGCGCGTTGCTCCCAATGACATGCGAATCGCCAATTCGCGCGCCCGTCCGGTGGCCCGAACCAGCATCAGACCGGCGATATTCGAGCAGGCGATCAGCAGGACGAACGCCACGGCGCACAACAGAATCAGCATGGGCTTGGCCACATTGCCGCTGGTGTATTCGGTGAAAGGCTCCATCCCGATGCTCCATTCGGCGCGCCGCCCAAAATTGCCGGTTTGCGGATCGGCGTCCTCCAGGCGCCTCGTCAGGATCTTCATAAAGCTGACGGCGGCGGGATAACTGATTCCCGGCCGCAGACGCGCCACGACATTGTAGTTTTCATTGAAGCGATTCGCGGGCGCGAAGGCGTCCGCCGGCAGGCCCAGCGGGGTCCAGAGCGCGGCCTGCGCGGGCCAATGAAAATCGGCCGGCATGACGCCGATGATCCGATACGGCTTGCGATTCAATTCCAGCGTCCGCCCGACGGCGCCGCGATCTCCTCCGAATAAGCGCTGCCAGGTGTCATAGGAAAGCACCGCCACCTGATTCGCGCCAGGCTGATCCTCTTCGCTTCGAAAGGTTCGGCCCAGGAGCGGCGCGGCGTCGAAAACCTCGAACCATTGCCACGTGACGTCGGCTCCCACCAGGCGCTCCGGCGAGTCTCCGCCGGTGTAATTAAACCCACTCATTTCCTGCATGGCGGCTGTCGCAAAGACTTGCGTGCTGCGGCGAATGTCTGCGAAATCGGTGGCTGACATGCCGATGTTAATAAGGTTGAGCTTCCGATAGGTGACCTGGGGAGCGACGACCTCCGCCGGGCGCACGATCCCGGGCGGGTGGAGGAACAGGCCGTTGACAATGCTAAACATCGCGGCGTTCCCGCCGATTCCCAAGGCGAGCGAAAGAACCGCCGCGCAAGTGAAGCCAGGACTCTTGCGTAGCATCCGCCACGCGTAGTGAAGATCGTGCCCTAGGGTCATAAAACTTTCTACAGCACGCCCAGGACCGTTGCTCCACTCATGCTAACTCTCTCAAAATATTAGAGGACGTTTGCACCGGCCCCATATCCTTGTTCGGTTTTGGGATTTCGCGATCAAAAGCGCGGTTTTTCCTCGTGCCGCCTTTCCGCTGGGCTATCATTTAATCAGGAGTTTTTTCATGGGACCTATCGGCGTACAAGAGATGATGTTGATTTTCGTCGTCGCTCTTGTGCTTTTCGGGCCCAAGAAACTGCCCGAACTCGGGCGTTTGCTCGGCAAAGGTCTTACTGAATTTCGCCGCGCTAAAAACGAGTTGAAATCCACTTTTGAAACGCATCTCCGTGAATTGGAAAGAGAAGCAAACGTGAACGACGCCCTCAAAGCGGCAAACACTCCTTACTCTTCGCCACTCTCCGTCGCTCCCAGTTATGACGAGTCCGGCCATTACGATCCAAGCTATTCCTCGCCCACGCCTTACGAGGTAGCCTCTTCGTCCACGCCAGCCTCGTTGCCCCCATCCACCGCCAGCGCAACCGCAACTCAGGACGCCGAGGCCTACCGGGAAACACCCTCTACTGCCGCTTCCCCAGTAGCTGGAACGGTGCCTCGTTCCAATGGCGCAGCACCCGAGGGTCATTCCGTCTGATTTCGTGAGTTCTCGAAATGCCTGACGATATTGAGGAGCAAACCGCTCCGCACAGCGAAACTGCGGTTACACCAACCGTGCCCGAAACGAGGCCGGAAACGCCGGGGGAGGAATCCGCCAGCGTCTATGCAGCCGATCAGCCCACTTACAATCCAACCCAAGCCGTCGCTATCGTTCCGCCGCAAGCCGCTCCGCCCCCGCCGCCTCCTCCACCTAAGCCCCCGGCGGATGACGACGAGGACGAAGATCCGGAAGAGCGCGGTATGCTCCGCATGTCGTTCATGGAGCACCTGGACGAACTGCGCACGCGCATTCTCAGAGCCTTGGCCGGCGTGGTTGTGGCGTTCTTCGCCAGCTTTTACTTTGCGCACGAACTTTGGAACGTTGTCTCCGCGCCCGCCGTGGACGCCCTCAAACAGCTGGGTGTCAATCCGCCACACTTGGTCGGCATCACGCCGCTTGAGCAGTTCAATGTCATCTACATCAAACTGCCTCTCTTAGTCTCTGTGTTCGTCGGCTCGCCGTGGATCTTTTTTCAGGTCTGGTCTTTCATCTCGCCAGGGCTTTATAAACGCGAAAAACGCTGGGCCGTTCCCTTTATTCTTGCTACGGCCGGCCTCTTCATTACGGGTGGTTTGTTCGCTTATTTCGTTGCTTTTCGCTACGGCTTGGTCTTCCTTCTGGGCATCGGCCGGGACATCAACATCACGCCGATGGTCTCGGTCAACGAGTACTTCGATCTCTTTGTCAACGTCACGCTCGGCGTTGGCCTGGTTTTCGAGATGCCCGTCATCATATTCTTTCTGACCCTGCTGCGCATGGCATCGCCGCGTTTCCTGTTCCGCCACTCGCGCTACGCCATTCTCGCCATTACCATCATTGCCGCCATCGTCACTCCTACGCCGGATGCGTTTAATATGACGCTCTTCACCGTGCCGATGATCGCGCTGTATTTTGTCGGCGTTTTCGCCAGCTATCTGCTGGTGCTGCGGCGCGAAGG
>CAVXRP010000043.1:0-38878 GCA_963764105.1 Bryobacterales bacterium
GCAAAACATAGCCACTGAATGGCGTTGTAACTGGATCAATTTCGATCTCTGTTCCATCTGTGCGATTGGCCATGCGGGAATGGGGGCAAGGCGCTAGATGAATAAAGGCATCAAAGAAAGGTTCTACTCCAAAATTGGTAAGGGCGGAAGCAAAAAAGAGGAGTCACTTTTCCAGCCAGAAAATCATCTAGAGAAAAGGGGTTACCGGCTGAATCCAAAAGATCTAATTCTTGAAGCAATTGTTCATATTGACAGAGCCGATTTTGTCTTCGGATTCTCGGAATTAATGGATAGCGAACGATATCGGCCTTTTGGGCGCCGCCACCGATGTTTTTTTAAAAAAAACACATTCAGTCATGCGATCGACAACACCATAAATTCTTTCCAGCCCCAATGGGCCAGTTCATCGCAAAAGAATCAATTTGCAGGACATTTTCTACCTCATTCATCAGTTCAAGAGGATCCCTCCCGGGCATATCCATTTTATTGATAAAGGTCAGAACCGGAATTTTTCGCAAGGCGGCAGACTTCAAATAAGTTTGCGAGTTTGTTTTTCCACCCCCTTTGCGGCATCGATCACCATAATCGCGCAATCGGCAGCAGTGAGTGTGCGATAGGTGTCTTCTGAAAAGTCTTCGTGGCCGGGGGTATCTAAGACGTTGATGATGGCATCTTTATAGGTAAACTGCATAGCAGAGGAGGTGATGGAGATCCCCCGCTCTTGTTCCATCGCCATCCAATCCGATGCCGCGGCTTTTCGCCCTTTGCGCCCCTTGACCATGCCGCCGTAAAGATCATTCCGGAATAGAGCAGAAGTTTTTCGGTTAGGGTCGTTTTTCCAGCATCGGGGTGGCTGATAATCGCAAAAGTGCGTCGATTAACGGCTTTTTCTAGAGAATTTGTGGGATCCATAACACTTCGCGATTAGTTTTTCTTTAGTCTACATCAAGGGGCCTTTTTTTTCTCCCTAAAAGTGCGGGGGAGGATCAATCCACGATTTTATTACTCCTTGGATGGAGAGGTACTCATTTCGCAAAATTAAAGGCTGTTGATGTTTATGAGCACTTTCCAGCCTTACATACTCTCTGTCGGGGTAATATCTTTTGATCATTGTATCGTGTTGGTTGACTAAAACACAAGATCGTCTCGCCGGTTTCCGCTTGTTGGCGAGCTTCGACGATCAATAAATCACCGTCTTGGATGAGCTCGTCTTCGAATCCGTCGCCCCGATTGCGAATGACATATGTGTTTTCGGGAGATTGGACGAGGCTTGCGGGTACCGACAAATTTTTCGTATCTACGAACATTTCTATCGGATAACCTGCGGAAATATTCCCTATAAAGGGGATTTCGAGTTCTTTTGAAGAGACTTCGGAAGGATGCTTGGTCACAGGTTTGATCGAACGGCTGCAATTGGTTTCGGATTCTAAAGCGCCTTTACGTTTTAACGTATGAATTAATCGATATATAGCCCCGGGAGATGTCATGGAAAAATGGGTCATGATTTCGCGATAGCTGGGAGAATAGCGATTTTTGTCGATAAAGGTCGCTATAAAATATAGAACATCTCTTTGTTTGGGCGTGAGTCCTTTCATATTTCTCGCTTTACGTCGAATAATTCATACAGCGCCCAGGATGTATACCACATAATGACGGCAGAGGCAAGGACGTCTGAAAAAAAATGACCTCCTTGAAGAATTCTCGTTAGGCTCAATGCACCTCCCAAGGTGACGACAAGAAATAGACCGGAATAATAAAGAAATCGACTATTCAGCCCTTTGCCGAGAAAGATCAAAGAGAAAAAGTAAAAACCCATCGTACAATGTCCGCAGGGAAACGATTTGGAAGGTTCGGGAAGGTTCGTCAAAATGAAAGTTATAATAAGCTCGATAACTCTGTTCGCCTCCGTATTCGATGGTTTGTTTAGGGCGCGGGCGCCCCCAATGATCCTTTAAAACCAGATGAACGATGACACCTGAGCCTATCAGCAGCGTTAAACAAAGATAGGAGCAAATTTTAAGATACTTACGATACCTCGAAAAAGTGATCGATATTAACAATCCGATTGTCGATACGCCGGCGAGAATCCATGCAGGTAAAATTCCGTAATGATAAATAAAAGAATAGACGCGGTCTGAGCTAAAGCTATGTTGTCGGTAAAGAGGCTGCTGATAAAGTGGTCGACCGGAATGGGACGACGGCGTAAAAGCGATCAGAAGCAATAGGGGAATCCAAAATTCCTTTTTTTTATAAAATGATTTAGTCAGAAATTTAGTGCTTTCCATGCGTCTTCAATTATGGTGTTAAGGTCCGGATATTCGGGCGTCCAAAGCAGTTCGGTTTGTGCTTTCGAGGCATCAGCCATAAGGATAGGCGGGTCGCCGGCTCTTCTTGGACCGATCGAGTAATTAATTTTTTTTCCGGAAACCGTTTCTGCGGCGCGGATGACTTCAAGGATGCTATAGCCCTTACCGTTACCTAAATTATATATGTTCGAAGAGTTACCTGCAAAAAGTTTTTCCATTCCTAGAATATGAGCGGCGCCTAAATCTTCGATATGAATATAATCCCTGACGCAGGTGCCGTCGGCAGTCGGATAGTCCCCTCCGTTAACGGTAAAAGTTTGCTCATTCGAGATTAAATGATTCAAGATTATGGGAATGAGGTTGATGTGTTTTTTTTGACGATTTTTGATTACCCCTTCAGGATCCCCCCCGCGGCATTGAAATAACGCAACGCGCAATATTTTAGACCGTAGGCTCGATCAAAGTCCTTAAGAATCTTCTCGACCATGAGTTTTGATTCACCGTAAGGATTGATAGGGGAGCAAGGGTGGTTTTCAGTGATGGGGTTTTCGTTCGGCGTGCCGTAGACGGCAGCGGAAGATGGAAAAATGAAAGTCTTTATATTGTGAAAAAGCATGCTTTTTAAAAGCGAAAGGGTATTGCAGACATTATTTTTGTAGTAGAGTGCCGGATCTTTGACCGATTCTCCTACGTCGATATAGGCAGCCAAATGGATTACGGCATCGATTCTTTCTTGACGAAAAATTTGGTCGAGCAGAAGGGTGTCTTCGATATTTCCTTTTATGAAAGATCCGCCGATGATTGATTCAGAATATAGGGCGGCATATTCACTGAATTTGGCGTTAACCTCACGAATGGTGGGAATAGGGCCATTCGTCTGCATGACGTCAAGCACTTTGCGGATGTGCGAGGGGTTATCGGCGACCTCTTTTAGAACGCCTTCCTGGTGGATGCTGGCGGTTTCGGTGCCGCTGCTGATGAGGGAGAAAACGGGGCGGATGAGTACGTGATGAGGCCCAGCCATAGGGTCGGGCACTTCTTCGACCAGAATGTCTTTTATTCCTTTTCGAATGATTTGTTGCATCTACGATGGTTTGGTTGAGGCGCGAGGAAAACGGCGGATCTCACTCAGTATATCGGCTGGGGCGGTGGTCCACCATATGGACGCCGTACATTTAGATAGACGCCGGACATTCGGCTCTTGTTCTATTCCGGTACGTGCGATCCTAGCCCGCTGCGACAAGACCGCTCATCGCCGTGATTAGCTGGGCAGGGTTCCATCCCGCTTGCCTAACCCTCTTTGCATCAGCACAGTGTCAACCCATTGGCCCAGCTTGAAGCCGACTGCTTTGAGAGTGCCAATCGGCTCAAAACCAAAGCGCCGGTGCAGGGCGATGGAAGCGCTATTTGCGCTGTCGCCAATGACAGCAATCATTTGGCGCCAGCCGCCTTGTTCGCACCGTTCGATCACCGCGGACAAGAGCGCGCTTCCGACGCCGTGGGAACGGAATGTGTCGGCGACATAAACGGAGTCTTCGACGGTGTAGCGATAGGCCGGGCGGGGACGGTAGCAGGCGGCATATGCATAGCCGACGATCTTTTGATCCAACGTGGCGACGAAGTAAGGCAGGTGAGCGTCGAGAATCGCCTTGCGCCGTAAGAGCAAATCACTCACGCTCGGCGGGACTTCTTCAAAGGTTGCCAGAGAGTGACAGACGTAGGATGCATAAATGTTCTGAATCGCAGGCAGGTCCGAATCGTCTGCGTCGCGCACCAGCAAGGAGGAGTCGTTCGACATTTGGTTGATGATTGTAACAGCTACGCCGATGCTGGAGTGCCAGTGAAAAGCGTTAGACTCTTGGCATGAGCAGCCAGCATGGAACGGCGACTGAGCCGCGTGAGATAGTCGAAACCGACGTCGAAATAAAAACTCCTGACGGAATCTGCAACGCGGCATTTATACATCCAAAGACCGGCTCGCATGCCGCCGTGCTGATCTGGTCGGATGCGTTCGGTTTGCGTCCGGCGACGCGTGAAATCGGCAAGCGCCTCGCCGCTGAAGGGTATTGCGCGCTGGTGCCGAATCCGTTTTATCGAATCGCCAAGGCGCCTTTTTCGACCGCCTCGCATTTCGACTTTCAGAATGCCAACGATATGGCGAAACTGCGGCCGCTCATGGCGTCAGTGACGGCGCCGGGCAACACCGAGCGGGATGCCATCGCTTATATTTCCTTTCTTGAGGCGCAGAATGAGGTGGATCGGGCAAAGAAGATCGGCGCGCAGGGTTATTGCATGGGAGGACCGCTGGTGGTTAAGACGGCTGCTGCCCTACCTGAGAGAATTGGCGCTGGTGCGTCATTCCATGGCGGCGGACTGGTAACCGATAAGCCGAATAGCCCGCATCTGCTTGCACCGAAGATTAAGGCGCGGATGTATTTTGCCGTGGCTGCGAATGACGACGAACGTCAGCCGGACGCGAAAGACGAGTTGAAAAAGGCGTTCGCAGCGGGCCACGTTCCCGCTGAAATCGAGGTGTATGCAGGAACGCTGCACGGCTGGTGCATGCCGGATATGCCGCTGCAAAATGGCAACCCGATTTACAACGAGCAGGCCGCCGAGCGCGCCTGGGTTAAGCTGAGCGAGCTATACAAAACGGCGTTGGGCTAAAACGGGTTTACACGGGCGGCTCGTCTTGCTCGAGGTATTCTTCCGGCACGTCATCCTCCGGCACTTGTCTTGTTCGCACTTCAGAAACATCGGCCGGTGGTGCATTCTCTATGCCGCTGAGCACCGACGCTTCGAAATACTGACCTTCTTCGAGCAACTCCGTTACGCTTTCCGATTCGCTGTCCTCATCGGTATACAGTCCCTGGGTATCGCCGGATTGGCCGGCCGAGTTCGGCCCAAGCTCCCCAGCGTCACTTTCCAATTCTTCTCTTTGGGATTTAGCACTCATGATTCAATAGTCCCGCAGTCCGATCGAGGATGGGCCCAAGGTTGCTACTCCTACTAAACTTGCGCTGGCCCCGTGTCGATATGACTTAATGGTGGGTCGAAAACGAAGGAAGCGCGCGACACAGTGCCTGTGAAATCCCAGGCATGAGCAGAAACACGCACCGCAGGGCGCCCCTCGCCATCGTCGTTCTGACTGTTTGCTCGATTCTCGCGAGCGCCGCGCGACCAAGTCTTCCTGTTCTCACCCAGGCAGATCAGGTGAACGGTCTAACGATCGAGCAAGCAAAGGCCGGGTATCCCATCGATATTCGGGGAGTAGTCACGTTCGCCGATGTTAAGTTGGGCCACCTCTTTGTTCAGGATTCCACAGCCGGAACCTTTATTTACTTCGATCCTACCGGCTTAGAGCCAGAGTTACGCGCGGGACAAACGGTGGAAGTTAAGGGCATTAGCACTCCCGGCGACTTTTCCCCGTGTATCAAGAAAGGAAAATACAAGATTACGGGCAGCGCGCCGTTGCCGATTCCAAAGCGGCTCCCTTTCGACCAGCTATTGACGGGATGATGGGCTTGCTATTGGACCGAGCTAAAGGGCATTGTTCTATCAGTTCGCAGCCAGCCTGGGAGCATTCAGGTAAGTTTGGGCCGAGACGACGGCAATTTCCTGGTGATCATGCGCGATTTCAGCGACCGTCGCATGCTGTCGGTAGGTTCCGAAGTGGTGGTACGCGGGGCTCTGAGCGCTCTGTACAACGATCGGCGTCAAGCGCGAGGTGTCAAGCTATTCGTGCCCGGCCCTGAGTATGTAAAAGTCATTAAACCAGCACTAGCACATCCGTACGCGGCGTCACTAGTCCCGCTGAGCAGCATCGGCGAGTATGACGTCGCATCCGACCTTGAATCTCAAGTTCGCGTGCGCGGCACGGTTACGGCCATTGGGTCGAAGTCGCGAATTTACCTGGCCGATGGGGATTCCAGCTTAGCGTTGGACGTCCTAGCAACCTGTTCGCCGCGCCCGGGTGACGTTATTGAAGCTGTAGGATTTCGGGGATTTGTGGACGGCAGACCCGGAGTGATGGCGGCTTTCTGCCGCTCGGATTCGGCGGGTATTCAGCCGATGCCGGTAGTCGTGACAGCTCAAAAGATTCTGGCCCTGCAAAATGAACCTTTAGGCGATCCAACGGTGTTTCTGCACAACAGCACAAAATTCGATCTGCGCGTTGTACAGATCGAAGGCACGCTGGTCAAGATTTCTCGTTCCCAGCAAGAGACGGACTTCGTGATGACCTCGCGGCAAGGAGACTTCACGGCGCGCTTGGCAGCAGGAGCAGGTCAGTTGACCAGCGACCCCGAAGTGGGGAGCGTTCTGCGGTTGACGGGAGTTTGCGTCACGACATTCGACAGTTACAAACGGCCTATAGCATTTCGGATCATGCTGACGAACCCAGCGAGCATTTCAGTGGTGAGGCGGCCGCCCTGGTGGACGCCAGCGCGCTTGGCCACGCTGCTGGGCACTGCGTTCGGGGTGACGCTGGTTGCCGCCGGGTGGATCATGCTGCTCCGCCGGCGCGTGCATCAGCAAACCGCCACTATTCGTAGCCAGCTTAGCCACATGGGCGAACTGAAGGAGCGGGCGGAAACGGCCAACCGTGCCAAAAGTGAGTTCCTGGCAAACATGAGCCATGAGATCCGCACACCCATGAGCGGCATCTTGGGCATGACTGAGTTAGCGCTGGGCACCGACCTCACCGGCGAGCAGCGGGAATTGATCGAAACAACCAAATCGTCGGCCGACGCGCTGTTGACGCTCATCAACGACATCCTCGATTTCTCCAAGATTGAAGCCGGTAAGCTCGATCTTGACCCGATTCCGTTCCGGCTGCGCGACAGTATGGCGCGTATCACGAAGCCTTTGGCATTTCGGGCTGCAGAGAAGGGCTTGGAGTTGTTGTGCAGAGTGTGCCCCGAAGTGCCCGACCAGATTGTTGCCGATCCTACTCGTCTCTCCCAAATCGTTACCAACCTGGTGGGAAACGCGCTGAAATTCACAAGCCACGGCGAAGTAGAGTTGTGTGTGGCGCTCGACGCGGTCGAAGAAGGCCGCGCGCGCCTGCATTTTTCGGTTCGCGATACCGGCATCGGGATCCCGAAAGACAAACAGAAGTCAATCTTCGAAGCATTTTCGCAAGCCGATACTGCGACTACTCGCAAGTTTGGTGGAACCGGTTTAGGCCTGACTATTTCTACTAGACTTGTGCAGATGATGGGTGGACGAATCTGGGTGGAAAGCGAGCCGGGCAGCGGTAGTTGCTTTCATTTCACGGTAGAAGCTCCGATAGCGCACCTGGAGCCGAGCGCTGAGCCGGACCCGGCCATTCAGTTAGAAGGGTTGCGGGTACTGATTGTGGATGACAACGCCACCAACCGGCGCATTCTGGCGGAATTGGTTGCGATGGCGGGTATGAAAGCCAGTTTGGCGGAAAGCGCCGCAGCCGCACTACTTGAATTGCACGCGGCGGCAGGGACGGAAGCCGCGTTTAGGGTGGCTCTCATTGACTGCCACATGCCGGAAACGGATGGGTTCTCTTTGCTTGAGCAGATACGGCAACTGGAAACGATCGCCAGGACCACTGTATTGATGCTCACCTCGGCCAGTAAGGCCGGCGATGGGGCTCGCTGCCGCGCCCTGGGGGTGGCGGCTTACCTCACCAAACCCTTTTCTCAACCGCAGCTTGTCGATGCCATGAGGTTGGCTTTGGGACGTGAATCGGAGGCCGCGCCTAACGCAGACTTAATTACGCAGCATTCCTTGCCGGCTCCGCTTTCCCAACTGCGAATACTTTTGGCCGAGGATAACGCGGTGAACCAGAAGGTGACCGTGCGCATGCTTGAGAAGGTGGGCCATTCGGTGACGGTTGTCGGTAACGGACGTGACGCGGTGCTGGCCGTGGAACGGCAAAGTTACGATCTAATTCTGATGGACGTTCAGATGCCTGAGATGGATGGCTTTGAAGCCACCAGGGCGGTTCGCAAGCAGGAGGATGGCGAAAAAAGAACTCCCATCATTGCCCTTACTGCCCACGCTATGTCCGGGGACAAGGAGCGCTGCCTGGCGGCCGGTATGGACGGATATGTCTCCAAGCCAATTAGAATCACGGAGCTTATGGCCGAAATCACTCGTCTGCGAAGCGCGGCCGCACCCGAGGTAAACGCCGCGCATTTGATTCCGGCCGCGTCGTAAGTGAGTAGACGGGGAACCGCGGCCATCCCGCTAATTCTGGCGGCTGATCTGCACGCTGCCATTTACGGTGTGCGCTTCAATCTGCGGACCGCCCGCGCCCAGCGTGAATACCGCGCTATGGGGATCTTCCACGTTGACGTTCGCGAAGAATTCAGTTCGAATCTTTCCGTTGACGGTGGAGGCTGCCACATTCGCTGAAATATTCTCCGGCAGATGCAGTTGGATGGAGCCGTTCACCGTGTTGAGCCTGAGCCCTTTCCCTTGCCATGAATCGCCTTGCAAATCCACTGAGAGCGAGCCGTTGGTGGTTTCCGCTTCGAGCCTGCCGCTTACGTTCTTCAATTTCAAGGAGCCATTCAGAGTTTGCGCGCGAATTTGCCCGGCGAGCCCTTCCATGCTGATGCTGCCGTTATTTGCATTCATCTGCAGATTGACAGACGAAGGCGCCCAGACCTCATACGAGACGCTCCACCAGCTATGATCGGGCAGCGAGGAAGGCCCTTTAGCCACCACTCGGCCGGCACCGTCTGTAATGCTGACTTGCCGCGCGAGTGCAGCTGCCGCACTGGCATCTTCCGCCGCCGTCTGCACGCATGCCTTCACCTGAATATCGGCATTCGCCCAAGCATGAATGTGAATCGAGCCGTTCATCCC
Source organism: Bryobacterales bacterium (assembly GCA_963764105.1). GTDB lineage: Bacteria > Acidobacteriota > Terriglobia > Bryobacterales > Bryobacteraceae > Bog-105. Next base: position 9,156 of record CAVXRP010000043.1, read on the forward strand.
AGGATCGACCACATTTTCCCCCGCGGCCGGCAAGCGCTGCTCGCGGACTTCCGAATGGCTCACCATGCCATCGGAATGAAACGAATGGTCTGTACACCAATTATCCTGCGCCGCTAACGGCAAACGAAACGCCAGCAGCAAAAACGGCACGAGCGCGCCTAGCTTTTTCATAGTTCGAACCTCCCGAGCTTGGACGGAATTCCCGGCGTTCGGTTAGCCGGCATTGCGCTTAAAAACCAAAACTGATGCCGTGAATACCTGCAAAACGTCGCCATGCTGATTGACGGTGGTATTGCGAATCTTTACCATTGCTTGTTGGGGCTTCGAGCGCGACGGTATGATCTCAAGCACTTCGCTTTCCACCTGCAGCGTATCGCCGGCGCGCGTCGGTCGCGGCCAAGCAATTTCGCCGCCCACCCCGACAATCCCCTCCGATAAAGCTAACTCACCTTCCACCAGCAACCGCATACTGGCGGCCGCTGTGTGCCAGCCGCTCGCTGCCAGACCTTTGAAGATACTCTGTGCGCCGGCGGCTTCGTCCAGGTGAAACGGTTGCGGATCGAACTCGGCGGCAAACTCCTTTATACGTTTCTCGTCCATTTCATAACGCCCGGATAGGAAGCGGCGGCCGACATGCAGATCTTCTAAATAGATAAGCGGTTTGGACACCTCTACTTCAGACCTTCCATTAAGTCGGCGGACAGCGCCGTGGGACTCCAATATTTCTCGATGTACTCCACCACTAATTCCGTTCCGCGCTGGTGACTCACGTGCGGAGCGTCTTGCGGGTTGTACATGGCATCCGTCAGATCCCTCAGCAGAATGCAGCGAACGCCCCATTTCGTCATCTGGCGGATGGCGAACGATCGGTTCAGAATGCACATATTGGCATGCACGCCCGTGTAGAAAACCGTTTCCACGCCGCGGGCGCGCAATAGATTGTAGATCTCTTGACCGTTATCCGAAATATAGTCTTCGGGCGCAATGCGCAGCCCCGGGTGTTCACATTTCCACGCCTGGTGCTCGGTGTCGCCAGGAGTATCGCACCCGCCGTCTGAATCGTCGATGGGTAAAGGCGGTGCGCTGATCTGCTGTTCCTGCGGGGGCGCGACTTGCGGCAGCTTGAGAATTCGTGCGCGCTGCGGAGCATTAGCGTAATACGCCATCGTGTCAGAGGGCGCATGCACCACAATCATTCCGCTCTTCCGCGCGGCTTCTAACACCGGGTCGAGCCTCTTAACCAGCGCGGCTACCCGTACATTGGCGCCGCTGCACCAATGCCGGTCCCACATATCGCAGACAATGACCGCGCTTTTGGCGGGATCGAAACGGAAATCCGAGCGTACTTCGCTCCAATCCTCGCCGCTGTGGAATAAATGCACGCGCGACCGCAGGGTCACGTGTGTTTCCTCCCGGCCCACCAGCGCCGCCGCACTCAATATCACCACCGCCCAAGCCGCGTATTTGCGCATCATCCTTCCACCTTATTTAAGTGCGCGTTCCATTGCAACCGCCGCCCGCGCTGCCAAGACATATTTGCCATTTGAATCACCAGCGCGGCTTGGAATCCCAAGCGCATGGGCGCCGTGGGGGTCGCGCGAGTTTTGACGCACTCCAGAAAATTGGCCACGTGTAAATCGGTTGCATGGCCGAAGCCTAATTCCGATCGCTGCGCGGTTTCCGCCTGGTCTTCATTCCCCTGGCGGTAGACTTTGAACTCTTCACGACCGATATCCAGCCGCGCGGCATCGCCATCCAACTGGTTCAACTGATCGTTCTTCGGCTTGTAGTGCATGGCGGCGTAGTTGATGGTGAACACAGCAAAAAAGTCTTCCGGGTATTCGGCAATCACGACGACTGACTCTGGTGTGTCCACAGCTGTCTTATGAACCTTGCCGGCCGAGGCGTTGACGGCCAGCGGATAGCTGGCATTCATGAGCAGGTGAATGCCATCGAAGACGTGCGCGCCCTGGTCGGCCACAATGCCGCCTGAATATTCTGAATACTCGCGCCAATTGCGAAAGCGATTCGGATCGAACGATCGATGCTCCGCCGGACCCTGCCACTGTTCCCAATCGAGCCGGCCATCCAAAGCGGTTGCCGGCCGGGCGCCCAGCGAATTATTCAGCCACCAGGAGCGCACCATGCGCACCTGGCCTAGCGTTCCCGTTGCTACCATCTTGCGGGCTTCGAGATATAGGTCATAGCTGCGCCGCTGCATGCCGACTTGGATGATACATTTCGTTTTCTTCTCGGCTTCGACCAGCGCCACTCCTTCCTCCGGCGTGTGGCAAAGCGGCTTTTCGACATATATATCTTTGCCGGCGGCGATGGCGTCCATCACCATTTGGTAATGCCAGTGTTCAGGCGTGGCGATCAACACGGCTTGGATGTCTTTGTCGGCGAGAAGATCCTTATAGTTCCGGTAAGCCTTCGGCTGCGAGCCAGCCTTATGGGCCTCTGATAAGGCGCGTTCCAGGTTGGGTTCGTAGACGTCACAAATAGCGCCTACCTTCACGTCTGCGTGCTTCTGAAAGACCGCCATCACTGCTGTGCCACGGCCACCGCTGCCGATTACGCCCAAGACTAATTGATCCGCCGGCACCGCGACGGCCATGAGCGCACCGCTGCTGGTCATCAGGAACGTTCTTCTGTTCATATCTCGGAATTCTATTACAAAATGCGTTGCACCCACTGGCGTCGGCGTCGTCCTGTTGTCGCCTCGCCAATTCATGACTGCCGGTCCCCGGAAGGAATGCTTTCGGTCCCGCCATTCGTAGGGCGGCCATTCGTGGCAGTGAGGCGGCTTTCAAGCCGCCTCCGAATGACTCCTAGCCGCGCCAAAACATTTCTATATGGAAACGCTATTGACCAACAATGCTTAGGTTAGCTAACAAGGACTGCCCCGACTAAGACTGGGTTGCTGCTTCCGCTTCCAGCGTTTCTAAGTTTCTAGAGGCAAGGATTGTGTGGGCGCCCGAGCTATTTCGCGCGCAATGGCGAGGCCGATTCCGCGGCTTGCTCCGCCAATCAGCGCCGTCTTATTAGTAAGTTGCACGTTAGCTTTGCGGCAAGGTTGCGAATTCGCGAGAACATGTTTACAAAAGCAGGGATTTGAGAAGAGTCTTTTATCATCATGGCGTTCGCACCCACGGTGCGCTCTTCCATCCGCGGCGGAATCCCCCAAACGAATCCCAGGACCAGTAGAGAAGCTCTCGCAATCAGTGAAGCTGGGACCGAATGCTCGAACCGCACGCCATGGTAAAAAGGTGTGGCGGTCATGCACCGGGCTGCCGACCATCAGAAAAGGAATCCCCAAATTGTTTAGTCGTGGAAACTGGGCCATCGTTGGCCTTGCGAAGGAATCGTTAGACGCCTTCAAAATCAATCTTGAAGACCGCTTGCGAATGATCGCGGTGTCGCAACTCGCGGCATCGGCCGTCACTCGCCATTTGAACACCGACACATTGGGAATGAATCCATTCAGCGCCCCTCGTCTTGATGAGCAGCAGGCGATGGCATTGGATCAGGAGCGGCTCCTCGTTCAATACGCGACGGCGAAAGAAGAAACGCGGTCGGATCACAATATTCCGGCCGAGGTGATCGACCACGAAGGCTATGCTTTCGGGCTTGAGCAGTTTCAGCTTCACGCGAGCCTGCCTTGGTTTGGTCTGTGGGCTGTGGCGAATCAATGGAAAGACATCAGCGACCTGGCGTCGATCAAGGAGCAACATTCGTATGCGGTCCTCGGCCGGCCATACAAATTCCTGCAAGCCACCGACAGGAAGTCGGTGGACAAGGATACGCGTGGCGCAACGGCAGCCGTGCGGAAACAATTTGCGGTTCTTTTGGATTTTAACGACGGCCGCCTCTACATCGAGAACGGTAATAAGCAGATCCTGCATCGCGTGAAAGAAGTCCTGAGAGAACTTGGCGCCGACCTGGTTGCCGTTGGCTGGAATTACAACCGCGCGAATTGGCCGGCTGAAATCCTCGCTCGGCTTTATGAAAGCAGCCACTATCTCAGTGATTTTCAGACGCGCGCCGATGAGACCACAAGGTTCCGGCCCAAAGAAATAGAGAAGTTGGAAGACCGCGAGCTGGAGAAGATTGTAGCGAATTACTTTTCCATGTCGCAGCTATCGAGTGAGCTTTGGGTAGGCGTCTCAACGCCCGCCCAGATTCGCCTGCAACCGACCAGCCAAGCCATAGGCGTGAAGGCGCCGGCGAGCGCCACCACGCTGCTCGGGATGACCAGCGAGGCGCGGGTCTCTTCCGGTGCGATCACATTCCAGGAACGGATCACCGCATTAAGCAAAAAGGGTGGAGAGATCACCTTTCGCAAAGATCTGGTAAGTCTTGACGTGAACGATCAGATCAACTTGACCGATGCGGGCGCGGCAACGCTGCGCGGTTTTGATCTTCCTGCGTTTCGCAAAGATATTCAGCGAGAGATCCGCAAGACAAAGCAAGTTCCGTCCGTGGACCAGTTTTGGAGCCAGTGGCTGCATGAGATGAGCAGCGCGGTCCGAACAATCGAGGCGAGCTTTCGAGAAATTCTAAACCTGGACGCCAAAGAGGCAGGGGGCATCCTGCCCATGACGGCTCCCGTCGAGGAAGAAGAGCTGGAGCTACAGAGCGCGTAGCCCTATCGCAGCCTACGCTTTGGAGTCCGGAAGTTGAGAGCCGGCAATGCGTCTTCCCGATAGGGCAGACCATCACGGGCGCCAGAAAAAGAGATATAGTCATTCGTGGAAACCAATGACGAACTCCCGACGTAGTTTTTTAAAACATTCGCTTTTGGGAGCGAGCATCACTTTGGAAGAATCGCCATATCGTGCGGCTGGTTCTGAGGCACTCGCCAGCGCGGTTTTGCCGACGGATTTCACCGAACAACGGCCCGTGAGCATCTCGCCCTATACGCGCGGAATCGGCATCTATCCAGGCGACCCGCGTGAGGACTTTGCTCCCGACATTGTGCCCGCAGATCCTTCCGTTTATCGAAACCTCGCGCTACTTCGTCCGGCGTATCAGTCAAGCAGTTACGATTACAACCTGACCGCGCAATTGGTAACTGACGGAATCAAGGACAGCCGCCAGCCGCGCTGGATCGTCACCACGGAGGGGGCTCGCGGCATCCTCCCTAATAACGAACGGGAACTCATTCTCGACCACAATCCAGTTACCGGGATCGAAGTGGGCGGACGGCAACCTTGGGTCCAATTGCAATTCTGCGGCCGCGACCCTCCGGAAATCGATAGAGTCGAAGTGCTGGCGGCCGCCAAGGGGAATGTTGACCAGGCGACTGTGAGTTTCGCAATCTCCGTCTCAAACAATGGCCATGAATGGCAAAAAGTGGGAAGTGTCATAGGTCCAGCTCCGGCGCCGTTAACAAGTTTCCCCATTGGTTTTGCGCAGCACGGACAGCTGTTCACGCCTTCTATCCGGCTTACCGGGGTTTCGCGCAAATCCCACTATCGTGTTCAGTTGGCGGGCGGTGATGTTACGTGGTGGGTGGGAGAACTTAGCTTCTTTAACCGCAATCAGGTGGTGGAAGCAGGCGGCCCGTACAGCTTCAGCAGCGCCTGGATGAGCGCGGGCTCGGGAGAAGAATGGGTTTATGTCGACCTCGGCTCCTCTTGTGAATTCGATCGCGTAGTCCTGTGTTGGATCGCACGCGCCGCCGAAGGGTCTCTTCAGGTATCGGACGACGCAAAAAAATGGCGGGATCTTCAATCGCTGCCCAACGACACAGGTTCAACCGACGACATCACGCTTTCTCAGCCCGGCCACGGAAGATACGTCCGCGTGCTGATGCGTCGGCCAAGTTCGCCCTACGGTTACATTTTGAGCGAAATAGAAATCTATGGCCGCGGCGGTTTCGTTGCTCAGGTAAAAGCGGCTCCGCTCATCCAAGCTAGCGGCCGGTTTGACTTGGCCGGTTACTGGCGATTGCAGCGGGACTCACTCGTCAGCCAGGACGGAGCGGTTATATCGAAACCTGGATATCTGGACAAGGATTGGGTGCTCGCCACAGTGCCCGGCACCGTACTTGCTTCCTACCTGAATATCGGCGCGATACCCGATCCCAACTATGGTGACAACCAGCTGCTCATTTCCGATTCGTTCTTCTATGCCGATTTCTGGTACCGCACCGAGTTTGCCGCGCCGACCATAAGCGACAGACAGCAGGTCTGGCTGAATTTCGACGGCATCAACTGGAAGGCTGAAGTCTTTCTCAACGGCGAGCAACTGGGCCGGATTGACGGCGGCTTCGTGCGCGCACGCTTCGATATCACTCAGCGTTTGTCCAATAAGAGTCAGAATGCAATCGCTGTTCGCGTGATAAAAAACGATACACCTGGCAGTGCAAAACAGAAAACCTATCGGAGCCCAGGGATGAACGGCGGCGCGCTTGGCCTTGATAATCCCACTTACCATGCGTCGATAGGCTGGGACTGGATCCCTACGATTCGCGGACGCAACACGGGCATTTGGGGTCCGATTTATCTCACCATGACTGGACCAGTGACTCTAGACAATGCCTTTGTAAGTACAACCTTGCCGCTGCCCGATGCGTCGAAAGCGGAGGTCAAAGTTCAAGTTGATGTCGTCAATCATCAATCCAGCCCCGTCACTGGCACTTTGCGCGGGCGGTTGGGTGATGTGCGTTTTGAACAGCGCACCACAGTGGCGGGCTTGGGTAGAGAGCTCGTCAAATTTGATTCGTCCGTTCATTCGACGTTGCGGCTCGAAAATCCAAGACTCTGGTGGCCCACCGGATACGGCGAGCCGCACCTTTACCCTGTGGAATTAAGTTTTGAGGTTGAGGGAAGCAGCATCTCCGACGTGAAGATGTTCCAAGCCGGCTTGCGCCAGATGACCTATAGCGAGGATGGGGGCGCGCTGAAGATCTATATCAACGGACGGAGACTCGTGCCCAAAGGAGGGAACTGGGGATTCAGCGAGTCGATGCTGCGCTATAGGGCGCGCGACTTCGATGCCGCCGTGCGCTATCACCGCGACATGAACTTCACGATGATTCGTAACTGGGTGGCACAAATCGGCCAGGATGAGTTTTTCGAAGCGTGCGATCGGCACGGAATCGTGGTCTGGCAGGATTTTTGGCTCGCCAATCCGTGGGACGGGCCCGACCCCTCGGACGATGAAATGTTCATGCGGAATGCGCGCGACTATATACTGCGAATTCGCCATCACCCCAGCATAGGGCTGTATTGCGGGCGCAACGAAGGGATGCCGCCGGAGCCTCTGGAAGGCGGCTTGCGAAAAGTACTCGGCGAACTACATCCCGGCGTGCACTACATATCAGATTCCGCCCATGGAGTGGTGAGCGGCGAGGGTCCTTACCGGGCCATGCCGCTAGACTTCTACTTCACAGCTGGCGCGGCGAAAAAACTTCACAGCGAAATGGGTATGCCCAACATTCCCACTATGGACAGCGTGCGCGCCATGATGCCTGAGCCGAGTCTGTGGCCCCAAGGTTCTTCGTGGGGTCTGCACGATTTTTGTCTGGAGGGGGCACAGGGAGGAGAGTCGTTCCAGCAGACAATCGATGGCGTCTATGGCGGAGCGCAGACCGTCGAGGAGTGGGTGTCCCTCGCGCAGTTCCTGAATTACGAGGGCTATCGCGCTATGTTCGAGGGCCAAAGCAAACACCGTATGGGTTTGCTGCTGTGGATGAGTCACCCCTGTTGGCCGTCCTTCGTCTGGCAGACTTACGATTACTTTCTGGAGCCTTCGGCGGCGTACTTCGGGTGCAAAAAAGCTTGCGAACCCTTGCATATTCAGTGGAATCGCGCAACCGAGACGATTGAAGTCGTCAACCACAGCGCGGGGAACGTTCGCGGCTTAACTGCCCTAGCGGAAGTCTTCAACATGGATGGCATGAAGAGATGGGAAAAATTTATAACGTTGGAGAGCAAGGAAGACAGTGCCGCGACATGTATGGAAATGAATTATCCGCCCGGCCTGACTTCCGTGCATTTTCTGCGGCTGCGCCTCACGCGTGATGGGAAAACGATCTCTACGAATTTCTACCTACGCGGACTGGAGCAAGAGAACCTCCGTGCCATCCGTCAATTGCCGAAAGTCGAGATACAGTCCGCAACGAGTGGTGACCGGCAAAACGCCCGCTGGCTACTGAGAAGTCAATTGAACAATACGTCGGGCAGTCCCGCCCTGATGGTTCGGATCAAGGCGGTGCGGGATCAGAGCGGAGACCGCATTTTACCCGTCCTTTATAGCGACAACTATCTATTTCTTTTACCAGGGGAAGAGCGATCCATTTTGACAGAGGTACTGGATGCAGACACGCGAGGAGAAAAGCCAAGAATAGTAGTAGAGGGTTTCAATGTAGCGGGATAGCGTTCGCTAGTTGTTCCATTTCACCAACTCCCCTTGGCGTGATCGTAGCGCGTGCCAACCGCGGATCTTCTCAAGGAACTGCCTTTTAAGACGCCACAGCTTCGCTTCGGCTCTCAGAAGAGTGATGTGAATCTGGGGTTGTCGATAACGAGAAACGCAAATAGCAGCGGCACGTAAATAACAGACGCGAGAAGCAGCTTGCGCGCTCTTGGCCGATCGTGTTGGCGCGACATTTGAACACCGAAATACAAGAAGGCGAGATTGAGCAAGATGGCAGCCACGAGGTAGACTTTCCCAGCCATGTGCAGAAATGTGGGCGCAAGCGTGGCCGGAATTAGCAAGAGGAGAGCGGTCATGATTTCCACGTTTAGCGCGCTCCCGGTGGGTTTCACGACGGCAAGCATTTTGATTCCCACTCTTTCGTATTCTTCGCGATAAAGCCAGGCAATCGCATGGAAATGCGGGAACTGCCAAAGGAAGAGAATGGCGAACAGCACCCATGCTTGAACGGTCAAATGCCCACTTGCGGCGGCGTAGCCGATGAGCGGGGGCATTGCGCCAGGAAATGCTCCGATGGTTGTGCAGATTGGGCCTTTGCGCTTCAGGGGCGTGTAGGCGAACAAATAACCGACAGATGTGAGCAGACCGAGCCCAGCGGCGAGAACATTGACGAACACTAGAAGTTCAAGGAAGCCCATAACGGACACGGCGACGCCAAACCCGAGCGCATGGCCGGAAGTAATGGTCCCAGCGGGAATTGGCCGCATTTTGGTGCGGTTCATGAGAGCATCCGAGTCACGCTCGTACCACTGATTGAGTGTGGCCGATCCGCCCGCCAGCAACGCGGTCCCGAGCAGGGCATTGAAGAATGTGACGAGGTTAAAGTGCTGCCCGACACCGTAGCTGTAACCGACTGAGGTCGAGATGACGATCAGAAGGGCAATTCTGGGTTTGATGAGCTCGTAGTACGGATGAAGAGTTTGCGTTAGCGCCCCAACGTCTACGTAGGCGTCTAGCCACGCTGCTACGGCGCTTTGTTCCTGACCTTCTGAATGGTTCACAGTCTTACCAAGATGATATCTTGCCAATACTATTGGTTTCGTCGAAAACGCCTTCTGCTGCTAAGGTCCACTTGTTTTCAATGCGGCATCTGGCATGAAGTTATTGATTTTACAAGGTTTAATACGGGCACTGCAGTGATGGGGATCACTGGCCCGTCCCTATCCATGAAAATCAATTTACTGCCTAAAAGATTTGCCGCAATTACCTATAAGCCTATCGACATGATATACAATTAGATTATCGGGGCTCGGAAACCTGGATTGTGTCAGCTGGAGTGCTCCGCCCGTCCAGCGGCCGGTAGCGGCCTACACTGTCTTTCATCAGGCAGCCTGGGCCAAACCGGCAGGTGATAGCAGTTCGCGTGCTTTGTTTTCTCGGTTCAGTTTAGGAGGGGTGATGGCCGTAGATACACAAGTTAAATCGGGGATCAGCACCATATCCGCAGTGGCAGCGGGCCCGGTTGACATATCGATTCCCCGCACCCCTCGAGAACTCGCCGGCATCGTTCAGCTATTTGCTTCGTCGGTTCAATGGCTGGACCGGGTACGGCTGCGAGCGGATCGGCGCTGGTACGAGCTTCTTTATCACGGGCCCAAGTACGACGTCTGGCTCATTAGTTGGATGCCAGGGCAATCCACCGGCTTCCATGACCACGGCGCGTCGTCTGGAGCATTCTTCGTGACCGCAGGAACTCTCGAGGAGCATCGTCCTGGAGAGCCGAGCCGGGTTATATCTGCTGGGGATTTCTGGGCTTTCGGACCTGATTACGCGCATGATGTCCGCAACGTCTCGAAAGCGCCGTCTATCAGCATTCACGCTTATTCGCCCCCGCTTACTGAGATGAAACGGTATGAGCTCGAAGGTGATCGATTGATTCTACGCGCGATGGAAGCTCGCGAGTCAGAGACCCGTGACGGTCGCCGAGATATAGACACGCGGGAACCTGTAGCTGGGATTGGTGCGTCAGGTATAGACGAAATGTTGGCGGCAGCACGAGCACGACTCCAACGGTTATCTCCCAAGGATGCCTCTGAGGCGGTGGCCACGGGCAAAGCGCTGCTCGTCGATATTCGTCCTGCGAGTCAACGTGCGCTTGAGGGATGTATTCATGGCTCTCTGGTCGTCGAGCGCAACGTACTCGAGTGGCGCTTCGATCCCACCTCTATTTCACGACTACCGGTCGCGACCAGCCACGACCTGCAGGTAATCGTGTTCTGCTCCGAGGGGTATACTTCGAGCCTGGCGGCCGCTGCTTTACAGGAGCTCGGACTCTGGCGTGCAACGGATATCATCGGCGGAGTCAAGGCATGGCGGGAAGAAGGTCTGCCGCTAGCCTCATCCACCGCAGACAAAGTACTATAGAAGCCATCCCCGTGAGCGGGTCGCTCGCGGGAACGTTCGCGAAGACGTCCCACCGCTGCGCGGGCAACCACCTATCATGCGCGGTATGCCGGTGCCATTCTTCTTTACGTTTCGCCTAGGCCTCGCGACCCGCACCATTTGCGCAATCGGGCAGAATGGCAGCGGATTTGCCGTGGTTGTGCCCGCGCGATCGGCCTTGCGTTTGGTAAATGATCTCAAGGGACGCGCGTGGGAACGGCCTTTGGATCCGTTTGGCCTTTGCACAGTTACCTTGTGGCGAGGACCGACTCGAACATGCTCGGCCCACCAAATAGAGGCGGCTTATGTTGCCTAGGAATCACTCAGTTCTTTGAGCGCTTTTCCCACGCGTGCCAATCCTTCTTGCAGAATCGCCGTTTCTCCGCCAATCCCAATGCGTACCCGCTCCGGTGAGCCGAAAAAGCACCCCGGCGTAATCACCGTCTCATAGCGTTTTCTTAGTACTTGGCAAAGCTCATCTACCGGCACACAAACGTTCGGAAAGATAACGGTGCCCACCGTCAAGGGTTCGCATTCCAGCGCAAATGTAGCGGTCAGGAAATCATTGATTATCTTTCGATGCTTCGCCAGCCATTCGCGCGACCACTGCGCGATCTCCGGCAAGTGTTCCAATGCCACGCAGCTGATTTGGTCGGTCACATAGGGGTTATTTACACCAAAGAGATCGTTCAGCCGGTAAATCTTCTTGACTATGTCCGGCGCGGCGAGTACCCAGCCGCAGCGCAGCCCGCTCAAACCATAAACCTTTGTCAAGCTATTCGTCACAACAAACTGCTCGCCCAGCTTGAACGCGGTCTCAGGAGTGTCTTCGAACAGAAGGTCCAAATAGACTTCATCTACCAAAACTCGCGGACCCAAACTCCCAATCTCCCGCAGTGTCGCCTCGCTCGTCAGAGTACAGCTTGGATTGTGCAGATTTGTCAGCACAATCAGTTTCGTCTTGGGAGTTACCAGCTTGCGCAGCACGTCAACATCAATCGCGAATTTCTCCTCCGAGCGCCGTGCGAAAAACTTAACCTCCGCGCCGCGATGGCTGGCCGCTTCCCAAAGCAGCGGATACCCGGGGCGCTCAATCAGTACTTCATCTCCCGGCTCAATCAGCACTGCCATGGCCAGGTGATTCGCACCGGACGTGCCCAGCGCGGTTGCCACGCAGTCGTTTTCGACGCCGCACTTGCGCGCGAGCGCTTCGACCAGCGGTCGGTATCCGTAAGCGCCGGGCCCGGTAAGCTGCAAAGCGTCAAAATCGACCGGCAAGCTGGCGAGCGGATAGCTCTTGATCCCGCTGTTCGCCAAATTGTAGGCCGCTGCGGTGTTGGTCTTCACCCACTCCATGTAGGCCGAACCCATACTTCGTGTCATATGTGAGCTGGGGGCTAGGGTCTGACCGCGCGACGTCATCTGTCCGCTAATGGTCGTTCCCTTACCGCGCTATTCCTTTTAAGACTACACCGGCAAAGACGCGTTTTATGTTTAGGCTCAACAAATTGCGGCGTGGTACGATTCGTGCCTTAACTCAAACCTGAGAAAGAAGCCCTGCGGCTGAATCGCGATGGCGAACGCGTCCGTAAAATTCTCCTAGCGTTTTCCCCAGAGAAATACATCGGCTAACGCTACTACCACCAAAGGAGGGGCTATATGCCCACGTCAGAAAATATCGCTTCATCCGTTAACAGCAACGCCGCCCTGCTGGAGCAAGTTCTACTGCTCGACACCAACCTCCGTATCCAGTCAGCCAGCCAATCATTCTATACGGGCCTAGCGGTCACGCCGAGTCAAGCCGTGGGGAAGAAACTCAGCGACGTGGGCAACGGACAATGGAACGTCCCAATCCTGGTAAAAATGTTGCATGAACTACCAGAGATAGATGGTGAATTTAGCGATTTCGAAGTGGAACAGGATTGCCTCTCGCTGGGGCGTAGAACACTATTTGTCAACGCGCGAAGGCTGCTGCCGGCAGGCAGGCGCAAGAGCGGTATGATCGTTCTCTCCATCCGGGATGCTACGGCAGAGCGGCGGAGGGAGGTGGAAGCGCGGGAGTCACTCAGCGCTCTCCGCACGCTGGCGAGCATCGACGACGCCATCATCGTGACCGATCCGGACAGCCGCATCACATACATGAATCCCGCTGCCGAAAAACTCACAGGTTGGTCGGTGAATGACGCGCTCAGCAAGCCAGTGACGGACATTTTCCGGATTGTGAGCGAGCAGTGCGATGAGATAGAGAATCCCGTGGCGATAGCGCTCGGCCGAAGGACATCCGCCACCGTGGCGGGCCACACCATTCTGATCGCCCGGGACGGCACAGAATGGCCGATCGACAAGAGCGCCGCCCCCATCCTGGATGCCGCAGGCCGTGTCACGGGGGTCGTTCTCATCTTCCACGACATCAGCAATCGACGCAAAGCCGAACATGAATTGGAGATTTCAGAAGTCCGCTACCGGCGCTTGTTCGAATCGGCGCATGACGGTATCGTCATTCTCCACGCCGTAACAGCCAAAGTGCTGGACGTTAATCCATTCATGTGCGGTTTGCTCGGCTATCCACGGGAACACTTTATAGGAAAGGAGCTTTGGGAGATTGGCGTGTTCAAGGATGCGGAAAGCTCCAAGAAGGCGATGGCCCTGCTGCAAAAGCGCGGTCAGATCCGCTATGAAGATCTGCCGCTGCAACACCACGACGGCCGGCATATTCCCGTGGAGTTCGTTAGCAATGTTTACCGGGAAGATAGACAAGACGTAATTCAGTGCAATATTCGCGATATTACCGAGCGCAAGCACTTCGCCGCCGAATTAGCGAAGGCCAAGGAGGGCGCCGACGCTGCCAACAAGTCGAAGAGCGAATTCCTGGCGAACATGAGTCACGAGATCCGCACGCCCATGAGCGCCATCCTGGGATTCGCCGAGATGCTGCTGAAAAAAAGTCCGGAACAGTGCGCCGAAATCGGCTGTGTTCACATCATCCGGCGCAACGCCGCGCACTTGCTTGAACTCATCAATGAAATTCTCGACCTGTCGAAGGTCGAAGCGGGGCAGATGAAGTTGGAACAAATTATTTGCGACCTGCCGGTGCTGCTTTCCGAGATCATCTCACTCATGCGTCCCAGGGCGGCCGAAAAGGGCCTGGCATTCGAAGCGACCTTTGCGGGCCCGATCCCGCGCCTGATTCAGAGCGATCCCTTCCGGCTGCGCCAGATCCTGATCAATCTACTGGGCAACGCGGTGAAATTCACCGAGTCCGGGAAGATTGACATGCGAGTTGCGGAAGAGCAATCCGAAGGGCCGAACATCGTGCTACGGGTCGATGTGATTGACAGTGGAATCGGCATGACACCCGAACAAGTGGAGCGGCTGTTTCAACCATTCACTCAGGGCGACGAGTCCATCACGCGCAAGTTCGGCGGAACCGGATTGGGTCTCACCATTAGCAAGCAGTTGGCTACGTTATTGGGTGGCGCGATTACGGTCACGTCGCAACCGGGCCTTGGCAGCACCTTCACCTTAAGAATCAACGGTGGACCCTCAGCCAGCGTGGAACGACTGCACGGTTTGAGCGAATCTACACTGCCCAAAAGGATTGATCGAGGGACGCCCTCCGAAATCTATTTGCGTGGGCGTATTCTTTTGGTCGAGGACGGCGCCGACAATCAGCGCCTGCTGCGCATGCAACTCAGCAGCGCCGGAGCTTCCGTGGTCAGCGCTTTGGATGGGCAGATGGCGGTCGATCTGGCCACCGCGCAGCCGTTCGATCTGATCCTGATGGACATGCAGATGCCTGTCATGGACGGCTATGCTGCCACTATCGAACTGCGCCGCCGCGGCCTGACTATGCCCATCATTGCGCTGACGGCCTACGCGATGGCGGAAGACCGCGCGAAATGCCTGGCCAGCGGATGCAACGCCTACTTATCGAAACCCGTTGATGAAGAAACCCTCTTGGCGGCCGTCAATGAATACCTCGGAAAATGGGTGCCCAACGGTGGCGCTATATCGACGCCTCCGCCCGGGGTAGACCACGGGTCGGGCCTCATCAAGAGCAGCTTGGCCGGCGATCCGCGGATGATGAAGATCATTCCGGTTTATGTTGAGCGGCTTCCAGGCAAGGTGCATGAAATCCTCAAACTGCTGGAGAACCAGGATCTGATTGCCCTGCAGCGGGTCATCCATGACATTGTTGGAACCGCCGGCGGCTATGGCTTTGCCCCGATTTCCCCACCTGCGCGCCGTGCCGAACAGGCGATCCGCGCTGGCGATGCCCTGGAGTCCATCACCGCCGGGATCGCATCGTTGATTGCGGTGATCCGTCGGATCGAAGGATATGACGAATCCAAAGCGTCCGCCACTTCCGAGAAAACGGCCAATCTACCTACTATTTGAAACGGCTGCGCGTCTGGTATCGCGCTGCTTTTTCTTGCTCCAGTAAAAGTAAACCGGAATGCCCACCAATAAAATGCCCAGGCCAACAAAGCTATTCTTCGGGAAATTATAGAAGGTGGCCAGCACCACCAGCCAGCATGCCGCAACAAAGAATATGGTGGTAAACGGATGCCCCGGCGTTCGGTGGTCCTTACTCGGCTTCATTCTGCGCCGGAACACAAATAACGTCGCGCCCGTCAGTCCAAAGAAAATGAAGTCAACTGAGACGACGTAATTCAAGATCTGTTCATAGCCTCCTGAGAGCGCTACCATCGACGCCAGCACTCCCTGCAGCCCAATCGCCGCCACAGGAACGCGCGTGCGTTTCGGCAGCCAAGCCACGGCCTTAAAAAATAACCCATCGCGCGCCATCGCAAAGAATACGCGGGGCGCCGTTAGCATGCCCTGACTCAGAAAGCCGAGGGTCGAAACCGCAATCGCTACTGCCATGAACAGCGCGCCTTTCGCGCCAATGGCTTGCTGCATCACGGTGAAGGCCGGGGTCGTTGTCGTAGCCAACCCCAACGGACCCAGTGTATGCAGACACACAATGTTGACGCTCAGGTAAATGGCCGTCACGCTAATCACACCGAACAGCAGCGCGCGCGCCAAGTCCCGTTTTGGATTGCGCATCTCACCCGTCATGAAGCTGGCTGTCTGCCACCCGCCATAAGCGAATAAGACCGGAACCACCGCCGCGCCAAACTTGATCAGCAGACCCGGAGCAAACGGCTGTCCCGCATCCGCACTGATTTGCACCGCCGCATGCGGTGAACGCCACCCGACAACCACCAACACACAGATGGCGCCAATCTTGAGCACCATCAGGAAATTTTGCACGGAGCTGCCATAACGCACGCCCAGGCAATTGATCGCGCTTAGTACGAGCAACACGAGCGCCGCCACCACGCCATCGGGCAAGCTGATCGGCACGATCTCGCGCGCATAGCGTGCGAAGGTAACGGCCACCGCCGCCATGCCGCCGGTTTGCATGACAAGCAAGAGGGCCCAACCGTAGAGAAAGGCGACCGCCGGATGAAAGGCATCCTTGAGGTAAGCATATTGGCCGCCCAAATTTGGCCTCAGCACGGCGAGTTCGGCGTAAATGAACGCCCCCGCCAGCGCCGTCAGCCCACCGAGAATCCACGCGCCTAATATAAGCGCGGAGGTGTGAACCTCCTTCGCTACCACATAGGGGTTCACAAAAATGCCCGAGCCGATGATGCCGCCCATGACAATCATGGTGGCGTCAAATACACCAAGTCTGCGGGCTAACGAATCTTCGGGTTGAGCTAGCTGTTCGTGCGCCGCGCCGCTGCTCACCCGTTAGCCGTGCGCAGTCCGCGGCGCGCGTTTGGCGCCACCCTGCTTCTTAATCGGCGTTACGTTGCTCTCTTCTTCGGCTTCTTGCCGCGCTTGGCTGGCCGCCGGCTTGCGCGGCAGCTCGCCAAGACTCTTCTGCAGCGCTTGCATCAAATCAATCACCGGTGCGCGCTTCTTCGGTGCTTCCACGCCCACCGTTAGGCCTTCTTTCTTGGCCTCGATCAGCTGTTGCATCTTGGTCTGATACTCGTCGTGATATTTCGACGGGTCAAAATCGGCCGCCAACCCTTCCACCAGCTTTTCCGCCAATGCCACTTCCTGAGGTTTCACCGCCACATTCTCGTCGCGCCGGAACTCCGGCACTTCGCGCACTTCCTCCGGATAAAACATGGTATGCAGCAACAATCCGTCGGCATGCGGCCTAACCACCACCGTGTACTCTCGCTGATGCATCGCTATCTTGGCAATCGCGCTGTAGCCCGATTTGCGCATGGTTTCGAGCAGCAGATGATACGCCTTTTTCCCCGCCTCTTCGGGCACCATGAAGTAGGAAGAATCGTAGTAGATGGGATCGATGCCGTCGGCTTTCACGAATTCCACGATCTCCATCGTGTCGCTGGACGCCGGCGCCATGGCTTTGATCTCTTCATCGTTCACGATGACGTAGCGATCTTTCTCCACTTCATAGCCCTTGACCAATTCGCTGCGCTCTACCAGCCGGTCGCATTGCGGGCAGAAAGTCTGCTGCTTGATGCGTCCGCCGCAGACATTGTGGATCTGATTAAAGCTGACGCGCTCGGTTCGCGCGGCGGCAAAAAGCCGCACCGGGATCGTAATCAAGCCGAACGAGATGAAACCCTTCCAAACGGTTGAAGCCATGCAAAGTCCTTATTAGCAATAACTAGCGCTCTTAAAACAATATACCGAGACTTTGTTCGTTGCAAGCCGTCATGGTACGGACAAAAATCCTAGTGGGCCGGTTCAACCGCCGGTGCGATTATTGAAGGCTTGGTAGCGCTAAGGGGAATCGAACTCGCCATGATACTTCGATTGATTCGCTTTGGCTCCTATCTCTCTGATCCTACTACACGACTCGCGTTCAAGATTGGAGCGGCCCAATTTTCCGTAAGCGTCGTCACACTTCGCAAAGATCGGGATAACGGCGTTGAAAGGCCGTGTAGACGCTCTACGTTAGCAACACTTTTCGGTCGTCTTCATTAAGGGGTCACTAGACCAGACGTCAAAAATCGTACGCTAAAGCTCATTCTGAGTGAAGGACAGTATAGCGTCCGATAAAAGCAAAAGTCAGGAGTGCTGTGGCGGTTACCCAACCACCTAGCGAGGTGGCCTTCGGCAGATAAAGACCGATGAACACGCCGAAAGCGATGAGAAGCGCAGCAAGCACAGCAAATTGCCGCATGCCATAAAGAAAGACGAATGGCAGATAGTGGGCACCTAATGCAATCATGAACGCGGGATAGAAAAGGTTTTGGCGATACAGCGTGGCAACATAGACAAGCGGCAGCGTCAGAGGCAATGTGAAAGCGATCTGCATCGCGAGGCCATTCATCGGGTGTCCGGGCAAGGAAAAAGGCCTGCCCATGAAGCGCAGTAACAACTGGGTCATTGGGAAGATAAAGAACCCGCCCACGACGAGCACCAGAGCGCCGGTCTTAAACGAGAGCCATGCATAGCTGGCCGAAGAGAGAAACCAGATAACGCTCGACACCAAATGTCCGGCAAACCCTCCTAAGAATGTAATTCGCACATCCCTTTGAGCTTGAGCTATGTCCATAGTAAGTCATCATAAATGAGAGATTGTTGGTTAAGGCAAAGGGCGGTGGGTAGCAAAAACCACGGCGGAAAAATCTGCCTGAAATTTTCACGGTGAGCTGTTGAAAAATGGTAGCGCTAAGGGGAATCGAACCCCTATTTAAGCCTTGAGAGGGCTCTGTCCTAACCGTTAGACGATAGCGCCATCGAATAGCTGTTCGACCATTATAGCCTGCGAAAGCGCATCCGCAACGAAGCTACAGAGCTGCGGGCATGGGCAAGCCGCATTTGGCCAGGGCTTTGGCGATTAAGCCGATGGCTTCCAATTCGCTGGCGGAACGCGCGACAGAGGTCTCTAGAATCAGCATGCTGCGGGCGCGTTCAAGCATCTTTTTCTCGCGAAACGAAAGGGGCTTGGACATCTGGATAATCAGAAGCGCTTTGAACACTTCCGCAATCTCCAGCAGGCTGCCACCTTTCATCTTGTCTGAGTTTTCTTTAAACCGGTCTTTCCAATCTGCGGCGCAACAAGGGCGACCGGCGGACAGGTATGTTAATACCCGGTTGATCTCACTGCATTTAGTGACTTTCCGTAATCCAACGTCTCCGACGTGGGAAAACGGCACCATCACCGTCATGCGATTAGGAGAAAGACGGAGCAAATAGAAGCGCTCCAACTGACTACCGAAGGCACGAGAACTAATATTCTCTATAGTGCCAACTCCGTGGTTTGGGTAAACCACCTTCTCACCGACCTGGAAGGTCATGCACGGACCTCTTTCATCGATCTTTAAAATTACGTCGAGCCTGAAGAGAATAGTAAACCTACATTAAGGTTTCGTCAAGAGAAAAATACAAAGCTATCCGAAAACCGGGTGTACTCGACTTAATCGTTTCAAATGGGGAATTAGCGGTGATTGAGAACACCGCACACTTGGTGTTGGTGTATAGCAAGTCGGCTTCCAAACAAACCCAAACTAGTACTGTTATAGGATGTCGGCTGACCAGTTTTCCAGAATCCCTTTCACCTTTTGGCAGAACTGATCGGCTAGCGCGCCATCAATCAGCCGGTGGTCGAAGGTTAGCGCTAAATGGGCTTGGGAGCGGATCGCGATGGCGTCGCCGTCCACCACGACAGGCACCTTCTCGACGGCGCCAACGCCGAGGATAGCGACCTGCGGCTGGTTAATAACCGGGGTAGCGAAAATGCTTCCAAAACTACCAAAGTTAGTGATGGAAAACGTGCCGCCTTGCACCTCATCGGGCTTCAATTGGCGCGAGCGGGCGCGGGCGGCCAAATCCACAATGGCGCGCTGCAGGCCGGGAACGTTTCTTTCGTCTGCGTTGCGGATGACCGGCACGATCAGACCGCCCTCCAGGGCGACCGCTATGCCGATGTTGATCTCGCGATAGTAAACGATGTTCTTGCCGTCAATGGAGGCGTTAAAGAGCGGGAACGAACGGATCGCCTCGGCAGTCGCGGCCGTGACAAAAGGCAGGAATGTGAGCGAGAAGCCGTTGCGCGCCTGGAATTCGTCCTTCGATTTGGCCCGCAGTTTGGCGATCTTCGTCATGTCTACTTTATGAACGGTGGTGACATGAGCGGAGGTGTGTTTGCTGTTCACCATGTGCTCGGCAATCTTCTGCCGCATGTTGCTCATGGGTTCGATCCGTGTCTTGGCAGCCTCAGCGAGCGCCACAGGCGCTACTGGTGGGGCCGACTGAGCCGCTGGAGGAGGAGGCGCTGCGGGAACTGGTGGGGGAGCCGCTTGCACAGGCGGTGCCGGAGGCGGCGGAACGGCGGGCGCTGGAGGCGGGGGAGCGGGCGCCGCTGGAGCCACCGGTTGTTGAGCGACGGGCGGCGGCGCCGCAGCGGGAGCGGGTGGAGGGGTTGGCGGCGCTTGCTGCTGCAAGGGCCGGGGTGGTGGAGCGGCCGGAGGCGCGGAATACGTGCGGGCTGCTTGAGTCGACATGTACGTCTCGACGTCTTGTTTCGTGATGCGGCCGCCGGCACCGGTACCCTTCACTTGGGAAAGATCGATGTTAAACTCACGCGCCATCTTACGCACTAAGGGCGAGAGCAAACCGTATTCCTCTTCGCCTTCGGTCGGCGCGGCCGGGGGTGGAACCGCAGCGGGCGGTTCTACAGGATAAGGGCCTGCAGCCGCTGGTTGAGGAATGGTGGGAGGCGGCGGGGGCGGGAAACTGCGGACGGGCGGCGGAAGCGGCGCTGCCGCGGCGGGCATTGGCAGCGGCGGCGGAGGTGGCGGCGGAACAGCGGGTTGGGCATCCGCGACCGGTGCCGGCGCAGGCTTTGGCTTAGCCGCGCCGTCGCCAATCCGTGCCACGATGGTTTTAATCGCTACCGTCGCGCCTTCCTGCACGAGCACTTCGCTCAAAACGCCGGCGGCGGGCGATGGAATCTCGGTATCCACCTTGTCGGTCGAAATTTCAAAGAGCGGTTCATCCCGCTCTACCCTGTCGCCGGGCTTCTTGAGCCATCGGGTAAGGGTCCCTTCGACGATACTCTCGCCCATTTGGGGCATTTCTACGTCAATCATCGCGTCTCCTGCAATTGTTGGTGCGCCGTTAGCGGCTCGTAGTCGAACACGTTCGCGAGCGAAGTGGCCACCGCGCCGATTACTTCATGGCGTTGGGCGTTACAGCCCAAGCTTCTCAATGAACAAACTGGTTTCGTCAGCCCGCACGGGACTATATATTTGAAATAATTCAAATCGGTTTCCACGTTCAGCGCAAACCCATGTGAAGTGATCCAGCGGCTGATATGTATGCCAATTGCGGCGATTTTTTCGCCCCTCACCCAAACACCTTCGTATCCACGTTCTGGAATCCGCTGCGCGGCTATGCCTAAAACCGCCAGCGCATCGATTAAACATTGCTCGATGCCATGGAAAAAGGCATGGACGTCGCGTTTCCATTCTCGCAAATCTAGAATCGGATATCCCACCAGTTGTCCGGGGCCGTGGTAGGTAACATCGCCCCCGCGATCGGTTTCGAAATATTCGATGCCAGAGCGTTCCAGCACTTCCGGGCTCGCTAATACGTGCCGCTCTTTGCCGTTTCGGCCCATAGTCACGACGTGCGAATGTTCGACGAGCAGCAGGGTATCTACGCCTTCGCCGCGTTGACGCTCGGCCACAAGCTGCTGTTGCAGAGCCAAAGCTTCGCCATAGCGCATGCGGCCCAAATCCAAAACCTCTATCGGTCTTTTCATCTCAGATATTAATGGCGAGGCCGTAGACGTTGTTGAACGCTTCGCCGACCGCTTCGTAAATGGTCGGATGGGCGTGAATCGTGTGCATCATAGTTTCCACAGTTGCTTCGGCTTCCATCGCGGTCACGGCTTCGGCCACAATCTCGAAAGCCTCTGGTCCTATGATGTGAACACCCAAAATCTCGCCATATTTCTCGTCGGCAATCACCTTGACGAATCCTTCATGCTTGTCCAGAATAGTCGCTTTGCTGTTGCCAACGAAGGGGAATTTGCCGATTTTCACGCTACGGCCTTGCGCGCGTGCTTGCGCCTCAGTCAGCCCGACGCTGCCGATGCCGGGGTCTGTGTACGTCGCGCCGGGTATGCAATTTTTGTTGATAGGACGAACGTTCTTGCCCGCAATGTGCCCTACGGCCACCATACCTTCCGCCGTCGCTACGTGGGCGAGCTGGGGCGTGCCGGCCACAATGTCGCCAATGGCGAAAAGGCCGGGCTCATTGGTTTCCTGAAACTCATTCACTTTCACAAAGCCGCGATCCAACTGCGCACTGGTGTTTTCCAAACCGCAGTTCTCGGTGTTCGGTTTGCGGCCTACGGCTACCAGGAGCTTATCGAATGTCAGGCGCTCAGTCTGGCCGTTCGCCAAGGTGACATCGACGCTGACGCTATTGGCGTTGCGGGTGATGTTCTCAGCACGCGCGCCGGTTTCCACCCGGATCCCCGCTTTTTTAAAACTCTTATCGAGTTCTTTGGAGATCTCCTCGTCCTCCACAGGTACCACGCGTGGCAGCATCTCCAGGACGGTCACTTTCGAGCCAAAACGGCTGAAAATAGAGGCGAATTCGACACCGACGGCGCCCGCGCCAATGATGCCGAGCGTCGCCGGCACTTCGGCCATCTCGAGAATTTGGATGTTGGTAAGAATCAGATTGCTATCAGGTTCCAGGCCGGGTAGCATGCGTGCTTCTGAACCCGTAGCTAGGATGATGTTCCTCGATTCAACGCTTTGCGTCCCTTGATCGCTGGAAACCTCAATGCGGCCGCCGGCCAAAAGTCGCGCGTTTCCCTTGATGACATCCACTTTGTTCTTGCGCATCAGAAACTCGATGCCTTTGGAGTGCTTGGAGACGATCTTGTTTTTGCGCTCGAGAATGCGTGGGTAATTCAAGCGGGCGTCTTTACACTCGATGCCTTGCGCTTCTGGATTCTTGAAATAATCCCAAACATCGGCTGAATGGAGTAAGCTCTTGGTGGGAATACAACCCACCAGCAGGCAAGTACCTCCCAGCCGGACTTGGCGCTCAATGAGAGCCGTTTTCAGACCATATTGACCGGCGCGAACAGCAGCGGAATAACCACCAGGGCCGCTGCCAATGACTACAACGTCGTATGCCATTTTCGCTTCAAGTGTAGCATTCAACCCTTATTTTTCAGCCATATCGGAGCCGGGAGCGTTAGCGACCTAATTTGGTCTGGATAATGCGCCATGAGCGGCCCTTGCTGACCTAAAACATAGTCAATCGCCGACTTTAGGCTCACTTCATCCCACAGGTAGCGCGTACTGCCGTGGTGGGTCCAGTAATGGCTCTCTGGTTCTCTGGGTTGGTGGATCGAAGAGCACGACTGGCGTACGCCTTGAAATCGGAGAGCATCTTTTCGGGCGGCACGTCGCCGCTTACGACAACGTGGACATGGGTTGTGCGCACGTGGGTTCCGTGAGCAACCCAGCCACGGTTGTTGCAAACGCCGAGAATGGCTTCAAGCGTGGTTGATTAGGTCTCCTCGTCAAGAATCCACCGCAGCTCCTTCAAATGCGTTAGCCAATAAACCTCGCGAAGGGGATTGCCGGCCAGCACCGGACTGCCAAAAGGCGCGATGTTTTTCATCCACCCAACCTTTCTCCGACCCTGGAAGGTGGGTACCGTAGGTGGAAAAGTTAGGAGATAAGCGAAGGGACCCACGAGGTTTAGTATGAGGTCGAAACGACGAAGGGTGCACGGGTGGGTGAGCGAGGAGTATGAGATCGGAAACGACGACGGTTGTCGGCACGTATGATTGAGGTAGAAGTATGCGTGTTCTTGCCTCCATGGCCCTCTTCACCAGCCTTGCCCTTACGCTTCTTTCCCAGACGCCCGCACCCAAAGCCGCCGCTAAACGCGAACCGCCGCCCGGGCCGCTGCATTCCATCAGCGTCAAGGGCAATAGTGTGTATCAGGCTGAAGCGATTGCCGCCGAATCGGGTCTCAAAATTGGCCAGCGTGTCAATCAGGCGCAGATTGAGCAAGCACGCAAAAAGCTGCAGGACCTGGAACTCTTCACGAGCGTCGCGTTTGATTACCGCACTAGTCCGGGTGCTACGCCGCAATATGATGTCACCTTCGAAGTGGCGGAAAACACCCAGCTCTTTCCGATGCGTTTTGAGCGACTGGGCGATCCGGAGGCCATTCGCAACTATCTGAAGGAGCATGTGGACCTTTATTCAGATCGCATTCCAGGCACCGATGGCGCCTTGCAGCGCTATAGGTCGGCGGTGGAAGCGTTCGTTGCACAGACGAGCCCGAACACGAAAGTGCGGGCGGTGATTTCGAACGACGATCCGAAAGAACTGGCGGTGCTGTTCACGCCCAACATACCCGCACCCACGATTTCCCAGGTGCAGGTGAGTGGTAACGAAGCGGTGGATACGGGAACGATTCTGCGAGCGGTCAATGAAGTCGCCATTGGCGTGCCACTGTCGGAGGTGCGCCTGCAATTAATTCTCGACGGCGCGATAAAGCCGGTCTATGCGGCGAAGGGCTACGCGGCCGTGAGTTTTCCCAAGGTGGAAGTAGAGCCTTCCAAGACCAATGCGGGTGTGGTGGTGAAGGTGCAGATCAAGGATGGGCCGCTGTTCAAATTCGGCACGGTGCGTTTCCGCGGAAAGGGTTTGGAGGAGGATGAAGTGCGCTCCGCCATCACCTTCAAGCCAGGACAGACGTTCAACGCCGAGCAAATGGATAACTTCCGGATAGAGCTGATGCACCGCATGAAACGGCGGGGAATGTTAGACGCCAACATTACCAATGAAACGCAAGTTGACGATTCCAAGAAGATGGTGAACGTGATTTATAACGTGGTGGCGGGCGAACCGTACAATTTTGCCAAGTTGGATATTCAGGGGCTGGATATCAACTCGCAGCCGGTGATTGAAAAACTGTGGGGCGAAAAGCCAGGCCATGTTTTCAATCCGGAATATCCAGACTTCTTTTTGAAGAAGGTACAAGAGCAAGGGTTGTTTGACAATTTGGCCGACACGCATTCGGATTACACGGCGGATTCTTCAACCCACACGGTAACGGTGCATTTGTATTTCAAGGGTGGGAAATCAAAGGAAGATAAAGAGCGCGAGAAGCGAGAGCGCGAGCAGAAGCAAGGTCCGTGGTTTACATGGCGGGACTTTGGCTCTTTATCCGCGGCTACCAACGATTGAACGGGAAATACGCGATAACAGGGCCTCTGTGACCGGTCAAGAGTTAATGATGGAGCGCCCTTCGGCGGACCTCAGCCACTTTTGAAGAGGCGAGATCCGCGATTAAACTCCACTCACTATCGGTCATCTTCTTTAGCCTTTCGGCGAAAGGAATCGATTCGCGATTTTCGCGACCTCGCGCCTCCTCTATAGAGGCCTTGAGCGCCCGCGACATTTCCTTCGCGATCAATAAGCATTCCTGGCAAAGCCGGAATTCAGCCATTTCTTCATTAAATCTCAACCGCCGGCTTCGCGTGCGGAGTCGGATTGCAGGCTTTCAGCTATCCAAGTCGAAAGCGCGTGCGCAGGATTGTTGAGTGTTTAGTGGGCTTAATTCTCTGCTCATCGGCATACAGTGCGGCGCTAATCGCCTGAAGCAAAAGGGAGCCGGAAACCTGATCTTTCACCAGGTATCCCGCTACGCCGCCAGCGGTAACGGCCATCTCAGTTTCGCGCGATGTGTTTCCCGTTAAAACGACTACAGGCACCTGCGGCGAGACTTCGCGCACCCACGCATAGCTCTCCGGGCCTGAGCTATCCGGTAGACCGAGATCGAGCAGCACAACGTCAACACCCCCGTTTGAGAGATGTTCTAAACCTTCGTTCAAGGTATGGGCCCACTCAAGCCGATATCTACCGTTACCATGCTCTTGCACCGCGTAGCGGACCAACCACATGGCCTCTTCGTTATCTTCTATCAGCAAGACGCAATCCTGAAGCTTAGCTGCCGGACCCGTTGCCCGCGGCAAGAATTCCAGATCGTCTCGAAGTTCGTCAACTTGTGTTGCAACAGCGGCCATGGCCATAAGGTTTCTCCGTAACGGGATCATTGACCTTATCGGAGTGTTTACCCCCGATTTTGAACGATTCGTCATCCGCAAATGTTCGGGGGCTTCTTGGTTACCGATTAGTTTGGTCGCCTCCCGTCAAAGCAGTCGCCAGATAGCGCTCGAAATCTCCCAAGAACTGTTGGAGTTGTGCCGTGTCAAGCGCTTTGGCCGCACCGCCGAGTAGCCCTCCCAGGCTGCTGATTTCCGGAAATCCGTAGCCAGTACCGGTCCCCTTACAGTTGTGGGCGATCGTGCGAATCGTAGCGAAATCGCGGGCGGCCAAGGCCGACTGCATTTTTTCCAGGTCGCGCAGGCGATTTGTTAAAAAAGCGGGACGACGGGCCTTGATGGCGTCCGAGAGCCCTTCCACCCGCCTTTGAACCGGCGCTGTCGGAGGATTAAGCGGAACCTCCGCTGGCGCGCGCTGTTCGCGCTGTGTGGGCTGGGCGAATTCCGCAATGGCGTCGAGCAGGTCCGGCCGTTCCACTGGTTTGGTTAGGTGCCCATCGCAACCCGCATTGATGCTGTCCGCTTGCGCTCCACTTAAAGCGTGGGCTGTTAATGCGACAACCGGCGCCCGCCGCATGCCATTCGCTTCTTCCCAGGCGCGAATCTGGCGGGTAGCTGTGTACCCGTCCATGACGGGCATTTGCATATCCATCAGGATTAAATCGTAATCGCGTTGCCGCCGTTTTTCGAACGCCTCTTGACCATTCACAGCAAAATCTAAAGACAGCGCAAGGCTATCGAGGTAAGCGCTCAGCAGGATCGCATTTTCAGCGTTGTCTTCGACAATGAGAATTCGCGTACCCGCGACGAGGGTCCGCGCGACCTTAGCCGCCGTTACCGCGGCAAGCTTCGCATACACTGCCTGCTCAGTCGTCGGGGCTAAGAATGTGGTGAAGATGAATCTCGCGCCAGGTTCGGATTTCCGATCCAACCAGATCCGGCCCGCCATCCTTTCCACCAGCGTTCTGGCGATGGCCAGCCCCACGCCCGAACCTTCGTAGGAACGGTTTAAGGAGCCTTCGGCCTGCTGAAAAGCTTCAAAGATAGTCGCTTCCTTGTCAGGCGGAACGCCACAGCCCGGATCGTCAACCTCAAATCGCAGCCCTTTTTCACCGTGGGCCCCTATCTCCGGGCGTACAGTCAAGGCAATCCTTCCTTCAGGCGTAAACTTGACCGCATTCGCGATCAGGTTCAGCAGTACCTGCTGCAAGCGCTCCGCGTCACCTATCCAGTAACGCCAAATGTGCAGATCGATAAACGTTTCAAGCTGTAGGCCGCCGCGTTCAATTGTCGATGAGATGGTAGCCGCGCATTCTTTGAGAACTTCAGTGAGATCAAACGGCATCTCCGCGAAACTTAGGTTTCCGGCTTCGACCTTAGACAGGTCCAGTACGCCGCTAATCAGCCGCAAAAGCCTTCTCACGTTACGGTTCGAAACTTCGACGTGCTGCTTTTGTTTTTCATCCAGAGCGCTGGCGAGCAGTAGGGTGTTCATACCCATAATCAGATTCATGGGCGTGCGGATCTCGTGACTCATTCGCGCTAAGAAATCGCTCTTAGCCTGCTTTGCCGTTTCGGCCGTCTTCTTGGCGACGTCAAACTGCTCAAGTAGCGCGGCCTTCTCGACGACGAAGTCGCGACGCTCCGTCTCCGCCGCTCGCAATTCCCCCCGCTGCCGCTCCAATTCGAGCGTGAGTGATAGCACCTCGTGGTGGGCCTCGGCGAGTTCCTGTTCGAGGCATCGAATCGATTCATCTTTTTCATCGAAGGGAAAACTTGGTCTGGGAGTTTCCATCAGTTCGTGGCCACTATTTGGAACGCCTATAACTTTGAGCGCACGGGTGTTCTGACCGCGCACATCCGCCGCCCTGGTTTTAATAGCTATTTCTTAGTACTATCGGCGACATCACCTTGTTTCTTAATGGCTTGCTGCACCGGGGCATAATTCTTCTCCGATTGGCTCCGGTCGGCCGCCCACTAATTGCCCCACTAATATAGAGTGATGAGAATGCGAATCTTGGGGATCGCCGTGCTGGCGCTCGTGGTAATCGTGGCAGGAGCGGCCATTATCATTTCAAGCAGCCTGGATCGTTATCGGCCCGTAATCCAAAGTCAACTGCAACAGAAGCTCAACCGGCCTGTGACCCTCGGGCACTTGGGCTTAAGATTGTTGCCGCTGGAAATTAAAATTGATGGCTTGAGCATCGGCGAAGGATCTGGCTTTCCACAGGATCGGCCCTTTGCGGCGGCGACTGAGGTTTTCGTGAGCGCGAGCCTTTTCTCGCTGTTGCGGGGAAGCCCCGAAGTCAATGATTTGGTTTTGGATAAACCACAAATCGAGCTCGTTAGGAACGCGGCGGGGATTTGGAATTTCTCTTCGCTTGGTAAGAGCGGCGCAACCAGCGGCGGCCAAAGCCATTTTTCACTGAGTTCGCTAGATATAAAAGATGGGCAGGTTGGCTATACCGACTTGGCGAAGAACGAACCACGCCTAGTGTACGACCATATCGATTTGCACCTCTCGGATTTTGCGCCGAACAAGCAGTTTGGCGTAATTTTAGCAGTTCATTTTCCTGGGACTGGACAGCAGACGCTGGACTTTAAAGGCAAAGTAGGACCGCTCGCCACCGCCACCGAGAATGCGCTGCCGCCCATAGCCGGTCATTTATCGCTCGCCCAAATTTCACTCTCAGCGGTGAACCGGTTTGCTTCGGGGACGCTTCCTGCCGACACCGATTCGACGGCCTCGGGTGAGGCCGATCTGAGCACGCTCGCGGATATCTTGTCTTGCAAAGGCGACTTAAAGCTCGAAAACACAATCCTGAATGGCGCAAAGTTGGATTACCCCATTGCGGCAACCTACAACTTGGAAGACGATTTTAAGCAAAAGAAGATGTTCATTCGCGCCGGCGCCTTACAGCTTGGCCCGACGTCGTTCACCGCCTCCGGTAGCGTGGATACTGCCCCTACGCCGGCGATCTTAAACGTCGAATTGAAAACGGACAACTCTTCTATTACAGAATTGGCTAAGCTAACCGGGGCTTTAGGCCTAGGCTCAACCCCGCCTATCAAGTAGCGGGCAAAGTGAGCGCCGACGTGACCGCCAAAGCTCCAGCGACTGCGCCTGAATTGAGCGGCTCTATTACGGCGCGTGGTCTCCAGGCTAGCGGCGGTGAAAAAACAAGCAAGTTGTATCGATTCCTGAGATCGACTTAACGTTGTCGCCAGCTTCGATCACCTCTAATACATTCACCGCCAGCAGTGGAGCAACATCGCTTGCTATCGCATTTGCGATTCTGCAATACACTACCAAAGACATGGCAATCGACGCCACTATTAAAACCGATGGCGCGAAGGTATCGGAACTCTTGAATATTGCCAAAACGTATGGAAGTAGACGCCGCACGCGGTGTTTCGGGCGAAGGCCAGTTATCGTTAGACGTTCACGTAAAAGGCCCAACGGCAAATCCCGAAGCTTTGACCTTTGCCGGAACGGCGAGCATTGTAAATACGACTTTTTCCACACCGGCCCTACGGAAACCCATAACCATTACATCGGCCGACGCGACATTCTCGCAGAACACCGTAACGCTGAGCAATCTCGCGGCGACGCTAGGCGGCACGACCGTGCGCGGCGGATTGTCGGCTAAGAACTTTGCCGGGCCACAGCTCACGTTTAATTTGAGCGCGGATTCCATTGATACGGTAGAACTGGCGAGCTTGCCGGTACAAACAACACCAACAGGCGCCGGAGCAAAACCAAAGAACGGATCAGCGCCAT
>CAVXRP010000044.1:0-128833 GCA_963764105.1 Bryobacterales bacterium
ACATCTTACATCGGCTGAAGCCCTACTTCCAAACATTTTCTTCACTTTATGCTTTAAAGTGATTTTTCCCGCTTCTGAGTTTTGCAAGTCCCTCTTGTTGTTGTGACCGGCACATGGCAAAGCGGACTTCGCCACAGAAGGGGATGAAAACGGGCGCAACAGAGATAGAATCGTGGGGCCGCAGACGGATTAGGCCGGTAGCGGTCTGGTGCAGTTTAGGCCGTTTGTGAATGTGGTCGAGGACGCGTTTTGCGGAAAGAAGAATGAGGCTCCTGCCGCGAGGTAGGAAGCCCGACAAGGAATGCCCGTTTAACTTGAGCGTCCTACGTTTTGCGGCAGGAGACGACAACGATGAAAGAAGTATAGCGCCGCTGCTGCGACATGGATGTGCACAAGGGCAGTGTGGAAGTTTGCGTATTGCCGGCGGTGGGAGAGTCCGGCGAGGTCAAACGCAAACGCTTTGGAACATTTCGCAGCGAGTTGATTCAGATGCGGAAATGGCTCAAGTTGTCAAAGGTAACGGAGATTGCGATGGAATCGACCGGTGTCTATTGGCGGCCACTGTGGAACGTTCTGCAGAATGAAGGTTTCGAGCGACTCTTGTGGGCGAATCCAGCGCAGGTGAAAGCGCTGCAGGGACGCAAGAGTGATCGGCGCGACGCGCAACGCATTGCCGAGTTCCTGCAAGATGGCCGGCTGGATGGAAGTTTCGTCCCGACAGCGGAGATGCAGCGCTTACGGCGGCTACTGCGGCAGCGCAGCGCACTGGTTGAGGAATGCAATGAAGCGCACAACCAGATTCGGGATTTGTTCGAGACGGCCAGCCTGCAGTTATCCAGTGTGTTAAGCGATTTGTTAGGGGGAACGGGGCGCGGCATCATCGAAGCGCTGATTGGCGGTGAAACATCAGCGGACAAGCTGAGTTGGAAAGTGCGCGGCCGCTGGCGTAAGAAGGAGAAAGAAGTCAAAGAATCGCTGCCGGGGTGCTTTGACGAGACTCATCGGCTCGTGCTAACCCGTTTGTATCGGAAGTACCCATTTCTGAGCGAGGAGATCGAGCAGTTCGAGAAACTGATTGCAGAACGGATGGCGCCGTATGCCGGGAAGGTGGCGCGGTTGGCTGGGATTCCAGGAGTAGATCGGCTGCTGGCTTGGCATTTGATCGCCGAGTTGGCCGTCGATATGACGGTATTTCCGGCTGCTGATCAATGTGCCAGTTGGGCGGGTTGGGCGCCGGGCGAGAACCAGAGCGCCGGACACCGTAAGGGCAACCGCTGCCGCAAAGGAAACCGGGTGCTACGGCGAGCGCTGACACAAGCCGCTTGGGCCGCCTCGCGTACGAAGAAGGGTTACTGGCGGGTTTTCTTCCGGCGCTGTAAAGGACGCAGCCATTGGGCCAAGGCGATTGTCGCCACTGCCCACAGGATTCTTACCATTGCCTATTGCCTGTTGCGTGACGGTACTCCTTACAAAGATTTGGGCGATGACTATTTCGACAAACTCAACCCCGCCCGCACCGCTCAACGACTTCTCGCTCGCCTCCAGGCCTTAGGCTGCGATGTCCAGCTCTCGGCGCTGCCAGTTGCTTCGGGGTTAAGGCGTTGAAAATTCGGGACTTAATGGAGATTGTTTTCCAAGGATGGGCGGAAGTTTGGGGTTTGAGAGCGGGAGTTTTTGAGAGTTTTCGAGGGGTTTTCGGAGGGTTTTCGGAGGGTTTTTGAGGAGTTATTGGAGGTTTTTAGAGCAAATAGAAAAAGAGCCCAGGACAGGGGGTGTCCCGGGCTCTTTTGAGGTGATGATTCGCGATTCGTTAGAAGCGGAGTTTCATAGAGAACTGGATCTCGCGCTGGGTGTTCGCGGTACCTGTGATGACGCCAAAGTTGGCATTTCCCAAGGTACTTTGAGGTCCTCCAAATACCACGTTGTTAGGCATGTTGAAAAAGTCGCAACGGAATTCAAGGTTGGCCTTTTCCTTTATGGGGAAGCGGCGAAGGAGCGAGATGTCCAGGTTATGGAAGGAGGGGGAACGTAAGCTATTGCGCCCCAAGTCGCCGTAGGTTTCGAGCGCCGGAACGCCGAAGGCGGCAGGATTTAGCCACTGCAGGGGACCTTGGCCTGAGGCGTAAGGATTGGACAGCAGGAGATTTGCGCGCTCGGTGCCGTTACCCGTTCCCGCAGTGTCTCCATTGCTCACCTGCACGTCGAAGGGCGTGCCCGAATACAGACTGAGAATACCGGCGAGTTGCCAGTTGCCGACGACGTAATCAAGGGCGTTGTGGTGGGTACTGAACTGCTTGCCCTTGCCGACCGGTATGTCGTAGACGAAGCTGCCGGAGAAAATATTCGGCAAATCAAAGCCTGAGACGCTGCGGTCATTGTTGGTGTCGTAAGGCGTTTGCGTTTCACAACCCTCGGCGCCAAAGTCACCTGAGCATCCCCTGTCCTCGGACTTCGAACGAGTGTAAGAAATGATGTAGGTGAGACCGCGGGAAGCACGCTGCTGCAAGCGAAATTGGAAAGCCTCGTATTTGCTTTGGCCCACACTCTTGTCATAGAACGTGGGAGTGATGTAGGGATAGGGACGGCGAGCTGCTTCCGTGGCGACCGGTCCGGGTGTTGGATCCGTGTTACCTTGGGTCCCCTCATTCAACTGCAAGTCATGCGCGCCGACGTAAGCAAGGGAGAGAACAATGTTGTTGCCGAGTCCTTGCTCGATACCGACGTTCCACTGGTCGGAATAAGGCATTTTGTATTTGCCAGGATCGACGTACCAATCGACAAAGCCAGGTGAATTGAAAGGAGTGGTGGAGGGATAAACGACGCTGCCGGAACCTTGGCTAAAAGGATCGCCAATAGTGGCCCGCACGCCACCTGGATGATTCAGGTTTTGGGCGAGGAGCTGACCCACGTCAGGCCAGGTTCCTTCATAGTTCTGCGCCAACTGAATAATGGCGTTCCAGTTATCATAGAACCGGCCATAACCCATACGGAACGCGGTTTTGTCAGTCAAGCGATAGGCCAATCCCGCACGCGGCTGCCAATCGTTGTGATCGTTGGTGTAAATGGACCCGTTGCTGTGGCTGGTAACCACTACGTTTGCCGGCAGCACGCCACCGGGGATGCAGGGGAAGCCTTGCGTGGCGCTGCAAGCTCCGGGCTGACGCGCCAGAATGTAGGTTCCGTTATTCAGATCGATATCGCCGACGTAAGCGTCAGCGGCGGGGGGTTGGCCATAGATGGGCCACAAGGTGACGTCATAGCGCAGTCCAAGGTTTATAGTCAGCTTAGAGTTGACTTTGAATTCATCCTGAAAATAGGCCCCGTTCACCCAGCCGCCGTGCTCGGTTTCAAGGACGTTTCTACGGCCGGCGTTATCGGGAAGGCCGAGTAACAGCGAAGCGAAGGAATCACCCGTGCCTGCGGCGCTGGCCGGATTTTGCGTTGGTATGGTGGAGAACCCCGCATTTTCGTTGGCAATCGGGGACATGGTGTTATTCGTGGCAAAAAGCACACCGGCTTTGAGCGTATGCCGACCGACGATCTTGGTGAAGTTACCTCCAAAGGTCCAATCGTTGGCGTATTCGGTGCTCGAAATTTGCTGTCCGTTACCTCCGGTGTAGCCAGAGGCGCCGTAACTGGGAACAAGGGCGCCTTTCACGCTTTCGAAGCCGCCGGCGAAATTACTGGAAACGCCCAAGCCGGTCAACTGACTAGCGAAACCGGTTGGTACGCCCGGAAGGTCGCTGCCGGTATCGGCGTTGCCGTAGTTGCGTCCGAAGAAGGCATCCATGACGGTGGTGGGACTGAAGGTGTGAATTTCATGAAGTACACCGTTGGACCCGTAGTCGTTAGCAAAACTGGTAGCTCCGGCGTAGGAGTTGGTGCCGCTTTCCGGTTCGATATATTGCGAGACTCGGGCAAAGAGGCTGTCGTGTTCACCGAAAGTTTGGTCGACGCGAACCTGCCAGGTGTCCTGGTTCGTATGAGTGGGCAGATTATCGATGTAATTGTTGCCGCTGGCGACATAGGGGCCGGTCGGGAAATTGTTCTTCACGTAGATCGCGGAAATCGGATTGATTTGGCTGGCCGGTATTATGTTGTTCGCGAAGGGCGTAGCGGTATAGCCGCCGCTCCCATTCGGCAGAAGGGTAGCCGGGTTGTAAATAGTGTTGAACCCTTGGAAGTTGCCGCCTACTTGTGCGGCGGTAGGGGCGAGACCGGTACTTGAGGCGGCCACGCTCTGACGATAACCTTCGTAGCCGCCGAAAAAGAAGGTTTTATTCTTGCCGTTATAGAGTTTTGGAATCCATACCGGGCCGCCGCCAGCCACGCCGAATTGGTTTTGCCGGAGAGCGTTGCGCGGGGCGCCGATTTTGTTGTTGAAGAAATTGTTGGCGTCGAGTTCCTGGTTTCGCAAAAACTCCCAGAGGCTGACATGGTAGGAGTTGGTACCGGACTTGGTGGCGACGTTCACAATTCCGCCGGGAGCCTGGCCGAACTCCGCTAAGTCATTATGCGATTGAACCTTAAACTCTTGCACGGTGTCAATGATGGGCTGAACGTTGTAGTTGCCGATGAAGGAACCGAGGTCAACCACGCCATCCATGAGGAACATGTTGCTGCGGTTGCGCTGGCCATTGAGAGCCGGGAAAGAGAAGGAGCCCACGGCGTTACCGGCGAAGCCGCCGCCGCCGCCCGAATTCTGCCCCACGCTAATGGGACTGGCGCCCGGGGTTAGCGTAAGCAACTGGGTGAAGTTGCGACCATTCAGCGGCAGATCCTGGACAGCTTGTTCGTTAATGACGGTTCCGAGTTCGGCGGTAGAAGACTCGATGGCGATGGCGGAGGCTTCGACCGTAACGGACTGCTGGGTGGACCCGACGGTGAGAGTGAAACTCAAAGTGGCGGTCTGGTTAACACTTAAGACAACTGGCTGCTGAGTTTGGGTGGTGAAACCCGTTTTGACAACCTTTAATGAATAAGAAGCGGGCTGGACGTCAATAAAGACATAGTCGCCTGCGGAATTGCTAACGCTGTTACGCGAAACAGCGGTATCGAGATTGGTCAACGTGATGGTGGCGCCGTCTATAACCGCGCCGCTGGAATCTCTCACTGTGCCGTTGACGGTGGCGGATGATTGCTGAGAGTAGGCCGTGCGGGGAATGAACACCACCGCCATGGCCATTAGAAAAATGAGCAGACTGCTCCGGAAATTATATCGTGCCAAGAATCGCAACATGGTTCCCCTTTTGAACGGCCGAAGCTCGGCCAGCTGAATGGTAAAACGAATCCCAACCCCGTGGTAAAGCACTGCGATACTATCACAACCCAAAGGTACCTGCAAGAATTTCGTAACAGAAAAGCAGTAGATTCTTAGTTGGAGTGGAAGGCCAAACGTTTGGAGGAGGGCTTATTTGGTGGCTTCCTTAAATGTAGGCATGGCGGGGCGGCTACCCGCTGAGCGCTCGTTCGGCGCGAAGACTTTCCGCGTGGCGGGTTTATCCGGCCAAGCGTGCTGCCGGGCATCCAGGGGCCGTGGTCGTTTGACGGACTTACTTATTCACGCGCTCAGTTGAGACCTAGCTGGGCGTTCCTTTTTTGAATAGCTTCTTCTGATCTCGGGACAAACAGCTCCAAACCCAAGTTGGCAGCCTGCGCCTGAACGTCTTCGACGAATGGGCGCAAGCTTTTGTTGTACTCGTGAAACGCCGCCGCAAGATCTCCGGGGTGTTTCGTGAACGCGTCAGCCAGGGCGGCTGTGCCGATAATTGCCAGCGACCCTCCCATGCCAGCCGCGGGCGAAGCGCAATAGCCAGCGTCGCCCACCAAGGCAACCCGGCCTTTGGTCCAGGACGGCATCCGGATCTGACACATCTTGTCGAAGTAGAAATTCCTGCTGTGGGCCGCTTCCTCCAACAGTCCCGGTATTCTCCAACCTTCGCCGCTGAATTGCTGAAGGATGATGTTTCTCTGTTCTTGCTGATTGCGATAGCTATAGGAAATTTCGTTTTCCGAGTAGAAGCAGAAGATGATGTCCGTCTTGTTGTTGTAAGCGGAGAGCATCGCTACCTTGCCCGGAACGTTGTACATTTGCGCCGTGTCTTGTTCGATGAGCAGCTTGTCGACGATCGTGATCGAGAAATAGTTCTGGAGAAAATGAGAGTAGGCGGACTCTTCGCCAAAGCACATCCTCCGTACGCTCGAATGATTGCCGTCGCAGCCAAACACGAGCGAGAAGGAACTCTGTTTTCCGCTCTTGAACGTCACCGCAACCTCGTTTGGGGATTCGTCAATACGCGCGATACTGTCGTCGAATAGGAACTCGACGTCGCCTTCAACCGCTTCGAACATCATCTGTAGGAGGGTATCCCTCTCGATCTCATATTGCGGGTGTGAGTGTTGTGCGTCGCCGGCTTGCGCTGGCAACTTCGCTGCCGGCGTGCCGTTGGAATCCAGGAAGTCGATGCCCTTCGCCTTCAAACTGCTGGCCTGGATTCGCTCCAGCAAGCCCATGCGCTTCACGATGTCTACGGTGCGTTCCTTGATATCGACGGGCGACCCGCCCATCTTCAAGCCTTTGGCGATCTCGACGACCGACACCTTATAGCCAAGGCGATTCATCCAGAAGGCAGTGGTGAGGCCGGCAAAACTCGCGCCTGAGACGAGGACACTGCCAGATTGTGTGGCGAATCCTAAGGTTTTGCCGTTCCGTTGGGTGTTTGAAGCAAAGCTCATTGATGTATTTTTTAAACTATACTCAGTACATTTATATACCATATACAATATTAGGAGACGCAATGCCAACCTCGCCCCCAGATCGTAGAAGCCGAAAGCGGCTTGCAACACGGCAGAAAATTTCGGACATTGCCTCGCGTCTCTTCATCGAACGCGGCTTCGATAAGGTGACCGTGGATGAGATTGCCACTGCCGCGGACGTAGCGCGGATGACCGTCTTCAATCATTTCCCCCGCAAGGAAGACATGTTCTTCGACCTTGACGAAGAAGGCCGCGAAGACCTGCAATCTGCGCTGAAGAGGAGGGAAGCCGGAACCCCTCCCCTGGAGGCTTTGCGCCTGTTCGCCCACCGGGCTTTGGCGGAACAGCGCCCGTATGTTCGTTTTTTCGAAGAGGGCAGCGATCTGTTCCTGCAGACAATTCTAGGCAGCGAGGCGCTCAAGGCTCGCGCAAGGGCGATACGCGACGAGTTGACAGAGATGCTGACAGGTGCGTTGGCGCAAGCTGCGCGCCGGCCGCAATCGGATCCAGCCGCCAAGCTGTCAGCCACGCTGCTTGTCGGGACCTGGGAAGTAGCTTTTCTCGAAGCGCATCGGACGTTTCGCAGCGGTCGGAACATCAAGAAAGCGAATAAGGCTTTTCTTGCGATCGTGGATCGAGGAACCCGAGGGGTGAAGGCCGCCGTGGAAGGGTCCGCGTATGCATGAGGCGTGTGCCTTGCCCCGTTCCGGCGCGAGTCTTCATACCACGGCGAGCCGCGGGTTAATGGTAGATAGCGCGTAATGCCGCTGGTTTAGTGAAATCCGGTAGCGGGTAACCACATTTTTCTTGGATGCCAAACTAGGCCCTGAGCAATACCCTCGACAAAATTCTCTGATCGCATAGCGGTAGGAGCGTTGAGAACTGGCGGACGAAAGACTCGTCAGGACTGCAGATTTGGATTGTTCCAAGTCTGCCAATGTGAGTACCTGCTTAGGTACGCGATTGGTTTTACGTTTTACCATTGCCGCGGCCTCCACCTCCGCAGCCAAAAGCATGGCACAAACCCGCTAAATTGCCAGTGAGATGGGCGTTATCGGTACTAAACCGGCGTGGTTTCCAACGAGCGGACTCGCACGCAACGCCGGAATACGGCCTTTGTCCGAGTGGCGTCATCCAAACCGACGCGGGGGATCAGTAAACGCTGGGCGACAAGGGCGGATCTACTTCCCACAAAGCCGTCCGGACCGCTTGATTTGGTTTCCGCTAGACATTGTGCAAAACGGTTGAAACTTTCCGGGTTACTGCGCTTAAATCCGAAGCTTCACCCATGAAACGCTCGCCCATCGAACGGCACCCTTCTCAAGACGACAGACAAAAAAAAGATTTTTCGGATGTCGCTTTTCGGAAAGTGAGTTCGATTACACAGATGGAGGGCGCAAAATGACTCATGGTTCTATTCGGACCTTTGCCGCAATACTACTGGGCTCAACACTTGCAACAAACGCTCAGGACATCCCCAACCTGTTTCCCTACCCAAACAGCAGCGGCTTCGGCGAGACCTACAACAACACGGGCACGCCAATCAGCACCGCCGGTCCATTCTTCCAGTCACTGGGCACAAACGGGCGTAGTTGCTTTTCCTGTCATCGCCCGGCTGAAGGCTGGACCATCACGCCGGAAGGATTGAAGCTCCGCTTCGCGTTAACGCAAGGGCGTGATCCAATTTTTGCGGTTGTCGACGGAGCCAATTGCAACAATATCGACCCGGTTACACTTGCCGACCCCAAACAACACAGTCTGCTCTTAACACATGGCTTAATCCGTATCGAGATTGCGCTTCCGGCCAACGCGGAATTTGAGGTCATCGGAGTAGACAATCCATATGGGTGTGCCAGTCAGACCGCGCTTTCGGTTTATCGCCGGCCGCTTCCGACGACTAACCTGCGGCCCCTTTCGGCAGTGATGTGGGACGGGCGTGAATCGGCGCCGCAGACCGGCACGCAAAAGATAACCTACGCCACCAATCCAGCAGACTTGAATTCCGATCTGCAACACCAATCGATGGACGCAGTGAACATTCACGCCCAAGCAAGCAAACCGATTTCTACCGATGTACAAAGCCAAATCGTCCAATTCGAGATGGCTCTCTCGACCGCCCAGGCGTACGACTACGCGGCTGGTTCTCTTGATTCCGATGGAGCCACGGGCGGCCCCTTGACGATTGCCAAGCAAATTATCCCGAGTTTCTTCGTTGGTATCAACGATCCCCTCGGAGGGAACCCTAAGAACATACCCTTTACCCCGGTTATCTTCAACCTCTTCGATTCGTGGATCAACCCAGGACACTCTGCCCCCTGGTGGCTACCCCACGCCACCGAACAGCGCGCTAGCATCCTCCGCGGCCAACAGGTATTCAACAGCAAACAGATCAACATCGTGAACGTGGCGGGCCTGAATGACGACTTGAACCAGCCCCTGATTGTAGGAAATTGCGGCACCTGTCACGATTCACTGAACATTGGCAGTCACTCGCTTCCGGTCCCATTAAACATCGGCGTCGGCGATCTCAATAGTCCGTTAGATGTCAGCTACTTGCCAGTCTTCACGCTGCAGAACAAATCGACCCTTGAGATCCAGAAAACCACAGATCCAGGCCGGGCTCTCATAACCGGGGCATGGAAGGATGTGGGACGGCTGAAGGGACCGATCCTTCGAGGCCTTGCAAGCCGTGCACCTTACTTTCACAACGGTTCAGCGCGTTCTTTGAGCGATGTAGTCGACTTTTATAACCAGCGTTTCAATGTCGGTTTTACTGCCCAGGAGAAAAGTGACTTGCTCGCTTTCCTGAATTCGCTATGAGTGAGTTTTCCTCCTGGCGGTACTTTGATCGTTGTGCGAATTTGGTTGCGCTTTGACTTTCCTGCGACACCATTTCAAACTCGTGAGAGCTAGGCTTCTAGGCCCTTTTAGCGTTTTTCCTCTCCGGTGTCGCCTTTTCTCTACCGTTTGCGATTAACCCATCAGAGGAGATTTATCGTATGCGTTTTATGAAGGGCGGCGTACCCGCCGCGATTCTGCTTCTATTAGGTTGGACGAGCAATGCCTCAGCCACGACGGTGCTGAATGTTCCTGGGCTGGAAGGATACTTTGACTTCGTCGGAGGCGCTTTGGCCGATTCCTGGACACAGAACTTTTCCCTTACTAACGGTTCGATCAGCGTACAGGTGCAGGGTGCCCTAAATGCAAGCGCAACCATGCGCTTTTACATAACTACGCAAATCGGACCAAACGCGACACTTAGTGATCTGGTGGCGTTTACAAGCATAGATCTTCCGATCAATGAGGTTGTAACGGTTACGCCGTTTTCGAACCTAAACCTAGCCCCCGGAACCTATTATCTGGTCTTGGCCGATTACAATCTGCCATATAACAAATATGATTACTCATCTTGGATCTACAACCTTGCGAACACCGTAGAAACAGCGCCGGGATTGGTGATTAACCCGATGTACTCTACAGCAGGCTCGCTTGGCACGTTTGCGCCGGCCTCTACTTTCGTCGAGACTTCCCTGCCTATAGACGGCGTAATGTCTCTGAGTGGAACGGTAGTTCAGGCGACACCGACGCCAGAGCCGTCATCTATTTTGCTGCTCGGGCTCGCGTTGGCGATCTTTGGCATAGCTAGAAGGAGGTTGCGCTTGATAGCCACGCTTGCTTGATGACGGCGACCCTATGCCATCCGCGGCGCAAATTTGTGCGTAACATTTAAGAGGGAATTTCCCAATACTGGAAGATGTTCATGAAATCAATTGTTCCGTGCTTGATGTGTATTGTTGTCAGTCCCATTTTCGCTGCCGATAATGGCAGCAAGATTTTGGTCAACGATCTAATAAAGCATTGGCAAACATCGAAGAGCCTCTCACTCGCCGTGGCGGATGCAATGTTGGCAGAGGGTTACCAGCCGTTCAAACCATCGGGTGGCGAGTGGAACTTTGCAGATCAGATGGGTAGCTTGGCGCTTGCTAACGTTCTTTCTTGTACCTCAGCCTTTCACACCAAAGCCCCGCAAAGGTTCCAATCTGCGCTCGACCGACCAATGGACCATACGAAAGACGGAACGATGGAAAGTTTGAGAGTGGCCTACGATTACTGTATCGACGGGTTAGGCCAGATGGACGACTCCAGCTTGTTCGAGGTAGCTGCGATAAGTGGACATCGAGCAACAAAATTCGACATCCTTTGGAACGCGATTGCGCATGCCACCCACCGACTTGGGCTGGCGGAGATGTACCTGCGCTCGAAAGGCATCACTCCGCCATACACAGGGCCGAAGTACGAGTTTTAACCGGCGCCATGTCTACCGCGACTTTCCATCATCGCTGGGAGCGCTTGATCTATCAAGACCAATTGACCCATGAATGGCGCGCCGGTGGTGGAGTGTTTTATGATGAGGACTGCATGGAGCCATCCCTGCCAGCCCTGATCGCCGACGCGGAAAATGGGAGCCTTCCAGCTGCCGACGTCTTATTCAGCACTCTCTACCGTGAATTGCATAGGTTGGCCCGCCGCGAATTAGTGCGCCAAGGCCTGCCCATCAGCCTTAGCGCAACCACCTTGCTGCATCAGGCGTACATCGAAATGGCGTCTAAAGATGAGGCGCTGTTCGCCCAACGCGCGGCCTTCATGGCCTACGCCGCGCGAGTCATGCGAGGCCTCATTATCGACTATGCGCGCCGGAGGTCCGCCCAAAAGCGCGGGGGGCAGTTCGAAATCACCACACTCATTGAGGAGCAGTGCCAGCCGGTAAATGATCGCGAGTTGGCAAAGATCGGTGAGGCTTTAGACGAGCTTGCCAAAGCGGAACCAACTCTCGCCCAAATTGTCGACCTGAAATTCTTTTGCGGTTTCGGGTTTGCCAAGATTGCGGCCATGCGTGGCGTCTCGGAAAGAACGGTGCAACGGCAATGGGAAAAGGCGCGAATCTATTTGCACCACACCATTCAAAGGGATTGGGAGGTCTGAAACGACATGGCATCCATCAGCGGCGAGCGCTGGCTCGAACTCAGTCCATACCTGGATCAGGCCTTGTCGCTTACCGCATCCGCACGCTCCACATGGCTGGCCGCGCT
Organism: Bryobacterales bacterium; assembly: GCA_963764105.1. GTDB lineage: Bacteria > Acidobacteriota > Terriglobia > Bryobacterales > Bryobacteraceae > Bog-105. The sequence goes on from CAVXRP010000044.1 coordinate 11,847, forward strand.
CCATGTCAGTCAGCCAGAGTTAGCCCCCGATCTCGAAACGCTCTTGGATGACCATCGCTCTCTGGTAGAAAGGCGTTTTCTCGAAGACTCTCCCACCCTGCCCGACGTAGACGATAGCTCTCCCGAACAAATCATCGGCGCCTATCGCCTGACAGGCTTGCTTGGTGAAGGAGGAATGGGTTCGGTCTGGGCTGCTGAGCGCAGCGACGGACGTTTTGATCGGCGGGTAGCGATTAAGTTTTTACATTTCTCAGTGGCCAGTGGCGCGGGCTTGGAACGGTTCCATCGCGAGGGCAAGATTCTCGGACAGTTGCGGCACCCTAACGTCGCCGAGCTGCTCGATGCCGGTGTTACCGCGAACGGTCGGCCCTATCTCGTTCTTGAATATGTCGCGGGTCAACCGATCGACGCATACTGCGATGAACAAAAGCTTACAATCGATGGCAGGATCCGTCTTTTTCTCGACGTCCTCAGCGCCGTTGCCGACGCGCACGCCAACCTGATCGTTCACCGCGACATCAAGCCGTCCAACGTTCTCGTTGGGGCGGACGGGCAAGTGAAGCTCTTGGATTTTGGAATTGCGAAGTTACTGGACGATGAAGCGAACGGCGTCTCTCCCACGCTGCTGACCCTCGAAGGCGGGGGTGCGCTTACCCCGCAATTCGCCGCGCCCGAACAAATCAACGGCGGCAAGGTGACCACCGCTACCGATGTCTATTCACTGGGAGCGTTGCTCTATTTGCTCTTGACCGGCGAGCACCCGCTAGGAAGCGAACGCCAATCGGCAGTGGAGCTGATGAAAGCCATAGTGGAGACGGAACCGCCGCGCCTATTCCAGGTGATCTCGCCGGACTCGTCGCTCATCGCGGAACAGCGCGCCACTACTCCCGACAAGCTGAGGCGCGAACTTCGCGGAGATTTGGATACGATCGTCGGCAAGGCGCTCAAGAAATCTCCCACCGAACGCTACTCGTCCGTCAGCACGCTGGCTGACGATCTCCGGCGTTATCTAAAACAAGAACCGGTGAGCGCCCGCCCCGATTCTATTTTTTATCGAATTGCAAAATTTGTTCGCCGCAATCAGCTGCCGGTTTTAGCCGCGGCGCTTATCGTGGTTGCTTTGACGGTGGGACTCACGGTTGCTCTATCGCAAACAAGGATCGCCAGAAAGGAGGCCCGCACAGCGCTGGCAGTCGAACAGTTTACCGAGGATATCTTCCGCCTCAACAGTAGAGCAAACCCCGACCCAAAGAAAGCCCAACAAACAACGGCGCGGCAACTTCTTGATATGGGCGCGCGGAAGGTGAACTCCAGCTTGAATGACGCGCCGGAAGCAAAGCTCAGGATGATCGAATTGCTGGGATCCCTCTACCAAGACCTCGAATTGAGCGATGACACGGTAGCGTTGCGTAAGCAGCGCGTTGCACTGGCAAGAAAATTGTCTGGAAACCAGAGTCTGCAAGTTGTCCCCGCGTTGGTCGACCTGGGCCGGTCGATGCACTCATCCCGTTCAGTCAACGAGCGGGAAACGGTGCTGCTGGAGGCGAAGTCGATTCTGGACAATGCCGGAGATCTGAGTTCTCCTACTCGGGGCATGGTTCTTTCCGCTTTGGCCGAGAATTACACGAGCACAGATGTCAAGAAAGCCGCTACACTGGCCCGGGAATCGCTAGCGATTCTACGGCAGAGTCCCAGTTCCTCTGACCTCGCGCTTGCCGAACGGACCGCCGGTTTCGCTTTTATCTCGGCGGGCCAATTCGCTGATGCTGAAGCGGCCATGACGGACGCCGTTCAACTTTCCAAACGCCTACGAGGCGACCCAAACACCGATCTGCCGCAGTGTCTCGCAACCAAGGCGCACGCTCAAATTTCGCTTCTTGAGTATGGCCCCGCGGAGCAGAGCTATCGCGAAGCGCTACGGGATGCCTTGGCGTTGGGCGGCCTCGACGATGTCGATACGTTCATGATCGAAGGCAGGTTGGGCGCATTATTGGCCTTCACCTCGCGTTCGAAAGAGGCGTTGCCGCATCTCGAGACCGCGCTTGCCTCCTGTCTGCGAACCAAGGGTGCCGGCGATCCGTTCTTTACGCCCCAGATGGAGTTGCAATACGGCATGGGTCTGGAGGCGGCTGGACGATTGGAAGACGCGCTGGACCATATTTCCAAGGCCGTCAACAATCGCCGTGAGCATCGGCCTGGAACCGCGTACCTGGCACAAATGCTCGAAGTTCAGGCGGAAGTGCTTGTCGAATTGGGGCGATTCGGCGCCGCCAAAGAAGCGTTGCTGGAAAACGAGGCGATCCGTGAGAAAGTGCACGCAACGGTGAATGACGGCTATCTTCGTCCCCGTCTCCGTTTAGCGCTGGAGGAAGGAAACTTGGCGGAGGCGGAGGCAGTGTTGGAAAGATATGCAGCTCCAATCAAACCGGACGCCGCCCTTTCAGCGAGTCTCATCCAGAACTTCTATGGGTCCGTGGAAATTGCCCTGCAGAGCAATCTTCCGGAGGCGGCGATTTCGTTGGCGCGAGATCTGCGGAAGCGCTTGGCGGACGCTCATCTGGAAACCTATCTCCAGTTTTGGAGAGTGCGGGCATTGACTTGGGAAGCGCGAGCGAACTTGATGCAGAGCAAGCCCGAAGCCGCACTGCCATTGCTCACGGAAGCCGTGGAGACGCAAAGGACTCTGCTCGACGAGCAAAGCCCGGAACTTGGCGCCAGTGAAGCGCTGTTGGGGAGTGCGTATCTGGCGACCGGAGATCGTGCGCGCGCATTGCACTGGATGCAGAGTTCGGCCGCTCGGATGAGCAGGCATCGGGAGCTTTGTATGAGCTACCGTCGCCTGCTTATGGAGCTACAGGGGCACCTGCGCCACAAGCATCCTCTGAAAGAAGGGTGAGGTATTTTCGCAATGAAGAATGGGTGCTAAGGTTTTTTACCCTTCGCAGTAACTTTGACGTGCAAACGCGCATCGTGTGTAACGGCGCAGCATAGATCTACGCTGGGCGACTACTCATAAGTGAACGCCGTCCAGCGTGAAGTTGTGGGCGTAATGAATCAAGTGGGGCTTGCGCAGTTGGGGCTGGGCCTATCAACCGGTCATTCCAGATCTGTGTACTGAAAGCGATCCTATGAACCCGAGAACAAAGACCACAGTCCCGGGCTAATTAGACAGGTCGACCGGCCCGTCGCGAAATTTTGTAGCACTGATGTCGATCGGAAGCGCATCCTCCCGCTGGTAGATGAAGCGAATCTTGTTCCCAGATATCGTGCCGACGAAAGACTCCTTCTCTCGAGTTGTGTTCCCAACCGCGCCTCCATGGAACCACCCACCAAAATAGTCGAATGAAATTTTATTGCCTTCGATCTTTCCGTTTCCCACAGGATAGATGATGCCGGTTGGCTCGCCGGGAGGATCCACCCAGCGCACGGTGCCAAACAAGTGCTCCCCATCAGACTTAAATTTGAAGTAATATTGGTGGCGGTTCGGATGGCCTTCATTCGGGTCGCTAAAGACTTCTGAATGCCACTCTCCAGTTATGTCCGGCACCTTCTTCAATTGCCTATAGAAGAAGCCGACGGCCAGCACAAGCATGACAAGCAACGCTCCGATGATAGTGAGCGCTGGGCGTCCACGACTGAATATTCGCGCCTTCTCGATTCCAGTCTTTTCTGAGTCATCGGCCGATACTGTGTTGGTCGGCGTCCTCTTGTTTGTCAGAACTGTCAATAGTTCCTGGTACGCGTCCAGGTAGTTTCCTCTGAAATCTAGATACTGAATGCGGCGCAGCCGAAAAGGGATCACACAATCGCGATGGAGGATCGGCACGATCACCTTCCTCGATTCCAGGGCTAAAGAAATCTCATCCAGAACATTACGGGAGTTGACTGATGAGGGAGAGAGTACGACAAGCACGCAGTCGGAGTCCGTCAACCCGCTCTCCACTGCGCTGTCCCAGTGCTGGCCAGGGCTGATTTCACGCTTATCAACCCAAGCCGACATGCCAGCTTTACCAAGATCTTCAGCGAGCCGACTTACAATATCAAAATCTTCGCGGCTATAACTGACGAAAATCCGCGAAGGATGGTTGGACATATGACCTCGCTAAAAAGAGCACTGATTCTATCACATTTAACGAATCATCCGAATAGGTGGTGAGTAACGCGAAGGGTAGACTTAAGCTCCAGGTCAAGCACACCGCGCCCGCCGCAAACGCAAGCGCCTTCCTTCAAACGTCTCTATCTAAACTGATCCGCCCTGAACACCTTCCGCCCTCAACTTCAGTCTCCGGATCAGTCCAGATAGAATCCTAGCGTTTACCGATACTAATCCGCGATGATGTGACTTCGCCGCTTGACTGCTCTCTTGTTCGAGGGCCTCTGAATGTCGCCGTCGCCATCAGAAAGCCCCAGCTGCGCAGTTCACTGCGTTTCAGGGTACAGGCTGATCATTCTTGAAGCTGCCCTTGCCTGTGACTTTCATTCGTCCATCGACTAAGTCGTGGTAAGTGATAACACATTCTTCGCCCTGAAACGGCTCTTCCCAATGAATCATCACTAATCGATGGGCTTCTATACGATAGCGGGTCACAAGCGCCGGGCAACCGTACATTAGGTGATTGGCGACGAGTTCACGCTTCTTTTCATCAACGCGATAGCCATTGCTAGTCACTTCGCGTAATCCTCGCGTCAAGCCGTTCTGGACGAACTTCCTGCTGGTTGGATCATAAATCCACCAGGATTGCCTGGAATACGTAGCGGCCACTTCAACGACCACGGATAGATCGAGGTAACCGTCCAAATCTATATCGAAAGTTCGAAAGTTGTTCCCAAAGCCAAATGATCGCCCCGCCAGGATGGGAAGGATCTGAACGCGCTTACCGTCTCGGCAGCGAGCGACTTCGATTTCGCCGGCGCGGGCAGACTCAGTGGCGATGGGTTTAACAACAAAACTACGAACCGTAATGAGAAAAGATGGACCGCCGGCCTTGACTTGCAGGCGAAAAGAGCGCGAAGCAGGTAGAGGAGGATCCCACAGACCGAGATGGCTGCCCTTCCGTGGGAAGAGCTTCTCTAGATGAGGGGCTTCGGCGACAGCCTCACAAACGCTTGCGGCGAGGGCAAAACTGCCGCAAAAGAACAGCACCGCGAGCCGGGAACACATGCTCCTACTGTAACCGCGAATTGCTAGTGGAAACTTCTATATCGCTGCGTGCTGCCGCCATTTAACGGGCACGCTGGTATTGACACAGCGGCTCCCGCGATTTCTCTTCAAGGAAAGTGTCGAATTTCCTCGATTATAATGGTGCAAAAGTCAAATACTGCCTTGGGGAAGCGGAGCGGCTGAACGCTAGGAACAGGCTATTGGAGAATGCTCAGTTATACCCATTTCGGACCAGCATTAGCCTTGAAAGTACGTGGGGCTCCCGCCGCTCCATGGCTAAGCCTGGTGCCAGCTCTCTTCCTTTATCTCTCTTTCGCCCCGAAAGTATGCTCTTCGCAGGTGAAGCCGGAGATGGTTGTGCAACTCGGTCACCAGGGTCTGGTGACTTCCGTCGCTTATAGCCCCGATGGAAGGTTACTTGCTTCAGGGAGCAGGGACGAAACAGTGAAGATATGGGACATCCGCAGCGGTCGCGAACTCCGCACTCTAATCGGTCATAAGGGGGACGTGAACTCCATTGCATTTAGCCCCGATGGACGGACTTTGGCTTCCGCGGGTGAAGATCACACGATCAAACTCTGGGATGTATCAACAGGGGGTGAGCTGAAGACATTGCTCGGGCATCGCCGACAAGTGGACTCCGTCACCTTCAGCCGCGACGGTCTCACACTGATATCGGGCAGCAAAGATCGCACCGTTAGGTTCTGGGACGTTCGTACGGGTGGCGAGGTAAAGGCCCTAGTCGCCGGCAAAGATAACGATGACGCAAATTATCTTTTGCCCATCGCGTTAAGTCCAAATGGAAAATTATTGGCAACTGCCAAAGAGCTCAATGGATCAGACGTGTTGAATGGAGCCGGTGCGGTGCAGATTTGGAATCTTGATCGCGACGTGGAACCAACAACTTTTCCATTGAAACACAACTGGCTGACATCCGTGACGTTTAGTCCGAGCGGCCGCATCCTCGCAGCTGGCGTCAAAGGTTGGAAGGGCCAAGGTTGTTGTGTCGGCCGGATCAAGCTTTTGGATGTTGGCACCGGAAGTGAAGCACTCACCCTGGAAGGCTATTCAGATGACTTAAAGGTCGCTTTTAGTCCAGACGGACGCATCCTCGCTTGGGGCGGTACAGAAGATGCAATCCGCTTCCGGGATGTCGTGTCGGGGCGTGAATGGCGCTCCGTCGGTAACACCGATCACCCAGTTTTCGCTCGCTTTCTTTCCTTTAGCCCTGACGGGAGAACTGTTGCGGCTGCAGCAGGTCTCGACATCAAATTCTTTGATGTGGCGAGTGGCCGCGAATTGAACAGTTTCAGTGGCCGCCAAGCGGAGTACGGAGTCACCTCAATTGCATTTAGCCCAGATGGCCGTGCGCTCGCCGCAACGTTGGGCGGGCTAGTCAAGATCTGGGATCTTGCGGGTGGGGGGTGAACTGCGCACTTTCAGCGGCTTTGGTCAGCAAGCGTGGAAGATCGCATTCAGTCCGGATGGACGTCGGCTTGCCGCGGGGACATCCGACACCACGATCAGACTGAAAGATGTCGTAAGTGGACGCGACCTGGGAATGATCGCGGACCACGGTCGCAGCGACAGTCTGTCGGCCATTGCATTCAGCGCCGATGGACATACGTTAGCCTCAACCAATGACGACTATACGGTGAGACTTTGGGATATTAAGAGCTTACGGCCCTACTGCGAAAGGTTTCCGTGTAACGAATCCCTGCGCGAACTCGAAGGGCATACGGACCATATTTACAGCATTGCGTTCAGCCCTGACGGAAGCACCTTGGCCTCGGGTAGCAGCGACAACACGGTGAAGATATGGAACGTGCGCAGCGGCAAGGAATTCAAAACACTTCGTGGCCACGAGGGAACCGTCGGCGCGGTCGGGTTCAGCCCAGATGGGCGGATTCTGGCGACGGGGGCCAACGACTTCAAGATAAAACTATGGGATACCCTTAGCGGAAATGAACTGCGGACCCTGATCGGCCACACTGGCCGAATTACGGACCTGTGCTTCAGCGCGGACGGACACACAATCGCGTCCGCCAGCGCGGACCGCACAATTAAGCTTTGGGATGTGGTTGCGGGGCATGAGATCCGCCAATTTATTGGACATAGAGACACCGTTTACGCGGTCGCTTTCAGCCCGGATGGCCGAATGTTGGCATCCGGGAGCGAGGATTCTACGGTGCGACTATGGGATCCCAGCACGGGAACTCTCTTGTGCAGCCTGTTCGCCCTCGATGATGGCAGCTGGATCGTGGCCGATCCCAATGGGCGATTCGACACGAACTCCGCAGATGAGATTAGAGGCGTGAGCTGGGTTTTTCCCGATGAACCGCTGCACGCGCTGGCACCGGAAATCTTCATGCGCGATTATTACCAACCGCGGCTGGTCCAGAAGCTCTTCCGCGGAGAGAAGTTAGCGCCGCTTCGGGCAGTCGCTGAACTGAATCGGAGCCAGCCGCGCGTGGAGGTGCTGAAAGCAGAACCGGAGAACGAGGACGGTTTCGCCTCGGTTACGGTGCGGGTGAGTGAAACTCAATCAGCCACACAAAAGGATGGAAGCGGCCAACTGATTCGAAGCGGCGCGTTCGACCTTCGTCTTTTCCGCGATGGTCGATTGGTGGCCCAATGGCCAGATATTGATGAGTCTGAGCGGCAGTCAATGCCGGCGGCGGAGAGCGCAATCGCCTCCTGGCGGCGGCTTCATCGGATCGACTTAAATGCCGGGGAGTTTACGCATACGTTTTCGCACATCAGACTTCCGCATGCCGCGAGCACAACCCGGTTTACCGCCTACGCTTTCAATTCGGATCGAGTGAAAAGTTCGACGTCCGCGGCGCTGGATCTAAAGCGACAAGGTGCGACCGAGCACAAACTTCCAAGCGGTCGCGCCTATATCATCACCGCTGGCGTGAACGCGAACGAATCGCGTTGGAATCTGGAACTTGCGGTAAGTAGCGCACACCAAATGGGTGCCTTACTGGCCGCCAAACTCAAAAAAGATTATGGACAAATTGTCAATATCTCACTCGATTCCGATTTGGCGGAAGATAGTCAGCAACCGAAGTTGACAAAGGCACGAAAAGCGAACTTCAAGGCGGTGCTTGACTTGCTCGCCGGCCGACCGGTTCCGCCCTCACTTCGCACAGAGTTCGATCCGGAGCATCAAATAGAAGCTGCCGAACCAAATGACGCCGTCCTTCTCTATATCGCTAGTCACGGCTACGCTGATTTAGATGGCAACTTTTTCGTGATTCCCTATGATACGGGCTCCAATTGGGGCGTTACAGCGGAAGTCCTGAATCATTGTCCTATCGCCGCCAGTTTGTCCACGGATTGTGCGGAGGCAAGGAATTTCCTCGAGCATTCGATCTCGAGTGCCGAGCTAGCAAGCTGGTGGCAAGGTGTTGACGCGGGAGAGATGCTTATGATCTTAGATTCCTGTCACGCTGGAGCAGTGTCCGGTAAAAAGTTCCGCCCTGCACCATTAGGTGATCCAGGCTTCGGTCAACTTAGCTATGACAAAGGGATGCGGGTCTTGTGCGCTGCACAACCGGCTCAAAGCGCTCGTGGTCAGTGGATTGGCGGTGGCGAGGGCCGAACCCTATTAGCCGAGGCGTTCTTGCGAATTTCAAGAACCAATTCCGATCAGAGCCTTTCTGAGTGGCTGAAAAGCGCTCAGCGACAAACGCCTTTAGTTCTAAAAGAAATTTATCCTGGAATTGCGAGCGACAACTTGCAAACACCTGAGCTATTTGATTTCGTGAGAGGCACCGCGGCAGCTAGATGAGGGGTCAAACAAAGATGAATAAAGTCTTGCCGTTCCTCCTCTGCTTAGTCTGGGCCTTCGGCTGTCTGGACGCGTCAGGCAGGGGAGCACTCGCCTTCGGGAATGTGATCGCAGGCCGACAAGTTGTGGCGGCTGTCGTGAACGCACAGGATCTGACACCAATCAATTTCGGAACCGGGGAGGTGGTTCTTGCCGTGAAACGTCAGGAAATCGGGTCGAGCGCAGATATTTATAAAGTGCTCCAGACCAACGGCATAGCTCCAGATAGTGAGGCGTTTACTCTGGTTTACGAATTGAACCCATCCCTCCGCGAGCTGAAAGGCCTGCCCCCTGGAACGGTCTTGCAGCTGCCGCGATTGGCAAGCGATTCGCTCATTGAGAAGGTGCGCCACGCAGGCGGCCTCGCAATATTAACGGTCGATCCCGACCTTCGCGATGCTCTGAATCGAAGTGGCGAGGTGCTTCAACAGTCAATAAACTCATTCTTGGAGAGTTCACGCACTCTGCCGCTGACCTCGTCTAGTGATAGTTTGAGGGGAAATCTGGAAAGTCTTCAGCTTTGGTACGCGCAGATCAAACGAAGCTTTCTGCATCGAACCGGACCGCCCCTTCGTCGCGACTCCCTCGTGCAGCTTCGACGAGAGGCGGATGAGCTTAATTCGATTTTGCGGAATGCCGTTACGTCTGGCAAGCTGACCAGGTCAGACGTGTCGCGAATCGCCGCGTTTCACGAAGACGTCCAGGTCGAGATGACCAACTATGATCAGGAACTCGCTAACGAGCTTCCCAAGGCTGACGCCCTTTATAAAGTCTCTGTGAGTATCGGCGGGGCGGACGCGAAGGCGCTGGAACGGGTTCGCGTCTACTACACTGTTTACGGACTGTTCCGCAACCCGCCAGGGAAGGACTGCGACTCCTTCAAAAGCCCCGGGTCGGGTGCCTCTGAACTCATGCGGGTGCAGAATTACATGATTTGGGCGGCGGAAGATGGCGATCCCGGACATCCGGTCACAGAACCTTTGCGGGTAAAAGTGCGGCCTTGGGACGCAGAACCCATCCTTGTAACGCTGAGTGCTAGCAAGGGGCAGCATTGAAGGACTACAAACGAATCGCTGCGTGGGCTATTGAGATCGCCACTTTCTTTTTCGCTGCCTTCGGTGGTTTTCTTACGATAATCGCCCCACCTGATCAGACAGGCGCCTCCTACGCCGTCGGCACGTTGTCCTTTCTTGTCCTAATCGCCCTGCTCGTCGTCTCGGCCTTGGGGAGAGCCAAAGCTAGCAGGGCAACGCGCAAGCGCTGGATTGTGGGTGGTGTTATTTCTTTTCTTGTCGCGCTTCCTGCAGTGCTCCTCTACTACCAGGCTTGGCAGGAAAACACGTATTCCTTTCCCCCCGAGAGACCCTTGCAGCAGCATGTTCGGGGATTGGATACAGATCTCACAGCGCTGGCGCGACGCTGGATTCTCGAACATCCAGCTGAAGCCTCTCCTGCGGACTTGGAAGCAAATTTGCCGTACAACCAGATTTGGAAACAAGAATCCATTATCAGGGCAAATCGACTTTTATTGCTCACATACGGCTGGATGGTTCTTTCGTTAGCCACCGCGGTGTTCTGTCTGGTGGAAGCCAACGCTTCTGCGCTAACGACACGCCGAAAGACGGGCGCTGTCGGCGGCAAGTCCGGAACGCCAACAGATGAAAGCTGAAATTCGTCGAAAAGATATGAGCCTCTGCCCTGGCTTCATCTGGCCTAACTAACGTCAAAAAGTTTAAGCTGCCCGGCTGCTGGCCGAATCACGAGCATGCCACAGTTTTTAGTTGCTCGCGCGGGATAGCGGCGTTTGCGTAAACACCTCAGATTCCAGCTCACTAGTAGATTTACATTGTGGGTAATATGATATGTTCACTTATTCCCTGCACGACTCGCCAGCCACCGTAGATGATCCGACACCGGCTCTGTAGAAATTACTCCGCGGAAGTCGGCTTGTGTCCGGCGATTGTGGACGGATGACGGGGCATCCGGAAACTATGCCTCTTTTCGAGCCACGCGCCCAGGAAGTCTCGTTGTGGGAAGCGTCGTTCCTTGCACGGCTTTGTCGGTTAAACCGTGTGTGACGGCGAAGCATAGACCTATGCTTGTTGACCACACGCGGGTAATCTCCGCAACGCCATTTTGGACTCACAATTGAGCCACGTCACCGACAGTGCCGCCGCCCACCCCGCTCAATTTCCGTTTTGAACCATCGTCGGAGGCCGTTCCGACTAATCTGGCATCATACATGTCCGTTGACGACTTTGGATTTCTGCGATTATCTTTTTGAGGTTTGTCGATCCTGGCAGTCACGAGACGTCTCAACATTGAAGGGGCGCGCAATGTGGCCCCGATAGAAAGGAGAAATAGAAATGCAGTACATGCTATTGATATACGAGGACGAGAAAGTATATGGACCCGACAAGAACGGTCCCGCGATCCAAGAAATTGTTGCCAAGCACATGGCTTTCAACAAGGAGTTGGGGTCCGCGAGGGTAGGGGGAGCTGGTCTCAAGGCGACGGCAGCGGCTACAACCGTGCGGACCAGCAAAGGAGTTAAAACCGTGCACGATGGACCATTCGCTGAAACCAGGGAACAGTTGGGCGGCTACTACCTCATCGACGTTCGGGACTTGGACGCCGCCATTGAGGTCGCGAAGAAGCTGCCGGTACTGCAAGATGGCTCCATCGAAATTCGCCCACTCCTGGGAGGCGCGTAGGAACGCCTGTGAGTCTTGCTGTCCTGGACCAGGTCGCGAGAGAGGCTGGCGGGCGCATTGTTAGCGCGCTCGCCGCTCGTTTTCGCGATATCGGCGTAGCGGAAGATGCGTTCGGAGATGCTTGTGTCAGGGCCACCGAGGCTTGGCCGACGCACGGCGTTCCGTTCGACCCCGCCGGCTGGCTCTATCGAACCGCGGAGCGTAAGGCACTCGACGCTTTCAGACGAAGACGCACGCGAGAGCGGCTCCTACCAGACCCACCCGCAGCGCCACCGACACCCGAAGACTCCTTGATTGATGATGCCAGGATCATACCGGACGAACGGCTGCGGTTGATCTTCGTTTGCTGTCACCCATCGGTGGCGGCGGATTCGCGCGCCGCTCTCACCCTCCGGATAGTATGTGGTCTTTCTGTCGCTGAGATTGCGCGTGCCTTTCTCGTCTCCGAACCCACGTTGGCCCAGCGCCTGGTTCGCGCCAAACGCAAGATCGCAGAGGCCGGCGTGCCGTTCGAGGTGCCCCGGCCGGAAGCGTGGAACGACAGGCTTGAAGCGGTGTTATCCACGCTTGAGATCGCTTACGCCAAGTCCTATGAGGATGCAGCTGGGACGGGCCATCACGCCGAGTACGCAACGGAGGTGCTCGAATTGACACGCTTGCTCGCGGAAATGGTTCCGGACGAACCTGGAGCACACGCACTCGCCGCTTTGGTCAGATACACTGAGGCGCGGCGGCCGGCCAGGGTTGATGATCAAGGCTGTATGGTGCCTTTATCGCAACAAGACCCGACTCTTTGGCGGTGTCCATTCATCGAAGAAGCGGACATATATCTGAAGCGCTCTTGGGCTTTACGCTTCCCCGAGCCGCGTACGATCCAAGCCGCCATTCACGGTGCTTGGTGTTGGCGGAAGAGCTTGGACGAGCCACCGCCGTGGACTGACGTTGCCGCTCTCTATGATGAGCTAATTAAGCACCGTGACGATGCCATTGTGCGGCTGAATCGCGCCGTCGCGCTGGCGGAGGTGGCGGGACCGGAGGCAGCGATGAGGGAAATTGACGCTTTGGATTCAAGGGAATTGCAGAACTGCTTACCCTATCACGCAGTCCGCGCTGATCTATTGCGGAGGCTTGACCAAATTCCCGCGGCGATCGCCGCCTATGATGCCGCGATTTCACTTGGACCGGGGCCGGCAGAACGGACTTGGCTCGAACGAACTAAAGCTTTGGTGGCATAACGATTACGTTGTTCGCTTCGACTCCCTCTGACTCGCACAGCGTTGCTGATCAGTTTGCGATAGCGGTGGATTTTTTGGAACAACAACGCTAGGCGTAAGCTGCTAAATTCGTGGTATCATTCGTACTACGAATGGAGATTTAGATGACCAAGCCTAAACTATATACGCTCGACGAAGCCTTGAAAGCACAGACAGCCTTGCGCGCCCAAGCCGGACTTGGGCCCGAAATGTTCCCGCTGGAGGCGTTTGTGGGGATGATCAGTGATGAAATCGAGTCGCTGCGGAAGTGCGGCAAGAGCGATGACGAAATAGCGGCGGTGATACAAAGCAACAGCTCTATCAAGATTACTGCTAGCGAGATTGCCGAGTACTATGCTTCCCCCGAGCAGCGCCAACAGCACGGCGAGTAGCACTGGTTTGCTGCTCTTGCGCATGTTGCTCGGCAATCTGAAGAAATTGTTCCAAACCCGTAACCAAACCCCGCCGCTCCTGGTGAGACATGTCCCCAAAGATACCAGCTATGAAGGTTTGGAACTCTCCCGATGCGCTATTTTGAAGGCGTTTACCTGCTGCCGTGCTGACGATGGTAATTTTTCGACGATCATTGGCGCGTGGTTTCCGAACGACAAGTCCTCTTTCCGAGAGTGAGTCAATTGTCTTCTTCAACGAAGCAGCGCTCAAGTTCAATCTGCGCGCGATTTCGGCGAGCGTGAGACCGTCTTGTGGTATGACATTCAGACTCATGAATTGTGTTGCGCTCAACCCAGCCCGACGAAAATGATTGAAGTTGGCGGCCTGCACAACCTGCCGGACGCGCATCCATGCTTCCAGAAACCGGCTTACCTCTTCTTGCAAAAGGGACATTAAAACGATTATGTATGAGATCGTCCTTATTGCCGGCGAATACCATAGTATTGGCCGCAGGTTAGGTTTCAATACGGCATTTTCACCCATAGGCGACCACTTCTTGAGACCGCCGATGGTGTGGCGGCAGTAAAGAGCAAGGAGATGATCGCTGCAGGACGAAAAAGTAATGTTGCCGTCATTTTGCTTCGCATGATTGTACGCCCGCTATCGCTCGAAGTGGTTTTGAATGCACTGGGCAGAATCATCTCCTCTCGGCTTTTCGTTCGTCTGTTTAATTTGTTTAATGTATCAGTGAGGTCGCGGGCGCGCGCAAGCCCAATGTAACTCAGTTTCCTGGCTCGCGTGGAGCTGACCAGGAGGTCAGCCGAGCGTCACTACCTGAACAGGTAGTGACGGGTGTTCACCATTGCCGGTAAGATTTTATTGGAGAAACACGAGATGGCAGTTGTTACGGAGTGCCGCGCCTGCGACCGTTGCTCCTTTTAGCCGGAGCGGTTTTCATTTCCGGGATCGCCGGCGTGGCGCAAAACTTGTCCCAGACCGGCAACATCGAAAAACAGATCGGGGCGAACAACCAAGCTGTCGGTCGCGCGATCCATACCCGCGATTTTTCGACTCTAGAGAAGCTCTGGTCGCCAGAGATGGTCTACGGTTATCTTTCCGATGCCCCCAAAGCCCGGCCGCGTTAGCGCCTCCCACAGCGCGCATCTCCAACTCTCCGCGCAGCGTACCGGCGGTCTATGCGTTGTCACGCCCAACTCATCCACGAGCATCGCAATCGTTTGTGTCCGCAGGGCATCCCGCCATGCAGCCTCAGCCCACTGCATTGCTTGGCCAATCGCGCACGAGACCCTGTATGCAGAAGGCGGTCCGACTTACGGTCCCCTCTGTCGGATTTCCATGGAGGGCAACTATGTGACCGTTTTGTTCCAGGACAGCCGGCGGCGAATCTGGTGCGGCTCGTTAACAGGCTTGTTTGTGCTGCAACGGCCGTCGGCCAAGTATGCCTCCCTCGAACGCGTGTCATGGCGTTCTCTGGTTCGGCACTCACGGCGGCTTGGTGCGGCTGCAGCCCGTGAGGGGCAGGCCGGCTCTGCAGAACGTTCCTTTGCGTACTTTGAGCTTACAGATTGGCGGCCATCCTTGGCCGGTCGGGAAACTGGGAGAAACTCAGACTCAAAGCTTACGCCCTAATCGCGGCGAAAATATTTCGCAAATCGATTACACCGACTTAGCGTTCGGAGCGGCCGGCGAACTGCGCTATCAATATATGCTCGACATATGCTCGACGGCTCGCCGCAAGGATGGAGCACGCCGACGAAGGACAGAACGCGGCATTTTGCCGGCCTTGCGCCGGGTTCTTACACGCTCTCCATGCGCGCTGTAGACATGCTGGGCCGTCCCGTGAGCAATCGAATAAGCGCCGCCTTCCGCGTAATGCCGGAGTTCTGGCAGACATGCTCGTTTCAATTACTGTGCCTGTTGAGTGCGGCGGCTTTAGCGGTGGTCATTCACCGTTATCGGATCAGCCGTCTGGTTGCCGTTCAGAAACTCCGCGCGCGCATTGCCTTCGATCTGCACGACGAGGTGGGTCCCGGCCTGACCCAGATTGCCATCTGGAGCGAACTGGCGCGCCGCAATGGGCACCGAACGGGTGACGAGCACCTTGGGCACATTGCCACATCCTCCCGTTCGCTGGTAGGCACGATCGGCGATATTATCTGGACCGTCAATCCGCAGCGTGATTCGCTGCGCGAACGGGTACAGCGTGTGCGCTACTTTGCAACCGAGATGTGCACCTCCTGTGACATTAACCTGGCATTTGAGGCAAACAGCGCGGCACTGGACCGGGAAGCCAACTCTGAAATTCGCCGTGATGTGTTCTTGATTGCTAAAGAGGCGATTCACAACGCGGTGCGGCATTCCGGGTGCCGGCGGATTGAAGTGCGTTTTTCCATCCTGGCGGAGCGTCTGGAACTCGACATCGCCGACGATGGTTGTGGACCGCGCGTAGGCGCCTCCGATGGGAATGGGCTGGCCAGTATGAAACAGCGCGCCCAAGCTCTGCGCGGAGAAATCGAGTGGCTGGCCGAGCCGAACGGCGGAACTCGCGTGTGCCTCAGAATGCCGCTTGGTTCCAGCATGTTCAAAAGAGTGTGGCGAAAGCTACTGTATAGATAGCTGCTTTCGGTGTCAGCTGATATAGGCTGAATGCACGGTCAATTTATGCAGATTCCCCCTATTCGTGTAGCGCTAATAGAAGACCGCCACGAAATTCGCGACGGTTTGCGCGAGATGATTGCGGGCAGCGCTGGGTTTAAATGCTGCGGAGCATACGGCAGCATGGAGGAAACCCTGCCCAACCTAGGAGAGGCGGTGCCCGACGTGGTGTTGGTCGATATTGGCCTTCCGGGCATGTCCGGGGTGCAAGGCATTCGCGAGATCCGCCGGAGAAGCTGCTCGACAGCATTCGCGAAGTGGTGGCGGGTGGTGCGCCCATGTCGCCGGAAATTGCTAGCCGAGTGCTGGCCCTATTCCGCGAGAAGGCTCCGCCGCAGCAGGCCGATTACAACCTGACGCCGCACGAACTCCGTTTGCTCCGGCTCTTGGTGGAAGGGCACAATTATAAAACCATGTCCGTCATACTGGGCGTAACAGTGCATGCCGTCTCTTTCCACATGCGCAAAATCTACGAGAAGTTGGAAGTCCATTCAAAATCTGAAGCCGTCGGCAAAGCTTTGCGCCAGCATCTGGTCGATTAACCAGGAAGAAGAAGCCGGGCCCGAGTGTCCATGCGGAGGCGTCCGCTGCCGGCTACCAGCGGATGGCCTGGAGGAACGACGTGATCGCGCGGTTCACCGCGTCTGGCTTCTCTTCGTGCACAGCGTGGCCAGCATTGTTGATGATGACGAGCTGCGATCCGCCGATGTCTTGGTGGAAGCGCGTCGCGGTCAGGACGTTCACGGCCCGGTCGTCGCGTCCCCAAATGATCAGGGTCGGCACGACCACCGACTTGATGCGGCTCACGTCGGGGATGGCGTAGTCGAAGTGCAGCGCCCGCTGCATCCAGTAGAACGCGTCCCGGGCGTTGGGCGTGCGGTTGATGTCGCAGATCTCCTTGACCCACGCTGCGTCGCGCGCGAACGGGGTGGGATCGCGATAGATGTACCAGAAAAAGCTCTTGACGGCGGCTGGGTAGGAGGAAAACGACATTAGGATCGCGTTGGTCACCTGCGTCTGATGGGCGATCGCGTGGGGATAGCCGCCGGCGTCAATGAGGACGAGGCCGGCGGTGCGCTTGGGAAAGTCGAGGGCGAACTCGAGCGCGACAGTGCCGCCGAGCGACCACCCACCGACTACCGCCTTCTGTATGCCCATGGACCTCATGAAGTCCCGGACGAATGCGGCGTAGCTCCGATGCGTGTACGGAAAGGTGGAGGGCTTGTCGGAGTAGCCAGAGCCGGGAAGGTCGAATGTCCAGACTTCGTGTGAGCGGCTCAGCGAACCGATGTTGAATCGCCAGGTGCTCGTGTGGCTGCCGCCGGGAGGAATGAGGATCAGCGGCGGCCCGGAGCCGTAGCGCTCATAGTAGGTGTCGATGCCGCCGAGTGAGGCGAAGTGCCCGGTCTTGGCTAGCGAATGAGCTGAGAGCGGCGGGATGAGCGCCCACACACCCCAGTTGGCCACCGGGAGTAGGATGATGGAGCCGATAGCGACGGCGATGATGATCAGTGCCGTCTTCGTCAATCTCCTACGAGTAGTTGTCATCCTGTTCAATCAGAGTGCCGTCTTGCGCGTCTCCAGAAAGGGGATCAAGTGGCGGCGGCAGATGATGATTGTCGCGCGCGGGCTTTTTCGAAGAACTGGGTGACGGCGGGTTTGGTTTTGTTGAAGGCGGCGGCGAACTCCGCATCGGCGAGGGCGGAGAAGTTTTCAAACTGGTGACTTTTGCCGAAGGAGAGCATATGCCCGCCGATGTGGCGTGCCATGGCGAGGTGGCTTGCCAGCAGGTCGAGATGGCGCTGGCGGCCAGCGGGTGAGAGGGCGTCTACGTTTTTTGTGTAGTAGTCGAAGGCGGCATCGAAGACAGCTGCATAAGAGGCGAGGGTGCGACCGGTTTCGTGATGCTCGCCCATGAGGAGAGTCATGAAGATGAGCAGTTGGAGGTGGTTGAGGAAGAGCGGGAGGCAGTTGATGCCTTTTTCGCCGAGGCAGGCATCTGTGAACGCTTTGAGTTGAGCGGACAAATCACGCAGTTGCGTGAGCTTGGCGTCATCAAGAGCAGGATAGAAATAGAAATCCAGCCAAGTTTCACGAGCGCCTGGAGCGAGGCGTGACGAGCTTGCCGCGATGCGCTTTGCGTGCTCTGCGATGTTCTTTTCAAAATCTTCGGGCGTGGTGACCAGGAACTTGCCGGCAAGTTTGGCGCGCAGCTCCGCGGCGCTATAGCGGGGCGCGGGCGCTTCTTTGGTCCAGATCATCTGGTCTCCCAAATCGTGCTTCAGCTTGTCTTGTAAATCGATTTCGAAGGCATAACGTTCAATGGCATTATCGTCGAAAACGACGGTGACGCGGCTGCGGCGTTCATCGGTATCGAGTTGATCGAGCTCCCATAGGGCGCTTTCGGTGATGGTGCAGACATAGACCACAAAATGGTCCATGCTATCAAGGAGACTGGAGAGGTCCTGTTTCCAGCGTGAGGCATTGAGATAGATGGACGAGAACGGGTAGCGAGCGAGGGCGATCATATCGGAGAAATCGCCTCTGCCATAGAAGTAACGTTCGGCGGCGACTGTTTCCCAATAGACATCTTTAGGGCTCATCACTTTAAAGACCGCGAACTGGGGAGAGAGGTATTTGGCGAGGACTCCATTGAAAGAACTGGAGGCGGCGGTGGAAAATCCGGCGGCGACTTGGTCACCGGCGGCAAAGGAGCCTTCGAAATCGAAGCCGCGGAGATAAAGAACCTGCTTGCCTTCGAAGCGGTGCATGAGGCGGAAGTTGGCGCCTTTGTGGCAAGCGAGGATGTAGAAATAGATGCCGTTGATGTAAGAAATTTTGCCGAGATCGATGGCGCTGAAATCAAACAGGATGGAGTAAGTGCCGAGAGGCGTTGGCTCGGTTGGACTTTGGAGCAGGCCTTGGGCGTGCCAGCGCGCGAGGTTGGCGGCGATGAAAGTGAGGTATTCGTGAAACGCGGTGTTGACGAAGTAGCCGAGCAGCGAGCGGGCGGCGAGATAGAGGACAGTAAAATCGAAGTTTTTTGGTTCCTGATCTGGGGGCACTGGGGTTGCTTACCTTGCTTTCAGTTTTACTAAATCTGAGGGGTGGTGGAGCGCCAGACGGCCGCGCACGGCGCCGCCCCACAAATTTCAATGTCTTTGATCATCCGCGAAATCCTTGTTAGCGACGCCCGAGCGGCCGCCGAACTGAGCGCCGAATTCGGCTACCCCGTCTCCCTTGAAACCATGGAACGGCGCATCGCTGGATTGCAAAACAGTCCGCACCATGCCGTCTTCCTAGCCCATAGCAACGAAATTGCCGTAGGGTGGATAGACGTCGGCATCGTCCACCATCTGCAATCGGAACCGTATGGCGAAATCGGCGGCTTGGTGGTTTCCGAAAAATATCGCAGCACTGGCATCGGCAGGCAACTAATCGCGCGCGCCGAACAATGGATGCGCGCCCACGGCTTGCGTCGCGCCCTGGTGCGTTCGCAAGTTTCCCGCGAGGCCGCGCACCGCTTCTATGTGCGCGAAGGCTATGCGCGCGTCAAAACGTCCGCCGTCTTTGAAAAAAGACTTGCCGACCATTGAAAATCGCCGTTTTTCTGTTATCCTGAGGTGGAAAAGCGTTCCCGGCGAGGGCCGCCCGCTTGGTCTCCTAAAAATTGATCCGATAGTCAATGTCATGGAGTCCCGCTCGAATGAAGTGCTGGTGTGCAGGCTCCGACGTGTCAAAGCGTCACGGAGAAGCCTAAAGGCGCTCGGAGGATTCCCCCCTTGCTCTCTTAGGGGTCAATGACGGGGATCGAGTCAGAAAACCCTCGCCGGAAACGCTTTTTCCTTTCCGTCCAGCTGTCATGAACATCCTTTTTATCGGCGATATTTTCGCTTCGCCGGGCCGCGGCATCGTCGCCGAAAACCTCAACCGCCTCATTACCGAGCACAAAATCAGCCTGGCTATCGCTAATGCCGAAAATAGCGCCGGCGGCTTTGGCATCACACCGCTCATCGCCGAAGAGCTTCTTTCGCATGGCTTGGACGTGCTCACGGGCGGCAATCATAGTTTCGACAAACGCGAGATTTTCGATTACCTTAACACCCAACCGCGCCTCTTGCGTCCGGCCAATTATCCTAACGGTCTGCCGGGCTCCGGCGTTTACACTGCCAGCGCGCGCAACGGCGTTGCTTATGCCGTCTTAAACTTGCAAGGCCGCGCGCAGATGACCAGCATCGATTGTCCTTTCAAGAAGGCGGACGAACTGCTCGCCCAGCTTGATCCCGCCATCAAAATCCGCTTCGTCGATTTCCATGCCGAACTCACCAGCGAAAAGGTGGCCATGGGCTGGCACCTGGACGGTCGAGCCACTGCCATGATCGGCACGCACACGCATGTGCCGACCGCCGATGCCCGCATCCTCGCCAACGGCCTTGCCTATCAGACCGATGCCGGCATGACCGGGCCATATGATTCGGTGATCGGGGTGGAAAAGGAAAGCATCATACGCCGCTTTATGACCGGTCTGCCCAATCGCATGGAAGCCGCGCGCCACGGCGTGGAATTGCATGGTGTCGTGATTCACGCGGACGAAACCACGGGCAAAGCCACTGGCATTGAACGGATTCACATCACGAAGTAAAAGGTTGATGCTGGTTCATCGAATTCTGACTTTGCGCCAACATGTGGCGTGAACTGCGGGCCGCTCGTCGTCGATTGCCGGCGCAGCGCTAAGCTACAACAATAGCCATTTTCATGAAAACCCTACCAGTGCTGTATTTATTCGTAGTGGCCCGCTTGCTGGCGCAGCAGCCCGTTTCGCTCGAAAAAGAGACCGCCATCAAGGCTGATTTGAGCGGCCAGATCGACGGCATGAAAAAACAGGCGCAAGTCATGGTGGATAGCGTTTTCAGCTTCGGCGAACTTGGCTTTCAGGAGTTCGAGACAAGCAAGTATCTGGCCGATATTCTGGAGAAAAACGGCTTCAAAGTGGAGCGCGGCCTTGCCGGCATTCCCACCGCCTTCATGGCCACTTGGGGTGAGGGCAAACCGGTCATCGCGCTCGGTTCTGACATCGACGATATTCCGCAAGCCTCGCAGAAGCCAGGGGTGGCTTATCACGACCCGCTGATTGAAGGTGCGCCCGGCCATGGCGAAGGCCACAATTCCGGCATGCCGCTGAACATCATCGCCGCTCTGGCAGTGAAAAAAGTGATGGAGCGCGAGCATCTCAAGGGTACCATCAAAGTGTGGCCCGGCGTGGCGGAAGAACTGCTGGGCACTAAGGCCTGGTACGTGAAGGCTGGCGCGTTCAAAGACGTCGACGCCGTTCTGTTCTGCCATGTGGCCAGCGATTTCGGCGTTTCGTATGGGCCAAGCCCTTCTAATGGCATGGTCTCCGTGGAGTACAGCTTTAAAGGGGAAAGCGCGCACGCGGCGGGCGCACCTTGGCGCGGCCGTAGCGCGCTCGATGCCGTGGAACTGATGGATGTTGGCTGGAATTTCCGGCGGGAACATCTGCGCCTCGCCACGCGGCTGCACTACGTGATCACCAACGGCGGCGATCAGCCCAACGTGGTGCCGCCCAATGCCGCCGTTTGGTATTACTTTCGCGAAGCCGATTACGATCACATCATGAACCTCTGGCACATAGGCGACAACATGGCTAAGGCGGCCACTTTGATGACCGATACGACTTACACCTCGCGCCTGCTCGGCTCCGCGTGGCCCGGTTATTTCAACCAGCCTATGGCCGAAGCGATGTACGAAAACATTAAACGAGTGGATTTGCCGCAGTGGTCGGACGCCGACCAGACTCTCGCCAAAGCTCTGCAACACGAACTCAAGCAGGAGGAGAAAGGTTTGCCGGTGAAGCTACACGAGTTGAAAGCGCCCAAAGTCATTGACCCGGACGATATGGAAGCCGGCAACGTGGGCCCGACCGGCGGCGGTTCAGACGATATCGGCGACATTTCGTGGAATGTGCCGACCATTGTGCTGCGTTATCCCTCGAACATCCCCGGCGGTCCAGGCCACAACTGGGCGAATGGTGTTTCTATGGCTACGCCTATTGCCCACAAAGGTGTCATCGCCGGCGCCAAAGCGCAGGCGTTCACCATGCTCGACCTGCTCTTGCACCCTGAGCTCGTCGATCGATCCTGGGACTATTTCCGCAACGTCCAGACCAAGACAGTGAAATATCAGAGCTTCATCCGTCCCGATGACAAACCGGCGATCTGGCTGAATGAGAAGATCATGGAACAATACCGGCCGAGGATGAAGGCTCTGTATTACGATCCGGCCAAGTACGATACCTATCTCGACCAGTTAGGCATCAAGTATCCAACGATCCATTAGGCTTTGCTTCACTCACTCCCACTCCAGCCGCAATTGCCGCGGCACTTCGGGGGGCTTCTCGCGCATCGCGCGCTGCTGGTTGCGCAGCATCGCCGCGGCAAATTGCCAGGTGGGAGCGGGGGAGTCACGCCACGGCGCAGCGATACTTACCATGCAATAGCATCCATCGTTTGGATTGATTTGAAAGAAGCCTGAGTGACCGCGAATCAAACGCTTGGAGTCGTCTGTGATCGCGTTACCCACTTCGATCAACCCGCACTCCGTTGGTACTTCATCCGGCGCCAGCATGCCGGCCGGCGTGACGAAGAAAAATTCGTTGGAGAAGCGCATCCCAATCCGCCGCTTCAGCGGTTGTTTCATCTCGCATAGAAAATCCGCCCGCGACGCTTTCACCTCATAGCAGACCCGCTTCATTCCCAAATGCGGGAAACAATTCAGCGCGAAGGCATCCAAACGCTGCAAGCTATGCCGACTGCGTCCAGTGCCCACCCGCAGCTCACGCAGGAATACCCACTCCGCTTTGTTGGCGTGGAGAGACATTTCTACCATGTCCAGCAGTGAACAAGCCGAAAGCGATGGCGGCGCGACGGAGGGATTTGCGTCGGTGATGGCAGAATCCACAGAGCAATTTTACTGAATGCGCCCTGTCGCCCCCATTTAGACTGCAGGAGCTTAAGCAATATTGGCAGCGTAATCGCCCGAGACATCGCACCGTCTCACAGCGGGAAGGAAAGACTCGTGAAAAAAACCATTACGCTTCTGGGTTTGGCTCTGGTTGGCTCGGTCCTCATTGCTTTGGGTGAGGTAAAGACTGACTACGATCATAAAGCCGACTTTGGGAAGTATCATACGTATTCCTGGATCAAGGTCCAGGCTGAAAATCCTTTGTGGAACGATCGCATCACCCGTGCGGTGGATGCCGAATTGTCAGCCAAAGGCTGGACAAAGGTTCAGTCCGGCGGAGATGTTTCGCTTGCCGCCTATGGCGCCACGCACACTCAACAAAATTTGGAGACCTGGTACGACGGCTTCGGCGGAGGTTGGAGGTGGCGCGGGTTTGGTGACGGAATGGCGACCACTACGGTGGAAAAGGTACCCGTTGGCACCCTTACAATCGATATGTTCGACAGCTCCAACAAACAGCTCATCTGGCGCGGTTCGTCGAGCGATACTTTGGCTGATAAGCCGGAAAAGAACGAAAAGAAATTGGACAAAGCGGTCGCGGATATGTTCAAGAAGTTTCCACCTGAATCGAAGGGCTAAAGAAGCCATAATAAAGGGGCGGATGAGTGTCCGTCCTCTTTGTCCTTTCTTTAGGCGGGTAGCTTTTGAGCGTCGGGATATTGATGTTGTTTGCGGCCTTCAGCGCCGTCGTACATGGTGGTTGTCTTAAACAGCTCAAGCCTCCCGTCTGAAGCCAACTCCTGGCAGCGTCCTCGCAGCGAGGTCATCTCCTGGGAGGATAGCGATTGAAACCCTCTCACAATGGCTAGATTTTGATGCAGCACGGTGAGAGAGTCCATGCCGCTGATAGTTGTCGCCACAGGCAGGCTCATCGCGTAGCGCAGCGCCTCCTCCGGAGTGACGCCGCCGTGCTTGATCATTTCTCCGCTGCCTCCCATGCTCTTCATGCCGAGAGGAGCAATGCCTCTGCGGATAGCCTCTGGCAGGACTTGAGTCTCGAAGCTTCTGAAACTCGCATCAAAGCAATTGAGCGGCATTTGTACGGTGTCAAAGGGAAAATCGTGCGAGAGCATCTTGAGATGGATCTCCGGATCTTTGTGGCCGGTAAAGCCGACGAAACGAACCTTCCCTTGTTTCTTTGCCTCGAGCAATGCTTCCGCGGCTCCATCGGGAGCGAAGATCAGATCCGGATCGTTCCAATAGACTACTTCATGAATCTGCCAAACGTCGAGATAATCTGTGCGTAAGCGGCGAAGCGACTCTTCGAGCATGCGCATCGCCACCTTCTTATCGCGCCCGTGGGTGCACACTTTGGTCATGAGCACGGCGTCTTTGCGGCGCCCTTCAAGGGCGATGCCCATACGCTCCTCTGACACGCCTTGGTGATACTCCCAGCAGTTATCGAAGAAGTTAATCCCCGCATCGAGGGCCTCATGAACAATCTGGGTCGCTTCCGCCTGGTCTTTAGCGGCGCCTAGATGAAAACCGCCGACCCCCAAGGCCGACACCTCCACGTCGGTTTTGCCGAGTTTACGGCGCGGAACCGAGCCGCTTTGGCCCGCTGCGGTAGTAGCTACACTCATTGCCATTGCCCCTAGAAAGACTCGTCTGCTTACATCGTCATTCGTTTGCATGGATCTTCAATTCTTTGGAAACGCTTTGCCGGTATTCTCGGTCGCCTTCATCATCTCCTGCACTTCGGCCTGCTGGTCGTCGAGAGGGAATTGGTGGCTGAGGCGAGCTTCGGGATTATCGAATTTGAGCGAGGTTTTATAAAGCTCAAAGCGGCCATCGGCGGCATAGGGCCGGCAGCGCGCCTCCAACTCTTTCATCTCATGCGGATTCATAGGCTGAAAACTCTGCGCAACTTTCAGATTTTGACGTAAAATTTCCACACTCTCCATCCCTGTAATCGTGGTGGTCACTGGCAGACTCATGGCATAACGCAGCGCCTCTTCAGCCGTCAATACACCTTTTTGCACAGCTTCGCCATGCCCGTTGATGGGCTTCATTCCGAGAACGGCCATGCCGCGCCTGTTCAGTTCGGGTAGAACTTTGCTTTGAAAACTAAGAAAAGTAGCATCGAAAGCATTCAACGGCATTTGCACCGAGTCGAACGGAAAGCCTGTGGCGAGCATTTTGAGATGAATGGCTGGATTCTTGTGGCCGGTAAACCCGACGAACCGCACTTTGCCTTGCCGTTTGGCCTGTTCAAGCACTTCGGCAGCGCCATTGGGGCGTATGAAAAGCGCGGGATCGTTATCGAAAGAGACGCCATGAATCTGCCAGAGATCCAGGTGATCGGTTTGCAGGCGATTCAACGATTCTTCCAACATTTGGAGAGCCAAGTTCTTGTCACGCCCATGGGTGCAGACCTTAGTCATGAGAAACACTTTGTCGCGCTTCCCCTTAAGCCCACCTCCCATCCATACCTCACTCTTGCCGCGATGATACTCCCAGCAGTTATCGAAAAAGGAGATGCCGCCATCCACCGCTTCCGAAACAATACGGGCGGCATCTTGCGCGCTTTCCGCCTCGCCCAGATGATGGCCGCCGAATCCCAGCGCCGATATCGTGACACCAGACTTGCCGAAGGGACGCAGGGGGATGCTGCCGCTAGCTTCTTGTTGAGGCACTTTCTGTAAACCTTTCGCTTAAGTGGACAACGTTGCCCAGAGGAGTGTTTCGCGTGGTAAGTCACTTGCTAGGGAAAACGGCAATGAGTCCTCCGAGCAACGCCAACTCAACCCCATCTCGCGCGGTAGCTCGCCTCAAGAACAACTCGCAATCGTTAAAGATTCCCACTGGTCAGGCTACTGCGGCGCTGAGGGCCAGCAATAGAACTGTCAGTCTTACTAACCTGGAAAAGATGTTTTGGCCGAATGAAGGTATCACCAAAGGAGAATTGCTTCAATATTACGCGGATGTTGCGCCGTTCCTACTGCCTCATCTCACGGATCGGGCCATCGTGATGAAGCGTTACCCAAACGGAGCTGCCGGCGAGTTCTTCTTTCAAAAGCATGTTCCCGAGCCCCATCCCGAATGGATTCCCACTTGTAAAGTGGAGCACGAGTCCGCCAGCGGCATAAACTTTCCGCTGATTCAGGATTTAGCCGGTTTGCTGTGGGTGGTAAATCTAGGCAGTATCGATCTCAATCCCTGGTATGCGCGCTGCGACGACGTGGATCGGCCGGATTACCTGCACTTCGATCTGGATCCAACGGCACATGCCGAATTCGCGCGGGTGCGAGAGACAGCGCTGCTTGTTCGCGATGCGCTGGCGAAGCTAAAAATCCCGAGTTACCCGAAAACAACCGGATCGCGCGGCGTGCATATCTACGTGCCCATTGCGCGCGGTCCGCTGCAGAAGCAGGTGTGGACCTTCGCCAAAAATTTCGCCAAGGAGTTGGAGGCTAAGCACCCGAACATTGTGACGGCGGAGTACAAAGTGGCGAAACGCCCCGACAAGCACGTGCTGGTGGACTATAACCAGAATGAATGGGGCCGGACCTTGGCTTCGGTTTACTCAGTGCGGCCTAAACCGCATGCCCCGGTATCCACCCCCGTCACTTGGGAAGAGATGGCCCAGGGCATCGAAATCGAAGAGTTCCGGCTGGAGAATATACCGGCACGTTTGCAGGAAGTGGGCGACCTGTTTCGGCCTCTGCTTCTGAAGAGGAAGCGGGTAAAGCTCGAGAAATTCCTGTGAAGCTGACGGGAAACTGCTAGCCGGCTGAGTGGTGGCGCGTGGTGGCGTTCCGCACGATCGTCAAATCTTCGACGAAGCGCCGGTACTCTACCTCCCGCTGACTGTCGCGAGCCCGTAGAATAGCTGAAGGGTGAATAGTCGAAGTCGCGAATCGCGCCCACTCGTGGGCCATCAAAATTCCGCGCTCTTTAGTAACTCGATAAGCGGGTCCAAACACGGACCGTGCGGCGGTCGCCCCCAGACACACGACGACTTGCGGACGAACAACTGCGAGTTCGGCTTCGAGCCATGGCCGGCAGGCCAGCGTTTCCCGTGCGCTCGGCTTTTTGTGCAAACGGCGTTTGCCGCGCTCCTCAAACTTGAAATGTTTGACGGCATTCGTCACATATACCTGCGAGCGGTCAATGCCAGCTTCCTTTAAAGCGCGGTCAAGCAGACGGCCCGCCGGCCCGACGAACGGGTGTCCTTGCCTGTCTTCTTCATCGCCGGGTTGTTCGCCGATAAAAACGATCAGTGAGGATGCCGGACCCTCGCCCGGTACCGCTTGCGTGGTGTTCAGATACAGATCGCAACCCCGGCAGCGTTCGAGAGCTTCGCGCAGCACCGGCAGGGAGGCATTTGCCGGAACAAATGCGGCGGCGGTCTTAGATTTGGAATCGCGCAAGGGGCGTCTCAGCCTCTCTTTCGCCTGAGCGGATCACTGGCGGCCGCCTGCGCGACGTCTCCGCCGTCCGACTCGGCGATCTCTGCCATCAGTCGCTCTGTTAGTGCAGACTTGGGATGGCTGGCCACTATGTCTCGCTGCGAAGCGTACTGATCTTTATGTTTGATGAGCAGCCAGGAATTTTGCGCCGCTTTCGTTTTCACCAGAACCCACGATCCTTGCAACTTACTTCCCCGCAGGGTGAACTTCAGGTCGCCTCTTTTGAGACTCGCATCCACGTCCGGATCTTCGGGCTCCCAGGTGCCGCGATCCCATACCATTACTGTCCCGCCGCCGTATTGACCCTCGGGAATCACTCCTTCGAATCCTCCATACTCGAGCGGATGATCTTCTACCGCCATAGCCAACCGCTTCACCGCGGGAGACAGCGACGGCCCTTTCGGAATGGCCCAAGAGAGTAGAACCCCGTTCCATTCTAGCCGAAAATCGTAATGCAGGCGGCTGGCTTGATGTTTTTGAACCACGAAAGACAATGTTTTGGTGGAAGGCGCTTTTTGCAAAGTGCCGGACGGTTCCGGCGTAGCTTGGAAGTCGCGTTTGGCCCGATACTTCGTCAGAGACATCTTCATCGAGCTTGCATTTCAATAGCCAACTCACCTCTCGGACCGGCCCTCCAGCAATGCTACGCGGAAACGATTTCGTTGGGACAGTGTCTGATTTGCGAACGACCACTAGTCGGTTATTGGAGCGCCCTTTGAGATTTGCCATTCGCCTTTGTTTGTGTGCCATCCTCTGCAGCTTTTTGTTGCGTGCCCAATCATTGACGGAGGTTTATCATAATAACGACTTCCAACTGACTGGGATTAGTGTTTCGAAGCAAGGTCGCCTCTTTTTGAACTTTCCCAGGTGGTCTCCTGAATACCTGAACGCCGTCATAGAAGTCATGCCGGACGGATCGGTGAAGCCGTTCCCGAATGAAGAATGGAATCGCTGGGATCTCAGTCCGAAAACCGCCGCAAAGCATTTTATCTGCGTGCAAAGCGTGTTCACAGATGGTACCGATGCTCTCTGGGTACTGGATGCTGCTGCGCCTATGCTGATGAGCATCATTCCCGGCGGACCGAAACTGGTGAAAATCGACTTGAAGACAAACGAGATCGCGCAAGTCTTCCCGATAGGTCCAGAGGCGGCGAAAACCAACACCTACCTCAACGACGTCAGGATTGATACCAAGCGCCAGGTGGCCTACATCACAGATAGCGGTTTGGGAGGCATCATTGTGGTGGACCTGCACACTGGGCATTCTCACCGCGCTTTGGATGGCGACCCGTCTGTCATGCCCGACAAGAGCGTGGAGATTGTGATTGATGGCAAGCCGCTGCTGGGGCCCAGCGGCCAAACACCCGCTTTTCATTCCGACGCGATCGCGCTCTCACCCGATGGCCGCTATCTTTACTATCAGGCGATTGCTTCTGCCACTCTCTATCGCGTGCTGACGGACTCGTTGTGTGACCCGCACGCGAAGCCTGTTGCGGAAAAATACGCGCCGACGTTCCCTGTTGATGGAATCTGGATGGATGCCAAGCAAAATATCTATCTGAGCAATCTACAGGAAAACAGCGTATGCCGGCTGGACCCTGCAAGAAAGATGGAACGGCTTATTACTGACGCGCGGCTTCAATGGCCTGACACGTTCGCCGAAGGTCCGGACGGATCCATCTATATCAGTGCTTCTCACATAAACGAATCACCGACTTACAATCATGGAAAGAGTACCAGAAAAATGCCTTATGGCGTTTTCCGGTTCAAGCCATGAACAAGTCGCCAGGTCCCTGCCCGTGTATACTCAAACTGGCTTATGTAATTCCTCTGAGCCGTCCGCTCGTCGCTATTTAAGGCCGGCGCGCGAATTCTCTTTCCTCGCTTAACACGCGGCCATGCACTGGCCGCCCTAAGGAAACTTGTATGTCTTTTCTAAACGGTGATCGGGCGCGCGCCCATAAAGTAGACCGAAAGCGGCGCTTTCGGCGTAGCGAACTCCGGCTTCTGCGTCGAGTGTCCGCGCCAGCGCTCGATGTGCGCGCTCAGACGCCCGTCACGCCGGAAATCGTTGCCGCTTCACCGAAGCCCCTAGAGGATATTGAGGCTCCACTCTAATTCCTTCCCCCTTAATCCCCGCTGAACGACTTCAGCTCGGTGCCGTTGGAAGATCTTAGCGTAGTGATCCACATATAAAAAGCACCGCTCTTAGCCCGATAGCCACTGACGGTCACCACGTTACCCGGCTCAAGCGAAGTAGGGGTCCATCCCTTCAAATGCGCCGGACTGGTCATTTCGCCCTGCCATTTTTGGGTCTTACCCTTGTCGTCCTTCACGTCGAACTCCACTACGCAATGCGGGTTAACAAAGTGAAATTCAGTCACCGTGCCTTTCACGTTGATGGTAGTAGTCGTATCGAACGCTGCTAACCCGTGGTGTCCGAAAGCCACTGCCGCCAACGTCAACGCCAACAGCACGTTTCTCGCTTTTCTCATCTGGTAGCACTCCCCTCTTCAATCCATCTGTCGAGATCTCTGACATACTTGCGCCCGTTAAATGTATACGTCGGCACAGTTACCACCACATAGCCCTTGCCAACCAGCGGCCCGCCGCTCTTGTTTCGCTCATTCTTAGCGGTCGCGATCACCCAGATGTCATAGTTCGTGTTCGGGCTGTCGGAAGCAGGGGTGAAAAAACCAGTGGGGCTCACTTTACCGACCAGATCACGCTTGCTCCCATCAACCTCGTAAAAGACTTCGATAGACCAAGTGGCGTCCAGCGGGCCCAATTCCAGATCGTCGGCCGTATGCGCTCTGCCGTCCGCGCCGCGTTGAAATCCGATGGCCTCAAATTGCTGAAAGCCCCTGGGGTACCCTTCGCCGCCGAATGCGGCCATTGACGATTCAGGCGTCACTTTCACATAATCCACGCGATCGTAAATCGCCAGCGCAGCCGGCAATAGGGACGATCGAACGGCTACGTCCCGCTTGCCAAGCTTGGCATCCGCCGCGACGTCCACCTCCGCGACAATCTCACTCGCTGTCGAGGAAACGATGCCGCGAACGGCAACTCCCGGTCCGATGGACAGATCCCGCGGTTTCAGATGCGTGGGGAAGTGATCTCCCAGCAGGCGAATGCGCGTGCCTTTAGACGCGATCTTCAGTGCTGCCACATCTATCAAAAGCAGCGTTGGAGCCGAAGAGGTTCTTTGCATTTTAACGTCGAAGCCGAACTCTTGATACTGGCCCCAGAACCAGCGTCCTTCGGCATTCTGGCCGTCGGGCGAGATCCACATTGTTTCGCGGGCTTCACTGGCGAGATCGTCGGGAGCCTGGCTGGTAGGAACGCTACCTTTCGACCTGCCGCGCCACTGGTAGCCGCCGTAAATAACGTTGTGTCCGGTGCGAACGATGGTGGAACCGTCGCTCACGGATTGCAGAGTGACGCGCGTGAGGAACTCGCCGTCGGCCCCGCCCGGCTGCACATCCATGTCTCCATAGAAAAGCCCGCGACCTGGCACATGCGCAGTTAGCAGCCACCGGCCGGTCAGTTCCGGCGCGTGAGCGCGCGTGCTCCAAGCCGTCCACTCGGGTGAATGGAGCGGGGCAGTTTTGCTGAGAGAATCAATGTTCTCGTCGTCGAGTTTCAGTTTGTAACGTGCTAGATGCGCCGCCGCAAATTCCTTCCATTCAGCGGTGGAGCGCCGCCATGAAAGCACGCGCCCTAAGGCGTGACATTTCGCGCATGAAGCGAGCAGTTTTTCGTTCGCCATATTCGTTTCATCCTGAATACGGCGTTCGACGTAATACATGACTGGCTTCGACTCCGCAGGCGCCAAGCCATGGCTCGCACTCAGATATTTGATGATGCCGCGCGCCTCAGTAGGAGTCAGAGTCACAAGGTTGGCGCGGATCATGCGCTTCAATGCTTCCTCCCATCCTTCTGGCGTGGCGCGCTCCCAGGAAAGGCGCTGCATGTTTCCGCGTTCGTCCACGGGGTGACAGGCTGCGCACTTGGCCAGCACGAGTTGATCTGTCACGGGGATACCTTCTTCGCTCTGCGCCACAGCGAGTAAAGGCAGCGCCAAGAGCAAGAGGATTAGGGTCCGGACAACCTGCATTGACTACTTAGTCTGACCGATGCCAGAGCCGAATGCAAGCGCGCTTGTAATGCAACGACGCGTAAGTACGATGCGGTTACGGTTACTTCACCACGCCCACGCGCACTACCACCGCGAGCGGTTTGTCCACGCCCACCTTCGCCACCACTACCGCTTCATTGGGCGCAACATCGATATCGGCCGTCACATCCGGCTCGGTCTTTGGCGCCTTCAGGGTGCTGGCGGCGGCAGCTGGATCTGCCGGAATGCTGATCCAAACTTTCAATCCGTTGACACTCACGATGTCTCCCTTTGGACCAGGATTAAGAGCGGTGGAATCAACCCGCATGCGTGTCAGTGTGACGCCCGTAGCACCTTCCGGGGGAGCGCTGGTCGTTTCGCCCGATTGCCCGACGCGGACGCGAAACATTTGCATATCCGCCAATTTCGCCGGTAACTCCTTTGCCAGCGCGCTCAGTTCTGCCGGCAAAGCTTTTCCGCTAGGAGACTGTACCGCTCCCGCTAACAGATACACGGTGATTTCGGTGTCGCCGGGAAGGGGCGGCGGTATATCAAGCCGCTTGATTGTGTCTTCCACCTCCTTCAAGAACGCCGGTGAGCCATGCGCGGTCAAAACCTTAAGTTCCCGGTTTGCTTCCATGACATAAGATTGCGACGAGAATACCTTACGCACCTCTTCCGGGTCGATATATTTCACATCGAACGTTTTGGTGGTCCAGGCTCCATCGCCGGGTGCACTCGGTGGCGGGTTCGGCGGTTTGGGATCTTGCCCGTAAATCGGCGGCAGCGCCGCTAAGCCAAACACCAGCATCAGCCGAGCTATAGTCGACATGTTCGAAGCCTCCAACACTCATTTCGGCCGATCTCACTCATAAGTGAAGGGTAGATCGCGCTTGAGATACACTTGCGGGGAATCTCTATGCTGAACCGTCGTCAGTTTCAATCCAAGCTTTTCCAGCTCTCCCTCGCCGCGCGAGCCACTTCACTTTTCGCACAAGATGTTAAATTCGCGCCCACTTGGCCTTCGCTTGAAGCGCATAAAGTCCCCGCCTGGTTCCAAGATGCTAAGCTAGGCATCTTTATTCACTGGGGCCTCTATTCTGTTCCCGCTTGGGCTACTCCTTCCGGCGAATTGGGGAAGGTTTCGAAAGACCAATGGTTTGCCAATAACCCTTACGCCGAGTGGTATCTCAACACCCTACGCATCACAGATTCGCCCACCTACAAACATCACGTTGAAACCTACGGCAAAGCTTTTGACTATTACGGTTTTGCGGAAACCTTCAACAAAGAAAACAAGAAATGGGAGCCTGACCAATGGGCCGGCCTCTTTCAGAAAACCGGTGCACGTTACGTAGTCCTCGCCACCAAACATCACGATGGTTTTCGGCTATGGCCGTCGCAAGTAGCCAACCCCAAAGTAGCGAGTGACAAACTCACGGCGCAGCGCGATCTGGTGGGCGAACTCACCTCTGCCGTTCGCAGTCACGGCTTGAAAATGGGAGTCTATTATTCCGGCGGACTCGATTGGACCTTTACCAGTGAGCCCATTCGCACTATGCCGGACCTGATGGCGCGGGTTCCGCAATCGCTTGAGTACGCCCGCTATGCCGATGCCCATTGGCGCGAGCTGATCGAGCGCTATCAACCTTGCGTGATGTGGAACGACATCAGCTATCCGAAAGCCGGCCAGATTCCCGAACTCTTTGCCGAGTACTACAACACCGTGCCCGAAGGCGTGATTAACAACCGCTTTGGCGTGAAGTTCGCGGATTTCACTACTCCCGAATACGCCACCTACAACAAAATCGTGCAGCAAAAATGGGAAGCCTGCCGCGGCCTTGGTTTCAGCTTCGGCTACAACCAAGTGGAGGGTCCAGAGCAAGTGCTTGCGCCCGATAAGCTGGTGGCGCTTTTCGTCGATATCGTGAGCAACAATGGAAATCTGCTGCTCAACATTGGCCCGAAACCCGATGGCAGCATTTCAGCCATTCAGCTTGACCGGTTGCATAACTTGGGCGATTGGCTGGCGGTGAATGGTGAAGGCATCTTCGGGTCGCGGCCGTGGGTGAGGGCGAAGGCGGTGAATGGAGAAACCGATGTCCGCTTCACTCAAAACAACGGCGCGCTTTACGTCTTTTACCTGCAAGGCGGAGCAGGTAAGACGCTGCTGGTTCCGGGTGTTTCGGGCAATGCCCATACGAAAGCCGAGATTTTAGGTAGCCCTGTAGAAATGACGGTCTCTTCCGCACAGGACGGGCTGATCTTAACGCCTAAGGACGGGCAGGGCAGCCCCCGGAGTCTGGCGCTAACTGTGAAGATTACGCCTGCTCCCAGCGCCTAAGTACTACTACTCCCTTGCGGTCGTGGCTCCGCAACTGCGTTGCGTGCGTCAACAAGCGGTCTGGATGTGTAATCGAACCTAGGCACTGCAGCAAGTCTGTCTCTTGCAGAAAACGGGTTCAGCAAGCTACCATGGAAGGGACAGCAGCTTAAGTCGGCGGATTGAGGCTCTCAATTCTTCGCGGCTCTCCATCACTCACCAATGGCTTCGATTACCAACCCCAGGGCGTCCATTTTGCGTTCACGCGCCTTGCATCTCGCATTGGCCGCCATCATTGCCGCCGTCCTGCTGTATTACTCGCTGCGCGGTATCGATTGGTCGCAAGTATGGGTTACCCTTTCGCACGCCGAATCGAAATATATTTTGGCGTGGCTGGTCATTGTTACTTTCTCGCTCTTTCTACGCGCCCTGCGCTGGCGCGTACTGTTGAGTGCCGAAGGTCCTGTCTCTGTCTCGACGGCCTTCTGGGCCACATCGGCGGGCTACTTCGGCAATAATTTCCTGCCGTTTCGCGCCGGCGAAGTGGTACGGACGTTGATGATCAGTGTCCGCACGGGCATGAGTAAATCGTTTGTCCTCACCACCGCGCTCTCGGAAAGAATTTTCGACGCCATTACGCTGGTAGGCATTGCCGCCATCGTGCTGTTAACTTTGCCCATCAAACCGGGCTGGTTCAGCCACGCCGCCACACCGTTCGCCGTTATCGGGCTGGGCGGTGTGCTCGCCATTGTTCTGCTGCCGAAATTGGAGCCGCTCTGGGAGGCAATACTGCGCAAATTGCCGCTTCCGCACGCACTGGCGGAGAAGCTGATCGCCATCATGCTGCAAGTGCTATCGGGCATCCGGGCGTTTCACGATGCGCGCCGGCTGGGCATCTTCCTGGCGTTCACCGGCGTCATTTGGACGTGCGACTCCGTGACGGCTGTCATCGGGATGTATGCTCTGGGCATGAACATCAACTTGGCGGTGGCGTTCTTGCTCATAACGGGCTTAGCGCTCGGTTCGGCTTTGCCATCGACGCCCGGCTATGTGGGAATCTATCAGTTCGTGGCCGTGAGCGTACTCGTGCCTTTCGGATTCACCAAGTCTGCGGCCATTGCCTACATTGTGCTCTTTCAAGGTTTGCAATTCGCCAACACAGCGTTTTGGGGTTTGTTAGCCCTGACACGCAATAAGGGCTTCCGTTTTACGGGCATGGCGCCCGCTACCCCGCCAGCTTAGCAAAGAATTGCATCACTGCATTCGCTACGCAGCCGAGTTGGTCGCGCGTCAATTCCGGATAGACGGGCAGACTCAAACATTCCCGCGAGAGTTGTTCAGCCACCGGCAGGCTGGGAATATGCTCCGTAAGAAAGCACTCCTGGCGATGCAATGGCACCGGGTAATACACGGCGGAGCCAATACCTTGTTCAGCCAGAAAGCGGCGTAACGAATCGCGTCGATCGCCATGCACTCGCATTGTGTATTGGTTCCATATGTGTTGGTTGCCTTCGAACTCAGCGGGCAGCGTGAGGGCTTTGCCGTTGAGCGTTCGAAGCGCGCAATGGTAAAAGGCGGCGTTTTCGCGCCGTTGCGCTGTATAGTTTGCCAGATGCGCCAACTTCACCGTAAGGAACGCGGCCTGCAAAGTATCAATCCGAAAGTTACCGCCTATCAACTTATGAAAGTACTGCTGTTCCGCGCCATGATTGCGTAGGAGGCGAGCGCGCACTGCCAGTTCATCGTCACTGGTAACAAGCAATCCGGCATCTCCCAGAGCGCCCAGGTTCTTAGTCGGGAAAAAGCTAAACGTGCCAAAGTCGCCCATCGATCCTGCCGGTTGGCCGCGGAACATTGCGCCCAGCGCTTGTGCCGCGTCTTCAATCACGAACAGGCCATGCGCCTCAGCCAGTTGACGGATCGCGTCCATATTGGCCGTCTCCCCGTAGAGATGCACGGGGATAATGGCCTTTGTCCTTGACGTGATCCGCCGCGCCGCATCGCCGGCATCAATATTGAACGAGGTAGCGCACGAGTCGACAAAAACCGGCTGCGCCCCTACACGCGCCACGCAGCCCGCAGTAGCAAAGAAGGTAAATGCCGGGCACAGCACTTCATCGCCCGGCCCGATATTGAGCGCCATCAGTGCCAGCAAAATCGCGTCGGTGCCGGAGGAAACGCCAATGGCGTGGCGCGTCCCCGTGAGTGCCGCTGCCGCTTCCTCAAACTGTTCCACTTCGCACCCCAGGATAAATTGTCCCGAGTGCAAAACGCGCTCAAATGCGGCAGCCAGTTCGGCTGCTAATGGCTCATGTTGTTTCTTGAGGTCGAGAAAAGGAACCAAAGTCTTGACAGTCCCCATCATCGCACTCGAATCACCAAGGATTGGCGAAGCGGCGATCGTGCAAGACGGCGTCGTCGGTCAGAGATTTTAGGAACTCAATCAGGTCGAGTCGGTTCTGCGGAGTCAGCGTGAAGCCGGCGATCAAGGAATCTTTGTTGGGATTGTGGTGACCGCCACTCGCGTAGTGAGAGAGTACACCATCGAGAGTAGCGATGGATCCATCGTGCATATAAGGCGCCGTTAGCGCAATGTTTCGAAGCGTGGGCGCTTTGAATTTCCCGGCATCTTTGGGATCTTTGGTAAATTCGAAAAGGCCCGGGGCACCAGAAACGCCGTTATTGTGGAATTCCGGCGCTGTGGCCGCATGTCTTTCAGAGGCCGTATTACCACTGAAATTGAAGCCGCCATGGCAGCGGAAACAGGAAAGCGGCTGGCTAAAGAAAAGGATCTCGCCGCGTTTCGCTGAATCGGATACCGCATTGTCCTCGCCAGCGTAGTGATAACGGTCATACGGAGAGCGTGCAGAGACAATGCTTCGCTCAAAGCTGGCGATGGCCCTGGTGACATTGACGATGGTAAATGGATCGAGCTCTGCCGGGAAAGCGCGCGCGAACAGTTCGCGGTATTTGGGATCGGAACCAAGCATTGAGAGAAACCCGTCGCCGGTTCGCAAGCCAAGTTCCACAGGATGCTCGCCAAACATGGGAACGAGCGCTTGTTGTTCGAGCGACGTGATGCCGGGATTGCTCCAGGTGAGAACCGCGCTATAGGCGACGTTCACCAGGCTCATGGCGCCGCGTGGATGCGTTTCGCCGGTAGCGCCCACCGCCACAGCCAGACCATCGGTAAAGGCGAGTTCTTGTTTGTGGCAAGTCGCGCACGACGACTTACCATTCACGGACATGCGCGTGTCGTAAAAGAGATAGCGACCCAGTTCCACCTTCTCAGCGGTTATAGGGTTATCCGCTGGAACGCGGGGTTTGGGAAAACCTTTGGGCAGATCCTGAGCCATCAGCCCAATGCTGCTAAACGCGGCGGAGGCAAACAGAACTAGCCAATACATGCTGCTATTTTTGCAAGCGGACGAATTCTATGGTTTCAAGCATGCGAACCGAGCGGGCTCCGGCTTTGTCGTTGGGGCACACCAGACGCAAGGGCCCCTGGTATCCAAATAGTGGTTTGCCATCGCGTTTGTCGGCGACCAAGATCGATTCGTTGCCGAAATCCGTGCCTAACTCTCCGAGGGAAAAGACAACTTGATAGCCATCGTGCGCCTTGGCAACGATGTAACTGGCTAGAGACTTGCCGCGCAAATCTTTGCCCACAGGCAGGCCGGCGCGCTTGAGAATCTCGCGTAACGGAATGCCTTCGTAGCTAATCTGCGTGCCGTCCTGATCGGCGACCGCGACAGTTTCGTGCGGCAGTTGAGTGAGATCGGCGGTCTTCAAGACAAGTGTCTCGGAAATATCGCCGCGGATGGTCAGCTCTGCAGCGGCGATAGGAGTGGCGGCGGGTGTGGTGGTTTGTGCCGAAGCGAAGCAAGCGAAAAAGCCGGCCAGCAGAAGAATTCCGGAGAAAAGCCGAGTGTAGGTCATAAACGTCATTGTCGCGTTTCCACAACACGAAACAAACAGTTTACAACCTATAGGCCCGTTAACGAATGTCGATTTTCAGCAACGCGTCTGAATGTTCGTGACGCCAGCCCCAATACGCTTGTTGGTCTTCTTCATGGAGTCTCGAAAAATCGTGGTATTTGCGATGGTTCTGCTTTAGATAAATCCGGTACGCCCTGTTTTCGTGGCTGTTCCATTGGTGATCGTCGTTGTGTTCCTTGTCGTGATAGGTGCGCGCGTGATCCTGGGCCTCGAGCGCAGTGGGCGCCATTGCAACCGGGACGATCAGAGCGGCGCTCAATAAGGCAGTGCTCCAGAAACGGGTCATGAATGTTCTCATAGGCGAAGGTAGAGCAATTGCGGCGCCACTTCATTGTTTGGGCGCACAAATGCTCTATTGCCAGTGGCAAAGGGGACGACCAAAATGTTGTTACTGATTATCATTCTGCTGCTGGTATTTGGGGGAGGCGGCGGATATTACGGTTATAGCCGCTGGGGCAGCCGCGGTGGGGGCGGCATAGGCCTTGGAACGATTCTGCTTATTTTGCTGATCGCCTACGCTTTGGGTGCATTCCGTTAGCCCACGACGTGAAGAGCATTGCCGAACGACCGGCCTCCGTCACTTGGCCAAATATGGTCACGACCAGGTTCTGACCTGCTCGTGGTGACCTACGAAGCTGCGAGGCCG
Organism: Bryobacterales bacterium; assembly: GCA_963764105.1. Taxonomy (GTDB): domain Bacteria; phylum Acidobacteriota; class Terriglobia; order Bryobacterales; family Bryobacteraceae; genus Bog-105. The sequence continues at coordinate 50,420 of CAVXRP010000044.1, forward strand.
CTTGGGATAATGAGAAGTTGTGCAAGCGTATACTCCGGCGTTGCTATGCCTAATGCCGATACCGCTCAAGACCTGCTCACTTCCAGCAAGCGATTACTACCGTGGCTGGTGGCCGTAGCGTTCTTCATGGAATCGTTGGACACAACGATTCTCAACACCGCCGTTCCCGCCATTGCGGAAGCTCTCAAAGTAGCGCCCCTAAGCATGAAGTCCGTGCTGGCCAGTTACACCTTGAGTCTGGCCGTATTTATTCCCATCAGCGGTTGGATGGCCGATCGGTTCGGAACACGCCGGGTGTTTGCTTCCGCCATCGGCATCTTTACTTTGGGTTCGCTGCTGTGCGGCATCTCGAGCAGCATCCACATCCTCGTCGCTTGCCGCATCTTGCAGGGCTGCGGGGGCGCCATGATGGTGCCGGTCGGCAGGCTAACGCTGGTGCGGACCTTTGCTAAATCCGAGTTGGTCCGCGCTATGAGTTTCGTAGCCATACCGGGACTGATTGGTCCCATGCTTGGCCCCGTTGCCGGTGGATTGATCGTCGGCTATTTCCATTGGCGTGTCATCTTTTTCGTGAACATCCCAATAGGCCTGATCGGTTTGTACATGGTGTACCGGCACTTGCCGGATTACCGCGAGGAACATCCGACGCCGCTCGATTGGGCTGGGCTTTTGCTCTTCGGCTCTGGTATCGGGTTGCTCTCCTACGTGCTGGAGGTGTTTGGCGAACATACTTTGAGCGCGCCTGAAATTTTTGGCATGCTGGGCGTTTCTGCCGCGCTGCTGGCTAGCTACGGCTTTCGAGCGACAAGGACAAAGTTTCCCCTGCTTAGGCTAAACCTGTTTAAGATCCGCACGTTTCGCGCTTCCGTGAGCGGCAGTTTCTTTACCAGGCTGGGCATTGGGGGCATGCCATTCCTCTTTCCGCTGCTTTATCAGGTTGGGCTTGGATTTACACCTATCCAATCGGGCCTGCTGTTGATGCCGCAAGCGATTGCAGCCATCAGCTTGAAACTAACCATGCCAAAAATCCTGGCGCTGGTGGGCTACCGCGGAGTGCTGATTTCGAACACAATCATTCTTGGCTTGCTCATCGTTCTCTTCGCAACAATAGGTGTGGGGACGCCGGCATGGCTCATCGTGATACAAGCCTTCTGCTTCGGATTTTTCACATCGCTGCAATACACGAGCATGAATACTCTGGTTTACGCGGACGTCACGACTGAGCAGACCAGCAGCGCGAGCACCATTGCCAGCACGATGCAGCAGATGTCGATCAGCTTTGGCGTGGCGACGGCATCACTGGTCGTGGCGTTCTTCATTCCCAACCGGTTCCATTCAAGCGCGCCGGAAATGATTCACGGTATTCACCGGGCGTTCTTAGTGCTGGGCGCACTGACGGTTTTTTCGACGCTCATTTTTAAGGATTTGAAGAGCAGTGACGGCGATAGCGTGAGCCAGCACAAGATGCTGCATCATGCGGAATGACAACCAAGCGTCGGCTGGGATTTCGGCTACAATTCTCTGTGAGCGAGGTTCTTACAAGGGAGACCGACAATGACGGCAGCTGAGACATCGGCCACGGTTTTAACGCCCGGGGTGCTTCTTGAGCACTGGCAAGGCCATCGCCGATTGACGAGACGCGTGATCGAGGCTTTTCCAGAGGAGAAGCTGTTCAGCTTTTCACTTGGCGGGATGCGGCCTTTTTCCGAAATGGCGATGGAGTTTCTGAGCATGGCAGAACCGATCGCGCAGGGTGTGGCCACCGGGCAGTGGGTGGAAAATAAAGTTCGGGGCGTGAAAACGAAGGCGGAATTGCTGGCACGCTGGGATGCCGCGACTGCCGCCATCAACGCGATCTGGCCAACCATTCCCGCGCAGCGGTTTGCGGAGGTGGATAAAGCTTTCGGGCAGTGGGACATGCAAGGAATCGCCATGATTCTCTACGCCATCGACAACGAGATTCATCATCGAGGTCAGGCGTATGTTTATCTTAGAGCGCTCGGCATCGAGCCGCCGGCGTTCTTCGACCGGAGTTGAAGTCTGTCGTAAGACAGGTAATTGCAGCAGTGTGTCTTCACGATGAGCGGCGCATCCAAGACTTTATGACCACTACAGTCAGTGCAAAAGCGGCCGGATCGATTGCCATCGGCCGAGACTTGACCGTAAACCGGCTTGGTTACGGCGCCATGCGAATCACCGGGGACGGCATTTGGGGTGAGCCCAAAGATGCAAACGAAGCTAAGAAAGTATTAAGACGGGTAGTCGATCTGGGCATTAATTTTATCGACACCGCCGATTCCTACGGACCGGAAGTGAGCGAGCGGTTAATTGGCGAAGCGCTGGCGCCCTACGCCGAGGGAGTGGTAATCGCGACCAAGGCCGGACTAACCAGGCAAGGGCCCAACCAATGGTTGCCCGTCGGCCGGCCGGAGTATTTGACGCAACAAGTTGAAATGAGCTTGCGACGTCTCAAGTTGCAGCGCATCGATCTCTGGCAGTTGCATAGAATTGATCCGAAAGTGCCGGTAGAAGAATCTTTAGGCGCCATCAAGAAGCTGCAAGAGCAGGGTAAGATCCGGCACATTGGTCTAAGCGAGGTGAAGCCTCATGAGATCGATCAGGCTCGCAAGATAGTGGATATAGTAAGCGTGCAGAATCGCTACAACATAGAGGATCGCGCGCATGACGATGTGGTGGATTATTGCACCAAACACAGCATTGCTTTTATTCCGTGGTTTCCAGTGGCCTCCGGCAAGCTGGCGCAGCCAGGCGGCAAGTTGGATTCGGCAGCCAAAGCTAATGGCGCCACAGTGTCACAACTGTCGCTAGCTTGGTTGCTGCGCAGGTCGCCCATGATGCTGCCCATTCCGGGTACCACTTCGGTGAAGCACTTGGAGGAGAACGTCGGCGCCGTTGACGTGAAACTGACCGATAGTGAGTGGCGGGAGATTGAAGACGCCGTCAAGTAAAAAACCTGTTTCGCATGGCCCCGCAGGGCGCTGAACTTCAACAACAAGCACACTAAGGTCGATAACGCCTATTGGACCTGGTGGAAATATCTAAGGACCCGACGCCCGCAGTCGGTTTGGCTGAGGGCGTAAGCGTACTTAGGCAACACGACCACCTATGGATAAGGCGGAGAGTTCGCGTCGTTTTTGCCGGGATCCTCTTCGCCCTTTGCTTCGCCAAGGTGGCGGCGTTTAGCCAGCAAGTTCCCCGCCTCATAACAAAGGCAGAGGAAATCCGAGGTCTGTCGCCTACGGAAGCACATGCCGCCTATCCGGTTCAACTGCGAGCGATCGTCACGTTCTTTGATCCGAAATTCGGTTATCTTTTCGTTCACGATTCGAGTGGTTCGGTCTACGTCGATGCCACACACATGCCGGGGCTTTCCCTGCACGCCGGTGAACTGGTCAACATCGATGGGGTAACAGGCGCTGGACTGTTCGCCCCCATCGTTGAACGGCCCAAAGTACAGGTATTCGGCGAAGGCCCTTTGCCTGAACCCTCACACAGCGGCTTCGATCGGCTGCTCACGGGAGAAGAGGATGGCCAGTGGGTTAGTATCCAAGGAATCGTACGATCCGCAACCAACGTGTCCGGCTATTCCACGCTAACGGTAGCGACGGGTGCTACGCGAGTCGATATCCTTATGCCCGGCAATCAAGCGGGATTCGAAAAGCTGGTGGACGCCAGGATCTATGCCGTTGGGAACTGTGGCCCGATTTTCAATCCAAAACGCCAAGTCACGGGTTTCCATTTGTGGACGCCCAGCCTCGCTCAAATCAAAGTAATCGATCCGCCTCGGCCTGATCCTTTTTCACTGAGGGCCCATCCTATTGCTAATCTTTTGCAGTTTTCGCTAGCGGATAGGCCTGGACACAGAGTGCATGTGCAGGGAGTGGTTACCTTGCAATGGCCAGGACGCTGGCTATTTGTCAAGGATGCTACAGGAGGACTGGCTGTTTCGACCACTCAATTGGTGCCGGTCAAGGTTGGGCAGCAAGTGGATGCCGCGGGATTTCCGGCGCCCAACGAGTATTCGCCTGTCTTGCAAGATGCGATTTTCAGTTCGATTCCCACCTATAGTCAACTTAATCCTGTGGAGGTGACTACGAAACAGGCGCTCGAGGGGAAATACGATGCTTCTTTGGTGCAGCTGCGCGGTCAGCTGATCAGCCAAGTCGCGCAGGGCGGCGATGAAATTCTCGAATTGTCTGCCGATGGAGTCACGTTCCGGGCCGTTTTGCCGGAGGCCCTCGGCGGAATGCGGCTGGCGCGCGTGGCCGATAAAAGCATTGTGAGATTGACCGGCATAACGCTGATTAAAGTCAGTGCGGACCGGCATACAGCCAAAGAATTTGAGCTGCTCCTGCGCTCGCCGGAAGACGTTGTTTTGCTCGAGAGGCCCTCCTGGTGGACAGCCAGCCACGCCTTCTATGTTCTGGGTTTCACGGTGAGTGGAATAGTTGTGATTCTTTCCTGGGTGATGATTCTTCGGAGACGCGTCCAGCAGCAGACCGAAACGATCCGCGGGCAACTTGCCGAGGCCGCGAATCTGAAGAGTCAAGCGGAAGCGGCCAACCACGCAAAGAGTCAATTCCTGGCGAATATGAGTCACGAGATTCGCACACCCATGAACGGCGTATTGGGAATGACTCAACTGGCCTTGGACACGGAATTGACGAATGAGCAGCGCGAGTATCTCTCCATGGTGAAAACCTCGGCTGACGCTCTGCTGCATGTCATCAACGACATTCTTGACTTCTCAAAGATTGAAGCGGGCAAGCTTGATCTCGATCCCATTCCTTTTTCTCTGAGAGACACGCTGGTAGAGGCGCTCCGCAGCGTCTCCATGCGGGCTCATGAGAAAGGCTTAGAACTGGTTTATGAAGTGCTCGATGAGGTGCCCTCTAACGTAGTAGGAGATCCGGGACGTTTGCGGCAAATCCTCTTAAACTTAGTTGGCAATTCAATTAAATTCACAGCACACGGCGAAGTTGGAGTAAGGATCGCAGTAGAAGAAAAGAATAGCGAAACCGTCACGCTACACTTTTTTATCCGGGACACCGGAATTGGGATTGCGCCCGACAAGCAGGAAGCGGTTTTTGGCGCCTTCTCCCAGGCGGATGGATCAACCGCGCGCCAATATGGAGGCACCGGTTTGGGCCTCTCCATTTCCAAGCAGTTGGTAGGGATGATGGGCGGCCGAATTTGGCTGGAGAGCGAACTGGGCAAGGGAACGACCTTTCAATTTACCGCCAAGTTTGGAACGGCCCAGGCACCGGCGGAAGATCGGCAAATCCACGAAGAAGATCTTCGCTTGGAAGATCTGAAGATCTTGATCGTAGACGACAATGCCACCAACCGGCGTTTGTTAGAGGTTCTTTTGACCGGCTGGCGCATGAAGCACTGCTCCGCCTGCGGTGGTGAGGAGGCGCTGCGCGACCTTGAAAAGACACATTTCGATCTGGTTTTGCTCGATATCCAGATGCCGGGGATGGATGGTTTCGAAGTCGCCGCCGAAATCCGCCGGCGCTGGCCGGAATCGAGAGTGAAGATAGCGGTTCTGACTTCCATGGGTCTGCGGGGTGACGGCGCCCGTTGCCGCGAACTTAAAATTGGCGCTTACCTGGCCAAGCCGATGAAGGGGTCGGACTTGCGGGAGACCATTCGCCGGTTGTTTTTGAGCGAGATTACCGGCGCCGCCGCGAACGCCAGCGAATTGGTCACGCGTCACACACTGCGGGAAAACAGCAATGCGGACCCAGCTTTGCGCCCGTTGCGCGTTCTGGTGGCGGAGGATAACCGCATCAATCAGGCGCTGGCCAAGCGGCTGCTTGAGAAGGAGGGACACACTGTCACCATTGCGGCTGACGGGCGCCAAGCCATCCAGGCTTTCGAGAAGAGCGCGTTTGACCTGATTCTGATGGATGTTCAGATGCCTGAAGTGGATGGCTATGAAGCGACCGCGGAAATTCGCCGGCGCGAAACGAATGGTCAAAGAATCCCCATCATTGCTCTGACGGCCAACGCCATGTCGGGCGATCGGGATCGCTGCCTGAGCGCTGGGATGGATGGCTTTATCTCCAAGCCTATTGATTTGAAGGAGCTGGTGGAAGCAATGTCCAGCTTGTGCGCGGAACCTGCCGGGTTGGAGGAGCTGACGCTCAATTAAGCTAGAGTTTAGGCGCCACAGGCATCTAGCGAGCACTCCGTGAACCGGCGAAGCTTCCTCAAACTCACACCGCCTCTCCTTACTTTGCCTGGCTCATTGGCGCAAGCCAGCGAAATCTCTTGCGACTTGGCCATTGTCGGCGCTGGAACCGGCGGGTTTGCGGCGGCCTTATCCGCCTTACGTAACGGCATGCGGGTCGTGCTCACAGAAGAGACAGATTGGATCGGTGGCCAGTTGACTTCGCAAGCGGTACCTCCGGACGAGCACCCATGGATGGAGCAGTTCGGCTCTACGCGGAGCTACCGGCGCTATCGGTCCGCGGTTCGGGCCTACTATCGTGAGCACTATCCACTGACTGAGCAGGCGAGGCATTGGGAGGAGCTGAATCCGGGTAACGCTTCGGTCTCGCGTTTAGCTCATGAGTTTCGTGTCTCTGTCGCGGTGCTGCAATCCATGCTCATGCCGTACCTCGCGAGTGGGCAACTGACTTTGTTGTTGGAGCACATAGCTGAATCCGCCACAGTGATGGGCGATCGAGCCAGCAGCGTGGTGCTAAGAGATAAGAGGCGCGGCCTGCAGCGGGAAATTGCAGCCCGTTTCTTTATTGATGCGACTGACTTAGGCGACCTATTGCCTTTGACCAAAACCGAGTTTGTAACAGGAGCGGAATCGCAAGCGCAAACCGGAGAGTTGCATGCGCCAGCGGAATCGCAACCCGGGAATAGCCAGTCGTTCACGTTTTGTTTTGCGATGGACTATCTCCAGGGCGAAGATCACACGATTGCAAGGCCGACAGATTATGGCTTCTGGAGAGATTATGTTCCTAAGCTCATACCTTCTTGGACCGGCAGGCTATTGAGCTGGTCGATGTGCGATCCGAAAACTCTCAGCAAACGAGACGCCTATTTCGACCCAAATGCCGATGCCCCGCAAAGGCCGGCCCTCAACCTATGGACCTACCGGAGAATCGCCGACCAAGCCAATTTTTTGCCGGGGACCTATCGGAGCTCGATCACTCTAGTAAACTGGCCGCAAAACGACTATTGGCTTGGCGATTTGGTTACGGCCTCGGCCGGCGAATCGGAGGATTATCTAACCAAAGCGAAACAGCTGAGTCTTTCTCTTCTCTACTGGATGCAAACCGATGCTCCCCGGCCCGATGGAGGAGCCGGATGGAAGGGACTCAGACTCAGGAAAGATGTGGTGGATACTGAGGACGGACTGGCGAAAGCTCCGTACATTCGCGAATCGAGAAGGATCAAAGCGGAGTTTACGATCCTCGAACAACACGTCGGGACTGAGATGCGCAGGAAGGAAACGGGACTGCCGGAGCCAGATCTCTCGGCAGTTCGCTTCTATGATTCGGCTGGTGTGGGCTGCTATCGAATCGATCTGCACCCGTCTGCCGGGGGAACAAATTACATCGACATCAGCTCGCTTCCCTTTCAGATTCCGCTCGGCGCGTTGATTCCCGTGCGTGTTGATAATCTGCTAGCTGCTTCGAAGAACATCGGGACGACTCACATCACGAATGGCTGTTACCGGCTGCATCCCGTGGAATGGAACATTGGGGAAGCGGCCGGAGCGCTTGCGGCTCACGCGTTCCATACCAAACAAATTCCCCGTGCTGTTCGTGCGGATGGCAAAAAGCTCGCCGATTTTCAGAGCCTGTTGCTGCAGCAAGGGTTTGAGCTTGCCTGGCCGCATATCCATCCTGTTTAAAGGTGCAAGGGCGGTGCTGGGGGTAAAGCCCAATCGGCGATGCAGGCGCCCTGGCCCAAGAATGCCATGGGGCGAGGTGAAAATAGAACCCAATGGGCGGATTCGTCAGCGCTGCGGAACGAACCCAATTTGGCGGTGGCCGACGGTTTGGTAAAAACAAAGCCAACTGCCGATTGAAGCGCCCTGGCCGCAGGATGGCAGGGGAGGGTGAAAATACGAATCATCTATGACCGGAAACCTGGACACTCCGCAGCAATGAAAATAGGTAGGATCATCCTATCCCAAAAGCGGCTTACGACTGCAACTCTGTAAATCGTTGATTCGGCGGGGTCGCGTTTGTATTTTCGTGAGAACCCAACGGGCGGTTTCACCAGCGCTGCGGAACGAACCCAATGGTCGGTTTCGCCAGCGCTGCGGAACGAACCCAATTCGCGGGCGGCGACGGTTTGGTAAAAACAAAGCCAACTGGCGATTGAAGCGCCCTGGCCCGGGATGCCAGGGGGGAGTTTGGAAATACGAACCATATGAGCGGTTTCGCCAGCACGGCGGAAGGAACCCAATTTGCGGGAGCTGACGGTTTGGTAAAAACAAAGCCAACCGCCGATTGAAGCGCCTTGACCCAGGATGCCATTGGGCGAGCTTGAAATACGAACCCAATGGGCGCGGATCTGTTGTGGCCTCTCTCAGCCCGCTGGGCCATCCTCGCAGATGAAAATGGGTGGCCCAAGCGACGCGGCCGGCGTTCCCGAAAGACGCGCATTATTAAGTTTTCAAATAAACCGTGGGCCGAAGCTTCGAACACCTTGGGGGCGAGAAAGAATCGGCACATGCCGGGGCGTCATTCCTCAGCGAGCAGGAAGACACAGGCAAGACGCGACCAGCGAAAGCTGACTTGAAAATAGCGGGCGGCCGGGGTTGGGCTGGATGACACCGTGGAAGACAAAACAGGCAAGTGGCTGATGTTTCAGCCAATTAGGCGAGAAAATATTTCTAGTAAGACTTGTGATCGGATTTTGCGGAGTGGGCGAAGCGCTCGCTTATGATCATCGACGTCTAATTAGACTTTGTGGAGAAACGCTCTCGGGTGAGAAGGAAGGCAAATAAGCCGCCAGCAACTAAATAAAATGCCGAAGGTTCGGGAGTCGCGAAAACCTGAACAGCTGTAGTTTTATCCGCTTCAAGAAACGAAAAGGTCGCTGCCATCTCAGCTTGTCCGGATTCTATTTCAGAATCTGCCTGGGAACTCGATGCAGTGAGCTGCATGCCTTCGCTGAACAAGAAGGTTTGGCCCAGTTGGATGGGTAGGAGTAGCACGGGACCGGCCAACGGGACCAAACCGCCGCAGGGCGGCAAACTGGAGGACCCAGGAAAAACCTGACAGCTTCCTTTTCTGCCTGCCAAGATGAAGTCCAGTTTGAGGGGAAATTGATCAGGGCCCTCTAAGAACGAGAGCAGACCGCCGGAGATTTCCACGAAACCGGCTCTTGAGGGTCCGCTGGTGTAAAAGGATTGGGTGATGACGGCAGTCGCGTCGGCCGAGCCGAATTGACCTGAACTCGGGAACGACGCGACGGTTTCGTTTACGTCGGTAGAAAAGTCTGATACAGAAATGGCGAGTGTTGCACTGACAGAAGCAGACGATTTTCCTGTTCCACTGCTGCCTTGTAAACTTACGCTACAAGATGTAGCGCCTTGCCCGGTTACGGGCGTTCCACCCTCGTTTTGAATGGAACATGTTGTATTGGTGACGACGTCTGCCCGGAGTAAAACCGTCGATGACAGAATTAGAAGAACTAAAGAGCTGCGTTTCAAGTCAAGCCTCCCCTTTTCCTGCGAATGCGCAGCAATTATATAATAGGTTTCCACTGCATTCAATGCAATTTCCGGGAATTGCCCAGAATTAGCATGCGCGACACCACTCGTCCGAACCTTTTCCAACTTTCGTTCTCCTCCAAGTCGAATATGGTTGCCTTAGACTAGAGTCGAATCGTGCCTTCCGCGTGGGCCTTGTTTCTTCTCATTGGCGCTCAGACCGGTGATCGTCACTACTCTTTTTTCTATCAATCGTGACTGCCGTGACACCATCCCGCTCCGCGATATTCTCTGGCAGCACGTTTGCAAAATGCTGTGGCCGGTCTGTTCTAAACCTACTCTGCAACTTGCCCTGGATCGCGCCTCGACCGGACTCCGCGCGTTGCATGACTGGTTCCCCGCTTACCCGCCCACCTAGCACAAGAGCAGGTGGCACGTCGAGTGGGCACACGAAGCCTTCCTCGCGAGCGGAACGATCAGTGGCTCCAGCATGCAATGCAAGCTTTTGAGGCTGGAAAGTTGCCCGACCAACGAAACTAAATCTACAGGCGTGAAAAATCGCGTAACGGCGATGCCGCTAAGTGATTCAAAGGAATTGGTCGGGGCGCGGAGATTCGAACTCCGGACCTCCTGGTCCCGAACCAGGCGCTCTACCAGGCTGAGCCACGCCCCGAACTTTCTCATTCTACCAGTCGCTCGGTTAATTGGATAAAGTAACGCGTTTCAGCTCTTTTTTCAATCCGGCTGTGCCATCGCGCAGATAGATGCGCGCCAGCCTCTGCTCTTCCGGTGAAGTGGCCAGCTCACGCCGCAGTTCCGGGTCTTGCGTGGCAGCGTCGATATCGGCGCGGCTGGGAATCCAAAGGGTCCCATCCGAAAACTGCACATCGTTGACAAAGGCCATCAATCGATCAATCACCATCGGCTGCCCCGTGGAACGTGAGAAGCGCAGCGTGCCCGATTCCGAGATAGAGGTTGTCTGCACCGGGCCGATAACCACCGGTGATGTGACGGCGCCCGCGACAAAATCCGTTCCGCGGTCGTCGCGCACAATCCAACCCATAGCCACGCTCGCCACGCGCATTTTAGAGGTGTTGCGAACCTCCACGCGAGGAGCGCGAACTTCATTCCCCGCCACTTGGGCCGCACCGCTTAAAGGTTGAACGGGCGCTTTGGGAAAGGGCATGGGATTTACCGCCAAAGCTTGTTCGCGCATCGCCGGCGTGCCGGGACCGCGCAGCAGCTCCAGCCCCAATTGACGCGGAATGAGATCCTGATTGCCGAAATTCAATTCTTCGCGCAGCTCCGGCAACTGGCCGTTGTCGAGCAAACGCGCCAAATATTGACGGTCGCGACGCGCCTCCAGCTCATAGACCATCAACGTCCGGCGCGAGTTCGATTTGTCCGGCCCATAAGCCTTCAGATTGCTGAACAAGGCGCAATCCAAAGTCACCTGCACCATCGCCGATTCCGATTTCGTGGCGGAAATCGGCCGCTCCAATCGCATGTCCACTTTGACAGGAAACTCTTCGCCGGGGAGAACGAAAAGACTGGGCTTGATGACCGAACCTTTTCCGTAAGGCGTGAGGTCCTGCGCTTCCACGCGCAAAGTCAGCCCGCAAATCGGCTGGCTGCCGACATTGCGCAATACCAGCGTTTCGTGGAGGTCGAGCACCATTTTGGACCGGCGGACGGTGACCGTGGTAGGACTCATATCGAGGCCAACCATAAGCACCGGCGAATCGTGCGGGAACTGCACGTCCAGCCACTTACCGTTTTCGTCGGCGAACGCGCGGTTGCCAAGCAATAGCGCGACGCACACCGCGGCGAAACTAAAACCGAGCTTACTGCCCATACACATTGGTGATGGTGACTTGCCCTGAATCATCGTCTATGTAACGCGCCGTTACTGAGTGGGGGCTCGACATGGAAATCACGGCTGTTTGGGGGTGAAGAATGGTAAGGGTTGCCCCTGGCGTTCGCACCGTAATGCCGTCAGGACTGGACCGTAAAATTGTTCCATAAACCGGCGGCTGATCCAGCCCAATGGCGCGCCGGAGCGCAGTCAGGATTCTACGGTTATCGTCCACCGGAACGCGCGTCAACCAACCGGCCATGAACAACGCCGTCATGCCGGCTGCCCAGGCCAAGCGCGAGGTCCATTTTCGGGTACGTCCTACTTTTTCAATGCAGCGAGCGGCGGCGACGCCCACCCTGATGTTGCCCAGCATGTTGCCTTCGAGCGTCTGCCAGTCCGCTATGGCTTCAAATCCGGTCAAAATCTGGGCGCTGGCTTCGCGACGGAGTTCTGCCTTCGCCGCGCGCATCGATAGCACCTGCTGTTCGCAGGCCGCACATTCCTTGACATGCGAATCGGTGCGCAGCCGCAGAAAGAACGGCAGATCGCCAGCGGAGTACAAGCTCAAAATTTCCAGCGCCGGATGCGGAGATTGGGCGTTCATGGCTGCCGCCTTTCGGCCAGATAACGGCGAAATTTGATGCGCGCATTGGCTATGTGAGAGCGCACCGTGGCCATAGAACAGTTCATCACGGCGGCCACCTGATCCGCCGGCATATCTTCCACGTCCCGCAGCAGCAGGGCCATCCGCTCGCGCTCGGTGAGTTCGGCTAAACCGCCATCCAATTGCAGTTTGCGCTCGCCGCGAAGCAGCGACTGTTCCGGATTTTCCAATCCATCGTGCGCGGTGTTCGACAAATGGTTTACATCTACGTAAACAAACTTCTTGTTGCGGCGCAGAAAGTCGATGGCGGTGTTGGCGGCAATGCGTGAAAGCCAGTGAGCCGCCTTTTCCATGTCCTTAATCTGGCCCTGGCGCTGCAAAGCCTTGATAAACGTCTCCTGCGTCAGATCCTGCGCATCGTCAACGTTGCCTACAATGCGGTAGATGAGGAGGAAAATGCGCCGCAGGTTTTGTTGTACGAAAAGCGTTTGTTCGTCGGCCTGCGAACTCACTTGGGTGTGCGAAACCGGAGGCAAAGACTCAGCCATTAAGCCTCTCGGGGTAGCAAGTGTGCTGCCAGACCGGCCCGTTTCCCATCCTGACGTCAAAATGCGCACCGTCCCATACTAAAAGATGACGAGAACCGGACGTAAACGTGCAAGTCATGAGTAACGAGTGAAGCTATCTTTAGAATATATGAGATCGGTGGCAGTGATTGGAATAGGAAAAACGCCATTTGGAGCTTTAACGGGACGGGATTTGCGGTCTTTGGCGGTGGAAGCGGTGGAGAACGCTCTCCTGGATGCATCGGTCGCTCCAGAACAGGTGGAAGCCTTCTATTTAGGCAACTTTGCGGGGCCTTCGTTCGTCGGGCAAAACCACTTAGCGCCTTATGTCGGAATGGCGGCCGGATTTGCGGGGATACCCTGCACGCGCTTTGAGGATGCTTGCGCCTCCAGCGGCTCGGCTTTTTTTCATGCCTGGCAGAGCGTGGCTGCCGGCATATATGACGTAGTGGTGGTCGCCGGGGTGGAGAAGATGACGTCGCAGCCGACGCCGCGTGTGGCCGAGATTCTGGCGGGTGCGGGCGATATGTCGGGCGAAGGCCGGGCCGGCGCCACGTTCCCTGCCCTCTTCGCCATGATTGCGCGCCGCCACATGCACCAATACGGCACCACGCGCGAGCAACTGGCCGCAGTCGCCGTGAAGAATCATGCCAACGGCGCCAAGAATCCGCTCGCGCACATGCGCAAGGTCATTACCATTGAGCAGGCGCTGGCCGGTAAATCCGTAGCTGAGCCGCTGACGGTTTACGATTGCTCTTTGATCAGCGATGGCGCGGCGGCGGTGGTCCTTGTGCCGCTCGAGCAAGTCGCGCGCTATCGAACTGGCTGTGCGAAAGTGCTGGCCGTGGTTCAAACGTCCGATGAGGTGGCGCTGGATCGTAAGGCCGATATTACGTTGTTCCCTGCGGTGAAAGCCGCCGGCGAGAAAGCCTACCAGATTGCCGGCGTAGGTCCCAAACAAATAGATCTAGCAGAACTGCATGATTGTTTCACCATTGCGGAAATCGTAGCGAGTGAAGACCTCGGGTTTGCCGCCAAAGGCCAAGGTGGCCCATTGGCCGCCAGCGGCGCGACAGCCATTTGCGGGCCGATTCCGATCAACACGAGCGGTGGGTTGAAGGCGAAAGGCCACCCGGTGGGCGCAACGGGAGTGGGTCAGATTTGCGATGTGGTGATGCAGTTGCGCGGCGAAGCGGGAGAACGGCAGGTGGCCAAACACATGATCGGGCTGGCGCAAAACCTGGGCGGCAGCGGCGCCACTTGTGTGGTGACGATTCTAGAGGCGGCTTAGATGGATCGCGATGGAGTGATTTACACCGAAACCGTCGTGCATGCCGCGCCTGAGCAGTACGCGGCCGACGCGCCCTACCAACTGGCGATCATCGAACTGGATGGCGGAGGCAGGATCACCGCGCGGATGCTGAACCGCGCTCAGATCGGCGAACGGGTTAGGTTCGCCGAAGAGCGCGGTGGCGTGGCGTATTACGAAAAGCTTTAGGTTAGTTGCTCGGCGGGGCCGCAGTCGGAGTCGAAGTTGGCGTGGTGGTAGTCGTTGTATCCGTGCTATCGCCACCATCGGACGGACGCCGTTTCAGTTTCGGACGATCGCTCTCATCGCCGGTATCCTTCTTCGATGGATCCGTTTCATCCTCGATGGGAGCAGTCGAATTGGGATTGCGCCGCAGCGTTGGCTTGTTGGGATCGTCGCTGGTCTTGTCGGGCCGGCGCTGATTTTCCAACATCTTCAAGCGATTTTTCACATCGTTGAATTCCGACGTCGTCACCACATATTCAGGGCGCGCTTTCAATTCCGAAATTTCTTTCTGCGTTTTAACAATGCGATCGTCCGTCGGCGGATGCGTGGAAAAGGCCTTGGCGATCGTGCCGGGCTTACGTTTCTCCAGCGTCTGGATCTTTTCGAAGAAGTCTACGAAAGCGGTGGGATCGTAGCCCGTTTTGTACATGTACTGCAAGCCCAGATAATCGGCCTCGGCTTCAAAGTTGCGGGAAAATTTCAGCATGCCCATGGGCACCAGCAGCCCGGATGCCTGGTAAATGCCATAAGCGGCCGCGCCGCCGATAAAAATCAACGGAATGGTGGATAGTTGCGCAATTTCCGCACGGGTCGCTTGCCGTGTGCCATGGCGTGCCGCTACGTGGGCGATTTCATGCGCCATCACGCCCGCTAGTTCCGCCTCATTGTCGGCTTTGAGGATCAAACCCGTCTGCACAAAGAAAAAGCCGCCCGGTAGCGCGAAGGCGTTTACGGTCGGATCTTCAATCACTTTAATGGTGAACGGCACCTTGGCGTCCGAGTTGCGGACCAGATTCTGGCCAATCCGGTTGACGTATTCGGCAATTACCGGATCGTTCACAATTTTCGATTGGCGCTCCACCTGCTGCGCCAGTTGCTTCCCTAGGGCGATTTCTTTTTCGAGCGAATACCAATTCACCTTACCGGCGACGTTGCGATCGCCGATGGCATCGGGATCGGACTTCTTGTCGTCTCCGGCGAAAGATACGAAAGGCACTGCCAGTAACAGAGCCAAAATCAGGCTGACAGAAGACTGGAAGCGAACAACACGCCGCATGTAAACTCCTTTACGCGCAGACAACCAATGCCTGGAGGCCGGCAGATCCATTTGCATAGCCTGCCTCCAGTATAGAGCTAAATGAACCAAAATGTATGGCTAGGGAGCGGGAAATCCGCACACCCGCCCCCGCCAGTTACAGAGAGCTAACTCTAATAACGTATTCTCTGAAGGATGGGTTTCGTTAAAGCTGAACATTCCTTCATGACCGATGCCGACGGAATTGCAGCCCGCTATCGCGACGAATTTCCGGTTACGAAAGAGCTGATTTACCTCAATCACGCCGCCGTTTCGCCGCTCTGCCGGCGCGCCGCCGATGCGATACGTTGGCTGGCGGACGACTCCTGCCAGTTCGGCTCGCTGCACTACGACAAGTGGATGGAAAGCTTCGCCGGTTTGCGAAAAGCCGCGGCGCGGTTGATCAACGCCAGTCCGGCGGAAATCGCCATTGTCAAAAACACGTCCGAAGGAATTGCCATGGTCGCGTTAGGCCTAGACTGGAAAGCCGGCGATCGTGTGGTGGCGTTCAAAGAAGAATTTCCAGCCAATTACTACCCATGGTTGCGGCTTGAGAAGCGCGGCGTCCAGCTCACCTGGCTTTCTATTTACGACCCGCTCGAAAAGATCGCCGAAGCCATTCCTGGGGCGCGCCTCCTAGCCATCAGCTTTGTCAATTATCTGAGCGGCTATCGGGTGGATCTGGAGGCGATCGGCAAGCTCTGCCACGACCATGGCTGCTTCTACTTTGTGGACGCCATTCAGGGCATGGGCGTGTTTCCGATTGACGTCGAGACATCTCATATTGATGCCTTGGCCGCTGACGGCCACAAATGGATGCTGGGCCCGGAAGGAAATGGCGTGCTGTATGTGCGGCGCAAATGGCTGGATGCTATTGAGCCGGTGGAATTCGGCTGGACGAACCCGGCGAACTATGCCGATTACAGTTCGCGCGACATGACGCTGCGAGCGGATGCCGGCCGTTATGAGTGCGGCACGCTGAATACCGTGGGTTGTTTTGGCCAACGTGCCTCGATTGAATTTCTGCTGGACGTGGGAATCCAGAATGTTGAGGCCGCGGTGATGGCGCGTGTTGCGCAGTTGGAGCAAGGCTTGCGGGCCAAGGGGTACGAGGTGATGATGGAACGGACGGCAGGCACCGGTTCGGGCATAATCAGCTTCCGCCACCCGGAGATCGACGCGAAAATGATGGTGAGCGAATTGAAACGCCATAAGATTACGGCCGCACCTAGACAAGGATGGGTTCGTCTGTCGCCGCACTTCTACATCAGTAGCGATGACATCGAGCAAGTTCTGCGCGCGCTGGCAGAGGTGACGAAATAGAGTATGAAAGCCTTTTACATTACCGAACCGGGCAAGACTGCCGTGGACGAGGTGCCGGCGCAGCCGCGCCCTGCCGCCGGCGAGATTCTTTTGCAGACGCGCATAGTCGGACTCTGCGGTACCGATCTGAGCACCTTTCGCGGCAAGAACCCGCTGGTAAGTTATCCGCGCATTCCGGGACACGAGATCGCCGCCACCATCGTGGAAATGGGGGCGGATGTGCCCAAGGATTTTCGCGCCGGCGTGAATGTCACGGTTCATCCGTGCACCAGTTGCGGCCATTGCGCGTCTTGCAAGCGGCAGCGCTTCAATGCCTGCAAATTCAATGAGACGCTGGGGGTGCAGCGCGATGGGGCGATGCGCGAATATTTCACCGCTCCCTGGGAAAAAGTCTTTCGCACCGCTGCGCTTTCCCTCCGCGAGTTGAGTCTGGTGGAACCTCTGGCCGTCGGTTTTCATGCGGCGGTGCGCGGCCGTGTAGCGCCGAAAGACGTGGTGGCCGTGATCGGCTGCGGCACAGTTGGTTTGGGTGTCATCGCCTGCGCAGTCTTGCGGGGAGCGACGGTGATTGCGGTTGATCTGGACGATGCCAAGCTGGCACTGGCCAAACAAGTGGGCGCGCAACATACAATTCAATCCGCGCGCCAACCTGTACACGAGACGTTTCTCGAATTAACCGGCGGCCTCGGCCCCGATGTGGTGATTGAAGCGGTGGGCGTGCCCGATACCTATCGCATGGCGGTGGAAGAAGTGGCGCACACCGGCCGAGTGGTTTATATCGGTTGGGCGAAAGAACCTATCAGCTACGAAACCAAGTTGTTCGTCCACAAAGAACTGGATATCCTGGGCTCGCGCAACTCACTCACGGAATTTCCGGACGTCATTGCTATGTTGGAGCGCAAGCAATTCCCGGTGGAATCCACCATCTCCGCCACTGTGTCACTAGCCGGCGCGGGAGATGCGCTCACTCGTTGGAACGCTGCGCCGCAAGACTTCACCAAAATTCTGGTGGAGATGGACGCCTAAGACATGCGCTACAAGCCGCTCGGCAAGACGGGACTGAGTCTCTCAGTCATTGGCTTCGGAGGTGCGCCGCTGGGGAATGAGTTTGGCGGCATTGATGTCTCGGAGGGTGAACGCGCGGTGCATGTGGCGATCGAGCGGGGCATTAACTTTTTCGATACGTCTCCCTACTATGGGCGAACACTGTCGGAGACTCGCCTAGGTGCGGCGCTTGTGGGTAGGCGGCCGCAGGTGGTGCTTTCCTCTAAGTGCGGGCGCTATGACAGCACCGCGTTCGATTTTTCGGCGGCCCGCGTAAAGACGAGTGTGGATGAATCCCTCAAGCGTCTCCAGACGGATTACTTAGACCTGCTCATTGCGCACGACATTGAATTTGGCGATCGCGAACAAATTGTGCATGAAACCGTTCCGGCCATGCGCGAGTTGCAGCGCGCGGGAAAGATACGAGCGGTGGGCATCTCGGGCCTTCCTTTGCAGGTGCTCGCTGACGTGGCCACGCGTGCCGAGGTCGATTTTGTCCTCTCTTACTGCCGTTACAACCCGCTGATTCAAGATATGGATATGTACCTAACGCCCGTGCTCGAAAAGCAGGGGATTGGCTTGCTTAATGCTGCGCCGGTGCATTTACGTTTGCTGACGAAGGAGGGCGCGCTTCCTACGCATCCGGCGCCTGAGTCAGTCAAGCGGGCAGGTGCGGAGATTGTTGAAGCTTGTCTGCAGCACGGCGCCGATCCCGCCATTGTCGCGTTGCAATTTTGTCTGCGGCATCCGTATGCAGCCTCTACTTGCGTTGGAATGTCGAACACAAGGGAGGTGGAGCAGAACCTAACGGCGCTCGATTTTGAGATTCCTCCCGAGTTGCTGTCTGAAATCGCGCGCATCGCCGAACCCGTGAAGACAACCAGTTGGCCTTCCGGCCGCCCGGAGAATCAAGATGTATAAAATAGATGCGCATCACCACCTCTGGAAGTTCGATTCCAAAGAATACGGCTGGATTGATGAAAATATGCAGGCGCTGCGCCGCGACTTTCTTCCGGCGCATCTACACGCCGCGCTGACTGCGGCCGGCATCAAAGGATCAGTGGCTGTGCAGGCCCGGCAGACCGTGGAAGAGACTCGCTGGCTGCTGGAACTCGCTGGCCAGAACGCTTTCATGAAGGGCGTTGTCGGCTGGGTGCCGCTGGCCGATCCCAAGGTGGGCGCAGTGCTCGACGAATTCGCCGCGAACCCCAAACTGCGTGGCGTGCGGCATGTCTTACAGGATGAGCCCGACGAAAATCATATTTTGCGCGAGGACTTCAATCGCGGCATTCGCGAACTGGCGCACCACAAACTCACCTATGACATTCTGATTTTCGAGCGGCACCTCCCACAAACCATTCGATTTGTCGATCAGTATCCGCTGCAGATCTTTGTGGTGGACCATTTAGCCAAGCCGCGTGTCAAGTACAAAGCCATTTCGCCCTGGCGCGAGCACATGCAGGAAATTGCGAAACGCGAAAATGTCTATTGCAAAATATCCGGTTTGGCGACGGAAGCCGACCATAAGAACTGGACGGAGGCTCAATTGGACCCGTATATAGACACAGTACTCTCGGCCTTCGGGCCCAAGCGCGTGATGTTTGGTTCCGATTGGCCGGTTTGTCTGCTGGCTCTCAGCTATAGCCGCTGGGTGGAAAT
Source organism: Bryobacterales bacterium (assembly GCA_963764105.1). Lineage (GTDB taxonomy): Bacteria > Acidobacteriota > Terriglobia > Bryobacterales > Bryobacteraceae > Bog-105. Next base: position 69,795 of record CAVXRP010000044.1, read on the forward strand.
CGTGGGAAGAGCAACGGCCAAACTTACGACTGATGAGCAACAGCGGTTCTGGAGTGGAACGGCGCTGGAAGCCTACGGATTAACGTAGAAGATGCTGGCGCTTGTCGCGCATATCCCAACAACAACTCTGCACTCACTACCTGTGACCGCGAGGGGCCTCATGGCCGTGTGGGTCATGCATCGCTGCGCCATGAAATTCCCTGCGCTGAGCCATTGGATGCTCGCCGCGTGCGGGCATCGGTCCATGATAGCCCTTCCGATAGTCGAAATGATGATCGACGTGTCCATAGAAATGCGCCGGTCCGTGAAACCAAGGTCCCGCGCCAATGAATACGCCGCCCACGAACCATTCCGGCCCGTAGTAACCATCTGGAGCGCAATTGTAAGGAGGCGTTTCATAGTATCCATAAGGACAAACGGGCGGAGGTCCAATTTCTACCGCAACCTGCGCCTGTGCGCGGTTACAGGTCGCCATGAAAATACCACAACCAACAATCAAAATGCCCAAGCGTGTTAGTGTCATAATCTCCTTCGCCACCTTGTGAGACTTGTGACTTCGACGAATGTTTCAAGCAAGCTCAACGCAATTTCAATTCGGGTCAACCGCTGGTAAGATAGCCAGCACATAGGGGTGAAATGCCACTCTAAACCGCACTTCGTTTCTCGCTTTATAGTGCGGCTGGATTATCTGCAGCCTCCCCGAGCGGCGATCACGTACTGTTTCAAGAATGGCTCCGCTGAATGGCTAGCCTGGCGCCGTACTAACATCTTATGATTGTGCGTATGCTTTCCTGGCAATCCGCCGTGAGAATCACTCTCACGTTCCCTCTGGGCCTCTGCTTTGATTAGTTCATTGGATCGCGCTGGAGTTCGTGGCCTGAAACCTTTACAGCCGTAGCCTTTGCAATCCCTGCTTGTTTCCTAGCGGGTGTGAGCGTCGGAGGAGCAAGTCGTGGGCAGGGTACACTAGCCTCAGTCATGGCATTCGCGGCGTTATTCTTAGTTTGGCCGGCTTTAAACGGCATGCTGCGGCAATTCACAGCCCTGGTATTCTTCGGACTTCTTGCGGCATTGCCGACATTGGCGAGAGGAGTAACGGGGATGCTCCTCCGACGGTCCTTTCATCGCGCTTGGTGGGTCATAGCTGCGGCGGTTGGAGTGTTCAGCATCACCGCAGTCGGGCCTCCGCACTAGAGAGTTTTCCCTCACTGACAGATCGCGCCGTCGGCAGGAAAACGGACGCAATTCTTGCTGCAAAGATTGATGGCGCGCCGCACGACACGCCCGTGGCCCTCGTGACGATGTCATGACCATCTGCGCCTCAAGCTGTCAGAAAACCGCGCGATCCTGCATTGTCGTTTTTCCCGCCAAAAGAAACCGCGGCTCAATCCTGGGCTTCTCGCTCGTCACCAGTTGCGCCACATACTCGCCCACCGCCGGTCCATGCTTAAACCCGTGACCCGACCCTCCGCCCGCCAACCAGACATTCTCCATCGTCGGATGGCGGTCAATAATAAAATCGCCGTTAGAAGTATTTTCATATTGGCAGACGCGGCTATCGACGACAGGAGCGTCCGCCAGAGCAGGAAACCGCTCGGCGAGATATACACGCATCTGTTGGACCGTAGCAGGCGAGACAACTCGGTCAGCGGTATCAGGATCAATGCTAGGACCGTGGCGGTCGCAGGCGAGTTTAAAACCTCGGCTTTCCAGATCGGGAAAGCCATACATGCCGCGTTGCGCGCTGAAGTCCAGCCAGACCGGTAGCCGCGGCGTTTGGAAACGGAGGTCGCCCGCCGGCAGACCGAAAAAGAGAATCTCCTGACGAGTGAGAAACAGGCGCGGCGCGAGCAGATAGGGAAACAGTTTGCCCAGCCATGCGCCGCACGCATAGATACGCCTGCTGTCGTTTTTTAAATCTGGCGGCAAGGCTGCTTGCCTGTAAGTTCCTCCGATGCGCATGAATTCCTTGACCACGGCTTGCACCGCTTGCCGAGCCATCAACGCGCCGGCATTCTTTTCAAGAATTGCGCCCACCTCCGGCGGAATATTCATTTGCGGATAGCGCTGTCGGGCCTCTGCCGGCGGCAGATCGTCGAACTCCACCTGCGCCTGGCGCAAGACGGCACGGCTGGCGTTGGCATGCGCATCGTCAGGCTCGGTGAGCCAAAGCACACCGGTGCGCTGAAAGAGTTCCGGACGCCCCACGTTAGCGAAAAATTCTTCCCATAAAGTGAGCGAACGAACGGCCATGCGCGTATAGAGTTCATCTGCGCCGTAGGATGCGCGAATAATGCGCGATTCGCCGCCGGAACTCGCCCGTGAGTGCGCCGGCCCGAAAGGATCGAACAACGTGACCGCATGGCCCGCCCGCCGCAATGTATAAGCGATCCATGCGCCGAATACGCCCGCGCCCGCAACGGTGAAAGACTTTGGTTTCTTAGACAAAGGAAGCCTCGTTCAAATACGTTAACGCTAGTACGGAATACACGCAATTTTCATCCAGTTGTAACTTTTGTTCTATATCTTGACAGGGCTGGCCTTTTTCTTCTCAAACAGCGGAGGATTCTTTTTTGCATATTTTCGGTCAAACAGTACCGTTTAGCACAGCATTGGCTTTGCTGCTGGCGTTGGGCTTGGCGCTTGGCTTTGAGTTCGTGAACGGCTTCCACGATACCGCCAACGCGGTGGCGACGGTCATTTACACGCACACTCTAAAACCGGTTTACGCAGTGGTTTGGTCCGGGCTCTGGAATCTGATCGGCGTGCTCACCTCAACGGGCTTGGTCGCCTTTTCGGTAGTTTCGCTGTTGCCGGTGGAATTGGTTCTGAACGTGGGATCAAGTGCCGGCTTCGCCATGGTCTTCGCGCTGCTTGTTTCAGCCATCATCTGGAACGTGGGGACATGGTATTTAGGTTTGCCGGCTTCGAGTTCCCACACACTTATCGGCTCCATTATGGGCGTTGGACTTGCCAACTCCGTGCTGTCAGGCCACGTATTTGGCGAAGGCGTCAACTGGGGCAAGGCTCGCGAAGTCTTTACTTCCCTCTTAACGTCGCCGATTGTCGGTTTCTTTGGCGCCGCTTTGTTGTTAGTGCTTCTCAAGGCTTTTGTGAAGAGGCCCGAACTCTACAAGTCGCCCGAGGGTAAACCGCCACCCCCGTGGATCCGCGCCCTGTTGTTTCTCACTTGCACGGGCGTCAGCTTTCTGCACGGCTCAAACGACGGTCAAAAAGGAATGGGTCTCATTGTGCTCATTCTGGTCGGCATTCTTCCGGGCGCGTTTGCGCTCAACCCCGCGGCAGGCTCTGCTGAGATCCAGCAGATTGTCGTCCAGGCGCGCCAACTCGAGCCCGATCTTCTCAAGCACTCGCCCGATGTGATTACTTCCCAAGACGCTAGCGACGAATTATCGGCCTATTTGAAAACCACCGGCAAAGCCAGTGACAAAACCTGGGGCGCGCTGGCCGGCAAAAATCGCGAAGTCGCCATTGAACTCGAAGGGAAATCCAACTTTGACGATTTGACCATCGAACAGCGCAAGGGCTTCCGCAGCGACATTTACCTCTTAGGCGAAACCATCGGAAAGCTGAACAAACAGCACAAAATTTCCGACCCTGCCGAAGCTAAGGCGCTGAAGGATTACCAGAATTCCTTGCAGCAAGAGACCAAGTACATTCCCACCTGGGTGAAGATTGCGGTGGCGCTTGCTCTGGGCTGCGGAACCATGATCGGCTGGAAACGCATTGTGGTGACGGTGGGCGAAAAGATCGGCAAAGAGCATCTCACTTACGCGCAGGGTGCATCGGCTGAACTCGTCACCATGGGGACCATCTTCCTCGCCGACCAATGGGGTCTGCCGGTGAGTACCACTCACATTCTCTCGTCAGGCATTGCCGGAACGATGTTTGCTAATCGCTCCGGCCTGCAAGCCGAGACGCTACGCAATATCTTACTCGCGTGGGTTCTCACGCTGCCCGTTTGTGTGCTGCTAGGCGCCGGCATCTTTTCGGCCAGCCTGTACCTGTTGTTGCACGTCTTCGGATTGCGTTAGCCGCCGAAGACTTCCGCCAGGAATTGTTGTAACGCTTTCCAGGCGCGCTGGGCCGATCGCACGTTGTAAACAATGCCCATTTGCGGATTGTTCGCCGATTCGTTCATGAAGCCGTGAACCGTTGCGCCGTAAGCGTGCAATTGCCAATCGGCGCCCGCCGCCGTCATCTCCTTGCCAAACGCCAGCACCTGATCCGGCGGAGCGAACGGGTCGTCCCAGCCATGGAAGGCAATGATCTTAGCGTGCATCGTAGCAGTGGGCAAAGCAGGTGGGGTAAACAGGCCGTGAAAGCTGGCCACACCCTTGACTGCTGCGCCCGCGCGCGCCAAATCAAGCGCGCATAACCCGCCAAAACAAAATCCGATGGCGCCGATTTGGGTCGCGTCTACCTCCCGCAATCCTTGCGCCACTTCAAGAACCTTCAGCAATCGTTTCCGCAACAGCGCCCGATCCTGCATCAACGGCATCATCAGCGCCTGGCATTCCTCGGTGGTTTTGCCGCGCTTGCCTCTTCCATAAAGATCCACCGCCAGCGCCGCGTAGCCCCAAGGCGTCAGGCGCTTGCCAAAATTCTCCTGATCTGGTGAGCGGCCGTCCCAGGCGTGAAAGATCAGAACGAGGGGTAACTTGAGCGGTTGCGCGTCATCCACAATTAACAAGCTCTCAAATGTTTCACCGTCTAGTGAGTGCTCCACGGCGCGTGTAGTAACTGACATGTTCCGATGATACTGCTTACGCGAGCGTGCTCAAACAGGCGATGTCCGCTTCGAGCTCTTCATAGCGGGCGATCGAATTACGCGCGTATTCGCCATACCGTGGGCTGGCGAGCAAAGCCGCATCCACCAGCGAGCCCACGGGTGCAATCTGGAGAGTCGTTTTGGTGACTACGCTCTGCGCGACCTCGTCCAGATGGGCAGCGATTTTACAGCGCATGTCCGCCAGGCCGGGTTCCTTGAAAAAATCTAAATCCTGTTCGTAATGTAGAAAAGTGAGTTGATTCCAGAAGAGAGCCGCCGCGCTGAGAGCCGCCTCGATGATCATTTGGCTCGCTCGCAGATGTTCTTCCCGGTTCACCCCAAACTCAAAATCTACCGCCTCGGCCATGGTGCGCAGTGACGCAATGGTCTTGCCAATGTAGTCGCGCAATGCGTCGGCCCGGTGGCGCAGTTCGGCGCGCTGGGCGCCGCTTTCCACTAAGCGGAAAAGCTCCGCCTCGCCTTTGAGCACCGAAGAAAGCGCCCGCCGCATCGCCGTGACGGTGCGTACCGGCCACAGTTGATCGAACACAAAAGCCATCACCACTAGCGCAAGCATTATGCCAATGAAACGATCGCGCGCCGGCGCTAATTCGGTGGGAGCGCTAAACCCTTCGAACGCCACTAAATAGAACGCAAAGGCGATCTGTAATCCAACATAGTTGAAGCGGCGTCCGGTGGCGCACCAGGCCGAAACAAAAGCAATCACGGCCACCAGTACCACCAGCGATGTGATGGAGTCCATGTAGGGAAAAAGAAAAACCGTTGCGCCTAATCCAAAGATCAACCCTCCGATTACCGACCCGATTACCCGGAAAATGAGCTTTTGCTTGATGGCGCCGCTGCTGCTCAGTCCGGTGATCAGCACGGTAGTCACCGATGTTGAGATCCCCGGCCACGCCACTGCGTGATAGATGATATAGCAAATCGTGCAACACAAACTGATCTTCAGCGCAAAAGCGACGGTTTCTTTATTTCTAACTAAGTCAGGACGTAGTATCGGTACCTCTTGCACCGGCAATGCCACCATTTTTTTATCCTCTCGGGCGGCCACTCTTGCTGGCATCGACAAAATCGTGTACAGCGTGCCCTCCACTCGATCCAGAACGCTATCGCCCCGACTGCTTTTGAGTATCCGCCTTTCTTCGGCGCTCGGTATAGCATCCACTTTCAGTTTGCCGCACAACTCTGCAATAGCCGCGCACCGCTGCCGCATTTCCGGAGTAGCCACGGGATTTTGAAAAGCGAAGGTAGCCGCCAGGTCTAACAGCTGCGCCAACATCGTGATTCGCACGCGCGTGCCCACCGGCAGCCCGCTCACTGCCAGGTTGCGCTCTACGATCTTGTTGTACAGATCCTGCATTCCCGCTTGTCCCTGCACCGCAAGTCGCGCGACCCGAATGGAAGCTTCGTGGATTTCCTCAGCTTTCCCTCCCTGCGCATAAAGCCTGAACATCGTCTCGAGCGCCTGATACCTGGTCCGCCTCTGTCCTTGCAGTTCTTCGGCCGGATGCCTGTTCCCAAAGAGATACTCGACGGCAATGGACGATCCCTGCGCCACTAACGCCGTGGCCAGGAGCCAAAGTGAACCCTTCACCAGCGCATCGGCAGGCGCATTCACCTCCCACGTCGCAATCAAAGTACAAAATATAAATCCAAAGGCAGAGGCCAGCGGCGTGAGACTGCTACCGAGCATCAGGATGCCGGCCAGAAATGAAACTACGGCCACACTTAAAAGCCGTGCCATCGGATCGTTATCGGTCAAAATCACTACCGCCAGTTCGATAGCAACGGCGATCGTGAGAGTAAAGAGGAACAGCATGCTCGAGCGTATCGAGATGGCCGGGCTGTCGCGCCCCACCAGAAATACGAAGTAGAGGCCGATGGACGCGAACGGCATACGAAATGTCATCAGCACCAATAACGCGATGATCGATGCCAGCGTGATCCGCAGTGAAGCGTTAAGGCGTCCCGGCGTCGGCTGCAGGTCTTCCCAAATCCTTCGTGCCCAAAGAGACCGCATTCCCACTACCGCACAACCGTAACTGCCGTCGCGCCAATCCGGAACAAATGCGGATCTGGATCAGTCACCCTCACTCTCACTGGAAATCTGGTCGAGAGATGCACCCAGTTCAGCGTTCGCTCAATCTGTGGCAAGCCTGCGGCCACCTGCCCATCCTCAGGGAAAACTCCGAAGCCAATGCTTTCCACCCTGCCGTTGAACCTTCGTTCTGGGTGCCCCATCAGATAAACGTCCACATGATCGCCCAATTGGATGTTCTTTATCTTCGATTCGCGATAGTTCGCAATCACATACCAAGTGCGTGCGTCGATCAGCGTGAAAATGGCGCCGCCTGGCCGGGCGTACGCCCCCTCCGCGATATTCATGTTGGTCACATACGCGTCGAATGGAGCTACCACGCGGCAACGCTCCAGATCGAGCCTGGCGCTCAGCACCTTGGCGGCTTTCGCCGGCCGTTCCGACATCAGCGTATCTACCGTATCCACTGTGTGAATGGCCTGCCCTAACTTAGCTTGCGATTCGGACGCCATGATATCTGCCTCCTCCTCCCGCAGTTCGGCTTGCCGCAATTGAGCCTGCGCCTGCGCCAGCGCGGCTTGCGCTTCATCGTAGTTACCTTGCGCCACGCGCAACGCGGTGTTCGCCTGGTCCACCTGATCGACAGTCACATACTGCTTTTTGAGCAGCGGTTCAATGCGGTGCAGGTCGTTGGTAGTGTATTTCAAGTGCGCGTCGGCCGCCGCCACCGCGGCCTGTGCTCGCGAAACGGTTGCCTTGGCCAGCTCCACGCTGCTGCCCGCCGTCTTGATGCCCGTCCGCGAGTTATGCACCCCAGCCTGCGCCGCCTCCACCGCGCTATGTTCCGCTGCGATTCTGCGCTGCGCATCCACAATCTGCTGCTCTAACGCCTCTTGGTCTGAAAGTGCTTGCTGCAAAGCGTATTCATAAGGCCGCGGATCGATGACGAACAGCAAACTGCCCTTCTTCACAAATTCGTTGTCTTTCACCGGCAGCTCGATCAAACGCCCGCTCACTTCCGGCGCAATTTCGATAACGTTCGCGCGCACGCTCGCATCGTCGGTGCGCGGATACCGGTTAGTATCCAGCACGGCCAGCAGCAATATGACAATCGCCCCAACCACCGCTGTCACGCCGATAACGCGGCCCAGCCGCTTTCGATTCACATTGTCAACTGGTTGTTCCATATTCAAGTCTCAACGGAAAAAGGTGAGCCATAGCAATCCGGTGAACAGAATGACGGCGCATGGATAGAACAGCGCCAGCGGCCCGACTTCTGCCTCTAGCCGCGTGCGCAACAGCAGTAGGCGCAACCCAAACGTGAGAAACACCCCAATGGTTAAACACACCATCCACACCGGAAAGAAGGAGCCCAGAATATCCACCGAAGGCGCCCTCGCACAACTCGTGGACAGCACCAACATCGCCAGCACAATCGCCCTTGTGGGGCGGACCTCCTGATCCGCGGCTGACCTCCCGGTCAGCCTTCGGCGGCCCACCCACGCTGATGAAAACCTCACGGCTTCGAACTCCCCTGTTCTTTTACCTTGGTCGCGGGCGGCTGCTTGCGTAACAAATTGCCCGTCACGAATTCCAAATCCACCGCTTCCAGTAGAAGTTGTGAGCGCGCCGACACGCTCGAAAGCCTCGCCAGCGCTAGCTGTTTCTCAGCGGTAACCACATCAATCAAATTCTTCACCCCATACTTATAGGCGTCCAACGACGCCGAATAGGAAGCATTCGCCGAATCCAGCAGCGCCACCGCCGCGTCTTCTTTGCGCAGCGCCGTACGGAAAGAAATATAGGCCGTCCACACCTGCCTCGTCGATTCGTCTTGCTTCTCCGTCAGTTCATCCTTGGCTTCGCGCCGCTTTGATTGCGCCTCCGCCAGCTGATTCTTCCTCGCTCCGCCGTCAAACAGGCGCCAATCGATACTGATCCCCGCCATCCATGTCGGTTTGTCCGCCGAACCCAATACGCCATAACTCGATGTTGGCCAAATGGCCGTCTGCGCAAGCGTTCCGGAAAAACCAATCGTTGGACGGTAAGCGGCTTTCGCCGCCCGCACCGCCGCGTCGGCCGCGCGTATCTCCAAAGCTTGCGCCTGCAAATCCGGTCGGCCCGTCATGGCGCGTTCTATCAATTCATTCACCGGCATCGTCAGCAACTCAGGGAGTGCCCCGTTCGGCTGCGAATCAATCGATATGTCAGGTGTCGGTTCCACACCAATCTCCTCCGTCAACGACACTCGCGCGATTCTTTCGTCGCCTTCGGCAGACTCCCGGTCGAACGTCGCTTGTGCCGTTTCCGCTCTCGCATTCAAAACATCCGGCAGCGTCGACCTCCCGTTCGCAAGTTGCGCTTCCGCCGCATCTTGCGTTGTTTGCGCGGTCTTCAGTGTTTCCTGCGCGGCCTGCAGACGCTCCTGCGCAGTTACTAACTTGTAGAAGGCGCTGGAGACTCGGAACGCCACATCCTGATTCGTATAAATGAAATTCGCCCCCGCTGCCAACTTATCCGCCGTGGCCGCATCCACTTCCGCCGCGCGCCGTCCGAAATCGAAAATCAGGTATTGCAGTGTAACCTCCGGCTGCACCAGCGGTGTTCGCACTAAAGTGTAGCCAAGGGGCGCCAGCGGCTTGGGAAACGGCTCAATGATTCGCTCGCCCGCAAACGCGGCTTCACCCGCCAGAATCGGATAATAAGCGCTTCTGGCTACCCCTAGCCGGTCGGCCCTTTGTTTGGCCCGTTCCCACGCAATACGCGTGCGCGGGTTATTATGCTCCCCTATGTCGATCAGTTCCGCCAGCGTGTAGGCGTGGCCCGGAACCAGCGACGCAATATTCTCCGGCGGAATGGCGTGAACAGTGCAATCAGCCACTAATTGGGGACTCGACACATCGCCCGCGCACTGCGCCCATCCTTTCGCTGCGAGGCAAAGGCAGAGGATCAACAAAAGCCGGGCACGAAGCAAACCTCCCATAAAATCTCTGATGGTAACAAGCTTCAATTAGCTTCAGCGCAATCGAGCTGGCTTTAAAGTCCAACCCTGCAACCGCCCCATTGCTAATAGCTCCTCCGGAGCAAATCCCTCGGGATGGATGGGCCAGCGGAACGAAGCGCTAGCGTCCCTTGAAAAGTATTGCTCAAAGGCCAATTTGCCTTGCTCAACTCGAATCGGACTCGCTGCCATGGTGTGTTCCGCCAACGTAGCGGCGAAATCCGCGAGCGATAAAGTCTCAGCGCCCACGAATACTTCGCTAGGTAGACGGTGGTTTGTCCTGATAAAGGATCTCACGTCTTCCACTGCGGCATCAAACACGAAAGGGGGGATTGTCTTACCCCCATAAGTGGTGACTCCCGTTCTGGTCGGTCCGTCTACATATTCCGCTGGGAGGTTTAGCAGCTCCACGAGAACATCCGCCGCCGAGAGGTCGCCCGCCTCAACCGAAAGAAAAGTTATGCCTTGTTTGACATGTTGCGCCAGCCTAAGTCTGTCAACCGCGGGCGGCAGCGGATTCGCGTAAACTCGCAGCAGATCGTTCGCCGTAATAAATCTCACGTCCGGCAGCGCCTTAGCGTGCTCTACATAAGCTTTGAGTATTCTAAAGCAGCGCTCCGCATCCTCTGGAGCGCGCCGCTTGGGCAGAACCCAATCCTCTCGTTTCCGCATCTCCCCATGTGAGAAGTTCACGGCATCCCAAAACTCCGTGTGAACCATTTCAGTGGGATGATAATACGTGCTGATCAAACCGCCGCCGGTCTCTCGAAAGTGTTTCACTGCGCTATCGAATCGACGGTAAGTCTCACCCTCAGGCACTTTATGGTCGAGATCGGCGCGAATTTGATAAGGACCCATGCTGTACACATACAGCAAACCGCCATACCAGAACGGCTGGTCGTTCAGCCCGATTTGCGACCCCTCATCCAGATAAACGTGGACGCCCATGCGCCGCAGGGCTAAATTTGACTGCGGAGCCCAGGATGACCCAGGCTGTCCATAACACACCGGCGTGATGGCGAAAATGCGTCCCACGTCTTCGAATCCGGGCCGCTGCCTTCGTTCGAATTCCTCCGCACCCTCAAGGAATCCAAGGTGCTCGAGAGCTACCGCCGGCGCAGGTTGAATGCTATGCCAATCTGAGTGGTAGCCAATCGAGTGTTTACCGAGAGCTTGGATCACATCCAGTCGTCCGCGGCGCTCGAGCACCCGCGCTTTTTCACCAACTACCTTGAATGTTGCTCGCACGCCCAAGCTCGTCAGATCGGTGGCAACGCGCAGAGCCGCATCGTCCGCAATGGGATCGACATAGTCTTCGGTGTCGAACCAGAGAACGACATAGGTCACTCCCTGCGCCGAAGCAAAACCAGCCATTACCAATAGAGTCAATCCGAAACTAAGCCGCCAGCGCAAGCGACCTATCCGTTTAATCCACATCTCTCACACACCGGAAACCCAGTGTCCCCGCTCTATCTTTCGACGGCGCCATCAACAAATACTTCCCATGTTCGTTTAACTTATATGTCTCCGGAAAGTACCAAATCGATCCCTGTGGCTGATAATAGCTCCCGCCTCTCAGAATTGCCGCGCGCGTATGGGTATCCACAAACTCATCCGACCACTGCCAAACATTCCCCACCATATCCATCACGCCAAACGGACTCGCCCCAGCCGCGTGCGCCGTCACATCGTCGGGCCCTGTGAGGTCCCTGCCTTTATCCGCCTTCGGAACGGCGGCCTCATCCCAATGATTGCCCCACGGATAAATCCGGCCATCGCTGCCTTGTGCCGCATACTGCCATTCCCATTCATGCGGTAATCGTTTGCCCGCCCATCGCGCATACGCTCGAGCATCTTCGAGCGAAACCCATGTCACCGGTTTGTTCTCCCAACCCGCTGGTGGCGCTCCATCCTTCCAATCTCGCAGGAAGTTATGATCATCTGCCGGATGATAATGGCTAGCCTCCACAAATCTCTTGAAATCGGCGTTCGTCACGGGATACCGATCCATATCGAATGCCGCCACACTCATCCTATGATTGTGCGAGCGCCGCGGCGAATCCTCCCAAGGATATTGCACATCGAGACCCACCCAGTTGTCACCCTCTATCTCAATACCTCGCACGTCGAACTGAAAGTCGCCTCGCGGAATGCGAACCATACCGTCGCTCGGAGCAGACCGCCGCACTGTCGCTCCTATCTCGACCATCTGCTGAGGCAGAAAATGCCACTCATGCGAATACGCGCGCAACGGCTTCTCAGTAAGTTCTCGTCTCTGCTTTAAGTAGGTCTCTAAATCGCTTGCTTCTTGGCCGTCGTCGGCCGCGAGCACCGCGCCATAGCCATGCTCCTCCATCGTGAAAGCGATCTCCCCTTTCAGTTCCACTCCGTTCCACACATCGAAATGACGGCGGCCCTTCACTGCCGGCAAAACAATCTGCGGACCATCCACTCTATACTCATTCCTGTTCACGAATGTGTACAACGTCTGCCCTTGCCCCGGGAACTTAGAAGCGTAAACACCTCGTTGCAACACGGGGACAAAAGGCTCCCACTCCGTGCTGGCCAGCAAATCGGCAAACCTCCGTTCCACTTGGGCCACTCGCCGCAGCGCTTCCGCATCGCGCTCTGTCACTTGATTCCAGATGCCCCAGATGTTCTCCCAACTCACATAACCCATGCCGTTGAAGAACGCATGCTGCAAATCGTCCGTCTTATCGCGCGCCCAACGGTCGGAGATGTGGGACATATGCCGGGGCTCCAACCACTTCTGCTTGCTGGCCGTCGGAGCGAATTTGAAGTTCCAATAAGCCCAGCTCATGTTGTTCCAGATCAAGCCTTCATCCGCCGCAGGCGCACCCTCCGGCTCGAAAACTACCGGATGCCCGCTCTTGTCCGAAGCCGTCCGATACGCTCTCGGCAGACCATTGAACGTATCGCCATTGACGCCATCCACCCCTATCTCGGCCATCAGTTGAGCGGTCGCCTCCCAGTGCGGCACGCCAGGATCGCGCGTGCCATTGTCCCAGGCCATCGTCGGAAATAGCACACGCACCCGGCGCTGGTGAAAATCTTCCACTACTTTGCGCAGCGCCGGAATCCCTCCCGGCAAATCGCGCGCCAAATCCCACTGGTTCCTGTTATCAATGCCGATGTTCGGGTACACCGGCCACAGCAGCACGCTGTCGATACCGCCGTAACGCTTCTCCAAATCGTCCAGATACTTGTCCACTGTCCAGCCATTCTGCATCACATCAAACAGCGTTCTCTCCTCCACCATCACCTGTGGTGAAACGAAGTTATGCCGGATCCACTGAAACTCAGGACGCCGGTACTCGCTATCGTCATACCCCATGCGTGTCTTCCGTTCCGCCCGCCAAGCTTTCAGATCGCGCAGCCACGCATCGTGATCTGCTGTCGGATCGTTCTTAAACTCGAACAGTTCGCCCACCCACGCCCCTGGCCCGCCGTTCGGCTGCCCTGGCCCGAGAATCTGATTGCCTTGCGGCTGATGTCCCATCTCCTGCGCGCCTAGGAAAGCTACGCCGATCGCGGCCATGAGCCAAATTCGTTTCTTCGCCATCAACGAGAATGTATCAGGACCACTAACCGAGAAACGTATCCGTTATAGTCAAGAGCTCTTGTGGCGCCCCTAGGGGGCTGCCCAGCAGTTAATCCCGAAGAGCCAAGCCCTGTGCTGATCTAGCCGAGGCCGCTGTGTCGAGCCGAGAAGTCTTGACGCGCGGATGATGAGACATACAGCGTTCGAAATGCGCACTCGTCGTATCGGAACCGTCGAGATCAAATGCGAGCGAGGCGACCCTGAAATGGTGGCTGTTCGTCGGCGCGTGTTGCAAGAGGCGGCGCTTTCCCGTTCGATCAGAGATACTCGATTTAGCAATGGTACTCATCTCTTCCGGCGCTGGTCCCGAAAGGGTTGGCCCCGACGCGGCGTATATCGCGGTGTGATTTCCTTCTAGCGCGGAACTTTCGTCATATCGCGAATGTTCGGATTCGCCGCAAGGTGGAAAGGATTTTGGCAAAACATGGCTACGCGAAAACGACAATCTGTACACCCGAGGATCTCATCTGACAGCGAGCCTTGGGAAGACGAAGTGCTGCGTGAAGCGTACGCCACGCGGGATGAATATGCGGAGGAGCACGGCTACGACCTCGACCGGATCTACGCAGATTTGAAGCAACGCGAAGCCATCGCCGCTGCACCAGCGCGTAGTGCCTTATGCCGTCGATCCGAAATCGGTCGAACGCCTTTGGTAGTGAGTGAACAGTTTGTTGGTTTGAAATTGCGTTGAGCAGCGGAGGTTAAGCCGCCGCTCCCGTTGCTGCCTGAGCCAAAAAACCTCCGACCAATTCGGCAATCTCATCCGCCGCGGTGTCCAGTGCGAAATGACCCGCGGCCAGAACGTGGACCTCGGCGTTTGGCACATCCCGGCGATAAGCTTCCGGCTCAGAAAGGTCGAACGACAAGTCATACTTACCCCAGATGACCAGCAGACGCGGCTGCTTCTCGCGCATCCATGCCTGCCATTTCGGGTAGGCATCCACATTGGTTCGGTAGTCGTAAAACAAGTCGCTTTGAATCTCGGCCTGGCCCGGCTGACTCAGAAATGCGAACTCGTCCGTCCAGAGATCGGGGTCGTAGCGATCCGCGTTCGGATCGCTGCCGATGTGGCGAGTCCGCGTGGTCTGCAAGGACAGAAGATTTATGCGAAGTGCACTTTCGTTGGCAACTCGATCGGCCCAAAAGGCCCGGCGGGCCTTCCAATTCTCGCCGAGACCTTCGTTGTGCGCCACAGCGTCCTGGACAATGAGGGCCTCGACACGCTCGGGATGGGCCAGGGCCATGCGAAAACCCACGGGGCCGCCATAATCCTGCATGTACAGCGTATAGCGCGAGAGCTTGAGCGCTTCGGTGAAGTGATTCACGATCGCCGCGCAGTGATCGAACGTATACGCAAATGATTTCGGGTCCGGCCAGTCGCTATGTCCGAAGCCGGGATAATCGGGGGCCACAAGGCGATAGCGATCGGAAAGCCGGCCGAAGAGCGGCTCGAACATTCGCGACGAAGAGGGCAGACCGTGAAGCAACAGGATCGTTGGAGCGTCCTTTGGTCCCGCTTCCCGATAAAAGATGGACAGTCCGTCGACGTTCACCGTGCGATAAAAAACGTGCTGTGACATGGGTATGTTGTTTCCTTCCCGACCTTCTCCCAGTACGACCTTCGCTCCGCGGGACGCAAGAAGCTTCGCGGTGCTTTCTCCCAAGCGCTGCTGGCTCCGGGGATTACAACTACCTTATCTGTGACATCTGGCGTTTCCATTCTTGCTTCTCCTTACCCGATCAGCGGACCTCGAAGATCACTTCCAACTCAACCGGCACAGCGAACGGCAGGTTCTCCACTCCAAAAACCAGGCGCGCCGATATTTTGTCTTCGCCGAAGATTTCGCGCAGCAGTTCCGAGGCGGCATCGGCAATTTTCACGAGGTCCGGCCGGTCGCCCGCCGTCGCGATATAGACTCCGAGCTTCACGACTCGTGAGATCCTGTCCAGCGATCCAAGGTTCTGTCTTGCCACAGCCAGCACATTGAGGGTGGCGGCATACGCAGCGCTACAACCTTGTTCCACATTCAGTTCCCTTCCAACGCGACCAAGGAATTTAGGTTCATGGCCCACCGTGGGGAGCATCCCGCTCAGGAACAACAGATTACCCGTTTGAACCGCCGGCACATGAGGGCCAAAGGGCGTAACCGCGGGGGGCAGTTCGATACCCGCGGTTGCGAGTCTTTCGTCGGTGCTCTTTACCATTTGCCCTTGTGCGCACCTGCGTCCACGTGCGGCACCTCCCCAGTTACATGCCGGGCTTCGGTCAGGAAAATGATTGCGTCGACAATGTCGTCGACATCCGAGATCGTTCGGATCTCTTGATCTCGACGCACTCCAGAATACTGCTCCTTCTCTTGTTGACCGTTCATCTTTAAGCCTTCAACTTGAGGTGTTTCGCGGATCGTCTTTCGCACTGAGGTATTCCAGTCCAAGCGGCCCCATCGCGGTTACTTGCGTGACGTACTCTCCGGATTTCGCCCAGTGGAAATGGGGCGTGTTGCCGGGAAGAATGATCACGGCGGCTGGCGGATAGGCTTCCAGCTTACTCGCGTCGAATTCATCACCCAGTCCGATATAAAAGACGCCAGAAATCACGGTATAGACTCGATCCTCTGAGTGCTTGTGAGGCATCAGCTTCTCGCCGTGGGGCATTTTGACCCTGATTGTGTAGGGGCCGGGCTCTGAGGGTTGACCTACGACGACGGCCAGCCGTACGGAAGGTGGGAACGACGGGAACGGTTTCCAATCGACATCCTCAGGCAAGATGGATTTGAAAACCTCCTGCCCCGGTTGATGAGGCTGGAATTCGCTTTGCTGAACGCGCTTTACGGCGCTGGCGTTTTGAGACATACAAAAGCTCCTTCGTGCAAAAAAATGTCACCGACTAACGGGCAATTTGGCCAAGGTAGTAGCCGAGCCGATTTTCGACATCACCCGGTTTGTGGAAGCCTTGTGCCATCAGCGCTTTGATTCCATTCTGGGCGGCGGGTCGCCCGAGCGAAGCAATGCAGGCATCCCACCCTGCGCCAAGCTCGACGTCAGGCGGCAGGCTGGTGTTGACGAGACGTTTGGTGTTGGCAATCGCCCATTTGTCGAAACCGGCGATCCGTGTCGCGAGTGTCTCTACGAACGCATCTAGATCGGCGTCCGGCAGGGCACGATTCACGTAGCCGTATGCCTCTGCCTGTTCTCCCCTGATGTCTTCCGAGCTCAAAAGCACCTCAAGGGCGCGGTTCCGACCGATGAGTTGAGGCAGCCGGGCCATCGGGCCCCCGCCCGCGACCATACCCACACCCACTTCCCATTGCGACAGGATGGCTTTTTCACGGCTGGCGAAACTCATGTCGCAGGCGAGCGTAATCTCGCTGCCGTTGCCGGTGGCCCGGCCGCGGATGAGGGCGATGGAGACGACTGGGATGCGAGTCAGCCGCACGAGAAAGTCAGGCCAGGGCGGCAGGCCAGTGGGACCGGCTGGTAGTGAGGTCAGGTCTTCGAGCCTGGCTAGGAAATCGGAGTGATTCAGGAAGTAGTCGTCCACCGCGCTGTCGAAGACCACGACCCTAACATGCTCGTCGGCCTCGAGAGCGTTGATCACTTCCTGGAACTGCTGGACCATTTCCGGGCCCATGACGTTTATTGGGGGATTGTCGATCGTGACACGCCAGTAGGCCGGGGATCGTCGGGCCACGCGAATCTGGGCAGAGTGCGTTGGTGTACTCATCAATGCAATGGGACTTTCCATCGTGGGTTTCGTGTATGCGTTCACAGTTGTCATGATTTCTCCTTTGATTGAGCCTTACGTGACCTCGGTACTCCTCGACTTTTCCATACTTCGTAGCACGCTTGAATGTCTACAATGCGGATATTCAAGAAGCTGCTGACCTTATCCGGGTGAACCCGTCGCGCGGCGCCATCTCATAGCTCTTTTGTTCCATTTGTACCCTGCGATTGACGACTCCAAATCCGATGAACAGCGCTTCCGGGCGAGTGGCCCACACTTGCCTGACTTTCAGGCGGCCTCAGTGAAAACTGCTGAACGCACCAAAGTTGGGCCCGCCCCCTTATGCCGCTGAAACCGACTGCTTCTTGCGATTGAGCGCCGGTAGAAGAAGGTTCAGAAGCGCTTGATCAGAGAACGGGTTCTGACCTGAGATCACCTCGCGATCTTGAAGGACGTAGCTCTGCCATGGAGCGAGCACGCTTACGTCGCCGCCTGCCGTGCGCAAGGCGAAGTCCGGGTAGAACAGCACTTTGCCACCAATCTCAAGTGGCTCCCGCTGCTGCTCTTCCGCTGTCGAAAAGACAGTCATCTTGTACCCAGAATAGATCCAGCCTTGAGCCTTTGCCCGAGCTCCAGCGGCATCGCCCGCCGACAGCGCGGCCACTACTTCCGTCGAATTAGCAAGCGCCGCGAGAAGTGAAATGCCGCCATGGCAGAGCACCGCCGTAGGCTTGGATGTTTTATGAAAGTGTCTCAGCACGGTGCCCGCGTCGGGATCGTCGAGAAGATCCATCATCGGGCCATGGCCGCCGGGGACGAAAACAGCGTCATATTGATCCAGGCCCGATGCGATGACATCCGAGATACGACTTGGATTTTTGAGCCCAGTTAGGGTGTCGCGGAATTTTAGATAGTCCTGAAGCTTAGCCTCATCTCCACCGAAGAAGTCGGCTACAGCTGAATGGACGTCCAGTTGCGGCGTGTTGCCTTTTGGGTTGGCGAAAGTGATTTCGTAGCCCTCTTTCATCAGGGCGCGAACCGGAACCGTAAGTTCGTTGAGGTAGTAGCCAGCGCCGGTATAAACCTTGCCATCTTTCAAGGGCAAGCCATGACCGCTCGAGACGAGGACCAAGACTTTTCCTTTGGTTGTCATTTTGTTCTCCTTTTTGAAATTGAGTCTGTTTCCAATATTGGCGAGTAAGTCCATCAAATCCGAGATCGGCGGAGCGCGCCGAGCTGTTGCACACTCGGAACTAAAACCGGGGCAGATGGGACGTCCATTAATTCCCATTCCTTGAAATTGCCTAACGTTCCGCCCGCCCACGGCTCCCTCCAAAGTGCGCAAGGACGGGCCATCAGCGGGTCGCAATCTTGGAGCTGTCGGGAAAAGGCTTGCCGTTGCCCGGAATGCCGGCCCGGTAGGCGTCGATCATCGTGGGATTGGCGACCATCCACTTCGGCAGCTCTTCAGTCTTAATGGCGGCGACAACTTGCCAGTACTCATACCCCCTGAAGTCAGAGAAGGCAAGCCCATTGGGTACGCCCAGTGCGCACGTGTCCTGCGCCGAAAAAGCCCTGGGGCCCAATACCGCTAAAGCTGTGCCAAGTGCGGCTGCTGAAGCGAATCTTAAACCACGCGAAGGCAAAAACTTTCTGTCAAACATAACTTCCTCCTGCTCAATGTGCCTATGCACAGCGGAGCGCGTTCAGTAACCGTAAGTGCACGCTTCGGGCCAGGTTATGCCGCTCGGTCTGAAATGCTCGAATTTGTCATGATTTTCAGCAGTTTGGCTGGCGCTTGGGGAGTCGGGCGGCGTGGTGCAGATATCCCCTGTCGGACGATTGTCGGCGGGTCGACTCCACCGGCGGTTCGACCGTTACCAGGATTGTCAGACACTCGGTCCGAATGTGTGGCCGCGGAGGATAACTGGCGTTGAAAAAACGTGGCGCTGGCCAAGGAGCCACTCTTGATTTCGCGTCTCACCAGCGAGCGCATCGCTTCATGCGCTGGGCGAAGCTTCGAACCTCCCGTTGTTTATCGCCTGCCAAATTAACTGCGATTGTTGAACCAGTCGAGGCGATTTCAGTGTGTTGGCCGACCTCGATGAGGTAGCCGTCGGGATCACGCATGTAGCAGCGCCTTTCCCAGCCGTGATTGTCTAATGGCTCGGTAAGGAAGCTCGCTCCTTTGTCAACCATTGTTTGTGGCAGCCCCTGATGTCGGCGACACGCAGAAGGACATCCCGGGAGAAGCCGGTCTTGCGGCCAGTGTTACCCAATTGGTCATGGGGCGTTGGCACCATCAGTATTTTCCCGGCAGACTCAAGCTTTGTCTTCCGTCGATGCCCCGACACCGACTTCCGCCACCTCCCGCTCACGTCCTGTGTATCTTTGAGATATTACACGCGGAACGGACGGAATCAGATCTGCAAAGGAGGGTATCCGATGGCGCGGCTTCTATCAATCAATATCGGGATTCCTCGTGATATCCCATGGAGAGGCCAGACGGTCCACACGGCGATTTGGAAGCAGCCAGTGCAGGGCAGGCTTCGGGTCCCTCGCCTGAATGTTGAAGGGGATGGGCAAGGGGATCTAGCTGGGCATGGAGGCGAGCACCGCGCGGTAATGGTGTATCAAATGGACGCTTATCACTACTGGGAAGTTCAGCTTGGACGCAAAGATTTTTCGTTTGGACAGTTTGGCGAAAACTTCACAGTGGATGGTTTAGCTGACGATGAGGTTTGCATCGGCGATCGTTACCGCATTGGCAGCGCGCTCTTCGAGGTCACTCAGCCGCGCGTCACATGCTATCGAGTGGGCATCAGAATGGGGGAGCCGGCAATGGCTGCTCTGCTCGTCTCACATCACCGGCCCGGCTTCTACTTTCGCGTGCTGCAGGAAGGTGAAGTAGGTGCCGGCGACGAAATTGTGAAGGTCGCGGATGGCCCCGAACGCATCACGGTGGCAGACATTGATGCCCTGCTATATCTGCCGAACCCTTCGCACGAACAACTGGAGCGCTCGTTGCAAATTCCGGCATTCAGCCAGGGATGGAAAACGTCTTTAAAAGCAATTGCCGAACAGAACGCTTCGCAGGGAGGGAATCCCGGGCTTAAGGCCGCAAGCGGGCCTCCACCGGCATGGCCAGGTTTTCGGCCACTACGCGTCGCCAGCGTAGATCGAGAAACTGCCAACGTGGTCTCGTTGTCCATGGAACAAACGGACGGGGCGCCTCTGCCGGCAGCTCTACCGGGACAGTTTCTCGTGCTGCGGGTGCGCACAACACCCAACGGCCCAATGCTGCTCCGGAATTACTCGATGTCAGGCATGCCGGGCGCCAGGACTTATCGGGTAAGCGTCAAACGAGAGGCGAATGGGGTTGTCAGCTCGTATCTCAACGATCGCGTATGCGCTGGCGATATTTTGGAGGTGAGCGCGCCTCGGGGCGGTTTTATTTTGAGATCCGGGGATGGTCCAGTAGTCTTGCTCAGTGCCGGTATCGGGGCAACCCCTGTACTCGCCATGTTGTATTCACTGTCTTCCGCGGCGTCACATCGTCAGGTCTGGTGGATCTACGGAGCGCGTAACCACGCAGAGCACCCGTTTGCAAACGAGTCACATGGCCTCCTGCAAACCCTTGTGAACAGCCGAAGCCATATTGTGTATAGTAAGCCCGACTCCGAAGATAAACTCGGCGTGGATTACGACTCGGTTGGGCATGTGGACAGACCGCTGCTTGATCGGCTGGGCGTAACTCGCGATGCCGATTTCTACCTATGCGGTCCCCCGTCATTCCTTGAGCAAGTGACCGAAGGCTTGAAGACATGGGGTGCCGACTCCACACGAGTTTACCTGGAGGTGTTTGGCCAGGAACCGCCGATCACACCCGGAATTGCGCAATCGTCCCCTCCGCCGGTTCACGCTCCCGCAGGCGAACCAGGCATTGGACCACAGGTTTCATTTACGCGCAGCGGGCTCACGGTTCCGTGGAATTCACGGTTTTCCAGTTTGCTGGAATTTGCCGAAGCTTGCGACGTTCCCGTACAGTGGTCATGCCGCACAGGGGTCTGCCATACGTGCGAGTGCGGATTGATCGGAGGAACTCTCCAGTATGAGCCTGATCCACTCGAACCACCAGCCGCGGGAAACTTGCTGATCTGCTGTTCGAGACCATCTGGCGAAGTCGAAATTGATCTTTGATCGCCCGGCGGCGGTTCAAACCATCATCTATTATGCGCCTCTTGCCATGATCATCTCCCCTGTGGAATGAAACCCGGGCTGCCGGTCTTCACTACTTCATTGAGCCTTTGTCTAGTCTGAATTCGATTGATTTGATCAAACGCGTCTTGCGGAAGAGCGGAGATGTTGAAATTCTCCCGCGCACGCGCCGCCGTTCTAGACGTTGTAAGCAAAGCCGTGCCGCGCTGCACCGCCCAAGCTAACAGCACCTGTGCCGGCGTCTTACCAACTCGCGTAGCAATTGCCGAAATGACTGGATCTTCAAGCGGCCCAGCTTTCATTCCGTGACCCAACGGCGCGAAAGCCAAAAACACGATGTCGCTTCTTCTTGCAGAACTCCAAAAGCTCCGTTTCCGGCAGATACGGATGCGCTTCGACTTGGACCACGGCCGGCTTGATTCTCGCGGATTCGTAAATGGGCAACAATCCGTCCAAGCTGATATCAGACAGTCCGATGGCCCGGCATTTACCACAGTCCACAAGACTCTCCATTGCCCGCCAAGTATCGAGCAAAGTCACGCCGCGGTCGTAAAGGATATTGCCGTTTTGATCTCGCGGATCCTGATCGTCTCCCGGTTGAAACGCAAACGGAGTATGACTGAGATACAGATCCAAATAGTTGAGGCCGAGTCTAGCTCGACTCGCCTCGAAAGCTGGCTCGACCCGCTCAGGCCGGTGATTGGTGTTCCACAACTTTGTGGTTACAAAGATGTCTTCACGCGCAATCCCTCCAGCGGCAAGCCCTGCCTGCAACGCCTCTCCCACTTCATGCTCGTTCCGGTATCGCTCAGCACAATCGAAATGTCGAAAACCAGCTTCCAGAGCGTCTCTAGTAGCACTTATCGTTGTGGCTGCATCGGGAATCAGCGTGCCAAACCCGAGTGCAGGCATATCGCCGCCTCCGTGGTTGAGCGGCATTCTCTTCGTTCGAAAGTCAGAAGATTCGATCATGACGCCGTCTCCTCAACAGCTCGCGGCGGCGTGGCACTGTTCATCCGCCAACTGCCGAATGGGGCGCGCCCTCGGCGATCGGCGTGTCTCAATTCCCAGCTTTCGCATCCTAGAAATCAGCGTAGTACGCGGCAATCCAAGCCGATTGGCGGCTCCGTCCTGCCCTCCGATCATCCAGCCGGTTTGCTTCAATGTTTCCAGGATATGCTCCCGATCGGCGTCGGCAAGCGTGCGTGAAGCGCTCTCCGTGCTCTGCTTCACCATCTGCTTCAAGTCCAGCGGCAGACGCAGCACCGACCCGGGCGAAAAGAGTACCGCGCGCTCGATGAAATTCTGTAGTTCGCGAATATTCCCTGGCCAGTCGTGTGCTTTGAGGACCTCCACCACTTCATCGGGAATCAGATCGATGGGCTTGTTGAGGGTGGCAGCGAATTTTGCTACGAAGAACTCCGTCAGCGGTAGGATGTCCTGAATGCGTTCCCGCAACGGAGGCAGGCAGATTGGAATTACGTTCAACCGGTAGAACAAGTCTGCCCGAAACAGCTTCTTGGCCACGAGTTGCTCGAGATCCTGGTTGGTCGCCGCCACCACCCGTACGTTGACCCGGACGGTATGGTCGCTACCCAAACGCTCGAACTCCCGCTCTGCAGGGCACGTAAGAGCTTGGGCTGAAGTTCCAATGGCATATCGCCAATCTCGTCCAGAAAGAGCGTGCCCCCATCCGCCATCTGAAATCGCCCCTTCGTTTGCGCCCACGCGCCGGTGAAAGCGCCTTTTTCGTGGCCGAACAGTTCGCTCTCCAATAGCGCGCTCGGAATCGCCGCGCAGTTTAGGCCTACAAAACGCTGGTTACGGCGAGGGCTGGCCTCATGAATGGCTCTCGCAATCACTTCTTTTCCGGTGCCCGTTTCGCCCTGGATCAGGACAGCCGAGTCCACTGGTGCGATTCTATCCACGTCTGTGAGCACAGCCCGGAATTTCGGACTGGACCCGATCAAATCTACAGTAGTCATACCGTTACTCCTTTATGAATGCGAGGTGTATTCCGCGTTTCCTCTGATCAAAACCAGCTCGCGCTACGTTCCGTGTCTTTGTCTCGTGATCCACTCGCGGACATATGGATCGCAATTCGCCAGCTCAATGCCGGCCGCTTCGCTTTCAGCGAGAAAATTGATGCCATCTTGACCAGTCAAAGTCAAATCCTTAAGATCAAGAACGACTCGGCGATCTTTTCCTTCCGCCGCAATGAGCGCTTCCAGCTCGGCAATGTGCTCCTTGTCGATCCGACCGCTTAGGGTAAAGACGACGTCCCCGTTGGCCGTCCTCTGAATTCTCAGCATTGTGTTTCCTGGCGCGTGAGAGTGCAAGCCTGCTGCCATCGCAATCTGCTGAAAATAAACACATTGCAAGTGACGATAATCGCCGATTGACGAACTCGTCAATTGACGATGCGTGCCAGTTCTGCCTTGGAGTGGGGAAGGAAGCAATGGGAAGCGCTTTGCTTAGGCGTCTGTCCCTCTGAAGCGATCCTTGTTGATCTTCAATGACTTGATCTTCGATTCCAGAGTGGTTCGCGGTATCCCCAGCCTGGCGGCAGCGCCCGAAGGTCCATAAACACGCCCTCCACATTCGCGCAAGGTAGCTTCAATCATCGCCTTCTCCTCCTGAGTCGGAACTCCACTTAAAAGGTTCGAGCGGGTATCGAGGCCGCCATGCGGGGCCGGTCGGGAAAGCCAACTCTCGTCCACTGAAAATGTCTGTGACTCACTGACAATAACGGATCGCTCGATTACGTTCTGTAATTCCCGAATATTACCGGGCCAAGTGTAGGAGTGCAGCAGATCGAGGCTCTTCTTGTCGATCGACGTAAAATGCCTGCCTGCTTTCCGTGCATACCGATTCAGGAAGTAGGTGACAAGCAAGGGAATGTCTTCGCTTCGCTCCCTCAGGGGCGGCAGCTCAATGGGAAAGACGTTCAGCCGGTAAAACAGGTCGCTGCGGAACTTACCGAATTCAATCGCGGACTCCAAGTCGCGATTCGTGGCGGCGATCACCCGCGCATCGGTCCCAATTGGCCCGCTTCCTCCAATGCGTTGAAATTCGTGTTCCTGTAGAACTCGCAAGAGTGCGACTTGAGTTTCGGCGGGAACTTCCCCAATCTCGTCGAGGAAGATCGTACCTTTCTCCGCCAGTTCAAAGCGTCCTAAGCTGCGTTGCGCTGCACCCGTAAAGGCTCCCTTCTCATGACCGAATAATTCCGACGCGATGAGATCGCGCGGGATCGCGGCGCAATTCACACTCACAAAAGGGTGGGAGGATCTTCCAAATGCGCTTGGATATCGCGCGTCGTCATACCGCGCGCATACATCGATAAAATCTTTTCGTCGAACCCAGGAAAACGCGTTTGCCCCTTCGGCACGATCTTCGGTTCGAATGTCGATTGCCGATCGCGCGGCACCTCCAGTTCGATCTCGCCGAAGTCGGCCTTCACCTTCTTCTTGCTCTTACCGTTCCGGCTGTTGCCGTTGCGGTAGCCGGCCGGATCGTGCTTCGTGACTTTTCGGCAAGGGTGCGTGACTTGAGGCGGTGAAAGTTGCTAGCGTCGGCAGAAGGCGTGGAGGCCGGAAGCAGTGGCGCGAGAAACCTACAGCAGCGGCTATGACGATCTGGAAGAACTGCGAAAACGCTTTGCGGAGTTTCGTAGCAAGAATCCACCGCGGACCCACTTCCCGGAAGAGTTGTGGCATGCGGCTGCGGAGATGGCCAGGCGGCGCGGTGTCAATCCTGTTTGCCGGTGCTTGCGGCTGGATGCGAACAGCCTGAGAAAGTGGCTGGGAGAACGCCCCGGTGAGCCGAAGCCAGCGAGGAAGAAGCATGCAGCGATCGCGCCGGCGGCCTTCGTTGAACTGCTGACGCCCGCGTCTGGCGGCGCCGCCAGTTGCATCGTGGAAGTGGAATCTCCGTGCGGCGGCAAGCTGCGCTTGGAGCTGAAAGGCATTACCACCAGCGAGATTGCTCAGCTGATTCACACCTTCGCAGGCCAGTAGGCGATGCTACAGATCACGCCGCAGATGCGCATCCTGGTCGCCATTGAGGCGGTCGACGGGCGCAAGGGGATTGACTCTCTGGTGCAACTGTGCCGCGAAACGCTCGCCGCCGATCCGTTTTCAGGATGTGTGTTTGTGTTCCGCAGCCGCAGCGCCACGTCGATCCGGCTGTTGGCGTACGACGGGCAAGGGTTCTGGCTCGCGCAGAAGCGTCTCTCCAAGGGACGGTTTCGCTGGTGGCCCAACGGCGACGGACCGGCGCATAAGTTGGAAGCTTATCAAGCGCAGTTGTTGTTGGCGGCGGGCAATCCCGACACGCCCGCCGCTCCCATGTGGCGGCGGGTGAGCTAACACTAGCAGCGAAAGAAAATACTTGCGTTCGCACAGATTTTCTGTCACACTGCTGCTGTGCCGGCAGAATGGCGCTATCGAGGACGTGAGATTCGTGAGGCGGAGATTGCTTTCCTTCGGGAGTTGATCCACGAACACCCCGAACTCAGCCGCTATGCGTTGTCCAGAAAAGTTTGTGAGGCGTGGCAATGGAAGCAGGCGAACGGCGAGTTGCGCGACATGGTGTGCCGCGGGCTGCTGCTCATGCTGGAGCGTGCGGGTGCGATTCAGTTGCCGGCGGCACGCCGCGCTTCACCCAACAGGCCAGAGGGGCGTGAACGCCCGGAACCTTTGGTGCCGGACAACCGGCCCGTGCGCGGTCCTTTAGTTGAGTTAGGCGTGTTGGAGTTTCAGCAAGTGCGGCGCACACCGCCAGAGGCGCATTTCAACAGCCTGCTGGAGCAGTATCACTATCTTCGCTATCAGCAGCCGGTCGGGGAACATCTGAAGTATCTGGTTTCGGCCAAAGGCCAAGTGATCGCGTGCCTGGCATGGTGCTCCGCGCCGCGGCACCTGGCGAGCCGTGATCGTTTCATCGGTTGGAGCGCGGAAGCACGCAAACGCAATCTGCGGATGCTGGCGTACAACACGCGATTCTTGATTCTGCCCTGGGTGCAGGTGCCGCATCTGGCCTCACACATTCTAGGCCGCATGGCGAAAATCGTGCCGCACGATTGGCAGCAGCTGTACGCGCATCCGGTGTATTGGTTGGAGACCTTCATCGACCCAGCACGTTTCAAGGGGACGTGCTATCGCGCGGCCAACTGGCAGCACCTCGGCAGCACTACAGGCCGCGGGCACAATGCGCGCACGAACAAACGTACCCAGCCGGTGAAAGAGTTGTTCGGTCTACCATTGACGCCGCGCTTCCGCCAGTTGTTGAGCGAGTAAAAGCATGAAGCCGGCGAGCGAGCACATCGATGTTTCGACCAAGGAACTGGAAGCGTTGCTGGAGCAAGCCACCCAGCAGCCACTGCCGCCGGACGGTTATCAAAAGCTGAAAGCGGCGATTCGCACGCTTGGGTATGTGACCGAGTTGCTGGAGAACCGCGAAGCCACGCTGGCAAGCCTGCGCCGCCTGTTGTGTCAGTCGAGTACGGAGAAGACTGAACAAGTATTGAAGCAGGCGGGACTGGAAGCCAGTGAGAAGAAGCGTAAACCAGCAGGCAAAGTAAAACCTCCAGGGCATGGCCGCAACGGCGCCCGCGCCTATCCAGGAGCTCACAGGATTCAGGTTCAGCATGCGTCGCTGGCCGCCGGCGACCGGTGCCCGGATTGTGAACGCGGCAAGGTGTATCCGCAGAGCGATCCGGGTGTGCTGGTGCGCATCAAAGGGCAGGCGCCCATTGCTGCGACGGTATATGAACTTGAGAAGCTACGCTGCAATCTCTGCGGAGAAGTGTTCACGGCGGAAGCTCCGGCAGGAGCGGGCCAAGAGAAGTACGATCCCACAGCCGCGAGCATGATCGCGCTCATGCGTTATGGGAGCGGCTTTCCCTGGAATCGGCTGGAAGGCCTTCAGGAGAACATGGGCATTCCTCTGCCGGCCGCCACGCAATGTGAGATTGTGTCGGAAACGGCGGCGGCGATTCGGCCCGCACTCGACGAGTTGATTCGCCAAGCGGCGCAGGGCGAGGTGCTGCACAACGACGACACTTCCATGCGTGTGGCTGCACTCAACCGGGCACAGGCGCGGATGGAGTTCGCGACAGAGCGGACTGGCGTATTCACCAGCGGGGTTGTATCGACGGCGCCGGGACGAAACATTGCTTTGTTCTTCACCGGCGAAAAGCACGCGGGGGAGAATCTCGCGGATGTGCTGCAACGGCGCGCCACGGAGTTGGGTGCTCCGATCCAGATGTGTGATGCCTTATCACGGAATCTGCCCAAGCTGCCGCTGAAGCTGGAGATCATCATTGGGCACTGCCTCGCTCATGCCAGACGGCGATTCGTGGAAGTGACACCCAACTTCCCCGAGGAGTGCCGGTTTGTTTTGGAAACCTTGGGCGTGATCTATAGCAATGACGCATGGGCGCGTGAGCAAGGCATGACGCCCGAAGAGCGGCTTCGCTGGCACCAGAGTCGCAGCGGCCCGGTGATGGAACAACTGCGCGCGTGGCTTCAAGCTCAGCTAAATGAAAAGAAAGTGGAACCGAATTCGGGTTTAGGCGTTGCGATGAACTATCTGCTCAAACATTGGCATCGGCTTACTCTTTTTCTGCGGCAACCCGGGACCCCACTGGACAATAACATTTGCGAAAGAGGGCTGAAGAAAGCCATCCTTCATCGCAAGAACTCGCTGTTCTACAAAACTCGCAACGGCGCGCGTGTGGGCGACTTGTACATGAGCTTGATTCACACTTGCGAGTTAGCAGGTGCGAATGCGTTCGACTATCTGACGGAGTTGCAAAGGCATGCGGCGGAGTTAAAAAAGAGACCGGCGGATTGGATGCCGTGGAATTACCGGAAGACACTTTTGCAGGCTGCCGCCGTGAACTCCGGTTAGCGTTATGATGATTTCCAGAGTGGCCGGAAACGATAGGTTCCGGCCATCCAAAAACACCACGCGAAAATGCCCGTAAAACGCACTTCCAACGAAGCAAAATCCAACAGGGTTTTTGGCCAGTCACGCAAACCAGCGAAAATGTTCCGGGCGGCACTTTATGCACGTGTCTCCACGCTCGATCAGCAGACTCTTCCCATGCAGATGCGCGCCATGCGTGACTATGCTGCGAACCGCGGCTGGACTGTCGCCATGCAAGTGAAAGAAGTTGGCTCTGGTGCCAAGGAGCGCGAGCAGCGCCAGCAGTTAATCGATGCTGCGCGGCGGCGCGAGATCGATGTCGTGCTGGTCTGGCGGCTGGATCGGTGGGGCCGTTCACTGCTAGACCTGGTCACCACACTCCAGGAACTCACTGATCTCAACATCGGCTTCGTATCACTCAGCGAGGCACTCGATCTGACCACATCCACGGGCCGAGCGATGGCCGGCATGCTATCAGTGTTTGCCGCCTTCGAACACGACATCCTGCGCGATCGAGTTCGCGCAGGACTGGAGCATGCCCGGCAAAGTGGCCACGTCTCGGCAGACCCGCCACTGCGGCGATGAAAGCCGCCGAAGTCCGAAAGCTATTCCGCCAGGGAATTAGCAAATCGGAAATCTCGCGGCGTTTGAATATTGGTCGTACGTCTGTCAGGCGAATACTGAAACCCAAAGGCCGATCGCTCAATGAATCCAAGTGAAAAAGCGCACGAAGTGAAGCTGTCTTTTCAAGAAGGCGACAGTGAGACGCTACTGGTGACACCGCTGGGCCGCGACCTGTACCGACTGGAAGAAAGCTCCGTTTTCGGTGAAGTCAGCTATCACGACGTGATTGAAGCCCAACCCAACACAGATGGGACCCTGCGGTTTCGGCGGCTAGTCACACCGTCTGGATTAATCACTATCTCCTGGATTCTGGCTAAGACTCTTATTGAGTCTCCAGCTTTGTCCCCACTACTGGGCGAAGTAATCGCGGTCGGTGGCAACTGGGAGAGGCTATTGGGTGGCTGCCTCATTCTGCACCTGCCCCACGCCGAACATGATCGTCTCAGCCAAGAGTTCAACGATCTTTTTAGCCATTTGCCGACCGACGATTCCGATAAAAATACCACCTAGACGGCTTACGCAAGCTCACCGAAAACTCACAATGCTTTGGCACGTACTTGGACTACCCGTAAAATAACAAAAACGATTAGTCCGTGATTGGCGCAGTTGTCGTGGGGAACCCTAAGAATGGAGATCTGCGCCTGAATGAGGAGGCGGTACTGCGAAGGCCGTGACGGCCACTAACAACGACATGATAGATTTGCGCACGAGCCAAGGGCAGCTCAGTCGCCCAAGAAAATCTCGACGCGATTAGAGGTCCACGTGGCAACGCCACATCCGAAGAAGTCGGCATCCTCGGTCCAGATCGGGCAACCAAGAGCAAGTGCGGATGCCAGAATAGGCCAGTCTTCCGGATCGCGAGTGCCGAGCCGCCTCCGCGCCTCCACCTCGTAGTCGCCGTAAAGGTCGGCGGTGACTAAATCGGCAAGTGCGACCACGGCCCGTAACATGATCAGCCCTTTGGCCGGGTCGCCGCCGCGATTGGCGACGAGCGCCGTTAGATGTTCTTCCGCTTCCGCATACGCGTATTCGGGAATGAAAAACGATCCGCTGTCCGCATACTTTTCGAGAATCCGCCGGACTCGATTTCCGAGCACAGCGCGAATCAAAATGTTGGCATCGAGCACCAATGCTCTATTTGCCATTCCGCTTCTTCTCGCGGGCTGCCCGCCGAATCTCCTTGTACTCGCCCATAAGCTCGTCTTCGGTGGCGCCCCAGGTTGCGATCATCGCATCCAGGTCTTTCGCGGCGGCGCGCATCGCCTCTACTTCGGCCTTCC
Source organism: Bryobacterales bacterium (assembly GCA_963764105.1). Taxonomy (GTDB): domain Bacteria; phylum Acidobacteriota; class Terriglobia; order Bryobacterales; family Bryobacteraceae; genus Bog-105. The sequence goes on from CAVXRP010000044.1 coordinate 100,048, forward strand.
GGTTTCGTTTCTGGGCCGGGATGAAAAAACCTAGCGTCTCGCCATGACGCGTGATCGCCAACGGGCGGCCGCCTTCCAGGTAGCCCGCCAAATTTTCGCGGAATTCGCGCATACCGATTTTTTCGGTTTCCATCTTGTGTACCCATTGTACACAATGGTTTTTCGGTGTGTACCGCAACGCAACTGCCAACGTTCGCGGATAGTTTGCGCGTCTGCGGCAGTTTCCATAGCCATGTAAGCTCAGAGAAGATTCGAGTGTCCATCTCCAAGCAAATTCATTTCGTCATCCCGTCTGGAACTAAAGTCCTGACACGAACGGATGGACGCGTGGGCATCGTGATTCATACGCCTGGAGCCCTGGAACACAGGTACCGTGTACGATTCGCCGACGGCAAGGAAGACAGCTATCACCGAAGTGAGCTTACGATTTTCAAGCACACTGATGGCGAAGTACCAGGTGGCCCTGATGTCGCAGAGCTACAACGTTTCGTGATTTTTCGCTGCATCGTGGGCTCAACTGCGTATGGCTTGAATCATGAAGGCTCCGATGTGGACCGGCGCGGGTTCTATTTGCCTCCGGCGGATCTTCATTGGGGGCTCTCGGGCGTACCAGAGCAGCTAGAAACCGATCGCGAAGAATGCTACTGGGAGATCGAAAAGTTCATCCGGCTGGCCCTGAAAGCGAATCCGAACATCTTGGAATGCCTCTACTCGCCATTAGTAGAAACATGCACACCGCTTGCAGCGCAATTGATCGAAATGCGTCATGTTTTTCTTTCACGCCACATTCACCGCACCTATAATTCCTACGTATTGTCGCAGTTCAAGAAACTGGAACAGGATTTGCGCAACGAGCACGGAGTCCGTTGGAAGCACGTAATGCATCTGGTCCGCTTGCTGCTGTCTGGCGTCGCAATATTAAGGGACGGCTTTGTTCCCACTCGCGTCGAGGAACACCGCGAACAGCTTATTGCCATAAGGCGCGGAGAGATCCCTTGGCAAGTGGTAGAAAAGTGGCGCCTGGAATTACATAAGGAGCTGGATCAGATGCTTGAAACCACCCGCCTTCCCGAACATCCCAACTACGCGCGTGCCAACGAGTTTCTTCTCCACGCCCGCCGGCACGCGACGTCGAAGGGATACTCTGAGTGATCGATTTTGAATTGCTGAAAACGGAAGCAGCTCGTCATCCCTACCCGCTGATGTTCGTGACTGTGAGCGGCGCCCATCTTTATGGCTTTCCATCTTCTGATTCCGATTACGATATCCGCGGTGTGCACGTTCTGCCCGCAAACGAATCGTTGGGATTGTTGCCGAAAAGAGAAACAGTCGAGGTGGAAGGAATGCGCGGGGGAGTCGAATTGGATTTGGTGACCCATGACGTTCTAAAATTCTTCTCATTGCTTCTTAAAAAGAATGGGTACGTGCTCGAACAACTCTACTCCCCTTTGGTCATACAAAGCAGCCCGGCGCACGATGAGTTGAAGCAGATCGCTAAGAGCTGTGTGACACGCCATCACAGCCATCACTACCTTGGATTCGCTGCCACGCAATGGAACTTATTTCAGAAAGAGAGCCCGCCACGGGTCAAGCCGCTCCTCTATGTCTACCGGGTGTTATTGACCGGCATCTATCTGATGAGAACCAGCCGCATCGAAGCCAACCTTATCGCACTGAACGAAGATTTGCAGTTGCCATACCTCGCAGAGTTGGTGAGACGAAAGATCGAGGGTGCGGAAGAATCAAAGCTCGAGACGCCTGAGATCGAGTTTCACCAAGGTGAGTATAGACGGCTGGTGGCGCAACTTCAGACCGAAGCTGTGGGATCGGAGTTGCCGGATGAGGCGGCTTGCCGGGATGCCTTGAACGACCTGCTTATCCGGGTTCGGCTGCCCAAATAAGCCGAAGTCGCCATGGACCTTCGCTTACTTGGGCGCAAAACCCACTTTCGGTGAACGTGCTTCCGTTCTTAGCAAAAGCCGACAAAGATTCGAACGCGAAGCTTAGCGTAGATAGAATTTGCGGCTGCTGGTTACCCCTCGGATGGCGTAGCGTCGACTTCGGTGCCATTGTCCAATTTCCCGTCCACGGGGAGCGCTTCACTTAAGGTGTCAACATCAGACCGTAGCTCGAAAAGCTCGCTTGCAAAAACCAAAAGCCCGCCAGGAGCTTTCCGCCCAGTACGGGCAACAAACGCCGCATGTCAATTCCGAAACTCGTGGCTTCTTGGTCATCAGAACCGGAAGAGCTGCGGTCATCGATTCCGTGCCCAAGGGAAAAATCGTCTGAAACTGGCTTCAAAAGAAAACGGGCTTGAAAAACCGTTCAATTCCATATAACGACGACCTGGTGCCATTGGGTCTTCTCCTGCCACTCATTGTTGTCGTCCTTCCAGGACCTTTTGGTGGCGACGCTGAACTTCACCACAGGTGTGCCGTTCGGCAAAGACTTTTTTTCGGCGTCCTTTCCCAAAAAACCGATGATCGATAGCTGGTTGAGATTCACTTGAAAATTCCTTCTTTCTGCCCTTTTCTTGAGCGCGAAAAGCTGAGCGGCGGCTGCTTTCAAACCAAGCGACTGCTTTCTATGGGGGACCGAAAGAATTTTGTGACTTGAACCATCGGTTGGCCGTTTTGGCCATCGGATGCTTCCTTTTCGAGTTGGCCAATCGATGCTTCCTAAGCCGCTTGATAGTTCAAGTCACACAGCTTTCAGCGAGCGGAGCGAGCGACCTAACAAGAAATTGTTTGGGTGGCTCCATAGAAAGCAGAAGGAGCGCAGTGTGCAGAACGCAGGAATTTCGCCCGAAGCCGTGCCGAGGAAAGGTCAGGAAGAATGGAATAAAGGAATCGCCAGCGAGACTGACGTGAGTTTGGCTGGACTGAGAATGGATAGCGGAACTGGCTTGGTAGTTTTTAACGTCGGTGCCGGATGAAACGGAAAGACGCAACGATGGTGATGGGAAGAAGATGGTGCTAAGTATGGCGGAGTTTGGCGAATCGCAGCATGGGTTGCGGAAGGCGGGGTGCGCGCATGTTTTCGTTCAGGGCGTTGCCCGCGAATTCTTGTGATATTCTCATCCGAATGGCGAAGGGTAAATCGACCGCGCAGTTCACGAGAAGCTCTGCCACACTCCGCTCTAGCCCGACTCGCCTCAGCCGTTTGCATTCGCGGCCATCGGACGCTTCCTTTTTGGCTTGTCCAATGGGATGGTTCCGCTTTCTCACCGCCAGTACATAAACACCTGGCCGCTAGGGTTGAAGTCATCAGCCGTGTCGGGCTATTTCCGAGCGCGGCAAGTCATTCGTGCTGGCCGAGATTGACTTGGGTAGGAACGCGACCCAAAGTTTAATCAGCCGGCCCCAACAGCCATGCTCTTCGAGATTTTGTATCCCATGTCGGCGTATCCGCGCAGTCGCCGGTCGTACATTCGCGCGAGCATTCTCACGTTTGGATCGACGTAATCGTAGACTTCCACTACGCGCTTATTGTCGTGGAGCCTGTGCAGACGTCCCACGTACTGCTGTAGCGTTCCCTTCCAGGAAATTGGCATCGCAAGAAATAAAGTGTCAAGCCGCGCATCGTCGAATCCTTCTCCGATATAGCTGCCGGTGGCCAGAATCACCCGCTGCGCGTTCTCCGGAACTTGTGCAAGTGAATCACTACTTGCTCTTCTTTGCTTTCTTCCCATTCCGCCTTTCAGCACGAACACGTTGCTCAAAACGCCGGAGAGTTGTTTTTCGAAATAAGAGAGGTGTTCCGTACGGCCCGTCAATAGTAGCGGGGATCGGCCTCGCCGTACCGCGTCTATGAGATCCCTCACAATCGATTCATTGCGCGTGGTGTCGGTAGTGATCGCAGCATACACGTCCTGTATTGTGATGTCGGAGCCTTCGCTACGCATCTGGAAATCGGTAATCCGTGGGATCACCACGTGGTCAAACGGACTCGATTCCGTCATGGATCGCGCGCTCATCGAAAACCGGGATGGCCCGCATTGCATGTACATGATGGGGTGATGTCCATCCTTCCGGGTTGGCGTTGCCGTAAGGCCAATCACGAATTTCGCTTTCGCCGCGCGCATCACTTTTTCAAATGTGAACGCTGAAAGATGATGACATTCGTCCACGATGATGTGGCCGTAGTCGGCCACGAAGTCTTTGACTTCTTTGTCGCGATAGAGGCTCTGGATCACCGCGACATCAATCATTCCCGTTCGTAGGGCCTTGCCGGCGCCGATTTGCCCGATGTCCTCCACACGCAAGTTCAAGAACATGGCGAGGCGCTCGCGCCACTGATCGAGGAGTTGCTGGCGATGAACCAGCACAAGAGTGTTGACGCTGCGTCTCGCAACAAGCCACGCGGCGACCGCGGTCTTACCGAACGCAGTCGGCGCACCGAGAAGCCCGTCGTCATGTTTTGTGATGGCGTCCGCGGCTTGTTGCTGTTCCGGACGAAGCGTAGCGTGGAATGTCACGTTGATTTTTTGCCCGCTCGTGCGTTCATCGCGGACTGCGGGCTTGATCTTGAGCCCTATTAGTAGCGAATTCAAATCCGCCAAGCAGCCACGCGGCAGAGCAATGTGCCGAGGGAGGTCCTCACCACAGCCGATAACTCGCGGCTTGTCGAAGGTGGAGAGCCGCATGGATTGAGCTTTGTAGAACTCGGGATTTTGGAAAGCCGCCAGGCGCAGGATGCGGTTCATCAGTGCCGCAGGAAGCCCTTTCTTCTCGACGTAGATGAGGTTGGAACGAACCACCGAAACGGTGGCGGGAAGTGGACCGTCGATTGGCTTTTCAATCTTGTGACGTGACGGTGGTAGCGTCCAGGGATCTTGCCCTTCGTCTTCGTCCACCGCGCTGATCCGTATCCCAATCAAGTCGCCCTGTTGTTGCGCAACAAGAATGAGCTTCTCGGCGTCAAGCCTTGTCATCCTCCGCAACGACGAAAGATAAGCCCATTGGTCGTCATGCGGCTGCAGACGTTCGTCCAAAAACTCGGTGTGGTGTTCAGCTCGGGGAACCTTCTGAAGCGGCAATGCGATCAGGTTGCCAAATCCACCTTTAGGCATTGTGTCTTGATTGGGAAAGAATCGGTCGTACGAGTTCAATCCGAGTTCATGCCGACGTTCCATCGTTCGCGTCAGCAAGAACGTGCCCAGTTTTCGGGCTAGCACGGCCGGGACTGGCTGATCGAAGAACACCCACACGTGGCCACCCTTGCCTGATCTCGACCTTTCGAGAGCAGCCGGAACTGCTAATGCATTGCAGCTTTCAAGAAACGCAGTTGCGTCTTCCTGCCACGTGTCCTTATCAAAGTCTGCGGCCAGGAACCAACAAGTTTCGTCGGGGAGTAGGGGATAGACGCCAATCGTTTGTTTCCCGGCCAGATGGTCGTGGATCGTTTGATTGGTCAGGGGTAAGTACGTCCTGGTTTCCTTGTCCACTCGTTTACGGTCTTCAAGTTTCGCCGCGTTGTAGGCGTTCCAATCGCGCTTCGATGCCGGAGAGTATCCGTGTCGACCATGTGGGCCCTCCCAACGAACTGCGTACACATCTTCGCGGCCACGGAATAGCGAGCGGAATAGTTCAATTTTCTGTTCGGTGGAGAGCGCAAAGGACGCGGGTGACACCGCGTCCGTTTTGCGCGAATTCGTCCAAAGCGTTGTCGTCTGTTCCGTCGGTGAAGAAGCTGAATTGGTTGGCTCACTAGGCTGAGGAAACGGATCAATGCCGTTCTCCCTTAAAAGGTGATGCAAACGGGCAATCTCTTTGCGCAACCGCTGACTTTCCGATATCAGGTCACTTGTTGTGTCGATGTTGTCCGCGCTGTCCATGGGTTCTCAGGTTTGAGTGATGCTCCCGATTCGGTTTCGATCTGAGCACCGCCGGGGTAGCCTACCTAGCCAGGCTGCGCTTGGGTCTCCTCAACGAACTGCCGAACCTCCAAGAACGCTTCTGCCATGCTCTTCGTAATTCCACACTCGCTGGCCATCGAGTCGAATGGCACGTGCCAGTCGGCCGGTGGTGCCGGCAGACTCATTGGGATTTCATGAGTACTCCGGTGTTCAAAGGTCAATTTGAATGCCTCCGCGGTGGCGAGTGCGTTCAGTTTGCCAGATTCGAAAAGCAGCACCATGTCCACCAAGTCTTTCACTCTTGTGTTCATATTGCTGCGCGGAAGGCTGTAGGCATGAAGCTTCTCGGCGAACTGCTGTTCGCCAGTCAAGGCTCGGACGCTCGGTCTTTTGATACCGGCAAATGCCAGCCAATCCCGGCACTCGATTGTTTCCGCTGGGCGAATGATCACGTCGCCTAGACCAACATCAACGTGAAAGCGTGAAAAGGTTCGTCCAGCCATTCTTGCGTCGACGGGATAGCGGGCACCGCCATACGGCGCGGCCGTCAGATCCATAATCGGCTCGCCGATGCTGAATTCAAACCAGTCTGGCAGATCGACTTCCGCCGAAGCTTGGAGCATATCCCGAATGATCTGGTTGTTTTGCTCGGCTCCAACTAGCGTTTGCGGAATTTGTTCCAGCGTGAGGTCTATGTCAACGGTGGAGCGAGCAGACTTGAAGCGAAGTTCCAGAGCGTAACCACCCTTCAGCACCCACGGTGGCGTAGCATTCAAAAACAATCTGGCGAGCAGGCGGTCGAAGGAAACTTGGCGCCGAAGCCGATTGACGTCCATTCGCTCTTCTGACGAGGCCGCCTTTAGACGTTCTTCGAGCGCCGTCCGAAAGGCGCCGGCCGTGGCATAAGATTTAGACGTTCCCATCCCTACGCCACTCGCCGTTTGCCATCGTCGAAGAACTTGCACACGGCGTCGCTCATGTCGCGCTGCCGGACCTGCTGACGTGTAATCAAACCGCGTTCAAGCGCCTGTTTGATGGATTGACGAATCAAATGACGGTCAACAGTCCCGGCTTCAATCAAGTCGATGACCGTTCTGAGGGGTCGAGTGAGTTGAAAGCCCTGGCGCTCCGCTACATCGGCTGCGGGAAGATCTGCATAGTGGAGGACGATTATCCCTGGTATTTCGCTGTTCCGGCGGAAATGGGTCGGCACTGTCATGTGAAGTTTTGCCGGGTTGGCATCGGAAAGCTCATAGAGGCTCAATGCTGTTTGGTGGCTAAAAACACCTTCGGTTTCTGCTTTACGATTCCGAGACCACAGCGACCAAAGCACGAGGTCGGGCCGGTCAGCCGCTGGAAACTGCGTCATCCGGTAGATTCCCCGATGTTCACGAATCCAGTTACCGGCTTGCACGTGATACGGATGGGTATTTTCGGCAAAGCCCGCAGACTTAGCCTGCTTCGCGGTGAAGAAGCCTTGCTGCTGCTCCGCCATTTCAAACAGCCGTCGCGCGGCTTCCAGGTGAGATTGGCCCACGAACACAATCCTACAAAATTATTGTAGGATTAGCAAGGGGCCCCTATGGGGCCACCTCCGGATCTTCGATCTGCTCCTGCTCGGCGGCGGTCGCGTCCAGGCGCTCGGCGCGATCCAGTTTCAGGATCGACGAAATATGGACTTCCCAGATGCGCTGTTTGACCATGATTTTCTTTTTGCCTTCGAGCGGCTTTTCATATTCGCGGCTGCGCAGCTCGCCCTGAACCTGCACGTGGGCTCCTTTCTTGAGCGTGGCGGCGAAGTCGGCCAACGGCCCAAAAACGATTCCGCGATGCCATTCTGTGCGAGATTCCCATTCGCCAGTTTGCTTATTCTTCCACGACGCTTTGGTGGCCAGGGACAGAAGCGTGAAGGTGTTGTCGTTCTTGGTTTGACGACGATCTGGGTCGCCGCCTAAAAATCCGATGAGTGTTACGGTGTTCAAATACATTTGCGTTTCTCCTTTTGCCCCGTTTCCGTCGGGGCAACGAATAGCAAGCGGAAACACTCCCAAGAGCGAAGCGGTGACCTGGAGTGCTTTGTTGGGGGAACCGGAGCCGGTCGTAGGAGTGCAACGACCAAGCCGAAGGCACGAACGGCTCTGGGGGAGCCGACAAAGCAGAACGGAGGGGAACGCCGGGCGTGATTAGGCCGCCAGGCCGTCAAGCGCAGCCGTGCCCGAGGGAACCGGCGGCAAACAGGTAAACGCATTATGGGGGACGCCGTAAACACCGCTTGTTTTTTGGCGAGATAGAACGATGGTAAAGACGACGTTCAGTTCGACAATGGCTGGCGCCGGTCGTGTAGCGCAGCCACTGAGCATGGCAACATCCGCGCGGAAACGCAAAGCTGAATGGACGCAGACGACCAGGCTCCCACATCGATCAAAGGAAGGATTCAGCCAGCATTGGCCGCGAGCGCCTCGCGAATGGCTTCGCCGATCGTGGCCAGCGATCGAAGCGGGGAGTCTTTTAGACGGGAAAGTACTAATCCGGGCGTCGGACGGATGCCGAGCACGGAGAGTTCGGCGACGACGGTCCGCACAGCCCGATATAAGAACTCGCGCCGCTCAGATTCCGCTACCTTTTTTCTCTGAACAAAGCGGGCACGAATCGAACGCCACAGTTCAGGAAATGTTTTTCTGAGGAATGTCTTGTGCTGAGTGACCCGCGCCGCGACTGCCTTGAGGGGTGGCGGCGGTTCTTCCAGCAAGGCGGCACGGAGGATTTCCTCCACTCTTGGTGGCACAGGCGCGACCGTCTTTGGGCGAGGAGGTCGCGGCACTCCACGGTCGTCTAAAGATTGAGCCAATTCTGGAAACCGCAACCAGACAGATCTTGCCTGGCAAAAGCCAAACCGTCGCGCCATATCCTGGACCGACGGCGGCGGATTCTCTGTGAGTGCGCTTTGCAGCGCCACCTCCAGACCTGGTGGTGTGGTCCCCCTCGGCCGGGGGTGCTTGGCTGAAATCGCTCGGCAGAGATCGGGGAACCGGCGGTAAAGGCGACTCGTGTGTTTCAGCCCGAGGGAAGAAGCGACCGCCTGCACAGAAGTCGGTGTTTTTTGGGCCAGTCCAGCTTCGAGTGCTTGACGAACTTCATCGGCCGATGTGCGCCTGGCTCGCTGTGTCGGCTTATCGCTGGCCCTCTGGACCGCTATGCGCTCTTGCGCGATCAGACGGGCACAAAGACCAGGCTCAAGCTTTCGGAATCGATGATTAGTGCGGTAACCGAACTGCGCGGTAACCTGACAGAGGGGCGTCGGTGGGTCCTGATTCAGCGCCTGGAGGACTGCCAGAGCAACATCCTGCCGATCTGGGCGCGGGCACTTGACGGGCTGGAACTCGGCACCTCGTTCGCGGATTAATTCTGCGGCGAAGTCCCACATTGCATCGTCCGCCGGTATAGTATCCGCGAGCAAGCGGACCGGCGACAAGCGCTGGGATTTGCAGAAGCGCAGCAGAGAATCCATGCTCGGCGTTTGATCTATCATCCATCTGCGTATTTCCCATCCGGTTACCTTCTTCAGGAGCCGCCAACTCCCGCCTGCACATCTATCGACGCAAGTTCGGAGATTACGACGAGCAATGGCGGCATCGGGTGCGCGCGGACTCGCAGCTAATATCTCCCCGACTGCTTCAGCGGTCCACACTTGTTCCGTCAATAGGGGGTCTACGAGGGCAGAATCAGGCGGATCAAATCGCTTGCCCAACCATGTTCTACAGCGCGAACAGTAGCCAGGACGGGAATTTGCGGAAAAAGTGTATTGCCACCGGCCGCAGTGCGGACAAAGTAGATCGAGCGGTCGCTGGTGGCGTGGGCAGACTGAAACACTTCGCAAGGCCCATAACAAGGGCTCATAAACGGGCATCGCCGATGCGCGCTGCGCCTCGAAACAGTGAGGACACCATGCGAGGGAGGTTCGGAGTAGGCCGATACAGGAAAGCAGACCCTTCCACGGCAGAACTGTCAACAAGTCCAGATGGGCGCAACCAGTGAGATCCTCCAGGGCGGTGTGCCATTCCCGCGGAGCTTCGCCTAAGCCATTTAGAATGTGGTAGCCAAGGAAAGTCCAACGTTGCTTTTCGCGAAGAACGCCGGCAGAGGGGCCGCGTGTTCTTCGGGTTCGCGGCAGGAGTTCCCGGACCACAAGTGTGCCCGTATGCACCGAGTGCGCCTCAGCCAAACGCGCAATGTAGCCGATCAGACTCTCCACGAAGGCCGTTCCGATACCCTGTGGTGGCAACGAATAGAGACGGCTTGCGTCGGCATGATTTAGCGGCATAGACCAGCATTCATATGGCCCAGAGTCTCTAAACATGGGCCACCGCAGCACGGCCCACAGCATCACGCCGCGGCCGCCGCTGCCCTACTCTCACTCTCTTGGTCTTCTTTGGCTCCGGTAACTCCTCGTTGATGGAGGTAGGCTGCTTGTCGCAGCTTGTCATAGCAGGGCGAAGCCCTAGCGACATTCGGAAATGAACCCGGGAGTCCTCGCTCTCCGTCAGCCGCGCTTCTCCTTCGCGCGATTCGGCTAGGATCTTCTCACATTGCGAGACCGAAAGGGCCGTCTTTTCGAGGTGATGACGGGTCATGGTATTTTCACCGCTTTTCAAAGAGGCTACGGCACCCCGCATCAGCCAGTCTTTCAGGACTCCGACACAGCCCAGCGATCTCTCGTAAAGGAACTCCCAGAGTTGGATCAGGTCGGGTGGCTCAGCGGCGGGGAATTGGCCCTGAAAGGTGAGCAGCACATTCTTGAAAATCTGAATATCTTCGTCGCTTTCAACGCGATAACGAGGGAAATGGAGATCCACGCTGCGGCGGCTGAGTTGGCCGCTCAGATTACGGAATGCCAGCAACTCGTATGTGCCAAACAGAACGTGGGGCGTTTGCGTTCGATTGGCGATCGACTTGATCACGTCTAACTGATCGATAAGCCTTCGGCCGGATGCGACTCGCGCCAGGTGTTGCGCTTCATCAATGAAGACGACCGCCGGGCGGCGGTAGCGGAGCAAATGAACGGCGGCTTGTTCGAGTTGCGAGCCTGTCATGGTTCCATTTGGCGTGAGGTAATCCCTCTCCAACTGCACCTTACGTTCGATCATTGGTTCACGCGCGCCCGCCAGAAACTGGCTGAAATAGGCGCGCCAGCGAAAACGCCCCGCTTCCGGAACGGTGGCCTCGACGCTCACGAACGGAAGCCGCCCCGGATCGGCCGCCAGCACCCCGGCCATCTGCTCTACCAAGAACTGCTCCAGTTTGCAGCGGAGCGTTGTTTTCCCCACTCCTGTCGGGCCGAGCACCAGAATGAGCGATCCGGGCAGTGATCCATCGACCACATCCATCAACTGGTCGCGCGCCGCCAGCAACCGCGGATGGGCGATCGTCAACGATTGGAAGCGCTCAAGCTGTTTGAGGAGGTCGGGCCCTATGGAGGTAAGTCCTTCGAATCGCATCACATCTCTCCATAAGTCAAGAAGGCTGGTGATTCGCCTGTGAAGGCGGATTCCGGGGGTGTATCCGGGCTGCTGCTCGGGGCCGCGGCTTGCGGCTTTAAGACAGACGCTCCCGCGGATGAATAGATGCTCCTCGTTTCAAGGTCGCTTAGGCGCTGGGTCAGAACGTTTTCTTCATTCTCGACGGACTCAAGAAACTCCGCCAGCTTCTTGGCGGTTACGCCGGTTTGGTCCGAGTGATTCTTGCGCCGCTTGTGTAATGCCTCGGTTGCAAGTTGCAGCTCTCTTTCTGAATGGCTTTGAAACGTCGTGTAGTATTCCGAATGGCATTCCGCCCATCTATTGTTCACGAAGGCATAAGCCGTCCCCACATCGAAGGGATCGAAACGGACGGGCACTTTCGTGTTCTCGACCGCAGGATCACGGAATGCTTCGCACCAGTAATACAGATAGTGAATCTTGACCCCTCGTCCGAGCGACACTTGCGCCGTTCCTCTGCGCGTGGTGGGCAAGGTAAAGATGAGGAACTCGTTATCGTAGGGCACGATGCGGTGAAGACGCATGCCAGTGCGAAGAAAGCCCTCCTCCGACGCAGCACGTGGACTTTGCCCCAGTGACGGATGATCAACCGTGTCATAAACTTCGTACGCGTATTCGGTCAGACATTGGTGGAGTTCCTTCAGCGGCCAGATGGCTTGATTTTGCGGATCGACCCCCTTGGTCACCTGGCGCACTTGACGGGAAATCTGTGTGTTGCCTTGCAGATTATGGATGAACTGTTTGTTGGTGGTCCCGAAAATACGTTCACACGTAGAACCGAACCGGGCCTTGGCCGGTGGCCGGCACTTCTTCGTGCATTCGTAGCGGGCGAGCAGACTTTCGAAATAGACACTCTGGAACTCCTTGCCGCCATCCACCACAATCGTCTGCGGCAATCGGGAATGGCGGCGGACGCATTCCCGAAGGACCATCATGCAAGACCGATAGCTCGGCGCATCGAACGTCATATAAATGGACAGGACGCGCCGTGAGAATGCGTCAGTCATGAGTGTGAGCCAAGGGCGGCCTAGTGGTTGGCCCGTCTGAGCGCAGACAGCCCACACATCCATTTGCGTGTGATCGATGTGGACGATCTCAAAGGGGCGGTCTCCATGTCGCGGTGTAGTCTGTTCCAGTTCCCAATAAAATGGTTCCAGTTGATATGCGGCGCGTGGACCTTTTCGCTTGAGCGTTTGCTCGAATCCAGGTCTCTGTCGAATGGCGAGAGAAAATGTCTTGAAGCTCGGGGCGACGATGCCTTGCCGTTCACACGCCAACCGAAGAGCGCACCACGTTGTGTACTGCGTCTTCTGCTTTAAGGTTTCATAATCGTTCTCCAGAAACTCAGTCATGAGCGACCGGGTACTTTCCGGCAATTTCCGAACTCCATTGCCAGCATTTCGGCCGGGTAAAAGGCCGAGGTAGCCGCTTCCCAGTTGATCTTCGGCGATTTGATGAGCTGACACCCAGCGGCGAACGGTCCGCAATGGAACGGAAAAATCACGTTCGCCGCGCAGGAAACGAGAGACGATCCCGCACCGCTCCGTGGCAATCTTGAGATCAGACTCGCTAGCACGCGATAGTCGCTCGTGAACAAGTTCACGATTCTGGTTCCACAGATCCTGAGACGCAATGGTAATGCGGCCTTGCTTGATAGCGTCCTCCAAAGTGTTGAGCGGCAGCTCCATGAGAGTCTGCCCTCCCACCAGCAAACTCACCGCCGTGTTTCCAACGTTCACGACAGGGCAATGCTGGCCATCCCAACTCAGCAGAATGCCAGCCTTGATGCTCATCGCCAGGGATAGACGGGTGCGCGCGGCGACATTGCGCACTCCCGAGGATAGTGCAGGGTCTTCGCCTGTGAGATTGCTGCGCAACAGATAGTGCCCGTCGCGCTGTTGCGCGGCGTTCAGTTTCTGTTTGTCCACGGCAAACGAGAAGGTCTCTTTCGTAACCGCTTCGTCCTTTCCGGGTAGCCGAATCTTCACAAAGCCAAACGCTCGGCCCGCTTCCTTCTTCGCCGCTCCGATCCGCAATAGCAACTGATCGCGCTTGGGCAAACTTTTGCGCATGGCTCGCAACTTTCGCAGCAAACGCGCCAGCCGTTTCCGCCGCATGGCCATTTCTTTGGCTTGCCGGCCTTCACTCTTGGCCAGCACGTACAACTCGCCCTCGTGCTGGTACAACTTAACGTCTACCGATTCGCGTACCTTCTGCCACGGCAGATCCAACCACTTCTTTTCATGTTGATTGATCTTGCCTTTCGGCGTGCCGACCAAATAGAACGTTTGCTCTTCAGATGTGCGCATGTCTTTCAATATCGCTTCACTTGGGATGCCTCGGTCCATAACCCAAACGCGCCGCGCTTTGCCGTATGTGCTCTCGATCTTTTTCAGAAATCCGGGCAGTGTCGCACGATCCGACGTGTTGCCGTTCATGACTTCGTAGGCCAGCGGAAAGCCATCCGGCGTCACCACCAACGCGATCACTAACTGCAAACAATCCGCTCGGCCATCGCGGCTGTAGCCGCGCTTGGCTTTCGGATTCTGCTCCATCTCCCCTTCGAAGTAGGTACTCGTCAAATCGTAGAGCAGCACTTCGAAATCCGCCGCGAACAGATCCGCCCACTTCTGTTTCAAGCATACGAATAACTCCTGTTTGTGCGCCAGCACCCGATCCAAACAGCGATACAGTCGATCCTTCTCCGCTACGGTGAAGTCCGTTTGCAGCAACTCATCCATCGCGCTGTCGACGTACCATTGCCGATGCACGCGAAACTCGCTCCCCGGGTCGAGCAGACGATTCACCACCAAGAGACGCAGCACCTTCTCCCAACTCACACTCTCGCGGGAAGCTCGGTCCGAAAAAACTAAGACCTTTTCTGGTTCCGAAAGCGAGACCGCGTGAAGATCCGCGTGAATGTGGCCCAAGACGAGGAGCGCGAAGATCTCATCGCGGCTCGCGCTTTCCTTCAGCGAATCGAACAGTTCCTGTAGCGCGATGCCTGGAGCGGCCGCCACTTGCGCCAGCACCCTTTCACGCACCGTTGATGCCACGGCGGGCGTACTCCTCAGATAGTCTTCAAGAAACTGGATGTTCCGCTGAAACATCCACTGAATCTCACTGGAAGATCGAACCCTATAGTAAAGCCCAACGTTCTGAGCGTGCGTTTCTCCTGGCGGGCATACCCAGCAATCTTCTCGCCGGCAATATCGATTCGGGTTATGTTCCGCAAGCCGGCGAAGCTCTTCTTCCGTCTTGCATTCTTCCCAACCCGCGCTGTTCTGCCGGATGACGAAGAAATCCGGTGTGTGAAGCACGCCTAAGCGCTTGCCATCCGCCGCGCAGTAATCGAGCTTGATGGACGGAGCTTGATCAAAATACTCGATGACATCGGCGTCGTGTTCCAGTTCGTAAATCGCCGGCAACTCCACACGATGGCTTTCAAACTGAATCGTTACGCCCATCTTTCTGCTGGGATACCGGCCGGTTACGTTATGCCGCCCTCCCCCTACGCGCCGAGACGGCTCCGACTTGCGGATGCAGTCAATCGTTAAGCGCGCCTCGTCGGACAATCCCAATCGCAAAGACCACGCCAAAAAACCTCGTTGATCGAACATCGGCGCCTCCCGTAGGCAGTAACGTGGAAAACAGTCAGACGCGTGACTTTACTGTGGCGCGTCTCTTCAAAGCGTGCAGATATCTGATTCCGGCTTCATTCATCAGTTCCTGGAGCCGACGCCCGTTTTCGAGCGCTTTCGCGACCTCGGGAGCCAGTTCGCCCGGTACGTAGATCGAGAAGCGCTTTCCGGCATGGCGTCCATAAAGAGCGTAGCTGGGATGCCCGATCCCGCTTTCACACGCTTTGCAGTTCTTTCGGATACAGCTTCCTTTCCGAAGCGATAAAGAACCTTCGGCCAGCGGCCAGATCTTGCGGAGCGCAGTCTGGAGCCATTCTTTGACTTGTTCGGGCGTTTCGGTCTTTGGCGGCATGTACGTGTGCGCTATTACACATATACAGTGCCATAGATCAAAACAGGAATCAATCGTTTTGTTTGGAGTGGCGGCAATTTGCGCTCGCGGCCATCGGATGCTTCCTTTTTTGCACTTTCGGCCAATCGATGCTTCCTATCGGCCGGTTCATGCCGAATCCGGCCGCTGAAAACAAAGTACTTCCAGATTGGCTCTGGCCAATCGATGCTTCCCATTGCGGCCAACCGATGGTTCAAGTCACAGAATTTTTTACCCATCGGTTGGCCGCGAGCGCCGTGAGCGAGTGAGAACAAAAATTCTTTTGGTGGTTCCGTAGAAAGCAGAAGGAGCGCCGCGTGCAGAACGCAGGAATTTCGCCCGAAGCCGTGTCAAGGAAAGGCCAGGAAGAAAGGAATAAAGAGAATCGCCAGCGAGATTCACGGATTATGGCTGGACTAAGAAATGGATTAGCGGAACGGGACTGGTGGTTGTTACGTAAGGCGCCGGTTCGGAGGACGGAACGATGCTGGTGGAAAGACAATATGCACGACAGTGGCGGCGTTTGGTGATCGCGGCATGGTGGCGATAGGCGAGGGATGCTGTTTTCGCGGAGGGCGTTGCCCGCGAATTTTGTGCGGTGTTTTAATTCCGAACGGCCGAAGTTCAATCGACCACCTTTGAATTCAAAAGCGGCGAGCATGAATCGGTCCGAAACGAGGTGATTAAATTCGGGCGTTGCGCCGTGGATGGATGCCGATGACGGCCTTGCTCGGAGGCGTCCCTTTATGCGCCACACAGACGCCTAAGGGCGCTGTCCTCGCGCGGCACAAGGGCCAGGCCGTTCCGGTTTTGGTTCCACCGCTGCGCGGTTGCCCAAAAAAGTCGCAAGCGACTTCCGAACCCTTGTGACTTGCTACCCCGCCACGTCCGCGTGGACCTCGGGGGTTATGTTCATAACCCCAATTCCAAACCGAACCCAAAACGCCGGCTAGGCAAAGAGGGTCGAAGCGCGCCATAAAGCTATCATCGTACTTCGACGCCCATCCGTGCTTCTTGAAGTGTGAGGACGCCAAGGCTGGGAGACGAAACGCAGAAGATGGCAAAGCTTGAAGAATTAAAACGGGGCACCACTGTCAAAGGCATATTGCCAGATTGCCTTGTTAGCGTAATCGACGTTAAATGGTACGGTTCCGCCGCCGTCGAACTGACCTACAAAGACCCGGCTGGGAAGCCCAGCGTTGTTCTCCTCTACCGAGATCGCGAACCAACCTTGGAAATCGGCGAAGTCGGACGCCCATGGAGCTTCGACGGCGATGGCCATCTTTTCCGGCTTGTCTCCGAAGCCCACCGGATCAACCTGGCTCATTTGTTTGACCCACTGCTTGCCATCCATACGTCAATGGTCGATCCTTTGCCGCATCAAATCACCGCTGTCTATGGTGAAATGCTGCCCCGCCAACCGCTGCGCTTCCTCTTAGCGGATGATCCCGGCGCCGGCAAGACTATCATGGCCGGCCTTCTCATCAAAGAGCTGCTCATCCGCGGCGACTTGCATCGCTGCATGATCGTCTGTCCTGGCAATGGGACACGATGGCTTGAATACAGCGGTAAGCCTCTTCCTCGCTGAGCCCCGTAGCTTCCGCGGCCAGCTTTATTTCTAGTCCAGACGCTCGATTCGCAGCGTCGCTCATTTTGACAAGCAAGTCAAAAATCAAATTCGTTCTCGCTCCGCTGACGTAAATACTTTGCAGGTAGCGAGCACAATCACCTACTGCCCTCTGGTTCTGTTGCGTATCAGAAACAGAAACGGATTCGTCATCAGCGTATTTCATGCCGAAGGACCCTCCGCCTATAGCTATAGCGCCGAATGGAGCGCTTTTCAAGTTAATTTTTGTGATTCATTGTTTCCACAGAATTTCCACATGGCCGCCGCGCTGCCATTAGTGATATGCTGCGGAACAGACTGAATACACGATTGAGGTTATATGCAGAATCGCCGCTCGTTCATCGCCTCTGTTTCTTTTTTTGCTGCCGCTACCAAGGCATCCGCTGGTAAAAGTTCGACTCTCGAAGTGCATGTCACCTATACTGGCGCCGGCACGGTTGACGAGGCTCACAAATTGTACGTGTCTTTGTGGGATACGCCCGACTTCGCCAAAGAAGGCGGAAGTGCGGTTACGCCCATCGCCATGAAGTCGGTCACTGCGAAATCCGCGGTAGCGGAATTTACCGATCTCGAAAAAACCCCGGTGTACGTTGGCATGGTCTTCGATCCAACCGGAAAGTGGGATGCCCAATCACCCCCTCCATCGGGAACGTCGCTCGGCCTGTATAGTACCGAACCGGGCGTGCCAGCTCCGGTTCAGCTTGAGCCGGGGAAGACCACGAAGATTGACGCCACGCTAGACGATTCTTATAAGATGCCTTAGCCGTCTGACTCTTGCTGCGCTGGTTGAATAGTGAATCAATTAGAAAGCGCGACGTAAGCCGAATCGCGCCTGAAACGGTTCGACCGGGTGGTAAACGTCCGTGAAAGCCGCATCGCCGGTTGGCGTGATTCGGGAGGTATAGGCGTAGTCAATGTCGTGGTCCTTGCGGTTCAGCAAATTCAAAGCTTCGACGAAAACACTCCATTTTCTGCTAATTCGATAACGGACCTCCGCATTGAGCAAAACCGTTGCATTTGAGCGATAAATTGAGTCGGATGTCAAATCGCGCGGGCCAAAGGCGCGCAGGCGCAAACTGGCCGAAAAGCCTTTGTAATCGTGCATCGTGACGCCCGATGAAGCCACCAACCCAACCGCTTCGGGTACGCGCTTGCCACCCGGGCTGTTCGGCGCGGCATCAGCCGGGTCGATGGCGGTAAAAAAGGCCCTCGAATCCGCAAGGTCAAAATCAAAGGCCCAATATTCCCACGGCGTGTAGTAGTTAGCCCATTCGATGCCATAGCGGTTGCTCGGCGAAGCTGAAGCAACGGTCGCTCCGGTATCGCCATCCTGTTGCAGTTCGGAAGCACTATGCAAATACCAGAGCGAAACGGTGCTTTGCAAATGTGAGGCGGCCGAAGTGCGCACGCCGATTTCCGCCCCCTTGGTTGGGACCAATGCGGGGACTCTCGCGGTGGCCGTGGGGAATGGATTGTCCGGCGAAATCGGTTCCTCCCTTTGCGTTGCGCCGCGCGCATCGTTACTGTGAAAGCTGAATCCGCCTTGCACATAGAACTCAGTCTTGGACCACGGGCCGAAAATCAAACTTAATTTTGGTTCGGGTAGGAACTTGGTGGCCATGCCGGAATTGGCGGCCGCAAAGTCTACCACCGGCGCGCCAGGTAATTCGGCGGCGACATAACTGGGAGTCAAGCTGGTGACGTTATATATTGCGTCGTCGCCGCGGAAGGCCAGGACCGAACGGAGTTTCTCCGCCCACTGAATTTTATTTTCCACATAAAAACCGATGATCGTGTCGGTAAATTTATTCAAATCTGTGTCCGCCGGCAAGACCGCCACCAGGTTCGGATTGGTATTGCATGCGTCAATGGGTTCGTCATTGCATGCGTTGCTGTCGTTCTTATCCGTGCGCACGCGATTTTCCGTCCGGTAAAGGCCGTTGTGGACCCAATCGTTGCGGATCTGCAGTCCGAAAGTATTCTCCACCTTGTGTCCGAACCATTCGCTCGAAATCGTGTGGTGCGCATCCAGCCCAACCACCCAGCGCTTGTCCTGCTGTTCGAACTGATCGCCCTTGATGGGGTCATCCAAGTAGTACGTGAAATCGGAAAATAAATCGAGGTCGTAATAAAAGCCGTAAAGCGTGACCTTCGTCTTCGATTTTGCGCGTTCGCGGTGCCATTCAGCCTGCAGACTGTAACGCTGGGAATTGCCCCCGTCTGAAGGGTTCAGTGCGCCGAAGAAACCGACGAGGGGCGTTGCTGTAACGGGGATCTGATCGCTCGAGTGCCATTTTCCGTGGTACCCGCGAGCCGTAATGCTGAAGCCATTGGCGTCGTCGCCCTGGCTGTAGGTAAGCAGGCCGTTGAATTTTGCAAAACCATCCGGATGCACCCAGGGGCCGTTATCGTAATAGGCTTCTCCGCCTAACAGCAAACTGCCCGAACCGATCTGGTGCGATACGCCGAAAACGGCGCGCCCATAGTCATACATGCCGCCTTCCACCTGGAAGAAATTTTCGGGCAGAGTCTTGAAGAATTCGAGATGGGCCGATCCGGCTGAGCCGAAGTTGCCGACGTCGGCGTAGTAGGGACCTTTCTCGAAATTCACCCGTTGCACAAGCTCCGGGATGACGGTGTTCATGTCGGAATACCCTTCGCCGTGGGCGTGCGACGGCAGGTTAAGCGGCATATCGTCCAGGAAAACGGCGAAATCCGTGCCGTGGTCCAGATTGAAGCCGCGTAGAAAATATTGGTTGGCCTTTCCGCCGCCGGCGTGTTGCGTGATGATGAGGCCGGGAACCGTCTCCAAAACTTCTCCTGAACGCAGAATGGGACGATCTTCGATTTCCTTTGCGCCCACCGTTCCCTGGGTGGCTGATTCGGCAATGCCGACAAGGTCATCCTCCCGGCCCTGCACGTTTACGGTGGTGCTGACGGAGCCTACAGCCAGAGAGATGCGCAGCGGGGCCGGGGCCTCCGTGGTCCCAATGGTGACGGGGATTTCTTTGGTTTCAAAACGGGGATTCGATACCACGAGTCGATAATCACCAGGCGAGAGTCCGGCAATGATGAAGGAGCCCTTCGTGTCCGACTGGGTCGTTAGTTGTACAGTACCGTTGGCGCTGAGAACCTGCACGTTAGCCCCGGCAATCGCCCCGCCCGACGTGTCAACGACGGTTCCCGATAGCTGAGGCTCCCAAGCGCTGAGCGTCTGCACCGAACAAAAGAATACGAACAAAAGCGCGCAATAGAACGGCCCGAACTTTGTCTGAGCCATCTCGATAAACCCCGATCGGACGATCATCGAAACTCCTTTTTTTGGCGTGCTACGATTTGTACTTTTGTGATACTAGCACGCCGATAGCACGAATCTCACAAACGTACTACGGTTACGGGAGACTTTCGGATCTGGCTGTCGTGACTTTTGTTGTCTTTCTCCCTGCAGCCGGTTCTCGATTCGAGCAACGACCTTTCCGGGATAAGGGCAACCTCCGGTGGTACTGGATTGAATGGGCTGTGACTGGGAGAGAGGTATCCGTTGGGGGGCGCCTGGAAAGGCGGCCGGCTGGCAAGAATGCCCGCCCTACCGGTTGTAGGCGAAGAAGATATCGCGGACTCTACCGTTACAGCTACGGATTTGCTTTGACTTTGATGAGCTCCATTTCGAGCGCGATGGAAACCTCGTCGCTCACGGTTACCCCGCCTGTTTCCATGACGGGATTGTAAAGAATGCCAAAGTCTTTCCGGCTAATCTTTGTAACTCCGCTGGCGCCAATTTTCTCGCGCCCTTGGGTATCTCGCACCGGGCCAGTGGGTCCATCGAAATCGAGGATCACTTGGCGTGTGGTCGCGTTGATGGTCAGGTCGCCGGTCACTTTAAGCTTGCCAGGACCGGTAACCTCGACGCTCTTCGACTTAAACGTCATCACCGGATAGCGCTTCACATCGAAAAACTGCTCACCTTTCAGATCGTTATCCCGTTTGGGTTCTCCCGTGTTGAGGGTGGTGCAGTCGATGGTCGCTTCCACTGTTGAAGCGGTGGGATTCTTGGGGTCGTATAACACCGTTCCCTTGACTCCCCCGAACTGTCCGCGCACAGTGGAAATCATCATGTGCTTAACGCTGAATTGCGCGCTGCTGTGAAGCGTATCGATGCGCCACATCACCGCTTGTGCGCGTGCCAAGGGCAAGCAACTCGCCGCCAATCCAAGAACGAAAATAGTGTTAGTAAGTTGATTGAGTTTCATCGAATATGCCTGCGGTTCAACGATCCAGCGCGATTACGCCCCACGGGCTTGCGCCGACTTTGATCTTTTTCGTGACGGTGTTGGTGGCGAGATCGACGACGGAAATGTTATTAGACGGCCCGTTCGCCGAGTAAAGCGTCTTAGCGTCGGGCGAGAGTGCGATACCCCAAGGGCGCGGTCCAACCTCAAGAGATCCGGCCACCGTGTTGGTGGCTGTATCAATGGTGAATACCTGATGGCCGCGGCCAGTGCTGACGTACAGTTTCGCGGCGTCCGGCGACAACAGCACCGCCATTGGCTTGATGGCACCCGGCTTGCCCAGCGATATGGCCTGAATCATCTTGTCCTTCACCGCATCCACAACGACAACGGTCCCGTCGTTCTCGGCATTCACATAGGCCTTAGAGCCGTCTGGCAAGAAAGCGATGGATCGCGGGCGGTGGCCAACCTTAAATGTCTTGACGATCTTGCCCGCCACTGGGTCCAGAACGGAGATGGTGCCGGTCTCCTCCGATGTAACCCAAACAAGCTTGCCGTCGGGAGTTACCTTCACGCCCTCGGGCTGAGCTCCCACTTTCACTGACTTTACGACCGCCCCTGAAGCAATATCGACGATGCTCACGGCTTCCTCGTCTTCGTTTGAGATGTATATCTGGCTGCCGTCCTTGCTGACGTCGAAGTTCTCGGGGTCGGAACCGCCCTTCATTATGCGAACAACCTTGTTCTGCGCAACGTCAAAGACACCGATTCCGTCGGCGCTCTTGTCGGGCGGCGGAAGCGTGCTTTCATCCACGTCGGGACCGGCGATGGGCGATCCGCTGAGCGCTACATAGATGGTCTTTCGATCGGGACTCGCATGAATGCCCCTGGGTCGTTTGCCTAACGGCACCGTGGCGATCACGCTATAAGTTGCGGAATCAATCACTGTCATGTCACCCGAGGCTTCATTGGTGACATAGAGGCGGACGCTGTTGATTCCGCTGCCGGCTTTGGCTCCGCCTTTTCTACCGGCGTGGGATGCGAGCAACTCAGGCAGAACGCTGCCATAAAACAGGTAGGCAGCAGATACTTCGGATTGGTCACGAACTAGTCTCCTTTGAACGTAAAATTGGTTTCGATTTTGCCCGAAGGCGTTACCGTTATCTTCTGTTCCTGCGTCCCCAGCGTTTCCTGCCAAGCTTCAATCACGTAATCGCCCGGCGGAATATTTCGAATCTCAAAAGTTCCGTCCGGCCCTGTTACGGCGAAGTAAGGGTGATCCACCACCCCTATGAATGCGTGCATCCAACTATGAATATTGCATTTGACGCGAATCATAACCTCGGGCTTGATGAACCTGCGGGCCAACGGCGGATCGCCCTCTCCCTGGCTATGATTCCAGTCGCGGTTGATCTGAGCAAGCGGGTGAATATTGTGCGTCACAGGATCGGAGTTCGTCACCTGCAGCGTCTGACCCACCTGTATACCCATAACGCGTGGATGGAACCAGCAGCCCTTCTGGTCAATGACGACCGGCGTGGAAGGTACTGCGAATGCTTTCCCTTCCAATCCACTCTTGAGGTAAATGAAAACGTTGGCAAGTGTACCATTCGGATTCACAACAACCGATTCGTCGTAAGCATTGCCATGATGCGCCTCAACGCAGGCAGGGTCTTCGCTCATGTCAATCAGCTTGTGAGCGGGCTTCCTTCCAGTAAATTTGATTTTCCCGGTGAGTGTGCCGGCAGTGGCGGTGTCAACTTTAAAATAGGAAGGCGCAGGCGGAGCTTGCTTCGGAGTGGTTTCCGGCTCTTTTTTTTGCGTTCCCGAGCAACTGGAAAAGATCACCAAAGCGCACGAAAGCGCGAGCAAATGTTGTTTCATTTGAGTCTCCCCACTTGCGTATTCTCAGGCGGTCCAACATTCGGCGGCATTTCACCAGTCAGAGATTTGAGGAATTCGACTAAGTCGCTACGATCCCGCCCTGAGAGTTGGATCGTTTTGATTTCCTTGTCGAGATAAGGATTGGAGTTGCCGCCGCCGGCGTAGAAATCGACCACGTCTTTGAGTGTCTTCAGGCTGCCATCGTGCATATAGGGCGCGGTCATGGCCACGTTGCGGAGCGTAGGGGTTTTGAACGCGGCCTTATCGGCCTCAAGTTTTGTTTCGCTGTAGCGGCCCAGGTCGCTCAACTCGCCTTCATCGCTCACTCCAACTCCAATATTATGAAATTTGCCGTCGGTAAAAAGCGCGTAGGTTTTGTCGATGGTATGGCACGCGGCACAGTTGCCTCTTTTCGGGTCGCGGAATATGGCAAGGCCTCGGACGGCGGCCGGACTGAGTGCGCTTTTATTGCCGCCGAACTCGTATTGGTCAAAGGGCGAATCGCCGCTGATCAGAGTTCGTTCAAAGCTGGCAAGCGCCGTCGTCACCTTGCCGATAGTCACTGGTCCGGGGCCAAACGCCCTCGCGAATTGCGCGCGGTACGCCGGGTCGGCTGCAAGCTTCGAGACGGTCACCTCGTGTGCCTGATTCATTTCGATCGGGTTGGCCATGGGACCGCCGGCCTGCTCTTCCAAACTGTGGGCGCGCCCGTCCCAGAATTGGGCTGGAACGTAGGCGGCGTTCATCAGAGTGGGGGCGTTCCTAACACCGACCTTTCCACCAACGCCTATCGAATGCCGTTGCCCGTCGGTAAATCCAAGAAGAGGATTGTGGCAAGAAGCGCAGGCCAGCGTGTTGTCCATTGACAGTTTTCTTCATAAAACAGCTTACGGCCAAGCGCAATGGTTTCCACTGTTTCGGGCGCGCCAGGCGGTATGGGAACTGGCGGCAGTCCGAGCGGCACGTTGATCTCAACGGGTGCGCCGATAGGTTTCACGCCGGCACTAGCATCCATGACGTTGTGACTGTTTCTGTTACATCCCGACCAAAAAATAGAGGAGAGAACCGGTATTGTCAGCAGCCATGTTCGAAAGGTCATCTGCTTACTGTTTGGGCACGGGCTTCCACTCCCGGGCTAACCGCTTTGCTTCCGCAATCTGCTGGGCTGTCAGGTTCTCGGCTATTCCGTCGCGCATTTCTACTATCGAATCCTTGTTGCCACCCTGTGCGTGCATCACCGCCCGTTCGTACCACATGTACGCTTGGGCGTAGTCGCGCGGGACGCCCTTTCCGAAGTTGAATAAAATGCCAAGGCTTGCTTCTGCATAGGGGTCGCCCTGATCGGCAGCCTTGCGATACCAATATTGCGCTTGAGAAAGATCTTTCGGCAAGCCGATTCTGCCGGTCTCGTAGTTTTTGCCAAGTTCAAATTGCGCGTCCGCATCGCCGTTGCGCGCGCGTTCCAACAATCTCTCACGATAAGGCTTTGGTGGAGTCGCGGCTGCGCCCGAAGCTTGCTGGCAGAAACTGGCCGTAATCGACATGCTCATGGCCAAGGCCGAGACAAGTATGCGGCGATTCATCATCCAAACTATCATTTTGGCAGCCCGCCCTTTGCGGACACTCCCCAACTTAGAAGTTTAGCGACAAGCGGGCATCCACGGAACGCATAATGCCAATCGCGGTGCCCGAAAACAGACCGGCGAAGTCTACGACATTCAGCGAATTCGTCAAATTCGTTCCGTCCACTTGAAAGCGCAGCGGGTACTTTTCGTTCTTGCTTAGAATCACTCCAGCCGAGGCGTTTAAAGACCAAAGCGGACGCGGGCGCAAATCTGAAAAATTCACCCGATTGAGAATATTTTGCGTATACCCTTGTGCCGCCGCATCTGCTTCCGTTCCACCGAAATCGATGGGCAAGCCGCTATCGTAGGTGCCTCCGAAGGCCAGCCAAAAGCGCGGCGTCACTTCGTAACGGAAGCGCGCCCTAACCGCGTTGCGCTGTTCTTGAGAAACCGGAAATACGCCGCTTGTCTGTTGAATAGCCTGCGCCGCGTCGTCACCCAGAAATAAACCGCCGGTGGCCGGGAAGTAGCCGTTGCCGCGCTCGTTCGTCCAACTGATATAGCCAGACAGCTTGCCCCAGCGCGGGATTTCCAGTTTCGCTTCTTCGCCATAGATATTGGCCAGCGCAAAGGTGATGGGGAAACTCACACCCGTGTTCAGGAGCAGATCGTCATCGGGATAGTTGTGATATCTGCGCCAAAAGAAATTCCCGGTGAGCCGTATATGCGAAAAAAGCGCTCTGCCAAAACCAGCTTCATAATAATTGGCACGGGCCGGTTGCACAGGAAGGCGCAGCACCAGCGGATCAAGGCTGGTCACGGCAGGCGAACTGGAAACCAGCAAGTTTTCAAAGGGTGGTGTCTGGAACACACGATCGTACGAAGCGTGAAAGTTGATCTTGGCTTTTGGCCAGAAATAAGCAAGCCCGAAACGAGGGCTCCAACCCACTTGATTAACCAGCAGATCGTAACGATCGAATCGCATGCCACCGCTGACCGCAAAATTTTTCCAATGGATCTCGTCCTGCCCGAACACAGACTGTTCGCGATCGGGCGCGTGGCCGTAGAAACTGAAAGCGGGGGGCGTGCCGGGATCGAATTGCGTGGGATCGGTTATCAGATAGCTGAGCGCCTCTTCAATCTGATCGAAATCCGCTTCGCCGCCAAACTTGAATTCATGTTTGCCGGCATGTATAGACAGAGTTGCTTTGGCGTACTCTTCGTGATAGCCGCGATCTTGCCCGGCAATCATCGGCGTGGAAAGATCGTTTGACCAGAAGCCAGCCGTGATGTCGCGCGTCATAGCGCGGAAATTCCCCACACGTTCGGCGAGAAGATATGCTCATACGAAAACTGCGCGGAACTTTCGAAATTCTGCCGATCCTGGCGCTGTCCCGCCTCCTGTTGCGGCACCTCATTCGGGACAAGAAACTTGGATTGATTCCGGCTCACGATCACGCCGATGCGGTTTTTGTCGTCGATATCGTACTCATAGTGCGCCATGAAATCGGCCGTTGTGCCATGATTCGTGTAATTCTGCGTGGCTGGAGGATCAAGGAAATGGTCGGTCTCTGCCCCGGAAATACTCGTTGTCAGGGTATTCGCGCCAAAGCCATACTGGCCCTCCAGAAAGCCATTCATCGTGTCGTAGCTGCCGCCTCCCAGCGAGCTTCTGCCATGGAAGCCTTGCCTTTTGTCGCGTGTCGTCTGCACTTCAATTACACCACCCAACTTGCGTCCGTACTCAGCCGGAAAACCGGCAACCATCTCGCTCATTTCCTGCACGTTGTCGGCATCGAAATCAGCCAGGTAGGCGGGCGAACGATTCTCGGTAAGAGGCATGCCATCCATAACGTATTGAACCTGGTATTCTTCAGCGCGCGGATGCAATATGCCGTTCGCTTCAAACATCCAACCTGGTTCTTGATTGATAAGTTCGGCCAAACCGCGGCCTGGCTGAACGGATAAACGGTCGGTTAAAGTATCGCCGCCAATTCGATTCGCGCTGCTGGTCGCGTAAGGGTCGATGAGAGTCTCTTGGCTTTGGACATCCACGGTGGTTTGCACCGGGCCTAACGAAAGCGCGACTTTCATCTCTTTGGGCAAGGCGGAGCGGATTTCCACAAGGGTCTGCGAAGACGTAAAGCCCGCGTGGCTGACGGTTACAACATAGAGCCCGAAGGGCAATCTCTTGGCGACGACTCGGCCAGTTGCGTCTGCATCAAACGTGCGGCTATATTGATTTGCTTCGCTAGTTAATTTGACTAAGGCGGGAACGGGCGCGCCGCTCGGGTCGATGGCAAGCAGCCGCAATTCGCCCGAATTAGTTTGGCCAAATGCGCAAGAGGCGATCAGCAGGCTGCAAAAAAGTCTAATCATTGTTTCTATTCGTATATTCCGCCCTGGGATGTTTTGTTCAGTGTTTTTTCGATAATTAGGGAAGGCATCGAGAAAGGCTGAACAAGACCTGCCAGATTGGAATATATAAGTGAAGGCTTTTGCCGCATGCCGAACTGGCCAGCCAATCCAGCGTTTGTCGATCGATTTCTCTCATCCGCGGTTTCCGCAGAACGCGACTGCGCATGCGAGGAAGAGATTGTCACGTTGTTTTCCAAATTACGGAACCCCTTGCTGCGCTACGTACTCAGCTTTGGGATAGCACCCCAAGAAGCCGAGGAAATCGCTCAGGAGGTTTTCCTGGCGCTCTTCCAGCATCTCAAGCGTGGCAAATCTCGCGCCAATCTGCAAGGGTGGGTCTTCCAGGTTTGTCACAACTTAGCGTTGAAACACTTGGAGCAAGTGCGTGCCAGAAATACGGCGATCACCCCTGAATCCAATTGGGAAGAAATACACATCGATTCCGCGCTCAATCCGGAAGAACTGCTGGTTGAGGCGCAGCGTCGTAAGAAACTGCAGGCGGTGCTAGGAGCGCTGGCTGAGTTGGATCGTTATTGTGTCTGCTTACGCGCCGAGGGTTTGCGCTACCGCGAAATCGCCGAAATCCTGGGTATGTCGCTAGGCGCCGTTTCGATTTCGCTGGCGCGATCGCTGGCCCGCTTTGAGCGTGCCGATCAGGATTAAAAAAAATCATGCTACATCAAGACTCACATGTGTCCGATCCCGAGTTGCTCAGCGCGGCTGACGGCGAATTGACGGCCGGGCGCCTGCGAGAAGTGCGTGCCCATCTGCAAGCCTGTTGGACTTGCCGGACCCGCATGGCCGAGTTGGAGCTGACAATCGCGCATTTCGTCTCGACTTACCGATCTGTTCTCGATCGCCAACTTCCCGCTGAGGATATAACGGCGGCGCGGTTGAGAGAGCGCGTCGCGCAGCAGACCTCGGGACCTGTCAACCGCTTCTTGCTCTTTCCGCGTGAAGGACTCGGGCACTGGCGATGGAGATGGGCTTTTGTAGCGCCCTTGTTTCTGGCTATTGTCTTTTGGGCCGGCACATACCATGGCAAACGGCCGACTGCTTTGAATTTCGAAACGCAAATTGTTCCAAACTCGCGTCTTACCCCCGGCGAAGCCACATCCACTTCAAGAGAGGAGGTGTGCGGGTTGAACACCCAAATGGACAGCAAGGGATACCGGAAGCTCTGAAAAGGGCGGTGTTCACAGAGTATGGAGTTAAGGATGCCCCGCAAGCCGCCTACGAGATTGACTTCCTGATTACTCCTGAATTGGGAGGGTCCACCAGCATTCGGAATCTTTGGCCGCAACCCTACTTCAGCCGCAAGTGGAACGCTCATGTGAAAGATACGCTCGAAGAGCGATTGCACAAGCTGGTCTGCAGCGGCAGCCTCGATCTATCGACAGCACAACGGGAAATAGCCACAAATCGGGTTGACGCTTATAAAAAGTATGTGCAGACGGACGATGCGCAGTAGTGCCACATTGTAAATGTTCGCGCAATGGCTCCCCCTCGTTCGTGGCTAGGAAGCTGTTTCTGAGCCGCCCAAACAGGGCGTCTGTTCGTCCGATCCCCAGTTGCGGCGGCCGGCGAATTCACGGTGGGCGCGTTTGAGATCGGCGGATAGCACAGGAGCTATCGAAGAAGCGCGTGAGGCGTGTGATCTC
>CAVXRP010000045.1:0-36077 GCA_963764105.1 Bryobacterales bacterium
AGTACCCGAACCTGGAATATGTAGTCATTGACGGCGGCTCAACCGACGGCAGCGTCGAAATTCTACGTCAGTACTCCAGCCATCTGCACTACTGGTGCAGCGAACCAGACGATGGCCAGTATGATGCCATAAACAAAGGATTTCGCCACTGCACAGGAGACATCATGGCGTGGCTGAGCAGCGACAACATGCACCTTCCCATGGGCCTTGCGAACCATCGGAAGTCTGATGAGCAGCCTGCCAGATGTGGAATGGGTGACCACCTTACAGCCCGGGGGCTGGGACGCGGACGGTTTCCCAACGAGAACCTTCAATTTCGCCGGCATTTCTCGCGAGGCGTTTCTGGATGGGATGTTTCTGCCGCCAACGCAAGGATGTCTCGGCTGGATACAGCAGATCCACTTTCTGGCGTCGACCTCTCTGGGACCGCGTTGGCGGCGCGGTGCCAACCCACTTGGACTTCGCCGGCGATTTTGCGTTGTGGTCGGCGTTTTTCAAACATAGCTCACCCGTCGGCATTCCCTGTCCAATTGCAGGGTTCAGATCCCAACCCTTACAAAAAACAAGAGACATAGCGCAATATACAAAAGAGGCAACCTCCGTGCTTGCCAGCCTCCGCAAAAAGCTGAATTGGAGGAAACCCATCGCGCGGCAATCGATCGCAGTCTGCGCCTGCACGAGGTCCCGCTGGCAAGAAAGATACTACGGGAAATGGTCGGATATTCGAGCACTCTCGCGGATCGCGTCTCGAACCACGGCCTCTTTGCAACTGGCGCTTGACGACCACGCGCTTCATCTGAATACGCTGGGAATCAATTCACACCCTCCACTCGCGGCAAAAACGTAACCTGAAAGCCCGACCCAAAGGACTCAACCTTGACACTTCGAAATGCCCTGTCCTATTACGCAGCGAGGTGCCTGCAGCGGGCGGGGGCGAGCCGCCTGACACTCAATCTTCCTCTAGGTGCCAAATGCCTGATTCCCGACCCTCCCGGAGTAACGAAGGCGTTCACCAATCACCAGAGCTTTACTGATTTCGCATCGGACCCGAGCCTCCGTAGCATCCTCCGTTTAACCAGGACCGCGGGGAACCTCTGGGACATCGGCGCAAATATCGGGCTCTACTCACTGATCGCCAAGGCCTCAAACCCCTCTCTGGAAGTCGTATCGGTCGAGGCGTCTACGTCGGCATACGCCGAGTTGTGCCGCAATTGGTCGCTCAAACCCGACGGATGGACCTGCATCCACGCCGCAGTGGGAGCACACGAAGGAAAAGCGCTCCTAACGCGCGAACTCGGCGGCTTAAACCACGTTACAGATCCTGCGGAATCCAAAAGCTCTTGCGAAATCAGACCCTCAACCACCCTCGATAGACTGGCTGCCCTACTGGAAGTCGGACACATCGACGTATTGAAAATCGACGTCGAAGGCATGGAGCTAGCGGTGCTGCAAGGAGCGGCTGGCTTGCTACGAGCACAGAGAATCGGCTGTCTCATCATGGAGGCGGACGGCCACGAAACTAGGTATGGGTTCGCCCCCTCTGATATACGCGTGTTCATGAAGTCGTTCGGCTATCAGATAGATCGGGAAATGAGCGAGCAGGGTCGCCGGGGAGGCAACTGCCTGGTGTTTCGAAGCCCCACTAAAATCCTGGACGGAGCAAGGGCTGGCCATGAAAATAGCCTATCTCAGCATTTCTAGCGCACTGGGAGGGGCCGAAAGGTCGCTATTGTGTCTACTGGCCGGGTTGCGTCGCCTCGAGCCGGGCTGGATATTCCATCTAATCGTGCCGGCGTTTGGCCCACTTTCCAAAGCGGCAGAAGAACTTGGAGTACACTGCGTCGCCGTTCCCGTTCCAAGCGCCATCCTGAAAATTGGCGATGCAAACATTAACAGCCGGTTAACACTTGCAGCCCCTCTGGCACGGGCGCTTCCATCCCTTTTAACCTATCTCAGAAGGTTACATCGGTGCCTGCGAACCCTTGACCCCGATGTCGTACACAGTAATGGATTCAAGATGCACGTACTAAGCGCGTTCACCAAGCCGTCAAGAGCATCACTGATCTGGCATATGCACGACTACGTGTCAGGGCGTAGGGCAATGAGACCCCTCCTAAGGCTGTCACTGCGGAACTGCGCGGCCGTAATCTCCAATTCCGCCAGCGTAGCGCTCGACCTCAGGGAATGTCGGCTGGCAAGCAAACCGATCTATCCAATCTGGAACGCGATCGACCTTCAACGTTTTTCGCACACTGGCGCGCCAGCCGACCTAGACGCACTGGCCAATTTGCCCCCGGCCGCCGTCGGCACCGTCAGGATAGGGCTAGTCGCGACATTTGCAAAATGGAAGGGCCAAAAGGTCTTTCTCGAGGCGGTCTCTCTGCTACCGCCCACGCTCCGGGCGCGAGCCTACATAATCGGAGCAAGACTGTACGACACAGAAGGGAGCCAATTCACCATCGAGGATCTGCGATCTGCGGCCGCTGATCTTGGTCTCACCGATAAAATTGGCTTCACGGGATTCGTGGGTGATTCCGCGTCCGCCATTCGCGCCCTGGACGTCGTCGTTCATTCGAGCACACGACCGGAACCATTTGGCTTAGTCATAGCGGAAGCAATGGCCTGCGGCCGCCCGGTAGTCGCCAGCAACGCGGGAGGCGCAGCAGAAATCGCCTCAGGCGTCACTGGTGCATTCCTCCATGAGTCCGGATCCGCCGTCGGTCTGGCTAGAAGCATCCAAAAGGCCGCCGAATTTCGCGAACACAACCGCCCCTGGAGCGTGGAACTCCGCGCCATGGCAGAGGCGAAGTTTTCGCCAGACCGTTTTGCGAGCGAGATCCGAGCCGTCTACTACGGACACATTTTCCCAAGCCAAACATGCGAATCCTCAATATCTACAGCGGAAATCTCTACGGCGGGATAGAGACGCTCCTCGAAACGCTGGCAAGATATCAAGGCTCCTCCGACGATTTTGCCATTGACTTTTGCCTATGTTTTGACGGCCGCCTGGCAAAAACCCTACGAAACTATACGTTATTCGAATTGAACGAGGTGCGGCTCCGAAAGCCCTGGACCGTTTGGAAAGCGAGGCGAAAGGTCAAAAACATGCTGTCCACCGGACGCTATGACGCCGTCCTCCTCCATTCCGCGTGGGCGCACATTATTTTTTCCCCCGCCGCCAAAGACGTTGGGGTTCCTGTCGTTTTTTCCCTCCACGACGCCGCAACCGGATCTCAATGGCTGGAACGTCTTGCTTGCCGTAATCAACCGGATCTGCTGCTTTGCAACAGCCTCTTTACCGCGTCTACAGCCAAATACTTATTTCCGGCCCTGAAGCCAATCTCCAATTACTGGCCCGTGGAGCTATGCTACAAGCGCCTATCCCAGACGGAAAAGAGCAGCGTTCGCCGAAATCTCCTCACAGAGGCCTCAGATGTCGTCATCATACAGGTAAGTCGGATGGAGCGATGGAAAGGACACGAACTACACCTCAAAGCCTTATCGATGCTCCGAAAAATCCCGGGCTGGAAGTGCTGGATGGTTGGGGGAGTACAGCGGGAGAGCGAAAGGAGGTACTGTAAAGGTCTGCAGGTACAGATTGAGCGCCTCGGCCTAGAGGGCAGAGTCCAATTGCTAGGTCAACGGTCGGACGTTTCAACGCTTTTGTCAGCTGCGGATATACACTGCCAGCCCAACATCGGGCCGGAGCCCTTCGGTCGCACTTTCGTCGAAGGATTAGCGGCCGGCCTTCCCGTCGTGACAACCAGAATGGGAGCAGCGCCCGAAATCGTCAATTCGTCCTGCGGAATTCTCGTACCCCCGGACGATCCAGGCGAACTTGCACGTTCACTTAAGCTCCTGATTCAAAACCAGGGCGCTTCGCGCCGAACTTGGATCCAATGGCGTCTCACGTGCGTCTGCGCTCTGCAACCCCGAAAAACAGATGACGAAATTCGTGGAGATACTTCGGGCGGGGCTTCAGTAAACGATCATGCCTAACTCGACTCCAACGGAAGCTTACAACGAAGCTAAGGCCCTGCAAAGCCTTGGCTCAAGCAGCGAAGCGATTTACAAAACAGTTGCTAGAGCCCTGCGGAGTCGGGGAATCTCCGGCGGCACTGTCGTTGATGTGGGATGCGGCTCGGGTGGTTTAAAGCCATATATCGCCGACCAATTCTCCCGATATATCGGCCTTGATCTTGTAAAGTACGACGGCTTCCCGCAGGAAGTCGAGTTTTACCAAGTCGATCTCGAAACGCAAACTATCAATCTGCCATCCTCTTTGGCCGATGTAGCAGTCTCCGTCGAAACGATCGAGCACCTGGAAAACCCTCGCGCGTTCTTTCGGGAAATCACCCGGATTGTGAGGCCAAACGGCTATATCCTGCTTACGACTCCCAATCAACTAAGCATGCTTAGCCTACTCACGCTACTGATAAAGAAAAGATTTTCCTCCTTTCAGGATATTCACTATCCAGCTCATTTGACCGCCCTTCTGGAAATTGACCTTCAAAGGATGGCTCAAGAAGCGGGGCTGGAAGACGTCAGCACCGCCTTCACCCACTCCGGGCGCGTGGGACTCACACCATGGCACTACCCTAAATGGTTATCTTCAGCCTTTCCGAGACTCCTTTCGGATAACGTTCTACTGATCGGAAAAAAACCGCCGCCACAACGAGCCCGAAAGGAATCCATCGATGCCACGAGCGTCAGCCACAACTCCGATGAAACGCTGCCGCTCAGCGCGAAAGCCAACCGGAAATGAATGTCCAGTCGCTACAAAGTCAAACCGCAGGCCCTCGCTCCCCCCGGCGTCGGCGAAACGTCCTAAGCCGATCTACTACGCGGAAGTCTTTGTCCTCACGCAAATCCTCTGCCAACTTCTCCTGTTGTCGAGCGCAATCGGGCAAGCCAGAATCCTTGTCAGAAGCGCAGTCTTCGGAGCCAGCATCCTTTTGATCTTCGCGAGAGCAAGAAAACAAAGCAACAGTCACCCCGCGGCCGCCTTGGCACAATTAATAATCGTGATTGTATCGGTCGAATTCTTCAGCCCAACCACGAACAGCATTGGGTCAGGTTTGATGTCGGTGTGTATGTACGTTGCCATTCTCGGGCCATTATTTTGGGTTCCCGGGACGCGCCCAACCTACGATACTTTTCAAAGAGTTCTTCTCTTTATCTGGCTCTTTAGCTTCGCGAGCGCCACAATCGGCGTCCTCCAGGTAAAGTACCCCGGCAGCTTTCAACCGGCTCTCTCCACCGCGATCCAGGCGCAGGGCCAAGAGTACTTAAGTTCGCTTTACATAACCGCCTCTGATGGCCAACAGGTTTTCCGTCCGATGGGGCTTACCGACCAGCCCGGAGGTGCCGGAATCGGCGCATACAACTCATGTCTTCTTGGATTCGGGTTCTTGCTAACCTTCAGGCGCACCCTGTCTAAGTTCTTTTGCTGCCTCAGCATTTTAATCGGTGTTGCATGCCTAAACCTTTGCCAGGTGAGATCCTTCCTGGTCGGATTCTTTCTCTGCGTCGTCGTCCTGATCGGAATAATGGTGTCTCGCGGGCAAGGGAAACGCGCTGCGATAACCATCACAACCATTGTTTTGGTGGTTACGGTGGGGCTCGCAATTGCCCTCGCCCTGTCTCCTGTCTCAGTCTCTGAGAGGCTCGCAACCCTCACCGAAGCATCCCCAGTTGAGGTTTACCGCGACAATCGCGGAGACTTCCTACGAGACACCTTTGACAACCTGCTGCCCGAGTATCCCGTGGGCGCGGGCCTGGGACGCTGGGGCATGCCCTACGTTTACTTCGGAGATAAGACAAATCAATCAAGCGAAACGATCTACGCGGAGATTCAATGGACAGGGTGGGTTTTGGACGGCGGAATCCTCTTAACGGCGGCATACGCCGCCGCGCTCCTCCTGGCCATCTCGCATGCATGGAAGCTCGCCAAGAGAACAGGCGTTTCCAGCCTCACTATCTGGGCTGCCGTCATGTTCGCCGTGAACGTAAGTTTCCTGGCTCTAACATTCAATTCGCCGGTGTTCAACAGCGAATTGGGCGTTCAGTTCTGGCTTCTGAACGCCTTGCTCGCCGCCGCTTCGGCGCACAGCGGGACGCCCCCGCGGTCTCAAGTATGGCACCAGTCCTAATCACGGCTGGGCAATTCGTTCGGACCGGCGGGATGGACCGGGCCAACTACGCGCTGGCGGACTTCCTTGCCAGGCAAGGCCGCGAGGTCCACTTAGTTACCCATCTTGCCAGCGACAAATTGCTAAAACGGGAAAACGTGCACGTTCACACAGTCCGAAAAATCGTGGACTCATTTTTCCTATCCGAAATCGGCCTACATTTACGCTCAGCGAGGGTCGAACGGAAGCTCAACGGGAACTCGCCGATAGCTCTGGCTAACGGCGGAAGTTTCAGACGCGCCTCCGTCAACTGGGTACATTACGTTCATGCGGCCTTCGATTCCACCGTTGCCACCAGCGGCAAACAGCGCATTAAAGAAAGGCTAAGCAACACAATGGGCCGCGAATCCGAGAAATCGGCACTCGGCTGCGCCAAGCTGGTAATCTGCAACAGTCGGAGAACACAGGCCGACCTTGCCCGCCATTTGGCGATAACGGAATCGCGAACAAGAATCGTCTATTACGGCTCCGATCCGGAATTGTTTTCGCTCGCCACCCCACAAGAGCGCTCAGCCGCCAGGAGGAAGCTCAATCTTCCTACAGACCGCGCCATGGCTCTGTTCGTCGGAGCACTCGGCAACAGCCGCAAAGGCTTTGACCTGCTATTCTCCGCCTGGCAGACCCTTTGTAAAAATCGAAGCTGGGACTGCGATCTGGCAGTAGCTGGCACCGGGCCGGATCTACCATTTTGGATAAAGGCGGCCAACGAATGCGGGATCCAAGAGCGCATCCATTTCCTCGGCTTTCGCAAAGATATCCCTAAGATTCTAGCTGCCGCCGACCTGATGGTACACCTACCACGGTATGAAGCCTATGGGCTAGCAGCCCACGAAGCTCTTTGTCGAGGCGTCCCAACCATCGTAAGCGCGGCCGCAGGCGTCGCCGAACGGTACCCGTCCGAAATGTCCGGCCTGCTTGTCAGGACCCTTGACGATCCACACCAAATTATTGATACCGTACTCAATTGGCGCGAGAACCTGCAAATGTTCAGGGCAGCCACGGCACCCTTATCGACCGAGTTGCTCAGCTATACATGGGATCGAATGGCAACCGACATCGCCTCCCACATTGACAGAGTCTCCTAAGCCTCAGAAACATCCCGGACTCGCGATTGCAATGAGCCCTACCATTTCAGTGATCATTCCGACTCATAACAACGTCGAAGTGTTAAGCCAGTGCCTAGGCAGCTGGCGGAAGCACGCTGCCAATGAGCCGGTTGAAATTATCGTCATCGAAGACGGGTGCCGCGACGGCACGCACGGGTTCCTGACCGAACTGAAAAAAACCGAATGGGGCTCCCGCACTCTACGTTGGTGCCACGAAGACGACGCCCACGAACTCGTGTGTACCAATCACGGTATTTCCATGGCCGAAGGGTCACTACTGCTTGCATGGCAGGACGATATGTTCCTAACCAACCGCCTGCTAGCCCCAGAACTAATACACATCTTCAATTCATGCGCCGATCTCGGCCTGCTAAGCCTTAGCCGCGGACTTAACTGCCTTCCCTGCGACACTCCGATCGCACGCTGGGAGGACCTGCACGAACCACACAGAATTTCGTCAACGATCGGCAAAGGGCCATTAAACTGGCTTCGGGCACAGGAAGTGGACATTGTAATCCGCCCCTGGATCGTCCGAAGTGCCTGCCTGACCGCGGCGGGCGCTCTTGACGACGCATTCCGCCCGACTGAGTGGGACGAAGCGGACCTTTGCTTTCGAATACGCGATGCGGGCTGGAAAGTCGGGACCTACGGGTATGAGAGACTCGGCTGGTACAAACACCTGGGGAGCTCAACCCTTTCCAAGAGTTTCTCCGAATCCTACAAAAATCAGGTTCTCCGGAATGGTAGGCTTTTCTTCGAACGCTGGACAGCACAAATCGAGCTGGACCGGAACCGGAGAAGACGCATCTGGTGGCGTCGTTCAACACCATTGGGATGGATATCCACCATCTCCGCCATGGTCCGGTCAAGCCCAAAGTATCGAAGTCTACACCGGCGTAAGCCGACCTAATCGCGCTGCCCGGAGCGAATTCACCCGCCACAACTCCGCACCACATGTCAAAATGGCACATTATTACAGGCGAGTACCCGCCCGAGACCGGTGGCGTAAGCGACTATACTTACCAAGTCGCTCACGCGCTTGCCACAAGAGGCGAAGAGGTTAACGTGTGGGTGCCACGCTCGAAAGACCATGCACGGGCTTCGACTAACCCAGCCCTTGCAATCCACGAACTAGAAGGCCATTTTGGCATCCGCGATCTCTGGCGAATGGACAAGCAGATGAAAGGCCCCGACCCAAATACCCGCGTGCTAATCCAGTACGTTCCGCAGGCGTATGGCCTCAAATCGTTGAACGTTGTTTTTTGCTTGTGGGTAGCAGCTAAAAGCCGAATGTCACCGTGGATCATGTTCCATGAAGTCGCCTATCCGATCAGCATTCGCCAGTCCGTGAAGCATAATCTTCTGGGGATCATGCACCGGCTGATGGCAACGCTTTTGAAGAACTCTGCAGAGAGGATTCTAATTTCCACCAGCGCCTGGGAACCGCTAATCGGTCGCCGCTGCGAATGCCTGCCAATCCCCAGCACCATCGCTCGCGATTCCGAGGAAGCCGAAACCTCATCAATCCGGCGTCTTTACGGGAAAGGCGGCCTCCTGTTGGGGCACTTCGGAACCTTCAACGAAAAAATTACCGCTATGCTCGATAGCGCAATTCCGCTTGTACTAGAACAGTCCGCGTCCACCAGCGTCCTACTGATGGGATCCGGCAGCGAGGAGTACGCCGGACGCCTGGCTTCAGCCAACCCAAAGTTCTCAAGCAGGATTTACGGAACCGGCCCGCTGCCGGCGAGGTCGATTTCCCGGCACCTCTCAGCCTGTGACCTGCTGCTTCAGCCGTTCGTTGATGGCGTGACGACTAGACGAACTAGCATCATGGCGGGACTGTCCCACGGCTGCGCGGTTGTCAGCAATGATGGCCACCTAACCGAGAAGCTTTGGCAAAGTGCTGATGCCCTGGCGCTCTGCAAGGCTCCGGGCCCAGGCGAACTGGCGGATAAGAGCCTCCGTCTCCTGTTCGACCCCTGCGCCCGCGTAGCGCTCGGGCAACGAGGCCTGAAGCTCTACGAAACTAAGTTCGCGCTTGAACACACAATGCGATCTCTTTTGCGGCCAGCATGAAAACGCAAAAAAAAATCCGACTTCCGTACGCCAGTCTTCGGGCGCTCAAGGCCAAACCCTCCCAACCAAAATGAGAATTGCTCTCACGTATCGCAGCCTAATGCTCGTGGGCGGCCTCGAAGTATATCTGACCCAGACAGTTGCCCGCCTCTCGGAACTAGGACACAGCCTCTCTTTCCTCCACGAAACGTCCGCCCAAGGACAAAACGCGATCAAACTCCCAAGATCAGTCCAGCTTTGGTGCGCACAGGAACTAGGCCAAGAACAGTCAATCGTGAGGCTGAAGAGTTGGCAGCCAGATGTAATATACGCACACGGACTCAAGAGCCTCGCCCTGGAATCCGCCACATTGGATACAGCCCCAGGAGTGTACTACGCGCACGGTTACTCCGGCACCTGCATTAGTGGGGGAAAAACCCTGAAATTCCCGCATCCGACCCCATGCGGGCGCATCTTGGGCCCAGGCTGTCTGTTGCGATATTTTCCGCGCCGCTGCGGCGGACTCAACCCCTTAACAATGCTGAGCGACTACAACCTCCAGAGCGGCCGCCTCGCCCTCCTCGCCCGCTATCGGCTGATTCTGTCGAACTCGAAACACATGCAGCAAGAATTCACTAGGCACGGCCTGAAGACGAAATGCCTGAGCTTGGGGGTACGCGATCTTCGCCTTCACAGCGAAGCTCTCAGTAGCCAGCCGCAACAATCCGAGAAACCGACCATACGCTTATCCCAGAACGGACGCGAATCTCCAGGTAAACCGTGGCGGCTGCTGTTTCTCGGCCGAATGGATCGTTTAAAAGGCGGCGCGCTCCTGATCGAAAGCCTACTGCACCTTACTAAAGCGGGCTCTCCCGAAGTTATTCTGACCCTCGCTGGAGATGGACCTGAAAAGAGCAGCTGGGAGCGGAAAGCGAAAGCGCTGCTTGCGACAACCAAACGAATCTCAGTGCACTTCCCGGGCTGGTTGGATGAAGACGCGACGCGCCAGATACTTTCCACAACCGACCTGCTGGTTATTCCCAGCGTTTGGCCGGAGCCATTCGGCTTGGTCGGGCCGGAAGCCGGACTTGCAGGCGTCCCCGCGGTTGCATTCAACGTGGGCGGGATTACAGACTGGCTTACCAACGACGTAAATGGGCTCATCGCTGAAGCAGACCCACCGAAACCTGAGAATCTTGCAAAGGCCATAACGCAATGCCTGTCAGATCCGGCGACTTACGCCCGTTTGTCACGGTCCGCCGCGGAAGAAGCTCGCCGCTTCATCATTGACGCACACGCATTTCGCCTGCTGGAAATTCTAGATCGCGTGCGATCCGAAGGCGTTAATTAACTTTCGCGATGCCAAAACCAAGCCTCACCGTCCTATACGGCCAGCCCAGCTACCTGTCCACATCCCTCCAAACCAAGAGATTGTCGAAAGCCCTCGAAGACAACCTCGAGGTACACCCAATCCCTGTGGAAGCAAAGACTAATTCGTCGTGGCGGATCCACCCGCAGCGCCTGTGGCAAAACTATGCCATTCCGCTTGCGACGCGACCGAAAACGGATTACCTCCTTTATGGCAATGATGGATTCGCAGACCTAAGCCACTGGTCGGGAACCAAGATCGTCTATTGGTACGACGCGCCAGTCGATTGGTCTCGAAAGCCCCCTCGCCTCCGCGACTGGGTTTCAAGGCTTAGGTGCAAGAACGTAAAAGTCGCCGACCTTATTTTTGCGGTGAGCCACGCACAAGTCAAGGTCGCCAGAGCCCTAAGACCGGGAAGGGAGAATTCAGTGAGATACCTGCCGGTCGGAACCGATTGCTCACTCTTCGATCCGGAAAGGGCGAGTGCCAAATCGGTCCGGAACGATATCACTTATCGGAAAAGCTTGTCATTGGATACCTAGGCTATCTGGGGATCGTGAACGGAAGATTTGCCGGCGAAAGCCTGGTGGAAATCGCTCCGAAGCTCGTCGCTAGGGGCAACATCCATTTTCTGATTGTCGGATTCGGCCCAGCCCTCGCTACGTTTCAGCGGACCGTCGAGCGGCTCGGAGTCGAAAAACACTTCACCTTCACTGGCCGAATTGAAGAAGAACTGCTTCCCGACTATCTCGCCGCTATGGACGTTTGTATTGACACCCTTGAGCCGGGATTTCATTCGGAAGCTCGCTCGGAAACAAAACTAAAGCAATACATGGCGATGGGACGAGCCTGCGTGGCGACGGCGATCGGCGAAAACTGCGTCGACCTTGACCATGGAAAATGCGGCGTTCTTGTCGAACCTGGGAATCAACACCTCTTTAGCGGAATACAGTCCCTCTGTTCCGCACCAGAAAAGCGCGTCCGAACCCGGCGCGGCGGCCGAGAAAGCGCGCTCAAGAGACCATCGACTGGAGTCGACTTGGAGCCAGGATCATTGCATCACTTGGCCTAAATTCACCATGCCTCCGTGGCGAATCCTCCAGAGCCAAAGTCTTTTCGTTGCCATCCTTTGTGACTCCCCGGACGAAGGATGGCACAGCATGGATGTCGTGGCCAGTTCCCTCGCGAGAGAGCTATCGGCCAGGAATCGACTCCGAGTGCAGGCGGTCTCATTCGCGCCGAGAATGAAGCGCTTGTTCCGACGTTTTTCTTGTCTCGGACGATCGGGCTTAAATGCCGACCGCCTGTACCACCGTTTTTTGGGACTATCCGCATCAGCTCCGGACCACGCGAGCGTTTGACCTATACCATATCATCGACCACACATACTCTCACCTCGCGCATGGATTGCCGCCCGGAAGAACGGTGGTCACCTGTCATGACCTAGACGCCTTCCGCAGCCTTCTAGAACCGAAACAAGAGAAACGGTCACTTCCGTTTCGCCAAATGGCAAAAAGGATTTTGACAGGCTTTCAAAAGGCGGCACGGGTCGTCTGTGATACCACCGCGGTCAGAGACGCGCTCATCAGTAACAACGTTGTCGCGCCAGACCGGCTAGTAACAGTCCCGCTTGGAGTCGATTCACTTTTTTCCGCTGGAACCGACGACGCCGCAGACGCCGAATTACTTGCACTCCTTGGCGACACGTACAGCACCCACTTCCGTTTGTTACACGTTGGAAGCACTGTTCCGCGGAAGCGTGTGGACAGCCTCCTACGTATCCTTGCAGACGTACGAAAGAAATTCCCTAAGGTCGTGCTGGCACGCGTGGGAGGGGACTTCAAC
This sequence comes from Bryobacterales bacterium, assembly GCA_963764105.1. Lineage (GTDB taxonomy): Bacteria > Acidobacteriota > Terriglobia > Bryobacterales > Bryobacteraceae > Bog-105. The sequence goes on from CAVXRP010000045.1 coordinate 12,570, forward strand.
CGGGAGCAGGAGCAAATGATAAGGGATCTCTCCCTCGGCCGGCACATAGTCGTACTGCCCTTCATTACTCGCCGGGTCCTTGCATCTGCCTACCGCTGGGCCAACATAGTCGTCCAGCCATCCGAGGCAGAAGGATTTGGGTTACCCGTAGTAGAAGCAATGGCGTGCGGACGCCCGTAATAGCCAGTAATTTGCCAGTGCTCAGGGAAGTCGCGGGAGCGTAACGAACCTCTGCCCCGTCGGCGACACCCAAGCCTGGGTAGCCGCCGTCGTAGCCCTCCTCGAACTCTGCGGGACGAGCGACCCGGCGTGCCTAAACTCCGGCAAGCCTGCGTTCAGCACGCCTCGCAGTTCACATGGGAAAGCCGCCGATCGAATGCTTTGCGTTTACTCAGAAGTCCTGAGATCTAGTCGATAAGCCTCCCCTGCAACCAAACCCGCGAAACAGCCTTAACGCCTCGAATCATCGGCCACGACTATAGCAATGCAAGAGCCGATTACCTGACCCATAACGCCTGGTAAAAGGAGCCTCAAAATGTCCAGTTCATTGAAATGGAAATTTCACGTATTGTTATGGCGATGGAAAACCAGATTTCGATACGCGCTAGAAGCCCCATTTGTGTACGTCAACTGGTGGGATGTCTTTAGATCGCGATTTAGTCGCCAATCTACGCTGTTAGTGCTTCGAGATGGCAGCAGGTTCTCTATTCGGCCAGGGACCGGCGACCTAGGCGTCGTAAATGAAGCAGCTATCTGCAATCCATATTTTGATCCCGGATACATTTCATGCCACGACCAAAGCGTCGTGATCGACGTGGGAGCTAACATAGGCGATTTCTCTGTTCAGTCAGCGCGTCTCTGCCCAAGAGGGCAAGTCTATGCGATCGATCCAATCAGGGAACACTGTGAACGCGTGGCCGAGCACGTAAAGCTAAACGCCCTGGAAAATGTTCAGATCTTCCAACTTGCTATTGGGGGCGTCACAGGTGACGTAGAGATTCACTCCGACGGCTCCCGCTCGTCAACACAATGGGGATCTGGGGCAGCAATCTTGACGCAGCAAGTCACCCTGCCTGAATTCATGCGGATAAACCAGATCGAAAGGATTGACCTGCTTAAACTCGACTGCGAGGGATCTGAATGGGACATCTTCCCAGCTGCGGAGACGGTATTGCCAGCAATTAGGCAAATCTGTCTCGAATACCACAACGGCAAACTCAACGCGGATTGGCTTGCCGCGTGGCTCTCGGCGCACGGCTACACGGTACGTCGAACGTTCGGGCAGTGGAACGGACTCCTCTGGGCTTGGCGATAGAAGCGGCAAGGCTGCGGCCCAAAAAACGAGCGTAATTGTCGAAAGCGGGGAAATCACAAATGCGAGTCTTACAAATTGGCAAGTACTACCATCCAGCAAAGGGGGGAATTGAGACACACCTTAGACTACTGTCCTCAGGCCTTCTGAAATTCTCCACAGTCCGGGTCGCGGTAGCGGCACAAGGCCGGTCCCGAATTGATCTTGTAGACGGAATCGAGATCGAACGACTTGCCCTATTTGCTACGATCTTGGGCGCGCCAATATGCCCAGGACTCATCGCAAGGCTACGGAAGACCGATTCAGATGTTGTCCACATACACTTGCCAAATCCTTGGGCAGCAGTTGCCTACCTGGCAAGCCAATGCAGACTCCCGCTCGTCGTCACTTACCATAGCGACATTGTCCGCCAAACGAAAGCCGAGCATGCGTTTAGGCCGATTCTCCTAAAATTCCTAGAACGCTCATCTGCCATCATTTGCTCGTCGCCAAATCTCATACAACACTCGCGAACTCTGCAACGCTTTCGAGACCGCTGCGCTGTAATTCCTTTCGGAGTAGATCTAGAGCGGACGAATAGGCCAGAAACCTCCGAGGTGGACGCCATACGCGATAAATACAAAAAGCCGATTGTTCTATCCGTGGGTAGGTTGGTCTACTATAAAGGCTTCGAACACCTGATTCGCGCGATGACCCAGATCAATGGCTCCCTGATCATCATCGGCAACGGCCCGCTAAAGAGCGATCTTTTTCGGCTTGCCTCAAACGTTGGCGTATCGGACAGAGTAACCATCCTCGATCAAGTAGCGGACGTAACGCCGTTCTACCACGCGGCAGAGCTGTTTGTCCTCCCATCTATTGCCAGGAGCGAAGCGTTCGGTATCGTCCAACTGGAAGCAATGGCGGCCGGCAAGCCAGTGGTCAACACAGCTTTGGAGTCAGGTGTTCCCTTTGTATCACAGCATGGCATAACTGGTTTGACCGTGCCGCCAGCGCAAGAGCGGCCGCTGGCGGAGGCCATCAATCGCATACTTAGCGATCCCGATCTGCACAGCCGATATGGGTCAGCCGGGCGCCTCCGAGTCCAACAGGAGTTTACGGTCGGCCAGATGGTAAAAAGAACCCTCACCATCTATCACGACGCTCTAGCGGCTCCCCAAAAAATCGGGCAACACCTCGCAGCCAAGGCCGCTGGAGCACATCGATAACGGAGCCAGGCCGAATGTCGCGCGGAAGCAGAGATTCGAGATACGCCGATTGGCGTTCCATCGACAAAGCATCCAAAATCGCCCCACCGCTCCAAACTATCTCTGAAAGCGTTCGAAGGCGCATTCTGGGTGCGACCGACAAAAGCGGCAAGCTAGTCGCGGCCATTTTTTGCGTATGGGATCAAAAATCTTATTTCTACATCATGTCGATGCGCGAAGAATCATCGGACAAAGGCGCAATTAGCCTGCTGATTTGGGAAGCCATTCAGGACGCCGTAAATAGAAACCTTACATTCGATTTCACCGGCTTGAGTACTCAGCCTATATCTATCACTCCTTCGGCGCCGAACTCGTCTTGCAGCTCATCACCAAGCTGGAAAAACACCTCGCATCCGGCGGCGCGCACGTCTTCTTCATCTATTACAACCCCGTCCACGGCAATCTCCTCGACGCCTCGCCCGCCTTCACCCGCTGGTACGCCGAAACCCTCCCCTACCATCCCTCCGAGCTCGGCTTCGGCCCCGACACCGAAGATACCGTCGTAATCTGGCAGAGCGTCAACGGCTCGCTCCCCACCCCCATCCGCACCCCGACCGCCCCATCATCACAAAGTCCCCCTGGCGCGCCGAACTCGCATAACCCATCGCCTTGTCTTTTGCCTTACCCTTCTTGCGTCTTATCTGTGTCCATCTGCGGCTTTCGCGTTGCCTTTCTTGCCTTACCCCTTTTTCGCCTTATCCGTGTTCATTCTTGCGGAGCAAGCTCCAACCGGCAGCCCGGAAACCATCTGTGGCCCTCGCGTTGTCCTTTTTTGCCTTACCCGTCCTTATCTTATCTGTGGCTAATTCCATGTTTTCCCTTTCCCGCAAAAAAATAGCCGTATGCGGCGGCGGCGGCTTCATCGGCGGCCACCTCGTAAGTCACCTCCTGCACCAAGGCTTTGATGTCGTCCGGTCAGTCGACATCAAGCCGTTTCACGACTGGTACCAAAAGTCACAGTCCGTCGAAAATCTAGTCCTCGACCTCAGCGACAAGGCCGCCTGCCAAAAGGCCGTCGCCGGCGTCGACGTCGTCTTCAACCTGGCGGCCGACATGGGAGGCATGGGCTTCATCGAGAACAACAAAGCCCTCTGCATGTTGAGCGTCCTGATCAACACCCACCTCCTTCTCGCTTCCCGCGACGCGGGCGTCCAGCGATTCTTCTTTTGCTTCCTCCGCCTGCGTCTACAACGCCGACAAACAGAAGAACGCCAACGTCACACCTCTCGCCGAAGCAGATGCCTACCCGGCCCTCCCCGGAAGACGGCTACGGCTGGGAAAAACTCTTTAGCGAGCGCATGTGCCGGCACTTTGAAGAAGACTTCGGCCTGCAGTGCCGTGTCGCCCGCTTCCACAATGTCTACGGCCCGCTCGGAACCTTCCACGGTGGCCGCGAGAAAGCACCGGCCGCCATCTGCCGCAAAGTAATCGAAGCCAAGGCCTCAGGGCGTCACGAGATAGAGATCTGGGGTGACGGCAACCAGACCCGCAGCTTTATGTATATTGACGACTGTCTGAAGGGCATTCGACTCATCACCGAAAGCGACATCCACGAACCGCTGAACCTGGGCAGCAGCGAGCTTGTCACCATCAATCAACTAGTCGATATTGTCGAAGAAATCGCCGGCATCAAACTGCACAGGCGCTACAAACTGGACGCGCCGAAAGGCGTGAACGGCCGCAACAGCGATAACACACAAATTCTTCGCCTCCTGAATTGGGAACCCAACATTCGCCTCAAAGACGGCATGGCCCAAAACCTATCACTGGATCGCCAGCCAAATGCTAACCCCCGCCTAGCACGTCTTCGTTTTCTTATCTGTGTTTATCTGTGTTCGTGCTTGCGGAGCAAGCTCCAACCGGCAGCCCGGAAACCATGCTTGCGGAGCAAGCTCCAACCGGCAGCCCGGAAACCATGCTTGCGGAGCAAGCTCCAACCGGCAGCCCGGAAACCATGCTTGCGGAGCAAGCTCCAACCGGCAGCCCGGAAACCATGCTTGCGGAGCAAGCTCCAACCGGCAGCCCGGAAACCATGCTTGCGGAGCAAGCTCCAACCGGCAGCCCGGAAACCATCTGTGGCCATTCTTCCGTTCACAAAAGAAGCACATTTTTTATTTCCTTTCTTTTCTTCTATTTGTGGCCATTTTTTCAAAAACCCCGATTGCCCCATTTTAACCTGAGGGCATGAAAAACAATCCGCGTCGCATCAAACCGAAAACCCCTCTCACCATCCCGACACCGACCGTTTCATCGGAACCCGTTCCGATCTCCTTCAGCGTGTCCCAACCCCTTCCGGGCGTCACTCTCGACATCCAGTCTCTCATCCGAGACCTGCTCGAGGGCCGTACGCGCCCAACCGTCTTCCGCAAATTGTAGCCATCTGTGTGGAACTGTGTTCACCTCTGGCCTCACCTGTCAGCCTCGACAGACCTGTATTCGTCAATTCTTCGCTTGAACGGTTTGCGCATTTTGGGCACAAAATGCGCCCGTTCGGCGGACATAATGGCTCCGGGAGTCTCTTCTGATCTCTTATAGACGGTAATATGGGCCGAACCCAATCCCACAATCCAAGCCAGAGTCATCGCATTTGCTGGGATATACATGTTAAAATCCACCAAACTGTGCAGTCCAATGGCTACAATACTACCGGTAACTCCCACCGTAAGGAGTCGCCGGTCTTCGTCGCCTGAGTGCTGCAAACCGCCGAAAATCGGCCACAATACGCCCATGAAAGCCGCGGAAAGGATCGAAAAGCCTACAATTCCGAGCTCGGCCAGATATTGCAAATAATCGTTGTGTGCGAACTGAATGCTAAAATCCTTGAAGTGCCCCTGATATTTCAGGAAAGTGGATGCAAAGCCGCCCAAGCCGCAGCCAAACCACCGGAATTCGGTGATCAGCGACAACGTCTCTTTCCAAATGTAAGGCCGTGCTTCGCCCGCCATTTTGTCTGCAAACCTCTCCAGCAATGGATCAGTAGTCAGAAGGAAAAAAGCCAATGGAATCAATAAGATACAGATCCATAACGAAGCGAATTTCACGCGCCGCTCCAGTGCCACGACAACGAAAAGGCTTGCTAGCGCAACCACAAAACCAGCCCTCGATGTCGAATAAACAATCGCCACAAAGCTAACAACAGAAACCGTCCATGCCGCGCAAACTTTGACGGCGATTTGCACCGACGACCGATAGCGCCGGTTGTCTTTACGCAAAATCCCAAGCCCGCACACCACACTCAACGGTAAAATAAGCTCCAGTAAGCCACAGAAGTGATCTCGATTCACATATGTTCCATTCGCTACAGCGCTCGGCCATCCGACGCCGACTTGCACCACCCCGATAATTGCTTCCACGCCTGCGATAAACAGCAGCGGAATCACGGGAATCCAAACTCCAGGACGGAATCGCCATGCGAGTTCACGAACGAGCAAAAACGTGACAATGTAACCGACTACCGTGAATAGAGACAGCAAGGCGGCGGGCGGATTGACGCTCAAGGGTGCTCTGGATATTGTTGAATTGATTGAAGATATCGCCACAGCGAGAGATTCTCGAGCAGGCGAAAGGATCCTTAGAATGGGAAGCGGGAGTGGCAGTAACTGAAAGCCCACATAGCACGGGACGGCAACAATTAGGAGAGAAGCTGTCTTCCCAAGGGCCGGAACTCGGGACCGGCGGTCTGTTGCTACGCTATAGAAACTTGCTGTGCCACCGACCGCCAGCAGCGTTACACTCCAGTCGGAAGGGTACACGCCCCCTTTCGCGAACACCGTCCAAATGAGCGCCAGCGATAGTAAAACTAGAGCGATTGACGGACCTATCATGTTGATTCTAGGCATCGTTTTAGCGTCCTACGGAGCTGCCGAAGTGTGGCTGAATTGGCACGCCGGGAAAGCCGACAGCGCACGGATCTGGTGCGACGCATGGATGTGCCCGCAGGAATTTTCGAGAGAAAAGGTTTCCCAATTGATGCAGAAGAGCCTTCGGGTAGGCCCGGAAGACGCGCTCCAAGAGCTTTCTCGAGCTCTAATGTTGGATTCCGCATCAGCCTACAACTGGGCGAACTTGGCCGATGCCGAAATGAACGCCGGGAATGTGAACAAAGCGAAGTATTGCTTTCAACAGGCCGTTAAAGCGGGCCCCTTCGATCCGGTAATTTTGTTTCGGGCCGCTAATTTTGAATTTCAGACAGGAGATTCGCAAAGCACGCTCCTTCATCTACGTACGATCTTACAGGACCCTGAACTGACAAACTACTACGAGCCCGCGTTCCTAACCTATAGCCGACTTGGTTTGCCGATCCAGCAGATTTTGGATAGAGGCGTTCCAAAGAATCCGACGGCCGCATACGCGTTTCTGCGGTTTTTGATGGAAGGAAACCAACTTGGGGAGTGCCAAGCGTCATGGAATTGGATTGAGCAGAATTTAGGTGCAGATGACAAATTGGCTGGGGAATATGTCGCTTTCCTGATTCGCGAGAACGTCCCGCAGCAGGCGGCGCTAGTTTGGCAGAAATTTACGCTTCGGGATTTCCCAGACTATCGGAACACTAACTGGGTCTTCGACGGCCGATTCGCGCAAGAACCCAAGCCTTCGCCGCTTGATTGGCGAGTGGAGAGCGCCCCAGGTGCTCAGGTAAGTCGGGTGGCCAAGGCTGGACACGCGGGCGGGTGGGCGCTAGAGGTGAAGTTTTCGGGCGATCAGAACGTCGACTTCAGACAGATTCAACAGACCGTAGTGCTGGGTCAGGGACGATGGTCGCTGCGTGCTTGGGTGAAAACTGAAGGGATTACGACAGACTGTGGAGTGATGCTTCACCTATTCAATTCCGCAGATGGACGCCAGTTGGACGTAAGATCCGACAATATGATCGGTACAAACAACTGGACGCACTTTGAGAAAAATTTCGATATCGACATCCCGACGAGCGTTTTGACGTTGCAGTTCGTCCGCGAGGCTTCCAGGAAATTTGACAATAAAGTAAGGGGTACCGCGTGGCTTGATTCCGTTGAGATCAGCCGAATTCGTTAGCAGCTGGTAAATAAAACTTTAAGCCCCAATAGTAAAACCCTAACCGACGAGCTACGCTCGACGTCAGCCTTCGGATGCGAATGGCCCGAGAGGATGGCTACTGAACGGGGCTAATCGGTGGGTGGGGACCAGGGCCAGTACCGATCGCCAAAGGAAGCGCTTTCGTTGGCTCGTTCGCGGTCGAGGCGCTACCCCAATCAACGATTTTTCCACTTTCAAGGACGATTTTGGGCTGCGTCGAAGTCCCGCTAAGCTTGACCCGGGAATGAGCCGCGACTTGGATCTTCGTGCCATTCTGTAAAACCAAAACGACCGGTGCAGTGAGAGTATCAACCTCATCTCCAAGGACCAGCGGCCAGGAATTTACACCCGTAATCTGAACCGATCGCCCATCCAGCGAAAACGGCTCATCGCTCGTCAGAGTTCCAACAGGACCAAAAGCCGACACGGACATCGCCAGTGCTAAAACGAAGAATATTTTCCGAGCGTTGTTCATAGGGTTAATTGCCTACTACTACCCTTCACGACTATAGTCTAGCAAAAAGCCCTTGCGGCGACAAGTCTATTCTTCCGATCGGGTGCTTATCAGATTCGGGGGCGAGATTACGCGGCCACATTCATTGACATTGAACGGCGCTCCCAGAAATCCTCCACCTTGCAGCCTGCTTCGACCACGCCGATGGAGGTATAGAGAGCCTGCGCGTGAAACGCGGGATAGGGCAGGCGATTTCTGATGTTGCGAAAGTATTCGGCGCACTAAAACGCTTCTTTGGTATTGAGAAGCGTGACGGAGCAGGGCCTTTAATCGCGAGTCGATTCGGATTGATTCGGTTCCTCGTACCTTCGCTGAATCCGTTGCTTATTGGTTTCTCCATCAATCAGGGTTGCCAAGATTGCTGATATGGTTTTCAGCGTGAAAGCGGTCGAGGATTCTGTGGCGATCCCCAAAGCGGCCTTACTGATTGATTGCTGCCAATCCAAACGCGCCCACCGGATGCGTGCGGCTGGAGGCTCGTTCGCTAGCCAGCTTGTTGGATTCATTCGCCGCTACGATCGTACTTACCGCTTGGCCTGTTTGCCGCAATGATTCCGCCAGAGAGCTTCTCGAAACGCGGCGGACAATAGGGTCGATGACAAAGCGTAGCGACATGGGTATATCGCGGCTTAGTGCCATTGCTTCTACTTCCACGTAGACACCGCCATCGCGCTCTTCGTAACGCGTGATGCTGGCGAGACGCCAGATATAACCTCCGCCTTCACCGGGAGAGAGTAGGTGCTCGCTCGGCCGCTCGTAGTCCTCGATTTCTTGAATTCGTGTGGCCGAGGTCTCCGAGTACCAAGTCTTGTCGCTCAGTCGGGTAAGGGTTGAATGACATTCTGCTTCTACAGCCGTCTTCACGAGCACCGCCTGATTTACTAAAATCAATGAAAATTTGTCCTCTATGGCATTCTTCGACAACACCTTGGCACTCGCGACACCAGGATGGTAGTACTCCGGATAGCTCGCATAATTGCGCACCACCGCGATCACATCCTCAACATTTGCGCCCGGAATGAAAGCAGCGCCAATCCAATCGTGGATCAAAGCGGACGGCGCCTTCTTGCTTACTCCTGAGTAAGTTTCGGCAACGACGATCTCTCCGTTCTGAACTCGTCTTCGGCGTTCCGGCGATTCATCTACCCACAAAAAAGTTTCATTTCCGTGCGTGCGTTTTTCCAGTTTGGCTTCGGCTGCGGCGACATAACGGTCCCAGGCCTGGACACTTTCCGGCTTCAAGGTCGTAGCGTAGGTCGTCGCAGCTAGAAGCAACGACAGTGCAATGCGAGCTCTCAATTCAGTACCTCACACACTCACTAAGCTGGATGCCACCCACGACAACGAAGTGACAGCGGATTGGCCGTCCGGTATTTAAACGAGCTGAATTTTGCGTGAATGTTCGGTCTCACTACGCTGATACGAGCGTTGAAAATTGGGTGGATTTAGATATCGCCCATGAGTGCGCGAACGTGCGCTTCGGAGGCAAGCGCGAGACCTTCCAGGTTATAGCCGCCTTCGAGCACAGAGACGAGACGCCCGTTGCAGAACTTGCCGGCAAGCTCCAGCAGGAGCGCGGTCAACTCGCGAAAATCGGTATCCGTTAGCAGGAAGCGGCCTAACGGGTCGTTGATGCGCGAGTCGAAGCCGGCGGAGATTAGCACCAAATCGGGTTGAAAAGCAGTGGCGGCGGGCAGTAATTGTTCGCGAAAGGCGCCGGCGATCTCAGCGTGGCCGGAACCTGCGGGAAACGGACAGTTGATAGTTTTACCCGCGCCTGCGCCCTCGCCTTTTTCATCGTGCGCGCCCGTGCCCGGGTACCACGGGGATTGGTGCGTACTGAAGAACAAAACGTGGCCATCGTTATAAAAGATGTCCTGCGTGCCATTGCCGTGATGCACGTCCCAATCGACGATCAAGACACGGTCCGCCGCATATTTCTGCCGGGCGTAGCGCGCCGCGACGGCCACATTATTGAACAAGCAGAACCCCATGCCTGTGGCTGCGCTGGCGTGATGGCCGGGCGGCCGCACCAGGCAAAACGCATTGGGCACCTGGCGCGCGAACACGGCATCCACGGCCGAAAGCACGGAACCGGCCGCCAAACGCGCTGCAGCCGCGCTCCCCAAGGAGATGTCCGTGTCGCCGGTGCTCAGATGGCGGTTATGCGCGGCTACCTCTCTCTCCACCAGCGTGATGTAATCCGGCCGGTGAGCCAGAGCCAACTCGTCATCCGTTGCGGAGCGTGAGGGCAGCCGAACCAGATCGTGCGTAAGGCCGGTCCACTCCAGCCGGTTCAGGACGGCCGAAAAACGCGCGGCTTGTTCGGGGTGACCGACGGGCGTCTCGTGTTTTTTGACCCGGGAGTCGGCTACCAAGCCGGTGTGAATCATGCGGTCAATATTTTAGTGCGCGCTTTTGATGGTGACGAGCCGCTCAGCCGGGATGGGCTCAACTGAAAGCGTCTGCTCGCCGCGGAAAAAATCGAAGTATGAGATTTGATGCACGCAGGAAATGGTACACAACGGAGCGCACGATTTGGCGGTAATGTATTCGCGCCGGATATCTGCCACAGAATATTCTTCCAGAGGCTTGGCCGGGAAGCCGCGTTGCTGCGAACAGTAGTGAACCAGGCCGTCCTCGCAGATATATAAATAGCGCGATCCGGCGCGGCACTTCCAATTCGTTGGTTTGCCGTTGGCGATATTCTCCTGAAAATAATTCAGCCGCGAAAAGTGTTTTTTTTCAAACTTCTTCATCTCGAGGAAGACTTCGCGCTCCCGGTCGGCCAAAGGGCGAAGCTGCCCGTCGCCATCATGAATAATCCCGACCGTCGACGTGAAGCCCAATTCCATGGCACGCTTGCCTACGATAAGCGCATCTTCCGGTGTGCTGATTCCGCCACCCAAAACCGAATTGATGTTGACGTGGAATGTGGCGTGCTCGGAGAGCAATTGCAATTTCTTATCTAGAACTTTGAGGCTCTTTTTCGACACTTCATCGGGCATCACGTTGTCGATGCTTATCTGCAAATAATCCAACCCAGCGTCGTTCAGGCGATGAATGCGATCCGCCGTCAACAGATAGCCGTTGGTAATAAGACCGGCTAGCGTCGCATGCCGGCGAATGCCCTTAATAATTTCGTCCAGCTCGGGGTGGAGCAGCGGTTCGCCGCCGCTCAGCGTGATAACGCCCGTCTTCAGTTTGCCCAGCAGTTCAATGCGATGAAGCATGGTTTCCACTGGCACTGGTTTCGAGAAATCGTCGTATTCGTTGCAATAGGTGCAAGAGAGATTACAGCGCCGGATGGGGATGATATGCGCCATGATCGGATGGCTGGTATCGGCCGTTCCTTTGGCGACGAGCTTGGCCTCCCGTAATGTACGGTTAAACTTGCGGCTGAGCCGTTCCCTATTCAGGCGTGATTCCGACATGCGAAGAAAAACCTTGTCCCCATTTAAGCACAAAGATCTAATTGCGCCGACGTTGGGGAAGTGAAGTGCGGCAAATTAGGGTCGAAGCTCGAAAATGGCAAGTTTGGAGGCAACCCCCCTAGTTCGAAGGTGCGCCAAAGTTAGGCAGGGTTAGGGGGGCGAAATGCAAAATGAATGATTGCATGGACTTCTCTAAACGGCTCATTCCATAGTCCTTTGCCTCGGCTAAAGCGCGCTCGTTAGCCCAACCATCGTGCTGGATTCGGTAGCACGCAATGACCGTGCCAGTGCGGTCTTTTCCGCGCAGACAATGGACGTAAACCTTGGCTGATGGCTCGTGAAGAATCAGCGAAAGAACCTGCTGAATTTCAGCTGGCCGAGGAGCCGAAAGAGCGCGCATAGGCACGTGCGCATAGCGGATGCCCAACTGTTCGACCTTCTGTTTTTCAGCTTGGCGTTCGGTACCGTCTTCGCGCAGATCTATGATCAAGCCGACGCCGAGCGCCTTCAGTTCCTGTAGCGCGTCGTCGGTTGGCATGCCGCCGCGAAAAAGGTTCTGGTTCACCTGACCGAAATTGCGAACATGAGCCGGAGCGGCGTCGGCCCCGGCCGAAAGCCTGGCCAGCAGCAGAATGCTTGCGAAAGCACCTCTCATCATTGATGCGTGGGTTTAGGGATTCTTGGGTTTAGGCGTGGGCGGCGGCGCGTCGCCACCATCCACTTTGCCGTAGGTGATCGTGGATTCGCTCTTGAACTCCCACTTCTTATAATGATCGTACTTTACCGTTACTTTGATGCGCTGCGATTGTCCGTCTTTGAAATTCAGCGTGTCGTCGGCATAAGTGTAGGTGGGGAACCAATATTTGCCGTCAATCTGTTCGCGATAGGTCTCGAATTTTGGGAACTGCTGATCCTCGCCGCGGCGCAGATGGCCGGTGGCGCGGCCGAACGTTTTAACAATTTGCAAGTCTTGATCGTCCACCCAGATATCGCCGTCGAAGTAGCGTTTGCGGTCTTTGGTGAGTTCCTTCGGCGATACCGTGAAAACATAACATGAAATTTCGTCGATCTGTTCGCGCCCTTTATAGCTGATGTTATATTCGTCGCGCGTATCGTTGGTCATGACAAAGGGCATGACGTTGCGCAAATCCTGCTCGTCCTCCCCGGTCATCACGATGTGCTCAAGCGAGACGACTGGCGCGTAGGTTACGTGCGATGTCCGGCGGTTGCGATCATCGAAGGCGACTTCCTCGACAATTTGATAGTTGCCGCCTGCCGGCGCCGTCTCAACAATCTTGCTGGTCTGCCGGTAGGTATAATTTTCGCGAGCCTTGGCAAACTCGGTTTCCTTTTCGGTGAAATTGTTGATGATGTCCTGAATTTGTGCCGGAGTCGGGTCAGGTTTTTTGTCAATTCCCGCAAAGAGCAAGGCGGAAGAAAGCAGGACGAGGGTCAAGCTAGAGTAGCGTCGCAGCATTACTTCTATTGTGACTGATTTTCAACGGAGCGAGTTACCCTACTTCTCATCCAGCAGCGCCTTGGCGATGGTCACACGTTGTATATTGCTGGTGCCCTCGTAAATTCGCCCTATTTTCGCGTCGCGATACAGCTTTTCGACGGGATAATCCTTGGTAAAGCCGACGCCACCGAGGACTTCAATCGCCTTGGAAGCAACCTCTTCGGCGATGGTGGAGCAGAAATACTTGGCCATCGCCGCCTGCGTAACGAAAGGCTGACTAGCGTCGCGCAGGCGCGCGGCGTTGTAGACCATGAGCCGGCCGGCTTCAATTTGGGTAGCCATTTCCGCCAACTCGAATTGCACGCCCTGAAAATCGCCGATGCGTTTGCCGAACTGCTTGCGCTGGCGAGCATGTTTCAACGCGTGCTCCAGCGCGCCTTCCGCTAAGCCAAGCATCTGGGCGGCGATGCCGATGCGGCCCTCGTTCAGCGTTTCAATGGCGATTTTGTAGCCTTTGCCGATTTCGCCCATGAGGTGGCTCCGAGGAACCGCCACATCATCGAGAATCAATTCACAAGTGGAAGACGCGCGAATGCCGAGCTTGTCTTCCTTCTTACCAATGCTGAAACCCTTGGCGCCACGCTCCACCAGGAAGCAGGTGATGCCTTTATAGCCCGCGCTGGGATCGATGGTGGCGAATATCAGAAAGATGCCGGCCTCGGCAGCGTTGGTAATCCAGAGCTTGCGGCCTGTAAGCAAAAAGCCATCGCTGGTGGCAATCGCTCGAGTGGTGAGGGCAAACGCGTCCGAACCGGACGCGGGTTCAGATAACGCGTAAGCGCCGACCGTATCCACGGCGAGTCGCGAAAGATAAGTCTTCTTCTGGTGCGCATTCCCCCACGCTTCGACGGCATTGCTGACGAGCGTGTTCTGCACGTCGACAATGACGGAAGCGGCGGGATCGACTTTGGCTAGTTCTTCGATGGCGAGGATGGATTGAAAGAAAGAACCGCCTTGTCCGCCGTATTCCTCTTTAATGTCGATGCCCATTAGGCCGAGCTGGAACATTTCATTTAGCAGATGTTTGCGAAAGCAGCCTTCGTCGTCCATGGCGCGGACGTGCGGCGCGAGGCGTTCCTTGGCAAACTGCCGGATGGACGATTGGAACAAGCGTTCTTCTTCGTGCAGCACGGTCAGCGGTGCGATGGTAAGTGTTTCAATCGCGTGGGGCATCACAACAGCATGATACACTCCATCTTCCCTATGAAGACTACGGTTTTGACCCTGTTATTTGCGGGTATGGCGCTGGCCCAAATGCCGCGCGGCCTGGAGATTCCTTTGTGGCCGGACGGCGCGCCGGGCGCGGAGGATGCGCCGGACGTTTCCGAGCGTTCGGACGATCCGGCGCTCCCGAAGAAGTTCACAGTGGTCCATCATCCGTCCGTATATGTGTTCCTTGCGCCGAAGGACAAAGCGAACGGCGCCGCAATAGTGGTGGCACCCGGCGGCGGCCATTCGCAGTTGGTGATCGATAAAGAAGGATGGGAAGTCGCCGATTGGCTGAACAAGCACGGGATTGCCGCGCTGGTTTTGAAATACCGCCTGGCGCGCGCGCCGAATTCGCACTATACGGTGGCGGAGGATGCCTGGGCCGATGCGAGTCAAGCGATGCGGCTGGTCCGCAAACAAGCGGCGGATTGGAATTTAGATCCGAAGCGCGTGGGTTTCATGGGCTTTTCCGCCGGTGGGGAGTTGGCCGCGCTGATGGAGACTCATTTTTCAGCGGACACGCGTCCCGATTTCGCGGTGGTAGTTTATCCCGGTTTCAAGCCCGGAGCGGTGACGGTGCCCAAAGACGCGCCGCCGACGTTTCTGGTTTGCGCCGACGACGACCCATCGCACGTGGTGACAACGGTTAATCTTTACTTGGATCTACAGAAACAAGGCGTGTCGTCGGAGATGCATATTTACGCCAACGGGAAGCATGGTTTTGGCTTGCGAGCGCCCGCTATTTTGCCGGTTTCGACGTGGACCGACAGATTGTGGGATTGGATGGTAAGTAAGGGTTTTACGAAGTAAGCAAACTTGCTTTTATGATATACCTTGCTAAAGTAGATCTATGAACGTTTCGAAATGGGGCAACAGCTTGGCGATTCGTCTTCCCGCTAGCGTTGTGGAGGCCCTTGAGCTAAAAGAAGGCGACCAGATCGAAATCAGCATTGCGGGTCCTCGGGAATTCAAAGTGGCGCGCGATGAAAGCCGTGAAAAAGCCATGGAGACCATCCGCCGGTTGGCCTGGAGGTTTCCAAAGGACTTTAAGTTCGACCGCGAAGAAATAAATGAGCGGTAAGCCATTCTTCGATACGAATATCCTCATCTACGCATTCAACAAAGACGACGCCCGCCAGGAGGTTGCGCGTCCTCTGCTCGCAATGGGCGGGGTAATCAGCGTGCAGACACTAAATGAATTTGTGGCGGTTGCAAGACGCTCAGCGCGGAGCTGGGAGCAAATTTCAGAAGCACTGGGCGCGATTGGCATACTCTGCCCAGCGGTCGTTTCTCTCACCATAGAAACGCATGAAGCAGGAGTACGGATAGCCCAGCGTTATCAATATCACATCTTCGATTCGCTCATCATTGCAGCCGCAATCGAAGCGGGCTGCCGGATGCTTTATTCAGAAGACATGAGCGATGGCCAGGTGATCGAAAGCTTGACCATCCGCAATCCGTTCACCAAGAATCGCGATTACTGATCGTCACCCGGTAGTAGGGTTTATCTTTTTCCGCCGCGTCCATGGTGAACTCTTCCGACGTCCTGGCGGGATCATAGCCGCGCCAAAGCCAAGCGAGAGATTCAGGCAGATCTAAGGCGGCCTGCGCCGAATCGTGTGTGGCAACACCGAATCGGAAGTGAAAATCGTACTCGCGCATCTTCAGCGAATTAGCCAGTTGAATATTCTGCAGAGGCCATGAGCCGTGATTGTTTTCCAGATCGTCGGCGCCATCGCTCATCCAAATCCGAATATTGCGCTTGGGCAATTTGCGCACCATGAACGGATACAGATTGCCGCCATCCAGCTTATCTTCCGGATGCCACTGAATTGACGTGTAACTGCCAATGGTGGAATGAACGCGCGCGAATTTTTCAGGCATGAACCAGGCAGCGTTCAACGAGCAGATGCCGCCGGAAGATTCGCCGGCAATGCCGCGGCTATAGCCATCGGGCCGCAGCTTATAGACTTTCTCGACTTCGGGCAGAACCTCTTCCAGGAGTAAGCGATCATAGCGATCGCTGACCGTGTCGTATTCGATGGAACGCATGGCTTTGCTATCTGGAGAGAAACCAGGAGCGATTAGCACATGAACCATCGGCGGGATCAGTTTCTGTGCAACCAGATTTTCGATGACGGTGAAGAGGCGGAGTTTGGCGAGATCGCCAGCGATAATGCCTTGGCCGTCCTGCCAGACCATCAGCGGCGCGGGAACATTGGGATCGACGCCGGGTGAAGCGTAATACCAATAATCGGCCTTCATGCCATCGTAGATCTTGCTGACAATGGTTTGCTTGTCGCTGAGCTTACCTTTAGGAACGCCGGGCTGCGGATAGGAATCGGGGTTATAGCCGGCCAAATCGGTCCGGTTGCCGACGGGCTTGCCATCGGCGAAATATTGGTAAGCGTGCGTGACGCCCACGCGCATTTTGACGAGGCGCATCCACAAAGTAGAGCCGGGAATCTTCTCCATCGCCAGGGAAGGCTGCATGTCAATCGAGATTCCGGCCGAGGACGCCGTGACGGGCTCATTTTTGGGGCCGACTGTGAGGTCGGAGACGAAAAGGTAATCCTGGCCCCAAACGGCTGTGCCGCCGTGAGGTGAGAGAGTCTTGACGACCAGGTCGGCCAAGCCAGACGCCCCGGCGCCCTGCCTGGCAACTGTGATCAGCTGCTCGAGCGGATGAGTCTGGCCGAAAACGAAGGGCGCGACCAGAAGGATCAGAGAGAGCTTCTTCATCACGTCAAGTCGGTCAAATAGTTGAGACGGCCTTGGCTATCGCCCAACTTCTCAGTTGGCACACCCATGGCATCGAGCATGCTCAGGTAAAGATTGGCCACGGGAATGCTTTCCGATAGCTTGACGTGACGGCCGGTTTTGAAAACGCGGCTTCCGCCGGCAAGTAGGACTGGCAGATCGTCGTGGTTGTGTTTGTTGCCGTCGCTGATGCCGCTACCGTAGACGATCATGGTGTGATCGAGCAGCGAGCCATCGCCATCGGGAGTCGCTTTCAGCTTCTGGAGGAACAGGGCGAACTGCTCCATGTGGTGGTGATTGATGGCGGCTACCTTATCCATCAGCGCGGGATCGTTGCGGTGGTGCGACAGGCCATGATGGCCCTCCGGCACGCCAATTTCGCGATAGGAACGGTTGCTGCCTTCGCGCGCCAGCATGAAGGTTGAGATGCGCGTGATGTCCGATTGCAGGGCAATCGCCATCAAATTGAACATGAGCTGTGCGTGCTCGGCGAATTCGAGCGGGATGCCATCGGGCTTGGGCATGTTCGGAACGGCGACATTGTTTTCAGCGGCCTGCTTCTCGCCCACTTGCACCTGGCGTTCCACTTCGCGCACGGCCGTGAGATATTCATCGAGTTTGCGGCGATCAGTCGGACCGAGATCGCGCTGCAAGCGTTTGGTATCGTCTGAAACCAGATCAAGAATGCTTTGATCGAGCTTGGCGTTGCGGGCGCGGGCGGCGGGATCGGCGGCATCTTCTTCGCTGCCGAACAGGCGTTCAAAAACGGCGCGCGGATTGATCTCCGGCGGGTTGGGAACGGTGGGCGTGCGCCACGAGATGCTGTTGACATAAGCGCAGGCGTAACCCGAATCGCAATTGCCGGCCAGATGGCCGTCTTCGCAGCCCAATTCGAGAGAAGCCAAGCGCGTGGCAGAGCCGATTTTCTGGGCGGCGACCTGATCGACGGAGATGCCTACCGAAATATCAGAACCGGCGGTCTTGCGTGGATGAACACCTGTGAGGAAACTGGCGGCGGCGCGCGCGTGATCGCCAGGACCATCGCCCAATGCTTCCCCGTTATGATCTTTTAAGCCGCTAAACACAATCACGTTCTCGCGCACGGAAGCCAGCGGCGAGAGAATCTTGGGCAAATTGAAGGCACTGCCGACGGTTTCGGGCCGCCAATTGCGCATATCGATGCCATTGGGCACATAGACGTAGACCATGCGGTTGGGCGCGACCCGTTTCGCCGTTTTGGCGGCTGAGCTCAAGGCCGGGAACATGGCATCGAGCATAGGAAGAGCTACGGCAGTGCCAACGCCGCGCAGCAAGCCACGGCGTGAGATATGCTTTCGAGTCAGAATCATTCTGTTTTATTCCCTTCGTCGGCGCGCCCGAGTTGGAACGGGGCGCTGTCGATAATTCCTTCGATCAAGGTTGAAAAACGATAATCGTGAGCAGCGAGATCGGCGGTGATGTTCCGGGTGGCTGCTCTATCATATCCTTCGAGGCCGCGGCCGAGAGCGTAAATCATCATCTTTTCGGTGAGGCATTCGGCAAATGCATGGCGATTGGCGGCCAAAATGGCTTTCAACTCAGCTGAGCCGGTGAACGTCTTTCCATTCGGCAAAACGCCGGTTGAATCGATGGGTTGAGAGTCATCCTCGGTACGCCAGTGGCCGACGGCATCGTAATTCTCAAGTGCAAAGCCGAGTGGATCCATGCGCACGTGGCAGCCCGCGCAGACCGGATTGGCGCGATGCCTCTCCATCTGTTGGCGCATGGTGCCGCTCAAGGGGCCGCCCTTTTCATCAAGCGAACCGACACCGGGCGGCGGCGGAGGAGGCGGGGTGTTGAGCACATTTTCCATGATCCACTTGCCGCGCAAAACCGGCGAAGTGCGGGTTGGATAGGACGTAATCGCGAGCACACTCGCCTGCGTCAGAACGCCGCTTCGCTGGGTGCCATCGAGTTCGACGCGGCGGAACTGATTCCCTTCGACGCCCGGGATGCCATAAAACTTCGCCAGGCGTTCGTTCACGAAGGTGTATTTGGCGTCGATGAAATCGAGGATGCTGCGATCTTGCTTGACAACGGAGGCGAAGAACATGCGCGTCTCGGTATACATGGCTTGGCGAAGCTGGTCGTCGAACTCGGGGAACTGCACAGGATCAGGGTGAATGCTGTCCAGATTGCGCAGCTCCAGCCATTGGCCGGCAAAGTTATCGATGAGTGCGGCGGCTTTCGGGTCAAGCAGCATGCGCCGCACTTGCGTGTGCAGCACAGCGGAATCCGTGAGGCGTTTCTCAGCGGCGAGCTGGAGCAGTTGCGAATCGGGCATGCTGCTCCACAGGAAATAAGACAGGCGCGAAGCGAGTTCGTAATCGCCAATGGGATGGACAGCGCCCGGATCGCGCTTGGGATCGTGCTCCAGACGATAGAGAAATTGCGGCGATACCAAAACCGCCTCGACGCCGAGACGCATGGATTGCTCAAAGTTCAGGCCGTCTTTTTCGCCGAGCGACACTAACTTGATGAGTTTGGAAACCTCAGCTGAGGTAGCCGGACGCCGGTAAGCGAGGCTCGCGAATTGGGCGAGGTTGCTGCGCACGCATTCCTTATTGTGCTGGCCAATCGGATGGCCGCAAAGGAAGATGCGCCGGTAGCTTGCGGGCAGGGGGACGGGCAACGCGTTAAACGGACCTTTGATTTCCAAGGAATCCAGGTAGGTGGGCGTATCGCCTAGCGCATGCTGCAAGCGGATTTGCTTTTCGTCTTCAGGATGCTTAGCAATTTGTTTGGCTATGCCGGCTTCTTCCTCGGTTTTCATTTTCGCTGCAGTGGCAGCTTCTGCCGGCGTTGGATCGCGATGCGTGAGGATGGCCTGGAACGAATGCTCGCCGGGAGGCAAGTGGAGGCGCAATTCGTAGCCGCGCGGTTTATCTTGTTGGATCAAAACGTCTGCGGCCTTGATCTCTTTGCCGTCCAATAAAAGCTGCACGCGAAACGAATCCTGCCGGCCATTGACCGATGCCCGCAAATCGTAATCGCCTTCCGATGGCAAATCGAACGCATGCTCGAGCTCAGGGCGCGGTTCTTTGGCCAGATGTTCCGGCGAATAACGCAGGCGGGTGGGTTTGGGAGTGACGAGGCTAAGCGGAATCGCTTCGGTGGCGATCTTTTTGGCAGCGGCGAGATATTTTTCCATCAACACGGGCGAGACGGAAAGAGCATCGCCGATGTTGTCGAAGCCATAACCGGAATCGTCGGCCGGAAAATCGGCGGCGGGTTTGACCTTGACGGCCAGAAGGTCGCGAATGGTGTTGTTGTATTCGACGCGGTTCAGACGATGTGCGGTCAAATGGCCGGGGTCGGGCTTGGTAGTGCGATCGAGTTCGGCGAATTGCGCGTCAATCCAATTCGTCACCTCGGCGATTTGCTCCGGGGCAGGGCGGGCATGCCTTTAGGCGGCATTTCGCCCGCACGCAGCCGGGCTACGACCTTTTCCCAAACATCGCGATCGTGAATGAGCGAGGCAGCATCGTGATACTTCGTAAGCACTAGGCCGCCGCTTTTCGTTTGCTCGTTATGGCAAACGGCGCAGTTTTTCTGCACGAATGGCGCCACGGTTTCGGAGAAGGCATCAGGGGGCGCGTTTTGGGCTGCGGAAAGTGGCAGTCCCAACAAAGCGAGCGCAGGCGTAGCTCGTAGAAATCGCTGAAGATTGAGTAAATCCGGGATGAAGGGGAGACGCTTGGGCTTGGGCATGAGGTTACGCGCGGCTAGCTAAATCTTGAAACCCAGAAATGGTCCGAGAATAGGGGCGGCAAAGGAAGACAGATTAGCGTCATTGACGAGCATACGCACTCTGACTATAGCCTGTTCCAGCTGGCGGTGATGCATCCCGGATTGGCGCCTATTTCGCGATGGTGTTTTGGGCCGCTTGTTGTTGTTGTGATCTCAATTGGACGTTTCGAGACTGTAGGTCAATTTCTCCTTCTGATTAGCGTTCGCCCGCTAGTCGAGCAGCGACGAAGTAAGCTTGGAGTTTCCCCTTATGAAATTAACGTTCTGGGGCGCTGCTCAAGCCGTCACCGGCTCGATGCACGGCATCACTGTCGACAATGGGTTGCACCTGCTCGATTGCGGGCTCGTACAGGGGCATCGCAAAGAAGCCTTCGAGATCAACAGTCACTTACCGTTTGACGCGAAGAATGTCAGGTCGGTGGTTCTGTCTCACGCGCATTTGGATCACAGCGGAAACCTGCCGACGCTCGTCCGCAATGGCTTTTCGGGCAAAATTTATGCCACGCCGGCGACGGCGGAGCTTTGCCAGTATATGCTGGCCGATTCGGCTCACATCCAGGAAAGCGATGCGGCGTTTCTCAGCAAGCGAGCGCGCCGCCGGCAGGCGATTGGCATCGCCGACGACAGCGTGCCGGTTCAGCCGCTTTACAACGTTGAGGATGCGGCCAACGCCAGCCGCTGCTTTGCCACCGCGAAGCTTTATCAAACGACGCGTCTCAGCGAATACCTGGAGTTTACATTCAGCAACGCCGGACATATTTTGGGCTCAGCCTTCGTACTGCTGAAACATGAGCGCGACGGGCGTGAAATCAAGCTGCTCTTTTCGGGCGATCTCGGACGGCCAGGGTTGCCGATTTTGAAAGATCCGGACGCCGCGCCGGCGGCCGATTTTTTGATTGTGGAAAGCACCTATGGCAATCGGCGCCACGAATCCACTGGCAATATGGAAGCCGAACTAGAAACGCTCATTAACAAAACAGTGGCGCGCGGCGGCCATGTGGTTGTTCCCGCTTTCGCCGTGGGGCGTACGCAGCAGCTCGTTCTGATTCTGCATAAGCTAACCGAGAAAAAATTGATTCCGGCGATTCCAATTTTTGTGGATAGCCCGTTGGCGATCAACGTCACGGAGGTGTTCCGCCATCATCCTGAGGAGTACGATAGTGAAGCGGCCACCTATATCGAGCGAGGCGTTGATCCGTTTGGATTCAGCCGCCTGCGCTATCTGCGCGAGGCATCGGAAAGCAAAACATTGAACGATCTCCGCACACCGTTTGTGGTGATCACCGCTTCGGGCATGTGCGAAGGAGGGCGCGTTCTGCATCATCTACTTCACGGGATTGCCGATGGCAGGAATCTGGTTTTGTTGACTGGTTATCAGGCGGCGAATACCTTGGGCAGGCGCATTCAGGAGCGGCGCGAGGAAGTGAAGATTTTTAACGAGATGGTGCCGTTGCGGGCGGAGGTTGCGGCGCTGGGCGAATTGAGCGGCCATGCCGATCAAGCGGAATTGATCCAGTGGATTAAACCGATTGCCGCGAAACTGAAGCGTATTTTTCTGGTGCATGGGGAGCCCGACGCCCAGGCTGGATTGGCTCAAGCATTGCAGGAGCAACTTGGGGTTAAAGTACTGTGCCCGGCGAGGGGCGAGAGCTTCGACTTAAGCGAGGTGCGAGACTAAATGTCTGAAACCAAGAAGCCGGTAGGGCTGGAGGTGTTCTTTAAGCCGCGCTCGGTGGCGGTTGTGGGCGCCACCGCAAAAGAAGGATCCGTGGGCCGATCCGTTCTCTGGAATTTAATTAGCAGCCCGTTTGACGGAACAGTCTATCCGGTGAACCCTAAACGCCAATCGGTTCTTGGCATTCGCGCTTATCCCTCCATCAAAGCCATTCCCGACCCTGTCGACTTGGCTGTGTTGATCACTCCCGCCGAATCGATTCCCGGGATGATCGAAGAGTGCGCGGAAGTGGGTGCCAGCGGCGCGGTGATCATTTCGGCGGGATTTCGCGAAACCGGCGAGCATGGGCTTGAGTTGGAACGACGCGTTTTGGCAACAGCCCGGCGGGCGAACATGCGGTTAATTGGGCCGAATTGTTTAGGCGTCATGTGTCCGATTACCGGACTCAACGCGACGTTCGCGCATACAATCGCGCGCCCCGGCTCAGTTGCACTCATCAGTCAAAGCGGTGCTATCTGTACGGCGCTGCTGGATTGGAGCTTGCGCGAACAAGTGGGTTTTAGCGCGTTTCTCTCGATCGGTTCCATGCTCGATGTGGGCTGGGGCGCATTGATCGATTACCTGGGGAACGATCCACACACCCGCAGCATTGTGATTTACATGGAGTCAGTCGGCGATGCGCGGTCGTTTCTTTCGGCGGCGCGTGAGGTAGCGCTCGATAAACCGATTCTGGTGATCAAGGCTGGGAGGACTGAATCGGCGGCCAAAGCGGCGGCCTCCCACACAGGCACGCTGGCGGGGAGCGATGCGGTGCTGGATGCGGCCTTTCGGAGGGTTGGCGTTCTGCGCATCAACGAATTGGACGACGTCTTTCACATGACGGAGGTTTTAGCGCACCAGCCTCGTCCGGCGGGTCCCAGGCTCACGATCGTCACCAATGCGGGCGGCCCGGGGGTTCTGGCGACTGACATGTTGATTGGGCTGGGCGAGCAGCTGG
>CAVXRP010000046.1:0-124282 GCA_963764105.1 Bryobacterales bacterium
CTGCCGGATGGACGATTGGAACAAGCGTTCTTCTTCGTGCAGCACGGTCAGCGGTGCGATGGTAAGTGTTTCAATCGCGTGGGGCATCACAACAGCATGATACACTCCATCTTCCCTATGAAGACTACGGTTTTGACCCTGTTATTTGCGGGTATGGCGCTGGCCCACCCCGCAGCCTGAGAGTCCGTTTGTGGCCGGACGGCGCGCCGGGCGCGGAGGATGCGCCGGACGTTTCCGAGCGTTCGGACGATCCGGCGCTCCCGAAGAAGTTCACAGTGGTCCATCATCCGTCCGTATATGTGTTCCTTGCGCCGAAGGACAAAGCGAACGGCGCCGCAATAGTGGTGGCACCCGGCGGCGGCCATTCGCAGTTGGTGATCGATAAAGAAGGATGGGAAGTCGCCGATTGGCTGAACAAGCACGGGATTGCCGCGCTGGTTTTGAAATACCGCCTGGCGCGCGCGCCGAATTCGCACTATACGGTGGCGGAGGATGCCTGGGCCGATGCGAGTCAAGCGATGCGGCTGGTCCGCAAACAAGCGGCGGATTGGAATTTAGATCCGAAGCGCGTGGGTTTCATGGGCTTTTCCGCCGGTGGGGAGTTGGCCGCGCTGATGGAGACTCATTTTTCAGCGGACACGCGTCCCGATTTCGCGGTGGTAGTTTATCCCGGTTTCAAGCCCGGAGCGGTGACGGTGCCCAAAGATGTGCCGCCGACGTTTCTGGTTTGCGCCGACGACGACCCATCTCACGTGGTGACAACGGTTGATCTTTACTTGGATCTACAGAAACAAGGCGTGTCGTCGGAGATGCATATTTACGCCAACGGGAAGCATGGTTTTGGCTTGCGAGCGCCCGCTATTTTGCCGGTTTCGACGTGGACCGACAATTGTGGGATTGGATGGTAAGTAAGGGTTTTACGAAGTAAGCAAACTTGCTTTTATGATATACCTTGCTAAAGTAGATCTATGAACGTTTCGAAATGGGGCAACAGCTTGGCGATTCGTCTTCCCGCTAGCGTTGTGGAGGCCCTCGAGCTAAAAGAAGGCGACCAGATCGAAATCAGCATTGCGGGTCCTCGGGAATTCAAAGTGGCGCGCGATCAAAGCCGTGAAAAAGCCATGGAGACCATTCGCCGGTTGGCCCGGACTTTTCCAAAGGATTTCAAGTTCGACCGCGAAGAAATAAATGAGCGCTAAGCCATTCTTCGACACGAATATCCTGGTCTACGCATTCAAAAAGACGACGCCCGCCAGGAGGTAGCGCGGATTCTGCTGCAATGGGCGGGCTAATCAGCGTGCAGAGACTAAACGAATTGGTAGCAGTTGCAAGACTCAGCGCGAGCTGGGAGGAAATTTCCGAAGCATTGAGCGCGATTCGATACTCTGCCCATCGGTCGTTTCTCTCACCATAGAAACGCATGAAGCAGCGGTACGGATAGCCCAGCGTTATCAATATCACATCTTCGATTCACTCATCATTGCAGCCGCTATCGAAGCGGGCTGCCGGATGCTCTATTCGGAAGATATGAATGACGGCCAAGTCATCGAAAGGTTGACCATCCGCAATCCGTTCACCAAGAGTCGCGATTACTGATCGTCACCCGGTAGTACGGTTTATCTTTTTCCGCCGGCTCCATCGTGAAGTCTTCGGACGTCTTCGCGCGATCTAGCCGCGCCAAAGCCAAGCGAGAGATTCAGGCAGATCCAAAGCTGCTTGCGCCGAATCGTGCGTGGCGAGGCCGAAGCGGAAGTGAAAATCATACTCGCGCATCTTCAGCGAATTAGCCAGTTGAATATTCTGCAGGGGCCAAGAGCCGTGATTGTTTTCCAGATCGTCAGCGCCATCGCTCATCCAAATGCGAATGTTGCGCTTGGGTAATTTGCGCACCATGAACGGATAGAGATTGCCGCCATCCAGCTTATCTTCCGGATGCCACTGAATGGATGTGTAACTGCCGATAGTGGAGTGAACGCGGGCGAATTTTTCGGGCATAAACCAGGCGGCATTCAACGAGCAGATGCCGCCGGAAGACTCGCCGGCAATGCCGCGGCTATAGCCATCGGGCCGCAGCTTATAGACTTTCTCGACTTTGGGCAGAACCTCTTCCAGGAGAAAGCGATCATAGCGGTCGCTGACCGTATCGTACTCGATGGAACGCATGGCTTTGCTGTCTGGAGAGAAACCAGGAGCGATCAGGACATGAACCATCGGCGGAATAAGCTTCTGTGCAACCAGATTTTCGGTGACGGTGAAGAGTCGGAGTTTGGCAAGATCGCCGGCGATAATGCCTTGGCCGTCCTGCCAGACCATCAGCGGCGCGGGAACATTGGGATCGACGCCGGGTGAAGCGTAGTACCAGTAATCGGCTTTCATGCCATCGTAGATCTTGCTGACGATGGTTTGCTTTTCGCTGAGCTTACCTTTAGGAACGCCGGGCTGCGGATAGGAATCGGGGTTATAGCCGGCCAAATCGGTGCGGTTGCCGACCGGCTTGCCATCGGCAAAATATTGGTAAGCGTGCGTGACGCCAACGCGCATTTTGACGAGGCGCATCCACAAAGCGGAGCCGGGAATTTTTTCCATCGCAAGGGGAGGCTGCATGTCAATGGAGACTCCCGCGGAGGACGCCGTGACAGGCTCATTCTTGGGGCCGACGGTAAGGTCGGAGACGAAAAGATAATCCTGGCCCCAAACAGCCGTGCCGCCGTGAGGTGAGAGAGTCTTGGCGACCAGATCGGCCAAGCCAGAGGCCGGCGCCCTGCCGGGCAACGGTGATCAGCTGCTCGAGCGGATGAGTCTGGCCGAAGACGAAAGGCGCGACCAGAAGGATTAGCGAGAGCTTCGTCATCACGTCAAGTCAGTCAAGTAGTTGAGACGGCCTTGGCTATCGCCCAGTTTTTCTGTGGGCACACCCATGGCATCGAGCATGCTGAGGTAAAGATTGGCCACGGGAATGCTTTCCGATAGCTTGACATGACGGCCGGTTTTGAAAACGCGGCTTCCGCCGGCGAGCAGGACCGGCAGATCGTCGTGGTTATGTTTGTTGCCGTCGCTGATGCCGCTGCCGTAGACGATCATGGTGTGATCGAGCAGCGAGCCATCGCCATCGGGAGTCGCTTTCAGCTTCTGGAGGAACAGGGCGAACTGCTCCATGTGGTGGTGATTGATGGCGGCTACTTTATCCATCAGCGCGGGATCGTTGCGGTGATGCGACAGGCCATGATGGCCTTCCGGCACGCCAATTTCGCGATAGGAACGGTTGCTGCCTTCGCGCGCCAGCATGAAGGTTGAGATGCGCGTAATGTCCGATTGCAGCGCAATCGCCATCAGATTGAACATGAGCTGTGCGTGCTCGGCGAATTCGAGCGGGATGCCATCGGGCTTGGGCATGTTCGGAACGGCGACATTGTTTTCAGCGGCCTGCTTCTCGCCCACTTGCACCTGGCGTTCCACTTCGCGCACGGCCGTGAGATATTCATCGAGTTTGCGGCGATCAGTCGGACCGAGATCGCGCTGCAAGCGTTTGGTATCGTCTGAGACCAGATCAAGAATGCTTTGATCGAGCTTGGCGTTGCGGGCGCGGGCGGCGGGATCGGCGGCATCTTCTTCGCTGCCGAACAGGCGTTCAAAAACCGCGCGCGGATTGATCTCCGGCGGGTTGGGAACGGTGGGCGTGCGCCACGAGATGCTGTTGACATAAGCGCAGGCGTAACCCGAATCGCAATTGCCGGCCAGATGGCCGTCTTCGCAGCCCAATTCGAGAGAAGCCAAGCGCGTGGCAGAGCCGATTTTCTGGGCGGCGACCTGATCGACGGAGATGCCTACCGAAATATCAGAACCGGCGGTCTTGCGTGGATGAACACCTGTGAGGAAACTGGCGGCGGCGCGCGCGTGATCGCCAGGACCATCGCCCAATGCTTCCCCGTTATGATCTTTTAAGCCGCTAAACACAATCACGTTCTCGCGCACGGAAGCCAGCGGCGAGAGAATCTTGGGCAAATTGAAGGCACTGCCGACGGTTTCGGGCCGCCAATTGCGCATATCGATGCCATTGGGCACATAGACGTAGACCATGCGGTTGGGCGCGACCCGTTTCGCCGTTTTGGCGGCTGAGCTCAAGGCCGGGAACATGGCATCGAGCATAGGAAGAGCTACGGCAGTGCCAACGCCGCGCAGCAAGCCACGGCGTGAGATATGCTTTCGAGTCAGAATCATTCTGTTTTATTCCCTTCGTCGGCGCGCCCGAGTTGGAACGGGGCGCTGTCGATAATTCCTTCGATCAAGGTTGAAAAACGATAATCGTGAGCAGCGAGATCGGCGGTGATGTTCCGGGTGGCTGCTCTATCATATCCTTCGAGGCCGCGGCCGAGAGCGTAAATCATCATCTTTTCGGTGAGGCATTCGGCAAATGCATGGCGATTGGCGGCCAAAATGGCTTTCAACTCAGCTGAGCCGGTGAACTTCTTTCCATTCGGCAAAACGCCGGTTGAATCGATGGGTTGAGAGTCATCCTCGGTACGCCAGTGGCCGACGGCATCGTAATTCTCAAGTGCAAAGCCGAGTGGATCCATGCGCACGTGGCAGCCCGCGCAGACCGGATTGGCGCGATGCCTCTCCATCTGTTGGCGCATGGTGCCGCTCAAGGGGCCGCCCTTTTCATCAAGCGAACCGACACCGGGCGGCGGCGGAGGAGGCGGGGTGTTGAGCACATTTTCCATGATCCACTTGCCGCGCAAAACCGGCGAAGTGCGGGTTGGATAGGACGTAATCGCGAGCACACTCGCCTGCGTCAGAACGCCGCTTCGCTGGGTGCCATCGAGTTCGACGCGGCGGAACTGATTCCCTTCGACGCCCGGGATGCCATAAAACTTCGCCAGGCGTTCGTTCACGAAGGTGTATTTGGCGTCGATGAAATCGAGGATGCTGCGATCTTGCTTGACAACGGAGGCGAAGAACATGCGCGTCTCGGTATACATGGCTTGGCGAAGCTGGTCGTCGAACTCGGGGAACTGCACAGGATCAGGGTGAATGCTGTCCAGATTGCGCAGCTCCAGCCATTGGCCGGCAAAGTTATCGATGAGTGCGGCGGCTTTCGGGTCAAGCAGCATGCGCCGCACTTGCGTGTGCAGCACAGCGGAATCCGTGAGGCGTTTCTCAGCGGCGAGCTGGAGCAGTTGCGAATCGGGCATGCTGCTCCACAGGAAATAAGACAGGCGCGAAGCGAGTTCGTAATCGCCAATGGGATGGACAGCGCCCGGATCGCGCTTGGGATCGTGCTCCAGACGATAGAGAAATTGCGGCGATACCAAAACCGCCTCGACGCCGAGACGCATGGATTGCTCAAAGTTCAGGCCGTCTTTTTCGCCGAGCGACACTAACTTGATGAGTTTGGAAACCTCAGCTGAGGTAGCCGGACGCCGGTAAGCGAGGCTCGCGAATTGGGCGAGGTTGCTGCGCACGCATTCCTTATTGTGCTGGCCAATCGGATGGCCGCAAAGGAAGATGCGCCGGTAGCTTGCGGGCAGGGGGACGGGCAACGCGTTAAACGGACCTTTGATTTCCAAGGAATCCAGGTAGGTGGGCGTATCGCCTAGCGCATGCTGCAAGCGGATTTGCTTTTCGTCTTCAGGATGCTTAGCAATTTGTTTGGCTATGCCGGCTTCTTCCTCGGCTTTCATTTTCGCCGCAGTTGCAGCTTCTGCCGGCGTTGGATCGCGATGCGTGAGGATGGCCTGGAACGAATGCTCGCCGGGAGGCAAGTGGAGGCGCAATTCGTAGCCGCGCGGTTTATCTTGTTGGATCAAAACGTCTGCGGCCTTGATCTCTTTGCCGTCCAATAAAAGCTGCACGCGAAACGAATCCTGCCGGCCATTGACCGATGCCCGCAAATCGTAATCGCCTTCCGATGGCAAATCGAACGCATGCTCGAGCTCAGGGCGCGGTTCTTTGGCCAGATGTTCCGGCGAATAACGCAGGCGCGTGGGTTTGGGAGTGACGAGGCTAAGCGGAATCGCTTCGGTGGCGATCTTTTTGGCAGCGGCGAGATACTTTTCCATCAACACGGGCGAGACGGAAAGAGCATCGCCGATGTTGTCGAAGCCATAACCGGAATCGTCGGCCGGAAAATCGGCGGCGGGTTTGACCTTGACGGCCAGAAGGTCGCGGATGGTGTTGTTGTATTCGACGCGGTTCAGACGGTGTGCGGTCAAGTGGCCGGGGTCGGGCTTGGTAGTGCGATCGAGTTCGGCGAACTGCGCGTCAATCCAATTCGTCACCTCGGCGATTTGCTCCGGGGCAGGGCGGGGCATCCCTTTAGGCGGCATTTCGCCCGCACGGAGCCGGGCTACGACCTTTTCCCAAACGTCGCGATCGTGAATGAGCGAGGCAGCATCGTGGTATTTCGTAAGCACCAGGGCGCCGCTTTTCGTTTGCTCGTTATGGCAGACGGCGCAGTTTTTCTGCACGAATGGCGCCACGGTTTCGGAGAAGGCGTCAGTGGGCGCGTTTTGGGCTGCGGAAAGTGGCAGTCCCAACAAAGCGAGCGCAGGCGTAGCTCGTAGAAATCGCTGAAGATTGAGTAAATCCGGGATGAAGGGGAGACGCTTGGGCTTGGGCATGAGGTTACGCGCGGCTAGCTAAATCTTGAAACCCAGAAATGGTCCGAGAATAGGGGCGGCAAAGGAAGACAGATTAGCGTCATTGACGAGCATACGCACTCTGACTATAGCCTGTTCCAGCTGGCGGTGATGCATCCCGGATTGGCGCCTATTTCGCGATGGTGTTTTGGGCCGCTTGTTGTTGTTGTGATCTCAATTGGACGTTTCGAGACTGTAGGTCAATTTCTCCTTCTGATTAGCGTTCGCCCGCTAGTCGAGCAGCGACGAAGTAAGCTTGGAGTTTCCCCTTATGAAATTAACGTTCTGGGGCGCTGCTCAAGCCGTCACCGGCTCGATGCACGGCATCACTGTCGACAATGGGTTGCACCTGCTCGATTGCGGGCTCGTACAGGGGCATCGCAAAGAAGCCTTCGAGATCAACAGTCACTTACCGTTTGACGCGAAGAATGTCAGGTCGGTGGTTCTGTCTCACGCGCATTTGGATCACAGCGGAAACCTGCCGACGCTCGTCCGCAATGGCTTTTCGGGCAAAATTTATGCCACGCCGGCGACGGCGGAGCTTTGCCAGTATATGCTGGCCGATTCGGCTCACATCCAGGAAAGCGATGCGGCGTTTCTCAGCAAGCGAGCGCGCCGCCGGCAGGCGATTGGCATCGCCGACGACAGCGTGCCGGTTCAGCCGCTTTACAACGTTGAGGATGCGGCCAACGCCAGCCGCTGCTTTGCCACCGCGAAGCTTTATCAAACGACGCGTCTCAGCGAATACCTGGAGTTTACATTCAGCAACGCCGGACATATTTTGGGCTCAGCCTTCGTACTGCTGAAACATGAGCGCGACGGGCGTGAAATCAAGCTGCTCTTTTCGGGCGATCTCGGACGGCCAGGGTTGCCGATTTTGAAAGATCCGGACGCCGCGCCGGCGGCCGATTTTTTGATTGTGGAAAGCACCTATGGCAATCGGCGCCACGAATCCACTGGCAATATGGAAGCCGAACTAGAAACGCTCATTAACAAAACAGTGGCGCGCGGCGGCCATGTGGTTGTTCCCGCTTTCGCCGTGGGGCGTACGCAGCAGCTCGTTCTGATTCTGCATAAGCTAACCGAGAAAAAATTGATTCCGGCGATTCCAATTTTTGTGGATAGCCCGTTGGCGATCAACGTCACGGAGGTGTTCCGCCATCATCCTGAGGAGTACGATAGTGAAGCGGCCACCTATATCGAGCGAGGCGTTGATCCGTTTGGATTCAGCCGCCTGCGCTATCTGCGCGAGGCATCGGAAAGCAAAACATTGAACGATCTCCGCACACCGTTTGTGGTGATCACCGCTTCGGGCATGTGCGAAGGAGGGCGCGTTCTGCATCATCTACTTCACGGGATTGCCGATGGCAGGAATCTGGTTTTGTTGACTGGTTATCAGGCGGCGAATACCTTGGGCAGGCGCATTCAGGAGCGGCGCGAGGAAGTGAAGATTTTTAACGAGATGGTGCCGTTGCGGGCGGAGGTTGCGGCGCTGGGCGAATTGAGCGGCCATGCCGATCAAGCGGAATTGATCCAGTGGATTAAACCGATTGCCGCGAAACTGAAGCGTATTTTTCTGGTGCATGGGGAGCCCGACGCCCAGGCTGGATTGGCTCAAGCATTGCAGGAGCAACTTGGGGTTAAAGTACTGTGCCCGGCGAGGGGCGAGAGCTTCGACTTAAGCGAGGTGCGAGACTAAATGTCTGAAACCAAGAAGCCGGTAGGGCTGGAGGTGTTCTTTAAGCCGCGCTCGGTGGCGGTTGTGGGCGCCACCGCAAAAGAAGGATCCGTGGGCCGATCCGTTCTCTGGAATTTAATTAGCAGCCCGTTTGACGGAACAGTCTATCCGGTGAACCCTAAACGCCAATCGGTTCTTGGCATTCGCGCTTATCCCTCCATCAAAGCCATTCCCGACC
This sequence comes from Bryobacterales bacterium, assembly GCA_963764105.1. Taxonomy (GTDB): domain Bacteria; phylum Acidobacteriota; class Terriglobia; order Bryobacterales; family Bryobacteraceae; genus Bog-105. The sequence continues at coordinate 8,555 of CAVXRP010000046.1, forward strand.
CTGTCGACTTGGCTGTGTTGATCACTCCCGCCGAATCGATTCCCGGGATGATCGAAGAGTGCGCGGAAGTGGGTGCCAGCGGCGCGGTGATCATTTCGGCGGGATTTCGCGAAACCGGCGAGCATGGGCTTGAGTTGGAACGACGCGTTTTGGCAACAGCCCGGCGGGCGAACATGCGGTTAATTGGGCCGAATTGTTTAGGCGTCATGTGTCCGATTACCGGACTCAACGCGACGTTCGCGCATACAATCGCGCGCCCCGGCTCAGTTGCACTCATCAGTCAAAGCGGTGCTATCTGTACGGCGCTGCTGGATTGGAGCTTGCGCGAACAAGTGGGTTTTAGCGCGTTTCTCTCGATCGGTTCCATGCTCGATGTGGGCTGGGGCGCATTGATCGATTACCTGGGGAACGATCCACACACCCGCAGCATTGTGATTTACATGGAGTCAGTCGGCGATGCGCGGTCGTTTCTTTCGGCGGCGCGTGAGGTAGCGCTCGATAAACCGATTCTGGTGATCAAGGCTGGGAGGACTGAATCGGCGGCCAAAGCGGCGGCCTCCCACACAGGCACGCTGGCGGGGAGCGATGCGGTGCTGGATGCGGCCTTTCGGAGGGTTGGCGTTCTGCGCATCAACGAATTGGACGACGTCTTTCACATGACGGAGGTTTTAGCGCACCAGCCTCGTCCGGCGGGTCCCAGGCTCACGATCGTCACCAATGCGGGCGGCCCGGGGGTTCTGGCGACTGACATGTTGATTGGGCTGGGCGAGCAGCTGGCACCGCTTTCCGATGCAACAATTGCGGCTCTCAACCAGGTGCTTCCTCCGCACTGGAGCCACAACAATCCGATTGACATCATTGGCGATGCTGGTCCCGACCGTTATGAAGCCGCTGTGAAAATTGCCGCCGAGGATCCGATGACAGACGGTCTGCTGGTGATTATGACGCCTCAGTCGATGAGCGATCCAGTGGAAATCGCCAAAAAGCTGGTGCCGTACGCCAAACTTCCCGGTAAGCCTGTGCTGGCCAGTTGGATGGGGGGCGACCGCGCGGCAGAAGGCGAAACGGTGCTGAACAAAGCCGGTATTCCTACGTTTTCATTCCCCGATAACGCCGTGCGCGCGTTTCATTATCTTTGGCGCTATAGCTACAACTTGAACGCCTTGTATGAAACTCCGACACTAACGGAAGGCGACAAGGATTCGATTGCGCAAGCGGCGGATTTGATTGCGAGCGCGCGCGGCAAAGGCCGAACCATACTGACGGAATTTGAATCTAAACGGCTCTTGCAATGCTATTCGATTCCCACTGTGGCAACGCGGCTGGCAGCTTCTGCTGAGGAAGCTGCGCAGGTGGCTACTGAGATTGGTTTTCCGGTAGTGCTCAAACTGAACTCCCTCACCCTCACGCATAAAACGGACGTAGGAGGTGTGAAACTGAATCTGCGAGATGCGAACGCCGTGGAGCGCGCTTTCCAGGAGATCAAAACCTCCGTTGCGGAGAAAGCGGGTGCCCAGCATTTCCAAGGTGTCACCGTGCAGCCCATGGTGCAAATGGAAGGCTACGAATTGATTGTGGGTTCGAGCATTGACGCGCAGTTCGGGCCTGTTCTGCTGTTCGGCATGGGCGGTCAGCTGGTGGAAGTGTTTAAAGATCGCGCGCTGGCGCTGCCGCCACTGAACACGACCTTGGCGCGGCGCTTTATGGAGCAGACGCAGATCTTCAAGGCGCTCGAAGGAGTGCGTGGACGTAAGCCAGTCGACCTAGGGAAACTGGAGCGGCTGTTGGTTCGCTTCAGCCAGTTGGTGCTAGATTTGCCGATGGTGCAGGAGATCGATATCAATCCGCTGGTTGCTTCGGCCGAGGGGCTGATCGCTTTGGATGCTCGCGTCTTGCTCTTCCCCGAGATGACGGATTTGGCTAGCATTCCGAAGCCCACAATTCGAGCCTATCCAGCGAAATATATTGAAAAAGTAACTTTGCAGGACGGCACTTCTCTCACGATTCGGCCCATTCGACCGGAAGATGAACCGGCCCTGGTGCGCTTTCATTCGACCCTGTCAGACGAAAGCGTCTACCGGCGCTTCTTCACGCAGATGAAGTTTGAGAGCCGCGTGCGCCATGAACGACTGACGCGCGTTTGCTTTATCGATTATGACCGGCAAATGGGTCTGGTGGCGGAGACGACCAGAGCCGACGGCCGAACTGCGGACATTCTTGGCGTCGGGAGATTGGCGAAATCGCCCTTGAAAAATGAGGCGGAGGTGGCCGCGATTGTCACTGACTCATTCCAGCGCAAAGGCATAGGGCGCGAAATTGTTGCGAGGCTGGTGCGCGTGGCACGGGATGAGGAACTGGACCGGCTCACGGCATCGGTGTTGACGGAAAATCCGGCCATGAAAAAGCTGTTGGAAGGGCAAGGGTTCGTTTTTTCAAGCGGGCCGGACCCAGATATTTTGGAAGGAGAACTGAGTCTGGTTTGACAAGTTGCGAAGCAAATCAGTGCGACATGGTTTTCAGCACGAGATGGAATATGTTTTTCGGGTCGTCGTCAAGCGCTTTTTGAACAACGGCGCAGCGTTCCGTGACGCGGCAGAAGCACATTCGCATAAAGCATCTTTTCGCAACCGTGGACTGGTTTACATGGCCAACATGAGCCAGAGAAACACGCGGCGGTTGACGCGTTTCAGGAACTCAGCGATAGAAACGAAATGCATTGTTTCGTAATCTCTTTACGAGAGATCATGGCAACGTCAGGACAGTCGTGAGCGTCGCCGCTCAAGCGGCTTCGGCATTACCATGGAAGCCGAAGGCTAATCCTTGGCTCATCGCGTTTGTGGTATCGCTAGCGGCATTCATGGAAGTGCTGGATACCAGCATTGCCAACGTGGCGCTGCCGCACATTGCCGGGAACATGGGCGCGAGCAGCGACGAAAGCACGTGGGTTCTCACTTCCTATCTGGTCTCAAACGCTATTGTTCTGCCCATTACGGGCTGGCTGGTTTCGCTGCTGGGCCGCAAACGGTTTTTTGTCATATGTATTTCGCTATTTACGGTAAGTTCGCTGCTCTGCGGTATCGCGCCGACACTCGCGATCCTTTTGATAGCGCGCGTGATTCAGGGTGTGGGCGGCGGAGGTCTGCAACCCATGGCGCAGGCCATTCTGGCCGATACGTTTCCGCCTGAAAAGCGCGGGTTGGCCTTCTCCATCTATGGAGTGACCGCCATCTGTGCCCCCGCTATTGGACCGACTCTGGGTGGCTGGATTACCGATAACTATAGTTGGCGTTTTATCTTTCTGATGAATCTGCCAGTCGGCATACTGGCGCTGTTTCTGGTCTTCGCTTATGTGGAAGATCCACCCTTTCTAAGGCGTACGACTTTGCACGAAAGCAAAATCGATTACTTCGGTTTTGGCCTCCTTGCCGTCGGAATTGCGTTCCTGCAGATCGTGCTCGATAAAGGGCAAGAGGACGATTGGTTCGGGTCGAGGTTCATTCAGACCCTCATGATTGTTTCCGTCATTTGCCTGGTCAGCTTGATCTTCCGGGAGTTGCGCGTCAAGGAACCGATTGTGGACGTCCGCTTGTTTAAGAACGTCAATTTCGCAACCTCGAGCGTGATGATGTTTATGGTGGGAGCGGCTTCCTTTTCGACCACCGTCTTGATGCCGCAGTTTCTGCAGAACCTGATGGGATACACGGCCGAAAGTGCAGGTATGGTGCTCTCCGTTGCGGCGTTGATTCTGCTGGTTGAACTGCCGCTGGTTGGCCAGTTAACGAGCAAAATTCAGGCGCGCTACTTAATGGCGTTCGGCTGGGCCATTCTGACTCTCGCGATGTTCTTCTCCACGCGCCGGCTCGACCTGGAAATCAGCTTTGCATCGGCTACGTGGTTGAGAATTGCGCAATATGTTCCGATGGGATTTATCTTCATTCCGGCAACCATGGTGGCTTACCTGGGATTACCGCAAGAGAAAAGTAACGCCGTGGCCGGGTTGATCAACTTTGTGCGCAATATCGGCGCCAGCGTCGGAACCTCCGCCGTCACAACGGTACTGGCTCGGCGGGCGCAGTTTCACCAACTGATGTTGGCGAGCCATACCGGCCTAGCCAACCCGGCCTTTCAAAGCTCAACGGCAGCCTTGGGAGATCAACTGAGACGGGCGGGTGTAGAGCAACCACAATTGCAGGCTTATCGAAGAATCTACAATTCTATGCAGGATCAAGCGTCTACCCTTTCCTATATCGACACGTTCTGGCTATTAGGTATTGCGACCGGCATCATGTTCATGCTATCGTTCCTGCTGAGAAAAAACAATCCGGGTCGAGCGGCAGCGAAGGCACTGGCGCATTGACGGTTTGAAGCTTACGCTCCGCGTGAGCTAGTGAGAAGCTCCGTCTCTTGCGTTTCGTGAGCTTGCTGCTCCACCCACGAAGATGTAGAAAAGCCGAAGCTGAGTACGGGACAGGGTGCTTGCCGAATGATGTCGTAAACATGCGTACGGAGCCTACCCAGCCTCTTTTGCGCCTTGCCTCGGCCAATGACGACCAGATCGGCTCCATATTCGGTCGCTGCTTCCGACAGAGCGTTTGTCACCCCAGTTTCAGATACGATCACAGCAAAATCGGTGCCCGCCTCGCGCTGCATTTTGGCGATCTCCGCTCTAGCCGAGTCTGCAAAATCGCGACATGCGTCGCCGTCGAAATAGGGGTGAAGGCGCGCCTCGATTTCGGGAATGGCGTGGATCAGTCGCACCTGGGCGCTTAACTCGGCGGCAAGTTGTTTGGTGAACCGCATGAGAGGGACGGCTTCGTCGATCATCTCGACTGCGCACAGTATTTTCGAAATGGCAGCGTTGCTCTTCTGATTATGCAGGAGCGAATCGGTCCAGATGGGGCAGGGCGAACTATGCAGCACCTTGGCCGTTTGGGAGCCGAGAAGCAGGCCTTGCAGCGCTCCGTAGCTGTGCGTTCCCATTACGATAAGATCGACTTTCTCGCGATCGACCAGGCTCATGATTTGCCCGGCGACGTCGCCTTCCAAGAGCAGGCGTTGTAGGTGGTCTTCCGGTACGCCGATTGGATAGTTGCTCAGCGAGCACTGAGCGGATTCACGGAGGGCGTCGATCCAATCCATGTTGACGTATGTCCCCTCGCAGCCGATGTACCAACCCGCGGGCAGCTCGAAAACGTGCAGCAAAGTTACGCGCGAGCCAAATTGAGCCGCTAACGACTCGACTTGCCTGTTCAGGCCCCGGCTGCGTGGAGAGAAATCTGTTGGGAAAAGAATGTGGTTGAACTTCATTTGATCCTCGCTTCTGCCGCTGCTGGCGGCCATCCGGCAACTGCGTTAGTCAGCGTGCACGCGCATCGCCACGCTGAACTTATCGAAAACAAGGAGGTCCTCTCAATTAATGATGGTGTGGGGTGCACAGCTTTGGGCGAAATGGCTGGCCTTGAACGTGCCGCTGAGTGAATTAGCGCAAGGTTAAGGCGCCGTGAATCCGCACGATGCCGTCCCGGAAACGGACAGTGAGGCGCCTCCGTCGGAGGTGGTGGCCTCAATTAAATCAATTGCTTAGCTCCAAACTTCCTACTGGCCAGCCAACTGCATCTCCGTTATCGGACTGAATCAATCATGGACGTTCCCCGCGGTAAAGAAGTCGCTCGCCAACGCCTTATCAAGCGTATCGTAATTATTTCTGTCATTGTGCTCGCCGTCGGCGGTGCTACTGTCGCTTTGGCGCGTCTAAAACCAGCAGCGCCTTCGGTTGATATGAGCGGACAATATCCAGGTTCGGTGAAACGCGGCCCCATTGAAATCCAGCGGCACGGTTTGGGCCGTCTCACGCCGAAAGACATTCACTGGATCGCGGCCGAAAAAGACGCTCGCGTAAGCCAGATCATCCGGCGCGCCAGTGGAGACCCGGTGAAAGCCAGCGACGTCATCCTTGTTCTCAGCGATCCCGATCTGCTGCTCGATGAGGAAAAGGCGGAGTGGACCTGGAAGCAAGAACAAGCCAATCTGGCCAATGTCAAAGTTAAACTCGAAACCGACAAGCTGGATCAGCGCTCCACGCTGGCGCAGCTTGAATCGCAATATACCCAAGCCAAACTCACTGCCGACCGCGATCTTGAACTGACGCGCCTCAATCTGAAAAGTGACTTAGAATCGAAGCTTTCGGTGGATTCCGCCAAGCAGTTTGAGAATCGCGTTGCTTTGGAGAAACAGCGCCTGGCCATCGGCGATGAAGCCATCAAAGCGCAGATTGAAGCGCAGAATGTAGTAGTGGAAAGCGCCCGGGCGGCGTATGACTTAAAGCGCAATCAAGTGGAGCAACTGAAGGTGCGCGCCGGTATCGATGGAGTGATCCAGGAAGTCGACGTCGAGGAAGGCCAGCGCGTGGCGGCGGGCACGATCTTGGCGAAAGTCGCCGATCCGAAGAAACTCAAAGCGGTATTGCAGATTGCCGAAACGCAAATGAAGGAAGTGCGGGTTGGGCTCGACGCCACGGTCGATACGCGCAACGGTGTGATACCCGGGCGTGTCATCCGCATTGATCCCGCTGCGCTCAACGGTACAGTTGGCGTGGACGTCGAACTGCTTGGGCCACTGCCGCAAGGCGCACGGCCTGAATTGAGTGTCGATGGCGTTATCGAAATTGAGCGCTTACCCGATGTGGTTTATATGGACCGGCCCGTGTCCGGCGAACCGGGATCGACCATTGGCATTTTCAAAATCGATCCAGATGGTAAGGGCGCCAGCCGGGTGAATGTGAAACTGGGCCGGGCTTCCGTGAATACCATCGAAGTGCTAGACGGCCTGAAAGTGGGCGACCGGGTGATTCTATCCGACATGTCCCAGTATGATGCCTATTCGCGAATTCGTTTGAACTAGTGAAGATTGTTCCACGTACTTTATTTGAGTCATTAGGGAGGACTTTAGAAACATGAGCACAGCAGAGCCATTGATCCATCTGGAAGGCGTCACCAAGGTATTCGTGACCGATGAGGTCGAAACGCACGCGCTTTCCGGAATCCATATCGATATTCAGCGCGGCGAGTACGTCTCGATATCCGGGCCGTCCGGCTGCGGCAAATCGACTCTGCTGGCCATCCTGGGGCTGTTAGATTCACCCTCGTCCGGCACCTATATTCTGAATAGCAAACCAGTGCAGAGCCTGAAGCTGTCGGAACGGGCACGCATCCGGAACCGCGAGATTGGCTTTATTTTTCAGGCGTTCAATTTGATCGGTGATCTGAATGTCTACGAAAACGTGGAATTGCCGCTGACTTATCGCGGCATGGCTTCCGCCGAGCGCAAGAAGAAAGTGCATGAGGCCTTGGAGCGCGTGGGCATGTCTCATCGCATCAAGCATTACCCATCGCAACTGTCGGGCGGTCAACAGCAGCGCGTGGCCGTGGCCCGAGCTTTGGCCGGCGATCCATCGATTCTACTAGCGGATGAGCCCACCGGAAACCTCGATTCGCAAAATGGCGAACAGGTGATGGATTTACTGCGCGAATTGCATCGCGGCGGGGCAACCATCTGCATGGTGACGCACGACCCGCGTTACGCCCGTTACGCCGACCGTTCCATCCATCTCTTCGACGGCCGCGTGGTGGAGGAAAACTCGGAGGTTGCCGTGTGATGTCCAAGAATGTGGATCTCATAGCGGTCGGCATATTGCTGTTGGCCTTTGCCTTTGCTGCGCGAGTTCATGAGTTTGTTTCGCTGGAAATTGGGCGAGCGCACATGTTTAGAACTTTTCCTGTTAGGCCAATCATCGTGGCCCCGCCGCATGCGCCCCACGTGCCGAGCGCGCCACACTTCCCGCATTTCCCGCACGTCTAATCGGGCCTGCGCACGCTAGCCGCTCCTACGGTGCCGTACGCTATGAATAGTTCAATGATCACCTTACGGAACGTAGAAAAATTCTTCGAGCACGGCCCTACCAAAACCTACGTGCTGCGCCGCATCAATCTAGATATAAAGGAGGGTGACTTCATTTCTATCATGGGTCCCTCCGGGGCAGGGAAGTCCACTTTGCTTCATCTGCTGGGGATGCACGACACCGCCTGGACGGGCGATTACAATTTTCTCGAATTCCCCATTCACCGCCTGAACAAGAAGGACCGTTCGGAGGTCTATAAAAAATATATAGGCTTTGTGTTTCAAAGCTATCATTTGCTGGATTCGCTCACGGTTTACGAAAATCTCGACATTCCGCTTTCCTATCGAAACATCAAGAAGTCCGAGCGGCAAAGTATTGTCTGCGATTCGCTCGACCGCTTCAGCATGGTGGGCAAGAAAGACTTGTATCCGAATCAACTTTCCGGTGGACAGCAGCAGTTGGTGGCCATCGCGCGCGCCATGATTGCTAATCCCAAAGTGATCTTGGCCGATGAGCCCACCGGCAATTTGCACTCCTCCCAAGGCAAAGAAATCATGGAAATGTTCAAGAAGTTGAACGAAGGCGGCACAACGATCATCCAGGTGACGCATAACGAAAAAAACGCGGAATACGGCAACCGGATTATTCAAATTGAGGATGGTTGGATGAAGCAATGAAATTCCTTCCTAGCCTGACGCGGATACTGATTGCTGACGACCAGCCCGACGTTTTAGAGGCGCTGCGCCTTCTGCTCAAGCGTGAAGGGTTGAAGACGGATTCAGCGGAGTCGCCGCAACAAGCTTTGCAAGCGGTCGAGAGTCATGAGTACGATTTGGCGATTCTCGACTTGAACTATTCGCGCGATACCACGTCGGGCCAGGAAGGCTTGGATTTACTGGCCAAAATTCAAGGGGTAGACTCCATGCTTCCGGTAGTTGTAATGACAGCCTGGGGCAGCGTGGACCTTGCTGTGGAGGCTATGCGCCGGGGCGCACGCGATTTTATTCAGAAACCTTGGGAGAACGAACGGTTATCCGCCATTATTCGAACGCAGCTCGAATTGAGTAATGCGTTGCGGCGCGGTCAAAGGCTGGAGCTGGAGAATCAATTGCTGAGGGCCGATAATCTGCCCGCGATGATTGCAGATTCCCCGGCGATGCAACCAGTGCTCGATTTGATTTCGCGTGTCGGCCCATCGGACGCGAACGTTCTCATCACCGGCGAACCGGGCACCGGTAAAGAAGTGGTGGCGCGCACGCTACATGCCATTTCGGTGCGCGCCAACAAGCCTATGGTTACGGTGAACGCCGGCGGCTTGGCGGAAGGTGTTTTTGAGAGCGAGCTCTTTGGCCACATCAAGGGCGCCTTTACCGACGCCAAAATGGACCGCGTGGGGCGCTTCGAATTGGCCGATACCGGCACATTGTTTCTGGACGAAATCGCCAATGTACCGCATAATTTACAGGCAAAACTTTTGCGTGTGCTGGAAATCGGCGAGATGGAACGGGTTGGTTCTTCGAAAACGAAAAAAGTAGATGTGCGAGTGATTTCGGCCACCAACGCCAATCTGCTTGACGAAGTGGCCAGTGGCCGCTTCCGGCAAGACTTGTTGTTCCGGTTGAACACCATTGAAATTCACCTGCCGCCGCTGCGCGAACGGCGTGAAGATCTGGCGCCGCTGGCCGCGCATTTCCTGGGAACGCACGCCCGCCGTTATCGCAAGAACATTACCGGATTCGATCAGAGCGCGGTGCAGGCGATGTACGATCATGCTTGGCAGGGAAATGTGCGTGAACTCAATCACGTGGTGGAACGCGCGGTTCTGATGACTCAGAGCAATTGCATCAAGGCAGGCGATTTGGCTTTGCGTTCGGCGCCCGTGGGTTCTCCCCGCCTGGAGGAGATGAGTCTGGAAGATGTGGAAGAGTTTCTGATCAAGAAAGCACTGGCGCGCCACAGCGGCAATGTCAGTCATGCCGCGGAAGCTCTGGGCTTAAGCCGTAGCGCTCTTTATCGCCGGTTGCAGCGTTTTGGCTTGTAGCCTGTCAAGACACGCCATCTTATGAAGATAGGCCACGAAACCCGTGTCCTGTTGCTCGCTCTCGCTGGCGGTTTGCCTGCCGTGGCTGGTTGCGTGATTCTGCTCGCTATGGAAGGCCGCTACCTGCGTGTACAGATCACCATCGATTCGCTGGTGATTCTGCTTTGGCTGAGCTTTTGTTTTGCCGCCCGGGGCCGTATCACGAGTCCGCTGCGAACTTTGGCCAACCTGCTCGAAGCCCTCCGGGAGGGGGATTACAGCATCCGTGCCCGCGTGGACAATCCCAAGGAACCGCTGGGCGAAGTGATGCAACAGGTGAACGCCATGGCCGCTACGCTGCGCGATCAACGATTAGGCGCACTCGAAGCCACCACGCTGCTGCGGAAAGTGATGGAGGAGATCGACGTGGCTGCATTCGCGTTCGATCCGGGTCAGCAGTTACGCCTGGTAAATCGCGCGGGTGAGCGACTGTTGGCGCAACCGGCCGAACGTTTGCTCGCGCGCGACGCCACTTCGCTCGGTTTGGCGCAGTACTTGGGCGGCGCGGTGGAACAAACCATTCAGCGCTCGTTTCCCGGCGCTACTGGGCGTTGGGGCATCCGTCGCAGTCAGTTCCGCGAAGGCGGTGTGCCACACCAGTTGCTGGTGGTTACCGATCTCACTCGTCCGCTTCGGGAAGAAGAATTGCAAGCTTGGCAGCGCATTGTGCGCGTGATCGGGCATGAATTGAACAACTCACTGACACCCATCAAGTCCATCGCCCAAAGTCTGGAAGCGTTGCTCGTGTTTGAGCCGCGGCCGGATGACTGGCAGCAGGATATGTCCCGCGGGTTGAGCGTGATCGCCACGCGCTCTGAGTCCTTAAGCCGCTTCATGAGTTCGTACGCGCGGCTCGCGAAACTGCCGCCGCCGAAACTGGCGCCCATTGAAATCAATGCGCTTCTGCTGCGCGCCAGCAGTCTTGAAACTCGCCAACGCGTATTTTTCGAAGAAGGGCCGCCCTTAACCTTTCAAGGCGACATCGATCAGTTAGAACAAGCCCTCATCAATCTAATCCAGAACGGCGTGGACGCGGTTGAGGCGACGGGAGGCCGCGTGTTCTTGCGTTATCAACACCTACCCTCCGCTTTGGAGATCACTGTGCGCGACGAAGGCCCGGGTTTGCCGAATACCGCCAACTTATTCGTGCCATTCTTCACCACCAAGCGCGGCGGTTCTGGCATCGGCTTGGTGCTCAGCCGGCAAATTGCTGAAGCCCACGGCGGTTCGCTGAGTCTGCGAAATGCGGCCGATGGGCCAGGGTGCGACGCGGTGATCATTTTGCCCGTGAATGCAGGCTTAACCAAGGATTTGTAGCTCAATTGGAACAACGTTCGACTGTTAGTAATCTGGTATGGCGATTTTGTCCGCTAGAAACCGGCCGAAAGCCAGTTCCGCGAGCCAACGGGTAGACATCAAATTGAAGATCCAATGCTGCATGACAAGCGCCAGGCGCGACTTGGGCGCGAACGCGCCGGCGAAGCGCACGCCAGCTTTCTGCTTGGCCAGAACAAACGGGCCAAAGAGATTCTGATAGCGTCGAAACGCTTCGGCATAGTCGCCTTTTGCACGCTGCAATTCGCCGGCGAGGATGTAGGCCGCGATCATGGCCAGCGCGCAGCCCTGCCCGGCCAACAGTGAAACGCAGAACGCCGCATCGCCTACGAGGGTGATTCGCCCCTGAGTCCACAATCCGGCTTCCGATTCCATGTGAATTTGACTGACCCGGTCGAAATAAAAGTCGCTAGCGGAGCCCAGCCCATCCAGAATCTCGGGGCATTCCCAACCGCTGTTCGCAAAGCGCTCCCGCAGCAATGCCTTTTGATCCTGAACACTGCTGGGACTATCCGCGTTGCTGTCCGCGAATGTAAAGAGAAAGACCGTTCGATTGTCGCGCATGGTGAAGCGTGCCACTTGCTGTCCTATCTCCGTGTGCATGACATAGACTAATTCGTCCCTCGGCCGATAACCCGCCACTTCGAAAGCCGCGACTTTCAAACCAAGGTATTTTTCGAAATGGCTCTCGCTACCGAAAATTAGTTCGCGGACTCGCGAATGAAGGCCGTCCGCTCCGATCACCAGATCGAACTCTCTAACGCCTCCACTTTTGAAGGTGACCCGAACAGTACCGGGGCTCTGCTCCAGCCGCTCGATTTGATCTCCGAACATGGTTTCAACAGTGCCTTCTATTTTGGAGAAAATCGTTGCTGCTAAGTCGCTCCGAGAAAGACTTACATAGCGGCCGTGCGAAATCCGGGAGAATGCGTCCACCGGAAATCCGGCCACGCGATGGCCTTGACGGTCGACAACTTTCAATTCGCGCACCATATAACCCTTTGCGCGGATCTGCGGCAGTAGACCCATTCGTTCCGCGATATCGAATCCCGCTCCCCAAAAATCGATGATGTAGCCGCCGGAACGCAATTGCGGGGCTGCTTCCACGAGGGTTGGCGTGAACCCATAGTGAAGCAGCCAATAAGCAAGCGTGGGTCCGGCGATTCCCGCTCCGGAGATGAGCACCCTCATATCAGGAGAGTTAGCATGAAGGCCCGTCCGGTGTCCATACGGAGACTGTACAAAGCAGATATAACAGCTATTAAGACAGTATTGGCGGCAATCAACTACACCACCGGTCTAGCGTTGGCGCTATCCGCTTTCTCATGCAGCAAACCGCCCAGCACAACCAGCATGTCATGGCTGCTGACAATTCCCACCAACTCGCTGTCCTTCAATACCGGCAGACAATCCAATTTTTGATCGAGCATAAGATGCAATGCCGCCACTGTCGAAGTATCGGGGCTGACAGTGGTAGGCTCCACATTCATGAGTTCTCGAACGGTGATCGGGCCATTTGAATTCTGCTCCCAACCCTGCTCTGCAATGGCCCGGAGAATTTCGCGGCTGGAGATGAGGCCGACGAATTTCCCGCAGGCGTCCTCTACTGGCAGATGACGGATATGCCGCCAGGTCATGGTTCCCGCCGCCAGAGTGATAGGATCGTCGGGCGTTACCGTAAACAGGTCCGTAGACATAATGTCAGCGACCGTCTGATAGAGATTCGGCCGGTCCTCCATCTCATATTCCGAAACTGCCCACCGGTGTACCGGCTCACCGGAATATTGCTTCGTAAGCATCGCGGCGACGATTTGCCGATCGCGGGAGTCTGTTGATGTGTTGCGGGCGCAAGTGGATGCAGCGCACAAACTCCAGCTTGCACCCGTTTGATCCCTTTCAATCCTCTCGCGAATCACTCCCAGATAGCGGTCAATGTCTTCGGTATTCAGATTTGCTTTCCTCAAGCCTGCCGTGGCTAGAGGCAAGAGCAGTTCGAGAATCAACGCGCCTACTGCGCGATGCTTGCCGTCGAGCCAGGTCAGTTGCGCCTTTAACCCGTGCCGCGCTGCCGCGAAGAAGTTTTCCTTGGCGGCATCGAAAGGCATGGTTAAGGCGACATTGCCGCATTCTTCCGGAATGGCTACCAGCAAACCAAATAAGAAGGCCGCGTTCGCAACCTCATCTAGCACTGTGGGACCCGACGGAAGGCAGCGGAACTCCAACCGCAAGTGTGGGCGGCCTTCGGTAATTCCGTAACAAGGCCGATTCCATCGCCAGATACTGCCGTTATGCAGCATGAGCGACTGCAAGGAGGGCACTCCATTGTTACGGGCCTGGTCAGCGTCGGGGTTGGATGTTGTGAAGATGGCGCGGAATCGAGACACCTGTTCACGGTAAATCTCAAGCACCGACTCTTCGACCCACCCTTCGCCGAACGTGACGCGAGTGGGACGCTGGCGTAAGACGTGGGAGTGAGTGCGCTCATCCACCGCGTGCTGAAACAAGGCGATCCGAGTCTCTTCCCAGAGCCGCTGGCCGAGTAACAGCGGCGAATTCACGGCTGCCGCGAGTACCGGACCTGCGGCGGCTTGCGCGGCGTTATATTGTGTTGCGAAGCGGCGCGGATCAAGCTGGAAATGCACTTGAAAACTTGCGCAGCAGGCCTCCAGCATCACACTGTCGTGAGTGAGTTGCAACTCGTCTATGCCTTTAACGAAGAGCTCGTACGATCCTCCGCGCAAGTTCATCACGGTGCGGTTCAACTCGCGGTAACGCGCCTTGTCGGTGAGGTTCTCGAGTGTGAGATCAGGCAAACGGGCCGATGGGAGAATGCCTGCAAGTACGACTTCGGCGCCATGAGCCCGGGCCGCCGCCCTGGCTCGCTGAATTACTTCTTTCAGGTCTGCTTCGAGCGTGCGCAAACACTCGCCCTCAAACAGACGTGGAGGCAGATTCGCTTCCAGATTGAATTTGCCGATCTCCGTGGTGAAAGCCGCGTCTCCCAACTCGCTGAGGACCTCCGACGCGAGCGGCGCCGGACGATGATCTCGATCCACCAGGAACATCTCTTGCTCCGCGCCGATGCGCACCACATTGCATTCCAGCGTGCCGGTATCGAGCATTTGTTCCAGCGTCCGCAGGTCGGCTAATAGCGCTTCGCTGAAGGACGCCAAACGAGCGGCGTCTTCGCCTTCGACGATGTCTTGTGCACCCATGATTTTAGAGCTTGCTGGCTGCGCCAATTATAGTAGGGCCGGTAGGCTGTACCATAGTAGGGAGAGCGACTGATGGACCAAAATCTGAGTACCGCAATCATTGCAGGCATCCCGACGCTGGCGGTAATCGCATCTTTCGTACGGAATGAATCCGCAACTGCGGGACTGAATTCGCGATTAACCGGCCTCGAAAACAGCCTCGCCGCGCGCATCACGAGCCTTGAAACAACTCTCAACGCCCGCATCACGAGCCTCGAAGTCCGACTCGACGCCCGCATCGAATCTCTGGATCGCGACTTGCGCGACTGGGCCAAGATCACGATGCAGCACAACAGCGATATCGCGCGGCTCAAGGAAAAGGCAGGACTGTCCGACTAAACTACGGGCCCACTCCCAACCGCGCTTTGCTCCGCACTATCCGCATGGTACGAACTCCTCACCAGCGGCCCCGCTTCCACAAGCGCGAATCCCATGCGCATGCCGGCATCTCTCAACTCATCGAACTCGCCCTGTGGGACATAGCGGATAATCGGCAAATGCTTCGGCGAGGGCCTCAAATATTGTCCTAGCGTCAGAATATCCACGCCGTGCTGCTGCAGATCGTGCATCACTTGCAGTACTTCGTCAATCGTCTCGCCTAACCCAAGCATGAGCCCCGATTTTGCCGGCATCCGGGGCCGCAGTTTCTTGGCATATTGCAACATTTCGAGCGACCGCTTATATTGCGCGCCTAAACGCACCTGCCGATACAGGCGCGGAACCGTCTCCGTATTGTGATTTAGCACGTCGGGCTCCGCGTTCATCACAATCTCCATGGCGCTACGCGAACCTTGGAAATCCGGCACCAGCACCTCAACCTTACAACCGGGCACCTGTTTGCGAATGGCCGCAATGGTGAGCGCAAACAGTTCCGCACCGCCGTCTTTGCGGTCGTCCCGATTTACGCTGGTGACAACAGCATAACGGAGACCGAGTGCTGCACAAGCTTCGCCCACGCGGCGCGGTTCGTCGTAATCCACCGGCAGCGGTCCGCCCTTTTGCACCGCGCAGAAGCCACAGCGGCGTGTGCACACGTTGCCCAGAATCATAAAGGTCGCCGTACGGCGGTTCCAGCATTCGCCTACGTTCGGGCAGGCCGCGCTTTCACAAACCGTATGCAGCTTCAGCCGCGTGACCAGATCTTTCAGTTCGCGATAGTTGTCTCCCACCGGCGCGGGCGCGCGTAACCACTTCGGACGTTCTGGCTGGGGGGAGATGCTGACAAGCACTGCTTTCAGTGTAACGTCACATCTCGCGGCGGTTTTCAAGCGAGCGCGACATGGTCACTTCATCGGCGAAGTCCAAATCGCTACCCACCGGAATGCCCATAGCGATCCTTGTCACGCGCGGGCCGAGAGGCTTCAGCAGGCGCGAGAGATACACCGCCGTCGCTTCCCCTTCGACGGTCGGGTTCGTGGCAATGATCACTTCCTCAACGCCGCCGCGCTGCAAACGGTCAATTAATCCTTTAATGCGCAACTGTTCCGGGCCAATGCCGCGCAAGGGCGAAATGGCGCCGTGCAGCACATGATACAGCCCGTGGAATGTGCGCGTGGTTTCCACCGGCAAAATGTTATGCGGCTCTTCCACCACGCAAATCTGGGTTGTCTCGCGATGCGGATCGCGACAATACACACACAACTCCCCGTCACTGATGTTCTGGCATTGTGCGCAGATTCCCAGCTTGTCCTTCACATCCAGCACCGCTTGCGCCAGGGCCGCCGCTTCTTCGCGGGGCACGCGCAGCAGATGAAACGCAATGCGCTGCGCCGATTTCTGCCCGATCCCGGGCAGGCGCTTGCACTCCTGAATCAGGCGGGCCAGCGGCTCGGCAAAGTCCGCCATCTAGAACAAGCCCGGCGGCAGGCCCATACCGCCCAGCATTCCGCCCATCTTGCCCTGCGCTTCGTCGTCGACTTTTTTGGCGGCTTCATTAAACGCGGCGGCCACCATATCCTGCAGCATCTCGACGTCGCCTGCCACTTCCGGATCGATTTTCACGCCCAGCACGGTCTTATGCCCGTCCATTCTGACGGTCACCATCCCGCCGCCGGCCGACGCCTCCACGCGGATCTGCGCAATCTGCTCTTGCAGCTTCGCCTGCATTTGCTGCGCTTGCTTCATCATGGCCTGCATGTTGCCGCCAGGCATCTTCATAATAAGTAGAATCCTTTACTCATTCAAATTTCGCACGGTGCGAACCTGCGCATCGGGAAAGAGCTCCTGAAAGCGCTTCACGCCGGGATGGGATAACGCCCGGGTGCGGAGATCGGGATCATCCCCACCTGTTCGTGCAACAACCGGCGCCGCTGCCTTGCTGCTCTCTCCCACCTCAAACTTCACCCGCACCGACTTGCCCAAGACTTGCGACGCCACCCGCTGAATAGCGGGATCTTTCAGTGCAAACGAAAGTGTTTTTGCGCCACGCACCAACAGTTCCGAACCTTGCGCTGACACATCGGCCTGCAGAATCGCGTCAGCGCTGAAGTTCAAGCCTTCTTTGCTGAGAGCCGCGTGCAAGTCTTGCCGGAGATCTCCCGTTGGCATCATGGCAACAGCAGGCGCAACCGCCGGCGAGTCAACCGTCACTTTAGGTGCGGCATGCACAGGCTGCGCCTGAAAAGCCGGCGGCCGCGGCGCCGAGGCACGCGCGGAAGCGCTCAGCGGCTGTGCTTTTTCCAAGCCGGCCAGCGCCGCTTCAATCGATTGCAACCGGCCCGCGTGCACCAGCTTGATCAAACCCAACTCGAGATGCAGTCTCGGCTGCAAAGAGGATTGCAGCGCCTTATAAAGATCGAGCGTCAAATTAAGGTAGCGGGTCAAATCCTCTTCACTAAAGCCGGCAGACGTCTCAAGTAAGGCCAGTTGCTCTCGATCGGAACCGGCGATCAGGCGCGTTGGTTTGCCGGAAATTTTCGCCACCAACAAATTGCGCCAGTAGCGCGCCAGCTCACGCGAAAAATGTTGCAAGCTTTGGCCCGTTGCTTCGAGTTCTTGCACAATGTCCAGCATGCGCGCGCCATCCTGCTGCTGAACCGCTTCGGCCACCGACCGCAAAGAAGTAACCGCGAAAACACCCAGTAGGGCGCGCACTTCTTCTACGCGCAGCGTTTTGCCGCAACAAGCGATGGCCTGATCGAGCGCGGAAAGCGAATCGCGGACGCTGCCTTCGCCCGCATGAGCCACGACGGCGAGTACTTCGTCGTCGGCTTCGATGCCCTCTTCCTTGACTATGAACCGCATGCGATTCATTACTTCCACAAAATCCACCGAGCGAAAACTGAAATGCTGGCAACGCGAAGCGATGGTGTTCGGAATCTCATACGCTTCCGTCGTACACAGAATAAACACCACCCACTCAGGCGGCTCTTCCAAAGTTTTCAGCAGCGCGTTGAACGCTTCTTTGGTGATCTGATGCGCTTCATCGACGATGAAAACCTTATAGCGATCGCGCGCTGGGCGATAGCGGACGTTCTCGCGAATTTCGCGCATTTCGTTGATGCCGCGATTCGACGCCGCGTCAATCTCAATCACATCCACCGAGTTGCCGGCAGTAATTTCCAGGCAACTCGAACAGAGTCCGCAGGGCGTAGGCGTTGGCCCTTTCTCGCAGTTTAGGCAGCGGGCCAAAATGCGCGCGACGGTCGTTTTGCCGGTACCGCGCTGCCCGCTGAAAATATAGCCGTGCGCGATGCGATTGCTGGCAATGGCGTTGGAGAGAGTCTTTTGGACGTGTTCCTGGCCGATCAGTTCGTCGAAACCCTGCGGACGATACTTCCTGGCGATGACCTGATACATGGAATGCGATTGGGCGGAGGAAAGTTTGCCAGACCCCGGGTGATCCGCGGCACACGTGCTAAATCACTACCGTTGCTTCCTTCCGGACCTAGCGGGGTTTGCGACCGCCCATTGCACGAAGCCCGGAGCCTGACAACATTTAATGTTAGCATCGCCGAAATTGTGGCGTGGCGGCATGCGCCGCGAATCTACTTATGCGGCTCTAAGACGGCCTGCAGCTTCTCCGCAAATAGGCTATTTTGCGGCTTGAACACTGGCTTAGGGGGCGCGGGCACTGCGGGAGTTGGTGGCGCTGCTACGGGCGCTGACGCGTCCGGCTCAACTTTCTTCGCCGCCACCTTCGGCTCTTCCATGTAGCGTTCTTTCTTCAGCAGTACTCGTTCGAGCGGTGCGATCCAGCCGGTAAACTCGCCTTCCACCGCCCGGTCCCGCTGCAAGGCGCCGCGCACCGCATCCATCTTCGAATCCAAATTATCCAGGTGATGCAGCAGCAGAGCCTCAGCAAAGATCGGCACTTTCGGCGATCCAAATTCCAACTCGCCGTGATGGCTCACAATCATGTGTTCCACCAGCGTGCGCAGCTTCGGCGGAAAATCCGCCAGTTTGTCGAACTTTGCGTGAAGCAGGCGCAACCCCATGATGATGTGGCCCAGTAACTGGCCGTCGGAACTGTAAGAGAAGCCGCGCGCGTACGACAACTCCTCCACCTTCCCGATATCGTGCAAGATCGCGCCGGTCAATAGCAAATCCAGATCGATCGTCTTGTAATGCGCGGCCGTTAAACGGCTGAGATGGCATAACGAAAGCACATGCTCGAGCAGTCCGCCGCGATAAGCGTGATGAATCGTCTTTGCCGCTGGCGCCAACTTGAGCAGCGCTGCCAGTGGCGTATCGTCCAGCACCGAATTCACCAACCCCTGCAGATGCGGATTCGTAAAACCGTTTACAATCCCGCGCAGTTCCGTGAACATTTCTTCCGGATCCCGCTCCGAACTCGGAAAGAAATCGGCGAAATCCACTTCATGTTCTTCCAGGCGCCGCAACTTATGAATGGTGAATTGCGAACGGTTCTGGTAAACCTGAACCACGCCTTTCACCTTCAAAAACTCGTCGCGGTCGAACGTGTCCATCACTTCGGCCACGTTGTCCCACATCTTGGCTTCGATCTCGCCGGTGCGGTCGGACAAGTGCAGGGATAAATAGGGTTCGCCGGTTTTCTTTTGGCGAATCTCTTTGGACAAAACCAGGAATTGAGCCGTGACAGGCTCATTAATCGGCATAGTCCCTACATAGGGAGATTTCATTTTGTGCTTAGCGCGAACTGCTCTTTCCCTGGACGTCTACGGAGGTGCCGGGCACGGGAATCGTCCATAACAGGCGTTTCATGCGTTGCTTCTGCTCCACTTCCGCTTTCTTCACGGTATCGGGCTTGAGAACAGCCGGATCTTGCCATTTTGTATCCATGCCTGGCGCGGCGCCGGTATCGACAAAGCCCGGCTTCACTTGCAGAAACGCTTGCAAGCGCAAGGATGTCAGATATTCACGCACTTTGGGCTGCATTCTTGGTCCATAAAGCACGCTCTCAATCTCGCTCTTTACGTCTTCCAGCGGCGCCAGTCCTTGTTTGGTGTGATCGTCGACCTTAAAGATCTCGAAGCCGGTCGGCAGCTTTATGGGTTTGGTGACGGCGCCCTTGGGAAGGGTCCAAACGGCGGCGATAATTTCCTTGCTCAGATCCTCTTTCTTGTAGCCGCCTAAAGAACCGCCATCTTTAGCGGTAGCGGCATCGGAGTTGTCACGGGCCAAGTCGGGAAATCGTTGGCCCTTGGTGGCATCGTCGGCGAGCTGATTGGCTTTCTTCTCGGCGGCGGCAATTTGGGCGGCGTCTTTGCCTTGCGTGGAGATGAGAATTTCGCTCAGGTAGACCTTTTCGTCGCGGATGAAATCCTTCTGGTGCGCGTTGTAGTAATCGGCAATTTCTTTGTCGGTTATATGGATGTGACGACCCACCTCGGAACTCACCACTTCGCGAGTGAGCGCGCTATTCTTCGCCTCGGCCGTGAAGTCTTCATAGCTCATGCCCGATTGCTGGCGCACATAATCGCGAAACTTTTCTTCGTCGGTTAGGCCCGATTGCCGGCGCAAACTGGCGATGTATTTGCTAATTTCGGAATCTACGTTAATGTTGAGTTCCTTGCCCTTCTGCACCAGCAGAAGCTGGTCAATGCGATCGCGCAGCAGATTTTTTTCCAAGTCTTCCATAGCGTGCTGCAATTGAACACCGCTGGCACCCTGCGCCTTGAGCTCTTGCGTGCGCTCGCGGATCATGCGCTGCATTTCGTCCTGGCTGACAATATCGCCGTTGACCTTAGCGACGATTTGATCGACAACGATCGGGGCAGCAGGAGGGATGTCGGCCGCTAACGCCAAAGATCCCGCTACTAAAAGAAATAAGACAACTTTCATAATGCTTCCTTTACATTATGACAATTGACGGGTCCAGGGATGGAAGGGTTTCGACCAATGGGCGCTGCGCTGTCCACCTGAAGGCAGTCTGCCTGCAAGGGTGCCCGCGCTCCGCGTTGCTACGTTTTGTTTGATGCAAGAGCGTTGCCACGCGTGAACTGGCCGATATAGGCGCCACAGTCCATCGGTCCACATCGAGGTAAGCGAGATGTCGAGCGGAATTCTATTTACGGGATAGGTGCCGGCCGCCAATCCAATCGCCGGCTCAATGCCGGGCGACGCTTTCAGACTTCAATTCGTCGTTCCAAGTAGTCCAACCATCACCGCTCAACTCCACAACGTTGTCCTTCAATCTTCCCGTCGCCAACTTCAGTTACGTTCGACGGAGGTCGCATCAAATCACTGCTCGCCGCCCTGGTGACTATCTACTTCTGCCGATAATCCTCCCCTGCCAAAGTAAGCGTTTGACCGACGCGAAAGTGCAGAAAGCTTGAAAGTCTTCACTGTGCAAATTTGTGCACACTCCTGTTGAAAAAAGGATTGCAAACCCCTGCGGGCCAAGCTCCGAAGGCCGCGTAAGGTCGTTGCCAGAAGAACACTCTGAGCACGCGTCAAACAACGATTGGTGCTCAGAGGCTCGGCGGTTCAAACTCGTCGCCAAGCTCCAATTCCCTCGCAAGTACCAGTAGTACGCATAGGACTGGCTCGCATTGCAAGCGGGAAACTCAATCGGCCATACTAAGCCCACAGATAGGAGGGACGGCTCTGAGATCGTCGCGTATTCCGCGCGCTGCGCTGATCGTGTACTCACTCGCCTTTGCGGTGAGCCGATTGCTTCCCGCCCAAACCGACGTCTTGACCCAGCACAATGACATCGGGCGTACCGGCCAGAACCTCACTGAGACCATACTCACCCCGGCGAATGTGGCGGGCACAACTTTCGGTAAGCTCTTTTCGCTTCCCGTAGATGGGAAGATTTACGCCCAGCCGCTTTATGTGTCCAAGCTAACCATCAAAGGCAAATCGCACCGCGTTGTGTTCGTTGCCACCGAGCACGACAGCGTTTACGCGTTCGACGCAGACTCTGGCGGCTTGCCCTTGTGGTCCGCCAGCCTGCTGGACACAGCCCACGGCGCCGGGCCCGGCGCGACCACTGACCCGTCATCGAATTCCGGGTGCACGAACATCAGTCCAGAGTACGGCATCACTGGCACGCCCGTTATCGATCCGCTTACGGGAACACTCTTTGTGGTTTCGGACACTTTCGAGAACGAATATTCGGTATTTCGACTGCATGCCCTCGACATCACGACCGGCAACGAGAAGTTCGGTGGTCCGGCTACCATTCAAGCGTCTGTCGCCGGTACCGGCAACGGCAGCTCAGGCGGTATTTTAGAATTCGATCCGAAGTGGGCGAACCAGCGCGCGGGTCTCCTCTTACTGACCGGCAACGTTTATATCGGATTCGGCTCTCACTGCGACTATGGGCCTTGGCATGGCTGGCTGTTTGCTTACAACGCCGCCACGCTGGCGCAAAGCGGTAAGTTTGTCACGACACCGGATGGTTCTGGGTCCGGTGTTTGGATGGGCGGATCGGGGCTGGCCGCTGACGTTGAGAATAATATTCCTCGTATGTTTCCTGTCACCGGCAATGGCAGCTACAACGCATCAGTACCCTACGCTTTAAACACCATGAACTACGGCGATGATATTCTTCGCCTCAACCTTTCGAATGGCATGAGCGTAGACGATGCCTTCACTCCTGAAAACCAAGCAACTCTCGCGTCGGCCGACGAGGACGTGGGTTCCGGTGGAGCGCTAATCCTGCCGGATCAGCCTGGGCCGAACCCGCATTTGCTGGCGCAGGTAGGAAAGTCAGGTGAGCTGTATCTGGTAAATCGAGATAGCATGGGAGGCTTTAGCCCGACTGACAACAAAATCGTACAGCAGGTTCAAGTAACCCAAGGATTGTGGGGCATGCCGGCTTATTGGGACGGAAATCTATACATTTGGCCTGTGCACGGCCAATTAAGTCGCTATCCAATGACCGATGGATTGCTATCTCCCCTGCCGAGTGAAGTTTCACCGCAGATTGAAACTGGTGCGCTCGGGTCTATACCGTCCATCTCGGCCGACGGCACGCAAAATGGCATAGTTTGGTCAGTCGATTGGTCGAACACTCCACAAGTGCTATACGCGCATGACGCCACGAATGTGTCGAAATTGCTTTGGAGCAGCACTCAAAATCCAGCACGCGATTCGGCGGGAGAACGAATCAATTTCACGGTTCCCACCATCGGCGATGGCAACGTTTTCGTCGGCTCGGCCACAGAGCTTCTGATCTACGGCCTGCTCCCCGACTTTTCCCTCACCGTCGCTCCAACAACCTTGAATTTAATTCAAGGGAGTAGCGCGGCAGCCTCGATTGCCATTACACCGTTGCACGGTTTCACCGGGCCTGTTACCTTTACTGCTGCCGGTTTACCGCCCGGCGTGAGCGCGGCGTTTACCGCGAACTTCGCTTCTACAACGATGACTCTTTTAGCCACGCTAAATGCCTCATTGGGAGTATTTCCAGTAACCGTTACCGCGACGTCCGGCAATCTTAGTCATTCGCTGACCGTAGACCTCCAAGTGGTACCGCCTCCCGATTTCAAGTTATCGGTCTCTCCTACCGCGATCAACGTGATTCTTGGTTCTATAACGACAAGCGAAATTGCAGTTAACCCACTGAACGGGTTTAGTGGGTCGCCCGTCTTTTCGGTGAGTGGTTTGCCTGCCGGTCTAACGGCCAGTTTCTCTCCAGTGAATTCTTCCACTGCCTCCACGCTCACTCTTGCGGCTCTAGTCACTGCGCCGTTAAGGGTATCTCCAGCCACAATTACCATCACAGCCACTGCTGGCGCACTTGTCCATTCGGTCTCGCTCGCCGTCACTGTAGCTAATGTCATCCCTCCCAGTGCCGTCGATATAACCTCTATTGCCAACGTGTACGGTATTTTCAACGACGGCGCCTCTGTGACTCGTGATGGCCTCGATAACGATGGCTACGCCTATTCAGCCAAACTGCTCGGCCAATCTGTCGCGGCGTTAGGCTTGCATTTCAATTTGGGTAATCCTGGATCGGCCAATGCCATCGCGAATGCCACAGTGCCCTTGCCAGCTGGAAAGTTTGCCACTCTTAGCTTTCTCGGCGCGGGAGTGAACGGGGATCAAGCCAGCCAGACCTTCATCGTGACCTATACCGACGGCACAACGAGCACCTTTAAGCAAAGTCTGAGCGACTGGGGCGCGGGGGCAAAGAACAATGGAGAAACGGTCGTCTCCAGC
The DNA here is from genome assembly GCA_963764105.1 of Bryobacterales bacterium. GTDB lineage: Bacteria > Acidobacteriota > Terriglobia > Bryobacterales > Bryobacteraceae > Bog-105. The sequence continues at coordinate 32,715 of CAVXRP010000046.1, forward strand.
ATGCGATACCGCCTCACTCCAAACCGGCGCAAGCAGACGGGACCTTGGTATCTGTATGGCTACTCGTTCGTTTTGAACAGCGCCAAAACCGTGAAGAGTCTCACTCTGCCGGAGAATCGGAACGTTGTTGTATTGGCCATGGCTCTTTCGCCTGCTTTCTGCGTAAACATGACTTCGGCCGCCAACGTATACGGCATGTTCCACAAAGCAGTTCCTGTGAGTCATGGAGGCTTGGACAATGACGGCTATGCTTATTCCGCCGATTTGTTGGGCACATCTCTCACCACACTTGGTTTGCCATTTACCTTAGGCGACCCAGGAGCGCCCGACGCCGTCACCAAGCGAACCATTTTATTGCCTCCGGGTAACTTCGCGATCCTCAAATTGTTAGGTACCGCGGTCAATGGCAATCAGTGCGATCAAGTTTTTACAGTGACTTATACGGACGGCACCACCAGCACGTTCAAGCAGAGTCTGAGCGATTGGTATACACCGCAGAAGTATAGTGGAGAGACGACAGCTTCGATCATGCCGTATCGCATCACTCCCGACGGAGCCCCGTCCTCTAATGGTCCGTTTTATCTATATACCTACGAATTTTCGCTGAACAGTGCCAAAGCCGTCAAGAGCATCGCGCTGCCACCCAACCGTGATGTGGTGGCACTCGCCATGACCGTTTCACAATAGCTGTGGTTAAAACCTGACAATCAGGAGAAGCTTGCGAAGGTGGGCGCGGTTCCCTTCCAATTTTCCACCGGCGGCTTTATTTCTTCCTGATACGGTGTTTTTTGCTCGGGCTCCGGCTGCACCTCTGCTTTGTCATACACAATCGCCTCTTCTTCCGGTTGCATCACGAGTAAACTGCGCAGAGCCCGCTTGCGGACGAACACGGAGGGGTCCTTCGATAGGCTATGCAGCGCCGGAAGGCCACGTTCATCGCGGATCGTGCCCAGGCACCAGGCCATCGCCGATCGAACATAAGCGTCCGGGCTTTGACATAATTCGATGATTCTGTCAATTGCCGAAGAATCGCCCTGCCAGTGGAGCCCCACCAAGGCGTTTCCCACTACCCGGTGGTTTTTGTCTGAGGCGGCAACTCTTAACAGCGAGCCTGCTTCGGCTATCTTCGAATGCCACAGAGCCTCAATCGCGTTGGCCCGAACGCGTGGATCGGCGTCCTGCATCTGGCGCGCGATTTGGCCGCAGTTCGGGCGCAGTTCGCACAGCAACTTGACCGCCCGAGACCTAATGCGCTCGTCACCTTGCTGACTGAGTTTTCTGAGCCACGGGAATAAGGCTGTGTATTCTCCCAACGACGGTACCAAGCTCAATGCGCGCAGTATCCACTGCGGAAGCGCGAGTTGCTCCCCCGCCTTGATGAATTTTACGATGAACTGTCCATCGGCCTTCTGTAGAACTGTCAGGGCCTTCGATGAAACCTCAAAAGGCAAAGCGCTTGGGTCAAACAACACCTTGAGGTATCTGGTATTGAGGCTTAACCAAAAGGCCATGCTTTGGCCGGCCGGGTCGAGCCCTTTTTGGGCGATATAACACAGACAGGCCTCCGTTACTTCATCGGGGAACATTTTGCGCATTCGGCCGAAGATCACTGTGAAGCGCTCTGGATCAGCCTTGGCAGTATCCCAGAGCGCGTCTTGAACTGAAGTTCCTTGCTGAACGGTTTCCATAGGTGAGTTGCGAGTTTACACCAACTGCTTTAGCTATCGGCAATAATAACCGCGCCATGAACAAAGTCTGGCTCTTTTCTCACGTCCTCCCTCTTTACAGCTTTCCGGTTCGTGACTAAGGCTTCGACGCAACTTAAGACAACATCGCGAAGCTTGGCGTCCCGATTGTCTGATTTTGCTCTGATTCTAAGGATGCCGCTGATTCCTGCTGCGGAGACACTGCCGACTCCTTTTGTTCGCTGATCGGTTCGTTCCGTTGCAGAATCAATAAGCTGCGCGAGGCCCGTTTTCGAACAATTACTGATGGATCCTTCGATAACCGCTGAAGTGCCGAAACGCAGCGTTCATCCCGGATGGAGCCAAGGCACCAAGCCATCGCTGTTCGAAACAGAGGATCTGGACTTTCGCTTAGTTCGATGATCCTGGGTAGGGCAGCCGGATTGCCTTGCAGATGAAGCCCAAGCAATGCGTTTGCGGCCACCCGGTGGTTCGTGTCGGAGGCGGCCGCTTCGAAGACGATAGCCGCTTCGGGTGCATTCGTGTTCCACAGCGCTTCAATCGCATTCGCGCGCACGCGTGGCTTTTCTTCCCGCACATGGCGTTGAATATTTGTGTTGTTCGGCCGGAGTTCACATAGCAGTTTAACGGCCCTGGATTTGACACGCTCATCGCCATGCTCAGCCAGTTTCTTGAGCCACGGCAGCAAAGCAGTATAGTCGCCCAGCGTCGGCACCAGACTCAAAGCGCGTAGCAAACGCGGGGGAGGGTGATTTGCTCCGCAGCCTTTAAGAACTTGCGGAAAATCTGCATATCGGTATTTTTCAATACCGCCAGCGCTTTCGAGCCAACTTCGATGGGGAGAGCGTTTGGATCGAACAAGATTGCCAGGTATCTACTGTAAAGGCTTAACCAGAAGGCCATGCTGTAGCCGGCTGGGTCGAGCCCATTCTGCGCTATATAACCAAGACAGGCTTCTGTCACTTCATCGGGAAGCAACTTGCGCATACGGCCGAAGATCACATTGAAATGTTCAGGGTCTTTAGTCGCAGTGCTCCAGAGCAGCTCCTGAATAGAAGTTCCTTCGGGCGTGGTTTGCATGATGAAGATTCCGCAGCTTAGCTCTATTCCTTGTTATCGGCATGAACGAGGAAAGTTTGACTGAAACTCTTGCGGGATTCCGTAGGTTTGGAGTACGTTGCTTAAGACCCCTTTCGCAATCGAAGTGAGGCTCAGCCTGTGGTGAAACGATTGGGCTGACTGATCTCAAGCGTTCATCGGGTCGCGAGACGAACCCATTAGCGCGCGGAGAGTGCCGGCAACATATTCCGAATGGCGGCAATGTGCCAGCCGGAACGGTTGCGCTTTAACGTGATCGAGGTCCACATTTTCCGCGTCGGATTGCCGCCGGCATCCAGTAAGTCATAACGGCCATCGGCGATGGCGACCGTTTTAGCGAGAAAGCGAATGGATTCGAGCGTGATGGTGCGCTTGCCGGATTCGCGCTGGGAGGCAGCGATCGTTCCTTTCACAACGGCAGCGCGGCCCTTGCGCCATTCACCGGAGGAGACGAGTTGGTCCACATCTTCGGTGAAAAGCCGTTCCAGTGCAAGCGGATCGGGATGTTCGCGTACCTCGACATATTGCTGAATGGCGGCGCGGATGTCGGCGCTTTGATCGGCGGCCGATAAAGGCATCCACGTGACGAGCAGCACCCACAGGCTGGCTACAGAAATTTGCATATTTTCATTGTGACGGAGGTTTCGTCCAAGCTCCTTTGCGACACTGGAAACTAAAACGGAAAACTTAGTGCCCCAACCCGAAATCGCCTTCCCCGAACTCCACCCGCCTCTGTCGCACCAAGCGGCCGTCGCCGAAGCCAACCGTTGCCTGTTCTGTTCAAATGCGCCTTGTGCCTCTGCCTGTCCTACACACATTGATGTTCCCCGATTTATCAAGAAAATCGCTTCCGCCAACCTTCTCGGTTCAGCCGAAACAATTCTGGACGCCAATGTTCTTGGCCTCAGTTGTTCGCGCGTCTGCCCCGTCGATGTCCTCTGCGAAGGCGCCTGCGTCTATCACAACATCAACGGCAACCCCATCGCCATCGGCCTCCTGCAGCGTCACGCCATGGATCACTTTTATGTCTCCGCCGGCAGGCTTCCCTACAAAACTATTCCGGATGCCAAGAAAATCGCCTGTATCGGTGCTGGCCCCGCCTCACTTGCCTGCGCTGCCGAACTTCGCAAACACGGTTTGAACGTCACCATCTTCGATAAGCGACCCCAACCCGGCGGCCTCAATACTTACGGCGTCGCCCAATATAAATTCACGCCCACTGACTCTACTCGTGAAGTCGATCTCATCCGCGCCACTGGCGCTGAATTCCGCACGGGCGTCGCCGTTGGCGAAAATCTATCCATTGAAGATCTCGAACGTGATTACGACGCCATCTTCCTCGGCATCGGCCTCGGTGCAACTCAGCCCCTCGGCATTCCTGGCGAATCGCTGCCTAACGTTGTCAACGCTCTCGAATTCATTGCCGCTTACAAAGTCGCCCAGCCTCTGCCTGTCGGCCATTCGGTCGCCGTTATTGGCGGCGGCAACACCGCCATTGACGCCGCCGTTGCCGCCAAGTACCTTGGCGCCTCCCACGTATCAATCCTTTACCGTCGCGCGGAATCGAATATGTCCGCTTTCGCTTTCGAATACGAACATGCCCGCCGGGCCGGCGTCAATTTCATCTGGAACGCCCGTCCCAGCCGTTTTACCGAAAGCTCGGTCGAATGCGATAGCGGGTGGGTCGTCCCCTCTGAAACCATCATAGTCTCCATCGGCCAATCGCGGCTGCTCGAAACTCTGCAAAAAATCCGCACCATCGAACTACGGAACAGCTTAGTAGTCGTCAATCCACAGACCGGCCAAACCGCCGATCCCAAATATTTCGCCGGTGGCGATTGCGTCAACGGTGGCCGCGAAGTTGTGGACGCTGCCGCCGAAGGCAAACGCGCCGCTCAAGGAATTCTCCAATGGCTGACCTAACCTCCCAATTCGCCGGCATCCACTCTCCCAACCCTTTTTGGCTCGCCTCCGGCCCTCCTGCCAACTGCGCCGATCAAGTTATGCGGGCCTTCGACGCCGGTTGGGGTGGCGCCGTCTGGAAAACCATCGGCGAACCTATCATCAACGTCTCCTCCCGCTACTCATCCGTCGATCTCAACAGCTATAGGATGATGGGTCTCAATAATATTGAACTCATTAGCGACCGTCCCATTGACGTCAACCTCCGCGAAATCTCCCAAGTCAAACACCGTTATCCTCAACCACGCGCGTGATCGCCTCTCTCATGGTGGAATCCAAGCGCGAAGCCTGGCATGATATCGTCAAGCGCGCCGAAGACGCTGGTTCCGATGGTCTCGAACTCAATTTCGGCTGCCCCCATGGCATGAGTGAGCGCGGCATGGGGAGCGCGGTCGGCCAAGTGCCCGAATACGCCCGCATGATCACCGAGTGGGTCAAAGAGGCCGCACGCACGCCCGTGCTTGTCAAACTCACTCCCAATATCAGTGACATCCGTACTGTCGCGCGTGCCGCCAAGCAAGGTGGCGCCGACGCCCTCTCCGCCATCAATACCATCAACTCCATCACCGGCATAGACCTCGATACTCTCACGCCGCGCCCCGACGTTGGTGGCAAATCCTCACACGGTGGATACTGCGGTCCGGCTGTCAAACCAATCGCCCTGCATATGGTGGAGCAAATCGCCAGCGATCCACAAGTCCGACTTCCCATTTCCGCCATCGGAGGCATCGGCTCCTGGCGCGAAGCGGCTGAGTTCATCCTCCTCGGCGCGGGCACTCTGCAAGCCTGTACCGCCCCTATGCACTATGGATTTCGTATCGTGGAAGACATGTGCGACGGCCTGAGCCACTGGATGGATTCCAAAGGTTACGCCAATCTCGCCGCCTTTCGCGGCCTCTCACTGCCGCGCGTCACTCAGTGGCAGCATCTTGATCTCAACTATAAAATCGTCGCCCGCATCAATCCCGAACCTGCATCGGTTGCCAGCTCTGTTATACCGCCTGTTGGGACGGCGCACATCAGTGCATTCACGTAACTGGCTACGCTAACCCCGAGAACGCCGCTGAAGTAGTCGCGCCGCCCTCGTTTCCACTCCTGCCAGCTCCACTGTCTCGCACGCCACTCCCAAAAGCGCATCCCGAAGGTCGACGAGCACGAATGTGTGGGCTGCAATCTCTGCTGGCTCGTCTGTCCCGTTGAAAACTGCATCAGCATGGTCCGCGTCGACAAAGGCGATCAACCGCAAAGCTGGGCCGAAAGAGTGAAAGCATATGACGACACTCATCAAAAACGGAACCATCGTCACTTCCCAACGCACGTATCGCGGCGATCTCTTGGTCGAAAACGAAACCATCAAAGACATCGCCGATTCTCTCCCCATCGACGGCGCCGATCGCGTCATAGATGCCACCGGACTACTCCTTCTACCGGGCGGTATCGATGTCCACACTCATCTCGATATGCCATTCGGCGGTACCACTTCGGCAGACGATTTCGAAACCGGCACGAAAGCCGCAGCCTTCGGAGGGACCACCACTCTCATCGATTTCGCCATTCAGCCCAAAGGCACTCGGATGCGCGAGGCTCTTGATACCTGGTGGAAAAAAGCCGATGGCAAAGCCTCCATCGATTACGGCTTGCACATGATCGTCACGGATTTAGGTGAAGCGGGCCTCGAAGACATGGATTCCATGGTCGGCGAAGGAGTCGCCAGCTTCAAGTTGTTCATGGCCTATCCGGGTGTGCTCATGGTTGACGACGCCACCATTTTTAAAGCTCTCGGCCGCACTGCCAAGAACGGCGCCCTCATCTGTATGCATGCCGAAAACGGCGGCATCATTGATGTCATTGTGCAGCGCGCTTTGGCGGAAGGCAAGCGCGCGCCTATTTATCACGCCCTCACTCGTCCCGTTAAAGCCGAAGCCGAAGCCGTTCATCGCGCTATCGCCATGGCGGAGATTTCCGGCGCACCGGTGTATATCGTCCACTTATCTTCCGAAGACGCCCTCAACGAAGTTCGTGAAGCCCGCGACCGGGGCGTTCCTGCGTTCGCCGAAACTTGTCCCCAATATTTGCTTTTGACGGTTGACGAACTCGCCCGCCCCAACTTCGAAGGTGCAAAATATGTGTTCACTCCACCTCTCCGCGAAAAACATCATCTCGATAAGCTCTGGGACGGTCTCCGCCAAGATCATCTGCAAGTCGTCTCTACCGACCACTGTCCCTTCTGTTTCAAAGATCAAAAATCATTGGGTGTCGATGATTTCACGAAAATCCCCAACGGTGGGCCAGGCGTTGAGAATCGTCTCCAACTCATCCATCATCATGGCGTCAATCAGGGCCGCATCGGTCTGAACCGCTTTGTAGAACTCGTTTCCACAACCCCGGCTAAATTGTTTGGTTTGTATCCCAAGAAAGGCGAAATTGCAGTCGGCAGCGACGCCGACATTGTAATTTGGGATCCAGACTCCGACCATGTCATCTCAGCCGCCACTCATCATATGCGCGTCGATTACTCCATGTTCGAAGGCTTCCACGTGAAAGGGAATGCCAAGATCGTGCTCTCGCGTGGCGATGTCATCGTCCAAGACGACAAGTTCATCGGCCGCACTGGAAGAGGCCACTATCTACGCCGGCAAGCTCGAGGGGGCGCATGGGGTTAGATCTATGGAACTGAACCGCGCGCGTGAGCAAGCGCTGGCCTCGCCTGACCCATCCCTCTACAACACCGACCTCGCGCCCATCCCCGCCTTGCGTCGCGACTGGCGCATCTATAACTACGCCGCTCTCTGGATCGGCATGAGCGTCTGTATTCCCACCTACATGCTCGCCTCCGGCCTCATCGCCGGCGGCATGAATTGGTGGCAAGCCATCGGCACGATTCTCCTTGGCAATTTAATTGTTCTCGTCCCCATGTTGCTCAACGCCCACGCTGGCGCAAAATACGGCATTCCATTCCCCGTGTTCGTGCGCGCCTCTTTCGGAGTGCGCGGCGCAAACGTGCCGGCTGTTTTGCGCGCTCTCGTCGCCTGCGGCTGGTTCGGTATTCAAACGTGGATCGGCGGCTCGGCCATAAACTCCATGCTGCAAATTCTCTCACCATCCTGGGCTCACCTCGCTGCTGGGAAATGGGTTTGTTTCTTCGCGTTCTGGGCGCTCAACATGCTCGTCGTGATGCGCGGCATTGAAACCATCAAAATTCTGGAAGGGATCGCCGCACCATTCATGCTCGCCGTCGGGCTGCTGCTACTTTGGTGGGTCACCAGCAAAGCCGGCGGCCTCGGACCCGTTCTCGCCGCGCCCAGCAAGTTCAAGACGAACGCCGAATTCCTCGCCTTCTTCGTTCCCTCCGTCACCGGCATGGTCGGCTTCTGGGCCACGGTGGCACTCAACATTCCTGACTTCACGCGCTACGCTGTTTCGCAAAAGGCCCAGATGATCGGCCAAGCTCTTGGCCTTCCCACCGCCATGACTCTCTATTCCTTCATCGGCGTCGCCGTCACATCCGCGTCCGCCGTCATCTTCGGCCAACCCATTTGGGATCCGGTGGAATTGCTCGGCCGCTTCAATCAACCCGTTATTGCCTTCGTTGCTCTCATCGCTCTACTCATCGCTACACTCAACACCAACGTGGCCGCTAATGTCGTCTCGCCTTCCAACGATTTTTCCAACCTTAATCCGCGACTCATCTCGTTCCGCACCGGCGGCCTCATCACAGGCGTTGTGGGCGTTCTCATGATGCCCTGGAAACTCCTTGGCGATTTCAGCTCCTATATTTTCGGCTGGCTCGTCGGCTATTCCGGCTTACTCGGCCCCATCGCGGGTGTGATGATTGCCGATTATTTCCTCGTCCGCCACGCCGCGCTCAATGTCGAAGACCTCTATCGCCGTCATGGTGCTTACGAATACACTCACGGGTTTAATTTGAACGCTCTCTGGGCGTTGGCTGCCGGAGTGTTTATCGCCCTCATCGGTGTCTTTGTTCAACCGCTAGCTGTGCTGTATCGCTATGCTTGGTTCGTCGGCTTCTTCGTTTCCGCTGTCGTCTATTTCGCTTTGATGTCGTTTACTGGAGAAAAAGTATGGCCCTCACCGAAACAATCGCAAGCACAAGTTTCCTGATCGATGGTAAGTGGGAATCGCCCCAGCGGGACCTGCACAACGTTGTCAATCCATCCAGCGGCGAAGTCATCGCCCAAGTTCCCTATGCCGCCGCGCCAGACGTTGACCGTGCCGTCAAGGCCGCGCACAACGCCTTTCTTGGATGGCGCGACATCCCGGTAGCCGATCGCGTTCAGCCGCTCTACCGCTTCAAGAATCTGCTCGAAAAGCATCTCGTCGAACTAGCCACTACCCTTTCGCGCGAAAACGGCAAAACGCTCGACGATTCCAAAGCGGAAGTCCGCCGCGCCGTTCAAATGGTGGAAGTGGCCTGCGGTATGCCCAGTCTAATGATGGGCGAAGCGCTCGAAAATGTCTCGCGCGGGATCGACTCGCACAGCATCCGCCAGCCCCTGGGCGTTTGTGTGGGCATTACGCCGTTCAATTTCCCCTGCATGGTGCCCATGTGGATGTACCCGTTCGCCATCGCCTGCGGCAACGCGTTCGTTTTAAAACCGTCCGAAAAGGTTCCGCTCACGCCCACCCGTGCTTGTGAGCTATTGGCTGATGCCGGGCTTAAGCCGGGAGTCATGACGCTCCTGCATGGGGGCAGGGAAGTGGTGGATGCGCTTCTGCGACATCCACTCGTGCGCGCCGTCTCCTTCGTTGGCTCAACACCCATCGCCAAATATATTTACGCCACTGCCGCCGCCGAAGGAAAACGCGTGCAGGCTTTAGGTGGTGCTAAGAATCACATGGTCGTCATGCCCGACGCCAACATGGAAAAATCCGCCGACGCCATTATGAGTTCCGCTTTTGGCGCCGCCGGCGAACGTTGTCTCGCGGGCAGCGTACTCGTACCGGTGGGCAAAGCCGCCGAGCCGATTCTGGGTGCCCTGGTCGAACGTTGCCGCCAGCTCAAAGTGGGCGATGCTGTTGATGAGACCTCCGGCATGGGCCCCGTCGTCACAAAAGAGCATCGGGAAAAGATTGTCGGTTACATCGAAAAAGGTGTGGCCGAAGGTGCCAAACCTCTATGCGACGGCCGTGACCGAATGAAGGGTAATGGCTTCTTCCTGGGACCTACCATTTTTGATTCTGTGACCCCATCGATGACCATCGCCAAAGAAGAAATTTTCGGACCTGTTCTCTCCGTGATCCGTGCCGAAACTTTAGACGAGGCGATCAACCTGGTGAACAGTTCGCCTTTCGGCAATACCACGACGATTTACACCTCAGATGGCCGTTCGGCGCGCGAATACGCCTCGCGCATTGAAGTGGGCATGGTTGGGGTAAACATGGCCGTGGCCGCGCCCATGGCCTTTTTCCCGTTCACCGGCTGGAAGCAGTCTTTCTTTGGCGACCTGCACGCCCATGGCAAAGACGCCGTAGCGTTTTACACCGAGCAAAAAGTCGTCATGACGCGCTGGTTTTAAGAGACGCCTTCCAGAACTTCGGCAACGGTCCATTCGCAGATTTCCGGAAAGGTATCGAAATCGAGACCGGTTTCTTGTTCGGCCTCGATTCGGGCGGAGTCGTAGGCGTCTGCTACCGACTCGGATAGCTCAGGGCGCAAGCTTGGACTCTCGCGGAGGAACTTCGAGAGGTGCTTGCGCTGCACGCGTATCGATGTCTCCCATCTTCTCGTCGTCTTTTCGGGTTGGTATCGTTGCTTTAAGAGATGGAGTAGAAGCACTCGTAAAGCACTCTCCAACTCCCGACGCTCACTTTTTCCCAGATCCCGTACCTCATCCGCCAGCGCAACCCTGTCAATCTCGTTAAACCGCCCTTCCTCAATCGCGCGTGCCGTGTCCTCAACCCAACCGGCGTAATCCTGTTCGTAGGCGCGCATGATCCCTCAAAATCATTACAAGGGCGCTTGTCTTAGTTGAGATCGGTGCCGTCGCTCGGTGTTTTCTTCGTCGAGGTGTCGGTCTTTTTCGCAGCTGGCTTCCCAACCACAGTCTTCGCTGAATCAGTCGCGCTGTTGGCGGTTGTGACCGTCGCCAGTGGTTTCGTGGCCGGCGGAGCGGCGCTAGTTACCGCCGAAGGACTCTGATCGGCCTTTGGCGACTTTTTGGTTTTTCCCGGAGGAGCTACCTCGGCCACTCCGATCTTCAGCGTTACCTCTGCTTGCGTTTTGAAGCCCTCTGCCGATGTGACATCGATCCAACCTGTGTTGGTACCCGGACCAGCTGCCGCTAACTTATCCGGCTCTACTTTGATTTGCCACGTCCGGTTATTCGCTTCGTCGGTTTCCGGTGTGACCACCAGCCAATCCTCGTCGCTCGCGGCGATGTAAGACGCATTGACTGGGCCGCCTTTAAGCGTCAATAACTGCTCCGGAGGAAAGGCCGTTACGGGTTTCCAAGTGAACAGCATTTTCTCGGGAAGCAGCGTGGGGGCGCTCGCGTACTTGGGCGCCGACCACGAGAAGAAAATTAAGGCTCCCGCGACAGACGCCAACGCCAAGCCGAATATGACGAGCGCCCAGGGAAACGACTTGCCTTGTTTCTTCTCCGCGAATAACGAGCTCGAAGACTTGCGGCGCTTGCCCTTAGCGTACATCTCCGAAGGCGGACGTCGCATCGGCAGGTTGTCCGACGGAGCTTTTCTCTCCATTTGCGGAGCCGAAGGGGCCGGAGCTTTCGTTTCACTTGTGCCGTTGGCGATCCGCTGCACACTGGGCGGAATCGCCCTGGTACCGGGAAGCCGAGTGGGCGGCGGCGCTGAAGGTGGCGTAGCCACGGCCGCTGTCGATTCTGACGCGTTCATGCGCTGCGTCATCACCGCTGCCGCTGGACGCTTCACAACCAGCGGGTCTTCCGTGACGAAGATCCCCGAGCCATTGTCGGGGCGCCTAAATGAACCGGTCGGCGGGGGCGGCGGCGCCACGCGTGTTGTGGGCAACGCCGAAACCACCAGGGGCGTTGCCTTTATGGCGGGCGCGCTTACCTCTTCCCGCTCCGGTCCTTTCTCCCTCTGCTGCTTCTCTTCTTCTGCCTGACGCGCTTTGGCCGCTGCTACCGCAGCCGCAATCGCTGCCGCCGCGCCGGTTGCCATGGTCGGCCGCGAACGAGTCGGGTTGGTGGGCGGGGGTGTCTCTACCGCAGTCGCCAACTGCGCCATCGCCGGAGCCACTGCGGCCGCGACCATTTGCGCGGGTGTAGGAACCATTACCAGCGGTTCGGGTGGCGCCAGCACTGCCACGGGCGCAGGCTGCCGCTCGGGCAGAATCATCTCCGGCTCATCTTGTGGCACAACGGGCGCGGGCAGTTCAACCGGCGGCGCAATGACGACCGGCGGCGCAACAACGACGGGCGGAGGGGGTGGTAGCGGTGGCGCTGGCGGCGCAACAGGCTCCGGCTGCTTTTCCACCGCCGGGGCCTTTGCCACCGGCGCAGCTTCTACCTTGACCGGTTCGGCTAAGCTCTCCTCTTGCATCTCATGCTGAATCGATTTCAGCAGTTGCTGTGCCCCGTAATTACTCGGGTCAATCTCCAACGCCCGCCGGGAACTGCGCCGCGCCGCGATCAACTGACCGCTGTTCCGGTAATACTGCGCTTCCGTCACCAGGCCCGCAGTCTGCTCCCGCTGCAACAGCGCCAGGATCGGATTCGTATCCACTAAAACATCTTCCAGGCTCTGGTACCGGCGTCGCCTGTCCTTCGTGAGCGCACGACGGATGACCTGCGCCAATCCTTCCGGAATGCCGCGCGTCAGAGAATGCACCGATGGCGGATTCACAATTGTGATGTTCCGTATCAGCCTGGTGTTGTCCTGCGAAAGGAACGGGTGCTGGCCGGTCAGCAGTTCGAAGTACAAAACGCCATACGCCCACACGTCGCATAAGGCGTCCGCATCGCTGCCCTGCAACTGCTCGGGACTCATGTACAGCGGCGTGCCAACCAAATAGCCATTCTGCGTCAAACGGCTCACTTCGCCGGTCATGCGCGCAATGCCGAAATCCAGAATCTTTACCGTGCCATCGGCCAGCACCATCACGTTGGCCGGCTTGATATCACGATGCACCACGCCATTCAGATGCGCGCAATGCAGGCCCTGGGCGACTTGCGACATCACCTGCATTTTTTCCAACATGCTGAACTTAGGCCCGTCCCGCATAATGTGGTGCAGGTCGCGGCCTTCCAAAAGCTCCATCACCAGGTAAGGCACGCCATCGTCGTCACCGTAATCGTGGATCGTGACAATGTTCTCGTGCCTTAGGTTGCCCGCCGCCGACGCCTCATTCCGGAAGCGGCTCAGGTGTTCGGGGTCGCTCTCTCGTGTGGAGACCTTAATGGCCACCGGCCGGTTCACATTCGGATCAAAGCCGCGGTATACCCGGCTGAATCCGCCTCGTCCTATCTCCGCCGTGATTTCGTATTTCCCGATTCTTTTGGACATTTCAGCTTGCACTCTTTCGGCCTTGTCCACTGCCGAAGCAGGAACAGCCCCGTAAACTACATCCTAGTCCATATTTCCACACGCGAATTCGGTTGTCGACCCTCCACGGCGCCGTTCGGGGCCAGTAGCGATTTAGATCCCTGCTTCCGGTACAGCCTATGCTTACTTCCCGGGCCGTAAGGTATAGCGGCCGCCGCTTGCCGCCTCGTCTTTTGTGCCGAAATTGTTAGCGCATTCGGTCAAACGCCACCTCGGACCGCGACGATGCTGCTCACGTAGTCCACTCGCTGGTTTGCTCCGCCCCAGCCCGCAAGCCTGTCAAACGCATTAGCGGTACCAAAACCCGAATTCCGCTGGGAGTACAGGCTAGTGGGGCACCCTAAAGCGGGGACGGACGAGACATTCCCTAATTTTCAATTCCGAAAAAGTGAGAAACGTCTCGTCCGTCCCCGATTTTCCCCGATTTTCCCGATTTTCCCGATTTCCCCGATTTTCCCGATTCCCCCCCGATTTTCCCCCGATTTTCCCGCTTTTCCGTGAGCTGACGGTGGTTTGTCACTCCGCAGTACATGGAAACCAGACGAGAACCGTCAGAACGTGTGCGCTATTTCTCCACTGCGCGTTCGCCTGCACGGCCAGACCCCAGCCATCTGCCAATTCTGCACAAAGCTTCTCCGGCGGACGTGCTTTGCACTTCCTGCGCCTGCGTGGCCAACCCAAGACAAACCTCGAACTCCCCCGCCGCCAGTGCCATTCGCGCCGCTTCCCGCAACCGCCAAGCTTCGGCCGCGAGCCGCATCAGTCGTCCCAGATCCGCGCCACAGCGCGAGCAAGTGCCGGCCCCGCGAAACCGGGCTTGGCAAACCGGACATCTGCCGCCCTCGTTCAATTCGGCTTCCCTTCCATGAAAAACAGCAGTTCGCGAAGCGCGCGCGAAGCCTCCGCCAGCGCCGCCTCATCGCCGGCTTCAATCGCCATGCCGATTTTCTCGTGCAGGTCAATCGCCTCCTCGCGATCCTCCGCATGCATCCGGGGAAACACGTTGCGGGAGCGTTCTACCAGATCCTCGGCCTCCCGCTCGTTTGCTAACGCCGCGCGAAACTCGGCCTCGATGGCCTCATCTTCCGGCACTTCTTCTTCGATCCGGGCGGAGTCAAACTCGTCTGGAAATTGTCCCGGACGGGATTCGTACAATTCCTGAATTCGTTTCCGCCCCGCCGCAATCTCCTCGGCGGTCTTCGCCTGCAGCGCGTTGGCAATGGTGATCTGCTTCGATTTTCCTGTCCGCTTCTCCACCGCCGTCACTTCCAGAATGCCGTCCAAATCAAGGCGCATGCGGCAGAGAATCTGGTTGGCGTCCGGCACCGCCGTCAAACCCTCCACTCGGCAAGTCGCCCACCAGAATATTTTTGAGCGCGTCGTCATCCTCACCTTGATACACCTGCACATCAACTTCCCTTTGAAACGGATAACTGGTCATGAACGCCTCCGTGCGAGTGAGCGGCAAGGCGGTATTGCGCCAGACAATCGGCTTGTAACAGTGCGGGTAAGGCACGCCGCCGCGCTCACCCAAATAAGAGACGCCGAAAGAATAAGGCGAAATATCCAGCAGCACGCGCTCCACTTCCCTTCCGGCCAGGCGCGCTGCCAGTACACCCGCCCAGCGCTACACAGAGGTCAGGATGCACATCCTGCCGCTGTTCAATCGCCATCAGCTCACTCAGTAAATTGAAGGCCAGGGCGTGCGGGTCGATCCGCCCACCAGCAGCACCGCGTCCATATCGCCGGGCTTTTTGCCCGCGTCCTGCAGCGCCTCCGACACGCTGTCGAGAGTCGAATCCACCAACCCACGAATCAGGCTCTCGTACTCGCTGCGCGAAATCTCCATCTCGAGATGCAACGGCTTGCCCGAGCGCGTCACCAGCGCTTCCTCGCGGATGGTCACGTACGGCTCCCAACTGAGTCTTTTTTTTGGCCTCTTCCGCAGCCCACCACAGGCGCGCTTTTGCCGCCGGATGCCCCTATCTTACGTCTGCCCCATATTGCTTCTGAAACTCCTGCGCGAGCTTTTCCAGCAGTAGATCGTCGAAATCGTCACCGCCCAGGCGATTGTTCCCGTGACTCGCCAGCACCTCGGTAATGTCCCCTTCCACCGTTACGACCGAAACGTCGAAGGTGCCGCCGCCGAGGTCGTAAATGAGAGCGGTGTGGCGCGACCCGTCGCCGTAACCATAGGTAAGGCTGGCGGCCGTGGGCTCATTCAGAATTCGCACTACCTCCAACCCGGCTAGCGCGCCCGCTTCGCGCGTAGCACTGCGTTGCGCATCCGAGAAATAGGCGGGCGTGATGACCGCCTTCTCGGGCCGCTCGCTAAGCGAGAGACGAGCCCATTCGCCAGTTCACGCAGAATCAGCGCGGAGATTTCCGGCGGCGTGAAGCTCTTATCGCCCAGCGTCACACTCTCCGCGCTGCCCATGCGGCGCTTAGCTAATCGCACAGCCACTTGCGATTGAACATCGGAAGAGTTGTATGCTAGCCAAAGCGAGCAAACTGTGGCGAACCATCGAGCGTTGTATCAGCTGAAAATTACTTTGCAAGACATTCAGCCGCTCATCTGGCGGCGTATCCAAGTCTGGGAAGACATCGCTTTAGCCCAATTGCACACTTTGTTGCAGATCGTTATGGATTGGGAAGACTATCATCTGCATGATTTCGTCATCGGCCGTCGCCGCTATAGCGTGCCCGATCCCGACGATGACATGTACGAGCGCAAAGTCTTGGATGAAAAGCTCGTGCGGCTCAACGACGTCCTGCCCCGCGTGGGTAGCCATTTCGAATATCTCTATGATTTCGGTGATAGTTGGCACCATGATCTTTTACTGGAGGCCATTCTCATGCCCCAGCCCAACGTCCACTATCCGCGATGTGTTGCTGGCGAGCGCCGCACACCCCCAGAAGACGTGGGCGGAACTCTCGGCTATGAAGACTATCTGGCGGCCATCGCCGATCCTACGAATAGTGAACATGAAAGCATGCTTCTTTGGCGCGGTCCCTTTAATCCCGAAACATTCTCTACTACCGCCGTCAACCAACGCCTCCAGAAAAAGTTCCGTACCCGCAAACCGACTTCAAAGTCACCTGCTGCGGTTTTGATCTCCAATTCACTTCATTGAACTCTGACGCGAGCAGGCTAGCCAAAAAACACAAAGCGGAAAAGGCGGCTGACGTCTTCGCAGCGGAGCAGACTCCAGGGCGCTGCGAGGGTTGCGCCATCGCGCATGAGAAGGCAGCAAAGTCCTCGAACCATCGGTGTGTCCGACTAAAAGAATGGACCAGCATCAGAGCATGACGAGCTCGATACCGTTTAGCTTCATAGATTGCGGAAGCCGTTCGATGAAGCAACTGATAGCGCACTAGGCCGACTTGAGTCAGCGGAAGATCCAGAGAGTCGCACAGATTTTCCAGACGGCGCTGCTTCCCTGGTGTCGTATTCCAGTCTGAAACAAGGTCGGCGAATGACTCTTCAACCTTACCTTCAACGGCGATGATCCCAAGTTCGTCGCGCAAACCGACGACCCACCATCAGATCTGTTTGACTGTTCCGCCCCGGCGATCCGAGTTCGACTTCACGCTCGAAAAAGCCGTCGATCATTTCAGCGCCCGCATATTCCGGAGCCGTAGCCAGAACCTTACGGATGACCTCCGGGAATCCATTTCGGGAAGTCGCCCACGCGAACGCAAGTTCCTGCGCGGAGTATCCGGCCTTCCAGTGCAGGTCTTGCTTTGCGAGGTGGGGAATTACGTCTTCAGGCTTCAGAAGGGGGACATGGAGTCGGCGGATCATGAGATTCTCTCCTTGGGTACTTCAGTCTACCCAGTTCCGGACTCGGAAGGGAATTGATGAGCCTCATCGGGCTAGTGCTGTGACCGCTTAAAAGAATTCCATTTTTATCGGAACACGCGGCGGGCACCTTTGCGGTCGAACGTCCACTGAATCTTGGTTTGGGCTCGATTGGTCCGGCGGTTCCATGCTCGCACTTCGCGCCGGAGGGTTTTTAGGTCGGGGATTCTTCTATGTCCCAGACATTGTCGCGAGAAGAGGCCGACTTCGATTTCAGCCTGATTCAGCCAACTGCCGTGGGCAGGCGTGTGGTGAACGGTAAAACTGTTCCAGATGGCGCCGACCAATTCCTCGCCGTAGAGATCGGTCACCGACTTCTGACGATGGATGTTCAGATTGTCCATCACCAGGTGAATCGTCTTGGCGTTCTGGTATTGCAGGGCCAACTCGGCGGCAACTTGTGCGAACTCAAACCCGGAACGGTCCGGCGTGGCGAAGGCAAAATGCCGGCCCACCTTGGGCTCTACCGCACAGAAAACATTAGCGGTTCCTCGCCGTTCATATTCGTTGTCCCGTCTCGGTTCGCGTCCAGGTTGTGGCGGAGAGGTAGGGCGGACGTCAGCATGGAGAGTGACCGGTTTCTCATCCAGACAAACCACCGGCTCTCGCGGGTCAAGGGGCTTTTCATAGGTTTCCAGCACATCTTCCATCTTGGCGACGTAGTCCTCATTCAGTTCGGCGACGCACCACATTTTTTTCCCGCCACGGCTTGAGGTCGTGGTGGAGTAACAAAACCCGAATCGTCTCCCTTCCCACGCGCGGCACCATGCGCCGCTTGACCGCCTCTTCGGCCAACAGTCGCACGGTCCAACGGGCACGGCCCGCCGGAGGATCGCTGCACACCATGGCGATGATCCGCTGTTTTTGGCTGCCCTCCAGCAATGCTTCCGCGCCAGGCCGCCGCTTTTCATAGAGCGAGCGTCGAGGCCACCCTGCTGGTAGCGATGCCCCACCTTGCGAATCGCTTGCGGCGTCAAGGGGATAACGCTGGGCCGAGGGCGGATTCCAACGCCGGGAATAACTCGGTTTGCAGCAGGTTTTTGAATTGCGCCAGGCGCTCGGCTGAGGTAATCTGCATTAGGGTGGGCTTTGCTCCGCTGTCGGGTGATTTGTTTGGCGACAAGATCTTACAACGGACGGAGCCCTTCCTTCAAACATTTTTTATTCTTTATGTTTTAAAGCGCTTTTTTACGCTTTGGCGTTTTGCAAGTGCCGCTAAGGACTGGGGTAAACCTATGGGGGCAAAATGACGTTGGAGAGTCGCTTAGCAGATCAATCGCCTGCCGGGGCGAGGGTGAGCTATGTCTTTCCGCACGAAACAGGAAGGGTGATGATGCTCATTCATAATTTTGTTCGCAAGATCGTACTTGTGGGAGCGATGCTTACCCTGCCGGGAGCTTCTTTCGCGCAAATTTCCATTGGGATCTCGGTCAATATTGCGCCGCCCGCGTTATCTCTGGACACCGGGTTATTGGGGTTGGGGCAATGGCGGCGTTGGCTTCGTCGGTGGCGCGTGGCGAGGTGGAAATTTCGCCTATAATACGGCGGTTGTGAACGTCAACACGACGGTGGTTCATAACACCTACGTCAATACGACGGTAGTGAACAACACGACGGTTGTTAATAACAACCGCACAAGTTTCAATGGTGGTCCGAACGGCGTAGCGGCCGGGCCCACGCCGCAGGAGCAGGCGTTTGCGAGTCAGCCACATATGGCGGCAACCCCGGCGCAGGTACAACATGAGCAGGTGGCCAGCCAGGACCGCTCGAACTTTGCTTCGGCGAATCACGGAACGCCGGCGCCTGCGGCTGTTAGGCAAGCTAGCAATCATCTGGCGGCCAAACCGGCTCCCGCGCGAAAGCCTGCTCCGGAAAAGAAACCGGCGGCCCAAAGGCCTCCGAAGGAGTCAAGGGCGGAAAAGCGCTCGTAGGCTTGCCCGGTCTTCAGCAGCCTTGCGTAGCGGCAGCGTAGCGGATTTTGGTATGTTCTGCGATCTTCTTGGGCCGACCACTTGGTCTCGCGGCAAGAGGGCGCCCGAGGCGCTGCTCCAGGGTGGCGACAAAGTCGGAGCTGCCGAGTGGACGGCCGGTGTAGGTGGCGCGGCGGATGTCGTCGGCAGTGGCGCTTTCGTCGGAGCGCAGGGCGGCGAGCCAATTGCCCGCGGGCCACTCGGCGCGCCACCAAGCCATGTCCAGAATGTGGTATTCGTCGAAACCGCTGGCGTGCGCGGCGGCACTCGACCAAGGGTAGCGGACCGCTTCCTCAATCATGCCGCCGCGCCACGGATTTAATTCGACGTAGCGCATGACCGACCAGACGCGCGAGGCTTCCATGGGGCAGGAGTAGTAGCGATTCTGCCACATGTGACCCATGCCTTGGCGCGCGGTGTTCCAATATTGGGCAAAGCGGCCGTGCGCGTGCCGAAGAGCGCCGGACATGGAGTTTTCCGCTTGGGGGATGACCACGAGGTGAAGATGGTTGGTCATGAGACAGTAGGCCAGGATTCGCAATCGATAATTGGCGGAGTGCTGGCGGAGGAGGTCCAGGTAAGTTTGCCTGAGATCGTCGGTGATGAATATGTCGCGCTTGCCGTTGCCGCGCTGGGTGATGTGATGCGGCAGGCCGACGGCGACGACTCTTGGCATTCGAGGCATATTGAGAAGTGGGGGAAGCGCGGAAGTTTTCTCTCAAACCTCAAACCGGTCAAGCTCAAACCCTCAAACCCCAAACCCCAAACCCGGAAACCCCAAACCCGGGACGGACGAGACGTTCCCCCATTTCCGCTTGGAAAAGTGGGGAACGTCTCGTCCGTCCCGGGTTTGAGGGTTCCGGGTTGAGGTGTTAGTGGGCGGAAAATGGGGACGGTCTCGTCCGTCCCGGGTTTGGGAAGGCGAGGGGGCGGAGGGGGGCGCCGGTGGCGCCGCGGATGTTCATGGGAGCGGCGATGAAGGTGAATTCGTGAATGCGGTCGCGGGCGAGTTGCTCCAGATTGAGAACTTCGATGATGTGAATGCCGGATTCCACGAGCAGATGAACGTGGACGGGCATGGCCGGGTTAGGGGATTTTTCGAACGCGACGGTGTCGGCGCCGGCGGCGAAGATTTTCCGGGAACTGAGCCAGCGCGCTCCTTCAATGCCGGGTCCCGGGCCAATGGTGTTGTTGATGTATTGCCGGGCGTCGGAAAAGAGACGCGCCCAACCGGTGCGCAGCAGCACGATATCCCCCGCTTCGATTTCGACGGTTGCGGCGCGCTCCAGATGCTCGGGCGTTATTTCGAAGTCGGCCGGAAGAACGTCGACGCCCGCGACGCCGGCAATATCCAGCAGGACACCGCGACGCACCATGGGCGCGATGGATTCCACGCCCAGTTCCGCCATGCCGTGTTCATAGGTTTGCTCCACTTTTCGCCCGCCATAGCAGACACCGTTGCAGGAAAAATGACTCAACGCATCGATATGCGTCCCCACGTGCGTTCCGAGGGCGATGGCATCGGCTGCCGAGGTAGCTCCAAGTGTATGAACCATGTCGCCATGCTTCTTGGTCAGGCTGTAGAGAAAGGGCGGATGAGTCGGGTAATGCGGCATGCCCGGAAAATACGGCTGACCCAGATCATAAGGTTTGGCGTTCAAATCCATACGCTAAATTTCCAGCAAATGCCCTTTCTTGCCGACGTTCCAGCACTGCGTCTTACCTAGCGTGACATGCGCGCCGGCCGCTTCGTGAATATGGCCGCAGAAGAAGTATGTGGGTTGATGTAGTTCAATAAAATTTAGAATAGCCGTGCTGCCAAAGTGCTGATTGGCTCCGGCGTGATCAAGCGCGGTATTTTTCGGCGGGCAATGGCAAATTAAAATTAACGGCGCCGTCAATGTGGCAAACGGCGCTAACCGATTGGCTAACTCAGTCTCGCTATATTCACCAGGAGTATTGAACGGCGTAGGATTCGAATAACCCAAGCCGGCTATGCGATGGCCGGCCAACTCCAAACTCTGGCCGTGCAAATCGCGGAATCCAAACTGGCTGCAGAACTGCTGAATCTCAACGTCGGATTCGTGATTGCCCGGCAGCACCCACACGCGCTCGGCATGCGGCTGCAGAATGGCCCCAGCTTTTTCCAAGCCGCGGCCCCAATTCGCCAAATCGCCCGCGGCTACGTAGTAATCGGCCTGCTGCGCCATCAGCTTTTCCAGCGCGCGCCAGTCCTCATGGATATCGGAAAAGATCAGCAGCTTCACGTTATAACCGGCAGATGAGCAATTCGCGTTCGTAAATCATTTCAGGCGGCAAATGATCATGTAATTCGATGAAGAGCTCTTCGTGTCCCATCACTTCCGCCTTCCATGCGGTCCGGTCGAACGATTGTATTTCGTCGAACTTTTCTTTCGGGAAATCCAGCCCGTTCCAATCCATATCCTCATAGCGCGGCACCCAACCGATGGGTGATTCTTTCGCCGCCGCCCGGCTATGCACGCGGTCGACAATCCATTTCAGCACGCGCATATTTTGGCTGAAGCCGGGCCAGATGAATTCGCCATCGGCGTCTTTGCGGAACCAGTTCACGTGAAAAATTTTAGGGGTGGCCGTGAGGGCGCGCTGCATGGTCAGCCAGTGGCGAAAGTAATCGCCCATGTGATAACCGCAGAAAGGCAGCATCGCCATGGGATCGCGGCGCACTTTGCCGACCGCGCCCGCCGCCGCCGCCGTCGTCTCCGATCCCATGGTCGCTCCCAGATACACACCGGCGCTCCAATTGAAGGCTTGAAAGACGAGTGGAATATTGGTCGCTCGCCGGCCCCCAAATATGAACGCGCTGATTGGTACGCCGTCTGGATCTTCCCAGTTGGGATCGATGGAAGGACACTGCGCGGCCGGCGAAGTGAAACGCGCATTCGGGTGGGCGGCCTTGCGGCCCGATTGCTGGCCGATTTGCGGCGTCCATTTCTGCCCTTGCCAATCCAGGCACTCCAGCGGTGGTTCGCTGGTTAAGCCTTCCCACCATACGCCGCCCTCTGGTGTCAGCGCGACGTTGGTAAAGACCGAATTCGTTTTAAGCGTGGCGATGGCGTTGGGGTTGGTTTTGGGAGACGTCCCGGGCGCGACTCCGAAAAATCCAGCTTCCGGATTGATCGCGCGCAATACGCCGTTTGCATCGGGCTTGATCCAGGCGATATCGTCGCCGACGGTCCAAATCTTCCAGCCCTCAAATCCCTTGGGCGGAATCATCATGGCGAAATTTGTTTTGCCGCAGGCGCTGGGAAAGGCGGCTGCGACGTACGTCTTCTCGCCTTGCGGATCTTCCACGCCTAGAATCAGCATGTGCTCCGCCATCCAACCCTCATCGCGAGCGATGTTGGAAGCAATGCGCAAGGCGAAACATTTCTTGCCTAACAGCGCATTGCCGCCATAGCCCGAGCCGTAAGACCAGATCTGGCGCGTCTCCGGAAAATGCACAATGTATTTTTCGGGGTTGCAGGGCCACGGAACATCCGGCTCGCCGGGCGCCAGAGGCTTGCCCACGCTGTGAATACACGGCACAACGCGCTTCTCATCTTTGTCTATTTCCGCCAGAGCGGGCAAGCCGATCCGCGCCATAATGCGCATGTTGACGACGGCATAGGGCGAGTCGGTCAACTGCACGCCGATCTGCGAGAGTGGCGAGTCAACCGGCCCCATGCTGAACGCCAAGACATACATGGTGCGACCGCGCATGCAGCCGCGAAACAAGCCCTTCAAAGTCCTGCGCATCTCAAAGGGATTGACCCAGTTGTTGGTGGGGCCGGCATTTTCTTTCGATAACGAACAAATGAAAGTCCGGTCCTCCACCCGCGCGACGTCGCTGGCATCGGAGCGCGCGTAATAGCAACCCGGCCACCGCTTTTGATCAAGAGCTATGAAGGTACCGCTCTCTAACATCTGGCGATAGAGCCAATCGTTCTCTTCTGCCGACCCATTCACCCAGTGGATGGCGGAGGGCTTGGTAAGATCGGCCGTCTTCTCGATCCACCGCAGCAGATGTTTATTGGTGCTGAGCGGCGTCGCCGAAGGAGAGAACACCGCTTCTCGGGTAGTCATATGCGCGTAGTCCCAGACTACCAATGGGGGTGGGGCAAGCCTTCAGCCCGCCGCCGCCTGTTCTATGCTGACTTGCAGGACGGATGCCCGCAGCCGCATTCTATGTCTGCTGTTTTCGCCTGCCCCTCGCAATAAGTGCTGCAGTAAGCACTGCCCTCTCGTGCAGCACAGTTACAAGAAGGATGCTCGCATTTTTTCTGTTCAGCCATGATATTCTCCCGAATCAGATCCTAGATCCTCGCAGCAAGTAGAAGACAAGCAGAACCACCAGGATGGTTCCCAAGCCGATTCCCGCGCCGCCGCCATAACCCCAGCGGCCGTAGCCGTAGTAACCGCCGCCGCCTCCGAGTAACAGAATCAAAATGATAAGAACAATCAGCATAGTTTCTCCTTACGTTGCTTCTAATTCCGGCTGTGCTTGAGCGTGCTCAATTTGCCGTGCGCCTCCAGCACCCCCGCCAGCTGGCTCATCACGATTTCGAGAGTGGCCGGCGGAAGAGGTTCTTGCAGAGCTTTGCGGTAGGCTTTCACAGCGCTGTCTTCGCCGGCTTCACATTCGTCGATGATGGCCTTATCCCTGTCGCCCAATGCCTCCTTCAAACTCATCCAACCGCGATGAAGGGGAGCCATGGCGTGACCGGATTGTTCAGGCTTTACTCCGAATGCCGCAACCTCCTCCTTTAACTCAGCCGAGTAAGAGGCGCGTTGCGATGAGTATTGCGAAAACAACTGTTTTAGCGATGGTTCCTGGACGTCCTCGGCAGCCTTGGCAAAGCCTTTGGCGCCGTCCTCGCAAACAGCAATCAATTCGTTCAGTACATTTACCGATTTGTCCGTCGGCGTGGTAGCCATCTGTTCCATCCCTTCCACCCGCTAGACCCAGGGATAGAGCTCAGCGTTTCGAGATTTTCACGAGGGCTGGTGAGTGTACCAGGGGAAGAACTGAGAAGGCGAGCAGTGGTGGGCTAATCGATGAAAAAACTTAAGGCGCTGGCGATGTATGCTTTCATCTCGCTACGTTTTACCACCGCATCCAGGAAGCCGTGCTCCAGCAGGAACTCGCTGCGTTGAAAACCATCCGGCAACTTTTGGCGGATGGTTTGTTCAATCACGCGCGGACCGGCAAAACCGATGAGCGCGCCAGGCTCGGCAATGTTTAGATCGCCCAGCATGGCGAAGCTTGCGGTGACTCCACCGGTGGTGGGATCGGTCAATACGCTGATGTAAGGCAAGCCCGCTTCGTCCAACTGCATCAGCGCGGCCGAAAGTTTGGCTAACTGCATGAGGCTGATGGCGCCTTCCTGCATGCGAGCGCCGCCGGAAGCCGAAACCAGAATGAGCGGCGTCTCTTCGACCATGGCGCGTTCAATGGCGCGGGTGATTTTCTCGCCCACCACCGCGCCCATACTGCCGCCGATAAACTTGAGCTCGAGTGCGCAAATCTGCACCCGGCGGCCATCGAGCGTCCCGCTGCCGCAAATCACCGCATCCGGCAACTTGGTGGCTTCCTGCATATCCATGAGCCGCTGCACATACGGTTTGGAATCTACAAAGTTGAGCGGATCGGACGAGCGCATTGCCGCGTCGTACTCATGATAAGCTCCGTCATCAAACAATAGTTTCAGGCGATCTGCCGCGCCGATGCGGAAGTGGTAGTCGCATTTCGGACAGACATAAATGTTCTCTTCCACCGACTTGCGCCAGATAATCTGTCCACAGCCATCGCACTTCTGCCACAACCCCTCTGTGCGGACGGTTTTTTCGTCGTCACGGACGGGCCCGGAATCAAGAGACGGTTTTTGCCTGGTAAACCACGCCATGGTAACTCAGCCTTCAAAGTAGCATGTAAAAAAAGCGGGACCGGCCAAGTGGCCAGCCCCGGTGGAGTGAGCAGAACAAAGCAAAATGTTTTTGGTGCAGGCAAGCAAGGGGCTAATACGGGGACGGACCGGCCAATTTCCAGCGTACGCCCAGAAAGATTAATCCGCCGCCCACGAGGAAGAGGGTGGCGCACTCGGCCGTCTGTGGTGCGGGGTCCGTATAGGCGCCGGCATAGAAATCCATGAGATCGGCGTCGTAGCCGGCTGGGGCGGCGATCGTGATCGTGTTGATGGCCGTGTCGGAGGTGAATCCCCAGAAGGCGGGTGAGGTTGCGCCCGTCGTCAGATTGTAAGTCGTTGTGACGCCGTTGACGTCGGTAAGGGTGATGGTTAGCGGTTCCGCGGAGAACTGGCCGCTGGCGACAGCGTTCGTTCCTAGCCAAAGAAGGGAGGCGTTGGTTCCGCCGGTGGGGGCGGAGATGTTCAGCGTGGGGTTTTGTGCGGTAGATAGGCTGTGGCCGTTGACGATTAGCGTGGTGAAGTCCGCGTTGTTTGTGCCAACGGCGGAGCCCCACGCAATAAAATTGCCAAAGCTCGGAACGGCGAGGACTGGACCAATTAAGTCATTGTTATAAAATCCGCTAGCTTCGTTATCCGAGGTGGGGGGCGTCGTCAATGCGTCCGCCCAAGTGCCCCCGGCCACCGCCGTTGGCGTGAACGTTACGACTGCGGCCGCCGCGCTGCCCGCCGACCACGCAGCTGCAGCAAGTGCGGCAAAATAAGTTCTTGTTCTTCTCGAAATCATGAATGTCTCCGTTTCTGAAAACTCTACGGAGACAAAGTGCTGTGTTTCCGCACACTCTCTAGCCAAGAAATGCCTGTGCGCGCGATTTCAAAAGGAAACGCTGTGCGAACTTTAGTTCTTCAGACTCGCCGAAATCCGATGCCGGTACTCCTCGGCCTTGCGGTACACATCGTCGATATTCACTGTCATTAGCTTGCGTGCAGATACGAGCTGCTTGCCATTGATGAACACATCTTCCACATCGCTGGCCTTGCCGGCATACACCATTTGTGCGTATAGATTGCCGGCGAGCGGTATGGCGGTGGAATTCCTCAGCGTTACGCTAATCAGATCCGCGCGCTTGCCTGCCTCGAGCGATCCAATTTGCGGTTCCAGACCCAACACGCGCGCACCGCCCATGGTGGCCATTTCGAATACTTGCTCGGCGGGTAAAACGGTCGGGTCCATGCGAGTGATTTTCTGCAGCTTGGCGGCCAGGTCCATTTCGCGAAACAAATCGGCTGAGTCATTGCTGCCGGCGAAGCCGTCGTTTCCCAGGCCCACGTGCAGGTTCGCGTCCAACATTTCCGCCACATGCGCGATCCCAGCAGCCATCTTGGTATTGCTCGATGGGCAATGCGCCACACCGGTGCCGTGGCGCTTGAGGATCTCGATATCGCGCGGGTCGAGGTAAATGGAGTGGGCGGCCACCACCCGGCCGTCGAGCACACCGAGCTTTTCTAAAACCTGGACGGGCGTCAAGTTGCGTTTCGTCAAAGCGTCATCGCGTTCGCGCGCCATTTCCGCCAAGTGAATGAGGAGCGGCGCGTGGTATTCGACGGCGAGCTTGTGGGCCGCTATCAGTGCGTCGTCCGGCGTTGTATAGATCGCGTGCGGGGCCACGGCGGGTGTAATTAATTCGTCGTGGGCATAATGCCCGAGATAACGTTCGGCGCCGGCCAGCGCTTCCTGCCAAGTGCGGTAATCGGGGGCGGGGAAGCCGATGATCGTTTGCCCCAAGACGCCGCGCACGCCCACCTCTTTCGCGGCCTCCGCTTCGGCGTCTTCGAAATAGTACATATCGGTGTAGGTGGTAATGCCGCCGAGCACCATCTCGACGCACGCCAAGCGCGTTCCGGCGCGCACAAAATCGGCCGTCACGTTCTTTGCTTCGGCCGGAAAAATATAGTTGTTCAACCAATCGTCGAGCCGCTTGTCGTCGGCCAGTCCGCGCAGCAAGGACATGGGCGCATGAGTATGCGTGTCGATCAAACCGGGCGCGAGAAGCGCATCCGGCTTGTCGAGGGTATGCTTCGCTTGAAAGCGCGCGGCGAGTTCCGACTGTGAACCGACTGCCACGATGCGCGCGCCCGAAATCGCTACTGCCCCTTGTTCGATTATGCGGTGCTTCGCATCCATGGTAACGACGAATTTCGCCATGATCAGCCAATCGACCGGTTCCGCGCTAGCGACGCCACACCACAAAAACAGCCACGCGCTAAAGAAAAGACGCATCGAAGGGTCTCGGCAGAATTTGTTTTATCGTCATGGTGTCGCGCTGGCCTGCCAGATTTTGCAAGGCCAGTTCCGCGTCGCCGCAGAATTCCCATAAAATCTGCCGGCACGCGCCACAAGGCGGCGTCAGCTTCTCCGTATCGGCCACTACCGCGACACGCAACAACTTCCCGGCCCCTTCCGAAATTGCTTTGAACACCGCCACGCGTTCGGCGCACAAGCTCAGCCCATAGCTGGCATTTTCGACGTTGCAGCCGGTAAACACCTGGCCGTGCTCATCTTCGATGGCACAGCCCACTTTGAAATTTGAGTAAGGAGTGTGCGCTTTAAGCCGCACCGCTTTGGCCGCGGCCAGCAATTCGTTCCAGTCCATTAGATCGCCTTCTGTAGGTTACCCTACAAACGAAATCGATATTATGTTTGCGTCATGTTTACCAGACGAGATTTTGCAAAACTCACTCTTGCGGGCGTTCCTTTGGCGAGCGCCTTGGCCAGAATCAATTCGAAAGTAGATGGCGTGCAGCTGGGAGTGCAATCTTACAGCTTTCGCGATTTATCATTCGACGACGCGCTCAAAGCCATGGTGGCGGATGGTTTGGGCGACTGCGAACTTTTTGCGCCACACATCGAAGGCGGTCATACGGACACACCTCCCATGGCGGGCTTTCACCGCGGTATGAGCGCCGGCGAGCGCAAAGCCATGCGCGAACAAGTGCGCCAGTGGCGTCTTTCCGTTTCGCTCGACTACTTTAAAGGGATCAAAAAGAAATTCGAAGACGCGGGCGTGCATTTGTACGCCTACAATTACAGCTTTGGCAATGACTTCACGGATGAGGAAATTGAGCGTGGATTCGAATTCGCCAAAGCGTTGGGCGTGGGCATCATCACAGCTTCCACGACGCTGCCGGTGGCGCGGCGGGTCGTGCCCTTTGCCGACAAGCACAAGATTCTTGTGGCCATGCACGGCCACTCGGATCTTAAAGATCCGAATCAGTTCGCCAAGCCGGAAAGCTTTGCGGCCGCTTTAGCGATGTCGAAGATGTACCGCGTGAACCTGGATATCGGCCATTTCACGGCAGCCAACTTTGACGCGGTGGATTACATTACCAAAAATCACGAAAATATTGTGCTGCTGCATTTGAAAGATCGCAAGAAGGATGAGGGCGAGAACGTTCCTTGGGGCGAGGGAGATACGCCGATCAAACAAGTGCTGTTGCTGCTCAAGGAAAAGAAATGGCCGATTCCGGCATTCATTGAATATGAATACAAAGGGACCGGCACTTCGCAGGAAGAAGTCAAGAAGTGCTTCGATTACTGCAAGCAAGCACTGGCCTCAAGCTGACAGCGCCGTGTTAGGGGGCGAGAGTGAACGCATATAGGCTATCGCCCGCGCCCACCACTAGATATTGCTTGCCGTCGAGCATGTAGGTTTCCGGACCGTTGGCGACGTTGCCAGCGAGGCCGGCATGCCAGAGAATTTTGCCGTTCGCCGGGTCAAAGGCTACCAGGTGTTGTGAACCATCGCCGGCGAACAGGAGTTTGCCGGCTGTTGTCAGCAGTCCTGCCGTGCCGCCGCCTGGGAAATCGTGGCGCCATTTCGTCTTGCCGGTCTGGTAGTCAATGGCGCGAAGTGTACTGCCCAAGCCGCCGGACGCGCGCTCGGCAGCGCCGTAGCCTTCCGGATGCGGGTCGGTGTCAGTGAGGTAAAAAACGCTATAGGAAGCCGAAGTGCCGACGTAAAAAAGGCCGGTTTCGGGATCGAAACTGGGCGGAGGCCAATTGGTTGCGCCACCGGAAGGCGGGGAAACCAGCACGCCCGACACTTGCGGTTCCTTCTCCGGATTGGGAATTGGACGGCCGTTGGCATCCACACCTTTTGACCAGTTCATGGTTTCCAGAAAAGGCCGCGCAACGATGTCCTTACCGGTTTCGCGATCCAATACGAAGAAATAGCCGTTGCGATTCGCTTGCGCCAGCAACTTGCGGGGTTTGCCGTCAATCACGCCGTCGAAGAGTACCGGGGTTTGGGCCGCGTCCCAGTCGTGCGTGTCATGCGGGGACGTTTGGAAATACCATTTCAACTTGCCGGTATCGATATCAAGCGCGACAATCGAGCAGGTGAACAAATCATCGCCCTTACGACTTTGGCCGGCCATCACCGGATTGGGGTTGCCCGTACCAATGTAGTAAAGCTTTAACTCCGGATCGTAAGTGCCAGGAATCCAAGTCATTCCACCGCCGTGCCGCATGGAGTTTTCATCGGGCCAGGATTCCGAACCGGGATCGCCCTTTTTTAAAGGCTCGCTCCACCATTTCCATTGCAATTCGCCGGTCTCAGGGTCGCGCGCGTCCAAAAAGCCTGGAACATCGAGCGAATCGCCGCCTGTTCCCACGATGACGTGATTGCCCACCACGATGGGCGCGGGCGTGGAGAAATATTCCTGCTTCACGTCGGCAATTTCTTTATGCCAACGTTCTTTGCCGGTCTTGGCGTCGAGGGAAACAAGATAGTTGTCTGGCGTTTCGAAGTACAGCCAGTTGCCATACATGCCGACGCCCCGGTTGCCAATGTGAATGCCGCCGCGCGTGCGCCAGAAGTAGTGCCATAGTTCCGTTCCGGTGCGCGCGTCTACGGCCCAGGTGTTGTCGGGCGTGGTGAAATAGAGAATTCCGTTCACCATGAGCGGGGTGGATTTGATGCTCACGCCGAATGGATTTCCTCCGCCTTGGCCGGGCTTTACCGCCGACCCTTCACCGCCCACTTTGGCACCCGGCGTTTCGCCAGTGTTCGCGCGATAGATCCACGCCAAATCCAGAGTCTTGATGTTGGATTGGTTGATCTGGGAAAGAGTGCTGAAACGCCGGCCGGAGTAGTCGCCGTTGTAAGTGGGCCAAGCATCAGTAGGTGGTTTCAGCAGCAACGCGGGGTCAAGCGTCTGCGCTTCGAGTAAGGCGGACACAATTAGCACGCAAATGGTAATAGCAGCGCGTGAGATCTTCATTTCAGGGTTTCCAGGTACGCGGTCAGGTTATGGATATCCGCATCGGTATATTGTTTTAACAGCTCTGTATGCCCTTTCACGGGATCGTGCAGTTCCACTTTCGGAACGTCGCCATCGCGGCTAAAGGAATGATAATTGCCGTTTTGGTCTATCAAAGAAACTGCGAAATCGTTAATCTTTTCGAGTACTCCATTGACAACTTCACCCGATGGAAGCGTTACGGTGACGGTGACGGCGGTGCCCTTGTGCGGCGTTTCCGCGCGGCCAAAAGAGCGGCCCTCGCGCGGCATGACGATCTTCTGCTGCAGGTTCACCGCGTCATATTTGGATGCGATGTGCGCCAAGTCTCCGGTGACGGAATGGCAGCTTGTGCAGTGCCCCGCGCCATTGAAATACGCTTCTCCCGCGCTTGCATTGCCCACCAGGATGTCGAGAATTTTGTACGTGCCGCGTTGCGCCGCCGCTCTAACGGCGTCGTGCAGAAAGGCGGCGATCTGGTCAACTTGCTCGGGGGTGAAGTTGAACTTCGGCATGCCTTTGTCAACCCGGCCATTCTGTAAAACCTTGCCGATCAGATCGCCATTTTCATCGTGCAGGACGGTAACTGAGCGCAGCAGATCGGGTCCGCTTTCGCCGCCTTTGGCGCTACTGCCGTGGCAGAAAGCGCAATTGGCGGAGAAAATTCTTTTGCCGGCATCCAGCGTGGCTTGGTCGTATTCTTTATAATCGCCGCCGGCGCCGGCGCCCCCACGGCGTGCGGGAGGTGGGGTTGCTTGCGTAGCGGGTGTTTGCGCCCACACGAAGGGCACCATTCCACTGAGCAAAACCAGAGCCAAACGCGCTGGTTTTTCAAAATCAATCAAAAGCGATCTCCTCAACGGGTACACACGCAGTGTATCGCGGAGTAAAATGCGGGTTGCCGCCACTCTTTGTCAAGGTCAATGAAATCGACAATGTCGGCATTATTGTGGGTGCCGATGGCGCGCTTCCGGGAGCGCACGATCCCTCTGGATTGACAGTTTGTGAGCGGATTCCTCAATCGCACAAGGTCGCGTTGAAGCGGATCGATGGAGGAGAGCCTATTGTGCGTTATGGACAAACAATTGGCCTCGCGAATCGCGAGATAGCGGCCGGCGGCTGGGTTCGCGAGGAATATCTCGAGTTGCCAGCCGCACCAAAGCTGGATGAGATGCCGCTTTCGACCGCCGTGCCAGCACCGTTGCCGCCGTTAGAAGGCTTCACGTTCGATGGGTTTAAGAATGCTAACGGTAGTGTTGGAACCAGAAACATTCTTGGGATCGTTACGACTGTGCAATGCGTTGCCCCCACAGTGGAATACGCTACGAAACGTATTAAGGCTGAATTGTTGCCGCGCTTTCCCAACGTGGACGATGTGGTTGCTGTTACGCATGGTTATGGGTGTGGCGTGGCGATCAATGCTCCCGGCGCCGCTATTCCGATCAGCACACTGAAACACATCGGCTTGCATGCTAATTTCGCGGCTGAGCCGCTGATTGTGAGTTTAGGCTGTGAAAAATTGCAACCGGCGCGCTTGTTTGGGGTAGGGTTGCCGATTTTGGCGGAAGGAAATGTGATCCGGCTGCAAGACGAGCGGGGGTTTGCTGCCAGCGTGAGTGCCATTATGCATGCGGCGGACAAACGATTGGCGCAGTTGAACCGGCGCCAGCGCGAGCCGGTTTCGGCCGCACAGTTGGCGGTTGGATTGCAATGCGGTGGGAGCGATGCTTTTTCGGGCGTGACTTGCAATCCGGCCGTAGGATTCGCCGCCGATCTGCTGGTGCGCGCGGGCGCGTCTGTGTTTTTCTCGGAAGTGACGGAAGTGCGCGACGCCATCCACTTGCTGACGCCGCGGGCTGTTAATCAAACAGTCGCTCGCAAACTGCTGGCGGAAATGAAATGGTACGACGAGTACCTGGCCACGGGCGGCGCGGATCGCAGCGCTAACCCAACGCCGGGCAATAAGCGCGGCGGCCTTGCCAACATTGTTGAAAAAGCTCTCGGCTCTATTGCGAAAGCCGGCACGACAGCCATCATGGAGGTAGCTTCCCAAGGGCAGAAGGTGACTACCAAAGGGCTGGTGTTTGCTGCCACACCGGCCAGCGACTTCATTTGTGGAACGCAGCAACTTGCTTCCATGAACATGCATGTGTTCACTACGGGTGAAGGAAGCCCTTATGGGCTGTCTCTGGTGCCAGTGGTGAAGGTTTCCTCACGCACGGCCTTGGCGGAGAAATGGCACGATTTGATTGATGTGGATGCCGGGCGAATTGCCACGGGTGAGGCGACGATTGAACAGGTGGGCTGGGAGTTATTTCGACTTATGCTCGAGGTGGCGAGCGGACGCAAGAAAACTTGGGCAGAGCATTGGGGGCTCGGGAATGCTTTGGTGCCGTTCAATCCGGGACCGGTAACGTAAGGCTTACTTGATCCGGTAAGCGATGGCCTCTTCGATAAAACGGTTGCCATACAGTTGGTTGCCGATGTTGCGGCCCTCGACGCCCTTCCACTTTCCGTACATTTTTCGCAAATCGCGGATGGTTTTATCGGACATTCTGAGAATTACTATCGGTGGCTGTTTTTCGTCAGGTATGCCGGCCGCCTCCAAAGCATCGTTCACCAAGCCGAAGGCGTCTCTGAGATCGTCAGATTCATCGAAGCGGGGCGAAGCCAGCACCAGTCGCCAATCGGGGTACTCACTCAGGTATGCCCAAAGCGCCACACGGATCGCCAAATTCGCGGCGTCAAGAGCCTGCAAAATCTCAGTGCCGTTAGCCAAATCCCGCACTACCAAAACAGTCTTATCCATCTAATTACTCCGTGGTTCCTCGCGCCTATCGCTTCAATGAGTTTCTCAGCTTCGGCCGAAGTATGTTCTTTGTACCTGCTACCCTCCGACCAAAGCTCCAAAAGCTCCCAGTTTTTCTTAAAAATATTGTCTTGTCTTATCAGATCTGCAAAGGCCCGCTCCAGACCCGCTAGCTTTCTCAATTCTCTCAAATTATGCGTATAACTCGCATCCACCTGTTTTTTGTCCGGAAAATCATACCGGCGTGTGTTCTTGGCAATACAAGCCTTGAGCGCACACTCAATCGAATACCCGGCGAGGTAATAGGCTCCATTTGGTAAACCTGCGCGCAACAGCGCCTTGGCCTCCAGCAGCCGCCAACGCGACAGGCTCTGGAGATCCTTGCGATCCATCTGTCAATCTAGTGGTCACCACCTGGGCAGCACTCTCCGCCAATTCGGGTCTACATGCTGGCGCATTTCGGCCTCATCATCCCTCTTGCGTAGCGGAATCTTGTTATAGCGCTCACAAGCGCGCGCCAATTGGTCATAATCGAGAGTCACTCCGAGTCCGGGTTTGTCCGGAATCTCGACTGCCCCGTTCTTGAACGGGATGCGGCCGCCTTCCACAATCTCATCTTGCGCGGCTTGCCACGGATAGTGCGTGTCGCAGGCAAAAGTCAAATTAGCGCAGGCGGCCGCGACATGCGTCATGGCCATTAGACTCACGCCCAAATGACTGTTCGAATGCATCGAGAGTCCCATGCCCAGAACCTGGCAAAGATGGGACAAATACTGCACTTGTCGCATGCCGCCCCAATAGTGTGGGTCAGAGAGAACGATTTGGACGGCAGCTAAGTCGCGCGCTCGTGAAACATCGGCAAACTGAGTCACCGCCACGTTACTCGCCAATGGCGTCTGAATCTGTTTGGCGAGAAGGCGTTTGCGAACCTCGCTCATGCCTGCCAGTTCGGGACAGGGATCTTCCAAATATCCACCACCTGAAAGCTCCTCACGCAATGCCTCACCCACGGCTATTGAAGTCTCTACGGACCAAGCGCAATTTGGATCGATGCGCAAGGGATATTTGTCGCCGAATTCGGTGCGCAAGCGCTGGATGGTAGCGATCTCTTCAGCCGGCTCCAACACGCCGCCTTTCAGCTTGATTTCGCGAAAGCCATATTGCGCCACCATTTGCCGGCACTCGCGCAGCGCTGCCTCGGCGCTCAATACTTCTCCATATTCGTCCGAATATTGGCCGTCGCCACCGCCGCCTCCATGCTTGTAAAACAGGTAGGCTGAAAACGGCACGGAGTCGCGCACGCGCCCGCCGATGACGTCGCAAACGGGTTGTCCTACCGCTTTGCCGATTATGTCCAGGCAGGCAATTTCAAGAGCGGCAAAGGTGCGGTTGTTTTGGTCGAGTGGGTTCTCACCAGGAACTAGCCAAGTTTGCGAGCGGCCGCCCGGCACAGAGCGCTGGGCTGGTTCGCTTCCGCAGATTTCGCGATATAACCCGGCAAGTTGAAATGGATCTCTTCCGATGACCTGCTCACGCACCGCCTCTAAAGCAGCGCGCGGCGCATCTCCGCCATACGTTTCGCTGACTCCTTTGAGGCCATCGTCTGTCTCAATTTCAACAATTGTCCGCAAGGCCCAAGGCGCATGCAAACCATAGGAACTGCGCAGCGGCGGATCAGCGATCGCGATGGAATGCAATTTCAGGCCGGAGATCCTCATAGCTGGGCCGAGTGTGATAATTTTCGAGCGGAGTCAATCATGAATCGACGGACCTTCACTAAGCTAACAACTGCCAGCCTGGCATTATCACCCGCCGCACGCGCGAACGGCACTTCCGGGCAGGGAAGAATGAAGCTCGGCACGCAGAACCAATCGAGCGACGAAATGCTTCGTATCCTCGCGGCATTGGGGGTCCGCCATATTTGCAGTGAATTGCCCTCGCCGCACTTCGACGAGGCCTGGTCAGTCGAAGGTCTGACCAAGCTGCGCGAACGGGTCGAATCTTGCGGGATTCGCCTGGAGGCAGTGCCGCTTCCGCTCAGTTCCAGCTATATCAGCAAGTCTGAGAGTCCACACATCATGCTGGGCCAGAGCCCTGAGCGCGATCGCGAAATCGACAACATCTGCCGGATGATCGAAAACGCCTCACGCGCCGGAATTCCCATGTTGAAGTACAACATGACAATTCTGGGCGTGGTGCGCAGCGAACGCACTCGCGGGCGGGGCGGCGCCAGCTACAGCGCATTCGACTATGCCAAAACTCCACAAGAACCGCCACTCACCGAAGCCGGACCTGTATCAGCCGAGATGATGTGGGACCGTATTAGTTACTTTCTGAAGCGAGTGATTCCGGTGGCTGAGCAAAATAAAGTGAAAATGGCGTGCCATCCACACGATCCCGGAATGCCTGCGGACGCCGGGTTTCGCGGGGTTCATCGCGTGCTGGGCAGTGTAGATGGTCTTAAGCGCTTCATTGAAATCAATCCCAGCCCCTATCACGGACTTAATTTTTGCCAGGGCACTGTTTCCGAAATGCTCAAAGATCCAAACCGCGAAATTTCGGATGTGATTCGTTACTTCGGGACGCGTAAGAAAATCTTCAACGTGCATTTCCGCAATATCCATGGAGGCTTTCTCAACTTTGAGGAGACGTTTCCCGATTGCGGCGATGTGGATATGCTGGCGGCGTTGCGGGTCTACCAGGAAGTCGGTTATGATGGCATGCTCATGCCCGATCACGTGCCCATCATTCAAGGCGATAACGGCGGGCGGCAAGCCTTCGCCTTCGCTTACGGTTATATTCGAGGGTTGATGCAGGCAATAAACGCATAACGCATGACTCTTCAAAGAAGCTTCGTTTCTAAGCTCGCTGGTGTGTTCGGTTTTCCGGTCACGCCGTTTCACCAGGATTTGTCGCTGGATCTGGATGCGCTGGCGCGCAATGTGGATGAAATGGCCTGTTTCCCTTTCTGCGCTTTGGTGGCCGCTGGCGGGACGGGTGAGATGTACTCCCTGTCCCCCGAAGAGATCGAACAGGTTGTCTCCACTTGTGTGAAAGCGGCGAAGGGCCGCATGCCGGTGGTCGCCGGTACTGGCTTCAATGGTGTTCTGGGCGCGGACATCGCGAGGCGTGCCGCGAAGGCAGGAGCGAACTGCATCCTGGCGCTACCTCCGTATTACGTCTCGGCTCCGGAAGACGGTCTCTTTGCTTATTACCAAGAAATAGGCCTCGCCACCGAACTTCCGTTGATGGTCTACAGTCGCGATTGGGCCGTTTTCACGCCGGACATGGTTTGGCGGCTTGCTGATCGCGTCCCAACATTGGCGGGCTGGAAAGATGGGCAGGGCGATATTCGCAAATATCAGCGGATCATGGAGCGCAACGGCGACCGTCTCGCCTGGTTCGGTGGGCTGGGGGATGATTGCGTGCCTGGCTATTTCGCCATTGGCGTTCAGGGCTATACTTCGAGCATTTCCAACATTGCTCCCAAGCTTTCTTTGGCGCTGGCGGAAGCCGGCCTAAAGCGCGATTTCACGCGCCTGAATGAGTTAATGAAACGTTACGTGAATCCACTCTACGCTTTGCGCGAACGCTCAAAAGGCTATGAGGTTGCGGTCATGAAGACGGCGATGCAATTGTTGGGCATGCCGGCCGGTCCTGTGCGGCCGCCGTTGATGAATTGCCAAGCTAAGGACGAGAAGGACGTAGCGGAATTGATGGACGTCTATCGCGAAATGCGCTAGAGCCCAACTCGATGAGTAAAATTTTAGAAGCCTTTTCGACTCCTAAGGCGTATCTTGCGGCGGTCGTTGCCTTTCTGTTACTCACCTGGGGCGGCACCTATGCGTTCTTTTCCAACGACGTTTCGACGGTCATTCTAACGCTGGATGTTGCTTCCTCAACTCCTTCAGTCTCCCAGCTCTTTTTCGACATAGGCCGGGGTTTCCAGGAAGCGGATTCGCAGACGGTTAACCTTAACTCGAATTCTCTGTCGGAGTTTCAAAAATTGTCCTTTGAGATCCCGCACCGCAGCGATATCACTCACTTGCGCTTCGATCCATTGACCTCCGCGGGCACATTCATTGTCAAAAATGTCACGGTGAGAAGTGGGAGCGGGATCCTGTTGCGAATTCCGCCGGAAGACATTGTTCCCTTCCATCAAATAGCGGAACGAGTTCAGCGCGGCAACGAGGTTCTGTTTTCGACGACTGCGGGAGCCGACGATCCGGGCCTCAGCTTGC
This sequence comes from Bryobacterales bacterium, assembly GCA_963764105.1. Taxonomy (GTDB): domain Bacteria; phylum Acidobacteriota; class Terriglobia; order Bryobacterales; family Bryobacteraceae; genus Bog-105. The sequence goes on from CAVXRP010000046.1 coordinate 70,153, forward strand.
GTCTCCGAGAACCGCTGAAGAGGTCGCGACGATTTAATCGGGTGCTGCATAATTCCGTTTTTTGGAGCGCGTTGGTTGGGGCCTTTTTACTGGCTGTCTTGCTGGCTCTCAACCGCAAGGCGGTGTTCTCGGCAGCAAGCTGGACTGCGGCGAGTTTGCCCCGTGTCAATGATCTCTTCGCACGCATCGCAGTGCGGGCGTCCACGCCCGAAGTTCTGCCCTTGGACTCACCGGCCATCTGGTTTTGCGCCGCTTGCCTTTTTCTGTTCGTGATGGCGGTGGGCTTAGACCTTAACGGATCTTCGGCGGGTGCGTACCCCGCTGTTTACCACCACGGTGCGCCGGCAAAAATCCTGCTCGGATCGCCCGAGCAATCAAGATCCGACGAATGGGGCTATGTAACTCCCGACATTTTGAATCAGGCGCTCCGAGCGGACCGCTTTGAGACGTTCGATTCGCAACTTGGCTCGCATTCGGCCGCGCTTACGGGCAACATTCCTGTTTGGCATATTTCGACGCTGTTCCGGCCGCAGTATTGGGCATTTTTTGTTCTACCGGCCGATTACGCGTTTGCCTTTTATTGGCAGTCGAAAGCGCTGGTTTTGGTGCTGGGAGTGTTCGCGTGGCTGTTGGTGCTCACTCGTTCGACTTTCTGGTCGGTGACCGGGAGCCTGTGGTATTTCTTCTCACCCTTGACTCAGTGGGCCTATTCGTGGCCCTCGGCACTGCCAGAAACGATTGGGTTTCTACTGCTCGCGACAGTTATGGCATGTTGCCTGACCGTAGAGAAAAGGAAGCCGGCTTTGTTGATGGAAGGCGTTGGATTAGCGGTGGGTTCCATCGAGTTCGCGCTGTGCTCCTATCCTCCGCACATGATTCCGTTGTTTTGGATCGCGGTGTTCTTCTTCCTCGCATGGTGCGTCGCGAAACGCGATGTAATTTTTCGACGTGAACACGCGGCGAGACGCATCTTGGCGTTTGCTTGTGCGAGCGCAGTTGTCGCGGCAATCGGTTTGGTCGTATTCAGCGATCTGCGTGTCGCTATCGCGGGGATTGCGAACACAATCTACCCGGGACGCCGGGTCATCAATGGCGGCGCCACGCGCTGGTTCGTGCTGCTATCGAGTTTTCTGGCGTGGACGCAGAAAGAATCGCGAATTCCGGCGGCGCTTGGAAATATTTGTGAAGGTTCCAGCTATCTGTGGATTGCTCCCGTCACTCTCATCATTCTGGGTCGGCTTAAACTCAGCAGCTTTCAGACATGGGCGCTGGGGACGCTCTGGCTCTCATTTGGCATTCTTTCGATTTGGCTTCTTTACCCGATTCCGGCTGCTGTTGGCGCAATTTTGGGATTAGATCGAACGGGAGGCGCGCGAGTTTTCCCGGCGTTGGGCTTGGCTAACGTCGCTATCGTGGTGCTTTGCGGTGCGGCGATGTCCAACGTGCAGTTGCCGGTCCTGCAGAAGAAGTGGCTGCGCGCGGCTTTAGCAATTGTGGGATTTGCAGCCATTCTGTTTCTGCTACGCGCCGTCAATACGAAGTTTGATCACTTCTTCTCCCGGCCAGAAGTCCTGCTGGCTGCGGTTATGGCAACAGGCTTGACGTACTTGTTTCTGGCCCATCGGCGGTGGGCGTTTGCCGCATTACTGCTTGTTCCGCAAGCCATCGTATTCGGGCGAGTCAATCCCATTGAGCGGGGTCTTCCGGTCTTTGTAGATTCCGACTTGCGGAAATTTATCGGTCGAAATCCAGACCTTCTCAAGGGGGAATGGCTGGTGTTCTCGGATTCGGTGGTCAATGCGGGCTTCTTCGCGGCGGCGGGGGCGCAAGTCTACGGCGGTACTCACTACCTGCCAGATATCGACCATTTTCCGCTGTTCGCGGCTCATCACTTGAATCTGGATATCCTCAACCGCGATGGATATCTCAACGCGCACCTTCGGCGCCCCAACGAACCCGTTAGAGTGGAACTGCCGGCAGCGGTGATTGTTCAATTGGATGTGAGGCCTGGCGATCCAATCTTAAAGGAACTGGGAATTAAGTACGCGGCATTCGATTTTCTACCTGACGAAAACGCCCTCAGTGCGCTAAGACCGCTTTGCGCCGAACCGGTGGACGGTTATTGGCTCTATGCGCTGCGCTGAGAGGCAGATGGCGCTTCGCTGCCCGCGTCTACTATACTTTTAGTAATTTGACTAAAAAAGCTCTTGTCACCGGCTCCTGTGGGCTAATTGGGTCGGAAGTTTGCCTCCACCTGTCCAGGCACGGCTACTCGATATTCGGCGTAGACAACAATGAACGCGCCGTATTTTTCGGCCCAGAAGGGGATACCAGTTGGTCTCTGGCGCGTTTGCGGCAGAATATTCCAACTTACGTTCATTCACAAATCGATATTCGAAATCGTGCGGGCATCCAGGAATTACTATCCGAGATTCGGCCCAACGCCATCGTGCATACGGCGGCACAACCGTCGCACGATCGAGCGGCCGCCATACCGTTTGAAGATTTTGATACGAATGCGGTGGGAACATTGAATCTTCTCGAAGCCGCACGCCGTTCCTGTCCGGAATCGCCATTCGTTCACATGTCGACGAACAAGGTTTACGGCGATCTGCCGAACACGATTGCCATGAAAGAATTGGCTAGCCGTTGGGACTACGACGATGCGCGCTTTGAGCACGGCATCCCTGAAACATTTTCTATCGACCAATCGAAACACTCTCTTTTTGGTGCTTCAAAAGTAGCAGCGGATGTGATGGTGCAGGAGTATGGCCGCTATTTCGGCATGCCTACGTGTTGTTTGCGTGGCGGCTGCTTGACGGGCCCCAATCACTCGGGCGTTGAGCTTCATGGTTTTTTGAGTTATCTTGTCCGCTGCAACGTAGAGGGCAGGGAATACAAGATTTTCGGTTACCAGGGTAAACAGGTCAGGGACAATATCCATTCCGAGGACGTCGCTAATTTTATTGAGGCTTTCTGCGACGCACCGCGCACGGGCGAGGTCTACAATATCGGCGGTGGAAAGGATAACTCCTGTTCCATTCTCGAAGCCTTTGCCGCAGTTGAGAAACTGACAGGCAAAGCGCAAAAGAGCAGTTACTTTGAACAGAACCGGATTGGCGATCACATCTGCTATTACAGCGACTTGCGCAAAATGAAAAGCCACTATCCTAAATGGTGCATCACCCGTTCTCTGCAGAACGTTTTTGAGGAGATTGTGGAGGCCTGGGAGCAGAGATTGGCGCAGCCGCTTAAGGCATGAAACTCTTCATAACCGGCGTTTGCGGCTTTGTCGGAAGCAAATTAGCGGCTCGGCTGCTTGCGTCAATGTCAGATCTCGAAGTGAGCGGCATCGATAATCTTCTGCGGCCTGGTTCTGAAACGAATCGTAGTGAATTAGCCAAGTTGGGAGTGCGTTTTATGCACGGCGACCTGAGGATGGCTAGCGATTTGGAAGCGGTTGGCCCCAGCGATTGGGTGATTGACGCCGCCGCGCATCCGAGCGTGTTGGCCGGCGTGGATGGTCGTTCCAGTCCGCGCCAACTGGCTGAACACAATCTGGTGGGGACGTTGAACATTTTGGACTATTGCCGCCAATACAAAGCCGGACTGATTCTGCTCAGCACGAGTCGCGTCTATTCAGTTCGTGACTTGGCCGCGCTGCCTGTTCATGAGAGTGGGCGGGCGTTCGAACTGGCGGCTGGGGAGACGGAGATTCCAGGTGTAACTGCTGGCGGTATTAGCGAAGATTTTCCCACTCGGCAACCGATTTCTCTTTATGGGGCGACGAAACTTGCTTCTGAGACGATGGCTCGTGAATACGGCCACGCCTTCGGGTTCCCTGTGTGGATCAACCGTTGCGGGGTGCTGGCGGGGGCCGGGCAATTTGGCACGGCAGAGCAAGGCATCTTCTCGTATTGGCTGCACGCTCACGCCGCGCGCTTGCCGTTGCGCTTTATCGGTTTCGGAGGGATGGGCTACCAGGTGCGCGATGCGCTTCATCCGGACGATCTGGCTGAGCTGATCCGCGTGGAATTTCAGCGGACGCCTCCGGCAGATGCTACTTTCCATGCCAGTGGTGGCCTGAAGAACTCTATGTCGCTGGCGCAATTGACGGATTGGTGCAACCAGCGGTTTGGTGCGCACACGCCTGAACCCGATAATCGGCCGCGACCCTTTGATATACCCTGGCTGGTAATGAATGCCAGTTCGGCCAAATCGAATCTGGGTTGGGAGCCCAAGCGGTCGCTTTTCGAAATTCTCGACGAGATTGCCGACCATGTGAGCCAGCATCCCGATTGGCTACGCCGGACAGGTGCCTTGTGAGCACGCTTCCTTTAGCGCGCGAACCGCTCAGGTTGCTGAGCATTGTTTTGCCGGCAAGGGATGAGGAAGGCTGCATTGTCTCGACGGTTGAGCACTTGCATCTTGAGTTGCGCCTTAACTCGATACCGCATGAAATTGTTGTGGTGGACGACGGCAGCACCGATTCTACCTGGGCAAAACTGGAAGAGCTAGCGGCGCATCTACCGGAATTGAAGCCCATTCAGAATACGCAGCGTCATGGTTTCGGGCGCGCTATTATTCATGGCCTTGACAATATGACCGGCGACGCGGTGGTCATCATGATGGCTGACGAATCGGACGATGCGCGCGATGCGGTCAAATATTGGCGCTTGCTCAACGAAGGTTGGGACGCGGTCTTCGGTTCACGTTTTATCAGGGGCGGCGGGGTGATTGATTATCCCTGGCTGAAGCTTCGGGTAAACCGGCTCGCCAATTTATTCATTCAATTCATGTTCAACATTCGCTTGAATGACACCACCAACGCGTTCAAGGCATATCGCGCCAGCGTAATAGAAGGATGCCGTCCGCTGTTGTCACCGCATTTCAATCTGACTGTGGAGATACCTTTAAAAACAATTGTGCGCGGCTACCGCTGGACTGTTATACCCATTACTTGGCGTAACCGGCGCAGTGGCGTTCCGAAACTGAAGATGAAGGAAATGGGTAGCCGGTATCTGTTCATCTGCCTATATGTTTGGCTGGAAAAGTATTTCAGCCGTGGGGATTACCGGCGCGCAGCGGAAGCGGAAGAAGCTCGTGATGTTCAGCCGCGCCGCGCCGACGGCTAGCGATCGCCGTCCAGGGAAACAGCCCAACCCGGCGGATTAATCGGAAGCGAAAGGGCTCCCACTTTTTCATGGCGCCGGCGGCCGGCCTCCCAATTGTCGAGTTTCGCGGCACTCTCTTTCCAATTGAAATCGTTTAGCGATGGGTTGCTGAAATTGCGAACGACACCCAACGCAAATATTGCGCTTAGCATTGCAACGGCGAGACCCGGCTTCATTCGCGCCGGAAGGGTATCAATTACGAAAGCCACGCTGAAGATGAAGATAGATGCGCCAACCCAGAAATAGCGCGGGGCCGGGAAATGGAGAATCCCGTCTATGGTCAAGAAATCCTGAGACAGGTTGCGGCCCGCCATGGCCATCAGTACGGAGCCGGCGCCGACATATAACGCACTCAACAATATCCAAAGGCGCGGCGAGCGATGGATACGAAGGATAATCCACGTCAAGGCCGCCACGCAAAGGATCAACGCGATCACCATTTTTGTGAAGACTGACATAGCCGAATCATGCAACAAATAACTGGCGCCAATCGCGGGCGTCAGCACGCATCTCGAAAGGCCGCTGGTTAGAGTGGACAAGAACAACGTATTGAAGTGTACTTTCGGTTTGGGGCCGGGCATTGGGAGGTGAAGCATAACCCAGACCTGCAAACAAAACGCCGCCAGGTGAACTGCCGGCCGTAGCTTCAACCAAGCAGGCTTGCTCTTCACCTGCCATGCGAGAAAAGGAACGAACAGGAGCGTGGTGGGCGCGCTTAATGCGATGAGTACCTGGACAACCCCGCACAGAATTTCCACCGTTCTTTTAGTAGTCGCGCGGCCGCCAATAACTAAAAGCAGCAACGACAATACGCTGAGAGACCAATGCACATTCGAAACAGTTCCAATGAGTTCGATTGAGGCTGGAATGGCGGCTGCTGCGATTAAGCAGCACGCGGCGCGCAGTGAATCCGCTGCAATGATCCAGCGGAAGTTCGGCAGAAAAAATGCTCCGCACGAAGCGGATTGAATCAATATGGCGCAGAAGCTGTAAGCAGTGGGTGTCCAGCGAAACGGCAGCGGAGACAGCAACGCAGCCACCAACCGATTCACCGTATTCAAGTAACCGTTGTACGGTTGAACCACGGCACGCCAAAAACCGATGGTCAACTGATCTCGAAAAAAGAGCGATCCATCCTCGGCCCAGAAAGAAGCATGCAGCAGGGATTCCGGGCGACGCAGCCAGAAAACCAGGAAAATCAGGGCGAAAAAAGCTGCCACTATTTGGACGGTTCGGCTGCTGTAGCGTCTCTCCGGTTCTATCGGCAAACCCTGTTTTAGCATGGCTGGAGACCAACACCGCTAAGCTGGTGATAGCGTGCTTCGCAAACCAGAAATCATGAGCCCGGCCGGCCATTGGCCGCAGCTTCATGCCGCGATTGAAGCCGGCGCCGATTCGGTGTATTTCGGCCTGACGAACTTTACCGCGCGGGCCAAGGTGGGTTTCTCGCTGGACGAACTGCCTTTGGCCATCCGCACGCTACACCAGCGCGGCGTCAAGGGCTTCATCACTTTTAACACTTTGGTTTTTGAAAACGAGCTAGCGGAAGCGGCTCGAACGATTGCCGCGATTGCCGATTCAGGGGCTGACGCCATCATCGTGCAAGACCCGGCCATCCTCACGCTTGCTCGCCGGATTGCACCGGATCTTGAGTTGCATGCCAGCACGCAGATGAGCATTTCCCATGCGGCCGGAGTTAACTTCGCCCGCAGCCTGGGCGCGAGCCGCGTTACGTTAGCGCGCGAATTGTCGTTAGCCGAGATTGCGGCCATTCGGCGTGCTACTGATTGCGATCTGGAGATTTTTGTGCACGGCGCTCTGTGCGTGGCCTATTCCGGCCAATGCTTCTCCTCGGAAGCGTGGGGCGGGCGCAGCGCCAATCGCGGCCAATGCGCACAAGCTTGCCGCCTGCCATACGAACTCATTGTTGACGACCGCGTGCAGCCCCTTGGCGATTCCCGTTATTTGCTCTCACCCGGCGATCTTTGCACGCTCGAGCACATTCCACAAATTGTGGAGCTCGGCATTTCCGCTCTTAAGATTGAAGGGCGCTACAAGGACGCCGACTATGTGGCGCTGACGACGCGGGCGTACCGGCAGGCGGTGGATGCGGCGTTTACGCAGTCGGCCTCTCCCGTTACTCCGCTGGACAAGCTTCATCTCGAGCAAGTCTATTCACGCGGACTGGGCGCCCATTTCCTGTCAGGGACCAACCACCAGACCGTTGTCCAAGGCCGCGCTCCACGGCATCGCGGTGTGCTGGCTGGGAGGGTTTTGCGAGTTCTTGGCAACGCGGTAGAAATTGAGGCTTCCGATCCGACCCAACTTTCTCCGCTCAAACCGGGCGACGGACTCGTCTTTGACGCCGCAGCGTGGCGCAGTCCGCAGGAGCCCGAAGAAGGCGGCCGTCTCTACGAAATTTCCGGGCAATCCGAGAACATATGGCAACTCCGATTTGCCAACGGAGCTGTCAACTTTCTACGCATTCGGGCGGGCGATCTCGTTTGGCGCAGCCACGATCCTGATCTCGACCGGCTCGTTCGGCCCTATCTCGATCCTTCCGCGCCAGTGCGAAAGCAAGCGCTGAGCGTTACAGTCGTGGCGCACGAAGGGAGTCCGCTGCGCATTGAATGGCTGCTTGATTCGGGAAAGAGCGTGATTGCCACCTCGCAAGAGCCATTGGCGCGGGCGCAAACCGCCGGCCTGAGCGAAGATGTTTTGTTGGCCCAGTTAGGCCGCTTAGGCAACACTCCGTATGAGATCGCCAATTTGCGAGTCGATCTGCATGGTACCCCGTTCGCTCCTGCCTCACTGCTGAACAGCCTCCGCCGCGAAGCTGTTGAGAAGCTGCAACTTCTGCAGTCGAAGGTTCGCGCGTCTCCGATTCTCAACCCTGCGGCTGTGCTCGCAGCGGAGCTTTCCCCAGCCGTTTTATCCAGACCTGGGCCGGCGCAGATCCATCTTCTGGTGCGCACTCCGGAGCAGCTTGAAGCGGCGCTCGAACTCTCGCCGGCCAGCATCACGCTCGATTATCTTGATCTCTATGGACTGAAGCCTTCCGTCGAACGCGTCAATTCTGCCGGCATTGCCGTTCGAGTGGCCAGCCCACGCATTCTAAAACCGGGCGAAGATCGGATCGTTGAATTCCTTCTTCGTCTTAATGCGCCGCTGCTGGTTCGCTCGACTGGCCTTCTCGAAATGCTCGATTCACGTGAATCACGCGAGCTCACCGGGGATTTCAGCTTGAACGCGGCCAACTCAATTACGGCCGCGGCGATGCTCCGGCGGGGACTGTTGCGGATTACGCCCACGCACGATCTGAACGCTGAACAGATCACGGCTTTGGCCGGCCAAATTGGCGGCGGCTGCATCGAGGCGATTGCCTATCAGCACCTTCCCGTTTTTCACACGGAGCACTGTGTGTTTTGCCGCTTTCTTTCCAGCGGCACTTCTTACAAAGATTGCGGGCGGCCTTGCGAGAAGCACACCGTTTCCCTGCGCGACGTGAATGGCCGAGCACATCCGCTGGTAGCCGATGTGGGTTGCCGAAATACGGTGTTCGGCGCGGAGGCGCAGGACGCGAGCGGCTGGCTTGACGATTGGCGCGCTGCGGGGATTTGCCATTTCCGTTTGGAATTTGCACACGAATCGGCGGCGGATGTTCGCGCCATTACGCGCGCGTTTGGCCAGACCTTCGAGGGTAGAAAATCCAGTGCCCAGCTTGCCCAGGAACTGAAACGTTTCGCTCCTCAGGGCACAACCGTGGGCAGCCTCTTTGTGCCCGTGAGCTCACTAGTGGCAAGCTGACATACTTTATTCAGCCCGTAACGCCAGCGCGGGATCGATGCGCGCGGCGCGCCACGCCGGAACGCCGCAAGCAATTGCCGACACACAAGCCAATAGCGCGATGACAGCGAGATAGGTAACCGGGTCGAGACGCGAAACGCCGAACAGCAGGGTGACGAGGGCTTGGCTGGCGACCGTTGCTCCGGCCAGCCCGATAAAAACTCCGAGTCCGGTGAGCGTCATTCCCTCTCGCACCACTAACCCGAGGATGTTGCTTTGTGAAGCGCCCAGCGCCGACCGGACGCCCATTTCCCGCGTTCTTTCCGTAACAGTCCCTGCGAGAACACCATACATTCCGATCGCTGCCAGCATAAGTGCCATCAGCGCAAATGCATCGAAAACGATCAGCGCGAATTTACGCTCCGCCTCTGACGCCGCCAGCAGGTCATCCATCTTGACGACATGAACGATGGCCTGATCCTTATCTACCGACCAAATCGCATTCTTAACCGCCGGGGTAAGCGCCGTAACATTGCCATGCGCCCTAACTACCAGTGACTGCATACTATCCACAAACCACGATTGCGAAGGAGTTAGGTACACGGCAGCGGGCTGTAATTGCGCCAGAGACGTCTGTTTCACATCACCCACCACGCCGACAATGGTGTACCAGGGTCTGTTTGAGGGGCCGATATGCAAACGCTGGCCGATAGGGTCTCGACCCTGGAACTCGGTTTTGGCCAACGACTCGCTGATCAGAACCACCGGCGGAGCGGCTGCCGTGTCGTGGGTGTCGAGGAAGCGGCCACGCCGCAGCGCGATGCCCATTGTCTGGAAGTACCCTGGCGTTATAACATAGCGAAATGCGTCGTAGGCATGGCCATGCGCTGGCTCAAAGCTCGCGCCATACGTTTCATACTCCCCGCCACTCAAAGGCAAAAGACTGCTGAACGCTGCGGAAACAACACCAGGAACGTGGCTGACTTCTGCTAGCGCCTGCGCAAAGAACTGACGCGCGACCTGATCGTCTTCGAATCGATGGCCCGCTTCCTGCACCTGCATGGTGAGTAAGTTAGTCGCATTGAATCCCGGCGACACTGCGAATAAGCGCTGCAGACTGCGCAAGACCAAGCCGGCGCTCGCCAGCAGCATGAGAGCCAGCGCGACCTCCGCGACGACGAGCGCGCGGCGCATCCATTGATGGTTGCCGACTGTCCGCTGCGAGGTTTGCTGGAGTGCGCTTGGCGAATAGCTGCTAGATGCATTGAGCGCCGGAACGAGCCCTACCAGCAGTCCGATGACCGTAGTTACACCAAATGCGAAAGCAAACACGGCGCCATTCACGGCAATGGCGTCCACGCGTGGGAGTCCTGGCGGGCTGAGTGCGACCAGAGCACGGACGCCAAATTCCGCTGCGATGATTCCCAGGGCGCCACCGATAACCGCGAGCATGACACTTTCCGTGAGGAGTTGCCGTATCAGGCGCCAACGCCCGGCGCCTAACGCAGCGCGCATGGCATATTCGCCCTGCCGTTGCGCGCCACGCGCCAGCAACAAGTTGGTCACGTTTACACATGCGATCAATAGCAACAATACGACTGCGCCGAGGACGGCCCAAAGCACCGGCTTGACGCCACGTGTGGTTTCTTCCTGCAGTGAGTTAACGATGAACCCGTGATTGAGCGAGGCCCAGCGCGGCCTGGGGAATTCGGCAATGGGAGCGCGGGCGATTTGCGCTAGTTCCCGGCGCGCTGCGTCCACTCCGACGCCCGGCCGTAAGCGCCCCACCATGTGCAGGTGGTGACCCCACTCTGGCGTGTCGAAGCTACCGCTATTCGTTGTGTCGAGTTGTAGCGGCGACCAAAGCTCTGCTGACGGAGCCAGGACATTATCAAAGCCCTGCGGCATGATACCGATCACGGTATACGGATCACCATTAAGCTTGATGGGGCGACCCAGGATCGCGCTATCAGAGCTGAAACGGCGCCGCCAAAGCTTATCACTCAGGATCACCACATGGGATCCTTTGAACTGCTCGTCAGCGTCTTGGAAATCTCTTCCCAGTGCAGGCTGCACACCTAGAACACGAAAGTAACTGGCGCTGACGCTTTGCCCAGCGAACCGCTCCGGCTGGGAAGCGGGGCTAGTCATGGTCGGCTGCCAAGGGTCTTGCGCCTCCTTCACGGCCAGCCCTTCGAAGGAATGATTGCGCGCCACGAGTTCCCGATAGGTGTGAAACGTTAAGTCGGCGCGTGTGTCCTCAAAGATGTCCCAGATCATCACGATTCGTTCAGGATGTGGATAGGGCAGCGGTTCGAAAAGGATTGGATTGACCGCGCTGAATATGGCTGTGCTGGCGCCGATGCCGAGCGCCAACGTAAGGGCGCTGATTGTCGTGAATCCAGGACTATCTCGCAAACGGCGAGCGGCATAACGCACATCAGCGAAGAGGCTTCCGAGCGCATTCTCCCAGCCGTATGAGCGCACTTGTTCGCGAATCGCCGTCCGATGCCCGAGTTCCAATTGGGCGGTTCGGCAGGCTTCCGCAGGCGAAAGCCCTCGGCTAACCAACTCCGCGACTGCTTGCTCCAGGTAGGCATCCACTTCGTCGGCGATGTCTTGATCCGAAGCTTTGCTGTTCGTAAGCGCTCGCCAACCACGCGCGATTTGCCGCCATACGGACATGGAACTCACGCCTCCGTCTTCAAAAGCCGCGCGATGGCCGATGCCCGGCGCGCCCAATCGGAGGTTTCGGCCGCCAGTTGTTTCTTTCCAGCGCGCGTCAACCGATAGAATTTAGCCCGGCGGGAGTTTTCCGTTTGGCGCCATTCGGCATCCAGCCAACCGGCGCGCTCCAGCCGCTGCAAGGCTGTGAGAAGCGATCCGGGATTGACTTTGAAGACACCGCGCGATATCTGCTGAATGCGGCGGGTAATGCCAAAGCCGTGCATGGGTTCAAGGCTCAGTGTCTTGAGAATAAGCATGTCAAGTGTGCCCTGGATGACGTCGGTATTTGCTTCGTCCATGAGATAAAGTGCTAAGTGAAGATTAACATTAGTAATCTTGACTGTCAAGATGTGAGGATCAGGCTACTACTGAAGCGCACACGTCGTCGTTTAAGCTGAGTTTTATGACCGCATCGGTATTTATTGCCACAAGTTTGGACGGCTTCATTGCGCGCGAAGATGGTGGTCTGGATTGGCTGCCCGCGGACGGCGGCGAGCCGCACGGTTATGAAGAGTTCATAGCGACGGTGGACGCGATTGTCATTGGTCGGAAAACATTCGAGATAGTGTTGGGATTCAATGCGTGGCCTTATGAGCAAAGGCCGGTGATTGTGCTGAGTGCTAGCATGACAGATTTGAAAGTGCTAGAGGGTGCGGTTTGTGAGTTGATGGCTGGACCGCCGGCAGAGATTGTGGTTCGATTGGCCAAGCGTGGAATGAAACACCTCTACATCGATGGCGGAGTAACCATTCAGAGATTTTTGAGAGCTGGGCTGATCCAGCGCTTAGTCATTACACGGATACCGGTGCTGCTGGGGAGCGGGATTCCTTTGTTCGGACCGCTTGCCAAGGACATTCGATTCGAACATGTCAGCACACGCTGGTTTCCGAGTGGCATGGTGCAGAGTGAGTACTTAGTTGCCGGTTGAAGCTTATTCGTATCTGAGTGCTTTGATTGGATTGACGCGGGTTGCTCTGCGCGCCGGCAGATAGCTGGCAAGTATAGCGATGCTGAAGAGTAAGAAAGAGGCGGCGAAGAGAGTCAGTGGATCAGTTGGCTTGATTCCATAGACGTAGCCGGCCATCAGGCGACTGAGCGCCAGGGCCGCCAGCAAACCGAGCGCCACGCCGAACACGGTAACCCCCAGTGCTTCGCGCAACACCAGCTTGAGAACATCGGGGCCGTTCGCTCCCAGGGCCATGCGAATGGCCATTTCTTGCGTCCGCAGACTGACGGTATAAGACATCACCCCAAAGATTCCCACTGCCGAAAGCACCAGAGCAAGTGCGGCGAAGATCCACAGCAACGTCATAGGGAAACGAATCGCGCCGTAGGTCTGGGAAATGATGTCGCTCATGGTTCTGATGTCATTCAAGGGTTGTTCCTTATCAAGAGCAACTATTGCATCGCGCACTGCGGGCACGATGGCCGTGGGCGCTCCCGCGGTTCTCACCACCAAAAACACCGACGGTACGGGATGCTGTTCAAAAGGCACGTAGACGTCGGCCTCTGGATTCCAGAGGTCGTCGTTTCTTACGTCCTTCACCACTCCCACAATTTCCAGAGGTTGCGCCGTACCCGCGCTTTGTCCCGAGTAGACGCGCGCCAAAAGAGTGAGATGACGGCCCACGGGATTCGTCTGCGGCCAGTAGCGCCGCGCGACCGTTTCACTAACAATGGCCACCGGTGGCGCGCCCGCGCCGTCGCGCGCCGAAAACTCACGGCCGGCCACCAGGTGGGTTCTCATCGTCTTGAAAAAATCACGCGTCACGATTTTGTAAGAAGCGGTGGGTTCTTGTCCCGGTTGGGCTGCGGGGTGCCCCTGGGGTTGAAAAAACACGTTTGATCCACCACCTTCCGCCCCCGCGCTTGTGATGCCTGGGGTGCTTGCCAGGCTTTGCATCAGTTCGCGATAAAAGATAGCCTGTTTTTCCTTCGCCGGATATTTGTAATCCGGCAGGCTAAGTTCCATCGTTATGACATTTGACGGGTCTATGCCCAAATCCAGATCCACCAGTCGCATGAATGTTCGCACCAGCAGGCCAGCACCGGTCAACAAAACGAGCGCCAGGGCCATCTCGGAAACTACCAGCGCATTGCGTAGACGGCGGCGGCCCGATTCGGCCGTCGTGCTCAATCCACCCTCCTTGAGCGATTCATTCAGGTCCGTCTTGGCAGTCACCCGTGCAGGCGCCAGCCCAAAAATGATGCCGGTTGCGAGCGTGATCCCAATGCTGAATAAGAGGACACGCCAATCGATGTGAATGACTCTTGCATTGGGCAGACTGAACTCGTAGCGCGTGAGCGCCAACGTCAGCAGGCGATCGCCCGCGTAAGCCAGCAGAAGACCCAACGCTCCGCCCAGAGAGGCAAGCAACAGGCTTTCCGTGAGCAACTGTTCCATGAGTCGCCGCCGGTTGGCGCCGATCGCCAGGCGAATGGCCACCTCCCGTTTCCTTCCAGTGGCGCGCGCCAAAAGCAAATTGGCTACATTGGCACAAGCGATCAATAGCACAAAGAGCACCGCGCCCAGCATGATCAGAAGGGGCGTTTGCATATGTCGATGATAGGCGGCATGCAGAGGTTCCACTTTGAACCCCCAACCTCTATTCGTAGCCGGATATTGTTGCGCCAGGTTTTTAGCCAGGGCATCCATGGCAGCTTGCGCTTGTGGAATGCTCACGCCTGCCTTCAGCCGTGCCTGGGTTTGTAAATCGCGGGAAGTTCCGCGCCCGGTCTCGCTGCGTTCTTCCTGACTAAGCACCAGCGGCACAAAGACGTCTATCTCCTGGTCCCACGTGAAGCGGAAAGAAGCCGGCATCACACCCACAATGCTGTAACGCCGTTCGTCCAAATCTACGGTTTTACCGAGAATGCCTGGATCGCTGCCGTAGCGCGTCTGCCAAAGGCGATGACCGATGATGGCCACCTGTTCCCGTCCGGCTTGCATTTCCTCGGGTGCAAGATAGCGGCCGAGTTGCGGGCCAATGCCGAACATCGGCAGCAGGTCCGAGGACGCCCTGATGCCGTGCACACTCGCCGGTTGGCTGCCTCCCGTAATGTTGAAACCCGACCAGCGATAGTATGCGACCTGCTGAAATATGCCCGTCTTCGCGATGTCGTCGATGTTCGGAGCGGAAACGCCGGTTTGAATGTAGCCCTCACCCTGCTGGTTGCGCCATTGGCCGATTCCTACGAGTTGCTCTGGATTTGGATAGGGCAGCGGCCGAAGGATAACCGCGTCTACCAGACTGAAGATGGCGGAATTGAAGCCGATGCCCAACGCCAGCGTAAGTACGGCAACAGCGGCGTAGCCGGGGTTCTTGCGCAACACGCGCCCGCCATAGCGAACGTCTTGCAGTATCGTAAGCATCGCTCACCTCATCGCAACTTCCCTATTGCATCACAGCAGTGTGGTCCCTGTCCTAAATAGGACAGCAGTGGTTGGCGGCTTCAGCTTTTAGCGATCATCTTTACCTGACTACGTCTCACCCGCAAAGCTCCTGGGAGCCAGTAAAAGTGCGGTGCTCAGTGACGAGACTTAGGCGTTTCAAATAGCTAAAATGCGCTCAATGCTTGTATATTAAACATTACGCCGTTTGCTAACGTGCAGGTTCAGTTGGTATCCCGGAGCTACATTGAACAGAGCAATAGCCGTAGATGTAGGTTTTCTAGCGCAAGGTGGGGAAATGGGTGCGCTTATGCGCTCGTTCGATTGGTCTCGCACGGCGCTCGGGCCTGTTGACTCGTGGCCGCAATCTCTTCGCACCGCCGTTAGCATTTGTCTTAACTCTCGTTTTCCAATGATTCTGTGGTGGGGGCCGGAACTGACGGTCCTCTATAACGACGGCTATATTCCAATTCTGGGCAACAAGCATCCGCGGCGCGCCCTCGGTTTGCCAGGATGCGAGGTATGGGCGGAAGTCTGGCCGGTGGTTGAACCACTGCTGATGCGGGTGATGAACGAAGGAGAGGCAAATTGGGGGGATGATTTCCAGCTCTTCATCAACCGCAGCGGCTACCCGGAAGAGTGTTATTTTCGTTTCTCCTACAGTCCGATTAGTAACGAGTCGGGAGGGGTCGGCGGTGTATTTACGCCGGTCAGTGAAACAACCCAGCGGGTGATAGCAGAACGGAGGTTGCGCACGCTTCGAGAATTGGCCGAGCGAAGCAGCCGGGCGCAGTCGGTGGAGAAAGCCTATGCCAGTATGGCCGAGGCGCTCGCTGAGAACCCGTATGACATTCCGTTTGTTGCCATATATCAAGTAACGGCGGATCGCACAGAAGCACACCTGGCGGCGACTGCCGGAATCGCCGCCGGCTCAAGTGTGAGTCCGAAGACGCTTCGGCTCAATGCGAACGACAACTCGGCGCTAGCGCGCGCAGCCCGTAACCGCAACGTTCAGACGCTGGCGGATTTAAGCGAGTTGGGAGAGCTTCCGCCGGGTCCTTGGGGAGATCCGCCATCGGCTGTGGTAATTCATCCTGTGATCAACCCAGGGCAGAGCGACGCCGAATCGTTGTTGATTGCCGGGGTGAGTGCGCGCAAGCACTTAGACGGCGACTATCTGGGATTTCTGGAGCTGGTGGCTAAGCAGATAGGAACGGCGGTTGCGGCGGCGCGCGCCTACGAGGAAGAGAAGCGACGAAGCGAATCGCTGGCGGAACTGGACCGCGCCAAGACCACATTCTTTTCAAACGTGAGCCACGAATTCCGTACGCCACTCACCCTGATGTTGGGCCCGTTGGAGGAAATATTATCCACGCGTAATGAATTGCCTCCAAAGTTAACCGAACAAATTTTAGTGGCGCATCGGAACGGTGTAAGACTGCAAAAGCTGGTGAACACCCTGCTTGATTTCTCACGCATTGAAGCCGGCAGAATGGACGGTTCGTATGAACAGGTAGACTTGGCCACGTTAACGGCCGATGTCGCGTCCACCTTCCGGTCGGCGATGGAGAAGGCGGGCTTACGCTTCACGATTGATTGTGCGCGCCTGACGCAGCCGGTCTGGGTGGATCGGGAGATGTGGGAGAAGGTAGTGCTCAATCTGCTTTCGAATGCGTTCAAGTACACCTTTCAGGGTAGTGTGGCGGTCTGCCTGCAGGAACGCACCGGCCACGCCGTTCTTTCGGTGCGGGACACAGGCATTGGTATCGCAAAGAAGGAATTGCCCCACCTTTTTGAGAGATTTCACCGAGTGGAGGGTGCGCATGGGAGGACCCAAGAAGGTACCGGGATTGGCTTGGCGATGGTTGCCGAACTTGTGAAGATGCATGGTGGGACGGTGGAAGTAGCGAGCGCGCCTGGTGACGGCAGCACTTTTACCGTTCTGGTGCCGCTCGGGAGAGCCCACCTACCTGCGGAACGGCTCAATGAGGGTCGGAGGCTTCCACCTACCGGAGTGAGTCGCGAAGGCTATCTCGAGGAGGTGAGTCGCTGGTTTCCGGACGAGGAGAGGGCGCTAAACGGGACCGAAGCCTCTCAGCAACCAGAGTCCGAGGGAAGAATACTGTTGGCTGACGATAACGCCGACATGCGCGATTACGTGAGTAGGTTGTTGAGGACCAAGTACCTGGTCGAGACTGTGCCGAATGGAGAAGAGGCATTGGCGCGTGCGCTAACGGACCCTCCCGACTTGGTCCTGGCGGACGTGATGATGCCCGGATTGGACGGGTTCGAATTGCTCAATGCTTTGCGAACGCACGCGAGCACGAAGAATGTTCCGGTGGTTCTGCTTTCGGCACGAGCCGGTGAGGAATCGCGGAGCGAAGGGATGGACGCAGGCGCTGACGATTACCTGGTCAAGCCTTTTAGCGCTCGTGAACTGACAGCTCGTATTGGCGCGCATCTTCGGCTTGCGCGTTTGCGAAAAGCGGCCGAGAAGCGCGAGATCGAGCTGCGCGCCGAGGCGGAAGCGGCGCGCGACCGAGCCTTAGGTGTCCTTGAGAGTATCACCGATGGATTTTTCACCCTCGACAAGAATTGGTGCTTCACCTATGTCAATCCGACGGGTGAGATCTTGCTCGGCGCCAAGCAGGAGGATCTGCTGGGCAAGAACCATTGGGATTTGTATCCAAGCACCAAGGGCACGAACGGTGAGCGCGAGTACCGGCGCGCGGTGCGTGAAGGCGTTGCGGTAGAGTTTGAAATTTTTTACGAGCCCTGGCAAAAGTGGTTTGCGGTGAAAGCGTATCCGACCGAGGCTGGCGGCATTTCCGTGTATTTTCGCGACATCACCAATCGCAAGAAGGATGAAGAAGCGCTTCGTGAAACGGAAGAGCGTTTCCGGCAACTGGCGGATAACATTTCCCAATTCGCCTGGATGGCGGATGCGCAAGGCGCAGTTTTTTGGTTCAACCAACGTTGGTACGACTACACGGGCACAATGTTCGCGGAAGTAGCCGGCTGGAAGTGGCGGAAAGTTCATCATCCCGACCATGTGGAACGGGTTGTCGAACGCATGCAGCGCTGCTTCGAAACCGGCAAAATTTGGGAGGACACCTTTCCGCTGAGAGGCAAGCATGGAGAATGGCGCTGGTTTCTGTCGCGTGCCAGGCCGATTGAGGATGAGAGCGGCAGAATTGTCCGTTGGTTCGGGACGAATACCGATATTACCGAGCAACTCGAGGTTGAAAGAGAGTTGCGGCGAGCGAACCAGGATCTGGAACAGTTTGCCTTTTCAGCGTCGCACGATTTGCAGGAGCCGCTGCGCAATGTAGCGCTTTATAGTGAGCTCCTGCAGAAGCGCTACGGACCGAAACTGGATGCCCAAGCCGATCAATTCCTGGGTTACGTCAGGGAGGGAGCGCACCGCATGAGCAGCCTGGTTTCGGACCTGCTTGCCTACGTCCAGGCTGCGGTGCTGGACAGTGAGCCGCTGGTTCCGGTAAATGCAGAAAACGTATTCGAGCAAGTGGTAGCCTCGCTTGGCGGCGCCATTCGAAAAAGCCATGCGCGCGTCACCCGCGATGCGCTGCCGGCGGTGGCTATGAAAGACGTCCACTTGCAACAGCTTTTGCAAAACCTGATTGGCAATGCGCTCAAGTACCGGAAGGATGAAGAGCGCCCTTGCGTGCATGTCTCAGCGCAAGTCGTCGAAAATTTTTGGGAGTTCGCGGTGCAAGACAACGGGATCGGGATTGCGCCGCAGTTTCACGAAAAAGTTTTTGGCATCTTCAAACGCCTGCACGGCAAGAATGGAAAATATCCGGGAACCGGCATCGGCCTCGCCATTTGCCAACGGATAGTGGAACGCTATGGCGGAAGAATCTGGCTCGAATCGCAGGCCGGCGAAGGCGCCACGTTCCGCTTTACCGTTCCGGCGGCCAGGGGTGTGTTTCATGAATAGCGGCGCTGCCCGGATACTCATCGCAGAGGACAATGACGCGGATGTGTTCCTGGTGAGAACTTCGCTTGAGGAGGCGGGATTCGTTTTCGACCTCCGTGTGGCCTCCGATGGCGAGGAGGTTCTGCGGTTGGTGGATCAAGCTGATGCCGGCGTACACGGTGGCTGGTGCCCCGAGATCATTATTTTGGATTTAAATCTGCCGCGCTATAGCGGAGAAGAAATCCTGGACAAATTCCACGACA
This sequence comes from Bryobacterales bacterium, assembly GCA_963764105.1. Classification (GTDB taxonomy): domain Bacteria; phylum Acidobacteriota; class Terriglobia; order Bryobacterales; family Bryobacteraceae; genus Bog-105. Next base: position 89,434 of record CAVXRP010000046.1, read on the forward strand.
GCCCCCGATTCCGCAGCGTACCAGTGATCGTGTTCACCTCGTCAGATTCGCCCCGGGATCGCGAAGGCGTGGCTAAGCTCGGGGTGGCGGAGTATTTTCGTAAACCGCAACATTTTGAAGAATTCATGGAGCTGGGCAAAATCGTAAAGAGAGTCTTGAAGCGAGATTTGGATAGCACGTAAGACTCGCTATACTGGTATTTGGAGTTTCCCCTTTGACCTTTCGTGCCTTTGTGCGCCTTTTTGCGCACATACAGCTTTTACCGGTGGTTGAAAACGGCGAGGAGACCACGCTGGTGGGCGGCCAAGCCGTTATGGAAGGCGTGATGATGCGTTCGCCGCACAGTTACTGCGTCGCGGTGCGCAAGCAGAACGGCGAGATCATAACGCAGGAAAGCCCTCTGCCGAAACTTTCTGAACGATATCCGATTTTCAAACTGCCGGTCATCCGCGGCTTGGGTACGTTGGGCAGCGCCATGTGGCTGGGTATGCGGGCCCTGAAATTTTCCACCGATTGCTTGCTCGAGGATTACGACGGCGACAAGCCGGCGAAGCCCAAAAAAGAGGCCGGTTCCACGGCAATGATTTTGCAGATCGTCATGTCTCTGGCGTTTATGATCGGTTTGTATAAGCTGCTGCCGCTGGTGATTGCCACTCAAATCGGCCATCATGTGCAGGCTCTCCACGGACGCTTTGCCATCAACATGGTAGATGGCGTGGTGCGTATCGCTATCTTCCTGGCTTTCATGTACGCGCTGTCGCGGTTGCCCGATATGCACCGCATGTTTCAGTATCACGGCGCCGAACACAAGGTAGTTTTTAACTTCGAATCGGGAAAACCAATTTCCGTGCCGAATGCGCAAAGCTTTGTCACCTGGCATCCGCGCTGCGGCACCAGTTTCTTGATGGTTTTATTAATTGTCTCGTTAATTTGCTACGCTTTCCTGCCCATTGACAATTTCTGGCTGAAGCTGGCTGCGCGGATTGCCCTGTTGCCGCTGATTGTGGGTGTCAGCTACGAGGTTATCCGTTTTGCGGCGCAGCGCCAATCCAGCTTGATGGCGGTGCTGACCAAGCCCGGCCTGTGGTTGCAGCGCATCACCACCCAAACGCCTTCCGACTCGCAGGTGGAAGTAGCCATCCTCGCGCTCGACCACGCCATGGAACTCGAAAAGGCACAGGGCGGCCAACTCGTCATTGCCTAAACTCATTCGCCATGCAATATAAAGAACGCCTGGATCAGGCTGAAGCGCGTTTTAACGAGCTCAACGCAAAAATGGTCGATCCGGCTGTGACCAACGATCCCGAACAATACCGCAAAATCTCCAAGGCGCGCAGCGAGCTGGAAGAAACCGTAGGCAAATACGCCGACTGGAAGCGCGTCGACAGGGAATTGCGCGAAGCCCGTCCGATGCTGAACGAGGCCGATCCCGATCTGCGGCAGATGGCTGAGTTGGAGGTGGCGCGGCTTGAACCGGAACTGGCCCAGATTGAGCAGGAACTGCAGGTGCTGCTGCTGCCCAAAGATCCGAACGACGAGAAGAACGTCATTCTGGAAATTCGCAAAGGCGCGGGTGGCGATGAAGCATCCCTGTTTGCGGGTGAAGTCTTTCGCATGTACACGCGCTATGCCGAGGAACAAGGCTGGAAGGTGGAAGTGACCTCGTTGAGCGAATCGTCGGTCGGCGGTTTGAGCGAAGTCATCGCTATGGTCAGCGGGCGCAAAGTCTATAGCAGGCTCAAGTATGAAAGCGGTGTGCATCGCGTGCAGCGTGTTCCGCAAACTGAAACACAGGGGCGTGTTCACACCTCCACCATCACCGTTGTGGTGATGCCCGAAGCAGACGAAGTGGACGTACAGATTGACGCCAAGGATCTGCGCATCGATACGTTCTGTTCATCGGGGCCTGGCGGGCAATCGGTAAACACCACTTACTCGGCCGTGCGCATCACGCATTTACCAAGTAATACGGTCGTCTCATGCCAGGACGAAAAATCGCAGATTAAGAACCGTTCCAAAGCCATGCAAGTGCTGCGCTCGCGCTTGTATCAGATGGAGCTTGACAAGCAGAACGAAGCTATTGGCGCTGAACGCAGGAGCCTGGTGAAGACCGGCGACCGCAGCGAGAAAATCAGAACTTACAATTTTCCGCAAAATCGCCTTACCGACCATCGCATTGGCTTGACGTTGCATCAGCTCGACCTGACAATGGAAGGGCGGTTGCAGCCGGTGGTTGATGCGCTCACCTCTTATTACCAGGCCGAAAGACTTCGCGATCCTGGTGAAGCTGCTTAGATAAGCCAGTCCGTGACGCTGCAGACGGCTCTTCAACAAGGTGTTGCCATTCTTGAGAAGGCGTCGATTCCGGCGGCGCGGCTGACGGCCGAAGTCTTGCTCTGCCATGCGTTGCGCTGCGAGCGGGCCTATCTTTACGCGCACGCAACCGATGAGCTGACGGAGTTAGCTTGGATCCATTACGGGCGCTATTTGAACGAACGGCTCAGCGGCAAGCCGACGCAATACATCACGCAACGGCAGGAATTCTTTGGGCGTGAGTTCTACGTTAATGCCGATGTCTTGATTCCACGGCCGGAGACGGAGCACCTTGCCGAAGCGGCGATCGCTTTCGCGCGGCGCTCCGCTGCGCAAGCAATTCTTGATGTAGGGACTGGCTCGGGCGCGATCGCCGTCTCTGTTGCCTTAGAACTTGCGCGCCCAGTGATCGCCTCTGATATTTCGCTTGCGGCGCTACAGGTAGCAGCGCGCAATGTGAGAACGCATGCGGCGCCGGTAGCCTTGTTTGCCTGCGACTTGCTGGCGGCGGTTCGTCGCAAGTCCATTGATTTGCTCGTTTCTAACCCGCCCTACATCCCAGGCGCGGATTCTGCCAACATGCAAAGCGAAGTTCGCGATTGGGAGCCGCAGGTGGCCTTGTTCGCGGGCGACACGGGATTCGAAATCTATCGCCGATTGATCGCACAAGCTGAAGAGGTTGTGAAGCCCGGCGGACGAATGTACCTGGAACTGGGCTATCGTTCGCTAGCCGGTGTGCGCGAAATGCTGGTAAAGCGATGGAGCGATTTCGAGGTAATCTCAGATTTGGCCGGTTGGCCGCGGGTAATTGGCGCTACCTTATGCAGCCTTTGATTTGTCATCTCGACATGGACGCGTTCTTCGTGTCGGTGGAGGAACTGTTTGACCCGGCGCTGCGCGGCAAGCCGGTGGTGGTGGGTGGAAAGGCGGATCAGCGCGGTGTGGTAGCCGCTGCTTCTTACGCCGCGCGTAAGTTCGGGGTGCACTCCGCCATGCCTTTGCGCACCGCCGCAAGCTTGTGTCCGCAGGCGATTTTCGTCGACGGTCACCCCGAACGCTACCGCGAATATTCGCACAAAGTTCACGCGGTGCTGACGCGTTTTTCGCCGCAAGTGGAGATGGCCTCGATTGACGAAGCGTACTTGGATTTAACCGGCACATCGCGGCTGCTTGGGCCTCCGCTGAAGGCTGCTCACTCATTGCATGAAGCCATTCGCGAGGCCACTAGTTTGCGCTGTTCTCTCGGTTTGGCTTCGTCAAGGTTGGTGGCGAAGATTTCGTCTGATCAAGCCAAGCCAAACGGCGTGCTCTACATCGTTCCCGGAGCGGAGGCCCGCTTCCTCGCGCCGCTGGATGTTCGTAAAGTTCCTGGCGTGGGCAAGAAAAGCGAAGAAGCCCTGCATAAGATTGGAATTCGTTGCGTGGGAGATTTGGCGGGATTGGATGAAGCGTTCTTGACCCAGCGTTTTGGCCGCTGGGGGCTGGCGCTCGCCGGAAAAGCGCAAGGCTTAGACGCCGGCGGGTGGTTTGATTCTCCAATTGGGGCCAACGAAGATCCGAAGTCGATCTCCCATGAACATACCTTTGGTGAGGATACGGCTAACAGAGAGAAACTGGAAACCGCGCTGCTGAAATTATCGGAGATGGTGGCCATGCGCCTGCGCGAACAGCATCTCTATTCACGAACGGTTTCCCTGAAGTTGCGCGACGAAGACTTTTTCACGATCACGCGCGCGGCTACACTTGACCACGCCACCCAACTCGACCGCGAGATTGCCTCTACGATTACCTCGTTGTTCCGTCAAGCTTGGGACGGTAAAAAGCCGATCAGGCTATTAGGCGTGCATGCGGGTTCTTTGCAGGCCGTCGAAGGCCAAATGAATCTGCTCGAAGAGGCCGGCACCGCACGGCTGCGGGAGGCATTCCGCTCCGTCGATCACATTCGCAATAAGTTCGGCGATTCCGCGATTTCTCTCGCGAAGACGCTCAAAGCAGGCATTCGTGAGCGCGTGCATGAAAATCCGGCGAAGAGGAAGACGGATGCTTAGCACACCACCGTCCGAATTCCCTCACTATCCATGCTACAACTTAATTGGATGTTACCTGCCGCGATTCCCGATCTGCTCCGGAGTTTGGTCCTTTCCGGCTGGGTGATTGCTATTGTCTCAGGCATCATTCTTCGGTATCATTCCCGAAAGCTAAACCCTACGTTGCTATGGTATATGGCGTATCTCGGATGCGTCGATCCGAGCGATTTGCCGGGTTCCTCGCGTCAACTGACGTCGAAAAGCTCGACTCAAAATAGCTCCGCCGTCAATTCCAACGCTTAGCACGCCTAACGGTGCCCCATAATTCTGCTCAGTAGTAGCTCTCCGCAAAGCCCTATTTCGAACGGTACAAGCGGCTCCACGCCTGCATCCTTCATTCCTTGTGCCCAAGGCAGAGCAGTCGCTCACAGCACCACTACAAGTCGCACTATCCAAAATCCGGCCTGCCGATAATAGTCTGGCAGGCCGTTGTGTTGTCGATAGGCATTAACAGCGAGAATGGCTTCGCCTGGCAAACTACCAAAAGCGGCAATCATCATAGTGTGAGCGGATGCCGCGAAGCCAAATCCCCGCCAGAATCCATTCTCGGATCCGCCATCCATCAGGAACAAATGAAAGAGGTAAAGATCGGCACGGCACCCACAATGGTGAAGTTAAGCTGCCTTAACGATTTTGCTGAACGACTCTGGATCGAGGCTCGCTCCCCCCACCAATACGCCGTCAATCTCAAACTCTTTCATCAACCCATTGATGTTATCGGGCTTGACGCTGCCCCCATAAAGAATGCGCAATTTCTGCGCGGCGTCGGCGCCAAAGCGTTTCTCGGACTCCTCGCGAATCAGATTATGCGCGGCGGCGGCGATTTCGGGTGTCGCGGTTTGGCCCGTGCCGATGGCCCAAACCGGCTCATAGGCCACCGCCACCAGCGCAAACTGCTCCTCTGTCAGGCCCGCCACGCCGGCGGCAAATTGCCTGATCAGCACTTCGTTGGTTTTGCCGGCTTTATGTTCTTCCGAGCGTTCGCCTACGCAAATGATCGGCGTTAAACCCGCAGCCAAAGCCGCTTGTGTTTTCTTCAAAACTTCCGCGTCGCTTTCGCTTGCCACCACGTGGCGGCGTTCGCTATGACCAACCAACGTCCAGCGCGCGCCGGCGGCGGTTAGCATTTCCGCCGAGATCTCACCGGTGAACGCGCCTTCTTTGCCCCAGTAGATGTTTTGTCCTCCGATGGCTATGTTCGTGCCGGTAGCTGCAGCCACGGCGGCGGGTATGTCAATCGCCGCCGGGAAGATTACAATATCGCACCGATCGTAGTCATGCACCAGCGGCTTGAAGTGATCGAAGAATGTCGCCGTTTCCTGGGGGGTCTTGTACATCTTCCAATTGCCAGCCATAATGCGCCGTCTCATATAGATCTTTAGGAGCTATCCTTTCTGAATATCCGGAAGAAAACTGCGGCCGGACTGAATCGCGACCCCGAAGTTCTCCGCGACTGTCTGTCCAATGTCGGCGAGGCTCTGACGCGTGCCGAGGTTGCGGTCTGCCGCCACCCACTGGCCATACACCAAAAGGGGAGTGTATTCGCGTGAATGATCGGTGGAAGGTGTAGTGGGATCGCAGCCATGATCGGCCGTGATGATTAACAGGTCGTTAGGCTGCAAGATCGAAGATTTGGAATCCAGCGGTCAGCCGCTTCCAGGGCCCGCGCGTAGCCGTTCACATCGTTGCGATGCCCGTACTGCTGATCGAAATCGACAAGGTTTACGAAGATAAGTCCCGCCGACTGCTCGCGCATCGCCTCCATGGTTTTCTCCATGCCATCTTCGTTATTTTTCGTCTTTACGGAACGGGTGATACCGCGGCCCAGGAAGATATCGGAGATTTTGCCGATGGCGTAAACCGGCACATGGTGCTCCGCTAATTGATCGAGCAGCATGCCTGGCGGTGGAGGAACGGCATAGTCGTGGCGGTCGGCCGTGCGCTTGAAATGTCCGGGAGAACCCTCAAATGGCCGCGCAATGACTCGCCCGACTTCGTTCGGCCCGCGCAGCATCGCCCGCGCCGTCTCGCACATCGCGTACAACTCGGGCAATGGAATGACATTGACATGCGCCGCGATTTGAAACACACTGTCGGCCGACGTGTAAACAATGGGAGATCCCGTGCGCATGTGTTCTTCGCCCAGTTCGTTTATGATTTCAGTCCCGGACGCGGCCTTATTGCCAAGAATCTTGCGCCCGATTTTTTGTTCGAACTCCGCAACAAGATCAGCCGGGAAGCCATGCGGAAAGAGCGGAAAAGGCTTTTCGAGAATGATGCCCGTCATCTCCCAATGGCCCGTAGTGGTGTCTTTCCCGGGTGACGCCAGGCGGCATTTCCCGTAAGCGCCGGCGGGGTGATCGACGGAGGGCAGACCAGCCAGCGGCTTGATTCTCGTAAGTCCCATGCGTGAGAGATTCGGCAGCTCGAGCTTACGCCGGTTGCAAATGTTGCCCAGCGTGTCGCTGCCTTCGTCGCCATATTGGCCGGCATCGGGCATGGCGCCAATGCCGACACTATCCAGAACAATCCAGATGACGCGGTCAAAGTGGTGCAAGGAAATTCATTCCTCTTTCTGGCCGCCGGCCCCGGTATCTCTCGGCGCGGCGAATTCGTCTTTCAAGCGCGCGGCGCGTTCTCTGGCCAGGTGCATAATGGATTCGCGCGAAGTAATGCGCGTGAGCAAAGGTACAAATTGCGCCGGAGCGATCAGTTGTTTCTTAATCCACAGATCTTCCACCTGCGCCAGCGAATCGTTGATGCCCAGATGATCGAAATGCACCGTGCGATCCAAATCGATCCAGGCGCGTTCCGTCGCCGCGATATTCTCAAAGCGGTCGAGCAGTTGTTCAGCCGCCACGATTGTGGAGTAATTGAAGACAACCTCAGCCGTCTTACCTTCAGCCGATTCGTAGCGGAACGTCTTCTTGCCGGTGTTGGCGACCTTCAACCCGGATTCTATCGGAGATTTAAAGAAATCCAATTGCTGGGCCAGGTCGAAAAGAGGAGTGACGTCGCTTGCGGGCACTTGCGCCTTGATCGGATTTTCGTCCGTCGGAGATTCTTTGTAAACAAGCGCTCCGCTTTGGTCAATTTCGACGGAGCAGTATTCGGGCACGCTCCCGGGAAACGATTTCGTGAAGGTCAACTTAGCAGGCGGAGCCGCAATTGCACAAACGACGAGGGCCGTGAGCAGCCAGGCGTTCTTCATCGTCCGGCTCCCACCGCCAAAGCCAATAAATTCGCACGTGTACCGTGGCAGATGGCGACCGCCAGCGCATCGGAAACATCATAAGAAGCGAAAGGTTCGGTGACGCGCAGCAGCGAATGGACCATCATTTGCACTTGCTGTTTTTCCGCCCTGCCATAACCCACCACACTCATTTTTACTTCAAGGGCGGAATATTCCGCCACGTCCAAGCCCGCCTCCGCTGCCTGCAGCAGCGCCACACCGCGCACATGCGCGAGCTTTAATGCCGACTTAGCATTTACCGCATGGAACACTTCTTCCACAGCCGCAGCGTTTGGCAGATAGGTCAGAAATACTTCGCGCAATTCAGCGGCAATCAGCTTGAGCCGGCGTTCAAGAGCCTGCGCAGGATCGGTGCGAATGACGCCGGCGGCAATAAGGCAGTGAGTTCGCCCATCAGAGTCGATGACTCCGAACCCGGTCCGTTCCGTGCCGCAGTCTATGCCGACGATTCGCATTTTGGGGGGAGGCGATTGCTTTAAACTATGCCATCGCTTCGACTTCGGCTTCGTCTACTTCGTAATTTCCATAGACGTTCTGCACATCGTCATGCTCATCCAGCGCATCATACAGCTTCTGCATGTTTTGCGCATTCTTGCCTTCGAGCTTGACAGTATTTTTGGGCACCATCGCGATCTCGGCTTGTTCGGTGGGAATACCCGCCTTTTCGAGCGCCTTCAAAATGGCGTCGTGCGCTTCGGGCGCGGAAAGGATTTCCCATGCTCCGCCTTGATCGCGAATATCATCGCCGCCCGCTTCCAGCGCTATGTTCATGAGCTGATCTTCGGTGGCTTTCTCGGCGTCGACAATGATCTGGCTCTTACGCTCGAACATCCAAGACACGCTGCCTTGCTCGCCAAGGTTGCCGCCTAGTTTTGAGAACAAGTGACGAATCTCACTTACGGTACGGTTGCGGTTATCGGTAGCTACATTGACAAGTACGGCCGCGCCGCCAGGCCCATAACCTTCGTATAGGATTTCGTCGATCTGCCCGCCTTCCAATTCGCCGGTGCCGCGCATAATCGCGCGCTTAATATTCTCGGCGGGCATGCTAACGTTCTTAGCGGCCAGAACAGCGGTGCGCAGCCGCGGGTTCATATCCGGATCGCCGCCGGAGCGCGCGGCGATCATGATTTCCTTGATCAGCCGGGTGAATACCTTGCCGCGCTTGGCGTCGAGCGCCGCTTTTTTGTGTTTAATGGTTGCCCATTTACTGTGTCCAGACATCAAAGACCTCGGGTGTTCTCAACTTTCGAGCATAACAAAGCTGACGGCATTTACGTAGACAGGTATGATGGTGCTTCGAATGTTAGGGCTTCTGGGGCAGGCGGTTCGATCATGGAAGACCGCGCTTCCCGTTGCGCTGCTAGCTGCGGCAGGTTTGGCCATCGGCATCGGCTCGGCGACTGGAATTTTTTCCGTGGTCGAAGCGGTGCTGCTCAAGCCCCTCGCCTATTCAAATGCCGAGCGCTATCTTATAGTCCGCGCCGAGTGGCGTCGGCAGCCCGGCTCTTGGACGATCTTTTCCTACGCCGATCAGCTCGATTACGCCGCCCGCAACCGCACGCTGGAAACATTCGGCTGTTATCAGAATTACGCGTTTAATGTCACCTTTCATCAACAGGCGAGCCATGTGCCAGGGGTGCAGATTTCTCCCGCGCTGCTTCCCATGCTCGGCATCAAGCCCATCCGCGGCCAGTGGTTTGGCGAGAAAGATCAAGATGTTGTTCTAATAGCGGAATCGCTGTGGCGGCGCATGGGCTCCGACCCGGCGATTGTCGGCAACGCCATCAAGATCAATGGCGTGCCTTACACCGTTACCGGCGTAATGCCAGGCTGGTTTCGTTTCCCCGCCGATTCTGCTAAGGATGAGCTGTGGGTGCCGCTCAATCCGGATCACGATCAACTAAAGTATCGCGCTTACCATTATTTGAATTGTCTCGCTTTACCGAAGGCAGGGGTAAGCGAATCTGGCGTACGTGCCGATTTGCAGCAGGTTCTCGACGAGATCAGGCGCGAGCAACCGGCCGATGCGGGGGAGCCGGAGGTAATCACCACCGCGCCGCTACTGACGGAGATCGTGCGCTACATCCGGCCGCGCTTGCTGCTTTTGTTGGCAGCCGCTTTTGCCCTGCTGCTCATCACGTGCGCGAATGTCGCTAGCGTGCTTCTGGCCCGGTCGGTGGCGCGCGGCCGTGAAACCGCTATCCGGGTCGCTTTGGGCGCCACGACCTGGCAGTTGGGGGTGCAATATTTCTTCGAGGGATTGGTGGTGGCGTTGGCGGGCGCCGTGGTGGGCACGCTGTTGGCCTATTGGCTAGTTCATGCGACTCTTGCGCTGGCAGCCGATTCCATTCCGCGCGCCGATCAGGTAAGCCCCGATCTTCGCGTGCTGGCGTTCGCGCTACTCATCGCGGTGGTGGCGAGCGTTTTGTTCAGCCTCGCGCCGCTTTGGCAGGCATCTCAGACGCAACCCAACGAAGTTTTGAACGATGGTGTGCGGTCTTCGGCATCGGCGGCGCACCGCCGCCTGCTGCGAACGTTCGTCATAGCGGAGGTGATGCTCGCCTTCGCGCTGCTCGCTATCGGCGGAGTACTGTGGGAGCGTTTCAACAGTTTGGAGCGTATCCATCCTGGCTTCGACGCAGATCGCTTGCTGCTGGCGGATGTGTATGCTCCGGGAAGCAAATTTTCGGGCAAGTCGCAGCAGGCATACATGACTAGACTCCTTGAAGCCATCCAGCATTTGCCGGGAGTAGAGGCGGCTGGCTTCTCGAGTTTGCTGCCTTTCTTAGGGGCCGGCGATAACACGGCTTTGCAGGCGGAAGCGCATCCACAGAAGCCCTGGTCGGCAGTGAATGGCTTTATCGAACAGCGATTCGTATCGCCGAGCTATTTCCGCACTTTGCGCATTCCTCTGCTGGCCGGCCGTTATCTCAACGACAGCGATCAAGACGGCGACGTGATCGCGATGGTGATCAATGAAGCGCTAGCGCGCGAAGAATGGCCGCACGAAAATCCCCTCGGCGCGTTTGTGCGCATTTTCTCGTGGACGGAAAGACGTTTCCAAGTGGTGGGTATTGTGGGCGACGTCCGTAACTACGGCTTGGGCGAGCCACCGCATCCCGAGTTTTATCTGAGCTATCGAGCCAACGCTGCCGACCAGATGCAATGGGCGATTCGCTCCAATCTAAATGAAGCCACGCTCGCCGGTGAAGTGCGGCGCGCGGTGGAGAACGTGGATCCGGAGCAAACGATTTACTCGGTCGAAACGATGCGTGAAGCGATTGACGACTCGTTATCGACCGAACGTTTGCAAGCGATTTTGCTGGCTTTCTTCGCGCTGGCGGCGTTGCTGCTTTCGGTCATCGGAGTTTATGGTGTTGTGTCTTACACGGTGCGCCAACGAACCACAGAGATAGGGACCAGAATGGCATTGGGGGCGGATTCGCGCAAGCTATTGCAGCTGGTGATGGCAGATGGTTTACGCATGTCGGTGATAGGGACGGTGGCGGGAGCAGTGGCGCTGCTTGCTTTAGGGCGGGTGCTGGCGAGCACCGATTTCCATGTGCAGATCGTGGACGCCTGGCCGTTCCTCTTTGCAGCGTTGATGATCAGCTCACTCACCTTGCTGGCATCGTGGTTCCCGGCTTGGCGCGCCGCGGGCTTGCCCCCTATGATTGCCATTCGCAACGATATGGGTTCGGCTTGGCAGGAATCGAAGCTCCATTACCGCCAATTGTTGGAACGCGCCACGACCGAACGTCCCTCGCAGGATATGGGCGTGGAGCAGGCCACGCTCCTCTCGAATATGGTGGCTGCCGGGCGTGAAGCGGAATCGTTTTCGCAGGCTATTGCGGCCGCCTTGAATACTCTGCGCGAGCAACTCCAGACGGAGAAGGTAGTCCTGTTGGCGCAACTCGCGCATGGCGAGCCGTATCGATCCACTGAGCCAGAGCAACTCTCCATTCCCGCGGACGCTTTTCTGGTACGCCGTCTGCGCGGACTTTCAACGCCGCTGGCTCTGAGTGAAGGGGAGTTCGCGGCCTGGGAATATTGGGCGAGGAACAATTCTCCAGAGCGTCTCGGAGAAATTGAGACGTTACGGCAAGTGGCTGCGAGGTTGGCGGTCCCGGTCTTTTCGAAGAACGAAATCATTGCGGTGCTGTTGTTAGGTGAAGCGGGGCGGGGCGGCTTACCGGCAGAAGTATTGCGGGCATTACCTCCGGCAGCCGCGCAACTCGGATTGATGCTCGAGAACGGTCGCTTGACGGAGCGGATTGTCGAACAAGAGAGACTGCGGCGCGAAATGCTGTTGGCGACCGAAGTGCAGAAGCGCCTTTTCCCGCAAGCTTGGCCACAAACTTCCTCTATTCAGTTAGTAGGTATGTGCATGCCGGCGCGGGGCGTGGGCGGCGATTACTACGATTTTCTTGATCTTGGGAATCGCCAAGTGGGCATTGCTTTGGCTGACGTAGCCGGCAAGGGGATTGCGGCGGCGCTCATTATGTCTGTGGTGCAGGCGTCGTTGCGCAGCCTCAGTGATCTATGCAACTGTTCGCTGACGGATTTGGCAACCAGGATGAACCGGCTGCTGTACCGCTCGACAGGGTCGAACAGCTACGCCACGTTTTTCTACGCCCAAGTGGATGAGCAAAGGCGCGAGCTGCGCTATGTCAACGCCGGCCACAATCCGCCCATGCTGCTGCGCGGGCCTGGCTGGGTTTCCGGTCATGTGCCTTTTGTTGCCTCCGCGGCGAGTGTGGAAGAACTGGCGACCGGTGGCACGATTATCGGGATGTTCGCCCAGGCCGCATATGAAGAGGCTTTGATTGAACTGCGTTCGGGCGACGTAATGATGCTATTCAGCGACGGTGTTTCGGAAGCCCACAATCCGGCCGAAGAAGAGTACGGCGAAGAGCGGCTAAAGGAACTACTGCGTAAAGTGAGTCACCTGCCGGTGAACGATATGGCCGGCGCGGTGATGCAGGAACTGAAGAACTGGATGGTGGATGCGCCGCAGCATGACGATTTGACGTTTGTGCTCATGAAAGTCGCGTGAAGACTTGCGGTTGCCGCAGGCCATCTACTACTGATTTAGCCAGACCGTGAACGTTGTGTCACCCTTGACATAGATGGTCGCCCGGCGCCAATCGTGTTTGTCGTCGGGTGTCTTGTCCACTACAGTGTCGTCGTGTTTGGCGATTTTAACGCCATCGGAAAACAGGTGAACCCGGACCACATAAGAGTTGGAAGCGGTGCCCGTTCCACTCATGTCAAGAGGCGTCTTAGGGTTTGGAACTTTTAGTCCGTCCACCACTTTGACAGAGGACAGACCCTTGTTGTCCAGGGTATATGTGATGTTATTCGCATCGTCAAGGAAGATGCGCCACGTCATCCTCTTTGCCTTACCCTTGAGAAAAACAAGGGTGTTTTTTGCGTGATGGGTGAGTAATGGGACGAAATCCTTATCCCTGCCGTTGTACCAGTCGCCATTCTTAACGACTAGCTGCGGATCGACAAACGTGCGCGTTTCCTCTACGACGGGCGCCCTGGGCTGCAGCGTTACGATGAACGGCGTGGTTACCGCGGGCTTAATTTCCAGCTCCTGAGTTTGTGGCTCCAGCTTTTCGGCTTCGGCGGTGAATTGATAAGCGCCGGTCGGCAGGTCCAGGATTTTAGAGATATCTGCAATCTGAAATTCTTCGCCATGCCGCCTGTAACGGACGGTAGCGTTAGCGGGTTTGACTAAGAACCTCACGTGCCCGACTTGCGGCGAAAGTTTCACATGACTCACGAACACTTTACCGTTCGCGAAAAATGCCTTTCCCGAAACCGTCTGCGGTCCATACCCCGGCTTCGACAGCGTAATGCTGTGCGTGCCGAGCGCCACGCTCGGATACGTCAGATTTCCTTGGTCGTCCACCGGCTGGTCTATAGGCACGTCGTCAATGAACACAGTCGCTCCCGGAGTGCCATCTTCAACCACCAATGTTGCAAGCACCGGCCCGTTCTTCTTCAATTCACGATTGAGACTTACCGGCTGGCCTTTCGGCACTACGAGCGGAAAGTTATCATCGACCATACCCTCCGCCGTTAGCTTGGCTTTGTACTTGCCAGGCGTTTTGGTTAATACCCAAGTTCCGGGCGTTTTCGTCTTTATCGGTTGGCCGTTGATAAAGAGCTTGGCGGTATTCGGCGTGGAGGAGATAGTGACGGTAATAACATTCGAAGTGCCATTGAGGGACACACTGAGTGTGGGTGCGTTGCCTGCTTCCACCAAAAGAGGTTGAGTGATTTTGCCATCGGGTATCTGTTCAAGATTGACGGCTAATCCAGTGGGCACAATACGTGGCCGGTCTTTGCCTTGCAACGGCAGAGTGGCGGACCCATAGAGAACGGCATCTTTGCCAAGACTGCTCGCCACGATGATGTTTTTGCTTTTGACAGGATCGACCGCCGGGGTTTGCGCCGCCGCCGCTTTGAAGCGGATCTTGAAAAGTTCAGCGCCCTTGGCGCTGGCACTTAACTCGTGTTCTTCTTCCTTATCTTTAAACGGGAAGTCGCTTGACCACTCTCCGTCTTGTAGGTCCCCCTGGGTAGCGCCATCCAGGAAGACCGTGCCGCTAGGTTCTGAAGTCGCTACGGTTATGTGTAAAGGTTCAGGCTTTAGAGCGACTTCCAAACTCGTGTCGGCATTCGCCTCGACGGTTCTGTTTTCAGTTACGTAACCCAGGTGAGACACGCTGAGATGTACAGGTGAGCCCTTTTTCACGGAACGAGAGCCATCGAAGGTATCCCCGTCAAGGGTCATGGCGGCATCTGAAGGTGTTGCGTGGACAGTGATCCTGATATCGGCAGACACTAACCTGGGAGGCGCGGGCCGGGGACGGTTTATATAGCGGTATCCGAGGGCAATCAGTAGGATTGCCGCCAGCAGCCCCAAGATAGCTCCGATGAGAAATCGCTTGGAATCGGCCCAGTCGATACCGCTCCTTGCAGTGGCAACTCGGTTAGCGGCGGCGCCAAATTGGAGGTTTTTATCACCATGGGTGCGGCGCAGCGCGGGAGCCAGCAGCGCTGAAATTTCAGCTAATGGCTTTTCCCACCAAGGTGGCGCGGCCTTGGGGGGAGGGGGAGGGGGAGACGGCGGCTGCGGCGGCTTATGATTCGGCGGCGGCGCCACGGCAGCCTGCTGCGCATATTCCTCAATGGGAAAAACCGCGGTCTTTTGTTCGGCGACCGCGTATCTCACCGCGCCACCGCCGCTTCGTGTATCCTCCTTCTGCAGGCTGGTGAGGGTTTGTTGCAGACGGAGTTCCCCCGGATAGACTGCCAAGGCATGCTTCAGAATGTCAACCGCTTGCCGCAAGTCGCTCGTCTGCAGAGCGCGCGCCTGCAAGACGCAACGTTCTACATAATCTTTCTTTTTCGCCTGGGCGATGAGCGAGATTACTTTACTCACGGAGGGATGTTCGGGGTCGAGTCGCCCTGCCTCGGCGGCGAGTGGTTCGGCGGCAGTCCAATCGCTGTCGAGTAGCGCGTGAGCGCGCTCCACCAACAGGTTGACCAATGTGTTGAGAACCACGATATTCCGCTGATCGAGATCCAGCGCCTGCCGTAAGTGGGCGACAGCGCGCTCCCATTCGCCGGTTGAGCGCAGCGCTTTCGCTTCTTCAAAGAGCCGGTTCGCCTCCTGCGTGCGCTCCACTCCTTTGCTGGCCATGCGCAGCAGCACCAGCAACTCCTGATCCTGGGGAAACTGCAGCAAGGCGTTGTGACATAAACGCTCGGCATCGGCATAGGCTGAATTTTCAAGAGCGCGGTCGATTTTTTGCACCAGGCGCGATTTCTTTTCATCCTCGGCCTGCTGTTCGCGCCGTCTGTCGAGTTGGCTGATTTCGAAATCGATGCCGGGGTATTGGGGGTGGGTGTTGGCCAGCGTCTTCCATTGCGTGATGGCTTCGGCAAACTGCCCCTGCTCCTCATAGCTGCGAGCACGAGTCACGATGGAAGCTACTAAGTCGCGTAACTCGCGTGCCAGTGAGAGCTGCTGGCTGAATTGCCCCTCGTTGGGATAGCGCTTGCAGGCTTCTTCCAGCAATCCAACACGCCGGTCGAGATTGGGCTCGCTATCGACCGCGCGGCCGACTTCCGCGATAAAAGCCGAAAGTTCCTGGCGCTGAGAATGTTCCACCTTTAGGCGCAAGGCTTGAAACTGCGGATTGCGGGGATAGCGGGCCAGGATGCCATCGCAAACTTGCAGCGCCTTTTCAAAATTCTTTTCAGTGAGGTGACGGGTGGCCTCCGCATAGGCGTTGTCGATGCGGTCGCGCTCGATCCGCACGTCGTTGTAAAAGGCCTGGAATACCTTATCGCGCTCCGGCACCGAGGATCCTGGCACGCCGCGCGATATGTCCAGAATCTTCGCTAATTTGCTTAACGCGGAGCTGATTTCGCCATTCTGATGAGCTTTGAGGGCGGAGCTATACAAATGCTCTTTTTCATTGCGCGCGGTGGCCACTTCCTTTTCGCGATCGTCGATTTCCGCTTTGAGGCGGCCCGCTTCCGGATCGTCGTATTTCAGATTGAACACTTCTTTGAGAGCCAGCCGTGCCTCGCGAAAATCGTTGCGCTCCAGGTGCTGGCGCGCCAGGTTCAGCCAGTCTGCAACCTGTTGCTGGCTGCGCTGCTGGTCGATGCGTTTGCGCAAGGCCAGCGCCTCCGGATGTTGCGGATCGATTTTCAGCAGTTCCCCGAGCTTGTCGAGGGCCAGCGGAATCTCGTCCTGTTCCAGTCTGGATTGCGCGGCCTCGAATAGCTGACGAATCCGTTTTTGCCTGTTGGACTCGTCGATCTGGGCACGGAGGAGCGTTATATCCGGATCGAGGTTGCCTTCCGCTTCAAGTTCGGTTAGGATCTCCGAAGCGAAATCCGAATCGCCACCGGCAAAAGCTCGCTTGGCGCGCTCGATACGCGGCCTAAGTTTAGCCGGATCGAAGCGCTCAAGATACTGGTTGTGGTGAGCCTTTTGCAAAGTGTCGGCGAATTCGCGCGCGCTGGTGTAGCGATGAATCGGCTGTTTTGCCATGGCCACATGCACCGCTCTGCTCAGCAGCTGGGGTACTTTGGGATTCATCTCTGAAATGGACTGCGGAATGAAGTGGCGGACGGCTTCCACGGTGTCTTCAAACTGGCCGCGCTTGAAGGGCTGATGACCGGTGAGCGCCTCATAAGCGACAATGCCCAAAGAGAAAATGTCGAAGCTGCGGCTGGGCGGTTTACCCTCAATCTGTTCAGGGGACATATACTGCCAAGTCCCCTTCAATCCGGTGACCGACTTATTGCCGATGGCATGCACCAAGCCGAAATCGATGATTTTGGCTGTATCGTCGTTCATGATGAAGATGTTGCTGGGCTTGAGATCGCGGTGGATGAGATCCCTTTCGTGCGCCGCTTGCAGACCTTTGCAAACCTGGCAGATGACGCTCACGACAAACTCCGCGGTAATGCGCGGGCTGGACGAGTTAATCAGTGCGGCGAGCGTAACACCGGGCAGCAGCGGCATGATAAAGCAAGGTTTGCGGACGCCACCCTCGATGATTTCGTCGACATCCCGAATGTCAACAATGTTCGGATGGCTCAGCTTGGCAAGTTCGGCCCACTCGCGCTTGAACATCTCAAGTATGAGTGGATCGGAGGAATCGCGGAGAGTTTTCAGAGCGACATAGCTACCCGTGCGCGTGTCGAGTGCGCGGTAAACGACACCCATACCGCCTTCACCGAGAAGTTCCTTTAACTCATAACGCGACGGGGGCATGCAATTTCCCAGCCTCTAGATTAACAGTCCGAAGGTGCTATCAACAATGGCGGACGCACTCCGGGCGTGGGTTGTGAAGAACATGGGAGGTTTGACGGGTTTAGGCAAGAGTTAAGCCGCCATTTTGAAGACTCCAGGGCTGGATGCCGGGGTGGGAGCGGTGCTGTTTGGTGAATAGGTGGGTTCCGAGGACTCTTTTTTGCTTTTCGGGGGCTGCTTGGGAGAGGCGAGGCGCTCTTTCTTCAGTTCGAACGTTTGTTTTTTCAGGTTGTGAGCTTCGGCAGCGCGCTGTTCAGCAGCTTCGCGGCGTTTCTGCGATTCGAAGCCAATTTGCTCCCTAATCCTTTGGGCTCTGATAGTTCGAAGCTCTTTAAGGGCTTGGTAGAAGGCTCTTTCATGGGTGGTTTGGTAGCGCAAGTAGAGAGCGAACTGTTCGGTGGCAAGGACGTGCCGGTGCTCGAAAATGCAAGAGTGCTGGAGGCGCAGAGCGCGGTTGCGGAGCCATTCGTGATCGGCCAGGCGTTGCACGAGAATGCGTTCGGTTTCGGTTTGGGGTTGGTATTCTGCGGCGAGGCGGGCGCGGAGTGCGGCGAATTTTTGGGAATCTTCGTCGTCGAGAAGGTGGAACGACTGATTGTCGTTTTGACAGAGGCCGTGGGTGGTGCGGTTGCGGGACGACGCTTGCTTGCCTGCTTCAGAAGTGGGTCCTGAGGAACGCTGGGCATTTAATTGGTTGGCGCGGATTTGTGCGGCGGTGGCCATGGTTGATCCTTTGTTGTTAGTAAGTTCTTTGTGAGGCGCGACGGCTTTTGACGAGCCCCCGCAAAACGTGGCGCGGTGTCGAGCGCACTGCCCAAACAGACCTCTCTTCTTAGCAGCGCGCCTGCGCGCCCTTTGCGCTCTCAACAATTTCAGTTTGCGAAAAGGGGTGAACGGCCGAACAAATTTTGGGCTGGAAGTGGCTGAAAAGAAGGGAAATCGAGTTATGCGAATTTTGTGACTCGAAAAATCGGTTGAAGAGTTCGGCGGATAGACGCTAATGAAAGTCGTCCGTATGGGCGATTCCCGCGATGCGTTGGCTAGCGATGCTTTGTATGCTTAGGTTGTGATTAAGATGCGATATTTTTCTCGCCGAAGAGGCCAAGCCCTCCTGCATCTTGCGCTGGTAGCGGCGTTGTGTCCAGTAGCGCAAAGTCAAACGGAGCCGAAGAAAGAAGCGCCCACTCCGATCCTGGTCAGCGAAACCAAAGGTATGCCGCCGCGTGCCGCACCCACTGACTATCAGGTTCAGGGCAAAGTGGGCTCACTCACCCTGGCGGCCGATTTTGATGGACACGCCGTGCCGACGCTGGAAGCTGCCTATTCGTCAGAAGACTATGTGGTGGTGGAACTGGCATTTTTCGGCGAACCTAACGCACGTCTCAAGCTATCCATTGAAGACTTCACGCTAAAGATCAACGACCGAAAGGCGCCCTACACGAGCCAACCATTCGGCTATCTTGCCAGAAGCCTCAAAGATCCGGAGTGGCAGCCGCCTGAGCAGGACAAGGAGAAGGAAAAATCGAAGACCAGCATTAACGGAAGCGGCAACGATTCCAGCTCCGCGCCGCCGCCGAAAATGCCGATTGAGCTACGCCGTGTCATGGAATTGCGGGTCCGGCAATCCGTACTGCCGGAGGGCGATCGCGCGCTGCCGGTGGCCGGCTTGATTTTTTTTCAATATCGCGGGAAAGAGCAGAATATTAAAACTATGGAATTGGTGTATAACGGTCCGGCGGGAACGGTTAGTTTACCGTTGCATCCGTAGGATTGTTGATCAATAACGTTTCCATATAACAATTTGGCGCAGCTGGGGTCATTCGGAGGCCGCTCGAAAGCGGCCTCGCTGCCAGGAATGGCCGCCCTACGCTTACAGCCCGCGCAGAAAATTGATGACGTCCTGCTGCTCATCGGTCTGCAGCCGGCGGAATCGCTCGACCACGCGGTTGGCTTCGCTGTGCGGGCTCCGATGCGCCATGATCGCCTCCACCAAATCGCTGGTTCGTCCATCGTGAAGAAAGAAAACCCGCTGTCCCACTCCCCATAAGGGCGCAGTGCGAAACTCATCCGGCCCGGCGCTTCCTTGTGTTATGCCATCCTCCAAATTCCTGCCCATGCGATGGACCAGCAGATCGGAATACAGATGTACCGGCTGATTCGACAACGCCACGCTGGGTATCTGTGCGCCGCCGCTACTAATCGCTTTGGCGGTCATTAAGGTCGGCGTATGGCAATAGGCACAGCCGACCTTGGAAAACAAAGCGCGGCCGCGAATGGTGGAGTCCGTATCAGGCGCGGGAGTGGGGGGCGCCAGCATCCGCATGAAATCGGAAAAGGCTTCGATATCCGATAAGACAGCGGTGTACGGAGCCGCCGCGCCGGTTTGACCTGTGGGAGTGAAGTTCGTGGCGTCTTCCGGAGTGGCGTTGAAAATGCAACCGGGTGTGTAATCGCGTTCTTGCGGGAACAGCATGTTGGTAATGCCCATCTCCACGTTGTAGGCCTCGCCCGCAAAAATCAGCAACGATTTGTTTTGCGCCTTCCAACCGAAGCGCGTAATCGTTCCATCGTTCGCGCTACGGTTCGCCACGCCGCTGATGATCGCGTTCGGGTGCCCGTGAATGCCGGCTCTACTCTTCGAGTCGGAATCCTCGGCGCTGTTTGCCAGAATCGCCGAGTCCGGAATCGCTTCAATCAGCCCCAATCCAAAAAGCGGCGTCGACATGCGAAAGCTCAAGTTCGGATTGCCGCCGCGCGCCGTGCGCGGGTTGCCCGGGCGCCCGAAATCCGGCTGCGCGATGTTGCATCCCGGCGCGTCGGTGCGGCCGGAGATCACATAAATCGCATGTACCCCGCCATCCACCGTGCCATTCGGATTGCGTTTGAAACGCGCTTCACGAATCGGCCCATTGTTCACAATGAACCAAGGAACTGTGTTCTGCGCTCCCGCGTACGTAGCCAATCCCGGCAACGGATTCGTAGCGGGGCTTGACCCTCCTATGGCGGGCTGCATATGGCACAGCGCGCATTGGTTGCCATTAAAGCGCGGACCCAGCCCGATATTGGGGCCGCCGGTCACCGTTTCAATTTCGACAAAGCGCGCCGCCCCGTCACTGAAGAAAGCCATTTCATCGCTTGCTAGCCCCGCCAGCGGTTGTCCGGCATTCGATGCTCCCTGACGCACACCGGGGTCCACGGGTCCTTTAACGGCTGCAGACAGTAAGCTCGAAAGCAAAATGGCGGTCATGGCTCGAAGTGCGCCCATGTGCCTCCTCCTTAGGGCTCTTACTCTAACAAAGTCGTGTTACCCTCCTTCCATGCGACGACGCTTCTTCTGCCGCCTTCTATCTCTGGCGCTCTTGCCGCTTACCGGCAACGCCGCCGGTCCAGGCGCTATCGCCAGCCAATATGGTTCTACGGCAAACCGGATCATTGATGCCGCCCTGCACGATGACGATGGTTATGCGCGGCTCGCCACTTTGTGCGATCGCATCGGAAACCGGCTTAGCGGGTCCGAAGCGCTGTTGCGAGCCGTTGCCTGGTCGGCTGAGGAGATGAAGAATGCCGGGTTGAGGAATGTGGTCACGCCTCCGGTGATGGTGCCGCATTGGGTGCGCGGCAAAGAATCCGCCGCGATTCTTTCGCCGGTCGAGCGACCGTTGCACATGCTCGGGCTGGGCATGAGCGTGGGAACACCGGTGGAAGGCATTACGGCCGACGCCGTGGTGGTGGCCGATTTTGCGGAGCTGACGAATCTAGGTGGGAAAGTGAGCGGCAAGATCGTGGTCTTCAACGCGCCGTATGAAGGGTATGGCAGGACCGTGGCTTACCGTGTAGCGGGTGCTTCGCAAGCGGCCAAGCAGGGCGCTGTCGCCGTTCTGGTGCGGTCCATCACGCCGCTCGCCATGCAGATTCCGCACACGGGAACGCTGCAATATTCGGCCGATCTTCCCAAAATCCCCGCCGCCGCCATCAGTATTGAAGACGCTCTGATGCTGAACCGCCTGCAAGCCAGCGGAGCTACGCCGCGCGTGCATTTGGAAATGCAAGCGCATATGGAGCCCGATCAGCAAGCGGCCAATGTGATTGGCGAGATCCCCGGTTCCGAACATCCGGAAGAAATTGTGGTCATGGGCGGCCATCTTGATTCTTGGGATGTCGGCCAGGGCGCGCAAGACGATGGCTCCGGTATTATGGCCACGCTCGAAGCCGCCGCGCTCATCCAGAAGCTTGGCCTTAAACCGAAGCGCACCATTCGCGTGGTGTTTTGGGTCAATGAAGAGAACGGTGGGCGGGGCGGGGAAGCATATTTGAAATGGGTGGGCGATCAAGTAAAGAACCACGTCGCCGCCATTGAAATGGATGAAGGCGCCGAGCGGCCGCTTGGTTTCGGTTACGGCTCCTTTGGCGGACCGCGGCGTACCATACCGGGCGCGCCGCCGGCGGCCTCACAAACACTCAAACCCGATCAGGAGACTTCATTGAAGCTCTGCCAGGAAATCGCCCAGCTTCTGGCGCCGATTCAAGCAACGCAAGTGAACCAGGGCGGTGGTGGCGCCGACATTGGACCAATCGTCGCCCAGGGCGTACCGAGTCTGAGTCCTACCACCACCGGCGAGCATTATTTCGATTGGCATCATACGCAGGCGGATACGGTGGATAAAGTCAATCCAACGGAATTCAAAAAAAACACCGCTTTGTTGGCGGTTTTGGCGTATGTATTGGCTGATATGCCGGGGCATCTGGCGGGCCGATAACCCCCCTTGCGCTTCCGCGCCTTGGTGGCCTCCTCGCTCAAATTTGCAGTATTCTTAACGAGGAGGCCTTTACACGTTCAAGATCACAAATCTCGCGAAGCCGTCAACGATGGCTCTGCTCTTCGCTCTCGCTACAGCTTTCGCCCAAAAGCCCACCGGCGCGAACGAAGAGTTTTTCGAGATGCGGATCCGCCCGCTCTTTGTCAACAAATGTTACGCCTGCCATACCGAGGAGCGCATGGGAGGGTTGCAACTGGATACGGCTGAACATGCGCTGAAAGGCGGTAAGTCGGGGGTCGTTATCGTTCCCGGCGATCCGGCCGGCAGCCTCATGGTGAAAGCGCTGCATTACAATGACGCGCGCCTCAAAATGCCTCCCACCGGCCGTCTCAGCGATTCCCAAATTGCCGACGTGGAAACGTGGATCAAGAACGGCGCGCTTTGGCCGCAAAGCGAGAAAGCCGCGGTGGCGCCTATCTCCGCACCTTACGTCATCAGTGCTGAACAACGGGCCTTCTGGTCGTTCCGGCCGATTGCGAATCCAAAGCCACCCGCCGTTCAGAATAAAAAATGGGCGCGCAGCGATATTGATCGTTTCATTCTCGCCAAGCTGGAAGAGCGCGACTTGAAGCCTGTGGGCGCCGCCAGCAAGCGCTCACTGATACGCCGCGCTTCTTACGATCTCACTGGTCTGCCGCCTACTCCCGGCGAAGTTTCGGCTTTTGAAAACGACCATTCGCCCAATGCGTTCGCCAAAGTCGTCGATCGACTTCTCGATTCTCCACGCTATGGCGAAAAGTGGGGCCGCTTCTGGCTGGACATTGCGCGCTATTCCGACGATCGTCTGGATTCCGAACGCGACAACCCTTACGAAAACTCTTTCCGCTATCGCGATTGGGTGATTCAAGCCGTGCAGCAGGACATGCCGTTCAACCTTTTCGTCAAAGCGCAAATCGCGGGCGACCTTCTGCCGCAGCACGAACGCTATGAGGCCGGCCTGGGTTTCTATTCACTCAGTCCGGAGTTTCAAGACGAGCGGGTGGATGCCACCACGCGCGGGTTCCTGGCTCTCACAGTGGCTTGCGCCACTTGCCACAACCATAAGTACGATCCCATTCCGGCGCAGGACTACTACTCGCTGCTTGGCATCTTCAACAACACTGAATTGCATGAGACTCCTTTAGCGCCGAAAGAAGAAGTGGAGCGCTATGAGGCCAAGAAGAAGCAACTTGACGCGCAGGAAAAAGAGATCAAGGATTTCATCGCTCGCCAATCCAACGAACTGGCGGAAATTCTGGCGCAAGATACCGCTTCCTATATGTTGGGGAACGGCGCGGGCGTGGATAAAGAGACCGCCGAACGATGGGTTAAATATCTGGCCATCAAAGACCGCAAACAGCCGTTTCTGGCCAAATGGGACAAGGAGAAATCGCCCGAAGCCGCCCGCGAATTTCAAGCCTTGCTGCTCGACATCAACAAGGAAAAGAAACGTGTCGATGAGGAAAATCACATCCGGCTCGGCTTGAACCCGAGCCGCGAAAATCTGTCCGACGCCAACCTTGTCTCGATGGCGCGCGACAAATATGTGCTTTGGGAGGAGTTTTTCGGTGAAAAGGGTGTCTATCATTACGGCGACAAATCGATTGATCGCTTTCTCAGCGGGGTCTGGAAAGGCCACCTGGATTCGCTGCGAACGCAATTGACTGAGCTCGAAAAAGGAACTGCCGCCGCACTATCCTTATTTGCAAACCATCGCGGATAAGAAGAAACGAACCGAGCAACACATTTGGTTGCGGGGCAATAAAGACAGCCCCGGCGATCCTGCGCCGCCGCATTTTCTGGCGATCTTAAGCGCGGGCTCTCCGGCGCGTTTTGCGCCGGGCCGCGAACGGCTTGACTTGGCGGAAGCGATTGTGGACGCTAAAAACCCGCTCACGGCACGCGTGATTGTGAACCGCATCTGGCAGCAGCATTTCGGGCAAGGCATCGTGCGAACGCCCAGTAACTTTGGCAAGCAAGGAGATACTCCGTCGCACCCTGAGTTACTCGATTATCTGGCCACGCGTTTTATAGCGGAAGGCTGGTCGCTGAAGAAGCTGCACCGCGAGATGATGCTCACCTCCACCTATGCGCTCAGTACGGGGAACGACGAATCGGCCTATGCCGCCGACCCTGAAAACCGTCTGCTGTGGCACGCCAATCGGCGACGGCTGGATGTGGAATCGATTCGCGATTCGCTGCTATTCGTGGCCGGCAATCTGGATCTGAAGGCGGGCGGTCCCGCGACTCCGTTCGGTCCCGATAACCACCGCCGCACCGTTTACGGTTTCGTCAGCCGGCGGAGACTTGATCCCGTACTGGCGCTTTTCGATTTTCCTAATCCAGTGGTGACCAGCGAGCAGCGTCTGCCCACCCTGGTTCCGCTACAGAAGCTTTTCTTCATGAATAGCGAATTCGTGATGGAGCAATCGAAAGCGCTGGCGAAATCGCTGCAGGAATCTACGGGCGACGACGATGCGCGCATCGCGCGCGCCTACCGCCTGATCTTTCAGCGTGAGCCTACCAGCGGCGAACGCAAACTCGCGCTGGAATTTCTGCAGGGCTCGCCCAAGGCTTGGCCGCAATACACGCAAGTGCTGTTGAGTTCCAACGAATTTAGTTATCTGAACTGAGGAATCTATGACCAGACGCGACATCTTACGCACCATGGGAGCGGGCTTTGGCATGACGGGCCTGGCAGGCATGCTGTCTGCGGCGAAAGAAACCAATCCGCTGGCGCCCAAGAATCCTCACTTCCCAGCCAAGGCCAAGCACGTCATATTCCTGTTCCTCAATGGCGGCCCGTCGCAAGTGGATACGTTCGATCCGAAGCCGCTGCTGCAGAAATATAGCGGCCAGCCCATGCCCTCGGGAAATCTCAAGACGGAACGAAAAACCGGCAGTTTGCTGGGTTCTCCCTTTCAGTTTCACCGCTGCGGCAAAAGCGGCATCGAAGTAAGCGAGATCTTTCCCAAGCTCGGCGAGTGCATCGACGATGTCTGCGTGATCCGCTCCATGTATACCGATATTCCCAATCACGAACCATCGTTGTTCATGATGAATTGCGGCACGCGCGTTCCCGGGCGCCCGTCTATGGGTTCATGGCTGACATATGGCCTCGGTTCCGAAAATCAAAATCTTCCTGGGTTTATCGTGCTCTGTCCCGGCTATCCGATTGTCGGGCCGCAGCTTTGGACTTCGGCGTTTCTGCCGGCCATCTACCAAGGCACCTACATTCCGAACAGTGAGAAAACACCCGATAAGCTGATCCACTACATCCGCAACAACGAAATCTCAACCTCCGATCAGCGACGGCAATTGGATCTGCTGGCGAAACTGAATGGGCTTGAGATGGAGCGGGAAGGCGCGGACCCGACGCTCGAAGCCAACATTCAAACCGCGGAGATTGCGTTTCGGATGCAGGCCGAAGCGCCCGACGTTTTCGATATCACGAAGGAGCCAGAGGCGGTGCGCATTCGTTATGGCGATCACGATTTTGGGCGCGGCTGTTTGATGGCGCGGCGGCTGGTGGAGCGGGGCGTGCGGATGGTGCAGGTTTATTACGGCAACGGCCAACCCTGGGACAATCACGACGATATTTTGATTCACCGCGAAATGGCGAACAAAGCCGATGGACCTATTGCGGCTTTGTTGCAGGATTTAAAAGCCAGCGGCTTGTTGAACGAAACGCTGGTGATCATTGGCGGCGAATTCGGCCGCACGCCGGTGGTAGAGGTGAGTGGCTTGGTGAAGTATCAGAACGGCCGCGATCATAATAGCTGGGGCTTTTCCACTTTGCTCGCTGGGGGTGGAGTGAAGGGAGGCACGACGTATGGGGCAACCGACGATTTCGGGTTCAAGGCAGTGGAGAAGCCGGTGCATATTCACGATCTACACGCCACAGCCTTGCATATGCTGGGGTTGGACCATACTAAGCTTACGTATCGGTATAGCGGACGGGATTTTCGTTTGACGGATGTAGCGGGGAATGTAGTGAGTGAGATTTTGGGGTGACGCCGAGCCGACGTGGCTGCGCCACAGTTTCCCTGATATAATTGACCTAAATCCCCATTCCCATTGGGATGATGCCCGCCGCATGAAAGCTAGTAATCCACAATGGAAGCAGCGTCTAGGCGCTCAGATAAGACCCGATTTAGCAGCTGAGATCGATGTCTTCGAGAACGAGATTGCCCTAAAGAAGCAGGGCAAAATCGAAGACAAGGTTTTCGCCGAAACTCGTCTGCGGCGCGGCGCTTATGGGCAGCGCTACGACAACGGCCAGCGCCACGACGGCATCGAAAGCCGCAAACTCGCGTATCCACGCGAAGCGTTGACCAAGGGCCCGAACACGCTTTGGGACGCGCCCGGCATGGAGCGCATCAAGATTCCTTTCGGTGGGCTGAACGCGGCGCAGCTCGAAGTGCTGGCCGAGTTAGCTGAAGAATATTCGGACGGCATCGCGCACGTGACCACGCGCCAGGATATTCAACTGCACTTCATCCACATTGACGATACGCCCGCTCTGATGCGCCGCTTGGCCGCCGTCGATATCACCACGCGCGAAGCTTGCGGCAACAGCATCCGCAACGTGACGGCCTGTCACTTGGCCGGCGTTTGCCGGGATCAATCTTTCGACGTAACGCCCTATGCTAAAGCAACCGCCTATTTCCTGCTCGGGCATCCCGACGTGCAGGATTTTGGCCGCAAATTTAAAATTGCGTTTTCGGGTTGTGACACCAATCCCTGCGGCTTAGTGCGCATCCACGATCTGGGCTGCATCGCCCGTGAGCGCGAGGGTCAACGCGGCTTTGAAGTTTGGGTGGGCGGCGGCTTGGGCGCGGTTCCCTACCAGGCCAAATTATTCGAAGAGTTCTTACCCGAAGAGGAATTGCTGCCCTTGGCGCAAGCCATCTCGCGCGTCTTCGCCCGGCTCGGCGAAAAGAAGAACCGCAACACCGCGCGTTTGAAGTTTCTGGTAGCCAAGCTCGGTCTTGAAGAATTTAAGCGCTTGGTTAAAGAAGAACGCGCCACGCTCACGGCCGATCCTCGTTGGACCGCTTACCTTGCCGACATTCAGCAAGACCACGAAACGCCGCGCCGTCCCACGGGCTTGTTGCAAATCGCTTCTGAAGAGTTCCGCCAATGGAAGGCAACGAACGTCTATGCGCAGCGCCAGGCAGGATATTCGACCGTCACCATTGCCCTCCCGCTCGGCGATATTACCGCCGATCAACTGCGCGCCTTAGCCGATATTGCGCGCAAATACACCAATGAAACCGTTCGCCTCACGGTGGAACAGAACATAGTGCTGCGCTGGGTCAGTGAAGCCGATTTGGCCGACCTGCATAAGGACTTGCAAGCCGCTCACCTTGCCGCGCCGGTCGCGGAAACCATCTTCGATCCGGTGTCCTGCCCCGGTACCGACACCTGCAAGCTGGGCATTTCCTCCTCGCGCGGTTTAGCGGGCGAGTTGCGCTTGCGCTTAGTCGAAAATTCCGTGACTGAAGACCAAGCGGTACGAAATCTGCGCATCAAAATCAGCGGCTGCTTCAATTCCTGCGGCCAGCATCATCTGGCCGATCTCGGCTTCTATGGCGTAAACCGCAACAAGAACGGTTATGCCACGCCCCATTTTCAAGTCGTCCTTGGCGGGCAATGGGGCAACAACGGCGGGTCGTACGGTTTAGCCATTGGCGCGGTTCCCTCCAAGCGCATACCCGAAGCGGTAGACCGGATCACTCGTCGCTTCGTCGCCGAACGCGCAGCAGGCGAGGGTTTTCAGGCATTCATCCGGCGCATCGGCAAAGCGGAATGCAAGAAGATGCTGGATGATTTGGGCGCGCTGCCGCCGCATGACCAGGACCCCGCGCTGTATACCGATTGGCATGATCCGCGCGAATACACGCTCGGCGATTTAGGCGTCGGCGAGTGCGCCGGAGAAGTTGTGACCCCGCTCGAATTTCAGTTGACCGCTTGCGAGCGTCAGGCATTCGAGGCGCAGTTAGCGTTAGAAAAAAATGATATTGACTCCGCCGCCAAGCTCGCCTACGAAGCGATGCTAAATGGCGCGAGGGCTCTGCTGGTTTGGCGGAAGGTTTTCTTTCTGGCGACACCGGACGGCATTGTGGATGCCTTCCGCCGCGAGTTTTTCGATACTGAACTGTTCTTCGATCCTTTCGCCGGCGGCCGGTTTGCGCAATTTTTGTTCCGTGCCCACGAGCATGCGACCGAAGCATATAATGCGGAAGCCGCGCACCGATTGATTGAAGAAACGCAGTTGTTCATCGAAGCCTGCCACAGTTGTTCGCTGCGCCTTTCTACGCTGGCGCCGGTGCCTGCGTAATCGAGAGTTCGCATGCAACACGTAAACATAAAGATCTTTGCTGAGTCGAGCCGCAACGTGAACGTGGCGGATGCTATAGCGGTCTTTCATCGCTGGATTCAGCAGCGCGACTTGCCCGAGTTGCTGATCGATGTGGCCGATTACACGCATGTGCCGGAAGGCCCGGGCGTTTTGCTGATTGCGTACGAAGCGAATTACAGCCTCGATTACGCGCGCAACCAACTGGGGCTGCTCTATAACCGAAAGGCGGCTGGGAGCGGCGACGCGCAAGAGGAGTTGCGGGAGGCTTACTATGCGAGTCTTACCGCTTGCAGGCGACTGGAGAAGGAGCCGGAATTCACAGGCGCACTGCGCTTCGACCCGAGCCACCTAGAAATTGTTTGGAACGACCGCTTGTTACATCCCAACACGGACGAATCTTGGCGGGAAGTAGAACCCGAAACGCAGCAATTTTTGGACGGTGTCTTCGGCGCCGGCAAATATTTCATTGAGCGGCAGGGCGAAGCGCGGGAAAGGTTGCGGGCGGTGGTTCGTGGTGGAACCCAATGAGAAACGGCCGCAATCTCCTGGCGCAGATCGGCAATACTCCACTGGTCAAGTTGGAGCGAACTTGCGCGGATCTGCCTGGGGTGGAAATTTGGGTCAAGCTCGAATCCTTCAATCCGGGCGGTTCCGTGAAAGACCGGCCTGGCTACAACATCATTCTGGAAGGCGAAGAGTCCGGAAAGCTCCGTGCCGGAAAGACAATTCTCGATGCCACCAGTGGCAATACCGGGATTGCTTATGCGATGATCGGCGCCGCCAAGGGCTATCCTGTCAAGCTTTGCTTGCCGGCGAACGCGAGCGATGAGCGAAAAATCATTTTGCGGGCGTACGGAGCCGAATTGGTGCTGACCGATGCGGGGGCTGGCTCCGACGGCGCTTTCCGCAAAGTGCGCGAGATCTACGCCGCCGATCCTGAGCGTTACTTTTACGCGGACCAATACAACAACGATGCCAACTGGCGGGCGCACTTCGAAACGACCGCGCCCGAAATCATGGAGCAGACCGGCGGGCGCCTGACGCATTTCGTGGCGCTGTTGGGTACAACGGGGACGTTCATTGGAACCAGCCGGCGCCTGAAGCGCGACATTCCCGGTATCGAATGCTGGTCAGCCCAGCCTGCTACCCCGCTACACGGCATCGAAGGCACCAAGCATCTGCCCACTTCCATTGTTCCCGGCATCTACGACGACAAAGTGGCGGATGGCAATCTCTGGATCGATACGGAGGATTGCTATGCCATGGCGCGGCGCTTAGGCCGGGAAGAGGGGCTGCTGCTCGGTATTTCCGCGGCGGGCAATGTGTTCGCCGCCCGGCGTTTAGCCGAGGAACTCGTCAAACAGGGACGGCAGGGAATGATCGTGACCATCGGCTGCGATGGCGCGGCCAAATATCTGCGTGAAGAATTCTGGCAGGAAGCTGAACTGGCGGCGCGGGCGTAGTCTAAGTAAGTTCCTTGCTTGTGCCGCCGACGCGAGCATTCCTATTTCGAACCACCGGAGGACGCACTGGCGCTTCGACTTCGCTTTCCTCTTTCCGGCGGAACTCCATGCCACCTAGGTCTGAAGAACCTCTGTTCGCAGTTGCCGCAACGACAAGCGACCACAACGAAACTAAAAACAACCTCGACAAGATTGCGGTTTTGGGATCTCCTAATATGCGCAGATTTGCATCGTGGGCATTGATCTGGATTAACAGTAAACGTCACTAAGTCTAGGTTAGCGCCTAAACTGCTTCCGGCAAACCAAGTCAACGGTGATCTATCAATTTCCAAGCGGAACGATTGCGCCATTGCGCCATTCGCCCGATGGTGTCAACGTATAGTCTTTGCCGTCTTCCAGATTGTGAACCACGACGCCCTCGGCGCTGGTGCCGATGGGTAATACTTTCGTTTGCACTTGTTCGAGTCCGCGCGGTACCAGCCAGTAATCGATTGTTCCGTCGTCGCTCTTGTGCGCCACGGCTGATTCCGTTGGTTTAATTTCCAGGATTCTGTGCCAATTTTTAGGCACAGCGTCTTCAGCGGGAGTTGTGGTCGCGGCGGTGTCTGTTAGTGCGCCTTGGCTGGTGGCTGTTTCGGGTTTGGGGCGCTCGGTTACCTTGGTCGCAATACGTTGTAAGTCGCGGTTGTTGCGCTCCATGACTGCTTGCAGTTCATCCATGCGCTGCGAGGAGGACACCAGCGCCTTGGCTAAATGATCGACCGAGCTGGCCACTTTCTGTTCTTGTGGATCGGCTTCACTCGGAATCAGCAGCGGCGTCCCGCTTTGTGCGCGATCGGCCAGGGGCCCGGGCCGGTTGTAGCGAATGTACGCGATGGCGAGCACGACAGTACTCAGCCATATGGCTACCAGAATGCCGGCAAGCAGAGTGGTATTCGCCTTTTTGACGGGGAGCTCACGGAGGGTGCCGTAGCCGTATGGGACGAGCGCCATCGATCTTGCTTCGAGCTGCGAGAGCAACCTCTCCACTCGGGTCACGTCATCTAACGGTTGAACGGGGGGCGATTCGGCATCCTCCTGCAGAACGGGTTCCTCCGGATCGGCTGCGAAACGCAATAGCCTGCGGCTTTGAGCTTCCTTCTCTGTGATGCGCGAGGGGGCGGCGGCGGTCGAACTCATGAGCGTTGTCCCTTCTTCTAACAAACACGCGCAAGGCGGTCGCGGCGTCAAGCGGCCACCGGAAGAGCTGGGGAATGCTTTTCTCTCACGGTGGCGCGCAGCCGCGCTTTTTGCGCTTTGGAGAAAACCAGCCCGATTTGGATAACCAGGCTGGCACTTCTCTGAGAAGAAAGTGTGTCGCTATACGCCGGATTCTCTCTTTGTTTTGAGGCGTTGCAGTCCCCACAGCGGCAGGAAACGGGGCGTCACCAGCAAATAGCGGCGCCAGAGGCGGCGTGGTTCGCTGATCAAGCGGAAAAGCCATTCCAATCCACGGCGTTGCATCCATGCGGGCGCTTGCGGCATGCGGCCTGCATGAAAATCGAAGGCGGCTCCCACGCCAATCATGGTCACACCGGGGAAGGCGTGCCGGTGTTCAAACATCCAGCGCTCCTGTTTTGGCGTGCTGAGCCCAACGAAAATCAAGTCGGGGCGGGCGTTGCGAATCATTTCCTGAATGGCTTCGTCCTCTTCCCGGCTTAGGGCGCGGAAGGGAGGGGAATACCGCCCCACAATGGGCAGCCCGGGAAATTGCTCGCGCAGCCGGTTCTCCAGAAGGGGCAGCACGTCCGCATGACCGCCATAAAGGTAGATGCGGTGCCCGTGTTCGGCGGCGCTGCGGCAGAGTTCCAGCATGAGCGTCGGGCCGTATACGCGTTGTTGCCCGATGGATCCGAAGGAGCGGAGCGCCCAGACGACCGGCATGCCGTCGGGCGTCGCGATATCGGCTGAATTGAGGATCTCCGCGAAGGACGGGTCGTCTTTGGCAAGAATAACGCCGTGGGCCGAGGTCACGCAGATGTAACGGGCGAGCGGATAGGCGTTGGCGGCGCGGTGGCTGATCCAACGGCGGCAAAGATCTACCACTTCGGCATAGCTCGTCTTGCTGATGCCAACGCTCACAACGAATTGTTTAGCGGGGAGCACTGAATAACCTTAAAGATACCGTCAGGGGGGTCGTTTGGAGGGGTCCAGAACGCCTGGCGGTTTCGTCTGAGCTCAAAGGAAGTGACAGATCAGGAGGTCCGCACGAGCCGGCGAGGTTTGCCACGGGCGGCCACTCCATAGTAGACTGCGTGAGCATGAGGCTATATTTTCGGGTTGCTGGTTTGATTGCGAGTTTAGCGATCGGTGCTTGTTTATGGGCGCAGGATGCCAAGCCGAAGCGGGCGATCACGGAAAAAGATCTGTTTGCGTTCGTATGGGTTGCTAATCCGCAGCTTTCGCCTGACGGTAAGCGGGTGGCGTTCACGAGAGTAAACGTGGACGAGAAGCGTACCGGCTATGAGACGTCCATTTGGACAGTGGCCATGGACGGAAGCGATCTTCCGCTACGCATGACGAACGGCAAGCATGACGCGGCAGCGCGCTGGTCGCCTGACGGAAAGCAGATCGCGTTTATACGCAGCGGCGACAAGGACGAAAGCGGCAAGCCCAAGCCGCCGCAAATCGCACTGCTTTCACTCGAAGGCGGAGAAGCGCGCATCCTTACCGATTTGCCAAAAGGCGCAGGAGGCGCAGTTTGGTCGCCGGATGGGAAACAGATTGCGTTTTCAAGCAGCACCACGGCGGAAGATCTGGAAAAGGTGGGACACAAGAAGCAGCCGGGAGCGGAGAACGAGCATGAATCGGACGTTCACATTATCAGCCGGGCGGTCTATCGGAGCAACGGCGAGGGCTATCTGGACGCGAAGCGGCATGAGCATATCTGGGTGCTGAACCTGCCGAGCGCAGCGGACGAGATGCCGAAGGCGAGGCAGCTTACAAGCGGGGAATTCGACGAAGGCGATGTGGTTTGGAGCAAAGATGGCGCGCGTATTTACTTTCTGACAAGACGCGTGGATGAACCGTATTATGAGTTGCCGGCGACGGATATTTATGCAGTAGCGGCGGCGGGAGGGGACGCGGAAAAGCTGGCTAGCGTTCCTATGAATATCGGCGATCTGACGCTGAGCCCCGACGGCCGCCAGTTTGCGTTTCACGGATCGGTGACGAAGCCGGTGCGCTCCTATTCGCAGCCCGATCTTTGGGTTATGGATGCGGTTGCGAATGCGCGACCGAAAAACTTGACGGTGGACTATGACTTCGATATGGGAGGTTTGGTGGGTGGAGACAATACCGCGCCGCGTGGCGGGAATGGGAGAACGCTCCATTGGTCGCCGGACGGGCGCTGGTTATTCGACTCAGTGGAGAAACAGGGCAGAACGCCCGTAGTGAGAGTGGATGCGCAATCGGGAGCGGTGACGGAGATTACGAAGGGGAATGAGGCCGTGGTGGATTATTCGGTGACTGCGGATGCGCGCGCGATTGTAGCGCTTGTTTCGACGCCGGTGATGATTGGGGATCTGTTCAGAGTGGCGGAGAACGGAGAGCAAACTCGTCTGACCGATTTCAACCGGAAGCTTTGGTCGGAGCTGAAACTCACGGAGCCGGAAGAGATTGAATACAGCAGTTTCGATGGCAAGCGAATTCAGGGATGGATTCAGAAGCCGCCCGAGTTCGATGCGGCGCAAAAATACCCGTTGATTCTGAACATACATGGGGGCCCCCACGCGGCCTATGGCTGGATTTTCGATCACGAGTTTCAATGGATGGCGGCGAAAGGATATGTGGTGCTCTATGTGAACCCGCGAGGATCGACGAGTTATGGGCAGGAGTTCGGCAATATCATCCAGTATCACTATCCAGGCGACGACTATCGCGACCTAATGGCGGGAGTGGATGAAGTGGTGAAGCGGGGGTATATCGACCCGAAGAAGCTGGGAGTGACGGGCGGCAGTGGGGGTGGGGTATTGACCGATTGGACGATCACGCATACGGATCGATTTGCGGCGGCGGTGTCACAACGCGACATATCGAATTGGGCGTCATGGTGGTACACAGCCGATTTCACGTTGTTTCAGCCGACCTGGTTCAAGGCGCCACCGTTTGAAGACCCGCAGGATTATACGAACCGGTCGGCCATCACGTTTGTGAAAAACATCCATACGCCGGTGCTGTTCGTGTTAGGGGAAGCGGACTATCGCACGCCCCAGGATTCAGGGGGCGAACAATTGTTCCGCGCGTTGAAGTATCTGAAGCGACCAACCGCGATGGTGGTGTTTCCGCGAGAGAGTCACGAACTCTCGCGTTCGGGTGAGCCATGGCACAGAATCGAGCGGCTGGACCATATTATGAATTGGTTCGATAAGTGGATGTTGGGTGTGCCGCATCCGGAATATGATGTGCGGCCGGAGAAGGATGTCGAGAAAGTGGAGCGGTGAGGGATGCGGTTTCCCCGGGGAGGTTGGGGCGCTCCTCCATGGGCGCTAACTTACGAAATGTGGCCGTTCCGGGCCGGAAATTCGGAATACTGTTCTGTGGACGGCACGGGAGGCTTAGGTAGTTAATCCTGCGCCGCGAGTAATCCTTTGAATGAGGTTTTGCGCCGCTGCTAATGGATCGGAGCTTTGTACGAGTAGCGCGTTTATCCGATCACGCGATTCGACGCTTCCCAGAA
>CAVXRP010000047.1:0-141558 GCA_963764105.1 Bryobacterales bacterium
TGGGGGAAACCTCAGCAATCCTACTTCGCATTTCCAGCGCCGGTATCGCAACCTTTCGGAGACGGTCGCTGAATGTGGGTTGGTTCGAACGTTCGCCGTCATTGACTACAACGCCTTTTCTGGCCCTCAACCCGACAGGTTGGCGATTTGCCGACTATTACGGCCGAATGGATCCGCCGAATCGGCCGCATAGCGCCGAGAGGAACGTGCCCAAATAGGTTAAAACTACTTACTTCGCAATCTGTCGGCGAACGTGTTCACTGAGGCGCGAGAATAAAAGAAGGTATTGCATGGCAACAGACAAGATTGTGCGCCTTAGCGCCGACTCCAGCAAGTTCTGAGCGAAGAAGTGGAACGCGTAGCGCGCACGGAAAACACCACGCCTGACGCTCTAGTACAGGAAGCCTTGGAAAGAATGTTTCGCCTGCGTCGCATCCGGTAGCCGTTTTTGGGACCATTTGAACTTTTCTTCCTGCACTCGCCTTATTTCAGACAGTATGTCGTCGGATATCGTAAGTTGAATCTCAGAATTCACGCCCATCTCAATAACTCGACGCGGAACCTCCCCCAAAGTTGAACGCGGAAATCCGTTCGTGGATGGTAACAAACGCATCGCGGTGACCATGACGGCCCTGCGTGTCAACGGCTACCGGATGGAATTTAACGACGTTGATTTGATCGGTGGCTCCGTCAGCATGTCGTGCCTTTTGACCCGATTGCGTAGATGTGTCCGCAGCACCGCCTCCGTTTCGTGCAACTCTCAGGCGCCAGGCTGGCGCAGGGGACTTCCATTGAATTAGGGTCTACCCAAAGGAGTGAAATCGCTGCCAGAAAATATCCCACGGCTTATTTGGGCGCCGACACACAAAAATGTCCGGGTGATCCCCGATGGCGTTGTTTTCGATCCCGTAAGGAATGGTAAAGTGGGCGGCCAGATCACAGGACGCAAAGACGGTCTCGAGGTCGGCGCGCCGAAAACCTGCGGCGATAACGGTCTTCGGCGGCGGATTGCCGTAGCCGCGCAGCCAATGCGAATTTGAGCCGCTGATCACTTCCGGCAGTCCGTGGCCGCGGCCGTAGAGATTGATGGCGGCGGCTTCACCGGCATCGCCAGCCAGAACGCCTACGGGGGCGTCATCCGCTAGCAGCGAATCGCGAGCGCGAATTACGGCAGCCGTCATTTCGCGCCAGCCGAATTCCTCATTGAAATTTTGGTTCGTCGCGTCAGCGATTTTCCACCAGCGTGAACCGGGCGGCGCCAGCGGCAGAACCAGGATGGCTGTCGCAAGACCGCTGACCACCATGCTTCTCCGAGCGACCCTGCGTATGGTGACAGCAGTCGCCAGGGGCAAACTTTCCAACCATTGTTCACCCCAAACAGCGCCGACGGCAAGCAGCATGGGGTAAGCCGGGGCGAGATAGTAGGGTCTGCCTCGAGCAAAGAGCAGGATTAGCAGCGGGATCAAGTACATCCAGCCGAGCATACGGTAACGCTTTCCCGCTGGTTTAAAGAAGAGAAAATATAGCCCAGCGATCCATATTGGCGCCGTTACCGGATTCGTGACCGCCCAGAATTGTGCGAGCAGGAACCCGTCCGCGCGGCCAAGCCGGACATCGCGGGTATGAATGAACCTGAGGAAATCCAGCGTTATGAAATCGTGTCGGAGCTGCCAGACGAGGTTGGGAAGGAAGATCAGGAACGCCAAGGCAGCACCGCACCACAACCACTTGTTGAGCAGCGAGCGGGGTCTTTCCAGAACAATGCCGCCAACGATGCCCGCGACCAGGAAGGCCATCGTGAACTTGGTCATCATGCCGAAGCCAATGACGGATCCCAGCGCCAGCCACCAGCGCTGATCTTCGGACTTCAGCAGGCGAATGGTCACCCAGGCCGCCAGCACCCAGCACAGATAGTCGAAGGAAACATATTGGAACAGGTACCCGAAACTCACAACGGGTCCGGCGATCGCCGCGGCCCACGCGGCTACCAGTTGCGCCGGTCGTCTTCCGCCGATTTCGCGAGCCATCAAACCGGTCAGCACCATGGCGATTCCGACCGCTAACGCGGCGAACAAGCGCAGACCAATCATCGACGCGCCAAAAAGCGTCGCCGACACTCGCGCGAGGAAGGGAGTAATTGGCGGGTACACCACGTACCCCCAGCTGAGGAACCGAGCGTCGTCGATCGTGGCCAGCTCGTCGCGGTGGAATCCGTATTGGCCGTTGGTTGCCGTGTGCAGCGCGACCAACGCCATGGCAGATAGAACGAGCACGCCAGTATCCGTGGCGATGATCCTCCGGCAGATGGCGGATAGCCGCATAGATATCGCAATCACTATATCTGACCGCAGAAGGCTCGCTGGTGTCCGTCCAAAGCAGCGCCACTAGAGGCGTATAGCCACGTCGTACATCGGGCTTCCTGACGCTCTGGTCGAGTAACGCAGCCTGTGTGAAAAGGTCGCGCTCGACGGCCGGTTACTTTCGATAAAGTCGTTGAGAAGTGAGCCGCTGGCGCGTGCGTCTCAACGAATTGGCGCGTAACTTACGAACTGTCAAGAATTTGTGACGCCATTTCCTGCGCCGTTCTGGAGGCTCGTGGGATTCGGCGCGCGTTTACGTTTGATCACCACTTCCGACAGTTCAGCCGGATCGAAGTGTTGGGGTTGGGTGGGTGATCACGGGTTGCGTGCGCAAGTCGAGCTTGAGATTCACGCCAAGCGGTCGCCCGCCGTTTTGGTATCGTAGCCTCCCAAACCCTCTAGTTCGCGGCGAAAGGCGGCGCGCCCGAGCGTATCAAGCAGCACTTGTACCGCTTGGGAATTCAGGTTGGGCTTGCGGATCACCAAATCGTACCGTTCGGTCAAGAGCGAGATAAAGTCCAGCCCGAAAGCGCGGGCGGCAGCTTTTGTGGCGATGCAACAATCGGCTTTGCCGGTGAGGACGTGCCAGGCGGCGGGCAAGTGGCCGAGGGCGATCTGACCGTAACCACGCACTGATTTGGCAGCGATGCCGAGTTGCGCGAGATGGTGATCCAACATGAGCCGGCAGCCCGCGCCCGACTCGCGATTCACGATGGTAATGTCTCGGCGGGCGAAGTCGGATATCGTCCGAATGTTCTTAGGGTTTCGACGGGCTACGACAATTCCCTCCTCCCAGATGGCAAAGCCAATCACCGCAACGGCGCCTTTGGCAAAGCGCTGGCGGACCGCGGGCAGGTTCGATTCGCCTGTGGCTTCATCTTGCAAGTGGGTGCCGGCGACGTGCACGAGTCCTTGCTTCAGCAGATCAAGCGACTGGGAGCTGTTACGGTTAATGACCACCAATTCGATTCCCGCGCGCTGCACGTGGCGGGAGAGAACGGAAATGCCGGGGTCGCAGCCGGCTACCATGACGCGCTTCGCCAGATCTTTCTCTTCGCCAAACAGTTGAACCGTGGTCTTGTCCTTGCGCTTGGCTGGACGCGCGTCATCGATCAAGACGGCGTCAGCCAACGGTAAGCTCCAGGCCATGGGTTGGGGACAGGCAGCCACCAGGCGCTTACCGACGCGGCATAACTGCACCGGTTGGCCGGGCTGAATAACCGGTTCTCCTGGAAGGATCTCCACGTTGGAGGCGAAGTGCGCGGGTGGGGCAGCATCCTCTTCTATGCGGAAGATCTCTTCGACGGGCACACCGAAGACACGCGATAGCTTGAGAGTGACGGTGGTGTTCGGGACATAGCTGCCCGCTTCCATGGAGTAAATTGCCTGCCGGCTGACGCCAATTTCGGCCGCCAGTTCGGACGCACTCAGCCCCCGTTTCTGGCGAAGCTCGGCGACGCTATTCTGAACATGCAGAGTCACGGGCACTATCTTACGCTTAGCCGGCGAAGCATTCAAATCGGCGATAAAAGCGAGCGTAGCAAGGGAGTGGCCGGGGCACTGTAAATGTCACTCCAGGCGCCCTGCTGCACAACCCGCCCCCCTTCAAGAACGATGACGCCGCGCGGACAAAGGCGCTGCAAAACCTCAGCCTGATGATCGACAGCGATCAGGCTGAAGCCCAAGGTTTGGCGCCAGAGGACAAGATCGTCGATGAGCTCGCGGACGGACTGGCGGTCCAAGCCGGCAAACGGCTCGTCGAGCAACACCAGCGGCGGCTTGCGCGCGAGCATGCGGGCCAAACTCACGCGCCGGGCTTGTCCTCCTGAAATGCGCGAGGCGGGCGCCGACCAGAGTGGACCCAGGCGCAAATGTTCGCGCAACGTCTGGATCCATTGATTGTGTTGGGCATCTGCGGCCGTCGCTTTGGGAATGCCAAACCTTACGTTCTCACTTACGGTCAAATGGGGGAAAAGGTTCGCATCCTGTGTCAAATAGCCGAGCGGGCGTTGGTGCAACGGGAGAGAGGGCGGAAAGAGCCGGAGATCGTCCAGTTCGACAAATCCACTGTCCGGCTCTTCGATGCCGGCGATACAGGTAAGCACAGAAGTCTTGCCCGCGCCCGACCCACCGAACAAGCCGAGCGCGTCGCCACTGGCGAGTTCCAGTGAGACATCCACCGTCATCTCGCGGCGCTTCTTGATGATGTGCGCCTTAAGCAAGAGACCGTCGCTGTGCCAGCACGTGGACCAACCAGGGGAGTGGCAGCGCCACCACTAAAAAGACCACAAGCAGCGGCATGACGGCGGGCAAACCAAAGCTCTGTAGATTGACCCACAGCTGCACGGGCATGCCGGACGGATAATAAGCCGTTACCACCACCGCGCCGAATTCACCAAACGTCCGGACCCACGCGATGCTCAGCGCGACCGCCAAACCGAGTTTCGAGAGTGGCAACGTTACGCGAAGAAAAACTTTCCAGGGCGTAAGGCCGAGTAAGGCAGCTTGCTTCTGCAAGGCCAGTGGAACCGCCTCGAAGGCGGCCAATGCCCCTAGCACGTAATAACCCATACCGACATAAACTTGCGTGCAGATAAAGGCGGGAGCGCTGTTGGTCATGACGATGCCGAAGCGCTCGAGCCATGCACCCACGGCGCCATACGGACCGAACGCCAAACTCAGGAGTATACCGAGCGCGAGCGGCGGCAGCAGAATGGGAATGAGAACGACAGCCTGCCATAACAGGCGTTCACGCATCCGGCAATGGGCGATGTAAGCGGCCATGGGTGTGCCAATCGCGAGAATGATCAGCATGGCGCAGCCTGTGAGCAAAAGGGACACGCGCACGGAGGATATGGCCGGCCCACGGACGTTCTCACCCCATTGCCATGGGCCGATGCGCGCTAATAATGCGGTGAGCGGGTATAGGAGAGCGAGCGCGAAGAGAGTGGCTCCCGCTCTAGCTAGCCAGCGGCGATGCGTGTTCATGCATGGAGGGCGGAAGCGTCAGCCGGCGGGTCGTAGTCGAATTTTCGAAAGATAGCTTGTCCCTCATTGCCGGTGAGCCAATCAGTGAACGCAGCGGCACCCTGGGGATTGGGCGCGTCCTTGAGTACAGCGGCGTAGTAGATGAGGGGTTCCGGAGTATAGGTCTTTCCGCCGAGGGACAGCGTCACGTCTGGATGGTCCGCATGCACGTTTTGGCCGCTGAGGTTTATTTCTTTGGACAAACGTATAAAGGGAAGATTGAACGGACCGGGCTGAATCTTGTAGGCCGAAGCGGCGTCTAATTCGCCGCTCTGCAAGCGCGCCTGCACGGTTTGCTCCTGAAAGATTTGTTTCTCGTTAGTAGGTTGGCCGAGGATTTTCTCCACAAGATCCGCCTGTTTGTACAGTTTGGCCGCCAACATGATGCTGAAAATGATGTTGCGGCCCTGCGGATCGGTGGCGGGATCGGTTCGTCCAAAGCGGAGTTCTGGTTGCTGCAAGATCTTCCACCAGTCAGCTTTTCCTTTCGCGGCTGCCTCGAAGCTGGAGGCGAAGCGGCTTTTGGGACTGTAAGCGATCACGATTTCGGTATGCGCGACGGGGACCGCCGACTCGGCCTTGCCAGCGCGCAGCACGGTCAGCATGGGGCCGGGAGTGATGGGAATGAAAACGTCGGGCCGGATGCTGCCACCTACAATCAACTGCGCCAGCGCGTTCGATCCTTGCGCACGGCCGTGCATCTCCAGGTGGAGAGTGGATGCGGCTGCGTTTTTGATGGCGCCTTCCATCATGGAGCCCATGGAACCCGCGTAAGCCACATCCAAGACGGCTGTGTCGGCCGCCGGTATGTTGGGATCGCCGATCATTGCCAACAGAGCTGCCGACAGACCACTGGCTAGGAAGTCGCGACGCGGACTATTGCCGAGATTTTGTGAGTGCCACTGCATTTTTCAGGAGGAAGCGAGCGGAGTGTAATTCATAATGGTCACTGTCCCATTAACCGGATACGCTTTATTTTACATGTGCGAGGCGTGTGCTGGGGCCCCGAAGCTGATATTACGGTCCGAGGCTGGGTAGAGTCAGTGAGACCGTAGTGCCCAAGCTAGTTTCGCTTTCGATTTTGACATCGCCGCCATGCAGGAAGACGATTTGCCGCATGATGGAGAGACCTAGCCCGCTTCCGCCGGAGTGTCTCGTACGGGCGGAGTCGGCTCGATAGAAACGGTCGAACACTTTGGGCAGGGATTCGGAGGGGATGCCACTGCCGGTATCGCGCACTTCGATGCGGACTTGCTGCGATTGTTGGACGGCAGTCAAGAGCACAGAGCCGCCGGCGGGTGTGTGGGCGAGGGCGTTGGAGACCAAATTGCCCAAGGCGCGCTGTAGCAACGGACCATCGACGTCGCCGAAAACTTCGCCTTCACAATCGAGGTGGAGACGGACGCCCGCTTCGGAGGCTGCCGCATCGTAATACTCCTGGACGCCGGACAATAGTGTTCCGATATTCTGGCGTTGGCGTTTGAGATGATCGCCGGGGCTCTCGGAACGCGCCAGGAACAAGAGAGACTCGATCAACTCAGAGAGCCGGACCGACTCTTCCAGACACGAACCGAGGGTCTCGCGGTATTCTTCCATGGAACGGGGGCGCGCTAGCGCCACCTCCGATTCGCCGCGGATGTTGTTCACGGGCGTGCGCAGTTCATGGGCGATATCGGCGGAAAAGCGGGAGAGACGCAAGAAGGAGTCTTCCAGGCGCTGGAGCATGGCGTTGAACGTGCCGGCGAGACTGGCGATTTCGCTGGGGTAACCTTCCGTGCGAAGGCGCTCATTCAGAGTGCTGGAACTGATGCTGCGCGCGGTTTCAGACACTTCGCGCAGGGGCCGGGTGCCCCAGCGAGCAGCGGCGATTCCGGCGCGCGGGCAGAGAATGGCAGCGACCGCGAGTACGATCCAAATTAGGATGCGGTGTTGCGACAGAACCTCCACTTCCTGCGAGAGGTCCATGGTCATCTGGATGGTCCAGGTCTCATGATCGCCATTTTCGCGAGGAACTTTTGCCACGATGGCGCGATAGGGTTTAGCGCTCGCCCCTTTCAGCCAAAAAATTTTTCCCTGCTGCTGGGCTGCATCGCTCGTAATGCGTGGGGCAGGCAGCTCGTGATCCATGCCAGGCGTGGTAAACAGCGCGCGGCCGCTATCGTTCATGACGCGGATGTAGAACTTCTGGTAGCGGCGGACGGCCGAATCGATTTCCACTTCTTCGCGCAGCGCATGAGAGTCGTTGGAGCGAGCCTGGATCAGCGCGCGACAGACATCGAGTTCATCGGCCATGATCTGCTCCGAGAGCTTCCGCAGGTTTTCGGCCAATCCGAAATAGAGCAGGGCGGTGATGGCGGCGACGATCAGGAAGGATGATGCGGTGTACCAAAAGGCCAGCATCATGGCCAAAGATGGAGGTTGTGGCTGGCCGCCGCGGAAACGCAGAATGCTAGTTAGGATTTTCGAGAACATACCCTACGCCCCGAACGGTACGAATCAGTTTGCGCGGAAACGGATCGTCCACTTTGCCGCGCAGTCGCCGCACGCTCACGTCCACGACATTGGTATCGCCCTGAAAACTCACATCCCAGACGGACTCTGCGATGAAGGAGCGGGTGAGCACTTCGCCGATTCGCCGTAAGAACAAGGCGAGC
Organism: Bryobacterales bacterium; assembly: GCA_963764105.1. Classification (GTDB taxonomy): domain Bacteria; phylum Acidobacteriota; class Terriglobia; order Bryobacterales; family Bryobacteraceae; genus Bog-105. The sequence continues at coordinate 8,042 of CAVXRP010000047.1, forward strand.
AGCGCGAACTCGCGTGGAGTGAGGTCGAGCTTCTGGCCGGAACGAGTGGCCCGATGGCCGGCGAGATCCACTTCGAGATCGCCGACACGGAGAATGGCCGGTTCGCGAAGGGGCGGGCGCCGCAGAATGGTGCGGGCGCGCGCCAATAGCTCCGAGAAGGCGAACGGCTTTACGAGGTAATCGTCGGCGCCCAGTTCGAGCCCTGCTACTCGATCGGGCGTAGAATCACGAGCTGTCAGCATGAGCACAGGCGTCTGCATACCGGATTGGCGCATGCGCGAGAGAATCTTCAATCCATCGAGGCTTGGCAACATGATGTCGAGCACGACGAGATCGTATTGGGAGGCTTGCATCATGTTCAAACCTTCCAGGCCGTCGCTGGCAACATCAACCAAAAAGCCCGCCTCGCCGAAACCTTGCTTGAGAAAGCGCGCCGTTTTGAGTTCATCTTCCACGACGAGCAGCTTCATAGGCGTTCCAGGTGCCTCTATCTTAACCACTTAAGCCGATAAAACCCAAAGCCCTTCGTACCATTACTGAAAAGTCTCTCCAAAATGGACAAAACCTTAATCCATCGGTAACCTGAATGTACGAATAGAAGCGCAAAGGGCATGCGCCCGTTTTGCGCGAGTGCCTTAGAAGAGGACAGCTGTGGAGGTCCGTTTGGAGTTTCGTTTTCTTAGCGCGCGGGCGCTTTCGGGAGCAATTTTTTTTGCTTTCTTCGCGGTGGAGGGGTTATGGGGTGGAGTGGGAGGAAGTATCTCCGGCAAAGTGCTCGACCCGCGTGAACTCGCCATGGTTGGGGTGACGGTGACGGTGGTCAATACGGCCACCAATTTGACAAGCACCACACAGACAAACTCGGCCGGGACCTATCTTTTTCCGGATCTGCTGGTGGGCACGTATGATATCCAAGTTGAGACGAAAGGCTTTCGCACTTACCGGCGAAATCATATCAGCGTAGACGTCAATAGCGCGCAGCGGGTGGATATTCCGCTACAGCTTGGCGATCGGAACGAAAGCATCAGCGTAACAGCGGCGCAGACGCGGGTAGAGACAACGGATACACAAATCGGCGAAGTGATCGCCGGATCGACCATCACCTCTGTACCTTTGAACGGGCGTAGCTTCACCGATCTGCTGGCGTTGCAGCCAGGCGTGGCTCCCACGACTACGATCACCGGAAACTCTATTCAGGCAGCCGGCGCGGCTATTCTTGCGCCTTCAGGCGATCTGAATCCGGGCACGATTTCAATTAGCGGGCAGCGCGAATATGCCAACGGCTTCACGGTAAACGATTCGGACGTGGTGGAGCGCTTTACCATGGGCGCGGCGATTATTCCGAATCTGGATTCGATTGCGGAATTCCGCGTTTTGACCGGCAACTTCGACGCGCAATACGGCAATTATGCGGGCGGCCGGATCAACGTGGTTACGAAATCGGGGACGAACCAATTTCATGGATCGGCCTTCGAGTTTTTGCGCAACACCGATTTCGATGCGCGCAATTTCTTTTCGCCCGAGCGAGCGGTGTATCAACAAAACCAGATGGGCGGGCTGTTCGGCGGACCGATTGTGCAGGATAAGATCTTCTTTTATTCCGATTACCAGGGCACGCGACTGAATGAAGGAGTGGACACCGGATTGATTCAAGTGCCGTCAGCCGCAAACCGCAACGGGAACTTTGCGGATGCGGCGAGTGATTTGACCGGAACGGTTTCGGGGCCCTATCTAGCGAGTCAGTTAGCAGGTAAGCTGGGATACGGAGTTTCGCAGGGTGAGCCGTATTACACGCCTGGCTGTGTCAGCCCAGCGAGCTGTGTGTTTCCGAACGCCATGATTCCGGCACGGGTGTGGTCGGGCCCAGCGCAGAAATTGCTGCAGTATATTCCAGCGCCCAACCTGGCGAACAATTACTTTTCGACGTCGTCGGTAGGTGAGACGCTCAGGGACGATAAAGGCGCTATGCGGGTGGACGCGAGCACGCGTTTAGGTCTGCTCTCGGCCTATTATTTTGCGGACGATTACGCGCTGAACAATCCGTATCCTACGCTGCAGGGCGGCGCGAATGTTCCAGGTTTCAGCGCATTAAATAAGGGCCGATCGCAATTGGCCACGCTAGGAGACGTTAAGAATTTCGGGGCGAGGAGCGTGAACGAGTTTCATTTTTCCTATGTGCGGGCGGTGAATGATGTCGGCACGCCGCAGGGCACGGTGGGAACCAGTTTAAGCTCGCAGGGATTCGTGACGGCCTCCGGCGCACCCAGCATTCTGCCGCAACGGCCGGGCATTGTAGGTGTGGAGAATGTGATTTTCAACGACTTCATTATTGGATCGACCATTACGGGCTTGAACCAGACCGACAATACCTACGAATATCGCGACAACTTTTCGCATGTTAGCGGGAATCACACGTTTACGGTGGGCGGCGAGCTGATGTTCAGTCAAGTGAACGCGGCGGCCGACGTGCAATCGAACGGAACGTTTTCATTTTTCGGCTCCGAAACGGGTAGCGATTTCGCGGATTTTCTGATTGGCGTCCCCAGTTTCTACAAGCAAGGCGATGCGCAGCCGTTCTACATGCGCAACCATTATGGAGCGCTGTTTGTGCAGGACAGTTGGCGGGTGCGACGACGTTTGACCTTTAACTACGGCCTGCGCTGGGACCCGATCATGCCCTGGTATGAGAAATACAACCAAATTCAAACACTGATTCCCGGCGAGCAATCGGTAGTGTATCCGGGCGCGCCGACGGGCTTAGTATTTCCGGGCGACCCGGGAGTGGCGCGTTCCTTGGCGCCCACCCGCTGGAACAACTTTTCGCCGCGGCTGGGGTTAGCATGGGCGCCGAAGGGCGACAACGGACTTTCGCGCATCTTTTTTGGGGACTCCGATAAAACCAGCATTCGGGTTGGATTCGGCCGGTTCTTCTCAGCTATTGAAGGAGTTTCAGCGGGCGTGATGGCGGGTGATCCGCCATATGGCAGCACTTATTCGAGTCCGGCACCGCCGCTGTTTTCAGACCCGTTCATTACGGCTTCCACAGGCGTTGACAATCTACAGCGCTTCCCTATTCACTTCCCGGCGCTGAACGCTTCCGCCAGCAATCCCGATTCGACGGTAGACTGGGCGCCCTTTCTGCCGGTATCGGGGCTGCCGGGCTATAAACCAGACAGCGTCACTCCCTATACCGACCAGTACACGCTATCGATTCAACGCCAGTTCGGCGGGAGCACTTTAGTAACGGCCAGTTACGTGGGCAGCGAATCTCATCACTTACTGACCCTGGTGGAGGCTAACCCCGGCAACCCGGCGCTGTGCTTGAGCGTGAGCCAGTTGAGCCAAGTGGCGGCCGGATCCGCCACCTGCGGACCGTTTGCGGAATCGAATGTGTTCACTACCGCGGCAGGACAAGTCATCAATGGAACGCGCCAGGCATTTGGCGCGAATTTCGGCAGCGTGGATTGGCTTACGACGATTGGCAATGGCAATTACAACGCGTTGCAGCTGAGTGTCCGGCACACCAGCCGGCGGCTGGAATTGCAAGCGGGCTACACGTACAGCAAGTCTCTGGACAACTCATCGAGTATCTCGGAACAGTTAAATCCTACTAACTACCGCGCTACTTATGCGCCGTCGGCATTTGACTTGAAACATAACCTGGTTGTGAGTTACCGCTATGAGTTACCGTTCGACCAACTATTTGGCACGCGCAACCGGCTCACGCAAGGGTGGATGCTTTCGGGGATCAGCCGTTTCTCGACCGGTTTCCCGGTGACGTTCACCAACGCCAGCGACAATTCGCTGCTGGGCACGCAACCCAACGGCGTGAACTCTTATGGCGCCGATCTGCCGGACATGGTGGGCGGGCCTTTGGAAATCAACCACAATCCACGCAATGGAGAGCCGTATTTCAACACAGCGTTATTCAGCCTGCCAGCGCTGGGATCGGCCGGCGATGCTCCGCACCGGCTATTCTATGGGCCTGGTATTGTGAACTTCGACATGGCGCTTTCCAAGGTTGTCCGTTTAGGCGAAACACGATCGCTGCAGTTCCGGCTGGAGACGTTCAACACTTTCAATCATGCGCAATTCTTCGGGCCGGCTACCGTGAACGGCGAGATTACCAGTTCGGCATTTGGCCAGGTGGTGAGCGCGGATGCGCCGCGTTTCGTGCAATTGGGCGTGAAGGTGATGTTCTGAGGTGATTCGCTCGTGCGAGACCTGAGCGCTAAAGTGAAGTGAATGTTGAAGTGTAATCGAACGGCCCTGGCTGCGGTGGTGGCGGCGAACGCGTTTCTGGCGGGCTGCAGCCGGCATTCCGACGAGCAGAAGACGTTAGTAATTTTTCACCACGGCTCTCCGACGCCGGCTATTGAGGCGGCCGAAAAAGCGTTCAGCGCAAAATATCCGGACACTAAGGTGATGCGCGAGAAGGACGACGCACTGGCGAACATGCGCAAAGTGACGGACTTGGGGAAGAACGCGGATATCGTCTATACCGACGACTATTCGATTATTCCGCCGGTGATGTTTCCTAAGTACGCCGATTATTGGATTCGCTACGCGCACGATGAGATGACGATTGCGTACGCCGACAATTCGAAGTACGCGAAGGAGATTAGCGGCGACAACTGGTACGATATTCTTGCCAGGAAGGACGTGAAGTGGGGTATTGCCGACCCTAACGCGGGACCGGACGGTTATTTTTCGCTTGGGCAGATCATGCTGTCGAACATTTTTTACAAGAACGACAAAATCTTCGACAACCTGGTGACAGCGAATACGGCCATCACAGTCAAGCGGGAGGGTGATCGATATGTTATCGACTGTCCGGAAAACCTCAACCCGAAATCGGCGAAAGTGCTCATCCGGCCGGACCCGGAGACGCTCTATCCTATGATCTTAGCGGGCGATCTGGACTATGCGTTCGGCTATATGGGATCGGTGATTGGAGAAGGTCCGGCAGGCATTCGCACGGTGAAATTGCCGGCGCAAGTGAATCTCTCAGACATGTCGCTCGTCTCGAGCACCTACAATCGAGTGAGTATCAACCTCTTCAGCGACAAGCCCGAGCGGAGGATCGGCATCACATTGGGCGCCAAGGCGAACGGACTGACGATTCCGCTGAATGCACAAAACAAAGAGGCGGCGGTGAATTACCTGAAGATCTTTCTGGGACCGATTGGACAGAACGCGCTGAAGGGCGTGCATATCACCCCCCTTGATCCCGCCGAAACCAACGACCTTAGCAAAGTGCCCGAAGCGTTGCGTCCGCTTTTGAAGGCTGCACAATGAGAGCAACCGGCTGGGTAAGCGCCTAATTGAGATGGAAACTGAAGCGGTATCCGAGGAACGAAGACGTTCGTTCCTGGGAGTTGGTTCCGTCTCTGGCTTGACTTGGTTGCTGGTTTTCGTCCCGTTCGTTGTCGTTTTCCTGCTGATTGGGCGCTACACAATGGCGGGAGTGATTGCGCTGGCGGGGATCATCTCGGCATGGCTGGCGCGAAGGTGGCGAAGGCGGACCAACGATGGGCCGCTGATCGGGTTCTCGGTTTTTGGCGCGTTACTGATCCTATTTATCGTCTTACCGATTCTCAACCTTTTGTTTACGACTGCGCCGAGGCGCATTTTGGCGACAGCGCGCGATCAGACGGTAGAATCCGCTTTACTCATCACCGTGAGTAGCGCAGGGGTAGCGACGCTCGTATCACTCGCTTTCGGCATTCCGCTGGGTTATGTGCTCGCCCGGGAACGCTTCGCGGGCAAGGCCATGGTTGAGGCCATTGTGGACATGCCGGTGGTGATTCCGCACACCGTCGCGGGTATCGCTCTGCTTTTTATTTTCGGGCGCGCGGGCATTTTGGGCGGCCCACTGCATTCGGTTTTCGGCATCCTGTTCAGCGATACCTATTGGGGCATCGTGCTGGCGATGCTGTTTGTGGGTATCCCGTTCGTGGTGAATCAGTCGCGCGACGGATTTATGAAAGTGGATCCGAGGATGGAAAATGTGGCGCGGAGTTTGGGCGCCAGCCGGCTCGAGGCTTTCTTGCGAGTGACCATTCCACTGACGTGGCGTTCTCTGCTATCGGCGGCCATTATGACTTGGGCCAGAGGGGTGAGCGAGTTCGGCTCGGTGGCCGTCATTGCCTACTATCCGAGAACGATCAATACGCTGCTGTTTGAGTGGTACAACTTCTTCGGTTATGAGTATACGAAGCCGCTGGCGGCATTGCTGCTGCTGGTGGCGCTGGCTATTTTTGCGACTCTGCGCACAGTGGCCGCGGTTACGAGAGCGGAACATGATTAGGCTTGAGGGAGTGAGCCGCCAATGGCCGGAGTTCGCGATTAAGAACGTGACACTCACGGTGGAAGAAGGGGAATACCTGGTGGTGGTGGGACCGACAGGCGCGGGCAAGACTCTCTTACTTGAGCTGCTATTGGGTGTTCACCGACCGGACGAAGGTCGGCTGTTGCTGGACGGTAACGACGTTACGAGCGAGCCGCCGGAGAAGCGCGGGATTGGGATGGTCTACCAGGATTATTTGTTGTTCCCCCATCTCAACGTAGAGCAAAATCTGGGGTTTGGACTGCGCTACGGCCAGCGCGCTGCCAACGAAGGACTAGCGAAGGTGAGCGAAACTGCACGGTTGCTGGCGATCGACCACCTGTTGCACCGATTTCCTTACACACTGAGCGGAGGCGAGCGCCAGCGCGTGGCCATTGGCCGGGCACTTGTCACAGAGCCGCGGGTGCTACTGCTTGACGAACCGCTGAGCGCACTAGATAGAAATACGGCGGCCCGTCTGCGCAGTGAGCTGAAATCTCTGCAGCGGACAAAGAACCTAACTACGATTCATGTGACTCACGACCTAGCGGAGGCGCGGCTCATGGGCGATCGAATTGCCCTGATTAAGGCAGGCGAATTGAACGCGGTGGGGACTGCGGAAGATTTGCTGCGGCGGCCGCCGACTCTCTTCGCTGCCCATTTTCTGGGTGCAGTCAACTTGTTTGCGGCGACGTTCGAGAGGAGCGAGGGAAGGTTTGTCGCTGGACCTATTAGCGCGACGGGGCCGAGCCCCAACGGAGGCGGGAACTACATTATGGTTCTGCCCGATGAGATTGCCGTTCTACCTGCTACTGAAGCAGGACCCAACCTGATTGCGGGAGAAGTGAGCGCGTTAATTGACGAAGGGAATTACGTGCGAGTGTTATTTCGGGCCAGTGGGCTTGCCGAGCCGATCGCTGTCTATTTGACCCGCCAAGCCGTTCGTGCCCAGGGATTGGGTGTTGGCTGCCGGCTCACTGCGGACGTCCGGAACGCCCTGCACGTTCTGCGGGAATGAAGTTTCGAATGAATTGTCGCGGCCGAAGAAGGCAAACCAGATTGCGCCACACACCCCGAAAGCAAAGGCGGTGAGGAAGTTCGCCGAGGGGCTGATCTTCCACAGAAACGCGCCGGCAAGCGCGGAGAGCGAAACAACGATATCGCGGCAGAGATAGTAGGTGCCGAAGGCGGCGGCTTTTCTATCTTCCGGGGCCAGGTGCATGATGAGGGCTTTGCGGGTGGGTTCGCCAAACTCTTTTAACCCACGAACGACGAACGCGAGCACTAACCAGGCATAGGAGCGGCAAAACAGAAGCACCAGCGGAAAGAGAGCGAAGTTGATGAAGGTTATAAAGACGAACGGCTTCTTGGTGCCTTTGTCGGCGAAGCGGGCTACCGGCAGATAACAGATGAGAGCGGTGGCCATCTCCACGCTGGTGAGAATGCCGAATTGGCCTGCCGTAATGCGGGCGGTGTGATAACCTGCCACTCCTTGCACGCACCAGATCACAACATAGGCATAAGGGATCTGTTCGCAAAAGCGAATGAGGATGTCGGAAACCAGGAGGTTGTGCAAAGCGGGCGAAAAGCTCTTGAGCATCGCCAGGGGATGGTTGGGAAGATCGTCCGGTGCGGCCGGTTTGGAATCAGGGATGAGGATTTGCTGCATCACCAGCGCAATTAACGCGAACAGGATAGCGATGGAGAAGGCAACGCGCACTCCGTTGATGGGTCCCCAAGTGTCAATGAAAATGCCGCCCAGAATGGGTCCGAGAGCCATGGGAAAACGTCTAACGAAGGAATGGAGGGTTACGCCCATCACATGCTTGGTTTTCGGGAGCGATTTGGACACGAGGCCCATGGTGGCGGGCAACGAGATAGCGCTCCAGGAAAGAAAGAGCAGAGAGCCTATGATGACGGCTTGCCAGCGCGGAATCGCTACCACTAGAGCGAAGCCAGCGATGGCCATTAAGTTGAAAACCACCAACGAGCGTTTTGGGCCAAGGCGTTCCGCCAGCCAGCCTCCCGGGAAAGAGTAGAGCGCCGAGACTAGATTAGTGATGGCGTTTAAGAAGCCGGGCCAAAGCATGCCACTGCCTAAGGCGATAAGGTAGAGAGGCAGAAAGCGCTCGGCCATGCGCTCGCCCATACCGACGAGCATCACCATAAGCAGCATGCCGACGATGCCGCGGCGCAGGCCGAGAGCCTCAATGATTTTCCCGGCGCGCGTGATTCGCGGACTATTGTCGATGGGGTCTGGTTTCATGCGGTGGGCTTCGGCGTCGGCCGAAATTGACTCAGCCAGACAGTAGGATAGCGTACAGTCGGGTCGGCATTCAATAAGCCGCCCTCTCTGAGTGGAGGGCCTGGGAAGACAAACGTGGAACTGACGAGCGCTGGTACTCGTATGCATTTGATACTTCCGAAAAGGAGAAAAGCGTATGGGCACGGTGGTCGGTGATGGGCGTGAGCGTTCGAAGATGGAAGGAACGGCTGAGATGAGTGGCGTCGCCTACATGAAAGCCGCTGTTTGCGACCGGTACGGACCGCCGGAAGTGATTCAGGTCAGAGAGGTTGAAAAGCCTGTTCCCAAGGATGACGAAGTTTTGATTGAAGTTTGCGCGGCTTCGGTGAATCCGCTTGACTGTGGCTCGCTCAAAGGCAGGCCTTACCTTGTTCGCCTGATGACTGGCCTGCGCAAACCAAAGAGCTCACGGCCCGGTGTCGATGTGGCGGGCAGAGTTGAGTCCGTTGGGAGGACCGTCACGCAGTTCAAAGCAGGCGATGAAGTGTTCGGCGCGTGTATCAGTGACCCGCATGCTTCGGGTACCGGGGTCTGGACGCATCGTCTAGGGTCCTTCGCGGAATATGTTTGCGCTCCCGAGCCCACATTGGCCATGAAGCCGGATAATGTCACCTTCGAGCAAGCAGCTACCGCGCCAGTGGCGGGATTCACGGCCTTGCAGGGCCTGCGCGACAAGGGACAGATTCAACCGGGGCAGAAGGTTCTGATCCACGGCGCGGCGGGAGGGGTGGGCACGTTCGCGGTACAAATCGCTAAGTCGTTCGGTGCGGAGGTTACGGGCGTCTGCAGCACCAGAAACGTAGAGATGGTCCGATCCATTGGGGCAGATCACGTAATCGATTACACACAAGAAGATTTCACTAAGAGTGGGATCTATTACGACCTGCTATTCGACTGTGTGGGGAATCATCCGGTGTCCGCATGTTTGCGTGTCTTAAATCCCAAGGGAGCCTATCTCATGGTAGGTGAGATGAGTGGCCGGGGATTGGTGCGTGTTTTGAGTCGCTTGATTCGCGCACTTATACTGTCCCGGTTCGTGAGTCAGAGGTTGGTGGTTTTCCTTGCAAGGCCAACCAAAGAGGATCTGATCCTCCTGCACGATCTTATGAAGGCGGGCAAGGTGATGCCGGTGATTGACAAGCGCTATCGGTTAAGTGAGGTGTCTCAGGCGATCCGGTATGTGGAAGAAAAACACGCCAGAGGGAAGGTTGTCATTGCTTTAAAAACAAACAATAAAGTCGACTAGCGACTGCCCGAAGAGCTGCGGCGGAATGTGATGTTCTGGGGCATAAACTTCAAATAGTCAACGATTACCTGGTGGCTGAGTGAAGGGAGGCCGAGGCGATCATAGATCTCACTCAATTTGCGGTAAGGATCGGGCGAAGACGGATCGAGCGAAATGCTATGGCGCAGTTCAGAGATGGCGGCTTGCTGGTTGCCTTGAGCATTGAGAGCTACTCCCAACACATAGGAAAGGCGGGCATTGCGAGGTTCGGTGGCGAGCGCTTGCCGGTAAAGCGATACAGCTAGATCGGCATGTTTCTGTTCGAGCAGAATAGAGCCGAGAGTGGCGAGAACCTGCGGGTCGCGCTGCGGCAAGTGAGAAAGAATTTGGTAGGAATGATAAACCTGATCCCAGTCTTGCGAGCTGCGTCCAACCTGAAACAGGGCTAGAGCTAAATTGCGGGAAGCGAGCGAGGGAGGAGGCTCGCGCCAAGCGGTGAGTTCGCCTCCTATCGGTTTGGCGCTAGAGGCGGGTGCGCTGGTGGGCAGCGCTATGCGATGACTGGTGATGGCGGCATGCGCGACGTTGTTGGGACGGATGCGCGGCATATGACAGGAAACACACTCGCTGGCTGGCGGATGGCGCCGATCGGAGATGAGGGAACTGTGGCAGTTGAGACACGCCGCGCGTACTTCGGCGGCGCGATCAGGGTTCGATGAATGTGGATTATGGCAGGTACCGCACCACAGACGTCCGGCGCTTTCGCGCGCACAACGGCTGAGTGACAATTGCTCCGAATGGCTGACGGCCTTCTCACCCGCGCTGGCAGGAGTGGGAGTTAGATAGGTGGAGAAAACAGACTCGAGCGTGGCGCCCGCTTGAAAATCCGGCCACTGTTTGCCGGGATTCAAAATACGCACTTCGCCTTCCAGATGGCACTGTTCGCAGACGCTATCGCGAGCGGCAGGCGAAAGTTTGGCAGGATTGACGATGGAGCCGGGTAGCGGCTTCTGGAGATGCGCTTGCGTGGGACCGTGACAGCGTTCGCAGGAGATGGCTGAGAGGGCCGGCTGGCCGAATTGATTGTCAGTGCCGGGCAGGAGATTGGCAGTGTTGGAGTGGCAGAAGATACAGCCTTCTGAGATGGGATGAGTGAAATCGAGCACACGTTCCGGCTCATAACCAGGGGTGACGTCCCAAATGGCGCTTTGAGAATAGTAAGAGACGGGCGATTGAAATAAGTACGGAGGCAGGGAAATGAGATAGCTGAAGCCGACTTTGCCAGCGCCCACGGCATAGGCAATAGGGTATTCAGCCGTTAAGCCACGGGAGGTGACGCGGTGGATCATGACTCCAGCGGGAGTATGACGGACAGAGATTTCGGAGTCCGACTGGGCGTGGTGAAGATGACCGTCGGGTTGCGGTGCAGAGGTGCTGAGCGAGCGGGCCATGGCGTTGCGGGCGAAAGCCTTCACTTCGCTGGGATGGCAGGATGCGCAAGGGTTCTCCGCTGCTTGTAAGCACAGAGAGAGAAAAACGGCAAGGTAGGGGGTGGTTCGGAGCAACGAACTCATTATCTCCAGTCGTAACGAAGGGCGCGCCTGGGTTCCTGAGCTTCTTACGCGCGCGCTTCTGTTGGGGAGCGGGCGGAAGTGACAGTATACGGAGTGAATTGCAAATCAGGAACGAAGGGGTAGCTGGGCTTGCGCAGGCGGTTTTTGGGTAGGTGTTCCAGATCCTGATTGATGGCGCCGTCCGAAAGGGCCATCAGGCTGGGATTGGCGAGAGGGCTGAGTTCCGGGGAGAGGTAGCCGGATTTGACGACGATGATTTTGAAAGTTCTGGGCTGAAGGTTTAGAGAGGTGAAATCGGCTATGTCGTGAAAAGGGCGACGGCGCGCGGTGAGAACAACTTTGATGCCCGCTACTTCGACGACGGCCTGGCGTTCTAAAGGTTGATCGGTCTGAGAGAGGAAGAGGACCTTAGCGGTGGTTTGGACGGGTTTGCTGCCTAAAGGATCGAGGGTAGCGCCGATGGAAAGGGGGATGGTGGCGCCGACGCCGGCGCGGTAACAGGCTTCCGTGGCAGGACGGTCGGCGATACCGGCGAAGACTACGTTGGTGGCTTTCTGACGCAGGAGTTCTTCCAAGACTTCGGCGCGGTCACCGGTGCCACCGCCCGTGGGATTGTCCCCTGAATCGGCCAGAATGGCGGGATGTGTAGGAGCTTCGATCGACCAGCGGACGCACTCTGCAATGGAGCCGGTTTTGGTGCCGAACTGAAAGTCTTTACGAGCGTCCCAATATTGTTGCGCCAGTGAAAGGGCGATCCTCTTCAGAGTGGCGGGAGACGTGCCCGTGAGAACGGCGCTGGCCGTGGAGCGGGGCTCATCGGCCCAAACGTAACCGACCAGGAGAGAGACATCGAGAACGCCGGGTTGGGCGTTGAGAGCCGGGAGTTGCGCCCAGAGACGCTTGCCGGGGTCCCATTCGGTGCTGGTGCGTTCGCCGGGCATGAGGACGGGGATGGGCGCCCAGATGAGAGTAGGTTGGATTCCGTTATCGAGGCAATGGATGAGCATGCCGCAAGCCCGGCGCATGGTTTCTTCGCGATCAATATGAGGCGCGGTGCGGAAGGCAGAGAGCATGTCGAGATTGTCAATTACGCGCTGGCTGATATTGCCATGCAGATCGTAACTGGCGCTCAGCAGGCATTTGGGGCCGACGATTTGGCGGACGGCGGAGTACCAGTCGCCCTCAGCGTCTTCCATGCCTTCGACGAACATGGCGCCATGCATGGGTAGGTAAAGGCCGTCGAGTGGCAGGAGGTCTTGTACGCGTTTGAGGAACTCGGTTTTTATGCGTTGATAGGTATCGGCGGCGACGGGACCACCTGGGACGGCGGTGGCGACGATGGTTGGAAGAAAAGGATAGGGATACGCTTTCAAGAAGGCGAAACGCGTATCTTGGGCGAGTTGGGGGCCGCGCAGGATGGTGAAATCTTCGTCTTTGGCCCGAATGCGTGAGTACGTGCTACATTCGATGCCTATGCCGCCGAAGGCGATCCGTTTGGGAGTGGCGGCCCGCAAAGGCGGCAGTGTGACGGCGCTGGCGACGACAGTGTTGAGGAGTTCGCGGCGGCTGAGCATGGTGTCTTCCATCTATAGCAAAAAGCAGATGGCGCAAGTTCCTATTGCATTCCCATACAAAGCATGGCACAATACCTATGGTGAAGCAATAGGAGCTTATGGGCGAAAAGGCGGATGTATGGCAAGGCACGCTGGCCTTGATGGTGTTGAAAACGCTGGAAACGATGGGGTCGCTGCATGGATACGGTATTGCGCGGCGGATTGAGCAAACGAGCGGCAACGTGCTTTCGTTGAATTACGGGACATTGTATCCAGCGCTGTTGAAGTTGGAGCAGGAGGGCGCGATTGCGTCGGAATGGGGAGCGTCGGAGAATAATCGTAAAGCCAAGTTCTATAAGCTGACGCGCGCGGGCCGCAAGCAACTAGCCAAAGAAGCGGCAAATTGGGAGCAAACGACGGCGATTCTCGCCAGATTTATGGGTTCGCGTGAGGAGCCGGCATGAACAGGTTGCGGGCTTGGGTTCTGCGGCTGGCGGGCCTTTGGAAGAGCGCAGAACGCGAGCGCGAGGTTGCGGCGGAGCTAGAAGCACATCTACAACTGCATATTGATGACAACCTACGCGCTGGTATGAGTGCGCAAGAAGCGCGGCGCGAAGCGATATTGAAATTGGGAGGAGTAGAAGCGACGAAACAAGTGTGCCGGGAGAGGAACGGAGTTCCGGTGATTGAGAATTTGTGGGGTGATACACGCTTTGCGATGAGGCAATTGCGCAAGAATCCAGGCTTTACTTGTACCGCTGTGTTGATGCTGGCGCTAGGGATGTGCGCGAGCGTTGCTATTTTTGCGTTTGTGGATGCGAGCTTGATCAAACCCCTGCCTTACCGCGATCCGGCGCGGCTGGTAGGCGTTTATGAAAGTATCCCGATGTGTCCGGAGTGCAATCTGTCGTATCCGGACTATTTGGATTGGAAGAAACTCAACACGGTATTTCGTTCGCTCGAAATCTATGCGAATGCGGGTTACAGCATCAACACTCCTAGCGGATTGGAGCCCACTCACGGCACGCGGGTGAGTGACGGATTCTTTCGGACGCTCGGAGTCACTCCCGTGCTTGGAAGGGATTTCTACTCGGGAGAAGATTTGAAGCAGGCGCAACGGGCGGTGATGCTCAGCTACAGCGCCTGGCAGAAGCGCTACGGAGGAAAGCGCAATGTGCTGGGGAGCACGGTGGTTTTGAGCGGCGACGCATATATCGTTGTTGGCGTCTTACCGGCCGGCTTCCACTTCGCACCAACCGAGCCGAGCGAATTCTTTACAGCGTTTCATCCGGAAAGTGAGTGCGATCTGCGGCGCAGTTGCCATTCGATCTACGGCGTGGCCCGGCTGAAAGACGGAGTGTCAGTGGGAACGGCGTTGGCCAATGTTACGGCGATTGCCAGACAGCTGGAAAGGGAATATCCCGAAAATAAAGGGCAGGGAGCGGCCGTGTTGCCGCTGAGTGAAGTGATGATCGGGCGCATTCGCCCCATGCTGCTGGTGTTGTTGAGTGGAGCGGGTCTGCTGCTGTTAATTGCGGGTGTGAATATAGCGAGCTTGTTGCTGGTTCGTTCAGAGGGACGTCGACGTGAGATGGCTGTCAGGAGCGCGCTCGGAGCGGGACGCGGACGATTGATGAGCCAGTTCGCGACCGAGGGTTTGATTTTGGCAGGGATGGGTAGTGCGTTGGGCTTGCTGGCGGCCGTTTGGACAATGAAACTACTGATTCATCTTCTTGCCGCAGACACACTGGGGCGCATGCCTTATTTACAGGGGTTGGGTTTGAATATTCATCTGATGGGCTTTGCCGGTGCGATCGCGCTACTCGCGGCACTGCTATTTGCTATCGCACCGACGTTACACCTCGCTGCGGTGGGGACGATAGGAGGACTCGGCGAAGGCAGCAGGGGTTCTTCCGGCAACACATGGCGGCGGCTAGGCTCGAAACTAGTGGTGGTGGAATTGGCCACTGCCGTGGTGTTGCTGGTGGGTGCCGGACTGCTAAGTAAAAGTTTATATCTTTTGTTGCAAGTGCGGAATGGATTGCAGCCAGATCACTTAGCAACGCTATCCGTCGCCCTGCCAAAATCTCGATATACCAAGGATGAGCAAGTTGTTGCTGTAGCGAGGCGGATTTTGACTCAGATAGCGAATGTGCCTGGAGTGAAATCGGTTGGAATCGCGAGTCAGCTCCCAGTGACCTACAACGGCAATACAGACTGGATCAGATTTGTGGGCCGGCCATACAATGGCGAGCACAATGAAGTGAATGAGCGGGATGTGAGTGCGGGATATCTCGCCACCCTCGAAGCCAAGCTCTTGCGAGGACGATATTTCACTGACGCGGAGGATTTGTCGAAGCCGAAAGTGGTGATCATCAACGAGGCGCTGGCAAGAAAGTATTTTCCCGGCCAAGACCCGATTGGCAAGCAGTTCGGCGATCTCGGCCTATCGCCGAAATCAATCAAGCAGATTGTCGGCGTGGTGGATGATATCCGGGAAGGCTCGCTGGATGCGGAGATTTGGCCGGCTGTGTACTATCCGTTCAACCAGGCTACCGATGATTACTTCCAGATTGCCGTGCGGACATCGCAAGCTGAATTGTCGCTCATTCCCACGTTAAAGGCGGTGATTCACGAGATTGATCCTGGCATTGTGGCCTTCGGCGGCGGAAGTATGCGGGAGCAGATTCTTAACTCTCAGGCGGCGTATATGCACCGGACATCCGCGTGGCTGGTAGGAGGGTTTGCCGCGCTTGCTTTGGCGTTAGGAGTATTCGGGCTTTATGGGGTGATCGCTTACTCAGTGAGCCAGAGAACGCGTGAGATTGGCGTGCGCATGGCGCTCGGAGCGGAGCGTAGATCGGTATATGAGTTGATCCTGCGAGAAGCGGGATGGTTGACGTTGGCGGGTATTGGTATCGGCTTGTTAGGCGCGATTGGAGCGGCACGCCTAATGCGAGGTCTGCTGTTTGGGGTAAGCTCGTGGGATTTGGAGACCCTGGGAGTGGTGGCGGGAGTGTTGGGAGTTTCGGCGATTCTGGCCAGTTTTATTCCCGCCAGGCGAGCGGCTGCTGTCAATCCGGTGGAAGCGCTAAGGGTGGAGTGAGAGCCTGGTGATTTTTTGCATTGTCTCCTGAGGCCAATCGGCAGGGTTGTAACCGAGGCGCTCGAAGCGCAGACTGCCATTCGAATCTACGATCCAAGTCCGGGGAATTCCGCCCAGCCCGTCGAGTTCGTCGATGAGAGTGGAGCGCGCGAAGATCACGGGGAACGTGTAGTGATTTTCTTTGAGAAATGGAGCTATGACGCCGGGGTTCTCATCCACGCTAATGCTGATGACTTGCACATCCTTCCTGTCTGCTAGCTGGTCAAAGAGTTTTTGAACAGCGGGCAATTCGGCGCGGCAGGGTGCGCACCATGTTGCCCAGACGGTGATCAGGGTGGTTTTCCCTTTTAGATCTGCCATGGTCCAGGTCCGGCTGTTGGCGTCAGGTGCGTTTAACGCGCTGAGCGGTTTATTTGTTTCCGCCCAGGGGGTGGTCTCTTCTACCACAGCAGGCTTCTTGGGTTGTTCCAGAGACGCCCAAAGTTTGAAGCCTTCGTCTGTGCCGCCCATCTCCTTCCAGAGGGCGAGCGCATGAGCTTCTTCGTCAGGGTGCGGAGGGAACTGGCTGAATAGCAGCCGGTCGTAGGTAAGCGCATCCAGTTTGTGACCCTCCGCTTCCGCTAAGAGGGCGCTTTGCGAAAGGTAGGAATGGCGAGCGCGAGTATAGTCTCCGGAACTTCCATCCAGCCCGCGCTTGATCTGATCGAGCGCGGCGTGTGCCTTTTCGAAGTTCTTCACCCTGCGGGCGGCTTCGGCTTCGATGGTGAGTGTGTCGAAGCGGCCGGTCAGTACCGCGTACTCGCGTGTCTTGGCGAATGCCGGGTTTGCCTTCGCTGATCGGTCAATCTCGGCGAGCGCTTCATCGGCTAATTGCAGGCACTGTTCCGGCCGAATGTCACGCTCGCCCCAAATTTGGGCGACGGTGGCTTGAAAAGGCATAATCATACAGCCTTTAAACGGATGCTGTTTTAGAGTATTCAGAAGGGCATCGCCGGCTTTCTCCAGTTCCTCGTTTGGGGTACTCTTCAACTTGGCTAGTGAAGTGAGACGCCACTGACGAGCGGACGGGTCATCGGGCCAATCCTTCACCCATTGCGCGGAGGCTTCAACAAGTTCGCGATCAAAGTTGTCCTTTTCTTGCGGCGAAGCATCGGCTTTAGGATAGGGATGAGTCTTGCTCCACGCTTCATAATCAGTACGGAATGTTCTCGGCGAACTCTTTTTGTCGGGAGGGGGAAGCGCGTTCGCCGCAGCTGAGTCGCCGGTGAGTTTGTAGCCTTCCCGCAGTACCTCTATATTGCCGGGATCAAGTTCTTTGACTCGGAGTATGTCTTTGGCCACTTGTGCGCGAAGGGAATCGAAGGCAGAAGGGTCGGCGGCACGGAACTCGGCAGTCCACAAAGGCCGATAACTCGCCGCCGCAGTGCGGGAGCTATCGTTATCGACTGCATGCCGGAAGCGCGCGGTTAATTCGCGAAGTTTTTCACGATCTTCCACGAAGCGGATGAAGTGATAGGTGGAGAGGACGGCAGGGCAGAGATCGCTAAACGCGAGCAAGTTATCGGCCAGTTTTCCCGCATCCTTCGCGTTTCCATTCGAATAGATTTCGAGGAGAGAATAATAGGTCCAGGGCAGTTTGGGATCGGCGGCGATCGCGAGATCGATTTGCCGAGTTGCTTCAGGAGTATTGGCGCCGATGAGAGAGTCGCCATAGAGATAGAGGTAGAAGGCACTGCCTGGGTGTTCGTTCAGCTTCTTGCGGTATTCATCCGCGAGACTCCCCCTTTCGGTTTGCTTGTTCTCGATCAGCCATCGATGGAAGAAAAGATTTTCGGGAGCGGCGGCGAGCTTCTCGCGCAGTAACTCGAGGGGATGCGGCGATTTTGCAAGCTCTTCGTGGAATTGCCGGTCCTCTGGCGAGGCGCTGCAAGATTCAATTGAGGTTTGGGCGAATGAGGCAGTAGATGTCAGGGCGAGAATCGCCAATAATCCACATCCCGAATTGAGCATATTTCGCGCTCCTTTTCATAAAGTCTACAACAAGAATTTAGTGCTTTGCGGCGTTGGAGATAAACTGTCTCCATGACTCGTCGCACCCTTGTCGGCTCCATCGGCCTTGCCGCCGCCTCACGCGCCTTGCGCGCGGATGACAAACATCGTGAGTGGAAACCACTTCTGGGCGTCCTCGGCCCTTACACGCCCAATAACGTCGCTTGGACAAAAGCGCAAGGCTTCACCAATATGATTCTCGGTTCGGGGCCGCATTCCACGCTCGATGCCAACACCTTGACCGATTCGCAAATCGACGGCATTAAAACGGTTCTTCAGACGAACCAGATGCATGTCTCCGCTCTGCAAGTAGGAGGCGATAGCATCAATCCCAACCTGGCGCAGCGCACTCGCTCGAATAATTACTTCATCAAAGCGATTGAACTCGCAGGCAAGCTCGGTATCCCTTATATTGGCACGCAATCGGGCCGCGATCGTGCGAAACCGTTCCAACAGCAAATCGACGAAATTGTGCGCGTCTACACGGAGCAATTCTTTCCCGTTTGCCAGCGCGCGAAAGTCCGCATTCTATGGGAGCCTTGGCCGGACGGTGAGAACCTGGCCACCAGTCCTGCCGGTTTTTCCGCGCTCTTTAAAGGATTCGGCGATTCGCCGTACGTCGGCCTGCAATATGATCCGTCACACTTGGTGCGGCAATTTATGGACCCGATTCAAACCGCGCGCGATTTCATCGACAAAATTTACGACGTGCATTTGAAGGATACCGAGATCCTCTGGCCGGTGCTGCGATCCACCGGAATTTACAATGAGAACCACGTCGATTGGTGGCGCTACCGCATCCCCGGCATGGGTTCCATCAACTGGCGCGAGTTCTTTAGCGTGCTGCAGGATGTCGGCTACACAGGTGCGATGTCGATAGAGCAGGAAGATCCGCTGTATGGGGCGGACGATAATCCTGGGCCAGACTTTTCAAACGATTTCAAAACGGGCTTTTTGATGGCGAAGCGTTATCTCAACCAATACGTTCCATAGGATTGGACGTTTACCGCCGGATCCCGTACTCGAGTGTGAAGTAGGTAGGTTTTAAATGAGCGAGCGGTTCCCGGAGCTTTGCCAACTCCTCCTCCACGCCATGGATTTCGAGCCGGCTGATTTCAGCGAACTTCAACACTGCTTCCAGTAGAGATCCAACATTAGCAAGGTGCGAGAGCAGGCCCTCTGCGCCCTCGTATCCCTCCCGGCAATGAACTTCGTCTTCATGGAAACTGAAGCCATAGTAAAGACATTTCGGCTCCTTGGCGGTCGCCGATATGAATTGCTCGCAAAACTCCCTAAAAACCTCTAGCTTCCCGTCCGGGACTTTGAAGTATGGGTGGATAGATACGATTCGATCCTCGGTCGCCATCGGCTGATCTTAACACGGAGTTGAGTGGGAGTGCGCGCCCGCGCGATGGCGACGTTCCACTCCTGTGATATGCACAGAAATTGCCTTTGCCTACCGAGGACATGGTGATGTATATTGCAGTCGGTAAGCGAGGACATGAATGAGTAAACCCTCCGATCTCGTGCAAGGAACACTTGATCTGCTTCTCCTCAAAATACTGGCGCTGGAGCCGATGCACGGCTGGGCCATCAGCCAGCGCTTGCATCAGGTCTCGGGCGATGTGCTGCGAGTGAGTGACGGTTCGCTCTACCCAGCCCTCCACAAGCTCGAACAGGAGGGATGGATTACGGCCGAGTGGAAAACCAGTGAGCTCGGCCGCCGCGCTAAGGTCTATTCGTTGACACGGCTGGGGCGCCGTCACCTGGAACGAGAAGCGGCTAACTGGGAAAGGTTGTCGGGCGGCATTAGTTCTGTCGTGCGCTTGAAGGAGGCTTAATCATGCGCCTGGAGCAATGGTTTCACACAATTCCGCTGCGGCTTCGCTCGGTGTTCCGGCGCACGACGCGCCGCTACGTATCCGCTTGTGGCCTTACGGCACACCTAAAGCTAGCTCCCGCACAGACTAGTAACATCACCAGTAATTGCGCTCATCTTTCAGTCGGCATTTTTTCACAGAACTGTTATTGCACGATGCCCCTTCCCGGAATATACTAATCGAGGCGTTATCTTGACGTCTCAAAACACAGGGGTGTGTTTATCTCAGCGTGCGAGGAATTCTATGAGGAAGAGAAGTACAACTAAAGCTGCACACGTTTGCATCTTGACCATTTTGCTGTTCTTGGGATACCGGGCCGCCTTTGCCCAATCCGATGTAGGAACTATTACTGGCTTTGTTAAAGACCCGTCTGGCGCGGTAGTGCCCAGCGCCAAAGTTGTCATTCGAAGTGAGGCCACGGGCGAGGAACACTCGGTAACCTCCGACAGTTCAGGGCATTACACCGTACCTAGCTTAGTTCCCGGTTTGTACACCATGACCGCCGAAGCGCCGGGTTTCAAGCAATTCATAAGTAAGCAGAATAAGTTGGAGGCCAACTCAACCATCGAGTTAGACGGCAACCTGCAAGTAGGCCAAACGACCGAAACGGTGGAAGTCTCCGCCAGCGCCGAAGTGCTGCAAACCGAGTCGGGCGCGGTGCAGGCCGAAGTCACGGGCCAGCAGATTCAAGATCAGGAGTTGAATGGCCGCAGCCCAATATACGCGGCGCAGTTCCTGGCCGGCGTGCGCAGTGGCTCCACGCTTGGCGACTTTAACGGCGTCGGACTGAGCGGTAACCCCTTCAATATTAACGGGACGCGATCGCAGGATACTCTCGTCACGGTGGACGGCGCCGTGGCTATGCGCTCGCGGGCGAACGGCGCGGTGATCGGAGTCGGAGATGTTGACGCGACTCAGGAAATTCAGGTGCTCACTGCTGACTATCAAGCGGAATACGGACGCGCCGCCGGCGGCCAGATCCGCATGGTGACAAAAAGCGGGACGACCGACTTTCACGGCAGTGCGTATGAGTACTTTCGCAACTCAGATTTGAACGCTAACACTTGGTCGCGTAATCTCAGCAAATCCACCGATTTCGCTTCGCCGTTCCGCTACAACAACTTCGGCTACGCAGTGGGTGGGCCGGTGGCCATTCCGCGCTTGTACGATAAATTCCGCCAAAAAATATTCTTTTTTATCGCTCAGGACTGGATCAGAGAACGTAATACGCAAACGCAAGAAGAGGCTGTACCCACAACCTTGATGCGGCAAGGTAATTTCAGCGAGTTACTCGCGCCGAATCCCTGGTACAGCGGTATCCACCAACTCTATTACCCCGGTACTTGCGCCAAGGTGGGAAATGCCAGCTGTTCGCCTATTCCCGGCAACATTATTCCGACCAGCTCGCTGAGTCCGAATGGCATCGCCATTCTGAACGCCTACCCGGCACCCACTGGCGGATTTTTGAGCGGCACCGATAACTGGATCGCGCAAGCTGCTCAGCCCATCAATCAGCGCAAGGATATTTGGAATTTGGATATCATTCCAAATAACAGCAACCACATAGAGTTGCGGCGCTCCGGCCTGGCTTACAACGAGTTCGATCCCTTCGATCAGGGTTCGGGTGAAACGGCCAAGTATTTCAATCGCCCGAATCAAACCAACACTGTGGCGTGGACTTACACCATTACGCCGACGCTGGTTAACGAAGCGCGCGCGACCTATAGCTTGGACGACGTTTACATTCCGGTGGACACCTCGGAAATCGGCTTCAATCGGCAAAACCTAAACCCACCGATTACTTATCCGTATCTGTTTGGCGGCAAGGATCTTCCCAACAAAATTCCGTCCGTCAACCTGAATGACAATTTTTACAGCTTAGCCGGCGGCCCGTACCCGTCACATTCTTCCGGCCCTATCTTCACGGCTTCCGATAGCGTGACCAAAGTTTTGGGCAATCACACACTCAAATTCGGCGCTTACTTCGAATACGTCGGCGAGAATGACGGCGATCAGATCAACGTCTCGACAGTCCCAGGCGGCGCGAATAATCAGAACGGCAACTTCACGTTCAGCGACGGTGGCACTGGCGCCACTTCCGGGGTCAGCATCGCAAACCTGGCGCTGGGATACGCCGATAGCTACACCGAGATCGGTCCGCGGGCGCTCACCATTTGGCGCAGGCCCATGTACGAAGAGTTCGCGCAGGATTCATGGAAGGTGAATCCGAAACTGCACATAGATTACGGCGTTCGTATGACCACCGTCATTGGCTTTCATCCATTGTGGGGCAACGCTGATTATTTTGACGGCGCACTCTACAATCCTTCGCAGGCCGTTACGCTAAACGCGGCCGGCAATGTGATCTTGGGCACGGGGAATCCATATAACGGAATTGTCATCCCCGGCTTGAGCGCGTTTCCGAGCGCGGCGCAAGGGCGTGTACTCGCTGCGACTTCGAATATCTGCGATGGCGCGTCCTGTTCTGGTCTGTTCGATCCCAGCCTACGGCAAAGCTACATCAAACCGACCAACGACTTGCAACCGCGTCTTGGCATTGCTTATCAATTCGACGAGAAGACGGTGGTTCGCGCCGGAGCGGGCGAGTTCACGACAGCTATGCCGCTGCTCGACAACGTCTTTCCCGGCGGCAACTCTCCGTTCCAGCCGTTTGTGACGGTCAACAATGTGAGGGTCGATAATCCTGGGGCTTCCATCGTCAGCGGAACCGCCGCGTCCATCACGGCTACTACCCTGAATCCGAACCTGAAGCAGCCGGCGGCATGGAACTGGAATCTCACGTTCGAACGTCAACTTCCTCTGAATTCAGTCTTATCTGTCGCCTACGTTGCGCACCGCGGCTATCACGCGTGGGATGTTTACGATATTAACCAAGTGCAAGCCGGAACCTTGCAGGCGAATCCTGGCGTGAATGTTAATTTGCTCCGCCCCTTCAAAGGCTACGCCGCCATTCAGGAAGAAGAGAGCGTTGTGAACTCAATGTACAACGCGTTCCAGCTTTCCTGGAACCGCCGCTACGCCAACGGATTCATGTTCGGCTTTACCTACACCTTATCCAAGAGTATGGACAACAGTTCCAACTATCGCGATATCGTGCCAGACACCTATAACACCAGCAACTTGTGGGGACCTTCTGAATATGACTCGCGCCAGATTGCGATCATCAATTACCTCTATCATCTTCCCTTCTTCAAGAATGAGACCACTCTAGCGGGTAAGCTGCTGGGAGGTTGGGAGGTTGCCGGCGACGTGCAATTCCAAACGGGTACCCCTTGTGGCGTGGGAGCGAACACCGACTATGCGGGCGTTAGTTCCACCGATCTCGGCAGCTTCGGTTGCGGCAGCGAAGGCCAATTCTGGGTGGAAAACGGGCTACCGAACATCCGCGGAAATTTTGCCGCCGGATCCGGTACTGTCAACAACACCATTTACCCAACTTACTTCGCAATCACCAACGCGAATGGCACACCGATCTTCAGCAAGCCGCCGGCCGGCACCTTCAATTTGCAGCCTGGCGTCCGCGATAGTATCTACGGCCCGGGCTTCCAGGATTGGAACGTCTCTTTGTATAAAAGGTTCACGATCAAGGAGAAAAACTATTTCGAATTCCGCGCCGAAGCGTATGATTTTCCCAACCATCCGAACTGGAGCGGGCCGAACTTTAATCCCACTTCTTCGCAGTTCGGCTTGATCACCAGCAAGACCGGATTGGCGCGGAACTTGCAGCTCTCGTTGCGCTACAACTTCTAGCGTCAGGGGGGCGAACTTTGCCGGGTTTGTGAGCGGCTCCCGCGGCAAGTGATACACATAGAGAAGACATGGCCCAAGTAAAAGCCGCTCCCAAAACTTATGATGTCGTGATTGTCGGCTCCGGCGCCGGCGGCGGCGTTGCCGCGCATGTACTGTCGCTAGCCGGTGCAAAAATCTGCATGCTCGAAGCGGGCGAATGGTTCGATTGCACCAAAGATTCGAAGATGTTCGAATGGCCATACCAGGTTGCCCATCGCGGCGCCGGAACGAAGTACAAGCCTTGGGGCGCTTTTGACGCCACCACCTTTGGCGGCTGGCAGGTGCCCGGCGAGCCTTACACCACCGCGCCCGGCAGCGATTTTATGTGGTGGCGCGCGCGCATGCTGGGCGGACGAACGAACCATTATGGCCGCATCTCATTGCGCATGGGACCCTATGATTTCAAGCCTTATAGCCGCGATGGCAAAGGCTTCGATTGGCCCATTACCTACGACGATCTCGCGCCTTATTACGATAAGGCCGAAGAACTCATCGGTGTATTTGGTTCGCACGAAGGCTTGGAAAATACCCCGGATGGGAAGTTTCAGCCGGCGCCGGCGCCTCGCGGTTACGAGCGCTTGATCAAATCGGCTTGCGACAGGCTGCGCATTCCCTGCATTCCTTCGCGGCTGGCTATTCTTACGCGGCCGCTGAATGGACGTCCGGCTTGTCACTACTGCGCGCAGTGCGGCCGTTCTTGCAGCGCGAATGCCAATTTCAATTCTCCGGGCGTTCACATTAAACCGGCCTTAACGACGGGCAATCTGGAAGTCCGAACCGGCGCGATGGTCCGTGAAGTTCTGGTGGGGCCGGATGGGAACGCTAGCGGCGTCTCTTACGTTGACAAGAAGACCCGCACGGAAGTGGAAGTGCGCGGCAAGATTGTCGTGCTGGCGGCAAGTTGCTGCGAAACGGCGCGTTTGATGTTGAATTCGAAGAGCAGCCTCTTTCCGAACGGCATCGCGAACTCCACCGGCCTGGTTGGTAAATACGTGATGGACACGGTTGGCTCCGCCGTTTCCGGATTCCTGCCGATCCTGCAAGACCTGCCGCCGCAAAACGAAGACGGGGTTGGCGGTATGCATCTCTACATGCCGTGGTGGCTTTACAAAGAGCAGGCGGCGAATAAGATGCCATTCGCGCGCGGCTATCACATTGAAATCGGCGGCGGCCGCGGAATGCCGGGCGCGGGCGAGATGGCAGGGTATCCCACCCAGTTCCTCGGCGGCGGCTACGGCCTGGAGATGAAGCAGAACCTCCGCAAGCTGTACGGCTGCGAGGTTCACTTCTCCGGGCGCGGTGAGATGATCCCGAACGATGATAGCTACTGCGAGATCGATCCGCATGTGGTGGATCAGTGGGGTATCCCCGTATTACGCTTCCATTTCAAATGGAGCCAGGATGAGATTCTGCAAGCCAAGCACATGCAGGAAACGTTCCAGCAAATTATTGAGGCAATGGGCGGAACAGTGACGTATAAGGCTCGTCCCGAAAATCAATGGGGCATTGCCAAGGGCGGCGAGATCATTCATGAAGTGGGCGCCACAAAGATGGGCGCCGATCCTAAGACCTCTGTGCTGAACCAATATTGCCAGGCTTGGGATGTCAAGAACCTGTTCATTACGGACGCGGCTCCATTTGTGAGTAATGCCGACAAGAACCCGACTCTTAGCATCACAGCGCTGGGCTGGCGCACGTCGGACTACATTGCCGATCAAGTCAAGAAGCTGAATGTGAAAGTCTGATTGTCAGTAATATAGATGAGGGGAGCTTACAGTGGCCGACAATAATCAATCTGAGACTCCGGGCGTCAGCCGGCGCGATATTTTCCAAATACTGGGGGCGGTGCCAGCCGTGGCAGCGGTAGGCGCCCATGCCCACATGCACACGGCGCAAGAAGAGCCGGCCGTGGCGAAAGGTCCCTACAAACGCCAGACGTTCGACGATCATCAGTGGGAAACGGTGAAGGTGCTTTGCGATTTAATCATTCCAGCCGATGAGCGCAGCGTGAGCGCCTCGCAAGTCGGGGTGCCGGAGTTCATGGATGATTGGATTGCCTTTCGGACGGAACAGGACGGCAATATGGATCTACGCGCTGAAATCTTCGGCGGGTTGATGTGGTTGGATCATGAGTCAAACCGGCTGTTCCAAAAGAATCTTGTGGGCGCGACGGCGGATCAGCAGAAGCAGCTATTGGATCGGATCGCGTATCCCGGTAAGGCGGCGAAAGACGATTCTCCTTGGGTGGCGTTTTTTACTCAGTTCCGAGGTCTCACGGTGGGTGGCTTCTTTTCGAGCAAGCAGGGCGTGGCCGACCTCCCATACTTAGGAAACCGGGCGGTGGCGGAGTGGAAGGGATGCGACCCAAAGGTTTGGGCGATTATCGAAGAGCGCATGAAGAACGGTTATAAAGGAGTGTTGGAAGCGAAGCCATGGAGTGCATAGGTGGTTGACCATCCTGCGGGGATACGTTGCCCCTGTAGGTGAGAGATCGCCGCGAAACGAGCTTATTAGCGGCCGATGTGAAGCCAGCGCTTGAGATCGGGCTCGAACTCGTGAAAAAGATTGATGCCGCCATCGACCAGGATAGTGTCCGATCCGGCTATGAATATCGCCGAGCCCGTATGGTAATGATCCGGCCACCACATACGAGAAACCGCAGCAGCTCCATAATCGCCCAAAATCTCACTATAGGCCGGCATCATCCCGCCGCTATCACTGTGCTTCCAGATGGTGTGCAAAAACGCATCTCCCGCACGCGCGCCATAATTCGTGTACTTCGATGGGAAGTATCTCGCATCCTCGTGATCAATCGCACGCACCGGGAACATAATACTGCGCTGAACTAGATAGTACCCGATGTGCGATGCATAACGTTCCGCAAACGGACCCCAGCCTTCGCCCCATTCCCCCGGTCGGTCGCGAGCTTGGTCGAAACCCGCCCCAATGCCCGCGAACACTAAATTTTCGATATCGAACAGGTGCCGTGCATCGTAGTGTAACTTCTCTTTCACGGTCATGCCGTGCCATGGCTCGGGACCGGTCGGCTGCGCCAATTCGCCCGGTTGGGGCTGCGCCTGTTGCGCGAAGCCTACGCAGACGCCCGTCAGCAACACAAGAAATGACCGCAGAACCATCAAATGATAGACGTGCAGTATCTGCCATTTGGTTTCCAACGCATTCGTAGAGAAGGAAGGTGCTTGATACTGGGCGAGAATAGCCTTGGGGTCTGTTTGGTCGAAGCCCTCATAAAGGAAAAGCAGAGTTAACGATGCAGCCAATCACCGGCAGGCAATTCTTGGGAATTCTCTTCTTGCGCGGCTTTCTTGCCCTTTGTCTTGCAGGCGCTTTGGCCTTTGCAATCGACGCGGCAATTCTGCGTTATCGCGCGTCAGCCAAGCGGAATGCTTTTGGCACCGTTACGGTCCACCCTTATTACGCCTTTCCGCGAAAAGACAAAAAGACCGAACTCGTCTTCGACGATCCGCGCGATGAAACCTGCACCAATTCGCTCTTTCCGCAAATGGGCTATTCGCCATGCTGGTACTTGCGAAGCCATTCCGACCAGCAATTGCCAAATTGATGTGCAAACTAACTCCTAAGAGTTACCTCCGCTAAGTGTAAGCATGTAGCATCCTTGTTCTTCTTACAGGCAAAACCGGCAGATTTCCAAGAGACTTTTGCTTTTCAAGGGTCGTCTTCACAGTATGGAGATTGGCCAGTGAATCCCGCATCCCAATTCGCCGG
Source organism: Bryobacterales bacterium (assembly GCA_963764105.1). GTDB lineage: Bacteria > Acidobacteriota > Terriglobia > Bryobacterales > Bryobacteraceae > Bog-105. Next base: position 35,619 of record CAVXRP010000047.1, read on the forward strand.
TCTCGAATCAATGACAGGCCGCTTGAGCGGCTGTCCAACCTGAAAACCGGCGACCTTCGATTGTTATGAAGACGCCAAAAACATTTTGAATTCTTTTTGGTTTGGAGATTAAAATATGCAACACACAATGCGTTCCTTTATCGTGCTTGCGCTCTCAGCTGCGGGGCTTAGCCTCATTGCTTCCGCTGTAGTACAGCGTGCGAAGGCCGATGCGTGGGACAAAATGACTTACGTCACAATCCACGAAAAAATTATCGCCGGTAACCAGGTTTTAGAACCGGGTACCTACGTTTGGAAATTAATGGATTCTCAATCCGATCGTCACGTGGTTCAGATTTTCAATCAGGATCAGAGCCACATCTACGAAACTATCCTCGCGATACCCAACTATCGTCTGCAACCAACCGGGAACAGCCGGTTCGCATTTTGGGAGACACCTCCCGGCGTCCCTAAAGCCGTGCGCGCATGGTTCTATCCGGGAGATAACTTCGGGCAAGAATTCAAATACCCGAAGAAGTTGATTGCTCAATTAGCTTCGGCTGTGCCGGTCCCGATTCCAACAACCTACAAGGAACCTGAGCCTGCCCCGCAACCGGCGCCAGTAGCCACACCAGAGCCTCAGCCTCAACCCGCCCCCGCCGCGCCGGAACCCGCTCCTGAGCCTGCGCCCCAACCCACGCCGCAAGCCAGCGATCAAACTCCCGCTCCGGCTCCTCAGTCCTTACCGAAGACTGCCAGCAATACCCCGCTGATTGGACTCCTCGGCTTAATGTCGCTCAGCATAGCTGGTGTGCTCTCGTTTGCCGGAAAGAGAAGCTAAATTGCTCGTCGGGATGAATTAGACAAGCGCGGGTGTCTCGGCACCCGCTTTGTTTTTCCCGTGGGAAAATGTGAGGGGGTGCTCGGTAAATATGCGGCACATTTGGCAGACCGGATGCGGCTCCGCTCTTCTCCTCTTTGCTCCCACTCTGTTGTTTCAGTCTGCGCTTCCCAGCCAGAATGAGTTCACCTTCTCAGACAACGTGAACCTCGTTCTCCTCGATGCGAGTGTCAAGGATCCTCACGCGGGTTATGTGCCCGGATTGCAAAAGGAGAATTTCCGGGTGACGGATGATGGAAAACCGCAGGTGATCACGCAGTTCGCCAGTGTCGATTCTCCCGTCACCGTTGGATTAGTTGTCGATAACAGCGGCAGCATGCGAACCAAGCGCGATGAGGTGCTGCAAGCTGGCTTGGCCTTCGCACGGGAAAGTAACGCGCGGGACGAGTTTTTTGTGGTGAATTTCAATAATACGGTCGTCCCGGGCTTGCCTCCGCAAATGCCATTTACCGATAGTCTTCCCATCTTGCAGCGTGCGCTCTACTATGGACGAGTCGGCGGCCAAACAGCTCTTTATGATGCCATCTCTTTCTCTCTGCGCCATCTCGAGCTTGGCCACCATGAACAGAGAACTTTGATTGTCGTTAGCGACGGAGGAGATAACGTCAGCAAGATTTCGCGCGCCGATCTTTTGGATCAAATTGAATCTTCACGCGCTACCATCTACACGATTGGCTTAGCTGATCCGGAGAACAGAGACCTAAACCCAGCCGTGCTGCGCAAGTTCGCGGCTCTGACGGGAGGCGAATATTTTCAGCCCAAGAATTTAGACGATGTCCTGCCAATCTTCGAGCGAATCTCCAAAGACATCCGCTCGCGGTACACCATTGGTTTCGTTCCTAGCGACCTTTCCGCTCGCGACAAACGCACCCTAAGAACCGTTAAAGTCACCGCCTCCCGCGACGGACAGCGGTTCACTGTAAGAGCCCGAACAACCTACCGCGTCCCTACTGCTGCGGCTAAAGTATGAAGCTCTTTCTTGTACTCGTGGGGTTGAGTTGCTTAGGCTACTGCGCCTACATGCTTGGCATGGAGAGTCTAAACCAGTCCTATGGCAACTGGGTATTTGAACAGCACATCGCCGGCCGCCAGGATGTCAGTGTGGCCACCTACTTGCGGGAAGATACACCGCTCGGGTTTCTGGTTAAAAGCGGCGCAAACGATAACGGACCCGAGTCCGCGGCCGCTTCGCCAAAGCCTCAAGCTATGCTGGCCACCGGCACACTGCTCGGCAAGGTTGAGATTGGGAGGTTAAATATTTCGGCGGTGGTGCGGGAAGGGGTGGACGCGCAAACGCTCAGTACCGCGGTGGGTCATGTTCCCTCGAGCGCTATGCCCGGTCACGCGGGAAATTTCGCCTTGGCGGCACACCGCGATACGCTGTTCCGGCCGCTCAGAAACATTAAAGAAAACGACCTCATCACGTTTCGATCTTTGACGGAAACCTTCACGTACAAGGTGGAAAATACGCGAATCGTGAAGCCTACCGACGTTGGTGTTCTGCGCTCCGATGGGAAAGATTCATTGACGTTGATTACCTGTTATCCGTTCTACTACATCGGTTCAGCACCGGAACGTTTTATTGTGCGGGCGCGGCTGGTTTCCGCGACGCCGGTGGAGAGCAACGAAACGCTCGCGGCAGCCCGCGATTAGGCTTTACTCTTGGCGCAGTGCAATCAGCGGGTCGAGGCTCATGGCCCGTCTGGCGGGGATGTAGACCGAAACGAGCGCCACGGCTGTGAGCACCAAGGCGACGGCTGCGAAGCTGAGCGGATCGTTGGGTTTAACCCCGAAGAGTAGTTTTGCCAACACCCTGGTCGCCAGCAAGCCGAGAAGCAGGCCGCTGGCAACGCCGATGAGAGCAGGCGTCATTCCTTGTTTCAGGATCAGGCGGAAAAGATCGGGCTTGCCGGCGCCGAGTGCCATCCGAATGCCGAGCTCCGGCGTCTGCTGTTCAACCGAATAAGACATCAAGCCATAGATTCCGATAGCGGCAAGCACCAGCGCGATGCCGGCAAAGACGCTGAGCAGCAACATGTTGAAATTTTGCCGGGCGGTATTTTCGCTGAGTACTTGATCCATGGTGCGCACCTTGGAAACAGACATTTGCCCGTCAATAGCCTGCATTTCTTTGAGAACGGCGGCGCTGAGCGTCTTGGCGTCCAGCTTAGAACGTATGCACCAGGAAAGCGGCAGAACGGAGTTCGCCAGCGCGGTCAAACCTTGCTGCTGTTGACTGGCCGGGATGTACATAACGGGCACGTCGCCATCTGCGAGACCGGTTTCACGCACGTCGCCCACGATGCCGACGACTTCGCGTGGTTGGTCTTCCAGGGCAGGGCCGAGGCCTTTGCCAATTGTGACGGCTTGACCAAGGGGATTTTCGTTCGCCCAGAATTTTTTCGCCATGGCGCGATTGATGAGCAGCACTTTGGCCGCGTTAAAGGTGTCGCGTTCGTTGAAAGCGCGGCCGCTTTGCAATGGAATTTTGAAAGTGGCGAAGTACTGCGGCGTGACGGAACGCCATTGTACGTCGCCGTTATACAGTTCGCCGGCTTTGGGCGGCTTACCGGCGATATCAATCGGAAAATCAATGCCGATTGTCATGGGGAGCGCAATGGTGGCGGCAGTGGCTTCCACGCCGGGCAGCGAATCGATACGGCGGATCACCTGGGTGGTGAATTGATCGACCTTTTCGGTGGTTGCGTAGCGTTCGCCCATGAGCGAGGTCTGCATGGTGAGAACATGGTGCGGATCAATGCCGGAGTTGACGCTACTCAAGCCGACAAAACTGCGAATGAGAAGCACGGCGGCGGCGACCAATACTACCGCCAGACCCATTTCGGAAGCAACGAGCGCCTTGCGCATGAAGCCGTGGCGCCGGCTGCCGGTAGAGGATCGGCCGCCGGTGTCTTTGAGGGTTGAGGCCACATCCGGTTTAGAAATTTGCAGAGCCGGGACGAGGCCGAACAAAATACCGGTGAAAAAAGAAATCGCGAGGGTGAAGACGGCCATTCGCCAGTCCACCAAAGCGAAGATAGATTGGAGCTGGGCGGGATCGCCCAGACGCGGAATATCGCCGGGTTCGAGCAATAGCAACGCGCGCACGCCGACCGCGCCGAGAAAAAAGCCGAGCACGCCACCGAGGCTGGCCAGGATGACGCTTTCGGTGAGCAACTGGCGGATGACACGGCCGCGGCTGGCGCCCAAAGCTGCGCGGATAGAAAGCTCGCGTTGGCGGGCTGCAGCGCGAGCGAGCAAAAGATTAGCGACGTTGGAGCAGGCAATGAGCAATACCACGGCCACGGCCCCCAGCAGGATCAAGAGAGCCGGCTTGACGTCGTGGACTTGCGAATCGCGCATGGGCGTGACTGCGACCGTTTCATTCTTGTCCATCCACTTGGGATTGACACGGCGAAAGACTTCGCCGGCCAGCCGCATTTGGGCGCGGGCCTGTTCCATGCTGACACCGTCTTTGAGGCGCGCCGCCGCAGCCAGGTAATGGCCCTGGTTTTCGCTGTTTGGATCGGCCTGCAAAGGAAGCCAAATCTCGGCGGGGGGACTGGCCACGAAGGATTGCGGCATGATCCCGACCACCGGATAGGGTTCGCTGTTGAGTGTGATGATACGGCCTAGAATGTTAGGATCGCGCGCAAAGTGGGTTTCCCAAAGATGCTCGCTGATGACGGCCGCTTTGGGACCCCGCGGCAAATCTTCGGCGCTGGAAAATGTGCGGCCCCGCATGGGTTGAACTCCGAAGACTTGGAAGTAGTCGCGGGACGCGTGGACACCGGTGACTTGCTCGGGACGATCAGCGCTGCCGAGATTCAAGCCCGGCCCTTGTTGGTCGTAAAGGGCCATGGCGGAAAAGACGGTCTGATTGCTGCGCCAGATCATGAACTTGGGGATGGAATTGGAAGAGCCTACACCGTCGGGATATTTGCGGCCGAGCTGCACGAGCTTTTCCGGATGCGGATAGGGCAGCGGCTGCAGGAGGACTTTATCGACGACGCTGAAAATACCTGTATTAGCGCCAATGCCCAAGGCCAGCGCCGAGACGGCGACTATAGTGAAACCGGGATTCTTCGCCAATAAACGAAAGGCTTGACGAACGTCAGCGAACAGAGTCTCCATGGACCCGATTACGGTACAAGAGAGCGGAAAGTTCCAGAGATTTTCCGGCCCTTCGACGGCGCAAAGAAGCTGACCGGGAGGTCAGCCGCACAATCAGTTGGAGCTGAGGAAAGTGATCTTGGATTCGGCTTCGAATTTGCGATAGTCGCGGAAGGAAACCTTATTGAGAACGTTGTTGCGGCCGGTATCGAGCAAGATGCTGGCGGTGACGGGTAAAACGAAGTGGCGATTGCCGATATCGACGGAGCCGTAATCGATGGTAGTGGTGATTGATTTCGTTGCCACGGATTCGGGGATATCAAACGGCGAATTGGTGATGCGCCAGACTTCGCCACTGGTTGGATCGGCGTATATGAAGCCGCGATAGGGAACGAATTGGGCGAAACCGCCCAAGCCTAAAGAGAGAGTTGAATGTTTGAAATCGACGACGTATTCAAAAACGGCCAGACGGCTACCGCGCAGCTCATCCCAATGGCTCCAGGAAATTTGGGCGCCGGTATTGCCATCCAACACGTTGCTGATGAGAATGCCGAATTCTCCTTCGGTTTCGAGCCGGCGGGATACGAAATGACCAGGGCGAACCTCTTTGCCGTTTACCAATTCCAGGGTTTGATCTTCGCGGCCTTGGTTGAAAACGAGGCGTGATGTCAGCGTATCGCGCTGCTTCCAATGCTCCGGTTTTTTGCCGGCTTCATATTGTTCCGTCACGCGCGCACAGACGAAATTAGGGAGCGTGTTTAGATAACGGCTGGCATAGTCGCGAATGCTAGCGAGAATGCGCTGTTGTTCGGCGGCATCGGGTGAATCAGCAGCCGGCAGTGCTGCTGCGCACAGTAGAACGGAAATCACGCCACCGGTTAAGTGTCTTAACACTGCGACAAGGCCCGGTATTGTTGTATCACAAATGAAACCACGAGTAGTGCGATTTTAGTACTTTCTTAACTATTGGCCGCTCATGGGAGCGGGGGCTTTGGCTAAAGCGCCTACATTTGTCTTATCGACAACGAAAGTACCAGTATCAACGAAGGTGGGAATGGGCGAAAAAATATTTTTGTTCCAATCCCCAGCGAGCGGGCTGGGTGGGTGGTGATGGAGATCGTCGAGTAATTTGGTGCCGTAATACGCCATCGTGTAAGGCTTTTGGGTGATAGTGGCGGAGATGACACCCTTATTGATCCAATCGACCGTGAGAGGGTCGGTATCCATGGCTACGATCGTCACCTTGCCGGCCATGTTAGCGCGATTGACCACGTCGGCCACCGCTGGGCAAGCGATCGCCTCAAGGCAGATGAACGCGTCGACTTTCGCCTTACTGTCGAGTAGTTTCTTCGTGTTATCGAACGCGACGTCCGAATTGCCGTTCATGTCAATGACTTGCATGACCTTGACGTCGGTATGATCGGCGAAGGCGCTTTGATAACCCTGCAGGCGGTCTTTCAAGTTGGACTGGCTGGGGATTGTAAAGATGACGACGTTCCCTTTATTGTTAAGGAGCTTGGCCGTCATATGTCCGCCAATCAGGCCGGCATTGTAGTTGTCGGTTCCGACGAAGAAGAGGCGCTTGCTTTCGGGCGCGTCGGCATCAATGGTAATGACGGGAATGTTCTGGTCAAGAGCGGCGTTGATGTCGGGCGTGAGAATGCTGGCGTCGGTGGCCGAGACGAGAATGCCTGAAGGCTTCATGGCAACGGCACGTTTGAAAGCGTCGTGCTCCCCTTGCGGGTCGTGACCGTCGGGACCCTGCACATCCTGATGCACTTTCATTTCGGCCGCGGCCCGCGCGATGCCCTGCGACGCCAACTGCCAATAAGGAATCTTGGTGTTGTCGGCCACCAGAATATATTTCTCGTCGGGCGCATGCGGCATGGCAGCGCAACCGGTGAGCAGCAGCAAAAAAGCCGGCATGCCGGCGAGGATGAGGGACGACTTGACTGTATGCATCAGATGTACCTAATGCGGGATGATATCACGTTAAAGAAGAAAGGCCAGACTAGGTCGCTTACGCCTCCGGCCGAGATTTAGGGCTTACGTATTTCGAGGATATGGCCGGGCACCTTAAAGGGATTCAGTTCGACGTAATTCTGGCGTCCGGTCCAAATATATTGCTCGCCCACGAGCATGTCGTTGGCCTGATAACGGGCGCCTTCGGGAATGCCGAAGCGATCAATGGGCAGATCGACCATGGCGGCTTGCGTGCGCGTGTAGTCGAGATTAATGACCATCAACACGATGTTGGCGCCATCGGCGGAGCGCTTGCTGTAGCAGAGGAGATTGTCGTTGCTCGCCGGGTGAAACTCCAGGCCCCAGTCGCTTTGCAAGGCGGGATTTTCACGGCGGATGCGGTTGACGACACTGATAAAGCGGCGCAAGCTATCGGGGCGGTCGAGATCCCACTGGCGAATCTGATACTTTTCCGAATTCAGATATTCTTCACTGCCGGGCCGAACCGGTTTGCTTTCGAGCAGTTCGAAGGCGGGTCCATAGATACCATAATTCGCACCCAAAGTGGCCGCTAACAGGTAGCGAATCATGAAAGCCTGACGGCTGCCGCTTTGCAGGAATTCGGTGAGGATATCGGGCGTGTTGGGCCACTGATTCGCGCGAAAGAATTCGCGCACCGGGGCGGTGGTCAATTCGGTGAGGTAAGTGGTGAGTTCGAACTTGCCGGTGCGCCACGGAAAGTAGGTGTAGGACTGGCTGAAGCCAAGCTTGGCCAGGCGGTACATGACTTTGGGGCGGGTGAAGGCTTCCGCTAGGAACAGCGCTTCGGGACACTCGCGCTTTAGCTCGGTAATGCACCATTCCCAGAAAGGGAAGGCTTTGGTGTGCGGATTGTCCACGCGGAAGATGGTTACGCCTTGTGCGATCCAGAACGTGAAGACGCTCTTCAACTCCAGCCACAACTCAAACCACTTGGGCGTTTCGAATTCGAACGGATAGATGTCCTGATATTTCTTGGGTGGATTTTCGGCGTATTGAATGGTGCCATCGGGGCGCTTCTTAAACCATTCCTCACTTTCTTTCACGTAGGGATGATCGGGCGAGACTTGGAAGGCGATATCGAGAGCGATTTGCATGTCGAAGGACGCGGCCTTCTTGACGAGCTTGCGAAAATCCTCGAGAGTGCCGAGGTCTGGATTGACGGCTTTGTGGCCACCTTCTTTAGCGCCAATAGCCCACGGGCTGCCGACGTCATCGTGTTGCGCTTCGACGACGTTGTTCTTGCCCTTGCGAAAGGTTAAACCGATGGGATGAATGGGCGGCAGATAGAGAACATCGAAGCCGAGTTCGGCCACATAGGGAAGGCGCGCTTCGCAATCGGCAAAGGTGCCATGCTTGGCCGGATGGAGGCTGGTGGAGCGCGGAAACATTTCGTACCAGGCGCTGAAACGGGCGCGCACGGGGTCGACGACAATTTCGAGAACACGCTCGTACTGGGTGGCGAAACGCCGGTCGGGATAGCGCAGCATGCTGTCGTTCAGAGCAGGGTCAAGGGCGGCGGCGCGGCGCGCTTCGTTGTTGGTTTCGGCGCGCAGATCTTTGACTTTGGCAAGGAGCCAGGTGGTGGCGGGGTGGGGGGCTCGCGCGGACGCTTCTTCGATGAGATTCGCACCAATGAGGTAATCGACGGTGGAATCGTTATGCGCTTGAATGCGTTTGGCGAGATCGCGACGCCAGGTTTCCCAGTGATCGACCCAAGCGAAGATGGTGTAGCGGGCGCGGCCTAATTTGGTGACGGCAAAGGAACCGGCCCAACGATCGTTATCGACAAATAGCATTGGGCTTTCCTGCCATTGATCGGAATCGGCCTGCCAGTAGCGGATGGCGGCGGCGACGGAATCGTGGCCATCGGTGAAGATGTCGGCTTCCACGCGGACGATATCGCCGATGGTGCGTTTGGCGGCGAAGCGGCCGCCGTCGATTTCGGGGGAAACGGTTTCGATGATGGCTCTTTGACGTCCGTCCTGTGGGGGCTTGGGCATGTGGTTTCGAGACCATTATGCCCGACGGTATTGGGAGGGTTTGGGGGAGGGGTTTTTCCCGCACGGGCGATGAGGCGTGGAGCGGGAAGAGGTGGGTTTGGAAAGGCGAAGAGGAGGCGGCAACGGGGGAGCGGTGGTGGAGTTTTCGAGGGGTTTTCGGAGGGTTTTCGGGAGTTTTCGGAGGGTTTTCGGGGAGTTATTTTGGGGTTATGGGAGTGGCGGTGATTCGGCGCTACTTGGTAGCTTTGACTTGAGGCGCGAATTCGCTACCGGCGAAAGAGAGCTCTTACATCCTGTATAAGTCGACGGAGGGCGCGCTCAAAGTTGGTATCGCGGTTCTTCTGGAGGTCGGCGGGGTCGGCGTTTTCGCTAAAGCCCCAGAGAGCGATGCGCGTTTTCGGGTGGAGGATTTGCAGCTCGAGGACGGGGTGCTGGCAAATTGGTGCCGAGAATACATGTTGGAATATAGGTAGAGGGAGCCCCCGCTGGAATACGCGATCGCGCAATCCTATCTGGGTCGGGCGGCAGTAAGGTCTGCCGTCCCCGTTGCCGTGATCTTGTGCGCGCTGATAATCAGCGCATGTTCGGTTTATGCGCGCGATCCGACTGCCGGGCCAATGCCGGAAATCATCGACGACAACGGTAAGGTCCTCGTACTGAATGGCACGGGCGCAGGCACGAAGTTTTTTGCGCGCGTCTACGATATAGGGTTGTATCTCGAGAACAAAACGACAAATGCTCAAACCGCGATTACAAGCAACGAAGCCAAACGAATTGCAATTGTCATGCTGCGAAGCGTCAGCCGCCATCAGTTTGTTGAAGCGGTGGAAAAAGGCATGGTTCGCAACTCCGCTGTGCCGATAGCCAACCTCCGTTCGCGACTCGATCTCTTAGAACGTGCGCTGCCCGCCTTGCAAAAAGGAGACATGCTCGATTTCACGTATGTACCGGGCGCCGGCACCGTGGTCCGCGGGCCAAATCGAGAGCTGAAAATCCCGGGTATGGATTTCGCAGAAGCTCTCTTCTCGGTCTGGCTGGGCCCTAACGCAGACAGTAGTTCTCTCCGGAAGAAATTGTTAGGTGGCAATTAACCCTTCCGAACGACAGAAGCGCTTTGCTCTAGCCGTGCGGGTTGAAGCGGACCCAGTAGATGGCGCAATCTTTCTCGCTGGTGCCATGGGAATAGAAGAGAAATTTGCGGTCAGGTGTGACCCATTGGCCCCACCGATGAGCCAGCCCGTTGTTGATCTTGGCGCCGAGGCTGACAGGCTGTGTCCAAGTGGGACCAGATTTGTGAAAGGAGATGTATAGTTCCGACTCGAAGGTTTTGGTTTCGTTGGTGCTCACGATCATGTATGACTCATCAGGGGCGATGTAGAAGTCGCCATTGAAGCCAGGTCCATTGAGCGGCCGGCCGAGGCTCTTAACGGAGGCATCGCTGCCGGAAAAGGTCAGGAGGCTGTACACATAGCTGCTACCGTTTTTGACATCCTCCGGACTAGGATCGCTAGCTACGTAGTAGCGGCCGCTGGCAGTCGGCATGAAGTCGTAAAGTCCAAAAGATTTTTCGATGAGCGCAATGGGAGTACTCCAACCTTCGCCCGTTCGTTCCGATTGCCAAACATTATGCATGTTGCCTTTTCTCATGTAGAGCGTTTTGCCATCGATGGATAGCGTGGGGGAGATGAATTGTTCGTTGATCACGACCGGCTTGCCCCAGTGGTGATCGATATAGCGGATCATTTTCATCTTGGCGTGAGCGGCACTCTCCCACGAATCGTTTTGAGTGTAATAGAACTCCTTGCCGTCGCTAGAAAACGTAACGCGTCCCATGATGAAGGTGCCGGGGTCGGCGAGGAGTCCGGGCGCGAAGATCTGTGGTGTATCCGTGGGTGGAGTTTGACCCAGATACGCCTCGGGTGTGTTCCAGAAACTGTCTTGAGCAAAGAGCAATAAGCCGACAGTGGCCGCGATGATGATCGAGAAACTGGCAAGGTGTTTCACGACGTGGGATGGAGCACGTCACATACCGCTGGAGTTTGGGGGGGATTTCTGGAGAATTTGTCCGTGGGAGGAATCGATCTGTGCGAAATCGAAAAAGTGGTGGTGATGGGGAACGCTGTGGGTTACCTCGCCGTTTTTCGTTTTCCAGGCTTTCCACGGGCCGGCATTTCCACATCATGCGCGCGTCGCTGTCCTAGCCAACGGAGGATACAAGAGCTCTATTTTTTGCGGGTAACAGTTTGGCGATGGGACAGCCGCCGAAATGCAAGAGGCCGAGACATCTGCGGTTATGAAGGTCATAGGACGAACGACCTCGGAGAATCATGTCGGCGTGGGATTACCTCAATGGTAACGGTCAGAGCTAGTCTTGTAAGCTAGGCCACGGCCGGTTAGATCGACGCACGGAGTTGTCGCCCTGCCCTCGAGCAGGGGCTTGGCAGGTTAGCCAGAACGCTGGGGTTCTTTCGATCGCCGACAATCGGAGAACCGTACGCTTCAGCGGCCGCTTGTTTTCCACCATCATCACGCCGTTCTGCGGGCAGCCTGGGTTGTGAGAAAATCTAGAGCCATGGAATCAGCGGTACCCCTCAATAAAGAGAAGGAAGAGGACCACCGATATTGCACGATGTGCGGTTCGGGCCGCGATTTTTCCCAAGCTCAATACGAGCAGTATTTCCGTGAGGCGCCACTACTGTGCGATTGCGATGCGCCGATAGACGACCTTTGGACCGCCGTCCGGCAAACGATCGAGGCGCGAGATGGCTGGCGCACCGCGAAGGCCCTGGGCTACAAAGTTTGCATGTTCCGGGTCGACCTGGAGCCTCGGCGAAAGACCGCGCTCGATCTGACGGAGCGGGGTGTTCCCGCTGAGGCACGTATTCTGTTTATCACGTCACAGGTCGACGGTTTCCTCATTCCTGTCGAGGCCGATTTTCGAGCGCTCGATGAGCGACTGGCAAGGAACATCCGTGAACCCGATGGCCGCTACCCGGTTTCGCCAATACGTTCAACTCTGCCCAAGAGGCTGAACTTGCCGCACCAGATCCAGCTGTATGCCGCCGAGTACGGTGCTGGGCCTCACGAATCGTGCTCGGCAGATATTGTCGTGGGCTGGCTCGAAGCCGATGCCCGTGAGGTGGCGACCGAGCCGCTCATCAGCGCCTTCGAGGCACTGAGCGTAGAGCGCGATATGGCGGCCCTCTTGCCTGCGAACATCGCCATCGAGGTGAAGTATGAAAGTGTGCTGGAAAAAGCTCTGCGATCGAAGCTGGCAAGCGGAGTGCGCGACGAGGAGGAGGCGGACACCCTCATCAATGCTTTCATGGCTGGGCGCGCCGTGGATGTTGCTCGTCAGACCAAATTGCTTTTGAAAGCCGCCGGCGCGCCACTTCCGACGACACAAATGGAAACAAAGCTCAATGATCTTCGTAAAGCACGCAACAAGATGGCGCATCAAGGCCAGCTCCAGTACGACCTGCCGCCGAGAACCGTCGCCGAATACGTCTGTGCAGCCGTTTTCCTCGTCCATTACCTAAATTTCGCGGAACCATATCTGCTCGGTACAACTATGTAGAATCGCGTCACTTGCACCGGTATAAGCTTTTCCGATAGAGCAAAAACCTTGAGGGATCTTGGTAGCATATCGATGAATCATCGAGCATTGCTTCACCACTCGTTCACTAGCAGCCCCGGAGAGGAAGAATCTGCCATCCAACAATGAAGAGATTTCAAACCAGGGGCGATCGCCGTTTAGGAAAGCAGGATCGGCGGCAGCTTGAGGTACTTTACGAGGATGATGCCGTTGTGGTCCTTAATAAGCGGGCCAAACTGCTGGCGGTGCCCGCGGATGACTCCGACACCCCATCGGCGCTTTCTATTCTTTCGGCAGAACTGAAGTCAAAGAGGCAACGGGCGTTTGTGGTCCATCGCATCGATCGTCACACGTCTGGGATTCTGCTCTTCGCAAAAACTTGGCCAGATCGAGAAGCACTCGTGCAACAGTTTATCCGACACACCCCAGTGCGGGGATATCTGGCAGCAGTTCGTGGTCATCTCCGCTTTAAAGAAGGGACGCTGGTTCACTACCTTCGGGAAGAAGGAATGTTTCAAAAGGTGACTACAGACTGCGATCCAAAATCGGCTCGCGCTGAACTTCGCTATTGCGTGGAACATCGCCTTAGGGGCGCATCGCTCGTGCGAGTCTCGCTGGTGACCGGATTAAAAAATCAAATCCGTGTTCAGCTTTCAGCGATCGGCCACCCAGTTATCGGTGATAGAAAGTACAATCCAGCAGAGAAGCTGGAACGGCGCATTACTCGCGTCGCTCTGCACGCGACGCATCTTGAGTTCATTCACCCCCGTTCGGGAGAGAGCATCTGTGTTGACTGCGAAGCCCCGCCGGACTTTCAGTCTCTTCTTCAGGCATTAGGGTTCCCAAGCCGCAGAGGTGGATGAAGCTCCCGCCAGGCGGTTCCCAGCTACGGGCTGTTCCCGAAGAGGACACGACTCCGCAGCCGGCAGCATGATCTCCCACAATCAGGCTTCGGTTTCGCGTCATTCCAGGATGATTGCGTTAGTGATAGCTCCCCTGTTCCTTTAGATGACAGTTGACATCTTTATTGATGACGATTATCATCTAAAGAGTTAAGGAAAAGATTGGCTGGAGCTGAAAAATGCGTGTTTCTCAAACGGAGATGGACAAGAATCACAAACGGATAGTGGAGGGCGCCTCACGCCTGATGCGAAAAAGGGGCATTGACGCCACCAGCGTGAACGATGTCATGAAAAAGGCGCACCTGACCCATGGCGGATTTTACCGGCACTTCGATTCAAAAGAATCGCTGGTAGCCGCTGCCCTGGAAGATGCCTTTAATGAAGTTGTAAATGGGCTTGAGGAGTTGTACGGTGTGCGAGGAGCCGGGAAAGGTTCGAAACATTATTACGAACATTATCTTTCCGAGGGTCACGTCAAGCACCCGGAGCTAGGCTGCCCCATTGCGGCTCTCAGTACGGATGTGGCGCGTTCGACCGCTTCCGTGAAGAATGCATTTGCCGATGGGTTTGGACGTGCGGTCGAGAAATTGGCTGAAGGGGGAGATGGAACGGCCGAGGAAAACCAAAGGGCTGCCATTAGGAAGCTATCCATGCTGGCGGGCGCGGTGATGATCGCTCGTGCGGTGGACGCTAAGACGGCAGTAGCCGTTCTCGCGGCCTGCAAGGACGCCTAGACAATGGCCACCGCCATAACCGTTCAACCTCTTGCTGACAGCGGAACAGCCGGGCCCGCTGGTACCCGTCTGTCGAGCATTGATATTGTGCGCGGCTTGGTCATGGTGATCATGGCGCTGGACCATACGCGGGATTTTCTCTCGAACTCCGCTGCGGTTTTTGACCCGACAGACCTGGCTCACACAACGCCCGCGCTGTTTTTGACCCGCTGGATCACTCATTTTTGCGCGCCGGTCTTCGTCTTCCTAGCGGGCACGGGCTCCTATCTCGCCCTGGTGAGAGGCGGATACGACCGATGTGCGCTCGGCAAGTTTCTGGCAACGCGCGGATTGTGGCTGATCTTCTTGGAGGTTTTCGTGATCTCGCCTCTAGGCTGGTCATTCAGCTTGAGCTTCGGCTTTACGCGGCTCCAGGTCATCTGGGTTATTGGGGTTTCGATGATCATTCTCGCGGCCCTGATCATTATGTGGCCTTCTCGCTTGATAGGGGTGGTGGGGCTGCTGATGATCCTGACGCATGACATCTTTGACGGTGCGCGCGCGGCGTGGCTCGGGTCCGGGCAAGAGGCTTGGAAGCTGCTGCATGGAGTCGCATTTTTTCAACCCTTTCCGCACAAAGTTGTGGCCTCGCTTTACCCACTTATGCCGTGGGTCGGCGTTATGATGGCCGGCTATGCAGCGGGTGAGCTTATGACCGTGCAGGCTCCGAGGCGGCGGAGAATTCTGTTGCTGGCGGGTGGGCTCACGACTTTTCTTTTCGTGGGTTTGCGAACTTTGAACGTTTACGGGGACCCGGCGCCGTGGTCAGCACAGACGACGTGGCTGTACACCGCGCTTTCATTCCTGCGCTGCAGCAAGTATCCGCCTTCGCTGCTGTATCTACTGATGACTCTCGGGCCCGCGTTGTTCGCTCTCGGGTTGCTTGACGGCAGCCAGTCAGCCGGGTGGCTTACTTCGCGGCTGCGAGTTTTCGGGCGTGTGCCGCTCTTTTACTACCTATTGCATCTGCCCTTATTGCATGCCGTGGCTATCGTGTTTGCGCTGTGGACCTATGGCGATGCCTCCTGGCTGCTGCATGATTTAATGGCACCAAAGGGATTGGAGCAGCGCATTCCCTCCGGCTATGGATATGGACTGCCAATCGTCTATGCCGTTTGGCTTTCCGTCGTGGTTCTGCTGTATCCAGCGTGCAAATGGTTCGGAGCGGTCAAGAAGAAGCGGCACGAAGCGATACTCAGATATTTATGAGGGCCAATAGATGAGACGGCAGACTAGCGATGGCAGCCCGTAGCGAAAGCGAAGCTGGACGTGAAACGAAAGCGGCATTTCTGTGACAATCACTTCGGGGCCTGAATGCTGGATAGTTTCCGGATGGAGGGTGATCCTGCTGTACCCTGCGGCGGCAACCGCAGCAGGCTGCGGACGCCCCGATCTCACAAGTCTTCCATTGAGTACACTGGCGGCCGATATATGCTGCCCAAGATGCTCTAAAATAGCGGAAGTTGGCATCTATACCGAAGTGCATCGTGTGTTCGAAGCAGTTGTCTCCTGTGGCCGAACTTACATGCTGCGGCGGCTATGGCGCGCCAACACACCGCGAATGCCGTGAAGCCAGTAACGGGACCTGTCCCAAATGTGGCGGCCAGATTTCCGCGCAGTTCTTCTATGCCCCGGAAACCCCAGGCCTGGATTTGTTGGTGACGCTCAGCGGCGCGCTCGCCGGCATTGGCGCCATCCCGCTCACCTTCGTAATTGGAGCGCTCTTCGAGATTTACCATCAAAAAACGGCGGCGTGGGGTTTGTTTATATGTTCCTCTTTTACTTCATCCCCACGGCGGGCGCGTTTCTATTCCTATTAGCTTTGTTTGGCTTCATCGGGTACGCGCGATGGGAATGCCGCAAATTCAAACCGATCGGCTCGTAACTTGCTCAATTGGGCGGCGCAAACTGGCGCGGCGCCGCTTACGGTGACTCATTAGGAGACATGGACACGATAAACAGAAACTACCGAAAGCTTTATTTTCGTGCGTCGGTCGCTGGTTACCCTATCCGAAGTAGCACGATGCGTGAAGGCGATTGCGGCGAACAGCGAGTTCAGGGAGGGGAAGGTGAAATCTGGGACAACTACACACCCGGACGCAACAGTGACGGCTTCCATCGTCATGGGCCTAGCCCGGAATCTCGACGAATTAGGTCGGCCACTTTGCCCTTGCAGATTCTACCCCGACCGCCTGGAAGAGTCCAAACACCGCACTTGGATTTGCGCATGCGATGACATGCAGATCTACAAATATTGCCACTGTCTCCTCTTTGTGAATGCCGAAGGGAAGCCCATTACCGAGCACTTGCCGCAAAACCACGAAGGTCTTCAAACCTACGGATTGGTTCTTGATTCCACCCCAGACAAGGGGCGGCCATTGCGGTCGTTGGCTGCGAAACGCGAAGAAGAACGAACGAATAGGCCTTCGTAGATCTTTGCTTTTCGCGTGCCGAGAAGGCGGATGGCGACCAGACTGTGGTCGCCTAGCTAGTCGGCTATGCCGTACAGAGAGGACGCCCATCAGGTAATCAACGCAGGTTTCCCATTGTTTAGATCGAAGCGAGCTACGGCTCGACAAAATCGACGAAAATACGGGCCGTTTTTATAGATAATATACGGGTACTCAAATCCCACATATAATGAACAGTCATGAAACGCGTTGCTATTTTTGTCGTGCTGCTCGTGTGCCTCGTCGCCCTTCCAGCCGCTGCCGCTGAAGAACGCTTGGGCAAGGTAGAATTTGCCAGCAGCTGTTCCGCCGCTGTCCAATTTCAAATCAATCGCGGCGTGGCCCTGCTGCACGACTTCTGGTACGAAGAGGCCAAGCGCCAATTTCAAGACGTTTACAGGCAAGATCCTAACTGCGCGATCGCCCATTGGGGAGCCGCTCTGAGCGTCTACCACCAGATCTGGAATCGTCCGGATGAGAAGGCGCTGGCCGAAGGCTGGAGCGAAATTCGGAAGGCGCAATCGACCTCGCTCAAAGATCCGCGCGAACGCGCATATATTTCCGCCGCCGCTTTCTTCTTTCAGCCGGGCAAGGCGGAGTACCAAGTTCGCGTTGACCAATACAGCAGCGCGATGCGCGCTCTCTTCCAGCAATACCCGAACGACGTGGACGCCGGTGCTTTCTACGGCCTTTCGCTGCTCGCCTCGAAGGAGCCCGGCGACAGCAGCCTGACCCACGAACGCCAGGCCCTCGCCATCCTAAATCCGCTATTTGAAACATTCCCCGACCACCCCGGCCTGGCTCACTACATCATTCACTCCTGCGACAACCCCGCCATGGCCCAGGAAGGGTTGCACGCTGCCGAACGCTACGGCGACATCGCGCCCAGCGCCGCCCACTCCGCCCACATGCCCGGCCACATCTTCGCGCGCTTAGGAATGTGGCAGCAAGACATCCACGCCAACCTCCTTTCCGTCGCCGCCTCCGAGTATGCCGAAACCAAACACCATGGCGACGGCGCGCATTCCCTCCACGCCTACGACTTCCTCCTCTACGCCTATCTGCAAAGCGGCCAGGACGCCAAGGCCAAGGAAGTCGTCGACAAGACTAGCGCCATTCTGAACCAGCTGGAAGCCATGGGCGATATGGACATGATGGGTATGGGCAAAACCTTCATCCCTGGTTACCGGATTGAATTCCCAGCCATCTATCATCTGGAACGCCGCGATTGGAACGCCGCCGCAGCCCTCGCACCGAACCCTGCCGCGCCGCCTGAGTCACAGCTAGAAATCTTTTGGGCCCGAGGCATAGCCCAAGGCCACCTCCATCAAGCTGCAGCCGCCCAAGCCAACCTCGCAGAGCTGGCGAAACAGGAAGGAATTATTAGGAGAGGACCGCACGCCTACTTCCTCAAAGGCAGTGGACAGAAGATCACATACGGTGAACTCGAAGCTTGGGCCGCCTTCGCCGAAGGCAACGAACAACGCGCCATTGAGAAAATGCGCGCGGCCGCCGACTTACAGGACAAAGTCGGCCAGGGCGAAGTCGACATTCCGGCCCGCGAAATGCTCGCCGACGTGCTGCTCGAATGCAAACATCCGCAACAGGCCCTGGGCGAATACGAAACCGCGCTCAAACTCAGTCCAAACCGCTTCAATGGACTCTACGGAGCAGGCATTGCCGCCGAAGCCACTGGCGACCGCACTAAGGCTGCGGCCTTCTATTCCCAACTGCTCAAACAAACCGACGGAGGCGCGAACAGCACCCGCCCCGAACTCGCGCACGCCAAATCTCTCGCCACGACCCTGGCCTCAGTGAGGTGAGATAGCTTTGGTGAGGTTGTATTTCATGATCCGGCCATGTGGCCCGGCACGGTCGCGCTCGAGGGCGTAAACGTCGCCGAGGGGGCCGCTGCGAGGTTGCAACACGCGGGTGAGCAAGGCGTAGTCTGCGGAATCAAGAGTGAGTGCTCCCATCTGCCGGTGGGAGGGTAGGTGTGCGGTATTGATGGCGCCGACGATGGCCGCTGCTACAGCGGGCCGGTCGAGGATAGCGCGCGTGGCGACGGTGGCAATATCAGTGGAATGTTTTTGAGCAATCGTTCTTAACACGGCCAGGAGCGATTGGAAGCGAGACCAGCCGCCGAATTCGTTAATGATGAGTTGGTACTTAGCGAGAGAACGGTTGTTAGGAGGTTCGCGCGGTTCGGCCTGATCTAGCCAGCGTTCAGAGAGCCAGCCGCCGGCGACTGTGCCGTAACATAAGAGCGCGATCCCTTGCTTCTGGCAGTATTCGACCATGTGCAGTTCGGGGCGGGCATCGAGCAGCGAGTACTGCAGTTGATGGGTTGCGATGCGAACACCGGCGGCGATGAGTTCTGAGAGGTGCGCGACGTCGAAATTGGTGACGGCCACGCGGGCAATTTTGCCGGCTTGCTGCAGGCGTTCGAGTTCCAAGGCGATTTCAACATAGCGCGGGGTTGAGTAATCCCACCAGTGAAACTGTACTGCGTCGAGTTGCTCCACACCCAGCCGCGCGAGTGACCGGTTAATGACCGTTGCCACGTAATGACGGTCCACTCTGGGTAAATCTTCCAGATCGGGAACGAATTTAGTGAAGACCTGTAAGTGCTTGGCGTGTTCGGGGAAGCGGCGGCGAAAGTCTCCGATGAGTTGTTCGACGCCAGTATAGATATTGGCGCAATCGAAGGTAGTGATGCCGGCTTCCACGAAGGCAGCCATGTCGCGTTGTGCGCTGACGGGGTCGATGACGCCGTGGCCGCCGGCCAAGTGCCAGCCGCCTTTGATGATGCGCGAGATCTCAAAGCCGTCGCTGAGCGCAATGCGAGGCACTATCAGTTGCTCTCAGGCAAGGGAACAGCCGTCACGGCAGAGCGCTGGAAATGGCGGATGCCGGTGCGCTTTATGCGAAAGCGGGTGGGGCAGTTGGGATCGGGGCAAGCCACTTCGGCGTCGCTGCTTATCCAGTCGTTCGGATGGGTGAGACGCTGCTTGGCTGGCAGCAGAGGAAGGAGCGCCGCCAGCGAGTAGATGGAGAAGCCTTGCCCAGGCGGGAGGATGAGCATCTCACCATGGAGATCGAAATAATCGCCGATTTTCGCCCCACAATAGATTTGTTTTTCTGGCGGGCCGACAACCTCCACTCGTAGGTCGTAGAGATCGAAGGCGGCGTCGGCAGAGCCGTGCAACTCAGGATCGGGCATGGTATCTTCCTCACTGACTGTTTGAAGGGTAAAGCCGACATTGTACCGTGCATTCAGGCGCTTGCACAGAGGACGTGGCTCATTTCTTATAGCTGACTGCGCCTGAAGTTCGCAAAGAGTCCACGGGGGCGCAGCACGAGCGCGGAGGCAATCAGGGCGCCAATCAAAGCTACCTGCAAAGCCGCCGCTCGCGCTTGTTGCGCTTGCGGTATCCAGGCGCGCAACACTGTACCGGAGGTGGTCCAAAAGCCCCAGACGACAAAGGCGCCGGCCATCGCGCCGCGGTTATTGCCGGCGCCGCCCACGATGAGCATCGCCCAGAGCTGAAAGGTCAGGATGGGAAGAAAGTCCTCCGGCGCGATGAAGCCGACGAAGTGTGCGTAGAGAGCGCCGCCGAGACCCATCAGCATGCTACCGATGACGAAACTCTGGAGACGAAACAGGAAGACTCGTTTGCCCACGGAGGATGCGGTTTCTTCATCTTCGCGAATGGCGCGCAGGACCCGTCCCCAGGGGCTGTTGACGAGCTTTTCCAGGGCGAGATAGACAAAAGCGAGCAAAGCGAGCGATAGAGCCAGATAAGAGAGGGTCCAGGCCAGACCTATACCCAACCAGGCCTGGAGGGGTTTCGGGATGAATTGAACACCGAAGGGTCCCCCTGTCAAAGGTGTGGCGTTGTTGGCCACGACTTGGATGGTGACGGCTATGCCGAAGGTGGTGATGGCAAGATAATCGCGGCGCAGGCGCAGCGCGACGAATCCGACAAAGAGTCCCACCAGACCGGTCACCAGAGTGGCTGCCGCGACACCGGCGGCCACGGGCCATCCAAGACCAGCCAGTCGATCGGTGGCCTTGGGCGTAGTCAATATGGCGGAGGTATAAGCACCCACGGCCACGAACCCCGCCACTCCCACATTGAATAGGCCGGTAAAACCCCATTGCAAATTCAGTCCCAGGGTGATGATGGCGAAGACCGTAGCAAAGACCAGAAAAAAGCCAGCGTATGATAGCCAGCCGAGCAAGGCTTGCATCAGCTTCTCTCTCCGAAAAGGCCATTGGGTTTCACCATTAAAACTACGATCAACACGAGGAAGGCAGCAACTGTGCGATACTCAGCCCCTAGCAGAGTCACCGATGCGCTCTCGGCCAGACCTATCAGCAAGCCACTCAAGACTGCTCCCCAGACGGAACCTATGCCGCCTAAAATGACGGCAGCGAACAGCGGCAGCAAAAGATCAACTCCCATGGTTGGGCGCAATTGCACGGTGATGCCGGCAAAGACTCCTGCTACTGCGGCGAGGACTCCACCAAGGAGCCAGGTGGCGCGCAGGATACGTTCGGGATCGATTCCAGTGATCTGAGCAAGAGCAGGGTTGAGTGCGGTTGCCCGCATGGAACGGCCCAGCAAGCTGTATCGCAGAAACAGATGCAGTCCGCAAACGGTGGCCAGCGTGAGCGCTAAAACCAAAAGCTGGTCGGGGGTAAAGCGCAGACCACCTTGAAAACTGCGGGGCAACACAGGGATGGCGATCTGCAGATTCTCCGAAAAGTATTTCGGCACACCACCCTGCCAGAAGAGAAGCAGGTTACGCAGCACAAGCGCCGCGCCAAAGCTGGCAATCACCAGCGTGATGGAGCCTTGCTTGCGCAACCTCTTGAAGAGAACTGTGTCGAGCAGAAGCGCGAGCAGCGCCGTCATGGCGGATGCAACAAGTGTGGCCATAACCAGACCCCACCCGAAAGAAAACGGTCCAATGGGTGCGGCGAGGCCAGCGTGCAAAGCGCTGAGCCCCGCACTGACCGCCAGGGCGAGATAAGCACCCCAGGCCAATAGCTCGCCATGACTGAAGTTGGAAAAGCGTAGGATGGACAAGGTGAGACTTAAGCCGATGGCGCCGAGCGAGATGACTGAACCAATGACGAGGCCATCGGCCACGATCTGAAACACTTATAGTTCTCTTTTCGCAGGCTGTTGAGCCGCACGGCGGCCGAGGTAAAGTTCAGCCACGCGATGGTCTTTCAATAGGTCTTGGCTGCTGGCCACCATGCGCTCTTTGCCCTCACCCATGACCGCGGCGGTCGGCCAATGACAGTGCGGCCTTCACGTTTTGTTCCACCAACAAAATAGTGACGCCGCTGGCTCGCACTTCACGCAGTTTGCTGAATACTTGCTCCACCATTTTGGGGCTCAACCCGGCAGAGGGCTCGTCAAGAATGAGAAGTTTGGGCCGGGACATCAGTCCGCGCGCTATGGCCAGCATCTGGCGCTGCCCACCTGAGAGTTGGCCAGCCAAATCTGCGCGCTGCCGGTGAAGATCGGGGAACATGGCATAGACGGCAGCTAAACTTTCATGGCGATTTGCTTTGACGATGGCCGCCGCCAGTTCAAGATTTTCAGCGACCCTCAGATTGACAAACACATTGTCGGTTTGTGGCACAAAAGCCAAGCCTTCAAAAATCATGCGGTGCGCGGGCGTGTTGGTAATGTCTTTTCCGAACAGCAGATTGCGGCCGCCGCTGATGGGAAGCAAGCCAGCCACGGCTTTCACCAGCGACGATTTGCCGGCGCCATTCGGCCCGATCACGGCCACAATTTCGCCGGGCAGCACGGTCAAAGCGGCAGCGCGCACAATCGATAGCCCAGGCTCGTAACCTGCCTCCAGTGCTTCAATAACAAGCGCCGGCCCAGGGTTAGTCATGCGGCTGTGTTTCCCAGATAAGCTTCCACCACGCGCGGATCGTTCAAGACAGCGCCAGCATCGCCAGACAGCAAAAGGCCGCCTTGGGCCATCACCATGACGGGCTTACATAAAGAGGCCACCAAATCCATGTTGTGTTCGATGATCAAGAAAGTTATTCCGGAGGCATTGAGGGCGAGGACCTTGTCCACAATCTGATCCAGCAATAGCGGGTTCACGCCAGCGGCTGGCTCGTCTAGCAGCACCAGTTTTGGTTTCGAAACCATCACACGCGCCAGTTCCAACAACTTGCGCTGGCCGCCCGACAAAATGCGCGCCGGCTTTTGCTCCCAGGCGGACAGTCCGACAAAACTCAGCCAGTGCCGGGCCGCTTCTCTTGTTTCGCGCTCCTGCCGGCTCACCATCTTAGGCCGCAGCCAGTTATTCCAAAACTGCTCACCGGCTTGCCCCGTGCCTGCCACCATGACGTTTTCCAATACCGACATCTCCGGAAAAGGCCGCGGTATTTGAAACGTGCGCCGCAGCCCTGCTGCAAAGACAGCACTGCAAGCGAGTCCGGAAACCGTTCTGTCAGCTAGCAGAACTCGTCCCGAACTCGGCTTCAGGAAGCCAGCCAGGCAGTTAAAAAGCGTTGTTTTGCCCGCCCCATTGGGACCAATCAAGCCGGCAATGGAGCCTGCTTTTAAAGAGAACGAAACCTGGTTCACCGCCACGTGGCCACCGAACTTCTTGGTGATCTTGTCTACAACCAGAAGGTCGCGATCAGCGGAGTTCATTCCACCACAGCCTCCGCTTCGATTTCCACCAGATAACCGTCGCCAATCAAAGCAGCCACTTGCAACATGGTGTTGGCCGGACGAATCTGGCCAAAATAACTGCCATGGACTTTACTGACCGCTTGCCAATCGTCTGCATTGGTCAAATAAATTCTGGTTCGCACCACATCTTCGAGGCGGCCGCCCAGCGCTTTGATGCTGGCGCTAATTTTGTCGAGAATGTAAGTGGTTTGCGCGGCCGCATCGTTTTTGCCAATGACATGCCCGCTGCCGTGTGTGGCGGTGGTGCCCGACACTAAAATGCGATTGCCTTCGCGAAGCGCGCGGGAGTAGCCGGCAAGCGGCTCCCAAAGGCTGCCGCTGTCGATCCTAGAGCGGCCGACATATCCTTCGACGGATTGGCGCTCCCAAAGTGGCGCGAGAGATTTTAGGTGATGGCTGAGGTCTCCGGACGCTGTTAAGAACGGTGGCCGGCGGTATTCGTCGCCGCAGTCGCCGGGTAAACGGTTGGCGCCGGCAAATGCTTTGGAGAGAGTTGCATAGTCTTCTTCATCCAGAACAAATTCAAAGAGCTTGAGGTTGTCTGCGCGGTGGTCTGACTCACCCAGGCGTGCGCCTACAATCACGGCGGCGACTGCCTTTTGTTCCAGCACCCAGCGGACGGCCACGTTTGAGAGTGAGACGGCGTGCTTGCGTGCAATGACTTGCGCAGCCTTCAGCACACGCTGTAAAGCATGCCAGCCACCCACCGCGTGAATGAAGCGCTGGTATTTCATCTTGCTCCAATCATTCACCGCCGCCGGTTCGTTTGCGTCCGCCCAACGCTCCGTCAGAAATCCACCGCCGAGCGTGCCGTAGGCCAGCAGTCGCACCCCTCGCTGCAGGCATAAATCCGTCATCGCTTCGGTAGCGCGCCGGTCCAGCAACGAGAGGCACACCTGGTTCGTGGCAATCGGAATGCCTTCGTTGAGTAGCACCCGGAGGTGAGCCGTATCGAAATTTGTCAGTCCAAGATGCGCAATCAAGCCTTCCTCGCGTAAGCGGGCCAGTTCCAACAGCGCGTCAATGTAGCGCGGATCGTCGAAGGTCCACCAATGAAACTGCAGCAGGTCGATACGAGAAGTGCGCAGACGATCTAACGCCCGTTCTACACCTTCCCGCACGGTAGCCGCGGTCATCGGGCCTGGCGACGGGCACCATTTGGTGAAGGCTCGTAGCGGCGGATGATCAGCCGCAGACAGCAACGTTCCGGTAATGACTTCCGCCGAGCCATAGTGGTCGGCCATGTCAAAGGTGTCGAACCCTGCGCGGGCGTACTCGGCCAGCGCGGCAGCCCCGTGGATGGGATCGAGAGTCTTTCCTCCACGCTCCATATCGGCCACTTGCCATAAGCCAGTCACAATGCGCGAGATCTCAAGTCCCGGCGCGAGGACGGCCCGCTCGGGGCGCAACACAGTTCCTTTCACTGCTTGCTTGCTCATTTGGCCAGCCGTGTCTGAATTGCTTGCACTTCTTCCGCGGACATCTGTCCAACTGTCGTCACTTCGCCGTTGGTGATCTTCCACGTGCGGAATGGGCCTGCGATGTCACCATACTTGTCGAACTGCACTGGGCCAATCACGCCAACATAGCGAAGCGGCTTCTTCGCGCGGATGAGTTGCAGCGCCTTGGCGAAACCCGCTGGGCCCGCATAGACAATTTCTCCACCTGGAGCCGTGACCTTACGAATGGCGTCGCGAATCGCGGCGGCTTCAAACTTGCCGGCTTGCGCAATCGCCAACCCCAGAATAGCCGCCGCGTCAAAGGCGCGGTCGGCCGCCGGCGAACCCGCGTCAAACCCACCGCTCATGGCAGGATAGGCCTTGGCAAAGTAATCGGTTGACGGAGTTCTGGTCGACCCTGACGATGTCCCGTACGCGTTGTTCAGGAATTGCTTCCCCACACCCTTGATGAAGTCCGCTGTGTTCATGCCATCGTTCAACAGGAAGCAGCGTGCGCCGCCTTGTTGGATCCACGTGCGCACGATTGTTGTGCCATCGCCTGGATAACCAATGAAGTAGAGCGCCGGCGGATCGCCTTTGAGCGCCTTGGTCACTTCTGCGTTATAGGAGGAATGCTCGGGATTGTAAGCGGTGACGTCGAGGATCTTGCCGCCCAGCGCTGGATATGCGCGGCGGAATTCGGCCACCATGTTGACCCCAAAGTCGTTGTTGACGTAAATGATGGTTAGCGCCTTCATCCCCCGATCGAGCGCGTATTGGGCGGCGGCGATTGCTTGCAGACCATCGCCGGTGATTGTGCGAAAAAACCAGCCATTGGTTGTTCCGGACGCGGCCAATTTAGTGAAAGAGGGAGTCGAAGATGCCGGTGAAATCTGCACCACGCCCGCCGCTGCGGTCACGGAAGTCACCATGGGTATCGATACCGAACTGATGATGCTCCCGATGATGGCAGGCACCTTCTTGAGATCCACCAACTGGCGCGCTTGATCGACGCCCACGGAACCCTGACTTTGATCGTCGCGAAGGTCGAATGCCAACTTGCATCCGGCAATCCCCTGCGCGCCAGCCGCCTGGTTCAATCCCTGGACGGCAAGCTCAACGGATTTGCTGGCTGCCTGACCATAACGTCCCGCGGCTCCCGTAAGGGAAACCACCATCCCCACCGTATGGGTACAGGAAGGGGACTGGGCGTGAGCGTTGTGGGGGCAAAGGGCCGCAATCCAGGCAATGGTAAGAACGGAAATCAAGAGACGCATACAGGATTTATTGGAGCAAGCACTGATTGTGGCAATCTCAATTCTTCCACGGGTGAATATTTGAGGTCGAAAGTCAGCTGTTCGCTTCACCGAGGAGAGCCCCTTTGCGAGCTCGTATTCGCCATTTCCGGCAGACTTCAACGTCCGTCCTATTTATCAGTCGCACGGCTCCGTAAGAGGCTGACCGGGAGGTCAGCCGCAGACCAGGAGGTCTGCCCCACCAAGTGGTTTTGGTGATTTGACCAGGTCTGGGTGTTAGCTGCGGGAACGTTTGACGACGCGGCCGGGTTTTGCGCCGGTGTGGCGGCCATTGTGAATTACCTCGATACCGTTGACGAAGACTTCCGAGACGCCGGTGGCTAACTGGCGTGGTTTTTCGAAGGTGGCATTGTCCTGGATGGTGGCCGGGTCGAAAACGCTGATATCGGCGAAGTAGTTGGGCTTAAGCAAACCTCGGCGGGCGATGCCGAGGTTGGAGGCGGGCAGGGAAGTCATTTTGCGGATCGCCTCCGGTACGCTTAGCAGTTTTTCAGCGCGCACGTAGCGGGCGTAGACGCGCGCGAAGTTGCCGAAGGTGCGCGGGTGGGTGCTGGATTTGAGGAAGACGCCATCGACTCCTTCGGCATCGGAATCGGCGGCGAAGCTGACCCAAGGCAGAACGATCTGCTTGCGAATGTTGTCCTCACTCATGAGGAAGTACACCGTTTCGACGCGGGAATCGTCCTCAACGACTAAGTCCAGGGCGGTGTCTTCAGGAGAAGTGTGTCGCATACGGGCGACTTCTCCGAGTGACTTACCAGTGAGCGGTTTGAGTTTGTCACTCTTAAAACCGACTAGGAGGATTTTGTCGGGAGATTCGGCGGCGGCAAAGAGATCGTCATAGGTTGTGCCGGCGGCCATCTCTGCTTTGACACGCTTGCGAATCGCGGGATCTTGCAGACGCTTACGCCACTCTTCCAGACCTCCTGCTTGCACCCAAGGCGGCATGGCGCCATCGAGGCCGGTGGCGCCGGCCGGATAGGTATACATATCGGCGGTGATTTTCAGACCTTCGGCTTGAGCGGCGGCGATTTGCTGGATGACGGCGGGCCCGTTCGGCCAGTTCTTGGCGCCGGAGATTTTGAGGTGGTAGATTTCAGCCGGGATTTGGGCGGTGCGGGCGATGGTGAGGAGTTCGTCGATGGCTTCTTTTTCATGGTCGCCTTCATTGCGCATATGGGAGATATAGATGCCTTTGTACTTAGCGGCGACTTGGGCGAGGGCGATGAGTTCGTCCGTTTTGGCATAATTGCCGGGCGCGTAGATGAGGGCGGAGGCGACGCCAAGCGCGCCGTCTTGCATGGCTTTTTCGGTGAGAGCGCGCATCTGGTCAAGTTCAGCCGGCGTGGGTGCGCGATTGGCGCGGCCCAGGACGTAGACACGCGGCGTGGCGGCACCAATGAAAGACGCGACATTGGGAGAAATGCCGTGTTGTGCGAGAGTTTCGAGCCCTTCAGCGAGGGTGTGCCAAGTGATGGGATATTTCACATCGGCCTGCTGCGATTGTTCTTCGGCGCGCATGGCGTCGTTGAGGGGACCCATGGATTCACCTTCGCCGAAAATTTCGAGAGTGACACCTTGATGGAGATCACTAAGGCCACGGCCGTCGGCAAAGAGGCCGGTTTCGCCGGACATCATGTTGATGAAGCCGGGTGCGATGACTTGGCCGTGAACGTCGATATCGAGGTTACCTGCATCGGCCGAAACGTCGCCGGTTTTGGCGATGGTGTCGCCGTTGATGGCGATACCGCCGGGAGTGCAGGGTGAGCCGGAACCGTCGCAGAGCTGGCCGTTTCGCAGAACAACCGCGTATTTTGGTTGACGGGCGCAGGAGGTGAGAGCCAATGCCACGGCGCATACCAGAAGAGAGCGATGCATTTCATTACGTTACACTGGCGCCATGTTTCGGTATCTGATTTTGTTGCTGCCTTGGGCTTGTGGATTTGCGGCCGATTCTGCCTCTAACGATGTTGATCTGGAATGGGGCGTGAAGATTCCGCTGCGCGATGGCGTGCATTTGAATGCCACCATCTACCGGCCGCATGCACAAAAAGAGGTACTGCCGGTGATCTTTACGCTGACTCCCTATATCGGAGATACCTATCAGGACCGGGCTACGTATTTCAGTCAGAATGGCTACGTTTACGCGTTAGTGGATGTGCGCGGACGGGGCAATTCGGAGGGTTTGTTTGAGCCGTTTGCGAATGAGGGACGCGATGGGTATGACGTGGTGGAATGGCTGGCGAAGCAGCCTTGGTGCAATGGCAAAGTGGCAATGTGGGGAGGGTCGTATGCGGGGTTTGACCAATGGTCAACACTCAAGGAGTTTCCGCCGCACTTAGTTACGATTGTGCCGGCCGCGGCGGCGCATGCGGGAGTAGATTTCCCATTTTTCCAGAATGTGTTCAGCTCCTATGACATGCAATGGTTGACGTTTACGAGTGGGGTGACGGGGAATACCAACACGTTTGGAGATGCGACATTCTGGACAGCGAAATTCACTCAGCTTTACAGAAGCCACACGCCTTTTCAGGAGCTGGATCGGGTGGTGGGTAACACGTCGACGGTGTTCCAGAAATGGCTGGCTCATCCTAAGCCCGATGCTTATTGGGAGGCGATGGCTCCGACGGCTGCGGATTATCAGCGGATTGACGTTCCTATTTTGACGATTACCGGCCATTATGATGGCGACCAAGCTGGGGCGATGACCTACTATCGGCACCACATGCAGTATGGAACGGCGGCGGCGAAAGAGAAACATTACCTGATTATTGGTCCGTGGGATCACGCCGGGACACGAACTCCGAAAAAGGAGGTGGGTGGACTCACGTTCGGAGATGCGAGTGTACTGGATTTGAACAAGCTGCACAAGGAGTGGTACGACTGGACGATGAAGGGTGGGGCGAAGCCCGAGTTTTTGAAGAATCGGGTGGCCTATTTTGTGCCGGGCGCGGAAGAGTGGAAATATGTTGCGAGTTTAGATGGGATCACACCTTCGCGGCGCAAGTTCTATCTCAGTTCGGAAGGGGATGGAGCGAAGGATGTTTTTCGATCGGGAGAGTTGCGGGAAACTGCGCCGGGTGACGAGAAGCCGGATCATTTTGTGTACGATCCCTTGGATACACGTCCGGCGGCGCTTGAGCAGAAAGAGGCGCCGGCGTATCTTACCGATCAGACACACGCGCTGAATCTTTTTGGCGATGGGCTGATTTATCACAGCGAGGCGTTTGACAGCGCGGTGGAAATCACCGGGTACATCAAGCTGGCTGTTTGGCTAGGGATGGACGTGCCGGATACGGACTTGGCGGCTGAGTTGGATGAGATCAAGCCGGATGGAACGAGCGTGCAACTCACATCGGACGTTTTGCGGGCGCGTTATCGGGATTCGCTGACTGAGGAGAAGCTGGTGAAGGCGGGCGAGATCAACAAGTATGAGTTTCAGGGGTTCACTTTTTTCTCGCGGCGCATAGAGAAGGGAAGTAGGCTGCGGCTGACGATTGTGTGTCCGAATAGCATTCAGTTAGAGAAAAATTACAACAGCGGCGGGGTGGTGGCGCAGGAATCGGCCAAGGATGCGCGCACGGCGCATATCACGCTTTATCATGATGCGGGGCATGAAAGTTTTGTTGAAATACCGGTGGTGCGGTAAGGTGGCTGACCTGGGGGGCGTCGAAAAACAGCCGAAAATTTGGCGAATCGTCCGCTCCCGGGAGGGCTGACCAGGAGGTCAGCCGCAGACCGGGAGGTCCGCCCCACGAGCGCGGGGTCCACGGGCACTCCGTTTTACAAAATTGCTGCATGTCGGCATCGGTACCGCCCTACCTAATGTTGCGCAGGCCGGAAGCCGATGGAATCGAGGAAGGCAGGCTTCTTGCTAAGAACTTGGGTTCAATCTTTCGACGAGGGCGGCATAGAAAAGAGGATATTGTCGCGCGGCGTGGCGCTAGCGGTTGTACCGCTGCTGCTGGTGGTAGTGGTCACGCTGATTGTGCAGGGGCAAGCGAATTCGGTTTCGGTGGACGGGAGCTCACGCTTGGCGGCGCAGGACCTGAATCATATCGTTGAAAGTCTGCTAGGCGCGAGCGAGGCCGATCAGGAAAGCGTCGCGAAGGCGTTGGACGGAGCGAGAGTATTTTTAGATCGCGCCGGGCGCATTGGATTCGATGAAAAGGCGCGGATTCACTGGAAAGCGAAGAATCAACTGAGCAACGAGGTGGCGGACGTCAGTTTGCCAACGATGATGGCCGGCACGACGCGCTTTACGCCGGTGGAGGATTTTTCCAAAGAAGCGCCTATTGTGGATGAGGTGCAGCAGCTCTTCAAAATGACGGCGACGGTGTTTCAACGAATGAACGAGCGGGGCGATATGTTGCGCGTCGCCACCACTATTAAAAAGGCGTCGGGCGAACGGGCGATCGGAACGTTCATTCCCGTGGCGGGGGGCGACGGCAAGCCGAATGCGGTGTTAGCCGCGGTGCTGCAGGGGAAGACCTATTTAGGGCGCGCGTTTGTGGTGAATGCCTGGTTTATTGCCGCGTATCAACCAATCAGGGACGGCAGCGGAAACATTGTGGGCATGATTTACACGGGTCTGCCGGAGACGGAATTGCGCGATAAGATGGCGCGTTTCAACGCGCGCTTGAGCACGGCGGGCCCAACCGATATTTTTGTGCTTCACACGGCGGCGCAGGCCAAGGGACTGTTCCTGTTGTCAAACGACAAAAACTTAGAGGGGCATAATTCCTGGACACAAAAAGACGCGAAGGGAGCGCTGTTCGTGCAGGAGATTTGCCGGAAAGCGTTAGCAGCAAAGGGTGGAGAGATTTCCGAGGCTGCGTATTGGTCGCTGCCGCAAACTGGGCAACCGTCTCGAAAAATGATTGCGAGATTTACTTATTTCGCGGGGTGGGATTGGGTGATAGGGGTGCAGCAGCCTGAGGAGGATTTTCTGGCCACGCCGCATCGCATCCGCCGCATTTTTCGGGTAACCAATTGGTTCCTGCCGCTCCTTTGTCTAGCGGCGGCGGTGGCGGCCGTCAAGGTATGGCACGGTTTTGTGGGTAAGCTCGCCAGGAGCATCGAGTCGGTCATCGCAAAGTTAAAGGAGAGTTCGGGGAATCTGGCAACGGCGGCGCATTCGATTGGGGAGCATTCCAAGAGCGTGGCGATATCGGCACAGCAGTATATGCGCACCACGGTTTCGCAAGCAGCGGCCTCTGAACAAACCACCACGGCGACCGGCACGGTGGCCGCGACCGCTAAGCACAACTCTGCAACAGCCGAGCGTATGCGCGCACTATCGTCGGAGACGGAAAACAGCTTGAATCAGGCGATGGCGAAGTTGGGCGACGTGGAAACCGCTATGCAGTCGATCGGCGCTACCAGCGGGGACGTTCTGGGGATTGTCGATTCGATTAACGAAATCAGTTTCGCCACCAACATTCTGGCGTTGAACGCTTCGATTGAAGCGGCGCGGGCTGGCGTGGCGGGGCAGACGTTTGGGTACATAGCGGGCGAAGTCCGGGCGCTGGCCGGCAGATGCGCGGCGGCGGCGGATCAAACGAAGGGCATCGTGAATCAATCGCAAACGGATATGGAGCGAGGAGGCCAAATGGTGGCACTGTTGACCAGAACGCTCGGTCCGGTAGGGAAAAGTTCGCAAACGATGCACGGGTTAGCGGCGGAAGTCTCCGCCAACTCACAGCAGCAGGCGACCAGCCTCGGGCAGGTACTCGAAGCAGTGGAAGAGATTCAACGGGCAAGTGAAAGCTCGGCGGAAGCGGCCCAGAAAGGCGCTCATGACGCAGCCGCGCTCGAAAAGCAAGTGGAGTTCCTGGTCCGGTCTGTTTCGGAGATCGACCAGGCGATCGGCATCTTGAACAACGAGTTCGGTTAGCCGAAGTTCGTCACGGATAACGCCGCAAAGCAGTTAAGTCGTTCAGAATCAGTTCAGGCAATGGCCGAGTCTACACTACATTTGCGATTGAGTTCGAAGCGCTCGGGGAGGTTGAGGCCGAGCCGATGGAGAAGTGATTTCTGCTCGGCGTTGAGTTCGGTGATGCGGCGCAGACGGATTTCACGACCATCGGTGGTGGGCAAAACGATGTCGGCGCTTTGTAGGGTGGACAGCAAAGCGAGCGCCTTCATCGCCGACCAAGGATGCGCATTGTTGACGCCACTAACGGAGGGTTGCGGGACAATCGCGGGCCGGCGTTTCAACAGATGCTTGAGCGTGACCCAAAGCGCGTAGCCGAGGAAAGCCACCATCACATGGGCCTTGACTCGGCGCTCCAGTTGATGAAACAGAGGCCGGATAGACAATTCGCTTTTCAGCGCCCGGAACGATGCCTCGGCCTCCGTTAACTGCATATAACGAGCCCAGAGTTCTTCAGCGGTGCCAGCCTGCAGATTGGTGCGCAGCATGTAGGCACCTTCCCGCAGGCCGCGCCAAACCTGCCGATCTTTCTTAACCTCCCATTGAAGACGAACGCCCTCGGGTGTGTCCCGCAAAGCAATTTCGTAAAGATCGTTGACCTGAGAATGTTGCGCCTGGATGCGCCCCAAACGCCGCTCCATTTTGTGGCGATCTTTCAAGCGGCCCGTCTCAATAGTCTTCGCCAAGCGCTTCAGTGCGTCTTCCATGCGACTGGAAAATCGATTCCGAATGGCCTTCTCCTTTTCCTTCCGTCCGCTGGTGCGACAGAGAATCAACGTCTCCTCGCCTTTGGGAACCGCTACTTTCTTTACCTCAACTTCGGGTCGCACCTGCAGCCAATCGTCCTTTAATAGCTCTTCTTCGAACTGCTTCATCTGGCTGCGCGGTGTGCCTACCAGATATTGGCCGCCACGTTTGCGAACCGCCTGCAGATTCTCCTCACTCACAATGCCGCGATCGAACACCCAGATGCGCCGCGCCCGGCCATACTTGCGTTCCACCATGCGCAGAATCGTTTCCATCGTCGAAACGTCGGCGCGGTTGCCGTCGAACGTCTCATAGCTAAATGGAAAGCCTTCACTGTTGACGATCAGTGCGATCACCAACTGCTCGCAATCGGGGCGATGATCGCGCGAGTAACCTCGCCGCATCATGGGATTCTTCTCCGCCGCGCCCTCTACATAGCTGCTCGTCAGATCGTAGAGCAGCACGTCGAACTCAGCTCCAAACAGCTCTCCGTAACGTTGCTTCAGATGCCGCTCCAACTTCGTCTTGTGTGGCAGAATCTTGTCCAGGCAGCGATACAACCGCGTATCGTTGATCTTGTCTTCCTCAATCCCCAACAGATCGTCGAGCGCTGTGGCTGGATACCAGCGCTGTTCGATAGCCAACTCACTGCCGGGTGCGCACAGCCGATTGATGGCTAGTACCGCCGCCACGCGCGACCACTCGACGTCGGCCTCTTCCTCGTCCACCGCCTCTTGGAAAAACTGATCCAGTGCCAGACGCCGCCAAAGCTCCAGACCCAGCCAGCAGGCTCCGAATTGCCGCGTGCGCTCCAGGCGCACCTTGTTCAGCAGCACGCGCGCCACTTGTGGATCATCCGCCGGCGGCTCCACCTCCGACGGAAACAGTTTCAACTGCTGTGACTCACCTTGCTCGTTGAAGACTTCGATCGTTTTCAGCCAACGCGCCTGCGCCGAACTGTTCAGCTCACCCAGATAGCACAGCGTCTTCTGCCGTGGCCCGTCGGGCGTGCGCACCGTCTCCACCAGCGACCAGTAGTTGTGGTCCTTGCCATCCTTGAGCCGCCGATTTGGACGCAGAAACATTCTGGCCCGATCTTGTCATGAGTTTCGCTTCTCTTCAAGAGGGTAGGTCTACACTACATCGGCTTTCCGACCGCCGCCATTGAGGCCAAAAGGCTTGCCTCACTCGTAAGCTCAAAAATCCTTCGAAACGACCCAACCGTGACGAACTTCGGTTAGGGCGCCAGCTCGAATCCGCTAACCTTCTTTGAGGGATGGTTGTCTCAAAAAACTTTTGCGCCGGCGGCTTATTCTTCGCGTTGGGCTTTGCGGGGTTGGGCGTCGCGGCGCAGGCGGGGCAAGATCGTTATGTCGGCTCGCAGGTGTGCGCGGGCTGTCATCGGGCGATTTACGATTCGCAGGCGAAGACTGCGATGGCCAATACCTGGCGGCCTGACACGGCCCCAGCGCAGCCTCTCAAATTCGATGAAGGCGCGCTGCACTATGAAGTTCGCAAGGCGGGCGACCACGTCGAATTTTCGGTCGTTCGGGCAGATAAAGAGAAAATCAGCGCGCCGGTGAGCGCCATGGTGGGCGGCAAACGGCATGGCATCAGCTACCTGCTCAGCTTGGATCAAATTGACGGCATCTCGCTGGAGCGCCCGGCCTTGATTGAAGGCCGTTACGCGGTTGGCCGTCTCGGAACGCTGGTGCTGTCTCCCGGTTTCCTGAAGGAGGAGCCGGCCGATTCGGAAGACTCACTGGGGCGAGTGCTGAATCCGACGTTCGAGCCGCGCTGCCTGAGCTGCCACGGCCAGCCGGGAACGCTGGGAGCGGGCAAGCAGGGCGGGGTGCGCTGTGAGAGTTGCCATGGGCCGGCTTCGGCGCATGTGGATTCGGTCACGGGAGGAAATCAGGGGCAGCCTTTGGTGCTTCCGAAACACCTCGATGAAACGAATAGCATTGAAATCTGCGCGCAATGCCACAGCGGCTTAAGCGCTACTACTCATGCCGATCCGCTGCCTGAAGACTTGATCGTGTCGAGCCAGGTGCTGGCGCTGCGGCACTCGGAATGCTTCATCCAAAGCGGCGAGAAACTGGTTTGCACGGCTTGCCACAATCCACATGAAGACTCGGCAGTGTTGGAGCAAACATCGGTGGGCGCATGCTTACGATGTCATTCGTTAGCCGTGCCGCAACATGCGGCGATTTGTCCCGTCAATCGAACGCAGGGCTGCGTTGGGTGCCATATGCCAAAGGTCCATTTGGATTCGTTTCAGGTGGCCGACCACTGGATCAGGGCGATTCTACCGGCGGGTCAAAAACCCGCGCCACTCGACGAGCGCCTGCGCTCGCAAGTCGTGCCGAAGCGCGAATTTCTGCGCCTGATCGTGGTGGACAATGCCGAGAAGATGAACACTGTGACGCGGCGATTGTCGGAGGGGGAGGCGTTCAGCGCGGTGGCGCATAGCTTGTCTACCGATGCGAGCGCGCCCGGCGGCGGCTATGTCGGCGATACGGCGTTGGCGGACATGGATCCGAAACTGGCGGCTGCGGCGGCGCATTTACCTTACGGCGGAACCAGCGGCGGGATTGAAACCGGCAACCACTTGGTGATTCTGCAGCGCCAGCCGCGAGATTTCCGTTGGGAGGCGGGCCGGCTCTTCCATGAGGCCACGGCTTTGAAGGAGCATGGCGATCTGGCGGGAGCGATCGCGAAAGACCGGCAGGCCTTGGAGGTTTACCCCTATCTTTTGCGGGGATTGGTGATGATGGCAACGACGCTTGGGCAGGCTGGCAAGATGGAGCGGGCGGCGGAAATTCTGCGATTTGCCGTGCAATCGTATCCCGAGGATGCGTTAAGCCAGTTCGATCTCGCCATGGCCTTGAGCAGACAACCGGCGGAGCACATTGAAGCGCTTCGCAAGACGATTGCATTGGATCCGGATATGGTGGCGGCTTACCAAAGCTTAGGTGCGGCGCTGTACGCAACCGGACAGGCGGAGGCGGCGATCGAAACCTTTCGCCAGGGGTTGCAGGTTGATCCGCTCTCCGCCATTCTTTACTACGATCTGGGGCTGGCACTGCAGGCTCAAGGCGATACCGTCGGGGCGCAGAAGGCGCGGGCGCTGGCTGCCAAGATCGATCCGAAAATTGGCACCCATACTGCAAATTCACGATGAGTTGGCGGAACGAGTGTGATATATATAGTCCACCTAAAGGACTAGCAGATTTCAGCTATGGTCCAGGTCGACAGTGAGAGTTTTATCCAAGGTTAGTAGTCAAAGGGGTCCACATGAAATTGACGAAAATCCTCCAAGGGGAGGCAATCTGCACACGTTTGCAGCGGTTCACGCGCACAACGCGCTTGTTCTGATCGGCATTCTAGCCATATTGTCTCCCGCCAGTGGGCAAGCTGAACGCTCAAGCCCTGGCCAGCATTACCGGCACCGTTACCGATAGTTCTGGCGCGGTGATTGCGAACGCGAATGTAACAGTCACGAACGACGCCACGAACATAAAGAAAACTACAGTTACCAGTTCGGCCGGCAGTTATACCGTGACCGACCTGCTTCCCGGCATCTACACCGTGAAGGTAGAAATTGCGGGATTTGAGGCTTCCGTTCACAACGGAGTCGGCGTGGAAACCGCCCACGCGGCCACGGTGGATGCCGTGTTGCAGCCGGGAAATACCACGACTACGGTCGAGGTGAAAGAAAACGTAATCACGCTCGACACGACGCAGCCCGATCTCAATACGACGATTGAAAACAAAGTTGTGCATGAATTGCCCAACGAGGTGTCAAGGCGGTCGAGGCAGGCAGATCGATCAATTCGTCTTTCTCGCGCCGGGCGTAACGGGCAGTACTTTTAGCAAGCGCATTAATGGCGGCGTCGATTTCGAAAGCGAAGTGGTGTTCAATGGCGTTCCGATGGCGCAGTCGGAAACACAAGGATTCCAGACTATCTGGAATCCGCCGTTCGAGCTGGTAGACGAATTCAACGTGCTGCGGTCTTCATTTTCGGCGCAGTATGGCTTGGCGCAAGGTGCGATCACGTATCACACGGCTTCTGGCACGAACAACTACATGGCGATGGATTTGAGATCATTCGCAATGACTTCTTCGATGCCAAAGGGGCGTACAATCCGACTATTCCCATCGACAAAGAAAACAACTATGGATTTAGCATGGGGGGCCGGTAATCATTCCGAATCTCTATAACGGCAAAAACAGAACGTTCTTCCATTTGTCCATGGAATGGTATCGCGAGAACAGATTAAAACCGGCTTTTTCTCTTTGCCGACTGCCGCGGAAAAGGCGGGCGATTTTAGTGGTTTGGTCGATAGTAACGGCAGGTGAAATTTATAACCCGATTGGAAGCGGATGCAATGCCAATGGGAACACGCCCGGAACGCCGTTCAGAGGCAATATTATCCCGGCCGTGTGTTTTAGCCGCGTCCGCCGGCCTTTTGCAGTATCTGCCGAATCCGTCAGTAGCGGCTTCCAGAACAACCAAGAAAACCTGCAAGGCGTATTGCCCGTGAGACAGAATCCGTGGGGCTTCACGATCGATCACAATATTAGCGACAAGCAATCCATCCACTGGGCGATGTGGCGGGACAAGCAAACTTCCTACGGCGAAATGGGGCACCGATCTTGCGCCGACGAATCCGTTGGCAAACTATACCTACTTTCCGGATCTCGGCACGGTTTTTATCCTCAATTACTCGTATGCCATCACGCCCCACTTAGTCATGACAGCGGGTGCAAGCTGGCTGGGCGAGCTAAACTTCCAACTTCCACAGCGTGCACAAACACGCCGCCGGATTTCTGCGGCAGCGCCTGGAACGCCCATGTATCCCGGTATCAATTTCGCCGGCAATTTGTCGCCGGGCAATTTAGGGACGTCGAATACCGACTCAGTCAATCGCAAGTTGGGCACGGTATTTGAAAACAACTATCTCTGGATTCACGGCAAGAACACCTTCAATATCGGGTTTGAATACCGGCGGACGTACCAGGACGACAACGAATGCCAGCAGTGCGCCGGCAATTTCAATTTCAGCAACAATACAACCGCCGATCCAAACAACGCGGTCAACGGCGACTTGGCTACGACGGGCAACTCCTTCGCTAGTTTCCTGTTAGGACAAGTAGACAGCGCGGACCGCATCGGCACGATTGAAGAACGACTGCGTAACCGGGATTATTCCTTCTACGTTCAGGATGACATCAAATGGAGTCCGAAACTGACCTTCAATGTTGGTCTGCGTTGGGACATCATGCAGCCATTCACCGCCGTTGGCAATTACATCGTCTACTTCAACTCGACGATTCCCGATCCGGCAGCGAACGGATTGCCGGGAGCGGCCACCAAGTTCGGCAATTGTGCCGGCTGCGCCGGCGTGGATCGCGCCGCCATCAAGTGGGATCATATTGCGCCGCGCGGAGGATTCTCATATCAATTGAACCAGAAGACCGTGTTGCAAGGCGGCACGTCGCTGAATTTTCTGGACGGCGGAGCGTACGAGTATGGGACCAGCAAGGTGGCCGTGAACTACGGCAACCTGCTCGACGGTTCCACCACGATCAAAGTACCGGTTCCACGGCTCCGGCCTTCGGTTCGTGGGATACCAATACGCTTCCCTTGCCGGGAGTGACGCCCTTCAGCCCATCGCTCGGAACCGCGTCCTCCATAGACGCGTTCGACCCGACCAAAGACGGCCTTGCCCCCTATGATGTGGTTTGGAATATCGGCATTCAGCGGGAATTGCCCGGCCAGATGTTCCTCAGCGCCAGCTATACAGGTAACCGCGGTAACCGCTTGCCGGCGCAGTTGAACCCAATCGATCAGTTGAGCCCGCAGTATCTTTCGCTCGGCCCGATTCTGGGCGATCTGGTTACCTCGCCGCAGGCGATCGCGGCGGGCATCAAAAGCCCCTATCCGGCTTTCGTCAGTCAGTTTGGCTCAAGCGCTACGGTGTTGCAGGCGTTGCTCCCGTATCCGCAGTTTGCCAGCATCTTTAACAACTTTGACGACAAGGGATCGGCGTTGTACAACGCCATGCAAATCCAGGTGGAGAAGCGCTATTCAAACGGGCTCAGCTTCCTGGTTTCTTACAACCTGTCGCACATGATGTCGAACACCAATTCGGGGTTCACCTCCTTCGGCGGCGCGGCGCTCAATAAGAACAACCAGAAAGCGGAATGGTCGGTCGATAATAACGATCAGCCTGAAATGATCAACATTGCCGCAACTTACGAATTGCCTTTCGGCAAAGGTCGGCGCTACATGAACCAGGGCGGCGTAAAGAACGCGGTTCTGGGTGGATGGGTGATCAGTCCGCTGTTGACATATGCCAGTGGAACCCCGCTGCAAATCACCACCGTTTCGAACGATTATCCGTTGGGCAACGCACAGCCAACGACTTCGACGAATCGTGTCGACGTTGTGCCAGGCGTGCAACAGCAGTTCTCTTATACCAATGTCTACTCGGGCAAGCCCGTGATCAATCAGGCGGCGTTTAGCAACCCGGGAATTTGGGTCATCGGTAACGAGCCGCGCTATCTTTCGGGCGTTCGCAACCCTTTCAATTACAACGAAAACGTAGCGCTTGCCAAGTATTTCCCGATTGGCGAGAAGGTGAAGATTAAGCTGGAAATCGAGTATTTTAACGTACTCAACCGGGTTGTTTTCGGATCGCCGGATACTACGTATACGGATACGAACTTCGGCAAGGTGATTAACAGCCAGGCGAATACGCAAAGGCAGGGCCAAGCTCACTTTGAAGTGAGGTTCTGAACCAGGCTCAGTGAAAGGAAGCCCGCGCCCATCACGGGACGCGGGCTTTTTCTTTGGTACATACACTTGAGTTTGATGCCGTTGTTCGTCTGCTTCTTCAGTTTGCTCTGGGCGCCGCAGGAGGTTCCCCTGGCGGAGGCGCGTTCGCTGTTGGAGGCGGGCAAGCTGCACCAGGCGGAAGACTCGGCGCGCGCGTATCTGGGATTGCATGCACAATCGGGGGAAGCGCATTTCCTGTTGGGCTACATTTTGTTCAAAGAAAAGAACGCCACGGCCTCGCTCGCGGAATACACGGAAGGGGCGAAGTACCGGAAGCCGAGCGCGGCCGATCTGGAAGTGGTGGCGAGCGATTACGTTCTGCTGAAAGACTATCCGGATGCGGACAAATGGTTCACGAAGGCGGTAGAGTGGAATCCGCAGGACGAGTTGGGTTGGTATTACTTGGGGCGCACGAAATACAACGAAAATCGCTTTGACGAAGCGGTGAGCGCGTTTCAAAAATGCCTGGCGTTGAAACCGAAGGATGTGAAGGCGGAGGATAATCTCGGGTTGTCATACGAAGGATTGAACCAGATTGAGGAGGCGATGGCGGCGTACCGCACGGCCATTGCGTGGCAAGCGGACGCGGCGGTGAAAGATGCCGGGCCGTATCTGGATTTGGGGAGTTTGCTGGTGGATAACGATAAGGCGGGTGAGGCGATTGCGGATCTGAAGCAGGCGGTGGCGCTAGCGCCCGGCGATTTTCGCATGCATCGGGCCTTAGGCAAGGCGTACGCGCATTTGAATCAGCCGGCCGAGGCGCGGCAGGAGTTGGAGAAGGCGGTGACGTTGGCGCCTGGAGATGCGCCGGTGCATTTCATGCTGGCGCAGGTTTACCGGAAGCTGGGCATGGCGGCGCAGGCGAAGCTGGAAAGCGAGCGGTACAGCAAATTAACCGGCACTGGCTCCGCTCCAGAAAAGTAGTCTTAATTCGGTGTCAGACGCCTTAACTCCCGAATTCCCGGCAGTTCGGGAGTTAAGGTGTCTGACACCGAATTAGGCTGAACCGAATTAGGGAATGACTCGTGCGGGCTAGTAGATTTAAACAAGCCGAACATATTGCGGAACGGCTTGGTCATCTGCCACGAGCGCGAATTCTCAATCACGGCGCGCGCCAACCGTTCCTGATCGAGCGCCGCCGCCAACCGCGAATTCACCTTACGAGCGTCCATGAGTTCGGTTTGCGTTCCCGCCTGAATGGTGGTCAAGCGCTCAATTTCGGCCTTCAACTCGTCCACGTTGCCGCGCGCGATGGAGACTTCCTGCGTGAGCACGATGTGGCTCGCCTGCATCCGTTCTTTTTCAGCCGCCGCCGAAATCTGCAGTTTGCGCTGCTGCTCCAACTGCTCTTCGGCTTGGGCCAGGCGCTTCTCCATCTCTTCGCGCGATTGCTCAAACTGCTGCACAATCACCTGCTTGGCCTCTTCGTGCTGCTTGAGCAGTGCCTGCTTGGTATCTTCGTTTTGTTTGATGAGCGTTTGCTTGGTTTGCTCGTGCTGCTTGACCAGCGCCTGTTTGGCCTGTTCATGCTGCTGGGCGACCGCGCGAACCTTTTCCTCATTCTGTTGCACCAGCGCGCGCACTTTCTCCTCATGCTGCTGCATCAAGGTGAGCTTGGCGGCTTCATGCTTGCGGAGCAATTCCTGCTCGCGTTCGGCATACTGCGCCGCGAGCTTGGCCTTATCTTTGTCGGAAAATTTCGAGGTATCCTGCTTCGCGGCCTCAAATTTCGCCTGATCCTGCAGCCTGGTTTTCTCCCATTCGCGGCGCTCGCGGTCCAGGTCGGCCGCTTTCTGCGCAACATCCTGCACAGCGCTCAACTCAATATCGATGCGCAGCCGGATTTCCAGTTCCATGGGTTCGCTGGGCGTTCCATTGGAGAGTTCCGGCAAAAAAATCTGCGGCGCATTGCCAAAGCTGAGGATGCGGAACGATTCCGTTGAAGGCATCCGATAGGCTGTGCCTTCGACTCGGAAGCCTTCACTGCTGTCATCGGGATTCCAACTCCATACCGTACGTCCGCCCATCTTGCGCAGGACAATGCTGGAAATATCGATGATGCCCGTGCGGCTGGCCGGCTCGATCCGCAACGGCTTGTCGCCCGGACCCTCCGGCAAGCGAATGAAGACGTTCGTCCATTTGCCGGGCTCGATGATCTGTGTCAGCCGCTCTTCCGGTTTGTAGCGCCCGTTGCGCGCGCAAACTACTTGGATCAACGAATGTCCCGCGTCGGAAGCGCGCGATAAACCGAGCGTGTGCTCCATCTCGAGGCGTTCGGCGCACAGGCAATAATAACGCCGGATGCGCTCCTGGTTTTCGCTGGAACTCGAAAAAAGCTCGTGCAGATAAGGGTTCTTCTCGTCCGTCCCGCCGGGCTTCCACAGCACGCCTAAGCCATCGTTATTGCGGAACTCGAATGTCGGAAACTTCTTCTCGAGTTCTTCCCACAACCGCCAAACGCCATACTCACCCGAGCGCACAGCGATATCATGCAGCAAAACTACGCCGCCGGGACGCACCTTCGGCAGCCAGTTCTCAAAATCGTGCACGGCCGCTTCGTACGAATGCGAGCCGTCCATGTGGAGCAAGCTGATGCTTTGATCGGAAAACTGTTTGATGGCTTCATCAAACGGCGTGCGCATTAAATAGGAGAAGGCGCGGTAATAGCGGTCGTTGTGGCGGCTGACGGCGTCGTAAACGGAGCTTTCATAAAAGCTGGCGGGCGTATCCCCGCGCCATGTGTCGATGCCATAACAGGTGCATGGCAGCTTCGTTTCGGCCACGGTTTGACAAAAACCAAAATACGAATCGCCGTAAAACACGCCCAATTCGACAATGACCTCAGGACGCAGTGCCGCAATCAAATCACAGGCGAAGGGCAAATGGCCGGCCCACGGGCCCGGCGCTCCGGAAAGGAACGTCGCTGGACGAAACGTCACAGACGGCTGATCTAAGGTGTTCATAAGCAGTCGGAATCGAGGCCAATCGATCGGCCCAGCGGAAAGAGCAACGAGGAAACCACTATTCTCGCGCACATTGCCGCTCAATACGAAGCTAACACGAAAACCCTGTAAGAATACGGTAATGGGAGGTAGGCTGAGCCCGATTGGGCGTTGGTTTACGTACGCGCGGGGATAGTAGGGGTGAGGTAAACTTTAGTACTGGAATTTAGACACCGGAGTTGGAGGCGGAGGAGGACTTTTGTTCCAGATCGCGCAGGATGCCGGCCAGGTTGGATCGGTAGAGGATAAGGTCCGGATGATCGGCCGGAAGGGTTCTCTCGGAAGAGGCGATCGCCTGGTTCAGTAGGTCGCGCGCCCTTTCCAATTGGCCCAGATCCTGCAAAATAACTCCCAGGTTCGATTGGCGTTTGGCAATAGAGGGGTGGCCAGGCTCGAGTGTATTCCGGTCAACCGCTAAGGCTTCCTCCAGCAGTTGGCGTGCTTCTGCCAACTGCCCCAGATCCCGCAGCGCTATTGCCAGATTGGATCGGAAAAGGGAAGCTAGGCTATGCTCCGGCGGAAGGTTCTTCCGTGCCCAGTTGAGGGCTTCCTGCAGTAGGTCTCGTGCCTCCTCGAGTTGCGCCGGTTGACCCATGCGCCGGAGCACAAACGCCAGGTTCGATTGATCTCTGGCGACTTCAAGATCCCCCGATGGGTACCTCTTCTTGTCCGCGGCTAAAACCTCTTTCAGCAGTCTATGGGCTTCGTCCAGTTGACCCAGATCCCTTAATGTGATCGCCAGATTTGATTGTTTTCTGGTAATCTCCATGTGCCCGGGGGCGAGCACCTTCTCGGCCGAGGCGACGGCGCTCCTTTGCAGATCACACGCCTCCTGCAACTGACCAAGATTGTGTAGCACATTGGCGAGGTTCGATTGGCGCGCGGCGATTTCGGCATGCCCGGGCTCAAACACCTCCTCAGCCGCTTCCAAAGCTCTCTCTGCGAACTTTCGAGCGATAACGAAGCGGCCCAAAGTGCGATGGTGCTCGCCGATCCAGCCCAATAAATCCATCGATTGCGTAGATGACAAACGATTGCCCGCAATCAGCATCTCCGCGTGCGGAACGAGAAGATCCAGCTCACGGAGAATGTCTGGGCCGGGCATGCTGAAACTAACACCAAATTCCTTAAGCAGTACCGTGGCCGCGCGGTCGAAAGGCGAAGCATGATCGGCCTCATTCCTGTACCGTACAAAGGCATGAGTCAGACGGTGCATCGATGGATTGTTATTCCGATCCAACTCGACGAGCGAAAGTCTCGCCAACTCGCTCAAACTATCTCCCAGTTCGTCTTTCAGTCCAGCCGGCTCCTTCCATTGCAAAATCAGCCGCAATGTCTTGCGAGGGACCGGCAACGGAGCCAATTCCGCCATGGCGCGTAAAATCAATTTTCCGGTTTCCGGCGCCAAATCCCAACTCAACTGAAACGTTTGTGCCACGTCCATTTCATGCTTGCTCGGCAATTCGTCGCGATAACTCGAAATGAAATCGCGCAGAACACCGATCTCGCCGCTTTTATCCATCTCGGTTATTACTTGTTGAACGCTCA
The DNA here is from genome assembly GCA_963764105.1 of Bryobacterales bacterium. Classification (GTDB taxonomy): domain Bacteria; phylum Acidobacteriota; class Terriglobia; order Bryobacterales; family Bryobacteraceae; genus Bog-105. Next base: position 79,908 of record CAVXRP010000047.1, read on the forward strand.
CCTCCGGCCGGTAATTCAGAAAGCTCTTCGTCAGTTCCAGAGCGAGTGGGAGACCCCCTAAGCGGCCGACCAACATCGCCGCATCCGAGCGCGCGAGTTGCCGTTTGCCGGAATTCAGCAACTCGATTCCCGCGCCGATGGAAAGCATATCGAGCAGCACGAGCGGGAAATCGGTGACATCCCGCCGCCGCGTCGTGACCAAAGTATGCACCCGTCCGGCAATCGGCAGATACGGACGCAACGAGATCTCTTCCGGAAAATTATCGAGCACCAGCAGACGAGGGCGGCAGCTGATTCAGCGCATTCCAAAGCTGCGCAAGCTGCTTTTCTTCGGGCGCTTTCTCATCGACCTCGATTCCCGCCGCTTCCGAAACCTGGCTGATCAGAGTTCCGAGACCGCGATCCGCATCCACCCAATAAACGCCTCCTTGATAAATACCTCCGAACCGATGCACATATTCAATCGCCGTCTGCGTCTTCCCCAGCCCGCCCGTTCCCGCCACCAGGCCGACACCTTGTAAAATCGTCGTGCTGTCGCGATGCAGAGCATCATAGATCTGCCAGAGCGCGTCCGTCCGGCCGACGAATTTGTCTCCCAGCGAGCGATAGGGCATGCGGAAACGCGCGGGCAGCGGACGCTCTGGCGGGAGCTTCGTTCGGTCTAGGTTCGAGAACTCTTCCACCACCGCGCCCAAAGCGCATGGCAAATTTTGGGATAGTTTGCCTCAAATAACGCGTGGGTGGAAACATCGAACGTTTGAACCTGCCGAGGAAGCGCGGGAAATTGGGCAGATCGCTACACGGTCGCAGCATTAACGGGCGCATCCTGCACTTTTTTCCTGACGGATCAGAGGCGATGCTACTCGTCCGCTCGACTTTCACCCATTCGGAGTTACAGAAATCGGGTGAGAGCACAAAGACAATGTCGGAGCACTCATCGAGCGCCCGCTCCAAAGCGCTCACCCAGTTATCGCCCCAGCCAATCGATTCCGTGTCGAAAAAGCAATCCACTCCGTCGCGTTTCAGCCGACGATAAAGCTCTTTGACAAATTCCTTGTCTTTGCTGCTGTGGCTGAGAAAGACGGAGGGCATAGCGGAGCCGGTAAGAAATCATTCATTTTATCGTCCTGAGCCGCGAGAGATAATCGAGGGTGAACTGCCAACCGCGCTTTCGATCGGGCAATGACGCATTATGACGTATAGAGAGGTTGAAGTCGATTTTCGCGCCGACGATTTCGCCAGAGGAGGGGTTCCAGAACGTTATCTACGGGCAGTTTACGATCCCGGCCATTGGCAGCTGCCATGATGCGCGAGCAGCCGAGCGAGCCGGTGCGGGTCGCCCCAGGTACTGCCGTCGGAAAAGAGCGCGGCGCCCAATTTTGCCTGCATGTTTCCGACCTCAATCGGCATTCCCAAATATTGAGTCCATTGTTGTCCTGGCTGCCAGGCCCGAAGACGCATGACGCAGGCATCGACGTATAGGTCTTTCCACCTGCCGACCGTTTGTTGACCCCGGAAGACGATCATGAAAGCTCTGAGAGGTGAGTGGCTGAGGTTTGTGACGACTTCCCAGACTTGGGTATCCGGCCCATTCGGGCCGCTACCATGCGTCACATTCACGCGGACGGGAACGGGCTCATTCGGCAAGGTAGGTTGGACATCTGCCAGTCCTGCTGGCGGCTGCGTCGGCTGTATGGTCGCTGATGGCGCGGGATCGAAGGTGGAGGTTGGCCGCTCTGCCGGTCCGCCGTTCCAGCGACGATAGAGCTTATGTATCTCAGACGGTTCTTCCGCATCGTGGCCGCTTAGTATTAAATCGTTCTCTTGAAAACCGTTTCCGGCCTGTAGCCGCACGGCACACGTGCCCCCGAATTCCACATTGCGGCCGTGATTGAAAATAATATCCCCAGCGGGCTGTATCGTAAAACTGCGACCCTGCATTTGCCGCCGTAGATCGGCCGCTAGCACGAGCGGATTCGCGGGCATGGCGTTGAAACTCTCCTGAGACCATGCGGCCGCCGGATAGAACGCCAGAAAGTTGTAAGGGAACTGCTGAGCGAAAATGCTGAAACCACGAGGAGGGATTTCGCGGAAGCCGGCGAGCACATAGGTGCCGTTAAGATCGCCTGCCGCGCACGGGCGCGTCGGCGCGTTTTCGGCAGCACCCGGTTTTGCTGCGAGCACAAGGACAACTATGAGGGCAGACGGCGCGGCTGCGCGCCACCACGAGAAAGTTTTTGTATTCGTCACAGGTCGGCTCAGGACGCCAGTGTACCGCAGAGGGCGCTTCGAAAACTGACCGGCCCTGCCGCAGGCGGCCAGCCGCCTTCTGACGCTTCCCGCTCTGCGTTGACAGCTTACTGCTTTGCCGCCTGATCCAAGAACGTCGCATTCGCCACACTAATCTCGGTGGCGTCCGCTTCTAAAATTGCATGAGTCGCCGTGATGCCCTTCAACACGCCTTTTTGCCCGGCGATTTCCAACGTCTTCCCGATCACCAGATGCTTGCGCAGATAGAAGCCGGCTGTGATATTGCGCACCACATCGCGCGTGCCCAGGCCGAACGCCAGCCCAAACGCCAGCGCGCCGCCGCCGAGAATGAAGCTGGTCACAATGCGCACCATATTGGTGTCGATCTGCAGCTGTCCGACGGCCATCATCGCCACCACAAACATGATGAGGCCCGAAACGAGCTTGCCTAACGCCGGGGCGAAATCGATACCCGAATTGCGCGCCGCTTCCTCCACCGTGTTGGCGGCGAACTGCGCGATGGAGGTGCCCACCACCAGCAGCAGCAGGGCCGCGATGATATTCGGCAAATAGGCAAAAAACGCGCCGATCGCCACTGAAATCGCGGTTAGTCCTAGCGCATCGGAAGCCGTCCGCGCCAGCACGATCAGAGTCAAGAAATAGACGAGGCGCGGAATCACCAGGTTGAGCTGCTGCCGCAAACCAATGCGCTGCAGCGTCTTATCGATGCCCGTCCGTTCCATGAGAGTGTCGAAACGCAGCCGTGTCAGGACGAAGCGCAGAACGGTCTCAATTACTTTGGCGATGACCAGGCCCACCACGATGAGCACAATGCCCACCAACACTTTCGGCGCCGCGGCAATCACCGAATCGAGCAGATTCATGAACGCGCTGGTCAGTTTTTCCTTCATTGCGATCTGCCTTTCCTGCCGTCCGCCACGGCAAACAGATGGATCAAGACGCTAAGGAATTCCTTAAGGACGATGCCCGGCAGCGTCCAAGAAAAATAAGCGTACTGCGAGACGGCGGTGCGCCGCTGAATCTTGCTCCTTACCCGATTCACGAACGAGGGAGAGACTTCGCTTTCCAAATCGGCCAGTTCCGGAATCGGCCGTTCTTCGGGATCCTGCGTCATGGATGCGCCTCCCGGGCCGCGCGCGCCCCTTGCGCTTCATACTGCTCGCGAAACCACTCGCGCGCCCGCTTGATGCGCATTTTCGCCGCCGACAAATTTATTTTCAAATTCGCCGCCACTTCCTCGTACGACAGCTCGTCCATATCGCGCAGCACCAGCGGCACGCGCAGATTCTCAGGCATGGCTTCTAAAATGCGATGGATGATCTGCTGCTCGCTGAGGCGTTCCAGGTGCCGGTCCGAGGATGACAGCGCTTTCGTCTCTTCGCTCGAGGGCTGGCCTTCCTCGTCAATGCTGACGGCGGTCTTCCCCTTCTGCTTTTTCAAGTGGTTGAGGCAGTGATGAACCTTGATAACCTGCAGCCAGTGCCGGAAGGACGAGCGGCCTTCAAAGTTTTTCATGCCGAAGTAGGCTTTGACGAAAACTTCTTGGGCCAGATCCTCGGCGACGCTTTCGTCGCGCGTAATTTGGCGGCAATCAGCCACAATGCGCCTCTGATTCTGCTCCACCAAGCCTTCGAAAGCCCGTAGATCGCCCTCTGGGGCGGTGCGCGCCGCTTGGAAAAGTTCGTCTTCTTGCTCGTTGCCAGCCAAAACAAGTGTCCTGTAGCCGGTTTGCGGCTAGTTTTGAGCATAGAACATGCCGGCTGTTTGATTTGCCGTTGAGCGTCAAATCATTAAGAGTCGTTCAGAGTGGCGAAAGTCACATCGCTTCCAAGGACCGCGCAAGACGCGCCCGGTCTCCAGCGCTCCACCCGAATGCATCAGTGAGTTCCTTTGCTGTTTGGCGGCGCGCAGCTCGAACGCTTGGCGTTTATTGAGAAATCGGCCGCGCGGGCCCGCGGATCTTTCTAGCTCTTTATGGACGGCCAGCGCTTCTGCATGTACGACCGCAGCCGCAAAATCGCCTGCGATTTCAACTGCGAAATCCGCGATTCATGCAGATCCACGATTTTTGCGATCTCGCGCAGCGTCATCTCCTCGTAATAGTAGAGACTCAACACGGTTCGCTCTAGTTGCGGCATCTTGTCGATGGCTTCGGCCAGCAAGCGTTCGAGCGCCGCTCTTTCCACGATCTGCGAAGGCCATTGCTCGTCGGAATCGGCCAGGTAACGGAGGAGATCGCAGCCTTCTTCTTCCGTGCCGGCGTTTTCCAAGCTACCCAATGTGAGGCCGCGAATTTCCGTCAACCAATCCTGATAATCGGAGACGGCCAGCCCTAGATGCGCGGCAATTTCTTCTTCTGTCGGCGTGCGATGATGCTCTTGTTCCAAAGCCGAAATCGCCGCCTCTATCTGTTTGGAGCGTTTGCGCTGTTGCCGTGGCGCCCAATCGAGTCCGCGCAGGCTATCTAAAATCGCCCCGCGAATCTTATATTCCGCATAAGTCTTCAACTTAACATCGTGACTTATGTCATAGCGATCAATGGCCGCAATCAGGCCTACTACTCCGGTAGAGATTAGGTCATCGAGACTTACCGAAACGGGTAAGCGTTCATGAATGCGTCGCGCAATCAATTTGACCTGCGGCAGGTGTTCCAAGATCAGTTGTTCCCGGAGTTGGGGGGTGACCGGCTCTAAGGTCCGGCTCTGTTGGTCTTGGGCTAGTTCCGTACTCATCGGGTGATACTTGGTGGGAGTCCGTTACTGTCAAATAACTCTTCCCCTACATTGTCTTTCGTCAATTTTTCCTCTGAACTTCAGCTTTCCCGCGCAAAAAATTGCCACTTCCGCCTTAGCCTGCGCTAAAATTGACCTAAGGCTCACAACAAACTCGAATAAACCAATGGAAAATATGTCCGACGCCAACCGCGAAGCTCGTATTGAGGAACTTCGCAAGTTAGTAAAGCAAGGCGAATACCAAATCGATCCCCAATTGACGGCGGCGCGCTTGGTGGACGAACATGTTTCCGAACGGCCTACCACCGAAGAGAATACGCGGAGTGTGGCGGCAACGGCGCCCCATTCGACAACTCCGCCCAAGTAGATCGTCGCATACGCGAGCCGCTCTTCACAAACCTTAACGGTAAGTGGCATTTCTGCAGCTATAGATGTTACGGAAAGTCAACGATAAGGTAGTCGTGACAAGTTCACTTAGCAGCATCTACAGCAATATTGAGTCGACACTCAGCAGCGCTCTTCAGAGCATCAATTCACCAACCACCGCCGGGAGCAGCGGCATCAGCGGGCAATCGGACAGCAGCAAGCTTTCGCCGCTGGCAAAGTTATTGAGCCAGCTTCAGCAGCTGCAACAGACAAACCCATCCGAATACGCGCAGGTGACGCAGCAAATCGCCACCAGTTTGCAATCGGCCGCGCAAAGCGCCACCTCGAGCGGGAACAGCACCGGGGCTGCGCAACTGACGCAGCTGGCAACCGATTTCACAAATGCCTCAACCTCCGGCCAACTGCCTAACATTCAGGATTTGGCGACGGCGATTGGCGGCAGTTCGAACAGCAGCGGCGCGAACAGCATTTACAACACGATTGAATCGACCCTGACCAGCGCCCTGCAGGGTGTCAGTTCTTCGACCAGCACTGCTGGTGCGAACTCTGTTAGCGGCCAGTCGGATAGCAGCTCGCTTTCGCCACTGGCACAAATCTTGAGCCAGCTTCAGCAGCTGCAACAGTCGGACCCTTCCAAATACGCGCAGGTCACGCAGCAGATCTCAACCAATCTGCAAACGGCCGCCCAAGCCGATACCGCCAGCGGAAATACCGCAGGCGCCGCGCAGCTCAGCCAGCTTGCAAAGGATTTCACGAGCGCCTCCACGTCGGGTCAGCTACCCAATGTGCAAGATCTGGCGTCGGCGATTGGCAAAAGTGAGCATCATCATCATGGTGGACACGGGCACCCTGCGGATTCAGACAGCAATTCCACGACGAGTTCCAGTTCCACGAGTACGTCGGCTTCTACGGGCACATCGGCGGATGCCATTACCCAGGCTTTGCAGCAACTTCTCGCCGCCTTCCAAAATAATGGGACGCAGAGCAGCTCGCAAAATCCGCTGGCCATCATCGCGAACACACTCTCCAGCGCCGGCGTGACCAGTAATAATTGAGGAAGCGCGCAAAACGGGCACGGTGTTAAGCGCGCCGGCCGAAGACAAAGCGGAACCCTTCAAATGATTGGCGGCGAGCAGCCTGCCCTTTGCGCTAACTGCTCCTAGAATGCGCCGTCATCGGTTTCAAGATCTCGTCTAATAGCGCCGGTGTATTCGGCTGGCGCACCAGGTGCGGATATTTTTCGCCCTCGTGATAATCGATCTTCACAACCTTGACGTAACCGGCGTTCTCCACGATCAGCTCGATGGGCTCGGCGGATGTTTTCGCGTCGCGGATTGCGTTGTGCAGCAGTTCATCGGCCGCTCTGCGGCCATTGATGGCGATGAGCTTCATGCCCGGTCCCAGGCCGGCTTGGAAAGCGGGCGAATTCACCAGCACGTCGCGAATGGTTTGGTCGGCGGTGACAAAACCCAGCGAATACCAGGCATTCACGCCGCGGTCTCTGGTCTCAACAGCGCGCGCAAATTCGTTGGCCTTGTCGTCATATTCGAGCTTGTAGCCGCCGTTGACGATGCCGTCCAGCGGCGCATGCGGCGATTTGGTGGTGAGGCGTTTTTCGAGAAAGCCCTGCCAGTCATATGGTTCGAGAGCGACCAGATTGCCCACAATATCGGCAAAATTGTAGGGCACAACTTCGGGCGGCGTGTTGCCGCCCGCGCCCAGAAAGCGCGCGGCGAAGTCGTTCAAGCTGCGGCGGCCGCCCGACAATTTGCGCAACGTCGTATCCACGTCAAGCCAAATCAATTCGCCTTCCGAATAGAAATCCACCGACCGGCGCCAGTTGTCCCATTCGTCGCTCGTGCTGTAAAGCGTCTGGGCGGCGGTGGCGGTATCCTGCAAATCGCGCCAGGTGCGGCCAGGGCGATGGTCAATTTCCGCCGCGCTCAGGGCTAGAGCTTCGCGATACTGATCGCTTGTCCACAAGCCGCTGCGCGCGCTCAGCACGTCGCCGAAGTATTCTGTCAGCCCTTCGTAAACCCACAGCAGATTGCCCTTCATGGGCTGCTGAAAGTTGGCTGTGGCCAGGCCAGCCGGACGCCGGTATTTTCCATTCCAGGAATGCGTGAATTCGTGCGGCAGCAGGGAGCCGTTGATCAGCTTCAAATCATCATCGAGAAAGTTGCGCGCGTCCACGCGATCGTCGCTCGATTGATGATGTTCCAGGCCGAAGTGGGCCACGCTATCGCTCAACGTGAACAGGAAATTGTAGTGGTTATAGTGCCGCGATTTATAGAGCGCGCCGGTTTCCTTTACCAGATTGCTATACGCGGAGACTTCATCGGCACCCAGGTTGAGATCTTCTGGGCCATCGCCCGCCATATCCAGGAAGTGCTTGGGTGAGATCTCGGGAGCCAGCGGAATTTCTTTAAAGAAGCGGCCGGCCAGCACGGGCGAATCCACCAGCGTCTCCAACGACACAGTTTCAAACTGCGAGGTTGCGCCGTCCACGCCGCTGGTGGTGAGCGCGGTTCCCAGCTGCCAGCCTTCCGGCACTTTTACCGAGGGCGTGAACTTGACCTCCGCCGCCGGCGTTCCCGCCGGATACAACGCGACTTCGTTCCACGAGACAACCGCCAGATTTGGACCTGTGGAGGCGCCGGCTGAGAAACCAGCGGGCGCAGCGGTGGCCAGGAAATCGACGCGCGCTTCGAGCGACGTAACGCCGGGAGGAACAGTGAGATGAAAGGCGAACATGTTGACGTCGTCGCGCTGCCATGGGATGGTCTGCCCGTTGGCTGTCAACACCAGGCCCGCAAAGTTATCAATCGGGCCAGAGGGCGCATGTTCGCCCGGAATCCATTCCGGATAAACCAGCGTCAAAGGGCCAGGGGCGACCGGGATGATGAGATGCCCGTGCAATATTTTGCGCGGCGCGTCGGTCAAATCCAAGTCGAGCCTGATGGGTTGGTTTGATTGCGCGAAGGCGCACAAAGATAGGAGAGAGATGGGGAAGAAGCGTTTAAACAATGGCAGCAAAGTGTCCTCAGCGTCAATTCGCCAATCGGCGTCAGTTCGGTGTCAGACACCTCAATTCCCGAACTCGTCGGGGAATTAGGCAATTGAGGTGTCTGACACCGAATTAGTGACGCCGAATTCGCGGCGCTAAATATAGAGTAACGGCTCACCTCGCTCCGGCTCACTCATGCTCCTCCAGTCAGGTATTAATATCGAATCATGTCTCAACTCGCCCAAATCAACATCGGCCGCATAGTTGCACCGCTTGACGATCCGCGCATCGCGGATTTCCTGGCGCAGTTGGATGAGGTAAACGCGCTCGCCGAACAGTCTCCCGGATTTGTGTGGCGTCTTAAATCCGCTTCCGGCAACGCTACCGATATTCCATACTCCGACAACCCGTTCGAGCTCCTCAATATGTCGGTTTGGGAATCGATTGAGAGCTTGAAGCAATTCACCTACGGCCCGCGGCATTTGGCGGTGTTCCGCAACCGGCAAAATTGGTTTGAGAAGATGGCCTTGCCGCATTACTGTTTGTGGTGGGTAGCGGATGGCCACATCCCTAGCCCGCAAGAAGGGCGCGAACGCTTGGAGCACTATCAAAAGCGTGGCGCCACCCCGCACTCCTTCTGGTTTTCGCAATGTTATCCAGCGCCGGAACGGGAAAGCGCCCTGGTCTAACAGTGTGGTCGGTTCTCATTCCCGTAACAGCGCTCACCACTGACTCACTCAGCGCCGAGCTATGGGAGTTGGGTACCGAAGGAATCGTCGAAGAAGAAGGCGGATGGCGCGTGTTCTTTGACGAGTCAGTGGACCGCGCGTCCATCTGCGCCAGATTTGCGCTAACTGAGAGATCCGCCCAGCATGAGCCGCCGTTCGACCCAAGCTTGCTCCCACCCTTGGAATGCGATCCGCTCCTGATAGGTGAGAGCTTCTATATAGCTCCGTCGTGGGTACGCGAACCGACGCCCGCAGGCCGTTTCCGCCTGACCATGGATGCCAGCAGCGCTTTCGGGAGCGGCCGCCACGAAAGCACTCAGTTGTGCATCGAAGCGTTGGAGAAATACTGGAAGCCCGGCAACATGGTCGTGGACATTGGCTGTGGGTCGGGCATCTTGTCAGCCGCCGCTCGCTTACTCGGTGCCGACGTCCTCAGTTGCGACATTCATGCCGATTCTGTTCGGACCGCGAAAAATTTGCTCGAAACTCCACTTTTCGTCGGGTCCGCTGACGCAATCAAAACCGCTATAGCCGATTTGGTGCTGGCGAATATTAGCGCCAAAATCGTAGATGTGCTGGCCGCCGATTTGCGGCGCATCACCAAATCAACCGGGCTCATTGTTTTGGCCGGCTTCCTGAGTGAAAATCCGCCTAAACGGTTTCATCCCTGCGAGATTTTGAAAAAGGGCGATTGGGCGAGTTGGATTACGAAACCGGAGGACGTAGAAGTAGAAGTAGTGCAAGCACAGAAGGAACCGGCCAACCATGCCGAACAGTGGTGGCTGTAGCGTGCTTATCAGTGCCTGGTGTTAGAGGCCAGTACCAACAACACCAACAGCAGCGCCGCCGTCGCCACTACTCCCGTCTTCAAATGATTCCACGCCTCTTCAGTAATAGCGATTCTTAGACCCAGCGGGAAGTGGTTAGACCGGCCCAGACTTGCAAAAGAGGGGAAAGCTTCACTGGCCAAGTCGCTTTCGACAGCCCGGGACGTAGGCTCAATCTCCTCTGTTACCGGCGGCTGCGTGCGGACCTTCAGCGCCTCGCAGCGAAGCAATGCAGACTCTAAGTCCGGATATTGTGGGTGGATGGAGCGCAGTGACTCCCACTCTTCCATTGCTTCCGCGTAGTTGCCATTGCGCTCGAACTCCCGCGCCCGCTGCACAGTAGACTCGCTCAACAGCCGCACCCATTCGCGACCCTTGGCCTTTTCCGCCAGCCGTCGAAACAAAAGATTGCCGGGCCGCTGCGCCAGCGCGTGGTCACAGACCTCCAAGCTTTCACGGCTCCGCTGCTCCGCTAAAAGCGTTGAAGCATTTTCATAGGCTGCGCACCGCTCGTTCATCTCATCAAGAATGCTGGTGAAGTCAACGTCTCCCGCATAAGCATTGACAAACGGCCCGACCAAACTGCGAAACTCACGTAGCGTTTGGGGATTTTCAGTTTCATCAAGCCGGTCGCGAAACAGAGTCAGTCGGCGGAGGTTGTTTTCGCGGTCGTCTTCCATGCGCTGCAATAGCAGCAGGTCCAGAATGTGCAAACGCGACTCCAGGCCCGCATCTCCCGGATAGTTCTGCGCCAGCCGCCACAGGCGCTCCCGCACATGCGGAAGATATTCGGTCTCTTCGGCACGGTCTGATTCGTCCAGCGCCACGCGAATAGTGTCTTCCCGTTTTTGGCGTTCGATCTCCGCCCAGTGCGAATTGAACGCCGCCGACTGGCCGCCGGCTTCTTCCACCTCGACCAGCAGCGCCTCGGCCACTCGCCAGTAGCGCGGCATCAACTGAGCCACTTCGCGCGCGGCGGCCTCGCGAATCTGCTGCTTGAGAGCAAGCTGGCCGCAGCTCAATGCCAGCGCCTCGCGAAATTTGCCCAGCCCCGCCGCGAAGCCGTCTTCGCTGAATTCTTCATGCGCTTGCCGCAAGGCTGTTTCAAACGGCGCGTCCCCTCGTTCCTGGCGCATCAGCCCAGCGAAAAGCGGAGGCACGGCCTCATCTTTATGGTTCACGGAACGATCGTCGCGCGAGTTAGTAACCAGTAATGGCATGATGGACCCTAATAGTAAAAAGACGTACTCATTATTCTAATGCAAATCAGCACACCCGTCAGCGCCGGCGTCAGATTAACCGCCGCTCAAATCCGCGGCTTCTGGGCTGCCTGGGGTGGATGGACGCTGGATGGCATGGATTCCTTCATCTATGCGCTGGTGTTAACGCCAGCCATGCGCGATTTGCTCCCACAGTCCGGCATCGCCGCCACGCCCGCCAACACGGGCTATTACGGCAGCCTCTTATTCGCGCTATTTCTGTTTGGCTGGGGCCTTTCCTTTCTTTGGGGACCATTCGCCGATCGTTTTGGCCGCGTGCGCACGCTGATGCTGACCATTTTTTGCTATTCGCTTTTCACTTTACTCGGGGGCTTTGCCGCCGACATCTGGCAATTGGGCGCTTTTCGGCTCCTGGCGGGAATCGGCATTGGCGGCGAATGGACGCTGGGTGGAACTCTCGTAGCCGAGCAGTGGCCGGAAAGTAAACGCGTCGCCGGCGGCGCTTACATGCACAGCGGATATTATGTGGGAACTCTGCTGGCGGGTCTGTTGAATTACTTCATCGGGGCGCGCTACGGCTGGCGCGCCATGTTTCTATTGGGAGGTTCGCCTGCACTCTTAGTAGCGTTCATCCGCTGGGGAGTCGCGGAGCCCGATCGTTGGCGGGAAGCGAAGAAACTGAGCGCGCCCAAAGCGTTCGCCCAATTGTTCTCCGCCACCTTCCGCCGCCGAACTCTCCTGAACGGCGTGTTTGTGTTCATCTCCATGGTCGGCTTATGGGCCGGCTCGGTCTACGTTCCCAGCGCCGTCACTCAGTTGGCGGTGCGCGCCCATCGTGCCGCCGCTGCTCCTCGCCTTGCCTCCTATGCGACCGTCTTACTCTCCGTAGGAACAATTTTAGGCTGCTTACTCACTCCCTGGCTCATGCTGCGCCTGGGACGCCGCGGCACTCTGGGAGTCTTCTTCGCAATCATGGCGGCCTTTATCACTCTCGCATTCGGCTATTCGTTCTATCTCCCACAAAATGCTTTGCCCTGGTTCATGCTTTACCTCCTCTTTCTGGGAGTAGGAGGAGCCAGCTTTTGTGTTTATACAATCTGGCTGCCGGAGCAATATCCAACCGAGTGCCGCGCCAGTGCCGTCGCCTTCGCCACGGCATTCGGGCGCTTTCTCGCCGCCGGCATCACTTTCCTCGTCGGAGCCGGCGTGGCGTATCTCGGCACTCTCGGCAAGCCGGTCGCGCTCACTGCCCTCGCCTTCGCCCTTGGCTTGCTACTCATCCCTTTCGGCGAGGAGACGAAGGGCCAATCCCTCCCCGACTGACTCACATGAATCTCACTGACTTGTTCGATCTCACGTTTCAGGGACCCCGCGCCCATTCGATCGCGCTTGAGTTTGAAGGTCAGGAGTTCACGTTCCGGGAGTTGGATGAACGCAGCAACCGCGTTGCGCGCTATCTGTTGGAGAACGGTTTCACGCTGGGTGACCGCCTCTGTGTATATCTGGCGAATCGCGTGGAGATGATCGATCTCTACCTCGGGTGCCTCAAAACGGGAGTTATTTTCGTGCCGGTGAATATTCTATACCGCGACCGCGAAATCTCACACATCCTGAACGATGCCAAGCCGAAGGTAATGGTTACCGAGGAAACGCTGCCCGAGCTAACAGCGAAGGCTCAGGCTTACAAAACCACTCGCCCCTCCGTTAACTTAGAGGGCGACACTCCGGCCGGTATCATCTACACCTCCGGCACCACAGGCACCTCCAAAGGCGCGGTTCTAACTCACAACAACTTTGCGGTGAATGCGCTGAACCTGCTCACCTGCTGGCAAATCACTCAGGAAGACCGCTTCCTTCTGGGCCTGCCGCTCTTTCATGTTCATGGCCTAGGGAACGGTTTGCATTGCTGGCTTATCAGCGGTTGCCGCATGCGTCTCCTCAAGCGTTTTGAGCATAAAACGGCCGAAGAAACGTTCCTGAACTTCCGGCCCACTCTGTTCTTCGGAGTACCCACCATGTATGTCCGCCTGCTGGAAATGAAGCCGGCTTCCGCCAACGAAATTGGCCGCTTCATGCGTCTCTTCGTATCCGGCTCGGCGCCGCTGCCCGCTCACGTGCTCGAAGAATTTAAAAAGCTTTATGGGCACACGATTCTGGAACGTTATGGCATGAGTGAAACACTCATGAACATCAGCAACCCTTATGTGGGTGAGCGGCGCGCCGGCACCGTGGGTGTGCCGTTGCCCGGCGTTTCAGTGCGGCTGCTCGACCGTGCGCTCGAACCGGTGGCCGACGGCGAAACCGGCGAAGTCTATCTACGTGGTCCCAACGTGTTCTCCGGCTACTGGCAGCGCGCCGAAGCTACTCGTGCCGCTTTCGTGAATGGCTATTTCAAAACCGGTGACTTGGCCACTCGTTCGCCAGATGGCTACTATACTCTCTGCGGACGTAGCGGCGATTTAATTATCTCCGGGGGCTTCAATATCTACCCTCGGGAGATTGAGGAGTTTCTCCAGGAACAGCCGGAGGTCGCCGAAGCCGCAGTCCTCGGAATGGCCGACACAGTGCGCGGCGAAGTACCGGTCGCCTATCTTGTCGTCAAAGAACAGATCTCCGAAGAAGTGTTAGAGACTCGCTGCCGCGCGAAGATGGCGTCGTTCAAGGTGCCTCGCAGGTTCATCCAAGTCGATCAGCTCCCGCGCAACGCCATGGGCAAGGTGCAAAAGCATCTCCTCACCAAGTCGACCGCCGCGCCGAATCCGGCCACTTCACAATCTCCAACAGATTGTTGAACCCATCCGTCCACAGACGTAAACCATCACGCCGGGCAATCGGCACCGCATGCAGCCGAATCGCGCCGTTCTCCATTATCGCCGGGTTATTCGTCACCAGCACCCAGTCGGAGGCCAGCACCCTATTATCGGCATCCTCATGGTTCTTCACTTGCACCGCCTGATACCCAGCCTGCTCCGCCAACTGCCGCACAACCGGGGCCAGGTCCAGATAAACATTCGAAACATGGAAGGCAATCACACCGCCGGGCCTGAGAAGGCGTAGATACACGGCCAACGCCTCGCGCGTCAGCAAATGAACGGGAATGGCATCGCCTGAAAACGCATCCAGCGCCAATAGGTCGAAAGGCGTCCGTTCTCGTTCGAGCGATAAGCGCGCGTCACCCTCCACAATGTCGACATGCGCCGCTGATTCACGCGTAAAGAAGAACAGCGCATTGGCAATGGTGATCACCTGCGGATTGAGTTCGTAAAAAACAAAAGTGTCGCCTGGCCGTCCATAGGCCGCTAGCGTGCCTGCGCCCAGACCCACAACGCCCACACGACGCGGCCCACTGGGAAGGCATTCTCGCAGCGCTATGCCGATGCCCGAATCCGGCCCGTAGTAAGTAGTGGGGGAACGCTGCTTATCGGCCTCAATGAACTCCGCGCCATGCTGAATGGTTCCATGAAACAGCGTACGTGTCTGCTCCGGGCCCGCGTGCGGCGATTCGACCACGCGCAGCGAACCGTAGAAATTGCGCACCAGCAGCAGCGAGTTTTCATGATAGGCAATGACATTCGCCACAAAAACCGCCGCCATGCAGCCGGAAACTCCCGCCCACAGCAGACGCACCGGCCAGCCATAATAACCCCATGTGGAAACCAGCACCAGCACGGCGGTAGCGAACAGCGCGAACGGCAATTCATAGATGCCTTCAAAAAGATAAGGCGCGAAAATACCGATGAAAATAGCGCCCGCTGCTCCTCCCGCGGCAATCACCAGATAAAAATCCGTGAGTCCCGCCGGCTCCGGTCGGCTCAGAAACAGTTCGCCTTGACAGAACATCAGGCAAACGAACAGTCCACCCAGAAAGATCGGCAAGCTGATCTGTAGCGCTTGGTCAATGGCGTCTATGTTGTAAATCGAATAGGCCAACCCGCCCAGCGCGAGCGCCAGCAGGCGCAGCCACAGCCCGCGACGGTAAAGATTAGCGCCAAAACCGAAAACAAAACTCAAAAGATACACGGCCAGCGGCAACACCCATAGCAGCGGCACCGCAGCCACATTTTGCGTAATGTGATTGGTAACGGAAAGCAGCAGCATAGAGCCGCACGCCGCGAGCGAAAACCAATAGAGCCGCCGGAAAATCGGCAACGGCTCCGGCGTTTCCACTGTTTCCGTCCGCAATCCCACCGAGCGCGCCAACCACGCGAACGAACCGCATACCAGCGCGAACGCAATGAACCCGCCCGACCACCAATAGCGCTGACGCCCAATATCCAACCCTGGTTCAACCAAAACCGGATACGCCAGCAAGGCCGCCAGCGAAGCAAAATTCGAGAGCGCGAAGAACCGATACGGCATTTCATCGCCGGCACGCGCCAGCCAATACTGCACCAGCGGGCTGGTCGCGGAAAGCAGCAGAAACGGCAGCCCGAGCGTGGCGCTCAGCATGACGAAGATGTCCCACATCGGCTGCGTTGTGGTGACATGCTGCCAGCGCGTAGCGGGGCCAATGGGCAACAACAAAAGCGCCGCCAGCAAGAGAGCGACATGAATCAGCGCCTGCTCCACGCGAGTCAAATAACGCGTGATCACGCGCGCATAGAAATAACCCGCCAGCAAAGCCGTCTGATAGAAAACCAGGCAAGTCGACCACACCGCGGCCGACCCGCCAAACCACGGCAAGATCAGTTTGGCAAACAGCGGCTCGAGTGTGAAAAGCAGAAACGCGCTCGCGAAAATGGCGATCCCCGCCAGCACGCGCCGGGCCGTTAACATATCATGTTCTTCGTGTCCCCACTTGCAAGGCATTGGCCCATGACCAGACGGCAGGCGCTCGCCTTAGCGCCCACTTTGACACTTTTCTCTTGCACGAGCGATCAGAATAACAAAACCATGACCGGAATCACCGAACAAGCCTGGGGCTTTTTGCCCAGCGGCGAAACAATCAGCCTTTACACTCTGCGCAACGCGAAGGGGATGGAAGCGAACATCAGCAACTTTGGCGGCCGCATCGTCACCCTCAAAGTGCCCGACCGCAACGGCAAATTCGAAGATGTGGTGCTGGGCTACGACTCGCTCGAACCCTACACCAAACCAAATCCATTTTTTGGAACGCTGGTGGGTCGCTACGCCAACCGCATCGCCAATGGCGAATTCACTCTCAACGGCAAGAAATACACCCTTGCCAAAAACAACGGGCCCAATTCGCTGCACGGCGGGTTGCAGGGTTTCGATAAGAAAGCGTGGAACGCCACCGTGGTGGGCCCAACTTTGCAGCTCACTTATTTCAGCAAAGACGGCGAAGAAGGCTATCCGGGCAATTTAACCACGACCGTCACCTACGCGCTCACCGACGATAACGGCTTGAGCATCGATTACCAAGCCACCACCGATGCCGACACTGTTCTAAACCTCACCAATCATTCCTACTTCAATTTGGCTGGACACGGCAACGGTCACATTCTCGATCACCAGCTGACGATCAATGCCGATAAATTTACGCCCGTGAACGCCACGCTCATTCCCACCGGCGAATTGCGCAGCGTGGATGGAACGCCATTCGATTTTCGCAAGCCCACGGCCATCGGCACGCACATTGACGCGCCAGACCAGCAGATGCAGTTCGGCCAGGGTTACGATCACAACTTTGTCCTGAATAACCCAGGCAGTTCTCCCAGCCTCGCCGCGCGTGTGACCGAGCCGCAGTCCGGCCGCATCATGGAAGTCCTCACCACCCAACCGGGCGTGCAATTCTACACCGCCAATCACATTCAAGGCGATATAAAAGGAAAAGCCGGCGCCGTTTACCACGCCCGCGGCGCCTATTGCTTTGAGACGCAGCACTTCCCCGATTCGCCCAATCAGCCCAGCTTCCCCACCACCGTCCTCAAGCCCGGCGAAAAGTACCACCAAACCACCATCTTCCGCTTTAAATGAGGGACGGACGAGACGTTCCCCTTTTTTCTGCACTCAAACCGGGGGCGTTCTCGTCCGTCCCTGGTTTAAGAGTGCCCCAGCTTAAAGTGCCGGTTTAAGCGCTTCGAAACGCCTAACAATTAGGCATACAATCGAAAAGACACCATGCTGCTTCAATTCCCCGGACCCAACCCTGACGATGTAGACCTGAAAACAACCTATGATGCAGTGGTGGTCGGCTCCGGCGCCGCGGGCGGCATGGCTGCCTACGTCCTCACCACCCATGGCCTCAAAGTGCTGCTTCTCGAAGCGGGCAAATATCAGGACACCAGCAAGATCCTGCACTCCATGCAGTGGCCCTACGATCATCCGCGCCGCGGCGTCATGCCTCCTGATTATCACGCCCTCACCCTCAACGAATACAACATCCGCCAATCGCCCTACGCGCAGAATTCTCAATACACCAAAGTGCAGTCGTATGTGCAAGGCTGGTCGGGCACCGATTACAGCAAGACCCTCGTCGTCGACGAAAAAGAGAATCCCTACACCGGCACGCGTTACGCCTGGGTTCGTTCGCGCGCCGTCGGCGGCAAGACCAACATATGGGGCCGTCTCGCGCTGCGCCTCTCCGATTACGATTTCAAGGCGAAAGATCTCGACGGTTACGGCGACAACTGGCCCATCTCTTATGCCGATATCGAGCCCTATTACGATAAGGTCGATTTATATCTCGGCATCTCCGGCCATCCCGAAAATCTGCCCTGGCTGCCCGACGGCAAATTTCAACGCCCCATCAAGCTCACTTACTCCGAGTTGCATTTCCGCGAGACGCTCAAGGGCATGGGCCGCGTCCTCACGCCCTATCGCGCCGGCGTCACCACCGACGGCTTGAAGCACAACAAGTACCGCAGCCGCTGTTATGGCCGCGGCGCGTGCAACCGGCATGTCGGGGGCTGTGATATCCACGCCGCTTTCGATTCCCCTACCGGCTTGATTCGTCCCGCCTGGGATACCGGCAATCTCACCATGCGCACTAATGCCACTGTCTATGAAGTGACAGTGGATAAAGATACCGGCAAAGCCACCGGCGTATCGTTCCTCGATAGCCAGACCCGCCAGAGCTATCAGGCGAAAGCGAAGACCGTGCTCCTGGCCGCCTCCACGCTGGAAAGCGCCCGCCTCATGCTGCTCTCGAAATCTTCCCAATATCCCAACGGCATCGCCAATTCCAGCGGCCACGTGGGCCACAACTTCTGCGAGCACATGATGGGTCCATCCGTCTCGGGCTTCATGAAGGAGCTTGTCGGCAAGCCTCGCACCATTGACGATGGCAAACCCGGCAGTTTCTATATTCCACGCTTCCGCAATATCAACGGCCAGAAGTCTGACTTCCTGCGCGGCTATGGCTATGAAGGCAGCAGCGGCGCCACCATGTTTCCCAGCAGCGCCTCCACGCGCGGTTTTGGCGAAGAGTACAAGCGGCACGTGCGCGAATATGCCGGCGCCGTGATCGATATCGGCGCGTTCGGTGAAGTGTTGGCGCGCTATGAAAACTTTGTCGATATCGATCCCAACGTAAAAGACGCCTGGGGCATCCCGGTCTTGCGTTTCAATTACGAGTTCGGCGAGAATGAACGCAAAATGGCCAAGGATATGGCCATCGCCGGACGCGAAATGTTTGAAGCGGCCAAATTTGAAGTTCTGTCCGCCACGGATGAAATGCTGCCGCAAGGCTGGTCCATTCACGAACTTGGCACCGCGCGCATGGGCGCCGATCCTAAGACCTCCGTGGTGAACCAATTCCAGCAGTGTCACGACGTCAAGAACCTGCTGGTGGTCGATGGCAGCACCCATGTCAATGCATCCTGCCAGAATCCAACCTGGACCATCATGGCCCTGTGCTGGCGCTCCTGCGATCACTTGGCCGATCAACTCGCGAAAGGAGAAGTGTGATGACTTCCAGCTTGTACCGGCGCGACCTGCTGAAACTTTTAACCGCTTCCGCCTTAGCGGGCCCACTGCAACTCACGGCGGCTGAGCCCGACAAACCGCTCTACTTTTCTAAGGAAGAATTCGCCCTGCTCGATGTCTTGACGGAGCACATCATTCCTCGCGATGCTCACTCTCCCGGTGCGCACGACGCCAACGTGGCCGCCTATATCGATCGCAGCATCGCCGAAGCATTTCTGCCGGAAGAAAAGCAAGCCTGGAACAAGGGGCTCGCTGAGATCAACCGCCTCTCACTCGAAAGCAATGATCGTCCTTTCGTCAAAGCTCATAAGGATGCGCAAATTGCTTTGCTCACGAAATTGGCGCACGCCGAGGATGCTCCCAAAAGCGCCGGCGAAAAGTTTTTTCACCTGCTCAAGGAGTCCACTGTTTTCGCATACTATACGTCCGACACCGGCATCCACAAAGACATCGAATATAAAGGCAACGTCATTCTCGAGCAGTTCGTGGGCTACGACGCCGTCTAAGCTTTGCGAAGCAAAATACCATCCACCGCCGCTTGGCCCGCTTCGGTCCCGCCCAACGATCTGGATTTAGTCTCGCGGATTAAGCGTCACGATCCCTCCGCTATGGGAGAACTGTACGACCGTTACGGCAAGACCGCCTACGTTGTCATTCTGCGCATAGTGGCAGATCCAAAGGTGGCCGAAGATTTGCTGGCCGAAACATTCGTCACAGCATGGAATCAAATCGCCCGTTGGAAAGAGGCGCGCCTGGAAGATTTGCGTTTATGGCTGCTCGTGCTCGCGCGCAATCACGCCATTGATCGCCTCCGTTCGGAAAACGAGCCGCTGCCGAAAGCGCTGCCCCGGTTGGGCGTTTTGGGGCAGCCCTCCGTTTTGCAGGATTTTCCCAGGCCGCGCAACGCCGAAGCCTGGAGCCGTCTGCGCAGCGCTTTCGCGAACCTGAGTAAAGCCGAAACCTGCATTCTGGAAATGGCCTGCTTCGATGGCAAACCCCCCAACGAGATCGCGCTGCAGTTGGGAGTGACGCTCACGGTTGTAAAGGAAGCCATTGATGGCGCGCTGCGGAAGCTTTCGGAAGCAACGCAGTAGTGGGGGGACGAATCGACCGGGCTTCCAACGCGGCGAGCAAGCCGTGATCTGAGGCTGTGCGGGAGGGTGCCGCACAGGGCGACCGTGGCGAGTTCGTTGAAGAGGAAGAGATTGACGCCCGCTTAGAGCAGATGTTGCGCTCCTGAGGATGCGTATCCGGTGAACGCCCGCTGGGGACGCAGAGAGCGTCAGCGACTACCTCAGATCCCCAATACGACGACCCACGGAAAGGGCGGCCGGAACTACCGGTCACAGATTTCGCGAAAAACTCGAAATATTTTTATCTCCCGCATTTGCAACATCTTAGCCGCATTCAGCTCACTCAAATTTCAGCTCTCTGGTTCGCATCCCCCGGCGCCCCCTGCTATTTCTGAATTGGGCTCGCCGACGCGCGAGCTCTTTCTATTTTCACTCAGGAGCAACCACCAATGTCAGCTCGTTCCATCCGCCGCGCCGCCGAGCGCCAAGCCGCCAAACTGGCCAGCAAAGCCGGTGTTCCCATCCAGTCTTCTGCCGTCGAGCAAAACCCGCTCGCAACCGAACCCACCCATTCCCCCGAGAATGCCGAACCAACCGAAAAATCCTTCGCCGCCGGTGCCAACTTGGGCTTCGCTGAACCCGAACCGCCGCCTACCTCCGACGCCCGCCGCGCCGCCAATCGCGCCAATTCCCAGTTCAGCACCGGACCCACCAGCGCCGAGGGCAAAGCCAAATCTTCCATGAACGCCGTCAAAACCGGCCTCACGGGCCGCACCGTCTTGTTGCCAACCGACGACGCCCTCGCTTACCAACAACACCTCGACCGCCACTTCGCCGAATTCTCGCCTGCCACCGACAAAGAAAAATCTCTCACCCAAACCATCGCCGACTCCGAATGGCGCCTTCTCCGCATCGCTCCTCTCGAATCCGGCATCATCGCTGTCGGCCGCCGCAAACTCGCCGATCTTTTCACCGAAGAAAAAGATCCCACCAATCGCCAAGCCCTTATCGACGCCGAAATTTTCCTAACCTATCGCAAAGACTTCAGCAACCTCGCTCTGCAAGAGCGCCGCCTCCGCAACCAGCGGAACGCCGACATCGCCCAACTCGAAACATTGCAAAAAGACCGCCGCGACAAACATGCCGCCGATCTCAAACGCGCCCTCGCCCTCTATAAATCCAGCCGTAAACTCGGCGTCCCCTTCGAACCCGCCTTCTTTGGCTTCGTTTTTTCAGTTCAAGAATTGGTAGATCAAATCCAGCGCGAACAAGCCACTGCATTCGTGCAAGGCCAGCCCTCCGACTTCACCAAAGAGCAATTCGCCGCTTACTTGGCCCAATGGAAGGAGCGCCAAGCCGCCTAAACGCATCGGAACCGCGACTGGCAACGAGCCTCTCTTTTTCGCCACACCCGTAGTGCGTCAACTCAGTGGCATAAACTCGATCTCAAATGTACTCATCCCGTCACTCTGCATCGCGCCAAGCGCTCACTCTACTGGCCGCCTTCGCAACTCTTCCGTTGTGCGCCTTCTCCGCGCCCGCGCACGTTTCTTTTACCCAATCCGCACCTTCCGTCGACGCCTACGATTTCATCGAAGTGACTGTCCACGTCCTGGTGCCCGATACCGCAAATCCTTTTAGCGAAACCTCCGTTACTGGATCGTTCGAGACGGCCGATAAAAACAGCCACTGGACTATAGATGGCTTCTGCGATTCACCCGACGGCTCCCTCTACCGAATTCGTTTCATGCCGCTCGCGCCGGGCCCCTACCAATACAACCTCTTGTATCGCCAGGGCGAGTTCCAATCCCAATACACCGGTACCTTTCACGCCATCGATAACCACCGCAAAGGACCCATTCGCATCGATCCCCAGTATCCCTGGCACTTCATTTGGGAAGGCACCGGCGAGCATTATTTGTTCAACGGCGCCACCGCCTACTGGCTCACTGGCTGGAAGGAAGAACGCATCATCCGAAACAGCATTGACCGCCTCCACCGTCTGAAAGTGAATCGCATTCGCGTGACCCTCGCCGGCAGAAGCAACCTCTATTTTGGCGAGCCCGTCATGACCGCCGATAACTACTCAAACCTACCGACCGTCTGGCCCGCCAAAAATCCCTCCGATTTCACCCATCCCGATTTGGATTACACCCGTTTCTATCTCCCCCTCTGGCAGAAGTTTGAACGTATGTTGCGGTACGCCCGAGATGAGGACGTGATCATCTCTGTCGTCCTTGACATGAACGACAACAAAATCCATCTCGCGGCCGCCGGCGAAGACGAGCGGCGTTTTATTCACTATGCCGTCGCGCGTTTCAGCGCGTTCTCGAATATCACTTGGGATCTGGGTGATGACCTGGAGGGATACCGCAGCGATGAATGGACTCACGATACCGGAACCCTCATTGAGCGCTGGGATCCCTATCGTCACCTCGCAACCAGTCACCCCATGAAAACCGTTCACCAGGACCGCGCCTCCTCTTGGTTCGGATTCACCTCCTATCAGGATTGGTCGCGCAAGCAACACGCCCTGATGCTCGAATCGCGTGAGTTGCAAAAGAAAACCGGCCGTTTCATTCCGCAAACCAATGAAGAGTATGGTTACGAAGATCATTATCCAACTTGGGCTACACCCGGCTCCGATTCGGCTGACGTCCTCCGGCGCACCGCCTGGGACATCGTCATGGCGGGCGGCTATCAAACAGCGGGCGAGACGTGTAGGCGCGGCACCAACATTGCGCCCGACACTGGCGGTGGTTGGATGAACGGCCGCGGCGACGATACCATGACTATGTTTCTGGGCTACGGCCACATCGTCGATTTTTTCCACACCTTCGAATGGTGGAAAACCGAACCGCACGACGAGCTCGCTGACGGCAACAACTATTGCCTCGCGAAACCCGGTGAGATTTATGCGGTCTATCTGCCTCAGGGCGGCAAGGTCACGCTCAAACTAGAGCCGGGTACGTATACTGCATCGTGGTTCTCAGCCTTGAGTGGCGAGACAATCGCTCTGCCCTCGGCCAACGGACCGTTATGGACTTCGCCGGAAGCACCCGACCGCAACGATTGGGCACTACTCCTTACTGCAGCAACTTCTCGAGCTTCGAGCCGGGAATAATCATCGTTTCATTCCGTTCCGGTCCATTCGATACCGATCCAATCTCCACGCCCGTGCGCTCCGCCAGAAACTTCAAATAACTCTGCGCCGCCTTCGGAAGCTTATCCATTTGCGCAACACCCTGCGTCTTCGTTCGCCAGCCTGGCAAGCGCTCGAACACCGGTTTTATCACTTCCATCCGGCGTGTGCTGGCGGGCATCTCATACACCACTTTTCCGTCGACCTCATAAGCCACACAAACCGGAATTTCTTTTAATTCGTCCAGCACGTCCAGCTTCGTAATAATCAAACTATCGAAGCCGTTCACCTCGGCCGTATAGCGCAGCAGCGGCACATCAAACCAGCCGCAGCGTCGCGGCCGTCCGGTGACGGAACCGAATTCATTGCCCCGCCGGCGAATCTCTTCGCCCACCTCCGTCACGTCTTCCGACGGAAAAGGCCCGGCGCCCACCCGCGTAATGTAGGCTTTCGATACGCCCACAATGCCATCAATCTTATTCGGCGGCACGCCCGTTCCCGTGCAAGCGCCACCCGCCGCCGCGCTCGAGCTGGTCACAAAAGGATACGTCCCGAAATCGATGTCGAGCATCGTACCCTGCGCGCCTTCGAACAAAACGCTCTTGCCATCGCGAATCAAGCCATTCAGCAAATGCTGCGTGTCGCACACCAAGGGCCGTATCTCTTCCGCGTATTGCTTGTACTGCTCGAGAATCTCCTTGAAATCCACCCGATCGGTCAGCTTGAACGCGTCGGCAATCAGCTGCTTATCTTCCGCCAACGCGCGATAGAGCTGCTCGAAATCGCTATCCACCAAGTCCGCTACACGAATGCCGCGCCGCGCAATCTTGTCTTCGTAACAGGGACCAATACCGCGCGAAGTAGTGCCAATGGCAATGCGCCCTTCGCGCCCTTCCGAAATCTTTTCGAGCGTCCTGTGAAATGGAAAAATCACATGGGCGCGATTACTGATTTTCAGTTGCGGCTTAACGTCAACACCCATTGCCTCCAGCCCATGAATCTCTTCGAGCAAAGCTTGGGGGTCAATCACCACACCATTGCCGATCACCGCCTGCACCCCGGCCCGCAGCACGCCGCTCGGAATCAGCTTGAGCACGAATTTACGTTCGCCAATGTAAACCGTATGCCCCGCGTTATGGCCGCCTTGATAGCGCGCCACCGCATGAAACTTTTCGGAAAAGAGGTCGACGATTTTGCCCTTGCCTTCGTCGCCCCACTGCGCTCCCAGAACGATCAGATTGCTCATGGATTTGGCTGTGCCAGCCCAAAACTCCCGATTGTACCGCAGCAAGCTCCCCCGGGCGCTTGTCCAGCCTGCAGCCCGCTGGTGATGAAAAGAAAAAGGGGGGACACTCCGGGCTTCCCACCGTACCGCCGCCTAACGGATTCGGCAGGCGTGTCCCCTCTTTTTCGCTGCCCTCCAAACCGGTTTTTTCAGAGGAGCGCCATCTACGTCGCACGCCCTCTGTCCGTCCCCATTGCGCTCCCCTTGTGTTACCCTTTTCACGATGCAGATGTGTGGCGTCTTCAAGGCGCTAGGTCCTGATGTTTTCCACAACCTCGTGCGTGGCATCTCAATCGGTAAGCTAAAAACCTACCAGGTTTATGAGCGTTTCAAGGCCCGCGCCCGGCTGGTGAAACTCAATTCCGAAGCCTTACGTAAAGCGGAACCCAAGTTCTGGGCGCGCCTGGAAGCGGATGAGGAAGACTTCGCGACCGACCTTTCCCAGGTGCTCCTGCTTTCGCACCTCGACATGATCGCCGATATTTTGAACTCGCTCGGCATCCCCAATGAACAGGGCTTTTTCGACAAAGATTTGAAGCCTGAAGAGTATTTGAAAGAAGGCTGGCAGAAACGCGTCTTCGACGATTTCTCAGGCAAGTATCAGCGCGATATTGTGCTCTTCTATATCAACCACCTTGATTGGGAACTGAACAAAACCGAACAAGTGTTCCTGCCCGTGGCTTAACATGACGGATGTCAAAACATTTCATGAGCACGTGAAGGCCGGTAACTTAGACGCGGTGCGCGCAGACTTGGCGGCTGAACCAACGTTGCTCAACGCCACCAACGAAGCGGGGCAGTGTGCATATCTATTGTCAAAATATTATCGCCAGCCGAAAGTAGCAGATTATTTGCTCGGGCTGAAACCCAATCTGGATGTGTTCACACTGTGCGTGGCTGGGCACGCCTCAGACGTATTGGCGAAAATAGACCAAGCGCCGGAACTGTTAGAGGCGCATAGCACCGACGGTTGGACGCCGCTGCATCTGGCTGCCTTTTTCGGCTGGGCCGAACTGGCCAATGTCTTGATCGACCGCGGCGCGGATGTCAATGGCCGGTCTTCCAATTCGATGAAGAATACCCCGCTGCATGCGGCGGCCGCCGGAGGCAGCGTTCCACTGGTCGACTTGCTGCTGAAGCGCGGTGCCCATCCGAACGCCACGCAAGAAGGTGGCTGGACCGCCTTGCATGCCGCCGCACAATCGGGCAATCGCGCCATGGCTGAAACCTTATTAGCAAACGGCGCCGACGTCAACCAGCGGGCCGACAACAATCAATCGCCCCTGGATATGGCCCTCCTTAAAGGCCACCAGGATCTGGTTGAACTTCTCGAACATCTGGGAGCCAAGCTACAGTAACGGTCCATAGCATGCTCGAACCAAAGCTGGAAGAACTGCGCCGCTCCACGCTGGCGGCCTTCGCGTCGGCCGGATCGCTCGACACCTTAGAAGAAGCGCGCGTCGAAGCACTCGGCCGCAAAGGCACGCTCGCGCAGATCAGCAAAGATTTTGGCAAGTTTTCACCAGAAGAGCGCGCGCCGCTGGGCAAGCTGCTTAATTCGGTCAAACAGGATCTGGAAGCGGCATACACAGACAAGAAGGAACGTTTTGAAAAGGCGGCGCTGGCGGAGCAGTTAGCGGGCGAATGGATTGACGTTACGCTGCCCGCATCGGGTGTACGGCCCGGCTCGCTGCACCCCATCACGCAAATTCAAGCGGAGATTGAAGACCTCTTCACCTCTCTCGGTTTCGCCGTTTTATACGGGCCGGAAGTCGAAACCGAAGAGCACAATTTCGACGCGCTGAACATTCCGCCCACCCATCCGGCGCGCGATATGCAGGATACCTTTTGGCTGTCCGATGGCAACCTGCTGCGCACCCATACCTCGCCGGTGCAGGTGCGCGGCATGCGGGCTCTGCACGCGCCGTTGCGGATGATCGCGCCGGGCCGCGTGTTTCGCAACGAAGAAGTAGACGCGTCCCACGAACACACCTTCTATCAGTTGGAAGGCATGATGATCGATCGCGATGTCTCCGTTGGCAATCTGATTTACTTCATGAAAACGCTGCTCAGTGGTATCTTCAAACGCGAAGACGTTACTGTGCGGCTGCGCCCCGGTTATTTTCCATTCGTCGAGCCTGGTTTCGAGCTTGACATTAGATGCTTTATTTGCGATGGCGTCGGCTGTCCGGTCTGCAAACAGAGCGGCTGGGTGGAGCTACTGCCGTGCGGCTTGGTGCATCCTAATGTCTTGCGCTTGAGCAATATCGATCCCGAGCAATGGGGCGGATTCGCTTTCGGCCTCGGTCTCACGCGGCTCGCCATGATGCGCTATGGCATCGACGACATCCGCCATCTGATGGGCGGCGATCTGCGTTTCTTGAGTCAGTTCTAGCTCGCAAACAAGATGAAGTTCTCCTACAACTGGTTGTGCGAATTTGTTCCCGGTATCAAGACCGGTGCGCCCGAGCTACAGCGCCTCATCACGATGAAGACGGCGGAGTGCGAGGGCATTGAGCCCGTGGGTGAACACTTTTCGAGCGTCGTAGCCGCGCGCGTTGTCAGCGTGTCGCCGTTGCCGAAGGGCAAGAACAAGCTGGTGGTCGCGGAGATTGGCGGCAGACGGGTGAATGTCGTTTGCGGCGCGGGCAATGTGCGGCCCGGATTGATCACCGCGTGGGTGCCACCCGGCACCAAGCTAGGCGACAAGACGATCGGCCGCGCGACCATCGAAGGCGCCGATAGTGAAGGCATGTTGGCGAGCGCCGCCGAACTGGGTATTAGCCGCGATCATTCGGGCATTCTGGAACTGAATTCCGCCGTCCAGCCGGGCGATCTGTTACCTGGTCTCGCGCCGGACTTCATCATCGAAATCGATAACAAGAGCCTCACGCACCGGCCGGACCTTTGGGGCCACTACGGTATGGCGCGCGAAGTGGCCGCCATTACCGGCTTGCCGCTGATCGATCCGGTGCGGCCGGGAGGGCTGCCCGGCGGCGAGTCGCCCGTGAAGGTCGAGATTGCCGACTACGCTCTCTGCCCCCGCTTCAGCGCGCTGGTCTTTGAAAACGTCCAGGTTGGCCCTTCGCCACTCTGGCTGCAGGCCCGGCTGGAACATCTTGGGCTCAACCCGATCAACAACATTGTCGACGTATCAAATTTGATCATGATGGAACTGCCTCAACCGACGCACGCCTACGACGCGGACCGGCTGGCTGGCGACACTATCTTTGTAAGGTCGGCCTACAATGGCGAGAAGCTGTCCGGCCTGAATGAAGAAACCTACACGCTGACGTCGGCGGATCTGGTTATCGCCGATGCCGCGGGCGCCATCGGCTTGGCCGGCGTGATCGGCGGTGCCGCCAGCGCTATATCAAGCACCACCACGCGCATCGTATTTGAGGCTGGCAACTTCCAAGCGTCCAGCTTGCGCTTAACATCAGGCAGGCATAAGCTTCGCACCGACGCTTCGATGCGCTTCGAAAAATCGCTCGACCCCGAAAACACAACTCGCGCGTTGGCGCGGGCCATCGAGTTGCTTGCTCAAGTATCGCCGGGCCTTCGCATGACGGGAGGCGTGGTGGATAACCGCGGCCCTCTGCCAGAGAGGAAGCTGATCGAAATGCCCATGCCCTTCCTGACGCGCAAATTGGGCAAGGATGTGCCGCAGCCGGAAGTGACGCGCATCTTGACGGCTCTGGGTTTCGAAGTAGGCGAATCGGCGCCGGCCGTTTTATCCGTGCGCGTGCCCACCTGGCGCGCCACCAAAGACATTTCGCTCAAAGACGATTTGGTGGAAGAAATTGGCCGCATGGTTGGTTATGATTCCATCACTCCCACGCCGCCTCTCATCGCCTCCACTGTTCCTCCCGCTAATCCTCTACGTCTCTATCTGCGCCAGCTCCGCGCGCAACTCACCGCCCAAGGCTTCACCGAAGCGCACAACTATTCATTCGTCACCGAAACCGATATCCAGCGCTTCGGCGGCGATCCCTCGGCTCATATCTCCGTCCAAAACCCAATCGCCTCTGAACTAACTCACTTGCGCCGCAGCCTGCTTCCCGGATTGTTTAAGAGCATCGTCGCCAACGTACGCTTTTTCCCCGAGTTCCGCCTATTTGAAATCGGCAATGAGATTCATCCCGGCCCGCGCGAGATAACGCATCTGGCGGCGGTGTTTTATAGCGCGCACGGCGAAGACCAGGAGTTCTTCGAATTGAAGCGCGTGTTGGAGTGCGTGTTTCCCGGCGCCCGCTTGCGGGCGGTCGAGCCAAAAGCTTACCAACATCCCGTGCGCACTGCGGAAGTCTTCTGGGACGAAACAGCCATCGGCCGCTTTTTTGAGTTGCACCCGTCATTGCTAAAAGCGGAAGGAATCGATGGCCGCGCCATGATCTTTAACATCGATGTGGATGCCGCCCTCAAACTCGCATCCACGCGCCTTCCAAAATACACGCCGCTGCGCAAATTCCCCACCAGCGGATTTGATTTGTCAGTCGTAGCGGAGCTTCTAACGCCCGTCGAAAAGATCCAGGACGAATTGATTCGCCTTGCCGGCCCCGATCTCGCCGCCATCGAATTCATCCGCCAGTATGCAGGTCCGCCCTTGCCGCATGGCCAGAAAAGCGTTTCTTACAACCTGAAAGTGGGCGCGCTCGATCACACCATGACAGCCGATGAATTAACAGTGATTCGGCAACGGATTATGGACGGCATGCAGGCGCTCGGTTATGAATTGCGAGGCTTGGACAGCTAGCTCAGAAAAAGGACTCGCACTTCTTCCCAGCTATTCACTCTCCGGAACCTTGTCTCGTTCACGTTGTGCGGTGCCGTATAGATAATTCCTTCGCCGCGAAACTTGCTCAACTGGCGCGTATTGTCGTCAATCAAATAGTCCGCCAAAATAATGCTCTTATCCCCGCAGAAAACAATATTGCTGGTCGGAATGAAAGGGAAATGCCGCTGCAGCCAATCGAACTTCGGCGTGAACGAACAGGGCACATCCATCGCCGCCGTCGTGATGAAAACTTCGTAGCGCGCAGCTAGCGCCTCCACCACTTCATCGCTCCCCGGCATCACCGGAATCGTGGCGAAGAAAGCTTCCTGTTGAAAGTAATCGCGCGCCTCCGGCTTATGGGCCTCGGCAATCACTTCAAAAACATGCCTGCCCTGGAAGTCTTGGGTTTTGAGGCCAACGCCAAACTTGTCGTTATATTTCTCCAGGAAGTGACCCATGGTATCGGCCATCACTTCATCCATGTCGATTGCAATTCGCTTCACTCCTTATAGGCTAACCTTCCGGCCCGCGAAACAGATAGCGTTTTCTCCGCCGTTAGTCTAAGCCGAAAAGGTATGGCGCAGATCAAAGATCTGGAATTTACAGAAGCTGATTCGATTCTTGACGAAGAGGACGAGGGCACTCTCGCGGCGATTGACCAAGGAATCAAGGCCGCCGATGAAGGCCGCGTCGTGTCGGAGGAAGAAGTTCGCAAATTGATTCCCCAGTGGATGTCAAAATTTTCTACTCGGAAGCCGCGCTAACCGATCTGGAAGCATCGATGTGTTGGTCGTAGACGCACCACCAAGACAAAGCGGAACATTTCGGCATTGCGCTGCTCGACCACATCAAAATCCTTGCTTCATTTCCTTTCCTGGGAGCCCGGCTCCTTCGCAGGCCGGCCGTGCGCAAGCTGCTCCACAGCCCGGTTCGCGTCTACTATCGGGTTGATAAAAAACGGAAAGCCGTTGAGATACGACGCTTCTCCCATGTTGCGCAACGAGAACCCGATTTCTAGGTGCTGTCAGTTGCGCAGCGTCACGTTAGGAAATAACATCTCTACAACTCCAACTCCGCCTTTTGCCTGATCTCCAAACATCCCTTGCCCGTCGGCAGCAGCTTGCCCGGATTCAAACTGCAGGCTGGATCGAAAAGCGTTTTCAAGTCTCGGATCAAATCAAGCGTTTCGTCCGAAAATAACTGGCTCATCATCTCCATCTTCTCCATGCCCACGCCGTGTTCGCCGGTGATGGACCCGCCCACCGAAATGCAATATTGCAAAATCTCTTCGCCGGCCCTCTGCGCGCGCTTCAGATCGCCCTTCTTGCGCGGATCGAACGGCAGAATCGGATGCATGTTGCCGTCTCCGGCGTGAAACACGTTGCTGATGGGAATGTTGTACTTCTTGCCAATTCGTTCGATGGCCTCCAGCGTGTCGGCCACCTTAGTGCGTGGCACCACGCCGTCTTGCACATAGTAAGTCGGGCTGACGCGGCCAATCGCCCCAAACGCATTCTTGCGGCCCTTCCAAAGAAGCAAACGTTCCTGATGGCTCTGCGCTACTCTCACTTCAGTCGCGCCACACTCCTGGCAGACTTCGGCGATCGCAATGGTTTGCTCTTCCACGCTCTCCACCAAACCCTCCACTTCAATCAGCAGAACGGCGGCGGCATCTTTGGGATAACCGGCGTGCGTGGCATCTTCCACCATGCGCAGCATCGGGCCATCCATCATTTCGAGCGCCACCGGAACAATGCCCTTTGCGGTAAGCGCGGCGACGGTATCTCCCGCTTGGCGCACCGTTTTGTACACCACCAGCAAGGTCTGTACTGCTTCCTGCTTCGGCATAAGGCGCACGCCGATCTTTGTCACCAGCGCCATGGTGCCTTCCGAGCCGGTCAGCAGGCCCACCATGTCGTAACCGGGTACGTCGAGTTCCGGCCCTCCAAAGTACATAACCGTGGCATCGGGTAGCACCACCTCCAGGCTCACCACATGGTTGGTGGTCACGCCATGCGCCAAGGTGTGCGGACCACCCGCGTTTTCCGCCACGTTCCCGCCAATGGTACACGCCTTTTGACTCGATGGGTCTGGCGCATAGAAATAACCGAACGCATCCACCGCTGCCGAAATATCCTGATTCACCACGCCCGGTTCCACCATGGCTCGCTCGTTTTCCACATCGATCTCCAGAATACGGTTCATGCGTGAGAACGAGACTACAATGCCGCCCGCTCGCGGAATGGCGCCCCCGCTCAGCCCCGTACCCGCACCGCGCCCGACCAGGGGTATGGCGTAATAGCGCGCAATTTTGACGATCGCCACCACATCCGCCGTGCTCTGCGGAAAGACCACCGCGTCCGGCCGGGCTTTATCCACCCCGCCATCGAACTCGTAGAGCGCCAAATCGAAAGGCTCCGCCAGCACCGCATTCCTGCCGAGTGCCTCTTCAAGCGCCAGCACTACGTTGGGTGTGAACGACATGGTTTCGCTACAGCAGGCTTTCTACGTATTGAGTGATATCGTCGTTTGTCCAGTTTTCGGCGTTGGCGTACTTGTGAACGACGCGCCCATCCTTGATCAAGTACGTCTCGGGATATTGGAACGTACCATACTCCGTACTAATATCTGCATTGGGATCGCGGGCGGTCGCATAAGAAACGGGAATCTTCTCCAGAAACGCTCTATATTTCTCGGGATTCTTGTCGATGCTGATCGCTACCACCACGACGCCTTTATCGGCAAATTTGCGTTGGAAGACGTTCAAGGAAGGAATCTCCTGGACGCAGCCTCCGCACCAGGTGGCCCAAAAATGCAGCACCAGCAATTTGCCGCCAAAGGAATCTTGCGTAATGGTCTTTCCATGGTCGGTGGTGATCGAAAAAGCGGGCGCCGGTCCACCCTCTTTGGCCGACGAATCCTGCAAATTAACAACGATCAGGCCGCAAAAAGCCAGTGTGAGGACGATGAGAAGGGCAAGGGGTAAGGAGGCGCGCCGCCATCCAGCAACCGAACTGCCCTCTTCTTCGAGCGCCGCAGTCGGCGCCATCTCCGTTTTTTGCGTGTTCCTGAAAGATCCAGTTAAAGCGTTTTTCATAGGTGAAACGGCTAGTCGCCCTAAACGACGGGCTAAATTACAGTATCTAATGCTCGGCCCGAAGCATCCAAAGGATTAGGCATGTTCATCACCCGACGGGCAGAGTTTTCGGCTTCCCATTTCTGCCGCTTGGCGTCTTTGAACGACCAGCAGAACTGGCTGCTTTTCGGTGAGGAATCGCATGCTGCCGGTCATGGGCATAACTTTGTCGTGGAAATCAGTGTGGAAGGCGAACCCGATCCGCTTACGGGCATGATTGTCGATCTCAAAGAACTGAAAGACATTCTGGAGCGCGAAATCGTGGCTCCCATGGATCATCGTTTCTTAAATTATGAGGTTGAGCCTTTCGGGCAGGTGGTTCCGACGACGGCGAATATTGCACTCGAAATTTGGCGTCGGCTAGAGAAGCAATTTGGCGTAGCGCGCTACCGCTTATCCCGTGTTCGTCTCTTTGAAACAGCCGATCTTTATGTAGACGTAGCGGCACCGGTTCCCGCATGATTTCCCTTACCCGCCGTTATCACTTTCCGGCATCGCACCGGCTCCATTCGCCGCGTTTGAGCGATTCTGAGAATGCGCGTCTGTACGGCAAGTGCAACAACCCGTTCGGCCACGGCCACGATTACACGTTGGAGCTAACCATCGCCGGCGAACTGGATGTTAACAGCGGCCTACTCCTGCCGCTCGCGCGCCTGGACGCTTTTGTGCAAGAGAAAATCTTACGCCTCTTCGCCTACCGCAACATCAATGTCGATGTGCCGCAATTTGCGAATTTGGTGCCGACTACCGAAAACGTCGTACGGGTGATCGGCGATTTGGTGCGCCGCCATTGGACTGCGTGGTTCGGAGATACGCAAATCCACGTCTCCAGAGTTCAGATTCAGGAAACTGAACGCAATGGATTTGAGTTGCTTCTTGCGGCGCCAGAAGTGGAAAACTCCTCCGCCGAGCGGAACGAAAGTGTGATGGTTCATGCCTAGAAGTAAATCGGCCGCAGCTGCGAAGCCCAAAAACACCCCGGGCAAGTTGATTGAAATGAGTCCTAAAATGGACTCGGATTCGATTGCCGCTCATATGGAGAGGGTGTTACGCCAATTGGGCGAGGACCCCACGCGCGACGGCCTCGTTAACACGCCCGCCCGTATCGAAAAAGCTCTCAAGTATCTCACCAGTGGTTATGCTGCCGACCCGCAAAAGATCGTGAACGGCGCGCTTTTTGACGTCGATTACGACGAAGTTGTGCTGGTGCGCGATATCGAATTCTTCAGCATGTGCGAGCACCACATGCTGCCTTTTTTCGGAAGAGTGCATGTTGCCTACCTGCCGAACAAGAAAGTGATTGGCCTCAGCAAAATTCCACGGCTGGTGGACGCCTTCGCCCGGCGCTTGCAAATTCAGGAGCGTCTCACCCAGCAGATTGCGCAAACCATCCAGTCGCTTATTCAGCCGCGGGGCGTGGCGGTTGTCTGCCAGGCGCGTCATTTCTGCATGATGATGCGCGGCGTGGAAAAACAGCACTCCGACGCCGTCACCAGCGCCATGCTGGGTGCGTTCCGCGAGCGCAAAGAAACGCGCGACGAATTACTCTCGTTGATCGGCCAGCGCTGACGGCCATCGCGTTAGCGCGCGTGTTAGCATCTGGTCATGAGCGACCAAAGCCGTCTTTTTGACGCGGGTCCCGATCCGTTCGGCCGCATGTGGCGAGTTCAATTTCGCTGGCTCCAGACCGGCATCTCCATCCGTCATGCCGACACGGTGGATGTGAAGTTTTTCGTAACGCCCGACGGCGGCGAACCCGAAGAAAAAGTAATTGCAATGCCCCATCCCATTTTGTTGTCTATAACCCGGGAGGGCAATCGCAAACTATCTGATCCGCTGTGCATGCGCCTCGCTGCGGCTCATCTCAAACACATGATCGAAACCTCGGAAGATATGGATAAGACGCTGGTTACCGTCTCCGCTAAGGAACTCACGGCGTATGACCGGCAGTTGCACTCCGCCACCTTCTCAAAACATCGCTAAGCTGGAAGCAAATGCCGCTGGTATATCGGTCAATCTCGTGTTTAGAATAAAGTTTCACCCTGCGCTTTGATGCAAATACTTAGCTCATGAGGTTAATTTCTATGGTCAGTTGCCCAAAATGCGATGCCGCGATCGACGTCGAAGAAGAAGAATTGGACGAAGGAGACGTTCTGTCCTGCGATGAGTGCGGCGCTTCGCTGACGGTCGCCAGCGTGAATCCGGTCGAACTCGGCCCGGAAGATGAAGACGACGACGATGACGATTTCGATTTCGACGAGGACGAAGAGGACGAAGACGAGGAGGACGAGGACGACGACGAAGAAGAAGCTGAAGAAGAAGAGGACTGGCGTTAGCCGGCTGCTCGCAATCCTGCTAGCCGTTTCTCCACTGATTTTGACCGGCCAGCGAAGCCCGGCGCCGGTTTCGCGCACTGTTGAGGGCGTGGTTCTGGATCGCGCTGGAAATCCAGTTCCGGGCGCGGTGGTTCTGATCGAAGACCTGAAAAGCCTGCAAGTTCGTTCCTTTTTGGTGCAGCACGACGGAAAATACCGTTTTCACGGCCTAAGCTCCGACGCCAATTACGAGTTGCGCGCGCAGTTCAAGGGCGCGGTGAGCGGCGCCAAGACAGTAACGGTTTTTAAGAGTGGTAGCACCATCGTCGTGAACCTAAAGCTGACGGGCAAAATGAAGCGTTCCGCACCCGCCACTGAACCGGTAAAAGACCCCTCGTGACGCATTCTGAAATCATTCAAAGAATTAAGACGCTGGCCATCGTGCCCATTGTGCGTACGCCCGGTGAAGCCAGTGCACTGGAGGCGGCGGAAGCGGTTCTGGAGGGTGGTATCGATTGTGTAGAGATCACCATGACGGTGGCTAACGCTTTGCGCGCTATTGAGGTGATCGCCGACCGGCACGGCGACAGAATTCTATTAGGCGCCGGTACGGTGCTCGATCCGGAGACAGCCCGCGCCTGTATGCTCGCCGGCGCACAGTTCTTTGTAACGCCCGCACTGAACCACAAAACCATAGAAATGGCGCGCCGTTATAGCCGGCCCATCTTCCCAGGCGCTCTCACACCTACCGAAATTCTGACAGCGTGGGAAGCGGGCGCCGACGGCGTCAAGGTTTTCCCTTGCAATGCGCTGGGCGGCGCGAAGTACATCAAGTCGATCAAAGCGCCTCTGCCGCACATCGACTTGATTCCCACCGGCGGCGTAAATCTTGAAACCATCGGCGATTTTCTAGCGGCCGGCTCTACGGCTGTAGGCGTGGGTAGTGAGTTGATCGATGCGCACTCAATAGCCAGCGGCAACTACGCGGTGGTCACCGAGCGCGCGCGAAAATTTCGCGAGATTGTGGCCAAGTATAGGGCTTAATTGTTGCAGTCGCGGCTCTGTCCTTGCGAAAGGCAATAGTCACCAGGTTGGTTAAGGTGAGGTGAGGCAGTGGACGCGCCAGCTTACGAATACGCTCCTCGCGATCAGCCCTGATCGCTTGCACCACATCAAATGCAGGCGGAAGTTTGCCTGTGTGGACCCAAAGTCCTTGCTTCACCATCATGTTCGGCCGATTCTCAACAGGTTTGAGGACGACGCCATGCCGGGTTTCTAGCATTTCAAGATTGCTGCCTCCTTGCAAACCAAGCCGGTCACGAACTGGTTTGGGCGGATGACGCGCCCAGCCGAACCGCGCACATTAATTTAATAGCGGGTTCTGGAGTTCTGTGCCCGTTTCCTTATTTCAGCCGGTGCCTGGCGTCCGCAACGAGCGGATCGCCTGCGGAGTCGCGTTTGATGGCAAGGAACGCCCGGTATGACTCAGCGGCGCCGCTACTATTGAGGCCTTCCCGAGCGCGGCCCTGATAGTAGAACACCGGCGGTAAGTAACGAAGCGAGGGATCGTCGTCGAGAAACACCGCCGTCGCCTCGCCGCGGCGCTGTAGGCATACATCGAACTCATTGTCCGCCTCGGGATAGAGCTGCGCAGCCAAATAAGCCCTTCCCAGCGCATAATGCCCCAGCCACGTATTGGCCAGTTTCTGCGCTTCCTGAAAGGAATCGATAGCCTCGCGAACCCTCCCCGCCCTCAACTGAATTTCGCCTTCGATCAGCTTGCCGTACGCCTGCGGATCGGGCTCGAATTGCCGGCTCAATTCGCGTGCCATCGCCAGCGCCTTGGCGCTCTGGCCAGCCTTAATAAAAATCATCGCTGCCGGATAAAGCAGACTGGCATCGTTGCTTCCAGCCGATGCGAGTTCGGCAGCGGCTACAGCCTTAGCTTTCTGCCCCTCACTCATCCACGCTTCCGCGACGATCACGTGCTTCAAAGCGATGCGCGAATTGTCCTTGTCCGCCAAATCCGTTTGAATGCTCGCTTCGAGCCGCTGCAACGCTTCGCCGGCTTGTCCTCGATATAAAAACAGATCGGCTTGGGCGATCGCGGCAGCAGACTCACCCCAATTACTAAGTGTTTGTAACTTGGCATAAGTTGTCCTGGCACCCTCTTCGTCCCCTTGCGCCAACTGCGCCAAACCCAAACAAACATAAGCCTTTTCGAACGACGGATTCATCTTGATTAACCGTTGCGACTCGCGAACGGCCGCATCGAAGTTGCCCGCGTACAGCGCAAATAGACCAATATTATTGAGTTCGACGAGGTTATTGGGATAAATCGCCAGCGCGCGCCGCCCTTCTTCGAGCGCCGCCGGCATGTTCCGCTCATAGAAATAGGCGAGAGCTAGATTGGCAATACCAGCCGAGTCCGCCGGATATTGTTTTTCTAAAGCCTTGAACTGCTCGATGGCTTTGCTGTAATCCCGCTCTAACAAATAGTAAGCGCCACGAGTGCGATATTTCTCCCGGTCGCTCATGCGATCGATTCTGGCCATGGCTTGCTTGAAATAGCTTTCTGCTTCTGCTCGGCGGCCCATGTTCGCGAGGATCACCGCCATGCCCGCATAAGCGCGCCCAAGGCCGGGATCTAACTGCGTACTGCGCGCGTAAGCTTTCAGCGCCTCATCCCATTTGCCCTGCCATTGCAATTCCTGCGCTGCTGCATATTGCTGAGAAGCCTCCAGCGATTGCGATGAAAAGGTTTCAGCCGCGGACAGCTGGTTGGATCGCGGGGTCGAGTCGCCCAGAGCTTTGCGAAGGGTCTCGGCGATTTGGCCGACCGCGCTGTTCAACTCGCGCGCCGTCGCCGCAGTGGCTTTGGCATTATCAATCACTTTTCTCGTCCTGGCATCGATGGCGCGCGCCGACAAAGTGTACTGCCCGCCATCTTTTTGAACGGAGCCCGAAACCACTACTCCCAATCCCTCGCGTTGCGCAATCAGTTCCGCCGAATCCTGATCGAGCTTAGTCGAGCCGGAGAGTTTCGTTAGCGTGCTGCGAGCTTGACCGCGGTTATAAGCGGTAATGAACGAAGCGTTTTCAAGCGCCGTGGTGAGCGCGGGCTCCAGCGTACCCGTGAGGACCGGATTGCCTGAATTGTTAGCAAAATCGGATACGAGAATCTTCACCGGACCCGGCGCAGTCTTTGTCTTGGGGCGTAGGTTGTAGATCAGCGCCCCCACCAGAACCAAAATCAACGCCGCCATTCCAACCAGCGGCTGCCAGTGGCGAGCGTGACGCCGGCGCAGACCAAGCCAGATCTCCAGTTCCTGGATCACTTCGTCAGCCGATTGGAATCGCTCGGCTGGCTTCAGCTGCAAGCAGCGAAAAATGATGTCGCTGAGCGCACGCGGCATCTGCGGATTAACGGCGATCGGCGGCCTAATCTGGTTTGTGCTGCGATCGTGCAAAATTTCGCGCAGCGTGGTTGGCCCCGCCGGCAAATCGCCCATCGTCAGTTCATAGAGCATCAGCCCCACGGCAAATAAATCCGAACGCCGATCCACGCCTTCGCCGCGCGCCTGCTCCGGAGACATGTAGCGTGGCGTTCCAATGAGGGCACCCACGCGCGTCAGATGTGCGGCTGTCTCCGCCGGCGCATCGCCCTTCGCAGTGGCGATGGAGGCCGCATCAATAGAGGCCGCGATACCAAAATCCATCACCGCCGCGCGCCCTTGCTTGCCCATCATCACGTTCTCAAGCTTCAAGTCGCGATGGACAACACCTTCGGCGTGGGCCGCCGCCAAACCCCGGCAAACTTGTAGCATGATCTCGGCGGCTTCCTTGGCGGGGAGTTTGCCGCGGCTGCGCAGCATCTCACCCAACTCTTGCCCCTCGATGTATTCCATGCTGATGAAGCGAACGCCATCGGCTACTCCGAGATCGTAGATGCGTACCACATTCAGATTCGTAATCTGCCGCGCCAGCACGATCTCCTGACGGAAACGGCGCAGGATCTCCGCGTTGCCTGCCAGTTCCCGCCGTATCACTTTCAATGCCACAATGCGATCCACTTCGGCATCGTGCGCTTTGTAAACCGAGCCCATGCCGCCTTCACCCAAAGTCTTCAAAATCTCGTAGCGGCCGCCCAGAACTGAACCCGCCCGCAAAGCGGCGCCATCG
This sequence comes from Bryobacterales bacterium, assembly GCA_963764105.1. Taxonomy (GTDB): domain Bacteria; phylum Acidobacteriota; class Terriglobia; order Bryobacterales; family Bryobacteraceae; genus Bog-105. The sequence continues at coordinate 118,877 of CAVXRP010000047.1, forward strand.
TAAGCTCTCGCATCGGAGTCGCTGATCGGCCTTGACCATCCTTGCCCATCGATGACGGGCGTCTTGTTGTCGAAGGCGTCTAGGGCAAGGACTTCGGTATGACCCAAATCGCCTGACGATGCGGCGCCGCATTTTGGACATTCGGCCGCATCGAGAGGAACCGGCGTCTGACAAGCGGAACAGAGCATGGGTCTTGCCTTTGTCTGATTATGGACTAATGGTCATGCAATTTGAACATTTGCACAGGGACAACGGTGAGTGACAGCCCTATTCCGCTACAAGCGTAGCGAATCACCCGCTGCGCCGTAGCGCGAAGACGGTGATATCGTCGGCGCGCCGAGCCCCGCCCTCGAAGCGCTCGATTTCCGCATGCACGCCGCGCACCAGTTGTTCAACCGGCTGCGAGGCATGCGCGCCCAGGTAGGCCTCCAGCCGCGCTTCGCCGTAGAATTCGCCGCTTTTGTTGCAAGCCTCCGTTACCCCGTCGGTGTATGCCAGCACGCCTTCGCCCGGCTGCAATGCCGTTGTTCGCGTCTTATACTCAAGGCCCTCGAACACGCCCAGCATCGGGCCGCAACGTTCATCCAGCGCCCGCAGTTCACCGCTTGGCGAAAACGCATAGGGCAGATTGTGGCCGGCGTTGCAGTACTCAAGAACGCCGGTGGTGGTATTGAGAATTCCGTAGAATAACGTAACAAACATCTCGGAGGAGTTTTGTTCTACCAAGGACCGGTTCATGTAACTAAGGCACGCGCCCGGCGACGCTTCGTGATGCGCGGCCGCTCGCAACAGCGTGCGCACGATGGCCATGAAGAGGGCGGCGGGAACCCCCTTGCCGCTGACGTCGCCCAGCACGAAGCCCACGCTCTCAGCATCAAGTAAAAAGAAATCGAACAAATCTCCGCCCACTTCTTTTGCCGGAACCATAGCGGCGTGCAACTGGAAATCGCCGCGCTCTGGGAACGGCGGGAACTTGCTCGGAAGCATGGAGCGCTGGATGGTGGCAGCGTGTTCCAGCTCCCGCGCCCGCACGCGTTCGGCCTGCTCTACCTCAGCCAGCCGCGCATTCTCAATCCGTACCGCCGCCATATTGGCCATCACAGTCAACAGACTTAAATCCTGCTTTGTGAACTCGTTGACAGCGTCGGAGGAATCCAGGTAAATCAAGCCAATCACGCGATCCTCGGTTTGTAGCGGCACGGCTACCATGCTGCGGATCTGATTCAGAACAATGCTGGCGTGGGCGGCCAGCGCGGAATCGGCCAGTGCGTCGCGCACCAGCAGCGATCGCCTTTCCTGGATGACCATATCACGCACGTGCGAGCTGATACGCAGTTCCGCTCCCTTGGTGGAGCGCACTTGTAACTCGCCGTTCTCCAGCGTCATCAGCGTGCCGCGCGCCGCTCCGGCTGCCTCGGCGGAAAGTTCGAGGATCAGATCGAACAGCTTGTCAAGCGGAAGATGCGTAGCCAATTCACGCCCGGCGGTAATGAGCGCGCGCATGTGACGGCCGCCCTCCTGGCTCTCTTCTTCCACCAATCCTCTCAGGCTTTCCGAGATAGTGGTTGTTCCGGCCGTGGCCGGCACTTCGTCGGTGAACACGATAGTTTGAGAGGCCGGTTTTTCGTTTCCGCGGTAGACAATGGTCACTTGTCCGGCCGTGATCTGGTCGCCGGAATGCAAAACGCGTGGCTCGCGAATGCGCTCTCCATTGACCAAACTGCCGTTCGTGCTGCCCAGATCGCGGGCAAACCACCGGGCGCCTTTGCTCTCGATAATCAAATGTTCGCGCGATAATCCCACGGCATTCGGAAACGAGAGTTGATTGGAAGCCGCGCGTCCAATGCTATAGCTGGCCGCTTCCAGCCGCTGCACCGACTTCACACCGTTAACGTCTATGAGTAACGCGCCCGTCATGGCCTGATGGTATCGGAGTGAAATCGCCTTTTGCAAGAAGCTTTAGAACTTTGCGCATTGGCCTTGTTTCGAAGCGGCTGTGTTTCCGCTGCCGGTAATATTTGTGTCACCGCTGCAGGCAAGGGTATTGGTGATTTTATTGTCCAGCACCTGGACGACGCCGGTATCGAACTCGAGTAGTAAGTTGCCCTTGACCGTGTTGTAGCCAACGGTAGCGGCGCCGGAACTGCTCAATACCTGAACGTCTCCGCCAAACGTATTCGCCGTGCAAGCAGTACCAGCCGCTCCGCCGATGGTGACTCGGTTGCTTTCGGCCAGTTCGATGAAACTGCCTCCAATATTGGAGCCGCAAATCGAATGTTGCTGGCCAGCGCCAGGTCCAATGGCACTACCGCCAATGCCCACCGCGCCGCTTACCGTGGCGTTATTCAGAACGACGATGCCGCCGATGGAAACGATGCCGCCCTTGACGACACCTCCATCGATCTCGCAGAATTGATTGGCCGCCACCAGCAGGCTTCCCGCGAACGTTCCCGTGTAGGCGCCGTTGCACGAGGTGGTGGACGCAGGCGCCGCTCCGGTGGAATTGATCGTTAGCGTGCCGTTCACAAAAACGAACGAATAGTTGGTAGCGGATAAAGTTCCGACGCCAACCGTAATCGGGTATGTGCCAGGAAGACTGTATGAAGTAGCTGTGGTAGTGACACTCGGACTGCCACTGAGAACGCTCGTCCCTTCGTTGTTTGCGAAGCCGCTATAGCTGACCGAAAGAGTGGGCAAGGTTTGAGCAAACGTGATGGACACGTTGTTTGCGGCGACCTTCAAAGTCGCACGCTGGGCGGCGGTTGTCTGCAAGAGCGTGGCCCCCAAATAATTGGTTGTTGCCAACCAAGTTGCGGACAAGGAGCAGGTCCCGGAACTGGCCTTCATTGTGACAACGTTGGTGGCCACATTGATGCTGCATGCACCGTTTGCGGCGAGCGTTGGACTGGTACCTGCGTTCGTCGAGGAGGTTACCGTGAAGCTGGAGCCGTATGTGGAGCTAGCGGGTGCGCCGCTGAACGATACGGCAGGCGTGGCCGGAGTTGCGGAAACAGCGGCGTTTGCCGTGGCGGAATTGTAGTTCGCTGTCGCCGCTAGCGAAGCCACAAGCTTGCAAGTACCGGTGCCCGATGTCATTTGATAGGTGAACGAATTCGCACTGCTCTTGCTAAGCGTGCAGGGTCCGCTGGCCTGGATCGCCGGCGTGGTCCCAGTATTTGAGGACACCGAGACGCTGAAACTGCTTTCGTAGACAGCGCTTGTGGGCGCGCCTGTCAGGGAAATTGTAGCGCTGGCCAAAGAAGCGGAAACGGAGACGCTGGCGGCGGCCGCTAAATACGAGGATGTCGCCGGCCAATTCGCCGCCAGTAAGCAATTGCCGGTGCCCGAAGTCATCTGGTAAGTGAAGCTATTGCCATTGCTGTTGACCAGCGAGCAATTGCCAGTGGCCTGGATGGTCGGTGTTGTTCCGGCGTTTGAAGAAGCCGTTACGTTGAAAGTGCTTCCGAACGCCGCCGAGGCCGGGGCTTGCAGCGAGACAGTCTGCGGCTGCTGTTGCGCAATATTGAGGTTGAATACTTTGGTAGCCGTATAGTTGCCGCTGTCAGTCACTTGAATTCGGATTGTGCCGCTGAATGCCGCGCTGGGAGTTCCGCTGATCACGCCAGTGGGACTCAGTTGCAGACCCTCAGGAAGCGCGTTCGGCGAAGTGGCTGTCCCGGCAGGCACGCTCCATGCATAGCCCGTGCCTGTGCCCCCGAAGGCTTGCAAGGTTTGCGAAGGATAAGAAGCGCCGACGGTGCCGGTGGTCAAGGCCGCGGTCGAAACCGTAAGCGAGATGGCGGGTGACCCGCTCTGAGAACCGCTATTCGGAGCGGCGCTAATCAATACAGGAGTAAGCGCAGTCAGTGGGTTGTAGTGCGCCAAGGCAGCGGCGTTGTTGCTGGTAGTTGCATCGTAGTCCCGAATGGTGATCATCGCCTGTTGGCCTGGGGCGAGCGTAAACGAATCTCCTGTCGGATTTGAGAGCGCCGTCGTGTTCAGCCCGCTGGGAGAGCTGGCCGGCGTTGGAGACGTATCGTTCACCAGCGGCACATAATGCGCCTCAACCGTCAGAGTGCAGCCGTTTGCCACCGGTGTTGTGTAGATCCCGGAAACAACGACTTGCAGCGTGACTCCGGAAGGAGCCGGCTGATTTTGCAATAGCTGGAGGCTGTAAGACGAAGTCGTATTGCCGGTGTTAGTAACTGTGTAACTCGCGTCGGAAATAGACGTATTCAGAATGTTGGGATTGAGAATATTTGGATTCAGAATATTCGGGTTGAGGATATTCGGATTCAAGATGTTTGGATTGAGAATGTTCGGGTTGAGGATGTTGGGGTTGAGAATGTTCGGATTCGCCACCGTTACGTTGGAAATATTCGGATTCAATATGTTGGGGTTCAAGATATTGGGATTGAGAATGTTGGGATTGGCGATGGTGGGATTGAGAATGTTAGGATTGTATACTTCCGCGTTGAGAATGTTTGGATTTAGGATATTGGGGTTGAGAATGTTCGGGGTTTGAATCGCCGGTGTCGTGGGATCGGGATTCAGGATAGTGCTGCTGCTCAATCCGCTCGTCAAAATGTTGGGTGCTCCCGGCGCGCTGATTTGCTGCGCGCTGACCACTACTGAGGCGCTTGCATTTGAGGATGTCACAAACACCGGGCGTGAGGCGCTCGAATTCGCGGGGATCGTAATATCAAGCGAAGTGACCGGTTGGCCCACGGGGAAGGTTTGGACAAAAGACCCGTTTCCTCCCACCGGTTGCGATCCGATGGTCAGCCGGTAACTGGCTGCTTGCGCAGTGGGGTTTTGAAGAGTGATCGCAAATTCACGCTGAAAAGTGGTGTTCAGCGGCTTGCTGTTTCCCAGTGCTCCCATGATCACGCCCGGACTGAGCGTGGCTGTGTAAATATCCTGGTTGCGCATGCCCGTCTGTCCGGGCGCGCAGGAATTGGCAATGGTTTGCGTCGGGTCAAAAGTGCTCGTTGTCCCCGCCGATAAGTTCACCGGCGTATAGTTCTGCCAGTTGCCATCGGCGGGCGGCACCACGTTGCGGTTGTCGGCCCAGACAATATGTGTGTAGTCGGGGTCTGTAGGCAAATTGTTGTAACGCCAACCCGCCACCGGATCGTTGATGAAAGTAGGGCCGGCCACATCAATGTAGTCGCCCATGAACGGAGCGCTCCCTTGTTCGAAGATAGGCAGGTTGGGCGCATCAAACTCGAGTTGCTCAATGAGGGGCGATGGCGTCGAACCGGCGGCCGGGGCTGGAGTTCCGTACGCATATTGTGAAACCAAAACGGATGAGGTTGTATTGGGCTGGTAGGGGAAGGTGACGCCGTAGGATGACGTGACACCCTGCGCTGCTCGGACCTCCACCGAATGCCGTACACCCGCACCGGAAGGATCGGAAACCTGCGGAGCAAATTGCGAGCCGAACGTGAAGCTGCCATCGGGCTGAAGCGTGAATGTGTACTCGTCGGCTGGATTGTTGGTGGACGTATAGAGCAGTTCCTCACCGTCGTCGCGGAAATCGTACCAGGCGACCGTCAACTTGCCCGCTGAAAATGCCATCGCCGGCATGATCTGGTGCCCATATTGTCCGTAGTTGTCAACCAAATAAGGTGAGAATGAGTCTGGATTTAAGAGGTTCTGTGGAAGAACAACGCCTTCCAGGCAAGTCGTACAGGCGCTGTAGACCATATTGATTGTCAACAGCTCAATCCGCGCGTCCTGGTATGCATCCGACACACGCTGCGCCCAGGCAACGTACAAATTGTGGTTGAAGTCCATGGCAACGGTGGGGTAATCGTTCGTGCGGAACGAAGCTGTCGTTGTGCCTTGGTCAAAGGCACTGATCGGCTGATAGAGGGCACTCTGCGGGAGCTCGGGATGCACATAACCATCGCTGCCCCAAGGGAAAAAAAGCGCGCTAATCGTGTCAACATCGCCGGTGCTCGTGTTCGCAAAGATGCGCCAGGCGACGAACACATTGCCGTTTGCAGGATCGATGGCGATTTGAGCCCCTTGGTTGGTAAAGGGCTGGACGACGATATCCTTCGTACTAATGAATTTTTGCGAAATCGGTGTACTTACCGTCTGCCAGGTAACTCCACAATCCTTCGATTGCGAAAACATGATCTGGCCATTGTTGCTGGATTCCGGCAGAATGAATTGCGTCCAGGCAAGATAGACGCTGAACGCGGGAATGATCTGGCTAGTCCCGTCCGCATTCGGAATGGTGCAGGTGCCGGCACCGCGCGGCATGTCAACGGCGATGGCCGGCTTATCCAGAAATGTCTCGGCATCCCCGTTACCTTGTGCGATGACCTGCGTGTCGAGGTAGCGGATGGTGCTACCGCCCTCCATGTTGTTGTCGTCGATGTAGCGGGCCAGAAAAACCGCGCTACCGCTCTGGTTGCGATTAAAAGCGAGGCCGCCATACAGGAACATTCCGTTGGGACCTGCGCGCACTCCAGGATCGGCCGCCGCTTGGAAGCCGAGAATAGGAGAAGCCGCTCCTTGCGCGGAAGTGTCCTGCGGGTAGCCCGGAACCAAGGTACTGGTCCAAGTAGATCCGCCGTCATAGGACGTAAAAAAACCCAGCCAGGCGTCGCCGTTTTCATCCGCCCCTGCCACGAACGGCAAGTCCACCGTACGGTAATCGTTGTCCCCGGCAACCACATGCAGCGGATTGCGCGACGAGACCGCCATGGATGGCTCATTCTGGCGCTGCAAGAAGGGATCGCCGCCCGGCCACTCCGTCCCGGAGACCATATTGGTGCTGATACCCGGAACCTGCGCCCACACCGTCAACGGCAAAGAAGAAACAAAAAGAAAGAATGAAATCGCGCGTTTGAACATTGACCTCTAAAGACCCGCCGCTCTTAACCGGACCGACACTCTATTGTCATGCGGTAAGGGCGCGATCCTTTAGTCCATGGTCAAGATGCCGTACCAGTACGTGTGTTCCCCTGCTCTCGAACTTAGGCTTAGACGAACGTCGCTACGAAGTAAACCAGTCAACCAATCCGGATAGCTTCAATAGCTGCATGACGCGCGGCGTCATTTTGACGAGTTTCACGCTGACGCTGCCTTGCTTTATCGCTGACAACTTCAGGCGCATCAGTGCGCCCAGTCCAGCACTATCGAGGTAATTCACATCACCGAGGTCTATTACAATGCGGCCGCGAAAAGGGGTGTCCTTAAACATTTGCTCAACTTGATCCCTTGTCTCGGCCACCAGATCTCCGTGACAGATGACTGTCGTCACCTTGGTTCCGCGTGAATCCAGATCTTCCGACTTGTCAACCTCTGAGTACTCGAATTCATATTGAAAAGTACGAGTTTCCGCCATAAATGTCCCCCCATCGTTAGGCCCGAAACATAAGTCCCGGTCCTTTTATTGCAATTGAGTTACAAGCTACCTCAAGGTTGAAGTTAAGAACGGAGTTCCACGACACCAGTTACCTAACATCGGTATAATTTCGAACTTATTTTGACTTGTGGCGTAGGGATTGTCAAGTTTCGAAGACGCGGTTGTTTTGGAGTGGCGCGCCTACCCGCCACTTGCCGCCCCAAGACCGACGGCGCTCAACTCTTTCACAATACTTTCCACAAATGTTTTGGCATCGCCGAAGAGCATCAGAGATTTATCCATGTGTAAAGCTGCCACGTGGCTCGAAGTTAACCACTGAGAAGCCTTCTAACTCCGCAACTTCACATAGAATGCGGTCCGATGCGACGAACTTCTCGACCAATATTTGCTTGCGGAGCTCCAGGGCTACGGCGAGCTGCAGCGCATCGAGGGTGCGAAGGCGTAGGCTGAATGCATAACGTGCAATAAGCGACCGAGGTAAGCTGGGCGGCCGTTAGCCGCGAGATGCGAATTGTGTTAGTCGAGTGGCTGACGATTTGATGAACAACCGGCGTGCCAGCTTCCGAGTGGTAGAGCTTGACCAGTGCACTGGAGTCAAAGAAATGCCCCCGTAAGAATCAGCGGTCCCCGCGTTCGGCAATAATTTCTTCAGCCATTGATCCGTGGATCTTCGAAAGCCTCTGCCGAACTTCGTCTAGGCCCGGAGGCGGGCCCGCATTCTGTAAATCGCGTTTGACGCCGGCAATGTATTCGGCAAGCGCAAGGCGGACCGTCGAGTGTCCGGCGCCTTGACGACGCTGATTACTACCTGCTCATGCTCCTGCAAAACCAGAGGTTGCAGGGGGCGCAGAACACCATTCTCATAGATGGCATCAACTTACAGGGACATGCATCCTATTCCAAGGCGAGCGCGCTTACCCTACCCCGCACTTGCCGCCCCAACACCGACGGCGCTCAACTCTTTCACAATACTTCCCACAAATGTTTTGGCATCGCCGAAGAGCATTAGCGTTTTATCCATGTAGTAAAGCTCGTTATCGATGCCGGCGAACCCGGGGCTCATGCTGCGCTTGATCACCATGACGGTATGGGCTTCAAAAGCCTTCAGAATGGGCATGCCGGCGATCGGGCTCGTTTTGTCGTTCATCGCTGCCGGGTTCACCACATCGTTGGCGCCGATGACAAGCGCGACGTCGGTGCGCGGGAAATCGGGATTGATGTCTTCCATTTCGACAAGCTTGTCGTAAGGAATATCGGCTTCGGCCAGCAGTACGTTCATATGACCGGGCATGCGGCCGGCGACGGGATGAATGGCGAAGCGAACCTCTACGCCGTGCTTGGTGAGCATGTCGTACATCTCGCGCAATTTGTGCTGCGCCTGGGCGACCGCCATGCCATAGCCGGGGATGATAACAACGCTGCGCGCGGCGTCGAGAATCTCGGCAGCCTCCTCCGGCGAGGCGGAACGGACGGGACGTTCGACGCCTTTGGCAGAGCTGGTCTGAATGGTTCCGAACGCACCAAAAAGCACGTTGGAAAACGAGCGGTTCATGGCGCGGCACATAATGACGGCGAGAATGAAGCCCGAAGAGCCATCCAGCGCGCCCGCCACGATCAGCAGTTTATTATCCAGGGCGAAACCCATGGCGCTGGCGGAGAGACCGGCGTATGAGTTGAGCAGGGCGATCACCGTGGGCATGTCTGCGCCGCCGATGGGAACAATCAGCAGGACGCCAAAAATCAACGACAGCAGCGCGAATGGCGGAAAGAGCCAGGTGCGTTCCGGCGCGCTAATGAGCGCAATGCCGACTGTTACGGCCAAGCCGAACACCACAAGATTTACGATATTTTGGCCTTTGTAAGTCATCGGGCGCGTCGGCAGAATTTCCTGCAATTTGCCGAATGCCATAAGGCTGGCGGTGCAGGTGAGAAAGCCGAGCAGCGTTTCCAGAACCAGCGCGCCCATTACAAAGCCGTTGGGCGTGTGGCGATAATATTCCGCTGTTCCGATGAGAGCCGAAGCGAGCGCACCGCAGGCGTGGGATATAGCAGTCCGCTGGGGAACAGCGGTCATCGGCATCATATAAGCAATGGGTACGCCGATGGCCGAGCCGACCAGAAATGCGATCACGATCCATTCGTAATTGACAACTTCGAAGCGCAAGAGCGTGCCCACGACGGCCAGCAACATGCCGATTTCACCGACAATTACGCCGCGGCGCGCCGTGGCAGGCGAGTTCATCCATTTAATGGCGAGAATAAAGCCGGCGGCGGCGAGAATATAAAAAGCCGGAAAGAGGGCGTTCATGTAGTGCTTCTCCGGCGCGCGTTTTTTGAACATTTTGAGCATGCGGTCGGTAATAAGATAACCGCTGACCACGTTCACGGTTGAGGCAACTACTGCAATAAAGCCCAAGGTACGAGTGAGCGGCGAAGCATCCTTCGCTCCCGTGATGAGGATGGCGCCCACTACCGCGATGGCTGAAATCGCGTTCGTGAGCGACATCAATGGGGTATGCAAAAGCGGTGAGACGCGGCGGATCAATTCAAATCCAAGAAACGCCGCCAGCATGAAAACCCAGATAGCGACTTCGTATTTATTCATAATTGTTACTCCGGTAACCGATGCGCCCAGTTGGCTTTGCATGGCTTCAAGAACCCGCGGGTGGACGATCTTGTTCTCATAGGTGACAAGCGTTTCGCGGATAATTTCATCTTCCCGATTGATTTAAGAGCCCCTTCTTTGAACAATAATTTGACGAAGGAAGTGACATTCGAGCTATACATCTGGCTGGCGTGATAGGGAACCATGGAGGGAACATTCAGCGGACCGAGGACGGAAACACCGTGCTCGACAATGGTTTCGCCGGGCCTTGTCACCTCGCAATTCCCCCCGCGTTCGGCGGCGATATCTACAATGACGGAGCCAGGCTGCATGGCAAGCACCATGTCGCGAGTGACCAGAATGGGCGCTTTGCGGCCGGGTACGGCGGCGGTAGTGATAAGCACATCCTGCTCGCGAATCACTTCAGTCATAAGCTCGCGCTGGCGCCGGTAGAACGCTTCATCCATCGCTTTCGCGTAGCCGCCTTTATCTTCCGAGGTTTTGGAATCGACATCGAGGATGATGAATTTTCCGCCGACGCTTTCCACCTGTTCTTTGACGACTGGGCGCACATCATAGGCGGATACGACAGCGCCCAAGCGGCGCGCGGTCGCGATCGCCTGCAATCCAGCCACGCCTGCGCCCAGCACAAAAACCTTCGCTGGCGCGACTGTACCCGCCGCCGTCATCAGCATGGGGAACATTTTGGGCAGCCGCGTGGCCGCGATCAAAACGGATTCATAACCTGAAATTGTCGCCATAGACGAAAGCGCATCCATGCTTTGCGCGCGGGTAATGCGCGGCATCAGCTCCATGGCAAAAAGGGAAACGCCGACGGCGGCAAGGTCTGTGCATTCCTGCGGCGTAGTGAGCGGTTCGCCAAATCCTACGACTGCTTGACCCGGACGCAACACCGCAAGATCAGCCCGCCCCGCATCCGGATTCGCACCCAGCGTGCGCACTTGGGCAATCAAATCGGCAGTGGCAAATAGCGTCTGACGGTCTACGATTTGAGCGCCGCGCGCGACGTAAGCTTCGTCCGGGTAGCCGGATTCGACTCCGGCTTGATGCTCCACCAGCACTTCGATCCCCGACTTTCGCAGCGCTTCGCAGTGGCGGGGAGTCACGGCCACGCGCCGTTCCCCCGGGAACGTTTCGCGAGGTGTTCCAATGATGGCGGACAACTGAGCCTCCGGTGTACTTTAAGAAGAGTAATATCACATCTGGGACGCGCGCTTTTGAATTTTGGTTATCGGTCGTTGATATAATCCCACCAAAAGCCATGAATGACGAGCCTCGTTCCGCTGGTCACGGGTCCACGTGAAACCGACTAACGTTGAAAATCCCGATTACTTCCACAAGGTCGTAGATTGCCAGTGGGCGTGCCCGGCCCACACGAACGTGCCGGAATATATCCGGCTCATCGCACAAGGGCGCTACACCGATGCCTACTTGCTCAACAGGGAATCGAATGTGTTTCCTGGTATTCTCGGACGGACTTGCGACCGCCCTTGTGAACCCGCTTGCCGGCGCGGGAGATTAGACGGCAAACCGGTTGCCATTTGCCGGCTGAAGCGTGTGGCGGCCGATAACCGCGACGAAGTGAAGCATCTGCTGCCGCAAGCGCCGCGGCAAAAAAACGGCAAACGAGTGGCTTGTGTGGGCGCTGGGCCGGCATCGCTGACCGTCGCTAACGACTTGATGCCGCTCGGCTACCAAGTCACCATTTTCGAAAAGCAAGACAAGCCCGGCGGGTTGATGCGCTCCAATATCCCTTCGTTCCGGCTACCCGAGCAAGTGCTGGGCGAAGAGATCGATTACATCCTCGACATGGGCGTGGACATTCGCTATAACTCGCCCGTCAACAGCATGCGCGAACTGCTGAGCGAGAAGTTCGACGCGGTGTTTGTAGGCAGCGGCGCGCCGCGCGGCAAGAATTTGGATATTCCGGGGCGTAACGATACCAACCGCATCCATATCGGCATCGATTGGTTGGAATCGGTTGCCTTCGGGCATGTCAATTCTATCGGCGAGCGCGTGTTGATCATCGGCGTGGGCAATACGGCGATGGATTGCTGCCGGTCGTCGCGGCGCTTGGGCGGCAAAGATATCAAGGTGATGGCGCGCCGCCCCCGGCAATACTTCAAAGCGTCGCCCTGGGAACTGGAAGATTCTGAGGAAGAGGGCGTTGAGATTCTGGTCAATCACGCGCCTAAGAATTTCGTGCTGGATAACGGTGTTCTGAAGGGCATGACGTTCGAGCGCCTCGAATGGGATTCGGGCGCGAAGAAATCCAAGACCATCGACGAAATTTTCCTGCCGGCGGACGACGTGATTCTGGCCATTGGTCAGGAGAACGCGTTTCCCTGGGTGGAGCGAGATTTAGGCATCGAGTTCGATAAATGGGATGTTCCGGTCGTGGACGAAAAGACTTACCAATCGACCCGACCGGGCGTGTTCTTTGGCGGCGATGCGGCCTTCGGACCCAAGAATATTATCTGGGCCGTTGAACACGGGCACCAAGCCGCTATTTCTATTCATAAGCATTGCGAAGGCGCGCCACTGACTGAACGGCCGCCGTATGGCATGAATCTGGTCACCCAGAAGATGGGCATCAGCGAGTGGAGCTATAAGAACGACTATTCAGCGGCGCTGCGCCAAAAAATGAAGCACGTCGACCTGGTCGAGCGCTTCAACAAAATGAATATTGAAGTGGAACTGGGTTTCACAGCGGAACAGGCGGCGGCGGAAGTCGGCCGTTGTTTGAACTGCGACGTGGAAACTGTGTTCGCCGCGCCCAAGTGCATTGAATGCGACGCGTGTGTGGATATCTGCCCAGTCCAATGCCTGACGATTACCCGCAATGCCGACGAGTTGGATCTACGCGCGCGCTTGTCAGCCCCCGCCTTGAATCCCGAGCAAGACCTTTATGTTTCGGCCGCGCTGCCGCAAACTGGACGCATTATGGCAAAAGACGAAGATGTTTGCGTGCATTGCGGCTTGTGCGCGGAGCGCTGCCCCACGGCGGCCTGGGACATGCAAAAATTCGAACTCATCATTCCATATGCGGGCGTGCAAACTTGCAACGAAACTCTAGCAGCAGTGTAAACGATTTCGCCATTAAGTTGGCAAATGTCAACGGCACCGGATCGGCCAGCGCCAACGGTTTGTTGATGCAGGCCATTTTCCGCATGGGCATTCCGGTATCGGGCAAGAATCTCTTTCCCTCGAATATTCAAGGATTGCCCACCTGGTATGAGATCCGCGTCAACAACAAAGGCCATACGGCGCGTGCGCTCAATTACGACCTGATGGTGGCCATGAACGCCCAGACCTATGGGCGTGACATTAAGGAAGTGCGCGAAGGCGGCTATGTACTCTACGATTCCTCGTGGCCGCTCGATCCCAAGGTTTACCGCAGTGACGTGAACTTCATTCCGATTCCTTTTGCGCAGATGTGCAACGAGCGCTTCAAGGACGCTCGCGCCCGCACGCTGATGAAGAACATCGCTTACGCGGGCGCGCTGGTGGCCACCCTCGAAATTGACATGAGCACGGTGGAGGCGCTGTTGGATGAGCGCTTCGCCGGCAAGAAAGCCTTACGCGATTCCAATCTGCAGGCGCTGAAGATCGGACACGATTACGCCAAAGAACATTTCGCCTGTCCGCTGCCATTTCACTTGCAGCCGATGAACGCGAACCACGACAAGATACTGATTGATGGTAATACCGCAACCGCGTTGGGTTGCGTTTACGCCGGCGCCACGGTCGCAGCGTGGTATCCCATCACGCCGGCTACATCGGTCATGGACGCCTTCAAGGAGTTTTGCGAAAAATATCGGCGCGATCCGGAAACCGGCCGCAATAACTACTGCATCATTCAAGCCGAAGACGAGCTGGCTGCCATCGGCATGGTGATTGGCGCGTCCTGGAATGGAGCGCGTTCCTTTACCTCAACAGCGGGTCCGGGCATTTCGCTCATGAATGAACTGCTGGGGCTGGCCTATTACTCCGAAATTCCGGCAGTGGTCGTCGATGTGCAGCGCGTGGGGCCATCCACCGGCATGCCCACGCGTACCCAACAAGCGGATCTGCTTTCTTGCGCATACGCTTCCCACGGAGATACCAAACACATTCTGCTCTTTCCCGCCAATCCCGCGGAATGTTTTGAATTCGCCGTGAAGTCCTTCGATTTGGCGGAGCGCTTCCAGACGCCTGTCATCATGCTGTCGGATTTGGATATCGGCATGAACGATTGGGTGGTGCCCCGCCTGACTTGGGACGATTCTTACCAGCCGGATCGCGGGCGCGTGCTGACGGAAGAAGAGTTGCAAGCGTTGCCGAAATATTTCCGTTACTCCGACGAAGATGAAAATTTCGTTGCCCCGCGCACCTTACCTGGCGTGGATTCGAAAGGCGCGTATGTAACACGCGGCTCGGGCCACAACAAGTTGGGCGCTTATACGGAGACGCCCAGCGAATATCAGCAGGTGCTCGATCGCTTGGCTAAGAAGCACGCAGCCGCGGCTGATTTTGTGCCCGGTCCGGTCATTCACACCGTGGCCGCGCCCCGCTGCGGCGTCGTGACGTTGGGCGGCTGCGATTTGGCGGTGCGCGAGGCGATCAGTGTTCTCGCCCGGCGAGGGATCAACGTCGATTACATGCGCGTCCGCGGCTTCCCGTTCCCCAAAAGTGTGGAGACGTTTCTGAATCAGCATGCGCTCAATTTTGTGGTGGAACAGAATCGCGACGCGCAGCTTTCGGCTCTCTTGACGCTTGAGACGACCGTGAAGAAGGAAAAGATCAGACCCGTGTTGTTTTACGGCGGATTTCCGCTGAGCGCGAGCCAAGTGGTGGACGCGATTCAAGGCTCAATGGGAGAAATAAACTTTGCCATCGATAGCGAAACCTATAGCAACTCACCCGAGTTTACAACGGAATGAACTAGGTCTAACGATTCGCGATTACGAAGGCTCGATGTCGACGCTGTGCGCCGGCTGCGGCCACGATTCCATCACCGCGGCGCTCGTTAAGGCGCTATGGGAGATCTCACTCGAGCCGCACATGCTGGCGAAGATGAGCGGCATTGGTTGTTCATCGAAAACGCCCGCCTATTTTGTGAATGGCGCGCACGGCTTTAATTCAGCGCATGGCCGCATGCCCACCATCACCACGGGCGCGGCGGCCGCGAATCGCGCGCTCACCTATATCGGCGTCTCGGGTGACGGAGACTCTTTGTCCATCGGCCTCGGGCATATGTGCCATGCCATCCGGCGCAACGTGAAGATGCTCTATTTGATCGAGAACAACGGCGTCTACGGTTTGACCAAAGGTCAATTTTCAGCGTCGGCGGATGTAGGGTCGAAAAGCAAGCGCGGCGAAGCGAACCGCATGGCGCCGATTGATCCCGTGATGTTGGCGCTCAGTATCGGCGCAACCTTTGTGGCGCGCAGCTTTTCCGGTGACAAAGATCAGCTGGTGCCCATTCTGAAAGCCGCGCTCGCGCATCGCGGGCTGGCACTGGTGGATGTAGTGTCGCCCTGCGTCACCTTTAACGATCATGAAGGCTCAACCAAGAGCTACCTATACACGCGCCGGCACGAAGCCCGCGCCACCGAAAGCGACTATGTGCCGAAGGCTTCCGAGATTCTAGCGGAGCTGAACGGCAACGGCGTAACCTCCGTCACGATGCATGATGGCAGCGTATTGCGCTTTCGAACCGTGCCGCCTGGCTATGATCCAACCGACCGGCAGCGCGTGATGGCCTATTTGCAGGAACGTCAGGCCAAAGGCGAAGTTCTCACAGGTGTGCTGTTTGTGGATGAAACCGCGCCCGATCTGCACGAAATGAACAATACGCCGGACATCCCGCTGACCGAAGTGCCGTATGAGAAGTTGTGCCCGGGTGCGGACGCCTTAGAGAAGTTGCAGGACGAATACCGGTAGAGGTCAATTCTTCAAAACCGGCGGCTTCGTCTCAGGCGGCTTCGCGTCAGCCGGTTTTGTCTCCGGCGTCGCTTCCC
The DNA here is from genome assembly GCA_963764105.1 of Bryobacterales bacterium. GTDB lineage: Bacteria > Acidobacteriota > Terriglobia > Bryobacterales > Bryobacteraceae > Bog-105. Next base: position 134,889 of record CAVXRP010000047.1, read on the forward strand.
CGAACGTAATCGTCGATTCCGCCTCGAACTTCTTGTAATTCATATACCGCACAATCGTCCGCAATCGCTGTGGAAAATCGCGGAAGAACAGCGTGTCGTCAGAATAAGTCTCCACCGGGAACAGCCACTTGCCATCAATCTCACGGCGAATGGTCGTAAAGTGCGGCGTCAAATTCTGCTCCTTGAGATTATCGATTTGCGGCACCGCCTGCCCCTCCGCCCGCAGCACTGCGAAATCGCTTTGCCGCACCCACAACGTTCCTTCAAAAAAGCGTTGCCCGGCCAGAATTTGCTTCGGCCGCACATGCTCCACAAAGCAAGGCACGCCATCCACCGTCTCTTCCCCTTCGTACCGGCCTTCATAAAGCGGAACCGTCTCAGTCGTCAAAAGGAACGGCTCAATGTTCCGGATGTCGTTAAAATCTTCTTTCGTCAGGCGAACACGCGTCAGCGTGCTATGGCCCGGAACGATTACTTTCTCAAACCGCCCCACCGCCGGCGAAAATGTTATATCGCGCACCTCCCCGTACTCGCCCGTAATCCCGCCGTGAACGTCAAACTCCTGCACGGCGACAGATTGGCGAAAGGTGTAGTTTTCGCGGGCTCGCGCGTTAGCCGTTTCCCGCTCCGCGATCTTCCGCAGGAAACCGCTAGGCGGCTCTGCCGCGCAAACGGCCGATGCTACGATGAGGGCGATGCCGACGAGTTTCCGTCCGTTTTTCATAGTGTTAGCGTGCACTTGGGGTGCTTTGCTGGCAGCGAATTCGGTGGTTTCCAGGCAATTTCCAGACTCTCAATGGCTGACTAAGGCTTTGCTCCCCGCTTTGGCGGTCGAAGCGGGTTGCTACTTGGCGTCCGTATTTGTTCAGACGCGGAATTCTATCACTCTATTTCGCCCCGCAAGAGCCCAGGCCGCTATTCTTTGGCTGAGCGCTCTTTTGCCCTACCTCATCTTTAGCTTAAGTGCCGGGACGTTTCATCGCAACGCGTTTTACTTATTAGTGGGGTTGACGGCGATTTTTTCTTTTTGGCACGTCGTTTTGCCACGTCGGCCCGCTTATGACTTCGGCTTCTTAGTAATAGCCGCCACGCCTTTTATAACCCGCGTCTTCTCTCGTATCTACTTATCGCCCGACAAGCACGTGCGGCCAGACATTCTGGGCCATCTGATGTGGATCAGAGTGGGCATCGTCGCCTTACTCGTCTTTCGTGAGTGGAACCCCGGGTCTTTCGGTTTGTGGCCTAAGGCGCGCGAATGGCGCAGCGGAGCAATCTATTACTGTGCCGCCGTGCTTCCCCTGGTGGCATTGGCACTGGCCACGCATGACGCCCGTTGGTCCCCGCTCGCCGGAGAATGGTGGAAAGTGAGCGGCACGGCAGTCGCCACTTTTTTCGGCTGTCTGTGGGTGACGGCGCTCGCCGAAGAACTGTTCTTTCGCGGCGTGATTACGCGCGCGCTGCTTGACCACCTTCCATCGCAAGCCCTGGCCGTTGTGCTGTCGGCTGTGGTTTTCGGCGCGGCTCATCTATGGTTCCGCCCATTTCCCGACTGGCGCAGCGCCATCTTAGCCGTGCTGCTTGGAATCTTCTGCGGCTTCGCTTATGCGCGAACCGGCAGCGTACGCGTATCGATGGTGACTCACACGCTGGTCGTCACCACATGGCGGCTGCTTTTTAAGTCGTAGGGTCCGTCAGGAAATAACCGTTCCCAGCTTCCGCGCTCTTACCCGCCACAGCCAATAAAACATGGCCAGAAAGATCAACACAATCGGCAGGGCGCGCATAGCCGCGGTTGTGAATGGCTCGGGCAGGATTTTGGCGACGCGCTCACGGATCGAAAAGAACGAGCCCGCCGCAATAAACAGCGCGAAACACATGCGCCATAAGTGCCGCGCCAGCCGGGGCGCCCCTCGCAATATCCCCGACCGCATTAAACGAAAATCGCCCGCCGCAGCCAATCCCACCACCGTCGCCATTATGAACATCATGAAAAACGGCGCACCGTCAATCGCTCCGCCAGGACTGCCCATCGCCTTGAATCCCAAACCAATTTCCACCAGGCAGAGCGCAATCGCCACCACCAGAGCCGCCGCATTCAGCCGCCGCGTCCAAGCCGTGACAGGCCGTACCGTGGTCAGTCCCGTAACCACGAAGTAGGCCGACATGAAGCCGCCCAGCAAGTTCGCGTTGGTCCAACTCTTGAAGATCGCCAGGATCGACCCACTGAATCCCATCGTCAACATTGCATACACGAACAGCAGCCCGCTTCGCCTATGCAGCCAGGCCCCTTTCGAGGCCACCAGCGCCACACCGCCCAGGATAATGGCCAATCCGCCGGCGACGATGTGGATCGGGAGGAGCATGCCGAGGGGTACGTAAAGGCCCGTTCAAAGTTCCAACAGGCCTGTAAACTGGGCGCCGACGCAAACATCGACGAAATCCTGCAAGACTATCCTTACCTTGAGCGCGAGGACATTCTCGCGTCGATCGAATACGCCGCTCGCCAAACAGACCACGCGGTTTCGCGGTCGACGTGAAGCTTCTTGTGGATAACCAGTGAAAGTGAGTTCTAAGCCGCTGCTATGAGCGCTCTCGAGTTGCTACATTCTCCCGGCCCGAGGTGGGGCAGGCCTCCTGGCCTGCGGCTGACCTCCCGCCCGCCGAACTCGAATCCGAAAAAAACCCAATGCCGCTTAAATCGCTTTCTAAGTGGGGGCTGACCTCCTGGTCAGCCCTCGGAAACGCCCAGCCCCCTCCACGGGAAAAACCCCCCTCTCCCAACCCCAAACCAATGCATTTCTTTCGCCTCCCCCTATATATTTCTATAGGCGAAAACAATTCCCCTAAAAAATCTCCCTCCGCCTCCAATCAATCCGTTGCTAACGTTGGTAACGTGCGCTTTCTCGTTTCCGCCGGCGAAGCGTCGGGCGATATGTATGCCGCCGGCCTCGTGGCTCGTTTGCGCGAACGTTTCCCGGCCGCCACGTTTTATGGCTGCGCCGGACCCCAACTCCAGGCGCAGGGCGTCGAGCCCGTCATCGACGCCGCCAGCCTCTCCGTTGTCGGACTCGCTGAAGTAGTCGTTCACCTGCCACGCATCTACCGGCAGTATCGGACACTGTTGCGTTACACCCGCGATCACCGGCCCACTGCGGCCATTCTTACCGACAACCCCGATTTTCATCTGCGCCTCGCCCGCCATCTCAAACGCCTCGGCGTGCCGGTGTTCTATCTGGTCGCGCCGCAGGTTTGGGCGTGGCGTCAAGGTCGCGTCAAAACCATCCGCCGCCTCGTCGATAAACTTTTCTGCCTGTTCCCTTTCGAAGAGCCCTGGTTTCGCGAACGCGGAGTGGACGCCGCATTCATCGGACATCCGCTGGCGTCCATGGTGCACACCAGCCGCTCTGCCGCCGCCTTTCGTACCGCGTACGATCTACCGGAGCAAGGCCTGCTGCTTACCCTTCTCCCGGGCAGCCGTCCCGGTGAGGCCCGCCGCCACTTGCCTATCTTGCTCGATACAGTTGCTCTGTTACGCCAGCGCTGGCCGGCCGCCTCTTTTGTGCTGGCCACCCCCAAAGGCTTTACCGAAAAACGCGTCTTCGCGAATTTTCAGGAACGAATTGCCGCCTTATCCATCAAAGTAATTGAAAACGAAGCCTGGGATTGCATAGGCCACGCTAGCCTTGCGTTTGCCGCTAGCGGTACGGTCACAATGGAGGCGGCGGTACTCGGAACGCCGATGATCACCTTTTACAAAGTGACCGCGCTCAGCTGGTGGGCCGGCCGGCGCCTGGTCAAAGTTCCTTATTTATCAATGGTTAACCTGATTGCCGGACGTTTGGTCGTGCCGGAGTTGATCCAAAATAACATGACGGCCGCTACCATCGCCGCCGCCGCCTCAGAGTTGCTGGCTTCCGAAACCCGCCTTGCACAAATGCGTGCCGATCTCGCCGTCGTCCGCAAGTCCCTGCTGCTTGAGGGTTCTAGTGGCAGTCCGCTCGACCTTGCCGCTGCCGCCATTTCCGACAGATTGGAAAATCTCGAAACATCCGGGAGACAATGAAAAAGATGATGCGTCTTCTTCGACCAACCTACTTGCTTATCGCGCTGGCCTGTGTTCTATCTTTCACTCTGCGGGCAGCCGACGATTCGCGCCCGCGCATCCAGGTTCAGAAATACACCATCGACGCCACCATCAATCCCCGCACGCAGTCGATTGAAGCCACCGCCAAAATCGATTTCACTCCGCTCGATAGCGCCAACCAAGCCACCTTTGAGCTGAACAATGCGCTGACCGTCAGCAAAGCGGTGGACGACAAAGGCGCTCCCGTCCCCACGCAACGCAACACCAGCGACTTTACCATCAGCGCGGTATTTCCCAGTGGACTGGTGAAGAATCAGCCAACATCCATCTCCATTACTTACGACGGCAAATTTACCGGCAATGAAGACTCGCCGATTTCCGGCATCACCTTCGCCGCCTTGCATCCGGATTATGGCTATTTGCTTTATCCGGCGCGCTGGTTTCCCGTCAGCGGCTATTCCACCAATCGCTTTCTGGCCGATATGCGCATTACCACGCCGGCGGAGTATCGCGTCGTGGGCAGCGGCGATCAGAAAAGCGATCGCGCTAAAGACGGTGGCACCGTGTATTCGTTCCATTCCGACAATGCGAGCTTTCCCGGCAGCATCGGCATCGTCAAGGGCGACGCAGTTCGCGTGAGTTCGGAAGGCATCAACACCCAGGTTTTTTTTCGTGGCGACAAGGCTGCTTTCGCGCAGTCCTATGGCGAAGAGACCGGTAAGATCATAGCGTTCTTCACCACCGTGTATGGTTTAGTGCCAACCGCCAATCTCACCTTGGTCGAAACAGAAGATGGTGCGGTCAATGGTTACTCCGCGCCCGGCATCATCTTCCTCGCGCCCGGAACCATCTATAAACAAATCAACACTCGCCTGCTTTCCAATCAACTATCGCGTCAATGGTGGGGCGTCTTGGTGTCGCCTACCACGCGCAATCACTTATGGTTGCAAAACGGCCCGGCGCGCTATTCCGAACTCCTCTATACCGAACACACGGCCGGCGTCGCCGCCATGGAAGGCGATATGAAAATCACCTACGTGGAAGCGCTGACTGTTAAAGATCCGCCCGTCCTTCAGGCGTCGCGGTTGGACGATTATTCGCCCGAATACTGGGCGCTCACCGCAGCCAAAGGCGCGGCCATTCTCAACATGCTGCGCAACGTAGTGGGCGATGCCAACTTCAAAAAAGGGCTGAAAGCCTTTCTCGATCAGTACAGTTGGAAGTCGGCTAATACGGAAGATTTCCGCAAAGTGATGGAGCGTGTATCGAACGAAGAGCTTCGTTACTTCTTCTTACAATGGCTCGATTCAAGCGGGTCGCCCGAATTCAAGCTGGAGTACACGGTGTTCCGCACTCAAACCGGTTTCCGCGTGGTGGGCAAAATCAATCAGGATCTCGATACTTTCCGCATGCCGGTGGATTTGCGCATCGAAACGGAAGGAAATCCGGAAGACAAAAAGATTGAAGTCACCGGCACATCGTCCGAATTCAGTGTCGATACGTTTGGCAAGCCGCGCAGCCTGATTCTCGATCCCAACCACGTCTTACTGCGATTGGATTCGAGTATGCAAATTGCGGTGGCCATCCGCCGCGGTGAGCAGTTTACCGCCATCAACGATTATCCAAATGCGTTGCGCGAATTCCAGAAAGCGCTGGAAGTAAACCGCAACAGCTCGCTGGCCCATTACCGCATCGGTGAACTGTTTTTTAAACAGAACAATTTTCAATCGGCCGCCAACGAGTTCCGCGCGGCCATCAACGGGGATTTGGAGCCAAAATGGACCGAGGTTTGGGCGCACGTGAATCTCGGAAAAATTTTCGACGTGACCGGCCAGCGCGATCGGGCGGTGAACGAATATAAGCAGGCGATTCGCACGCATGACAACACCGGGGGCGCGCAGGAAGAAGCGGCCCGCTATTCGGCCAAGCCATACGAACAGAAAAACAGCGAAATCTGAAAGCAAATTACATCATCGTATGTTCTAGCAAGCTGTTTGTGTGGCGTAAAATCCTATGGCCAGGAACATCATTCAACCAGCACTAGTACTAAAGAAGCGTTAAACCATTGTGAGTAAGCGTACGCTTTTCGCTTTCTTAACCCGGCTTCAGTGATAATCTGAAGATGCCGGGAAAGGGGTCTTTTTGGACGAAAAACTTAAGGAGCTAGTGCAGGAACTGGGAAATGCGATCAATGAATCTCTTTCCGATTCCGATCGAATTGCCGGCGCCATCGGCGAGATCAAGCGCGCAGGCTATGACGTGTTCCTGGTGCTCGAGGCTACCATCGGTTTCAACAAACGCGAAGACGAAGAAAGCTCCTCTGAGAATACTTCTGATGTTTCTTCCGAACCCGTGCAGTATGAAGCGAACGGCAAAATCCGTTTAACGACGCAGGATCAAAAATTTCTGCGCGCGCTGAAAATTTCGGTTGAGGAAGATCATAAGTCTTCCTAACTGCGAATCCTTTTTCTCCCGATCCTCACATACTTCCCAAGCGGCAGCAAGCCGGGGAATACTACCAACTCTAAATCCATAAGATATCCGCTCCCGTAGTGATGGGTGAAAGGCTACCGGCCTTCGGAGAAA
>CAVXRP010000048.1:0-116781 GCA_963764105.1 Bryobacterales bacterium
CGCGACTTCGGGGGCGCGTGGGCGAAAACGCTCTTTTCGCGCGGACAGTCTTACGGGAAGTCATCCGCGGCTTCGACTGGCGGCCATTACTAAATACATGCCGACTACACTCGGGTAATCGGCAACTTCACTTGTCCGACATGGCAATACGCCCGAGTGACACACCCTATAACCGAACGACTGGAAGGTTCGCCGCCTTTTCACAAGATGAAGCCCACGCCAGCAATAGATACCATTCAGAAGATGAACGAAATACAGTTCAAGAACGTTCACTATAGAGTTCGGCCACAAAGGATCGCAGTGCTTGTTAGTGAAGGCAGCTCAGACTGGCAGGAAACATGTCGCGAGATTATGCATGTCCTTCCGACTATTTGGGGTGGCAAGTACAGCCTTATCATTCCGACGGACGGAGTCTCCATCAGGCCACCCTTTTGGGAACTGCTTCAGGCTTACGACCCGGATTACATATGCGCTCTTGAGTGGAGCCTTTGGGATCGCATTGAACGCCGTCCAGACACATATGACGATTACTTTTTGAAATGGAAGAGTCGAGACTCTGTTAGAGAGGAGCTGGGAGAAGACGCAGCCGGACTTAAGGCGGCATTCGAGAACTTTGCCAGGGAGCACCGGATCACATCAATCACGCTGAGCTCGGATCTCGAAAAGGATCTCAAGTCAAGGTTGGCACCCTTCTTCTTTGACTATAACGTTTTGAAGACGCTCAGCCGTTTGAAGGCTGATGCTTCCTATCCATTTACAAGCACCCAGACGATCCTACCGCATTGCAAACACTCCGAAGAGCTTATGATTCCCTACGTTACTGCAGAGGGACTACCGCCTCTGTGGGTCGAATCGATCACGGGAAATTACTCCAAAGCTACTTTAGCTGAGATCGAGGGTCAGGGCGTCAAGGTGGAAGTATTTGCAATGGACGATAACACCGCCTGCAGTCGATTCGCTCAGTTGCTTGGGGTTGGCGGAGATGCGACCGAAGACCTTTCCCAAAATGCCTTTAATTTCTCAATGCTTAGGCTCGCTCAGTATCGCAAACCTGGAATAATCGATAGCGCAATCACTGTCGTTTGCGGGTCGACTCTGCTGGATTTCTCACTTTTTTTCTCCCTTAGGGCGATAAGAGGTCGGGTGTACTGGCTACCGTCTGAATGGATTGACCGATTTGAAGATTCTCGAATCCGCGCGCGCAAGGGAGAAGGAGCGGTCCGACCTAACGAGGAGTACGCAAGAGGCGTGGCGCAGCGCCTCGTAAACGAATCCATGAAGATGCGGCCGCAAAACATATACTACGTCAGTCTCTCGCTCGGTGAAAGCCTCCTATCCCAAACCGCTGCCAAACTGGCGGACTGCCCGTTTTCCTTTGGCGACCGGCTGCGTGGGCCCACTAAAATAATTACCGATATTAAGGAGTTGATGGCGCATCCGCTCCGCGTTCTAAACGTGGACGCCTTCGGCACCGCAACCAACCAGCTTTTGGGGGATCAACTAGCGGGTTATTTCCCGACACCTAAACCAAAAGGATTCAGCGAAATCGTATCGTATGATCATCGCTGGATTACCGAGCTAGAAATTGAAGGTCAAGACTATCCCAGGCACCCCGCTCTTGGCACATTTCTCGCCAAGGAGCGCACACTGACGACCGACGACGTACGCTCTGGGCGTGACGGTGTTTGTTATCTTTGTCCAAACAGCATCTATTTTGGCGGAGATGTCGATTCTATTCTCCGGCGGCCTGAGATCCGTGTCCCAACCGCTGCTGAGGTATTTGAACACCTTGCAAGCTTGGCGGGGCTCAAATCGAAGCTGTCCGACAAAGGATTTTATGCTCAGGAGTTCCTCCGCAAGCTAGGGGGACTTGCAAACGCTGCTGCCTTCCTCCGAAGTAATACATCGGCATCCGTATTGAAAGAATTCAGAAAGCCAGGCGATTCAAAAGCGGGCGGGTGTTTCCTTAGCTCCGACAGGCGTCGATACCTGGATCTGGAAGCGCTTAAGATCTTGGCCGTCAGCAACGACGTGAACGAGTTCGTTGATGGCCTTGTGCGAAATGAAATTCTTCATCGCGGCCTTGTTCTCAAATGTCGGTATTGCCGAACTGCTGACTGGTTCTCGATTGCAGAGATTGGAGAATTGTTTCGTTGTAACAGATGCCGATTAGAGCAGTCCATCCTAAGCGCGAACCTCTTCGCCCGTCCAGAGCCGACCTGGTACTACAAGCTCGATGAACTCGTTTATCAAGGCATAACGAACAACATGCATGTTCCCCTACTCGCACTAGATCGGTTGCGCCGAAGTGCGCAGTCATTCATGCACGCCGACGAGCACGAGTTCGTTCGACGCAGCGAAGAGAAACCGCTAATCGAAGTCGATATTTGCTGTATTGCAGATGGAATGCTTACGATCGGCGAAGCGAAAGTCTCGGATCGAGTGGCTGACACCGCTAGTGGTGAGCGCGCGGCGCTAAGGGAGTACAGAGAGCTAGCAACCTTGTTGGGAGCGGAGAAGTTCATTCTGGCGAGTGAAGTTGACTGGTCCCCTAGAACAAAAGAAATTGCTGCAGAGCTGTTTCAAGGCACGAACATCTCTGTCCATACTCTGGGGAGGGCCGATCTCTATTCCTAGGTAGGTAAGGGCACAGGACTTGAGAGTGGCGGTCTGTATAGTTCCCCCACTCTTTTGAAACGGCGCTGGCGACGGCTGCTCAGCACTTTGAAGCAAAACGCGCAAACCGCAGATGTCAACTTGGCGGCCGATTGATCGCGAGTACGGCGCAGCGTAGAGTAATCCGGCCGAGTTTGACCGCCGTGCCTCTTTGAAGTCGCTCCTAAATCTCAAGAGCCCGCGAAACGGCGATATGGGAAGCTTCGATATCAAATTCGTCCGGAATGTCGTCTATGCTCCGCGGAGCGCCCGCTTAAGCAAAAAGTAATCCGCCACCACGCATTCTAGATTCGAGATTCCGGATTCCACCTCCCTCCATCCCCAGTTCAAATCTTCCAAATATTTCTTCCACCTTAGAATCATCAACTTACCATCAAAATCCCGTCCTCCCCGCACGCCCCCATTTCATACTCGTGGTCGGAAAGCCATTCTCATGACCAAATCTCGCATGCCTAATACCACCGCCGCCCCACCCCGCACACCCGTCCTCCCACGCACCCACCCCGCGCGGGAAAAACTCCCCCGCCGCTCCCCCAAAAGAGCGTTACTTTCCCGCCGCTCGGCTCTATTATTTATACGCGGGACGCGAACCTCCCAAATCGCTCCTTTTTTACCGCCCCAAAACTCCACTTTTCCGCCCTCTGTTGTAATAATCAGACACCCCTCCCGTCTTTACTGGCGAGAAACAAGGGAGGCGACTACGCAATCAGCAGTTAAAGAACACGAGGTAGTTACGCAGCCAAATGAATTCAGCCGCATTTTTGAAGCGCACCACGGCATGGTGTTCCGCACAGCTTATCGAATCACCGGCAATGCGGCCGACGCCGAGGATGTCCTCCAAACCATCTTCCTGCGCATGCTCCGTCAATCCCCTTCCGATGCCGTGCTCACCCAGGAAGAGAGTTATTTGCGCCGCGCCGCGGTAAACGCCTCGCTCGACATAATCCGTCAAAGGCAGGCCAGCCGCAGCGTTCCCCTCAATGAGGCAATCGCTAAAACCGCCCAGCCCGACGCTGGCAACGTCGTCGAAGACTGCCTTCGTCGCGCGCTTCAAACCCTCACCGAACGCTCGGCCGAGATTTTTGCGTTGCGCTATTTCGAAGATTTCAGCAATCAACAAATAGCCGGCGCCTTGAATATTTCCCAGGTGCTCGTCGCGGTGTCTCTGCATCGCACGCGCCGCCAGTTACAGAAAGAAATTCGTACGTGTATGGGAGGTGGCAAATGAGTCAACGTGAATTAGACGAAGCGGTAGCCAAAATCCGCGCCGCACAAGTGAACGATGAAACCGTCAAAGACGCCGCTAAACGGGTCTTCAGTTCGTTGTTCGATTCGGCGTTCATCACCAGCGAACCCAGTGGCAAAATACGCGGCTGCGCCGATGTGCGCGCACTCATTCCCGCGTATCTTCACCGCACCCTATCGGGCCCGCGCGCCTTGCTGATCGAAGATCACGTGCTGAATTGCGTCGATTGCCGTCACGCCCTGCAGGAAGCCCGTACGGGCGCCACCCCCAATCGCGCCATTCCCATTGACCGCGGCCGTCGCAAACGCGTGCCCATGCTACTCTGGGCGGCCGCCGCTACTCTGCTCGTCGGCATTGGCCTGGGTCTCACCGGTCTATTGCCGGGCCAGAATTCCGTCCGCGCCACCGTAGCCAGCGTGCAAGGTAGCCTCTATCGGGTGACCGATCTCACCGTTTCGCTGGTAGAAGCCGGCGCCATTCTCAAGAATACCGACGAACTACGCACCGCTAAAGGCTCGCACGCAATTCTGCGTCTCGCCGGCGGCGCCATCGTCGAAATCGCCGAGCGCTCGCAAGTCTCGCTCTCCGGTGGCTGGCGCGGTCCAGCGCTAAACCTCGAGCATGGCCAGATGATTGTCGATGCGCGCGCTAACACTCAAAAAACGCTGAACGTCACCAGCGGCGATATGAACATCCCCGTGCGGAGCGGCGTCGTTGCTTTCAATCACGGCATAAAAGAATCGCGCGTAGCCGTCGCCGCTGGTTCCGTTGATGTAACCAACGGAGCGGCCACCCGTTCTCTCAAAGCCGGGCAGCAGTATGGTCCAGAGCTCCGTTTGGTGAATCTTCCCATCAACTCCGAATTTGCCTGGAGCCAGCATTCCAGCGAGTACTCGGCCCTTCTAAACCAGCTCTCGGCTCTGCAAAAAGATTTGCAGGCCATCCCGGGTCCCGGTCTGCGCTACTCGTCTCACTTGCCGCAATACCTGCCCTCCGATACCTACCTCTACGCCGCCATACCCAATCTTGGTGGCACCATTACCGAGGCTAAGAAATTGTTTGATAGCCGCCTCGCTGAAAGCCCCACGCTGCGCCAATGGTGGCAGCAGAAAGATGTCGCCAAGAACGGCGAATTCGATCGCATCATCGATCAAGTGAGTTCCATCAGCAGCTATTTAGGCGATGAAATCGTGGTAGCCGTGGGCGGCGATGTCGCCGGCCAACAAGCCGGTCCGGTGTTCCTGGCCGAAATCAAACAACCCGGACTGGCCCAATATCTGCAAAGTACTTTGCCCGCCAACGCTCAAGTGCAAATCGTGACAGCCGCCTCTCCGATTGCACGTGGCAACGCTCTCTTGATCGACTTAGATAACAATATTCTGGTTGCCTCGCCCAGCGCCGTTCAATTGAAGCGCGTGGAAGACGTCGTCCAAAAAACGGTGCCTGGAAATTTCCCCGGCACGCCATTCTTCGCCCGCATTCGTAAGGTCTACGACAACGGTGCCGACTATTTCCTAGCCGCGAATCTGGAACAAATCGCTGCCAAATCCGTAAGTCATGCCAAGAGCGGCATACCCGCCGGTTTCGATAATGTTCAGTATCTGGTCTTGGAGCGCAAAGAAAGCAATGGCGATACGGAAATGAGAGCGGCAGTTTCGTTTGACGGTACTCGTCAAGGCGTTGCTTCGTGGCTGGCTGCGCCCAGCCCCGCCGGTTCGCTCGATTTTGTCTCACCCGACGCCACTTTCGCCGCCTCCATGGTTATGAAAAGTCCGCGCGTCATGATGCAGGAACTGATCGGTCTCGCCAGCGGCGCGGATGCGGACTTCACCAAACAATTGAATGATTTTCAAGCTCACGCCGGGGTCAACTTGCTCGACGATGTAGCCGCGCCTTTGGGCAGCGACGTGACATTCGCTATCGATGGCGCGCTCGTTCCCATCCCAGCTTGGAAACTGATCATCGAAGTGAACGATCCCACGCACCTCCAACAAACCCTCACTCAGTTCGTCCAGAGTTTTAACCAGCAAGCTCCGGCCACGGCCGGCAAATTGAGCCTGACCAATGACCAGGTCAACGGTCGTACGTTTTACACCCTCAGCAATGATAAGGCGCCCGCCATCGCCGCCCACTACACATTTGTAGACGGCTATTTGCTGGCCTCGTCGAGTGAGGCCAACGTCCTCACCGCCATTCAAAACAAACAAAGCGGCCACATCCTCGCCGATTCCGCCAACTTCCGCTCCAAGCTCCCTGCCGATGGTTATCCCAACTTTTCGGCCATGGTTTACAGCAATGTCGGCTCCTCACTCGGAGACTTGGCCAAACAGCTGAAGACTTCTCCCTCTTCCGGTCCTCAACAATCCATCACCGCTCTTCTCACCCACGGCGGCTCCGGTCTCGTCTGCGTGTACGGCGAACCCGATCGAATCATCGCCGCAGCCCGCGGCTCTTTCCTCGGCTTCGATCTAGGAACGCTCGTTGGCATCCAGCAAGGCGAATCTCTAAAGACTATGATTGCTTCAGGACCCAAGAAAACCAAGGGGGCCATAAACTAAATGCATCGTTTCTCTAGCAGCCCACGTGAAGATTGGGCGTTTGTGGGGCAGGCCTCCCGGCCTGTGGCTGACCTCCCGGTCAGCCTTCTCGGGGTCTGGTACTAACCATGCCGCCCGTGATCGAACTCAAAGCGCTGTCCGTCAAGCTCGGTAAGCATGAAGTTCTGCGCGACATCACAGGTTCGTTCACTGGCCGCACCATCGGCTTGCTCGGCCCAAACGGCGCCGGCAAATCCACCCTTATCAGCACCCTGCTCGGCTTCTGGCCCGTCACATCCGGCTCAGCCAGCGTCCTCGGCCACGACGTCGCGCGTGAATCGAAACAAATTCGCGCCCTCGTCGGCTACATGCCGGAGAACGATTCTTTCATCAGTAAAATGACCGCCGTCGCCTTCATTCGCATGATGGCGGAACTATCCGGTTTGCCGTCCGAAATGGCCCTCGAACGGGCGCATGAGGCGCTCTTCTATGTCGGTTTGGGAGAAGCGCGCTATCGCAAGCTCGGCACCTACTCGCTGGGCATGAAGCAATTGGCAAAACTGGCGCAGGCCATTGTCCATGGCCCGAAACTGCTCATCCTAGACGAACCCACCAACGGTCTTGACCCGCCCGCCCGGCAACGCATGATCCGCCTCGTTCGCGAAATGCGCGACACCGGCGAAATGCACATCGTCCTCTGTTCCCATTTGTTGCGCGACGTGGAAGAGACCTGCGAAGAAGTGGTCATTCTCAAGCAGGGCCGCGTCGTCCACTACTCAAACCTTCAAAATGAACGGCGTCTAAACAGGCGTTTTGTTGAATTGGAGCTCCATGGCGACTCTACCGACTTTCGTTACTGCGGTGGAAGGCTTAGGCTGCGAATCCGCGCCCGGCGCCTTGAACCGCCTCAAACTTGTCCTCGGCGACAAAATTGAAGTCAGCGACATTTATCGCGTAGCCGCCGAGAAGAACGTTCAATTGCGCCGCATGAATTTCCGCCGCGACACGCTCGAAGAAATCTTCCTGAAAGCAATGGAGCACAACAATGGCAGTTTATAAGCGGACCTACCGCGGTTATTCCGGCGGTTTGACCACGCATTGGTCGCGCTTCCTCGTGCTCTACCGCTATTCGCGTCGGAATTTGTTCAAATCGAAATTCCTAACTGCCTTCTTCGTGCTTTGCTTCTTTTATCCATTACTGTGCCTCTTAGGAATCTACGCCAACGATCACATCAGCGCCTTCAGCTTTCTCGGCCAGCGTGCGAATGGCCCGCTTTTCAAGATCGATGGCAAATTCTTTTTGATCTTTCTCAGTGGTCAGTCTTCACTGGCCTTCATCCTCACCGCATTCATTGGCCCGGGCTTGATTTCACCCGATCTCTCTAACGGCGCTCTCACTCTCTATCTCTGCAGGCCTCTTTCGCGTTTTGAATACGTGCTGGGCAAAATGTCGGTTCTGGCCATCATCCTTTCGTGGGTCACTTGGATTCCCGGTCTCCTCCTGTTCTTCGTACAAGCGAGCCTGTCGGGTTGGGATTGGGCGATGCATAACTTTTTCATTCCGGTTGGCATCCTCCTCGGCTCCTGGATCTGGATTCTCTCCATCGCCTTATTGGCTATGGCTTTGTCCGCCTATGTTAAGTGGCGCATCGCCGCCGGTGCGCTGCTGTTAGGCGTACTCTTCCTGGGCGCGGGCTTCGCCCAAGCCATCAATCGCGTCCTGCAAACGCAGCAAGGCTATTTAATCGATGTTTCCAAACTAACGAACATCATCTGGCAGGATTTGTTTCACGACTCGGCCGAACGAGCACTGCCTGCGGGTGAGGCTTGGTTCGGCCTGTTGGCCTTCGCTGCGCTGTGTTTCTATCTGCTCATGAAGAAAATTCGCGCCAACGAGGTGGTGCGTTGAGTAACCAAATCGTTCTCGACAATGTGTCCAAATTCTATGGCGACGTGCTAGGTGTCAATCGCGTCAATCTCTCCATTCCACCGGGCATCACCAGTCTCGTCGGCCCGAACGGCTCCGGCAAAACGACCCTCATGAATTTGATCACCGGTCTGATCCGTCCTTCGCGCGGCCAAATCCACGTCTTGGGCCTGACACCCGATGAACCCGAAAAACTCTTCCGGCTGCTGGGATATTGCGCCCAGTTCGATTCCTTTCCCAAAGGTCTCACTGGCTATGAATTCGTCAACTCCTACTTGCGCCTTTCCGGCCGCGATGCCGCCGAATGCGATGAGCTAACCTGGCGTGCCATTGATCGCGTCGGCCTGCGCGATGCCGCCCATCGCAAAGCCGGCGGCTATAGCAAAGGCATGCGTCAACGCATCCGCCTCGCGCAATCCATTGCTCACAACCCGCGCGTCTTAATTCTCGACGAACCGCTGAATGGTTTAGACCCGCTCGTTCGCGCCGAAACGATTGCGCTTTTCCGATCCTATGCCAAAGAAGGCTGCCACGTCATTCTTTCCAGCCATGTGCTGCATGAAGTGGATATCATTTCCGATCAAGTCATTCTCATGAGTGGCGGCTATGTGGTCGCTGAAGGCAATATCCAAAGTGTTCGTGGCGAAATTCACGAACAGCCCATGCAGATTGTCATCCGTTGCGATCATCCGAATACCCTGGCCTCGCGCTTTTTTGAGGAAGACCACATCGTGGAAGTCCGCATGCATCATGACAAGAAGGGATTGCTCATCAAAACCAGCGATCCCGACCGCTTCTTTAACTTAATGAACCATGTTGCCTTAAACGGCCACAAGCTCGAATCCGTGGCGCCGGTGGATGACGATGTCAACTCCGTTTACGAATACCTCATCGGTACCGAGGAGGCAACCAAATGAATGTTTGGTGGACCCAGATTCTAGCCGTCATGCGGCTTGAAATAAAGAAGACCTTCTTTGCTAAGCGCGGCCTGTGGATTTATCTGCTCGCTCTCGCTCCGGTGGCCCTGTTCACCACCCAGGCCATTGTGGAACGAAGCTTGCGTGTCGTTGAACCAGACATTCCAAGTGCCGGCCATTTGCTCACTAGCCAGCAGATGGACAACATCCATGACAAGATGACTCACGACGAAATCATCTCCGAGCTCGGACCTCCCGCCAAATCAAGCAAGCAGACGGTTCAGAAATATGACGAGGACGGCAAGCAGGCAACCGTAGAAGAAGAAACTTTACACTACTACGGAACCGGCCGCGCCTTGACCCTGATTCTGGACGATGGCGTACTGAACGGCGTCATCTCAAACTCGCGCCTGTCATTTGGCCAGAACAGCTACATCTTCGCCGGAGTCTTTCAATTCTTCTTCATTCGTCTAGCTGTATTTTTCGGCTGTCTCGGAATTTTCATGAATCTGTTTCGCGGAGAGATGCTCGATAAAAGCCTTCACTATTACTTGCTCTCTCCTATTCGAAGGGAGGTTCTGCTTGCCGGAAAGTATCTAGCCGGGTTGTTAGCGGCCACTGTGATCTTCACAACCAGCACCGCCTTACAAATTGCTGCTAACATTTCCGCCTTTGACGGCAACACGATCTCGCGTTACTTGTATCAGGAAAATGGCCTCTCTCACGTAGCGGCCTATCTGGGAGTTACTATCCTGGCGTGTATCGGCTACGGTAGCGTTTTCTTAGCGGCGGGTCTTTTGTTTCGCAATCCCATCATTGCCGCCGCCATCGTGCTCATTTGGGAAGCGGCGAATCCCTTGCTCCCGGCATTGCTTAAGAAATTCAGCGTGATCTATTACCTCAAGTCGCTTTGCCCGGTGCAGATACCACTCGACCCAGGCATGCCTGCATTGCTTACTATGTTGGTTTCGAATGGTGATCCGATTTCGAAGTATGTTGCCGTATTCGGCTTGTTAGCGCTCTCTGTGCTCGTTCTCTGGGCATCTTCGCTGAAAGTGCGCAGCTTAGAGATCAATTACACTACTGAGTAATCAGGCCGCAGTTCCTTGACTAACGTCTCAACCGAGGGTGAGCCCGTGATTACTAAGTCAACATAAACCATTGATGCCAGCAGCAAAGGTTTACTCTCCGTCGCCACAATGAGCCTCTCGCACTGTTGCCGCGAGTGTTGCAGAAATGCGATGGCTTCTGTATCCAGCACATCGAACGAACGCCGTACTAGCCCAACCCGCAAACCGAGCCTGCGCCAGAGCCTCACCCGGTGCGCCGCTTCCTCAATCGCCACCACGCGCATATCGGCATCCAGTGTGTGCCCGCCCTCTAGTTCAGCCAGCAGCTGCTCCTGCGTAGTGGTAGCAGTGCCGACTTTCGCCACCACCAATCCTGCCGCCACATTTGCCACCCGCATGGCGTCTTCCATATCCATCCCGCTCGCGACTCCGGCCGCAAACGTCGCCGCCACTGTATCGCCCGCGCCCGACACATCGAAGATTTCCCGCGCCACCGCCTTGAGTGAAACCACCGCCGCATTGGGACGCACCAGCATCATTCCCAACCCGCCGCGCGTCACCAGGACGGCGCCGATCTCATTCTGTTCTATGAGCCGCAACGCCGCCGCCTCCACTGTGGCATCGGTGGAAACTGGCAAGTTCGTCGCCTCCGCCAGCTCTTGCAGGTTCGGCTTAACCAAAGAAGCCCCGCGATAGCGGCCAAAGTCGCGCCCCTTCGGATCCACAAACACCGGCCGGTCCGCTTTACGGGCCGCCGCGATAAAGCGCGCCGCGCGCTCCTCTTTCAGTAAACCCTTCGCATAGTCCGAAAGAATCACCACGTCGCACGCCGCCACGAGTTTCTCGAATTGCGCCAAAAGCTCATTCAGGATTTCCTCGCTGATCGAGTGCGTACTCTCGTTATCCACTCGCAGGAGCTGCTGGCTGCCGGAGATGAACCTCGTTTTCACCGAGGTTTTGCGCGCCGTGTCGGTCACGGCGTGCAATGCGCAATTCGCTAACCCATTGAGTTCCTTGCCAATCAGATCGGCGTTGCTATCCGCACCCACCACCGTTAACAGCACTGTCTGCGCACCCAAAGAGCTTAAATTTCGAACTACGTTGCCTGCGCCCCCAAGCATCGACCGTTCGTGACTCACCCGCACGACGGGAATCGGCGCCTCCGGTGAGATTCTGTTCACATCGCCGTAGATAAAGTGGTCGAGCATAACATCGCCTACGCACAAGACCTTGGCGTTGGAAAAGCGCTCGATGAAAGGGATCAGATCCTGGTGATTCAAAGGGTGAAACCCGATGATAGCAGCGAGACTGTTTCTATGTGATACCATCATTCGCGCTATGTGCGATGTCACCCGCAGAAACCTCCTCTTGAGTACCGCCGTGTTTGCCGGCGCGGCTCAAGCAGCCGACGAAGTCAACACCGCCGTTCCCATCGCCAAGGACGTCTATTTCCATCAAGGCGATCTTGAGCACCAAGGCCACTGCAACAACGGCTGGATTATTTTCAAAGACTATGTCTTGGTGATTGACGCCAATTTTCCATCGGGTGCGCAAAACATATTGCCCAAAATCCGTGCCCTCACCTCCAAACCTATCCGCTTCGCCTTCGACACGCACCATCATGGCGACCATGCCTATGGCAACCAGGTTTGGATCGAGAACGGCGCCACGCCCGTGGCGCATACCGGTGTCATCGAAGAAATGCGGCGCTATGAAACCGGCTACTATGGCAGCACGCCCGGCCGCTGGGAGGAAGCCGCCAAGACACGGCCGGACGTTGCCGCCAGTCGCCTTTCTCCGCCGTCGGTGCTCTTCCCGCGCGAACTTTTCTTCGACGACGGTGAGCATCGCGTGGAACTCATCCACCTCGGCGTGGCACACACGCATGGCGATGCCATGGCTTGGTTACCAAAGGAAAAGATTCTCTTCAGCGGCGACGCGTGCGTGAATGGACCGTTCAATTTTGTGGGCGACGGAAACGTGGAGAAATGGATTGCTACGCTCGACAATGCCAAAAAACTCGGCGCTCAGACTCTATGCCCCGGACACGGCCCGCGCGGCGATCAAGACGTTCTCAGCGATCAGCAACTGTTCTTCCAAGTGTTAAGCCAGAGCGTCCGTAAACGGGTAAATGACAAACAAACATCGCGTCAAGTGTTCGAATCGGTCGCGCAGATTCGCCAGGAAATCGTGGCACAGCCGCGCATTGCGCGCTATGCGAGCACAGACAGTTTGAGCGCACAAGTGGAGAAGGTCTTCAACGAAATGACCGGCGAAAGTTTTCCTCCCGACACAAAAGCCTCTCACCAAGCCCGTTTGCTGCACAGGCATGCTCACGCGGCTGTGTAGAATCACTTATGGATAACGGCGACCTGAGCGAGTTGTGGCAAGAACACACGGCTCACGAATTCAGCACCAAGGATACCGAGGCCACCCTGGCAACTATGGTGGATGACGCCTACGTCAACCATGTACCAGTAATGACAGGCGGCTATGGTAAGGATGCGCTGCGAGCGTTCTACTCGCACGATTTCATTCCACGAATGCCGCCTGACACAACTCTCACGCCCGTCTCGCGCACGATTGGCTCAGACCAATTAGTTGACGAGATGATTTTCTCGTTTACGCACAGCCAAGAGATGCCCTGGATGCTGCCCGGCGTTCCACCCACCCATAAGCGCGTGGAAATTGCCTTAGTGGCGATTGTGAAATTCCGCGATGGCAAATTGGCGCACGAACATATCTATTGGGACCAGGCATCCGTATTGAAACAAATTGGCCTGTTAACCGACCCCGCTCTACCGGTGTTCGGCGTCGAGACGGCGCGTAAGGTCTTGGGGCAGTAACGCAATCGCCAGCGCGCCTAACATCGCAATTCCGAAAATCACCAGCATCGGAATCTGGTAACTGCCAAAGTGCTGCCGTAAGGCTGAAACAAAGTAGGGCAGCCAAGTCTGCCCGAGAGTGTTCGCCGGCAGAATCACCGCCATGGCGCGCGCCAATGTGTTCACCCCGAACTGCTCAGCAGCCATTAAAGGAATGAGCATGTAATCAGCCCCCATGGAAAAACCGAATACGATAGCAAACACATAAAGCGAAGCGGGCCGCGCCGGGCTTACGGCAAGCAGCAGAAGAATGGTCGCTACCACCACAAAGTAGGTGGCTGTCATCACGCGCTTTTTCGAAAACAGATCCGCCAAATGCCCGATGGCCAAGCGGCCGGCGATGCTCGACCACAGAATGACAGAGGATGCCACTGCCCAGGTGGTGTTCAAAGTCTTCTGATCCGTGAATCCAGCATCGCGCAATACAAACTTCATGTGCAAATTGATCGAGCCGATGGCGCCTATGGAACAGACACTTCCGAGCAACAGCAGCCAAAAAGGACGGCTATGCAGTAGGTGAGAGAAACTGAACGGCTCCAAGTGGCCATCTGCCGCGGGGTGATTCGCACCGTCGGGAAATTGGCCCAGCTCGCTTGGCCTATCTTTAAGAAAGAAAAATGCCAGTGGCCATGCAAGCAAGATCAGGCAGCCAACTAATTTGAGGGCCGTGTGAAAACCGTAATGATCTGTGAGGCCGCGCACTAAATAGGCGCCTAGGCCGCCGCAGAGTCCCACTCCGACGTATATGGATCCCATCGCCAATCCACGTTTGGCTCTGAACCAATGGGAGACCAGGATCTGGTGGGGGATGGGACCGGAAAAGAGATAACCCACTGTGTAGAGAAAATAGAGGGCGAAATAAAGCAGAAGACCACCTTGCATCACTCCAAAGCCCCAAAACGCAATGGCCGTAAAGCCCGTCCCTACAAAAATTAATTTTCTCGGGCTAAAGCGCGGAATCAGCAGCGGACCCACCCATATGGTAAGAAGTGCCGCCACCGGAAAACCGAGAGTGATTTCCGAGAGGCTCCAGCCAAACGACTTTTGGAAATAATCGTAGAAAAAAGGGATGTTGTAGTAGGGAACGCCAACCGCTAGCCCAAAGGTGACAAAGGCGGTAGCAACTACATGCCACCCGTAAAATTTTCCACCTCGGACCGAGCGCTCAGTTTGCGAGATTTTTGTCGTCATTCCACCCCGTTTATCTTAGCGCCCAAATGTCGTAAGCTTATGAAGCATGGAGTTTTTGGGCGCTAGCGGATAAAATTCGTCACCGGATTGTAAGTGAAGCGTCTTGAGTAAAGTAGTAGAAACTCCTAAGGAGATGACTATGAGAGCAATGAAGCAACAGACAGGAAAAGTATTGAGAGCGGGGTTGGCCGTGGCAGCTTGCTCCATAGCGGTGTCGACGCTGTGGGGCATGGTAACCCCGAACACTCGCACGTTCACGGCGGGTCAATCGACGAAAGTGCAGGGAGTGATTCTTTCGCGCGATGGCAATTCGATTAAGTTGCGCATCGACGACGATTCGATTGGCACGGTCGATCTTTCTGAACTCACCAAGATTCAACTCAAGAGTGGTGTGATTTTCCGCCACACCAGCAAGATGGATTTAGGGGCGTTGGTTCCCGGCTTACACATCGAAGCGCAAGGCAAAGGCAACAACCAGGGAGACTTGATTGCCGACAAAGTTACCTTCGATCCTAATTCCATGCGCGCGTCACGCCAGATTGATGCCCGAGTTTCTCCTGTGGAAGCGCGTACTGGCGCTTTAGAAGGCCGCGCGGGCTCGTTGGAGGGCCGTGCCACCCAATTGGAGGGTCGGGCTGGCCAACTGGAAACGAAAGAGGGAGCTCTGGAAGATCAGGAGCGACAGACGCAAGGTTTGGTTGGACAAGTGAAGTCAACCGCCGAGCAAGCTAATCAGGGCGTGAGCGATGTGAACCGCCGCGTCTCAGATTTGGATAACTATCAAGTGAAGGATTCGGCCACAGTTTATTTCGCAGTTAACAAGGATGTTTTGAGCCGAAGACGCGAAACGCGATCTGGCCGATCTTGCCAAAAAAGCGCAGGCTGAGAAGGGTTATGTCATTGAAGTCGCGGGGTTCGCTGACAGTACCGGCAAGCTGTCGTTTAACCAGGTATTGAGCGAGCGCCGAGCCAATGCCGTGGTGCGCTTCCTGGAGCAGGACGGCGATATTCCGATTCATCGCATTTTGCCCATGGCGGGTATGGGGATCAGTCACGAAGCCGCCGACAACAAGACGCGGGAAGGCCGCAAGATGAATCGCCGCGTGGAAGTGAAGATCCTGGTGAACCAGGGCGTCGTGGCCGGCAATACGCAGCCGAGTGGTGGCGCACCCTCGACGAAGCCTCCGGGTGAAGCTTCCAAGTAGGCCGCAGTAGCAAAATGCAGATGCTGGTTGGGGCTTAATCTCCCAACCGGCATTTTTGCATTTAATTCTCGCCGGATATGATGGCGGGGCGCACAGTGTGGGTGTCGTCCTGGAACAGAAGCGGCGCAAAGGCAATCAGGTTACGCCGCCAAACCATCCAAGTGTGCATGCCGGGTGTTTCGATCGGCGTCACACGAACACCTTTTTCCTTGAGCCAGCCGATCATCTTGCGATTGAGAGCGATAAGACGGTCTTCCGTACCGCAGGCGATCCAGATCAAGTGATATTTGCTATTGGCTCCGGCGTTGAGTTGCGGGAAATCGGCGGCAAAATCGTCAGCTAGGCCGCCCGTGCTGAAGGCGCCTACCCACGAGAACTTATCGGGGCGATTCAAGCCCGTGAGCAGCGATTCCGAGCCTCCCATCGATAAACCCGCAATGGCGCGCGAGTCGCGGCTTGGGTCCGTTTTATAGGCTGCGATCCACTGCGGGGATCACTTCGTCAATGAGCGCGGTACGGAAGTAATTAAAATTTTTGTCGCGCAGCGCGGCGTTACCAAACGGCGAAACACCCGGGGTAGGATGAACGATTTCCGGCGCGCCATAGCCCAGCGGCATCACAATGATCATTGGCTTAACCTTGTTCTGAGCAATAAGCGAATCCAGAATCAAATTCGCCTTGCCGACGGCAGTCCAGCCGCTCGCATCGTCGCTGTAGCCGTGCAAAAGGTAGAGAACGGGATAACGAGTGGTTCCATTCGGAGCGTAGCCGGGAGGCGTATAAACGTAATAATCGCGATTGTCACCCACCACGCTCGACTTATAGAAGTGGTGGTGAATCGCGCCGTGTGGAATATCCGTCGCGTCCCACGGCAGGGGCGCAGCGCCGGGAACATGCACCACATTCGAC
The DNA here is from genome assembly GCA_963764105.1 of Bryobacterales bacterium. Taxonomy (GTDB): domain Bacteria; phylum Acidobacteriota; class Terriglobia; order Bryobacterales; family Bryobacteraceae; genus Bog-105. The sequence continues at coordinate 16,564 of CAVXRP010000048.1, forward strand.
AAGTTCATCAGATTTGGCTTGATTTCCGTGTTGGATGGATCGAGCAGATGAGCGCCATCGGCGGTGTAGGAGTAACCGTATAAATCGGGCGCCAGCACCTGGGTTGTGACGCTCCACACGCCCTTGCTCATCTTTCTGCATGGGCAAGGGATCTTTCACGCCTTCCAAGCCAACAGTGACTTTCTGCGCGTTCGGGTCGAGGAACCGGAACGTTACCGTTCCATCGGCGTGAACTTCCGGTGAGTTGATGGGCGCGCGGGCTTGCTGCGCGGCAACAACGGCGGCCAAAAGGAGAGAGAAAAACAGTTTCTTCAAAATGCACCTCAATCTAAGCTAAGAAGATATCAACATGACGGTGGCTGAGTTTGTACCTATCGTGTTTGGCGCGTCTTTAGCCGCAGGGTTTCTGGGTTCGCTCACGGGCTTAGGTGGCGGCGTGGTTGTGACGCCGGTACTGACGTTGTTCCTGGGCGTCGATTTGCGTTATGCCATTGGCGCAAGCCTGGTGTCAGTGATTGCCACATCGTCCGGTGCGGCCGCGGCTTATGTGCGCGATGGTTTTTCGAATATTCGCGTCGGAATGTTTCTGGAAATCGCAACCACTTTGGGTGCACTATGCGGCGCGTATCTGGGAACGCACGTGCCTACCAGCGCTCTTAGCATTGTCTTTGGTTTGATTTTGCTGCAATCGGCTTGGCAAGCCGCGCGCCCGCACAGGCACAAGGACGCGACAGCGCCAGCCGATCCCTTAGGCGAACGGTTGAAGCTGAATGGTTCTTATACGAACAACGGCACTAAGGAAAGCTATGCCGTGCATCGCGTCAAGACGGGCTTCGCAATTGATGTTCGGTGCGGGTGCAATCTCAGGCTTGCTGGGAATCGGTTCGGGATCTTTGAAAGTCATCGCGATGGATCAAGCCATGCAGATTCCGTTTAAGGTTTCGACGGCAACGAGTAACTTCATGATCGGGGTAACGGCAGCGGCAAGTGCGAGTATCTATCTCAGCCGTGGGTACGTGAATCCTGGGATCGCCATGCCCGTGATGTTGGGCGTATTGGCGGGGTCGATGATCGGCGCGAAATTCTTGGCGCGTTTGCCAGTGGTGTTGCTGCGGCGTGTTTTTGCCGTAGTGGTGGGCGTGGTTGCCATCCAGATGATCGCGGCCGGGTTTGGATTTACGATATGACCGATCTAAAGATGGAAAAGATGATTTCAGTCCTGTTGCGCACAGGCGTACTGTTGGCCGGGGCGGTGGTGCTGGCTGGCGGGATCTACTACTTGGCGTTGCATGGCGGGGACGCTGCCGATTACCGTAAATTCGTAGGGCAACCTGAGAGTGACCGGTTGATGGGGCAGATTGTGAAGGGCGCGTTTACGCTGAGGCCACGGTCAACCATTCAAGTGGGAATATTGTTGTTGATTGCGACGCCGATCTTGCGGGTGGCGATGGCGTTGGTGGGCTTTGCGATGGAGCAGGACCGGCAGTATGTGGTTATTTCGGCGATCGTGCTGGCGCTGCTTTTGTTTAGTTTGAGAGGGCAGTTTTAGAAACCGCCGGATGACTTTTAGGCCGACGTCGACATTCATAATATTGGTTTGGCTCCATATTGGTTTTATGCTATGATGTGGGAGGTCGAGTTCACTGATGAATTCGAAGAGTGATGGCGCACCTCAAAACTTCACGCTTCGCGGAGATGCGGGAGTTGCGTGCCCAGGCAGGAGGCGATCCGTTGCGGATGCTATACGCTTTTGATCCTAGGAGAACCGCCATTCTGTTGCTCGGAGGCGACAAAACCGGCAATGACCGCTGGTATCAAATCCATGTTCCAGTGGCGGACCGGATCTTCGGGCGTCACTTGCAGACGGTTTAAAAAGAAAGGGCGAAACATGGCTAGGAACTTCCAGGAGCTGCGCGCAAAAATGTCACCGAAGGCACGGGAGGCGAGCATGGTCGAGCACCGGCATTTATTGGAAGAAATGTCGCTTCATCAACTGCGGAGAGCGCGGGAGATGACGCAGACGAAAATCGCCGAGGATCTGCATATGGGACAAGGGGATGTGTCGAAACTTGAACGGCGAACGGATATGTATGTAAGCACGCTCGCGAGTTACCTACAGGCCGTAGGTGCATATCTGGAAATTCGCGCGGTTTTCCCGGACGGGCGAGCGGTAAAGATCAAACAGTTTTCGGAGGAGTGAGTTCGCTGCCACGTTCTTCAGTGCTTGCCACGTCGAAGAAAGTTTTGGATCGTCATCGACTCGGTAGTGATCGAGATTCGTTTGATGTCGGCTCTCGGAACGCATATCGCCGGGGCTATAGGCGAGCGGGATAGCGCCGCGACGCTTTTTTTTCTGATTCCAAAAGCAACAGTGTTTCGTTCTGATTGACCAGCGGGCTCCCGGCAATCTGTACTATTAGGTTCCACTCCGCCTTCCGCGACTGCGTTGTTATGAAAACGTCAGCGCAGCTGCGATTCAAGTGCTTCAAAACGCCGCTTCAGCTCGTCGAACTCGCTCCGCAACTCGCGAAGATCCTGTTCCAACTGTGCCACCCGCGTCGGAGGCGCGGCGGACGAAGGCTCCGCCATCGCCTCCAAATCCGGTTCACCCGACAGCAAATGCACATAACGCGCTTCCTTCTGTCCCGGCAGCCGCGGGAGTTTCTTGACCAGCGTACCGAGCTTCTCGAGCACTGTTTCCGTTTCAGCGAGATCCGCAAACGAGAACATCCGCTCGCTACGATCCTTGATCTCACCCAGCGTCTGCGGACCCCTTAGAAACAGCACGCACAGAACAGCCGATTCGCGCCGGCCCAGATTCAATGTCTCGGAGATGCGCTGCTGATATTTATTCACACGGCTGCCGCCCGTGATGGTGAGCGCAAAATGCTTTTCGCGCAAACTGGCTAAGGCGTCGGCCACCGTATCATCGTCGTAATCGGTCACGGGTTCGCGGTTGGTTTTCTGGTTACAAGCATTCACCAACGCGTTCAAAGAGAGTGGATAGTATTCGGGCGTGGTGGCTTCTTTTTCCATCAGCGCTCCCAGCACGCGCACTTCTACTGGATCGAGCAACTCCATACCTACAGAGTACGCAGATGAAAGCCGCCATCGACATGCAGCACTTGGCCAGTTGAATAATCGAGACGGCCATCGGCGATCGCGCGAACTGCGGCGGCTACATCTTTCGGCTCGCCCATCCGGCGTTGCGGCAGCAGTCCGTCCGCAATACGCTGCTCATAAGCGGCGGCTACCGAAGCGATCATATCGGTGCGTATGATGCCTGGTTCAATTTCGAAGACGGGGATATTGTGCGGCGCCAGACGGGCGGCGAAGAGCTTGACAGCCATGGATAGAGCAGCCTTAGTCATGCAGTAATCGCCCCGATTGACGGATGCGGTGAAGCTCGAGATAGAACCGATGAAGACAATGCGCCCGGCGTTGCGCGCGAGCATGCCCTTGCGCGATGTGTTGCGTCAGGAAATACGGGCCTTTGAGATTGGTAGTGAAAAGTTCGTCAAAACTTTCGGGGGTGGCTTCGAGAATATCGCGGCGCTCACGTGGCGCCATGCCGGCGTTGTTCACCAGCAGATCGACAATAGGGAAGCGGCGATCCAGTTCAGCCAGGAATTCGCCGCACGATGCCGGATCGGCCAATTGGCAGCGGAGGATGATGGCGCCGGTGGCTGCAGCCACCTCTTGGGCCGCAGTCAGATTAGCATTGTACGTTGCCACGACCACATGGCTGGAGGAGAGTTCTTCAACAATGGCGCGCCCGATGCCGCGGCTGCCGCCCGTAACCACCGCGACGGGTTTGGGAAACATGGGAACGTCTCGTCCGTCCCCGGTTTAGGCGGGGTGCTTGGCGTCGTCGGTATCGGCGAGCTTGGCGGCCAGGTCGGGCCGGATCAGTCGAAGCAGTTTCGCGGCTACGCTTTTACCCTGGCGATAGGCTTCGGCATAAAGCTGGGTGCGTTCCTCGCGCGAATAGGTATAGCCCAAGCTGTAGAATTTATCAAGCGACAGGCCGACAACCTTGGTCCCGGCGTAAGCGACGCCCGCTTTGGCGATGAGTCCGCCCCCGAACGGGATTTTGCCCACGAGTTCGCGCGCCAGTGCCCGCCAGCCGAAAGCGCTGCCGATGACAGCGGCAATTTCGCTCTTCTGTTCCATATAACCAACTTCGCGATCGCTGCCGGCCGCGATCATGAAAGCCATGCGGATCTGGTTCATGGTGAGGAACGCGCTATCAGACGCGAATTCGGCAATGGCCCAGGGCAGCGAGATGAGCGGCACAATATCGGGAATGGCCGTGGCCAACGCGAACAGCGTATTTTCTTTGCACACGTCGGCAATCACGTTGTTCACATAAGGTCCGCGAAACGGCTGAAAGGAACGCGCCGAGCGTATGCCTAAATCGGGAAACGCTTTGAGCGTCTTGGCGACGACCGCTTGCGGTTGCTCGGGAAGATAGACGAGCGATTTTGGCGGCGCTGGCATGTTGGCGTGATAAATATTGACGTCGGCCTGATTTGTCGAACGTGGGTTGCGCAGAATCAGATCCGCCGAATCGCGGCGGCGCGCAGGCCGCAAACCACTAAGCAAGAAGTCTTCCATCTGATTCAGCGAGAAATGATCCGCCGCATGCAACCCAATGCGCACGTCGCGCTGGCTCAGTTCCCGACCTCTTTGGGACTGAGCATGCCGATGGCTTTCTTAATTTGTACTAAGCCTTCAAAACTCATCGGACGCCTCCATGTGAAATAGGTGCATCTGCTCCCTGTTAGACGCAATACCACGCGCAAACTCTTCCGCCAATCGGAATTAACTCCTATTCTTTCAATTTCAATTTCAGGAGAGAAGTAACGGATGAGATCGGCGTTAGATGAATGAAACGTCATGGCCGGAGCAATCAACAATAATCTGAGGCGGCTTGTCTTCCAGTGCCTGTCCCGGAAACAATTGCCGCAATTCATCGCGCTGCAGATGCCAGGCGACTCGCATCCAGTAGTCTAGCGCTTGTAGCGGAAGGTGCGGATCTTCCGCCACTTTCAGCTCGAGAACGGCCAACCGGCCACTCGGCGAAAGCGCGAGCAGATCAATCAGATCGCGATCCCCGCCGCGAACGTCAACACCTGCCCGTGAATAGGATCAGGCAATAAGTCCGGGTCGATGAACTGGTATATGACTGCGCACCATTGATTCAAACCAGCGCTCCGAGTATTGAGGAGGGGTCGTTGTCGGAGCACTGGCAGCAGCTGCTGCCAATTGAGACAACTGCGCGGCAAAGTTAGTCACTTCTGAAAATTGGGACGCCCGCAATTCCGTTTTCGTTTCTATTCCCAACAAGATACGGCCGTTTTCGAGGCGCGCGAATTCCAAACCGCGGCTGCGAATGCTAATCGCGCCGCCCAATTCTGGGAAACAACCAACACCTTCCAGCAATCTCAGCTCATGAATCAGCCTTTCTGTTTCCGGTGTGAGCGGCGGCTTGACGTAATGCGAAGAGAGGCGCGTTTCGAGATTGCCCAAATCGCGAGCGTCCACTTCGCCTGCGGAACCGTGCGCGTTGAAACGGAACAAACGGGTGTTGAGAGGTTCGCCGGTGAGCCAGCGGAGCCGGTGCGCCGTGAGGTTGCCGGCTGTTTCGGGCAGAAACAGGCACAGCGAGGTTTGGCCTTGCATGCGCCGCTGAGATCGCACATGATGATGCCAGATCAAGGCGTAGGTGAGTAGTCCTGGTTCATCTTGCGGCTCGGGGCACGCCATGGCGGCCAAGACGTGGCTGCCGCGCGTTACCTTGGCGCGCGGAAAAACGGACGACAGCGAATGTTGCAGATCCAGCGCGGAGGAAAGCGTCTCCACTTCCCAACCCGGAAATTGCCGTTGCAGCATGCGCCGGAATTGCTCGGCGAAATTCTGGCGATGGCCCATGCGCTTGCGATGCTCGGTTTGCGGCCGGTCCAAATCGAGAAACGTCAGGCGGCTCGGCTTGCCGCCAAATTTTTGAATGACGCAATCCAGCACGCCCGTGGAGTGGCGCTCAAAGGAGAGGATGCGCCGCGAAACGCTGCGGGCATCGTCCCAGATCTCGATGGAAAGCCGGCCGGAGCGGATCTCCAGCGCATAGCAGCCAGGGTTTAGCGGAATGGGGTTTTCGCCATATTCGAGCGCGGCGGGACGGCGGCAAGCGGCCAGAAATGCTTCAATGGCGGCGAGCAGGAGCTCGGGATCGGCAGCAAGGGTCCAATAATAGTAGTGGCGCTAAGGCTACTGCTTATCTCTTCGCATGAGCAACTCGCGCAAGACGGTCACGGTCCTCAAGCACGCCTCCGGAGAGACTGGACGGTCCTATTCTGTTTGGCGGCGTGCAGCCGCGTCCTTTGCGCTCTCCAGGTAAGCCTGCCTGCTGTCGTTAATCACTTTGCGTGCTTCGCGCGGGCCGGCCCATCCTTCCATCTTCATTTGCACGCCTTGCAGCTCTTTATAAATGGAAAAAAAATGCTCGATTTCGCGCCGGACATGTGGAAACACCTGATCCATCGTGTGAATGCTGTCGAAGCGCGGATTGCGCGTCGGAATCCCCAGGATCTTCTGATCATGTTCATTGCCGTCGAGCATGTGCAACACCCCTACCGGCCGCGCTTCCATCAGGCAGCCGGTGAAACTCGCTTCGTCTACCAACACCAGAATGTCCAGCGGGTCGCCATCGTCGGCCAAGGTGCCGGGAATGAAACCGTAGTCGCCCGGATAATGCATGGGTGAATACAAGGCGCGGTCGAGCCGAAACATCTCCAATTCGCCATCATATTCATATTTATTTACCGAATTCTTCGGGATTTCAATAATCGCCCTGACAACTTCCGGGCAATCGTGTCCTGGGTCCAGATCGTAAAGCTTCACGCGAACTTTAGGGTAGCAGAACGCGCGCCCAAGCCATCTTAATCCGTGAGAGACTGATTACTCATGCCTGAAAAGATTCGTTGGGGCGTACTGGGCGTCGCCAATATAGCGGTAAAGAAGGTTATTCCGGCCATGCAGAAAGGCCGCTTTAGTGAGATATCCGCCATCGCCTCGCGCGATGCCGCACGGGCCAGCCAAGCCGCCGCCCAACTGGGTATTCCCAAGTCGTACGGTTCCTATCATGATCTGCTGGCCGACCCATCCATCCAAGCCGTCTACATTCCGCTGCCCAACCATCTGCATGTGCCGCTTTCCATTAAAGCGGCTGAAGCGGGCAAGCATGTCTTATGTGAAAAGCCTCTCGCGCTGACGGCGGAAGAGGTGCGCCAACTCATAGCGGTACGCAACAAGACGCGCGTCAAAATCGGCGAGGCGTTCATGGTCCGGACCGCCCCGAGTGGCTGCGCGCGCGCGAACTGGTGCGCAGCGGCGCCATTGGCGACCTGCGCTCCACCGTCAGCGTCTTCAGCTATTTCAACCGCGATCCGAAAAATATTCGCAATGTGCCCGAAATTGGCGGCGGCGCCGTTATGGATATTGGCTGCTATCCCATCAACATCTCGCGCTTCCTGTTCGAACGGGAACCGGTTCGCGTATCGGCTCTGATTGATCGCGACCCCGAGATGAATACCGACCGGCTGAGTTCCGCGCTGCTCGACTACGGAACAGGCCATGCCATCTTTACTTGCAGTACGCAACTTGTGCCGTTCCAGCGCCTGCAGATCCTGGGAACAAAAGCGCGCATCGATATGGAGATCCCTTATAACATTCCGCCCGACCGCCCTAGCCGGATCTTTATTGACGATGGTTCAGAACTCGCCGGACGCAAAGCGCGCATTGAGGAGTTCGAGACATCCGATCAATACACCATTCAGGGCGACGCGTTTTCGCGCGCGATTTTGGACAACAGCGATGTCCCGGTGCCGCTCGAAAACGCGCTCGGGAATATGTTAGTGATTGAGGCCGTTTTGCGGGCTGGGCAATCGGGCAGATGGGAAACGGTTTGAAAACGGGCTAACGCAGGTTCTCAGGTGGTATGCGGTCTATCAGGTCCCTGACCGCACCAACTAGGTTTAAGACGCTATCGTTCGTCTGCTGTTGTGCTTCGCGCGTATTGGCCGTTTTCCTTAGCCATTCGGACTCCCTGTGATTAGGATAGCTCGAGGCTACTGCCGCACCTCAAAATCCGCCGTCCGCACAACCGACACATTCCCCGCATCGTCCGCCGCCGTGAACTCCACTCGGTACAGTCCCGCCGCCAGTTCTTTCGAAGGCACGCGCAAACCAACCGGTATCACTGGATTGCCGGCACGCGCATATTGCGACATATCAATCAGCCCGGTATCCAGTTTGCTTTCCTTCGTCTTGGCGTCGACCACCACCATTTTCAGGGCTACTTTATGCGGCTTATCGTCCGTCAAGGAAGGCTCATAGATTTCGATATAAAACGCCCCAGGGGCGCCTTTTTGGAAAATGTTAGAGGCATCGGGCGTCAGTTGCATGCCCATCACAATCAGGGGCGTCTTGTCCGCCAGCAGCGTCGCGTCCAGATTGGTATCCACGTCGTTCACTTTGCGCATCTCCCGGCTCATCGCAATGGCGCTTAAACCGAATTTCTTGTTGTCGTACGGATCAACCACTAGCGGCGATTCCAGCTTTCCAAAGCCTTGTCCATTGGCACTGAAAACCACCTTCAACGTATATTTGCCCGAGGCCACTTCGAATTGCGTTTCGTAGTGCAATGGTTTTTCTTCAAACTCTTCAACTTCCTTCTTGTTCTGAAATTCCATCTTGAGCGTGTCGCTGAATTTCGCCGCCACACCACCCTCCGGGTTGTAGGCGATACCAAGCACGTTCAACTCCGCGCGCTGTTTGCCCTTCTCCTTTTTGAAGTTCAGCATGTCTGCCGGCATCTCCATGGCCACGTCTACGCGCGCGGTGTTCGGACCGGTGTAGAAAAATGCCGTTTGCATCTTGGCGCTTACATTCCCTGCTGCCGAGCCCGCCGCGCGATTTTCCAACTCTCTCCCTTTGGCACTCCCCGCCAACAGGTCGACCGCCTTCGCCCGACAGTAGCCGGTCCGCGAGCGCACATTGACGCCTCCTCGATCCACCTTCACTTTTAGTTCGTGGCAGGCGCCCTCTTCGTCATCGTCCCCAGGCGAATAGCCCAGCACATAATATTCGTTCTGTTCGTTGGCGATCCGATCGAGCCCTCCTAACAAATCGTTGGTATTCACAATGACAAATCCACCGGTACCCTGCGCCAAAATGTAAAGAACGTCTTGCTGAGTGGTGATGTCCGGAATATGCGGCAGGATTGAACGCGATTGATTGAGTGGGTTAGTAACGCCCGTTGTCCGCCCGGGTGAAATGCCCGTGGTGGTTCCGCCGCTACTTCCACCTCTGCCGCCGCCTGTACCACCTCCCGTGCTGCCGCCTGCGCCGCCGCGCGTGCCCCCACCGCTGCTGGTCCCTCCGCCAGTGGCGCCACCGCCGCCTCGCTGTTGTCCGCCGTAAGCCGCATTCAGCAGAAACGCACCGCCCAAGGGACCATCGCTATTTCGTGCCGCAGGGCCGCCCGCCACCAATCCGCGTACGTCAATTGGATAAACGGCGACATTGGCTTTGTTGCAGACATCCACCACCGCCGTCAACTCTGAGCGCAATTCACTATCCAGCTTGAACCCGGCGCTTAAGAAGATCAGCGTTTTTCTACCTGGCACCGTGCTTAGGCTCTTGGCTAAGCTTCTCAATCCGAGCAGCACCGTCCGAGCCCCAAAATCTGCCTCCGCTTTCGAAAGAGCTGGGCCGCCCATCGTGTCTTCGTTCGACGAGACGGCCGAGAACTTGACGCCACTCACCACTTGCTTGAGCCGCTCCGCGTCTGAGGTGAAGTTCTGAGCGATCCGCAAGCTACCGCCGAAATTCACCACCGCGATCAGACGGTTCGGCGCGGTATTCTTATCCAGAAAGCGCAAAGCCGCTTGCCGCGCTTGTGTCTGTTCGGCGAACCCCATGGTCGAATTGTCGAAGAACAGTACCAGATAATGTTTGCGGTTGGCGGTTGGCGCGGCCGGATCCACTTCCGATGAGAACGTTTCAATGGTTTGCTCATCCTTGTCCTGCCACACGCGAAAATCCTTGGCTGTTAAACCATGTACGTAGTTGTCCTTTTTGTCGGTGACCACTACGTCTACCAGCACCAGCTTTTTCTCTGCCCGAATCAACGGCCCATTCGCTTCCTGCGCGCTTCCCATCGCGACCGCCAGAACGACTACCCCCAGCAAAGCAGCTTTCATCCGCATACCTTCCCCCTCATGGAATTTCGACGGCGCCATTTTGCGCCGCCATCGCCTGCCCTTCGGCGTCTCGCACAACCAGCCTCACTATATATGTTCCCGGTTTCACGTCAAAATTGGTTTTCACCGTGATCCCGGACGCCAAACGCGCCAGTGTCTCATCACGCAATTTCATACTGACGGTCTTCGTTATTCCTTTGACGTAGTTGCCATTCGTATCGAACAGCACGGAAACAACCATCAATTCATCGTCGTTGCGGCCATCCAGCTTCTTATAGCGCAGCCGCCTCAAATCTATTTTCGCCAGCACGGTTAGCTTCGCTGTAGCAGCATCCGCTTTGAAAAACTGCGTTTGCAGATCCACCGGAATATCGCGCATCTCGTCGCGTGAAAAAACCGCATCCTCAATATCCGCCTTGGCATCTTCTTCGGCATTGCGGCTATGCTTTAACGCGTAATAGCCGCGCCGTGCTTGTATGCTCGCACCTTTGCGGCTCACCAAGCTTATTTTCAAACGGTGAAAACTCCCGTCGGGCTTCAGGGCTTGCGGTGAAAATCCCAGCACATACGAAACGTCCGGCGCGGCCGCCACGCGCGCGAATCCTTCGTTCAAATCGTTGCTGTTGTGGAAAAAAGTTCCGCCGGTGCCCTCCGCCAGTTCCGCCAACACATCTTCGGTAGCAAGGGCGCTTTCTCGATAGTATTGGGAAATCAACCGCTGCGCCGCTTGGCTCGAAGCACCTTGCTGGCTGGCATCCATCTCCGTGGTAAAAAGGCCGCGCGCATTCAGCGAGCTGATCATGACATTCGCCCGCGCCGCCAGATCGAGAATGTCGGCTTTATCGTTGATCGCCTCACTCGTTTGGGCCAGGAACCCGGGGGATGCCAGTACGATCAGCCGTTGCCCCGGCATCGCGGTCATTCTTCGGATCACGTTCTTGATAACGCCCAGCGTGACCCGCGTGCCCTGTTCGCCGATCGTGAGTTCCTGTCTCGCCGCCGCTTGCGCCATTTGTTGGGCCATACTGAGTTCCTTAGTAGGGTCCAGGTTCATACAGGCCACCGTTTCCTGCGTCGCCGCCTGCAACGCCTGCGGATCATTCTTGCTGACGATCAAATCGGCCATAAAGTACGACAGATCGGGACATTGCCTTCCCGCGTGCTGATACATCGGCCTGACTCGGATCTGCTCCACAGCTTCCGCGAGCTTCGTTTTGTTATCGGTAAAGTCTAACGAAGTTTGGCCCGAAGTGGTATAGACCGCCGCCCTGTCGTTCGCGTCGAAGCCGGTCGACATATGGCGGATAGCGGCCTTCTTGACCAACGCCAAATCGGCAAATTCGATATTCAAGTCGTCGAATAAGTAAGCGACGTAGCGCTCCGCCGCGGGCGACTGGCTTGGCGGAGTGACAGCCGCTCCGGCCGTTCCCGCTGCGGTCAACGGATGCCCAGCCGGTGAGGCGCTGCCGCGCTGCATGACCGTAAAGCTGGCAATTGTTTGCGGCTTGCCTTTATCGAATAGTTGGAAATCGTCCTTCGTCAAATCGCCGATGGCTCGGCCTTGCCCGTCGCGCACCACGACCGGGACGAGTACCAAATTTACTTTGCTTTGAAAGGTGGGCGCAGTTTCCTTCTGCGTCAATTCCGGCGCGTTTTCTTGCCACGCCGTGGCCACGCAGGAGAACAGCAGGAAAGCCGAAAAGAAACCTCGCAGAAGCTACCCCCGGCCTCAATTCTACTTCTTTTGTGAGCCGGCGCCATTTTGGTCATCTGCTGGCTCGCTTCCACACCGCGATTGTGCCAGAGATAAGACGCTTCCAAGTACCCCGTAAAGGACGCAGCACGCTGTTGGCCTTCAACTCATTGAGTTGCGGGCGTTACCTCACCGCATCCAGCTCACAACCCACTTGGAGATAACCGGGAGCTTGCGCTCAGTGGATCGCGTACCAAAAGCCCCGAAACGTCCCGCGCCGCGACCTTGGAGATCCTAATCACCCGCACCCGCCGACTTTCCTTGCTCCGCAACCGCCTTTGCCGCCAGCGTCTTAGCAATCTGGTCAACGGACGCCCGCAGCCCCGCCAGGGCGCCCCCAAGGTTCGCAATCTCCGCATGGAGGTTGCTCGGAATCAGCGCAACCGTCTGCTCTAACCTGGAAAGCTCCACCTTTAAATCGGCCGGCACCCGCTCTTCGATTCGCCCGAGCCTGGCCGTTAAGTCGCTAGGAATTCGCTCTACCACCGTCCTGCCTGTCACGGCCAGATCCGCCATCTGCTTACCCGTTTCGTCGAACTTGCTGTTGAGCCGCCTAAGTTCATCGGAAAGTTGTTGTTCAATTACTTGCATACGCCCCCCTAAGCCGTCAATATGTCGGTTGATTGACGACGTGAGTAACGCAACCAAGCCACCGATTACCACGGTGAATGTAGTCAGGATACCGCCAATGAACCACTTCAAGTCGTCCAAACTCACGGGAACAGTGCTCGCCATAATAGAAACCGCCTGGAATTCCATCACGGCAGATTCGACTTACCCGCTTAGGCCATGGCCTAATTGCCGCTCGCAAATAAAGTCCCACCAACACCCCAAACTCTCACTAATCCTATCGGCACTTTCCCCCACTTTTCCACAGACCGCTCCACCATCCCTCCAAATTAATATCTCCAAGCCCCTCCTTGGGAGCAAAACTAGGGACACCACTGATCTCTCGCCAACGTTCATGCAGGCTGCCCTCACACCCCGATCTTATCGAGCGTGAAACTCCGGCACGTGACCGATTTTGCCACAGTTACACCCGCTTCTCCGCAACTCTATAAAATCATTGAGGATAAAGGAGTCTAAGATTTCCCCTAGCTTGTGACTCGAAGCGGACGCCGCGCCTCCTGCCCCCTGCCAGTCTGCGAGCTTCAACGCAATCGAGCAAAATTTCTCGGCAAAAACCGCCGCTCTGGCTCTTTTCGGAACCCCGTAGCTTTGGTGATCGTGCTGGCCGGCTTCATCCAATGGCAGCTCAGCGCCAACCGCATCGGGCATCCTGGCCAAAATTTCACAATACTCGGCAGGCCTGCACAACGCCTGTTCAGGCAGCTTTACATCGCCGCTCACTAACTCCGCTAAACTAACTTCTATAAGTGGAACCGGCCCCCGCTCCCATCACCGCCCTGTCCATCGAACACCTCCCTAACTCCAGTCCTCCCTCCTTCAAACTAACTCGCGCCGACGGCAAATCCCTCCCGCCCGTCTCGTTACCCTCCCCCTACAAATGCCCAGTAGAAGGCCAACCCAACTCCCACCTCATGCGCGAGCTTCGCTGGTATCTCGAAAAATTCCTCGATTACCCCTTCCCTCCCGAAACCATCCACGCCGATCACGTCCTCGACTCCCTCAAATCCTGGGGCGCCCAATCCTTCAACGCCCTCTTCGACCGCGGCTACGGGCGCGAATGGCTCACCCACTCCGCCATCCTCCAAATCCGCAGTGACGACCCGCACGTCTTATCCTGGCCCTGGGAAGCCCTCTTCGATCCCCTCGCCGCCAGCTTCCTCGCCCAGCAGCACCGCGTCGAACGCCGCCTCAGCCAACTGCCCGATCCCCCACCCCTCGCCAATCTTCCCCGCGACCGCGTCAACATCCTCCTCGTCGTCGCCCGCCCCTACGCCGCCGACGTCCGTTACCGCTCCATCGCCCGCCCGCTCATCGAACTCATCCAGAAGCAGGATCTCCCCGCCCATGTCGATGTCCTGCGCCCTCCCACCTTCGATCGCCTTCGCGAACATCTCAACCAGCATCCCGGCTACTACCACGTTCTCCACTTCGACGGCCACGGTTCCTATGGCAACGCCGCCGGCCAATATTCCCCCCATCAATTCCGCGCCCGCCAAGGCTGCCTCGTCTTCGAAAACGCCAACGGTGACCCCGACCCCAAATCCGCCGCCGATCTCAGCACTCTCTTGCACGATCACGCCGTCCCCGCCGTCGTCCTCAACGCTTGCCAATCCGCCACACTCGATGACAAAGCCGAAGACGCCTTCGCCACCGTAGCCACCGCGCTCCTGCAAAGCGGCATGCGCAGCATCGTCGCCATGGCTTATTCGCTCTACGTCAGCGGCGCACAAGTTTTCCTGCCCGCTTTTTATCGCCGTCTCTTCGAAGCCGGCAGCATCGCCGAAGCCGTCCGCGCCGGTCGCCAACAAATGCTCGCCAACAAGAACCGCGTCTCCGCTCGCGGCCCTTGCGAACTCGAAGATTGGCTTCTTCCCGTCCTCTATCAACAGGAACCGCCCAATTTCGCTTTCGCCGCCCAAGCCAAACTCGAACCCCGCGAATCGCATTTGCCCAAAGAAGTCCGCGACCATCGCGACGAATACGGCTTCATCGGCCGTGACGGTCCCATCCTCGAAATGGAGCGCGCCCTTCACCGCAACGCGCCATGCATTCTGCTGCAAGGCCTCGGAGGCGTCGGCAAAACCACTCTCGCGCGCGGCTTCCTCCGCTGGCTCGACGAAACCGGCGGACTCGACGCCGCTCTCTGGTTCGATTTCCGCGACATCCGCTCCGCCGAGTATGTAATCAATCAAACCGGCGCCGCGTTCTACGGCGAGAACTTCACCATCGCCCCCAACAAACTCGAACTGCTCGCATCGGCACTGAAAAAACTTCGCGTGATCGTCGTCTGGGACAACTTCGAATCCGCCGCCGAAAACCTCACAATCGACGATCGCGCCGAACTGGGCCGCTTCCTCGATGCCCTTCGCGGCGCCCGAGGAAAGGTAATCATGACCAGCCGCTCGCGCGAGGAATGGCTCACACCTCCTCAGCGTTTCGAACTTCCACTGCGCGGACTAGGCGGCGAAGAGCGCTGGGAATATTGCGACGCCATCCTCCGTGAACTCGGCCTAAAGGTAAATCGAAACGACCCGGAATTAAGCAAACTCATGGATCAACTCGCTGGCCATCCCCTCGCCATGCGGGTAGTCCTTCCGAAGCTCGAGCAAATGCCCGCCGCGAAGATCGCCGGGGCACTCCGTACCAACATCGCCGAGCTAGGTTTGAACGAGCAGGAAGAACAAGGCCGCTTATTTGCAACCTTGCGCTTCGCCGAGCAGGGTCTGCCGGAGGACTTGCAACCGCTGATAAGTTTCGCAGGGCTGCACGAGGCGTACTTGAGCGCTGATCTCCTGGCCGAGATGGCGAAACAAGTGGATGCCGCGCTGGACTCGCGCGCTCATCGACCGGCTCATGGCCGCACTCGGCGTGGCCGGACTCGTTCGAGATATCGGAATCGCCACATTTGAGATGCACCCCTTACTCACCAGCTATCTGCGTTCGCAAAGCGCGGCGCCGGACGCCTGGCAGCGCGCCTTCGTGGATGTCATGGGGAGCCTTGCCGATAATCTCGCACCGCGCGAATTGCACGAGCAGCGTGTCCCTTTTCTCCTGCACGGGGCGAATTTCCATTACGCCCTGCAGCTATCGCAGCGTCTTGGCATGGATCAGGACTTCGCTGCCCTCACCCAATCCCTCGCCGCCTACGCACAAAATTCGCGGAACTTCGTCGAGGCTTCGCGGCTGTTCGAGCAACTGGCTCAACACCATGCAACACGCGGGAACTCGAGGCTGGAAGCCGGCCCCTATCACCAACTGGGAAACATCGCCTACGAGCGGCGCAACTTCCAGACGGCGCGCGAATGGTACCTGAAGTCGCTCGTAATTAACGAGAAGCAGGGCAACCTCCAGGACGCCGCCAGCACCTACCACCAACTCGGCGGAATCGCCCAAGAGCAGCGGGACTTCGAAACGGCCCGCGAATGGTACCTGAAGTCGCTCGTAATTAACGAGAAGCAGGGCAACCTCCAGGACGCCGCCAGCACCTACCACCAACTCGGCGGAATCGCCCAAGAGCAGCGGGATTTCGAAACCGCACGCGAATGGTATCTGAAATCTCTCGCCATCAAAGAGAAGCACGGCAACCTGCACGGCGCCGCCGGCACCTACCACCAACTGGGCATCATCGCCCAAGAGCAGCAGGACTTCGAAACCGCGCGCGAGTGGTACCTGAAATCTCTCGCCATTTCAGAGAAGCAGGGCAACCTGCGCTGCGCCGCCATGCGACATACAACCAACTGGGCAACATCGCCCAACAGCAGCAGGACTTCGAAACCGCGCGCGAGTGGTACCTGAAATCTCTTGCCATCAGCGAGAAGCAGGGAAACGTGCACGGCGCCGCCAACACCTATGGCCAACTCGGCATCCTCGCAGGACTGCAGGGTAGCTTCGAAGACTGTGGGAGGTGGCTGACGCGCTGCATAATCAGCTTCTCGCAAGCGAACGATCAACACGCCGCAGAGCGCAGCATCCGCAACTTGCTTCTCTTCCATCGGCACGCCTCCGCCGCCGATAAACAAAAACTCGAAACCATCTGGCAGCAAGCCAATCTCGGCCCCTTCCCCACCCAACCGAACCAACCATGATCCCCGACGACCAAGCCATCCACATCCTCAAAACCATCGCCCACGCCCGCCTCCAACCCTCCTCCGGCGAACCCATCCCCGACTCCTCCGCCCTCCTCGCCCTATCCGCCGCCTTCGAACCTCCACCGCCCACCTCCGTCTCCGAAGCCGACCTCGCCCGCGCCGCCCTCGACCTCCTCGCTCAGGACCCCGCCTTCGCCGAACCCATCAAAATCATGTCCGCCCAACCCGCCGCCGGCACTCAGCGCTACCTCGACCCCGGGTCTATCGCCCTCACCACCGCCGCCCTCCTCGTCCTCCAAACCCGCGTCAAATTTAAGCTCGATTCCAATCGCAAATGGTCCCTCGAAATCGACAAGAAATCCTCCTCCGACGGCGCAGTCAAACTCCTCGTTCAGCGCCTCCTCTCATTCCTCAACAAATAAAACGGCGATTTTGGCCAACCCCCGCATCTCTCGTTCACAACTTTTTCAAAAACTTTATCCTCAGTCATCCCAAGCACTTACCAGCTATTTTTCACGCCCGCCGTTCGCCCCCCTCCTAAACTCAAACCGAAATGCATTCTCTGTTTATGCCAATCTGCACTCAAAATCTCGCCGCGCCTCCGCTCCGCGCCCTCCCTCGCCTCGCTCGGCCCTCGCCCACCCAACTCAGCGATTTTCTTTCGTCTCTTCCCCGTTACTTTAATAGGCGAAAAAAAATGCCCGCCTGCCCGCCGTGTACTACCCATTTCTCAAATTCGCTGATTCACCAGACACGGGCAAGATTCATTCCGAACATCGAACGGGAAAAAGTCATCTCATACACCCCCAAAAACCCGCTTCTTTCCCGCGCGCCGCGCTTATTCTTTATAGGCGGGACCGAATCGCCCTTTCCGGCGCTATTAAATCCCGTCAAAAACCCCCTCCCCGCGGCTCCGATTTCTCTTACCGAGAACTCCTCCAACGCCGCCCACTTCTTCCCCAGAGCGCAAGATCTAGCGATGCCATCTCATCTCCGCGCCGCCCTCCTCCTTCAAACCACCGCCGCCCTCCTCCTTCAAACCACCGCCGCCCTCCTGTTCTGCCAATCCCCTCCCGGCCAAGCCGATCTCACCAAAGCCTACGATGCTCTCAAAACCCGCGATTACGATCTCGCCATCGAACTGTTCCACAAAGGCATCGCCCTCCAGCCCGCCAATCCCGGCCTCCACAAAGACCTCGCCTACACCCTCCTCAAAACCGGCGATAACGCCGCCGCCCGCGACGAATTCGCCGCCGCCCAGAAGCTAAACCCGCTGGATGAAACCGCCGCCCTCGAATTCGCCTTCCTCGCCTTCGAAACCAAACAGCCCATCCAAGCGCGCCGCATGTTCGATAAGCTTCGTCAAACCGGCTCGCCCGCCACTCGCCAAACCGCCGAGCAAGCCTTCCAAAACATCGATAAGCCCTTAGCCGCCAGCATCGCCCGCTGGCAGCAAGCCATCGCCCAATCCCCCAAGCCCAACGATCTCACCATGTTCAGCGCCCACTGGGAACTCGCCCAAACGGCCGAGTTGCGCGATGAACTTCCCCTCGCCGCCAAAGAATACGAAATCTGCCGCCAGCTCAAGCCGCAAATGGCCGAACTTTTGCTCCACCTCGCTCGCGTCTACGCTCAAATCAATCGCGGCGAAGAGGCGCAAGCCGCCCTGCTCGCCGCCTCTCGTTCCAACGAATCCCGCACCGCCGAACAAGCCCTCGAAATCTATGGCACGCGTTATCCCTACCCTTACGAATTCCTCAACGCGCTCAAGCTCGACCCGCGCAACGCCACCCTGCGCCGCGAACTGGCCTATCTCTACCTCGCTATGAACGAGAAGCCCAAAGCCATCGAGCAACTCGAAGCCATTCTCAGCGCCAACCCTAAAGATTTCGCCGCTCGCGAGCAGCTCGACGCCTTACGCGGTTTCAAAACCCGCCCCCAATACATTCCGCACGATGCTTCACCCTCTGCCGGATCGGCGAACAGCGCCAAAGCCATGGGCCTCAAAAGTCTCGCCCTCGGCTATAACAACGACGCCATCAAGTATCTCCTCCAAGCCCTCGAAGAAGATCCCAAAGATTCAGCAGCTATGCTGAAACTCGGCTGGGCCTACAACGCCGCCAAGCGCGATGCCGAAGCCAAAGTTTGGTTTGATCGCGCCCGCCATGCGGGAGCGCAAAGGGCAGGTTCGTGCCGCGAAACAGAGTCAGGAATTCGCGCGGC
This sequence comes from Bryobacterales bacterium, assembly GCA_963764105.1. Taxonomy (GTDB): domain Bacteria; phylum Acidobacteriota; class Terriglobia; order Bryobacterales; family Bryobacteraceae; genus Bog-105. The sequence goes on from CAVXRP010000048.1 coordinate 35,523, forward strand.
CGCGACGGGCCCGTCTTGCGCGAGTTCCCCTGAAGACAAGCAAGTCGCCGCCGAAGCCAATAAAGCCTTCCACACTTTGAACGGCGACGTCACGCCGCAAACCACCGTGTGGGCCTTGCCCATGTATTCCAGCCGCTGGAATGACATTTTCACCTATGGCCAAATCAAACGTTCCATTCCCATTCCCGGTCTCGGCCATTTCAATAAACTCGTCTCCTTCTACCTATCCACACGCTTCACCGGCGATGCCAAAACCGGCTTCACTCAGCAGAACGTCAGCTATCCCGAAAATCTTTCGCAAAGCTCTTTCATCTTCGGCATCGGTGCGTCTTCTAAAACCTGGCGCCACCTCACCGGTTGGGTGGAAGCGGGCGAATCCGTCAAATATCTCAACCTCAAAAACGTCGGCGCGGCCGTTCCCGATTATCGCGGCGGCCTCAACTTTGCCAAAGGCTTCGGTTCTTTGCTCGCTAGCAACAAAGCCGGCTTTTATTACGAAACCACCGGCGACGCCATCTACGTCTCCAGCTTCGGCAAAGACTGGCTCTTTTATTCGCAAAACCGCGTCGGCCGCACCATCCCCATCGGCGAAGGCAACAAGCTGCAGCTCTTATTCAACGGCAATTTAGTGCAAGACGAGCAGCGCCAACCTTGGGCCAACATTTTCGAATACGGACCGGGTTTGCGTTTTCACCCGCACTTCTTCCCCGCCAATGTGTACTTCTCTACCGATTTTCTACTCGGCATTCGCCTCCTCGAACAATGGGATCCGCTCAAGAACGGCGCGAAGAATCCCTACTATTCCACCTATTACAACGACATCCGCATCGGCTTCTGGTACGCCCTGACAAAATGAACCACCTCGCCAAAATTATCTGCCTAGTCGCACTCGCCGCGCCCTCTTTCGCCGCGACCTTTCAAACCGACGACGCCAATTCCGTCCCTTGGACCCAAATCCTGGGCTCCGTCAGCATTCAACGTACCTCTGCCGATCCCACCATCGTCATCGCCGCCGCGTCTGCCCCGGCGGCTATCGCGGCTCTCGCCGAAAGTCACATCCTCATCCTCGAAGGCGATAGCCCCGCCGCCCGCGCTTTAGGCTTCCTTCCGCAAAAAGACAAACTTTCCGTCCGCCAGATCGTCGATACCCACGCCTCGCAAATGCAAATCATTTGGGAGCAGCCCGCCGAAATCTTCAAGACGCAATTGCCCGAAGGCTTCACCGTCTATGCCACCGAACGCTGGCAAAGCGCGCCTGTTTTAGCCGGCAAGCGCACCGCTCACGGCGCAATTCTATGGCTCGCCACCGCGCCGGGCCTCAGCGGCATCGAACGCTATCCCTATCTCATCCAAGCTCTGGTAAATTTGGGCCTCGATCTCCCCTTGCGTGGCACTAATCTCTGGGCTTTCTTCGATTCTTCCTATCGCATCCGCGCCGATTCCGACTATCTCGCCCGTCGCTGGCGCGCCTCCGGCGTCAGCATTCTGCACGTCGCCGCCTGGCACACCATGGACCCCGATCCCATCCAGGACGAATACCTCGCGCGCCTCATCCGCGCCTGTCATCGCAACGCCATTCTCGTCTACGCCTGGATCGAACTGCCGCACGTCAGCGAAAAATTCTGGAACGATCATCCTGAGTGGCGCGAAAAAACTGCCGCCGGCCAGGACGCCCAACTCGATTGGCGCAAGCTCATGAACCTCCAGAACAGCGCCTGCCGCGCCGCCGTTTCCAAGCAGATCCAGAGCTTGCTGAACCGTTTCGATTGGGACGGTGTCAATCTCGCCGAGCTTTATTTCGAATCGCTCGAAGGCGCCAGCAACCCCGCGCGTTTCACCCCCATGAATGACGATGTGCGCGCCGATTTCAAAAAGCAAACCGGCATCGATCCCAAAACCCTTCTCGAACCCGGCGCGCGCGCCGAAGACTTACGCCGTTTTCTCGATTACCGCGCCAACCTCGCTTCCAATATGCAAGCGCAATGGCTCGGCGAAATCGACAAGGCCCGCGTCGAAAAGCCCTATCTCGATATCGTCCTCACCCACATTGACGATCGCTTCGAACCGGGCATTCGCGATGAACTCGGTGCCGATATCGCGCGCAGCCTTCCGCTCATGCAGGCTCGCCACAGCACCTTGTTGATCGAAGATCCAGCCACCATGTGGAACCTCGGCCCCGAGCGCTATGCCAAACTCGGCGCGCAATACCGCGCTCTCACGTCAGACAGCGCTCACCTGGCCGTCGATATTAACGTGGTGGAACGCTACCAGGATGTCTATCCCACGAAAAAACAAACCGGCGTTGAATTGTTTGAACTCGTGCATGAGGCCGCCATTTCCTTCGCGCGCGTGGCTTTGTATTTCGAAAATTCGCTCGAAAAGCAGGATCTCCCATTGCTCCCCGTAGCCGCCAACACAGCTTCGGAGTCAACCGATCGCGCCGGCGTCGTTACTCTCGACGCGCTTCAGCCCACCCGCGTCGACTGGCAGGGAGCCGCCGATATGGATGGCCGACTCTGGCCCCTGCAAAACGCTCGCAGCATCCTCGCCCCCGCGGGCAAACACAAATTCGAAGCCAGCGCTTCGCAACCCGGCATTTCCATCTCTGATTTCAACGGTGATATCCGCTCCGCCCTGGGCGCCGCCGATCATGCGGATCTGTCCTACATCAGCAAAAGCCGCGCCCTGGCCGTCTTAGGTTCAGACGTTTCGCGCATCGAAGTCGATGGCGCTCCTTTCCTCCAAGCCGGCTCAGGAGAAAAACTCAGCTCCGTCGTCTTACCCGCCGGCGAGCACAAAGTCACTTTTTACCGCTAATCCCCCACCCCTTCTCAACTCCTCAATCAACGCCTTCTCCGCCGCCGGCGCCAGGCACTGAATCGCATCCGTCACCAGTTCCACTCGCGCGCCCGTCTCCAGCAGCCCCAGCACGGCGCACCGCACACAAAGCTCCGACACTACCCCGTATACTACATAGCGCTCCGCCGCCAGCTCTTTCAGCAGCGGACGCAGCTGCGGATTAGAAAAGCAATCCAGCTTCTGCTTCTCAATCACAATCTGCTCTGGCGCGATCGTCCCCGCGCACTTCTGTTGCCCGGTCGTTCCAACCACGCAATGCGGCTTCCACACTTTGAACTCCGGGTCGTCCTCGCTATGCGCATCCATCGTCGCAATGATGGGATACGATTTCTCCACCGCATAGCGTGTCAACTTCGTCAGATTCCCGACAATGTTCTCCGCCCCCGGCACATATAAAGCACCCGCCGGATAGACAAAGTCCAGCTGCGTATCCACATCGAAGAAAACCGTTTTCATTCACTTCGCCGCTTGCATCTCTTCGCGCACATCTTCCGCCATCTGCCGCAGCAATGGCGACAGCTCAACTGAATACGGCTCCACACGCCCGAGATCTTTCAAGCGCCGCGGCAGCCCCGCCACCATCGCTTGTGAGCGCTTCTGAATGCCTTGCATGCTCGGCAGCGTCTCCACCAATTCGCCTTGCGTTAGAATCGGCCGCAATAGCGGTTCGCCTTTGAACTCATTGCTGCACTCGCTGTAGTGCGCTACCACATCGCGATCCGCATAGCGGTAAATCTGTTTCGCTCCCGGCAGCGTGCTCTTATCCGAACTGAACTTTGCTGTGTAGAACACTCCTCCATCACGCTTCAATTCAACCATCTTGTAGACCGCCGATAGCCCCGGCGCATCGGCCGATGTCGCCAGCTGCGTGCCTACGCCAAACGCATCCAGCGGCACGCCCGCTCTCACAAATTCCGCCACTCGATACTCATCCAGATCGTTCGTTGCAAAGATCTTGGCTTCGCGCAAACCGGCGTCATCCAAAATGCGCCGCACCTGCCGCGCCAGTTCTCCCAGATTCCCGCTGTCCAACCGCACGCCCCAAAGCGGCTTGCCGAGCCGCGCTGCCAGATGCGCGCCATCCAGCGTGTCGTAAGTGTCGATCAGGAAAACTGTCGATTCACCCAACAACTTTTGCAGCGCCCGGAAGCCGCGCTCTTCATCGCCAAACGCCATGGTCCACGAATGCGCCGCCGTTCCAAACACCGGAATGTCAAACCGCAGGCCCGCTTCCGCGTTGCTCGTTCCAGAACATCCGCCCACAAAGGCCGCTCTGCCAGCCAGAATGCCCGCGCCCGGCGAATGCGCCCGCCGGCTGCCGAATTCCACAATCGGCCGCCCCTCCGCCGCCAACACGCAACGCGCCGCCTTAGAAGCGACCATCGTTTGAAACATGAACGTCGAAAGCAGGTACGTCTCTACCAGTTGCGCTTCCACCAACGGCGCGCGCACAATCGCGATCGGCTCATTCCCAAACACCGGCGTTCCTTCGGGCAACGCAAACAAGTCACCGGTGAAACGCAGCTTCGCTAGGAAATCGAAGAACTCCGGCGGCGTCTGTTTGAACTGCGCTAACCCCCGCAGATAGTCGATCTCTTCAGGCCTGAAGCGCAGTTCCCGCAAATATTCAACCGCCTGCGCCAAACCAGCGGCAATCAAGAAATTGCGCGTTTCCGGTAAGCGCCGTACCGAAAGTTCAAAGGTCGCAATTTCGCCAGTCTTGCCTTCGGCGAAATAGCCCGCCGCCATCGTGAGTTCGTAGAGATCGGTATTGAGTGCGGACATGCTGCCTTGGGACAGCCCTACCTACTTCTTCGAAGCTGCCGGCTTCACCTTGCTACTAGCTTCCAGGATATCGTTAACGCTCTTAGCGTCCAGTTGATACAGGCTTGTCTCCGCGCCGCGGCGCGCCACGTAGCCATCCGCATTTTTCGAAAACTCCACCTTCTCCGTCCGCTTTCCATCGTTCGAAACAACCGTCATCGACGCCGTTAGCGTGCCAAAGCCCGTGTCGATAAATTTACTCGCTGTCAGTTCGCGCAGCTTATCGATCACCTCTTGGACACTCGCCGAATCCATCACTTTTCCATCCATTTTCCAATCGCCACCGCTGCGGGTGAAGGTCTTGCCTTGAATTTCAACTTTCGTTGGATCGCTGAAACCGAAGTCGAAAATCTTCTTATTGCGATATTCGTCCAGCGGCTTTTCCAACTGCTTTCCTAAATCGGCAGCCAGCTTGTAAGTGCCTTCCACGACGCTGCTCTTGCCGAAATAATCGTCGCCGCTCTTGCGGACGTCCAGCGTCTGCGTGCCGGACGAATCCGTCAACTTTGCAACCGCAACCGGCTTGCCCGAAGCGTAGCCCTTCTTCGCCTTCTCCTGGTCAGCGGCTGGCGCAGCCAAATCCATCTTCGCTTCAGTGAGCCTGCGCAAAAGCTCTTCCACCTGAAAGTTGTCGGCTCTGTACGGTTGCGGCTGCACAATCGCCCATTCATTCTGCCCGTTCTTGCCGAACTCGATGTTTGTCTTACCTTCCACCAAATCAACCCGCGTAAGCTGGTTCTGATCGAACGTCAGCAGCCGCTTATCGCGCAAGTCGTTCAAGCTTTTATCAAACGAAGTCTTCAGCGACGTCGCGGCAGCGTAAACTTTCGGATTTCCCGCCACTCGCACATAAACCAGCGAATTGGCCGGCACGTCATCGCCAATCAAAAGCTGTTCCGTCTTGCCGCCCTTCTCATGAACTGTGATCGTCAGCGTCGGATTGGTCAGCCCATACTTACTGATGTCCCCCGGTTTCGCTTCGATCACGCTATCGCCATTGGCCGGCGAGAGTGCCGAAACAATAGCCGACACAGCATCTTGATCAGCGGGGTAAGGAGCCGGCGCGGTGATCGCCCATTTGCCGCTCTTCCGTTCAAGCGAAACTTTCGTGCCATCCTTCTTCTGGATATCAATGCCTTCTATCGCCAGATCGGGGATGTTGACCAACACCGGAGTTTCGGTTTCCGGCGTTTTCTCCTTGCCCCAATCCGGGTGCTTGTTGCTCCACCACAGCACGCCGCTCAGCGCGGCCAGCACGATAGCCGCGATTAGTAACTTTCTTGTGCCCATGTTATCTGCGCTTCATGAAGACCGCTACACCCGCCACAATGATCAGGATGGGGAAAGCGAAGACTTCTGAATAAAGGGTGAGATTGACGCCGCGCGGATCGAGTTTGCGGTCTTCCGGCTCTTTCGGCCGGATTGAAATGAGGTCCTCATCGGACGATAGCCAGTTAATGGTATTCAGCGCCAGATCGCGATTCAGCGCGGTCGTCAGCATGTCGTTTGTTAAGAAGCCCGAAGTGCCAATCACAACAAAACGCCCATTCTCGTTCGGCTTGCCCGTATCGTAAGTTCCTGCCGCACCGAGTACGAAGGGTCCCTTCTTGTTCTTGGGATCGTCCATTCTCACGCGACCGCTGGAAAGCTCAGTCGTCGCTACGGCGGCATCAGAGGTTGAGAACAGCTTGCTGACGGTCGATTTCCCGGCGTTTTTCACTTCCAGAGAGCGCGCCAGCGGCATGATGACATAGCTACCCTTCAGGTCGTTTACAATCGGTTGATCGTCATAGTGATTGATCGGCGGATTTTCGGGACCGTAAATCGCCGTGAGCGCGGTGTTCTCCAGAACTAAGTCTTTGTCTAAAGTCACGCCCCAACTTTCCAACAGGTTCGTGAGCGGCGTGTTCTCGGCGATGTGTTCACCGCGAAAATCGAGCGGCGGGTCCAACAGAAACAAAGCCCGCCCACCGTTCTCAACATAGTTTTTCAAAGCGCTCACTTCATTCGCCGTGTAATCCGCTCTGGGGCCGGCCACCACGGTTACTTTGCAATCATCCGGCACTTTGTTCTTGTCCAGCAAAGTGATGGAATCCGCAGTATAGTTATCGCGCTCGAGCAGAGTTTTGAAAGCGGAAAGACCCGGCCCGTCGGTTAGATCGAGCGCCCGTTCTTTACTACCACTGACGAAGCAAACTTTTCGAACTCCTTTCGAAATCTTGAGAAACGCGCCGGTGATTCCTTGCTCATCGAACGATTTGGCTTCTTCGCGCCGCGCTCCCTCTTCCACAAAAGCAGTGCCTTGATAACGCACGCCATATTCCCGGCCACGCATGGGCTGGGTGCGCAAATCGACGTACTCGATATGAATCTTCGGCGACAGATTCTTATAACGATCAAGCAGGCCGCGCGCTTGATCGAAGTTTCGGGACGTGTCGAAATAGGTGATGGTGGCATCCTGCTTCAAGTTGCCAACAATCCTCTGCGTCTCCTGCGAAAGAGTGAAACGCTTATTGCTGGTTAAATCGAGGGGCTTATTGAAGCGCACTCCAAGATAATTAATGGCCGCCAAAATGGCGATCACCACAATCGTGTAAAGGCCGGCGGTTGCCCCGAAACGCGCTTGCTGGGAGGCTACTGTTTGGGTTGTTTGGGTGGTTGCCATTACGCCCTCCACCGCAGCGATTCAAGCGACCGAGTGGTCAAAAACAAACCTAGAAAAATCATTGAGAGATAGTAGATCAGATCCTTGCTGTCAATCACGCCGCGGGAAAAGCTCTCCATATGGCTGACGATCGAAAGATAACTGACGATGCGGATAGGGACTGAATCGCCGAGCGACGTCCACCAGTTCATAATCCACAACAGCAGCGCAAAAGCAAAGCCCACCGCACCGGCGACGATTTGATTTTTCGTCAGCGTGGAAATGAAACACCCGAACGCCAACAGGCAGGCGCCTTGCAGAAATACGCCGAGAAAGCCGGAAAGCACCGGTTTCCAATCCGGCGAACCGTAGATAAATAAGAAAGAGAGGTCGAGCGCCAGAACGCACAGCAGCGCCGAGTACATCAAAACGGCGGCCAGCCATTTTCCCAGGACGATTTCCAAATCGTGCACCGGCGATGTGATCAGCAGTTCGATCGTTCCCTGGCGCTTCTCTTCTGCGAACAGACGCATGCTGATGAGGGGGATGAGAAACAGTCCGATGACTGAGATATTTCCAAATAGCGGAGCGATGACCATTTCATTAACGCTCATGGGAACCGGCTGGCCGCGCATCTGCGAGGCCATGGTTTCCTGCACAAAAAACGAAACCGATAGCGATGTGAAACCGCCGCTCAGAACCGCGAAGAGAGCCAACAACACCCACGCAATAGGCGATACAAAATAGGCGTAGAGTTCGCGCCGGCAAATCGTCCAAACGTTTCTCATGCCGGCTCTCCAACCGTCACCGGCTCAGGCGCGCCTTGATCGGCGCCCGTCAATTCGAGGAACACTTCCTCAAGCGTGGTACTTGATCTCATTTCCAGCAGATTCCACCCAGCGTGCACAATGGCACGCGCTATCTCCGGCCGCACATCCGTTCCATTCAACCCTTCCACGTCAAATGCCAGGCGCCCACCGATGGACTCACGATCCAGCACCTTGCTCACACTCGCCACTTGTTCCAACTTCTGCCGCACGATCAGGGCATCCGCCGCGCCAGCAGTGCTTAACTCAACAGTGAACGCCGAGCGGTTCTTCAAGTTCTCAACCGAATCGGTCTTCACCAGCTTCCCTTTGCTGATGATGATCACTTTCTTGCAAGTAGCTTCCACTTCGGGAAGGATGTGCGTGCTCAAGATAATGGTGTGCTCGCCGGCCAGGCTGCGGATTAAATCGCGCGTTTCTAAAATCTGTTTCGGATCGAGGCCTGAGGTCGGCTCGTCCAGAATCAACACATCCGGATTGTGAATAATCGCTTGCGCCAAACCAACACGCTGCCGGTAGCCCTTCGACAATTTCGAAATCAGCTTGCCGCTCACGTCTAACACCGAACATTTCTTCATCGCTTGCTGCACGCGGTCGGAAACCTCCGCGTTAGGAATGCCTTTCAGTCGCGCGACAAAAGTTAAAAAATCGGTGACGGTCATTTCCGGATACAAGGGTGGCGCTTCGGGCAGATAACCGATGCGTTTCTTCACCTCCATGGGTTGATCGAAAACGTCGAAGCCGGCCACCGTCGCCCGGCCAGCGGTGGGAGGCATGAAGCAGGTAAGCACGCGCATAGTGGTGGTTTTGCCTGCCCCGTTCGGACCTAGGAAACCGACAATGTCGCCCTTATCGACGGAGAAGGAAATGTTGTCCACCGCAACATAATTTGCGTACTTCTTGGAAAGACCCGTGACTTGAATCATAGTTGTGGCGCAACGCCGTGTAGGAAATAACCAGAATAATTAAGCCGAAAATAACGTGTCAATGATGAATCTGGGTTAGAGTTCTTTACGGAGAGGGTCATCTACTCACTTAACCCTAGTCCAACAATCTGAAAGCCGGAATCGACGAATACTATATTTCCAGTAACGCCGCGCCCGAGATCGCTCGCTAAGAATACGGCTGTATCGGCGACCTCCGCAGGGTCCGTGTTGCGCCGCAGTGGGGCGTTGGCCGCCACTCCTTCCAACACCTTCGAGAAATCTTTGATGCCGCGCGCAGAAGTTGTTTTGATGGGTCCAGCGGAGATGGCATTTACTCGTACATGTTTCGGACCTAAATCGCTGGCAAGATAACGGACGCATGCTTCGAGAGATGCTTTCGCTACTCCCATGACGTTATAGTTTTGCACTACCCGGGTGGATCCAAGATAAGTCAGAGTTGAGATGGAGCCGCCGTGCGGCATGAGTGGCATCATTGCGCGAGATACAGAAACTAGTGAATATGCACTAACTTCTTGCGCCAGGAGAAAACCGTCACGGCTCGTTTCCAAGAAGGGCCGGCTGAGGTCCTCACGGTTGGCAAAGGCGATGCTATGCATCACCGTGTCTAACACCGGCGCGGATTGCTTCAAGTTCCCAACCAGCGCCTCCAACTCGTCAGGCTTGGTGACATCACAGGGGAAAACTTGCGAGGCGTGCAATTCGGTGCCTAGCTCTTCCACCGTTTGCTTGAAACGCTCGCCTTGATAGGTGAGAATCAGCGAGGCGCCTTCGCGCACGAACGCGGCGCTGATCGCATAAGCGATGCTCCATTTGTTCGCGACGCCTAACACCAGCGCTGTTTTCCCCCGCAGCAGTTCTGACATGCACAGACATTGTAACGTGCGGGTTGAGCGGCGGAGCTTGTATGCTTCTATTTTTCTCGGGTTTAGCGCCGTTCTAGGCGGACAGCGCCGCAAGCGGGCTTAGTTTAAACTTCTTTGCATAATTATTGCGCAATTTCCGGCTGTCATCGTCGAAACACCTCGGTTATGAGCGATCATAGAGAGATGACGACCAAGCCCTTCCACTTATTAACGCCCGACGAGAAGACGGTTCTTCGGATTGCTCAGAATCGGGCCATTGCGGAAAAAGTTGGCGAAAAGGCGAATGCGGCTCCACCTGCAAAATCTTCCAAGGAGTACGTGCGTAGTACACCGGAAGACCACATGGGTAGCGTGATCCGGAAGGTTAAGGCGTAATACGGGTTTTCGCCTCAAAGTGATTTTGGGTCACTTAATGTCCTCGACGGTCAACCGCACGTTGCCGCGTGGAAAATCTCACCGGTCGTTTGGTTTAGGTCCACGTCATCGGCCCGCACGATAATGGCTCCGCGCGGGGCTTTCGTTGCCGTATAGATTCTTACGTAGGCATCTCCTTTGAGATGGACGACAGGCGGATTCAAATGCCCCTGGGCATTCGGGAACTCTACTTACCTAACCACTCACTCAGCAACTCACCCGGATCACTCTCAAGATCCACGGCCTGGGTTTTCGTCGCGCCGTCAGTTTCGATAAGCGCCGCCACAATACCCTCCGCCGTGGGTCGCAATTCCAGCCGCCGCTGTTTGGCCTCCAGCCGCAAAATATCGTCGAACCACGCCATGTAAATCTTCGTCCGAAGGCGATGCCCCGCCACCGCCGCCTGGTCCAACAACTTCTGCGTATACGGCCCATTCTTAAGCCGTTCCGCCCAAGGCCCGATCGCGACGGCGCGCGTCCGTTCCTCTTGCCGCCGCAGGTGTTCGCGCGGATCTCGTTCGTCGCTGTCTTCCAGACTCTTCAGCGAACTTTCCAAATTATCCAAGAAACCCATCTCTACTAATTATGTCAGTGGGACAATAATCGCCATGCATTTCGCGCTCGAAAGCTACGCCGTGAAAGACGCCGCCCGCATCGTGACACCCGCTTTACTGATCTATCCCTCAATTGTGGAGGAAAACATCCGCATCACACTCGGCATGGCGGGTAACAATCCCGATCGCTGGCGCCCCCACATCAAAACAGCCAAGCTGGGCGCGATCATCCGCCTCATGCTCAACCAGGGCATCCGAAATTTCAAATGCGCCACCACGCTCGAATTGCTAACCGCTTGCCAAGCGGGCGCGGAAGATGTGCTTGTGGCCTTCGCTATGACCGGAGCAAACGCCCGGCGCGTGTTGGAATTGGCGGAACAATTTCGGAAAGCACGCGTATCCGTGCTTGTGGAGGCATCCAGTCAACTCACGCCCTGGCTCGACAAAAACATCGGCATCTTTGTCGATGTGAACCCTGGCATGAACCGCACCGGCCTCAGCCCCGATCGAGTCTCCGAAATCGTCGACCTCTGCCGGCAAAGCGGCGCTTCTCTACGCGGCTTGCATTGGTACGACGGGCATATTTCCGGCGGCGAGCCTGACGAACGGCGCGCCATCGCTCATCGCGGCTATGACAAACTCATGGAGCTCGTTAAAGCCGTCCAAGCGGCTGGCTGCCGCATCCAGGAAGTGATCACCTCCGGCACGCCGGTTGCCCCTTACGGCTATTCTTACGCCGGATTTCAAAACGCCGAATTCATCCATCGCATCTCTCCCGGAACCGTCGTTTACAACGACATTACCAGTCTCAAACAGCTGGCCGGCTTTGGCTATCAACCAGCCGCACTTGTTTTGACAACCGTCATCAGCCACCCGCTCGCCGAAAAAATCACTTGCGACGCGGGCCACAAAAGCGTTTCCGCCGATGCTGGCGTGCCCACCTGCGCGGTCCTGGGACATCCCGAACTCACACCGCTCAAACCCAGCGAGGAGCACCTGCCCATAGAAGCGCCCGGCGGTACACCGCTGCCAGCTATAGGAGAGAATCTCTATCTCATTCCGCGCCATGTCTGCCCGACCGTGAATAATTTTGACGAAGCGCTGATGATTGTCGATGGCCAGGTATCGTCTATTGAAAAGGTATCTGCCCGCGGCCACGAGACCCCGCTACGAGCGGCCTGAAGGACAATCGCCATGCTCCTAAAAGACTTCCGCTTCGCCCTTGGCCAGCTAACCGCCGCGCCAGGTTTCTCTCTCGCAGTCATACTGACCCTCGCCCTCGGCATCGGGGTCAACACGGCCGTTTTCAGCATGCTCGACGCCTTCCTGCTCCGCAAACTTCCCTATCCCCAACCCGAGCGGATCGCCGCCCTTGTCAAACATCAGGAAGGCGTCAACCCCAAGACCGGCCACGCCACTTCCGATGAGGATGACAGCTTTCAAGGCTCGGAGTGGCAAGTCTTGAAACAAGATCTCGATAGCGTCACCTTTGCATCTTGGGGCGGTACCAGCGGCGTCAACCTGAAGGCTGATTCGAGCGCAGGCGCCGCCGTACGCTACGTGCGCGATAGCCGCGTCTCCGCCGGCTACTTCCCGGTTCTCGGCATCCCCATGCATCTCGGCCGCAGCTTCAGTGAAGACGAAGACCGTCCCGATGGTCCGCCCGCAGTCATTCTCAGCGACAGCCTTTGGAGATCCACCTTCCGCGCGGACGAAAGCCTCATTGGTAGATCGATTCTGCTCAAAGGCGAGCCATTCACCGTCGTGGGCATCTTACCGCCCAAAGTCCTCCCACCCAGCCATGCCGACCTATTCACTCCCCTGCAGCCCTGGACCACCGGCGAATGCGGCGGAAACAATTGTGGAATTATGGTTCGCCTGAAACCCGGTGTGACCTGGCAGAAAGTACGCGCCCAGCTCAGCCACGTTCGTCTGAACGATTTCAGCGAATTCGAAAAGCAATTCCACGGCCACGCGTGGCTTTATCCAAAACCCCTCCAATTGGAACTCGCCGGCGACCAGCACGGGCAGGTCCTCGTATTAATGGTTGCCGTTAGCTTCATCCTGCTCATTGCGTGTGCTAACCTCGCCGGCCTCGCACTCGTCCGCATTTCCCGCCGCGCCCGCGAAATCGCTACCCGCTTAGCGCTGGGCGCCTCCAGTTGGGCCGTCCTGAGTCAACTCTGGACTGAGACGTTGGTTCTCGCTCTACTCGGTGCGGCCGTCGGAGTCGCCTTCGCCCTCGGCATCGTCGAGGCACTCAGCAATTTCCTTCCGCAGGAAATGCTTCCGGTCGGTAGCTTCTCCATTGACTTCCGCGTCCTCGCTTTCACCTTCGCCGTATCAATCCTCACCAGCGTCTTGTTTGGAGCACTCCCCGCATTACAAGCTTGGCGCATCGACCTGCGCTCCTCCATCGTGAGTGGCGGCCGATCTATCACCGGCGGATCGGGCCATCTCCGTCACTGGTTGATTGCCGCCGAAGTGGCGCTCACCGTGGTTCTGCTGGCCGCTGCCGGATTGATGGTGCGAACTTTGATTCGTCTCGAAACGCAGCCGCCCGGCTTTGATCCGCATAACGTCATGACGGCCAAAGCCTCGCTCGATGACGCCCGCTATCACCAAGCCGCCGGCTTCCAAACGCTCCTCTCAGAAAGCGTCGACGCCATGCGCGAATCGCCCATCGTGGAGGACGCTGCGGTCGGCTTAAGCGTGCCTTATGAGCGCGGCCTGAACGATGGCTTCAAGATCATGGACGGCAAACAAGCCGGCACCGAGAATGGTTCAAGCCTTGTCTACATCACTCCCGGTTATTTCTCCACTCTGCGTATACCTTTACTCTCCGGACGCCCATTCACCACCGCCGATACTCCCACCTCTCAACCCGTTATGATCGTGAATGAAGCTTTCGCCAAGCGCTTCATCAACGACCCATCGCCGCTGGGCCGTCATATCCAGACCTCCAAAATCACTTATGCGATAGTCGGCGTCGTAGGAGATATCGCCAAAAGGCCAGGGATGCAGCAAACCGCTCCAATCTCCACAGAGCCAGTCTTCTATCTCCCAGCCACGCAAACCGCGCAAAGTCTAGTCAACATCGCCCACATCTGGTTCCAGCCGAGTTGGATCGTTCGGACATACAACGCCAATCAATCGGCCACGATTCGAGTTATGCAACAAGCGCTCGCCAAAATTGCTCCCGACCTACCCGTCTCTGGCTTCTACTCGATGGCTGAAATCCTACGCGAACAGCTTCAGCAACAGCGTATAGAAGTCTTGTTATTGACCAGTCTCGCCGGCCTGGCTCTCTTACTCTCGGTGGTCGGCATCTACGCGCTCGTTTCGAATCTCGTGGTGCAGCGCACCCGCGAGATCGGCATTCGCCTGGTACTCGGTTCCACCTCGCGCCAAGCCATGCTCAACGTCGGCTGGTCGGGCGCAGCGGCCACAATCGCCGGCCTCGCCATAGGCATCGCACTCTCGTTCGCCGCGCTGCGCGTTCTCTCGAGCGAAATCTCTGGCGTCTCCGTTTATGACCCCGTCACTCTCATCGCTGTTCCGCTTTTACTTTTGACCGTCGGCGCGCTGGCCATCTGTCTGCCCGCCTTGCGCATCACTCGCCTCCAGCCTGCAGAAACTTTGAGATCGGAGTAATAGCGAAAACGCGGCGTCCGCCGCCTCCGACGCACTGCACGGTACTGCACTAAGGCGATGTAGGCAAACCATTCACGAGTTATATTCCTGACGCAAGATTATGGGAGACCGATAAGCGCCTCATCGGAGGAGTTTTTCTTGTTTTCTGCTTCTCGTTTTCACCTTAGAACGGTCTTTGTCTCTCTACCCTTGATCGCGTTCGGAACGGTCGCCCCAGCGTTCGCCCCAACTGTGGCTATCACGCTTAGCCCGACCACAGCGACGGTCCACGCAGGCGATCAGCAGGCGTTTCAGGCAACCGTCACCAACACAACCAGTAAAGCCGTCACTTGGCGAGTCAATAAGGTGCCGAGTGGAAGCGCCGCCACGGGTACCATCGACCAAACCGGCAAGTACACGGCGCCCGCCACTATTCCATCGTCCAACACCATTACCGTTGACGCCGTCAGCACGGCTGACCCGACCAAGATCGCATCCGCCAGCGTAACCCTGCTCAACGTAGTTCCCTCCATTAGCTCGTTGAGCACGACACAAGTGAATACGAAAACTCTTTTCACATTGACGGTCACCGGCACGGGCTTCACATCGTCCGCACTGGTAACCTTCGACGACAAGACCGCCTTAACCGTGACCTCACGCTCGGCCACACAGCTCACCGTAAAAGGAACTTCCGCCTCTGCAGCCGGAACGGAGATTCACATCACGGTAACTAATCCCAGCCCCGGGTCGACCGTTTCGACTGCCAAGACCATTACGGTGGCTGCCCCGGTTGCGGTCGTCATCTCACCAAAAACCAAGACAATGCGCGGATTAACAACGGCCAAGTTCAGCGCGGCCGTGAGTAACACGGACACAAAAGCCGTGACCTGGGCTGTGAATGGCATTATGGGCGGCAATGCGACGGTCGGCACGATTGCGGCTGACGGCACCTATAGCGCGCCAGCCATCGTTCCAGCTTCGATCACCGTCACTGCCGCGAGCACTGCGGATACAAGTAAATCCGACACCGCGCAGTTGACTCTGCAAAATCCGCTTGCGGTCATCACCTCTGCCACATCGCGCGTCACCAGCGGCGCGAATGCAGCGCTCACTATCAATGGCATAGGTTTCGCGCAGGGTGCCCAGGCAACGCTCGGCAACGCTCCCTTGGCCGTCAAGTGGGTGAGCAGTTCGCAATTAATCGCCAGCGGCACAATACAAGCTCCGCCGGGAGGTGTCTCGGCTTTGATCGTGCAGAATCCCAACCCCGGCGCTGCATCGTCGAACGCTATAGCGATCACGATTCAAAACAGCGGGACCGCCCTGAGCTACCCGGCCGCCAAACGTTTCCTGGAACACGCCACTTGGGGACCCACTCCCGATAGTATGGCCCACCTACAAGCCATCGGCATCAATGCTTGGCTCACCGAGCAGTTCAGCGAGCCCATTTCGACTTACAATCTCCCGGTTGACACAACCTCCGATCTCTCAACCTTGCAGGAACAATTTTTCAAGAATGCTATTGGCGGCCCCGATCAATTACGCCAGCGCGTGGCATTTGCGCTGGGCCAGATCGCGGTGGTTTCCGGCGTTAAGCTAACGACCTATGACGAGATGATGCCCTATCAACAATTACTGCTGAACGACGCGTTCGGAACCTATCACGCTCTCCTGAAAGATGTCACGCTAAGCCCGGCCATGGGTCACTACCTGGATATGGTGAATAACGATATTCCCACAGCTAGCCAATCGCCCGATGAAAACTACGCTCGCGAACTGATGCAGCTCTTCACCATCGGCTTGGCGCAACTGAATGCCGAAGGGAGCTCAACCACAACGCCCACCACCCCCACTTACAGCGAAAACGACGTGCGAGCCATGGCGAGAGTCTTAACGGGCTGGACTTACCCGGCGTGCTTCGCCGCCTCGAAATGGACTAATCCCGCATGCTTCCAATCGCCCATGGTCGCCATCGAAGCGCATCACGATAACACAGCCAAGCTCTTCCTGGGCACGACCATTCAAACGGGTTCCGCGGAGGGCGATCTCGATCTGGCTCTCGAAACCATTGAAGCGCTCAAAGCACCGGCAAGCACTCTCCCCAACATCGCACCTTTCGTGGCGTTGCGCTTGATCCAGCATCTGGTGACCAGCAATCCCACACCCGCTTATGTCAGTCGCGTTGCTGCGGTATTTTCGCAATCGAATGGCGATCTCAAACAAACAGTGACGGCCATCCTCACAGACGCAGCCGCCGGCAATGACGGCTCCACGCTTGCTCCCAATCAAGGTCATCTAACCGAGCCGGTGCTCTTTACCGTAGCGCTACTCCGAGCTTTGAATGCTGCCACAGTATATGCGCCGCCGCTAGCAAGTTCTACCGACAACATGGGGCAAAATTTGTTCTACTCGCCCAGTGTGTTCAACTATTACTCACCTTTTTACACTCTGCCGGGCAGCGCGACGGTCGCACCGGAATTTCAAATACTCAGTCAATCCACTTCTTTCTATCGAGCTAACTACGCCTACCGCGCAGTCCAGAACCAGATCAGTAGTGACATTGTTGTCGATTTGACGAACTTTGCGCAATTAGCCTCGGATACGAACGCAGCCACTCAGGCGGCGAGTTTAACCAGCATGCTGAATGCCGTCAGCCAAGCGCTACTTGGCGCGCCTATGACCTCAGACATGCTCACGGCCATCATGCCGGCCGTACTGGCCACCACCGATGCGAACACAAGGGCGCGCAACGCGGTCTACCTGGTGGCCGTATCGCCGCAGTATCAGGTGCAACATTAACCAACCGAAACGAAGAGAGATAGATCACAAATGACACATAACATGTTTTCCCGGCGCGCTCTACTCAGGGGCGGTTTGAAGGTGGCCAGCACCGTGGGCGCTGCCGCCGGACTGGGCCATCTCGGCAAAATCTCAGCCTTCGCGCAGAGTGCCGAGTCCGACTACAAGGCGCTGGTCTGCGTATTCCTATTTGGCGGTAACGATTCGAACAACATGGTGATTCCCATGAGCGGACAAGCGGCGTCTCATTACACGACCTTGCGAGCCAATCTGGCAATCAAGAATCCGCTGGCCCTCGGCAGCACCGGCTACGGTTTGCATCCCAGCATGACCGCGCTGGAGAATCTATATAGCAAGGGGACCGTGGCGCTGAATTTCAACGTGGGAACACTCGTCACACCTCTGACACGCAGCCAGTACCAGAACGGCTCGGGCAAGGCTCCGGCGAATCTGTTTTCGCATGCCGATCAGCAACAGGAATGGCAAACCGCCGCACCACTGGAAAATCTAACTACGGGCTGGGGTGGTCGTGTGGCCGATCTTTTTCCACCCGCCACAGCGCAGAGCTGCGCTACCGGCATCTCAGTAGCCGGTAACAGTGCATTGTTAGTGGGCCAAACCTCGCAACAGGCTTCCATTAGCGGTGATGGCTTTGGCCTTCTCGGCGAAGACGGCTCGGCCGCTACCACGGCGCGCGATGCCGCTCTACAACAGATCTTCAAGCTTGATAGCGGCGTCACGCTGGTCCAGGCATCCGGAAACATTCTCCAAGGAGCCATTGAAACGGCCGCGCTGGTGAAGAACGCCGTTAGCACCACAGCGCTGCCCGTGAGTTTCCCGGCAACCTCTCTTGGCCAGCAATTGGCGCAAGTCGCCCAACTCATCCGTGCGCGCACGCAACTCGGCGCCAAGCGGCAGATTTTCTTCGCCTCTTTGGGCGGCTTCGACACTCACACCGATCAACTGAATTCGCAGACCGCGCTGTACCAGCAGCTCAGCGACGCCATTGCGGCGTTCTCTACGGCCATGTCCGATTCCAGCATTTCCGCCGCGAACGCGGTCACTCTCTTCACCGAATCGGAGTTCAGCCGAACTTTCCAACCGAACACCAACGGCGGTACCGATCATGCCTGGGGCGGACATCACATAGTGGTGGGAGGCGCCGTCAAGGGAGGTCTCTACGGGCAATTTCCGACACTCGCCCTGGGCGGCGATAGCGACTCCGAAAGCCGCGGCAACTGGATACCCACCACCTCGCTCGACCAATATGGCGCCACGTTAGCGCAGTGGTTCGGAGTTACTAACTTGCTCGAAGTGTTCCCCAATCTCAGCAACTTCACTGCGAGTGAATACAACCTCGGATTCGTATAAGCGAAGGGAAAAGCGGACATTCCGAGCTTCGCACTGCCATACCGCCCGAAAGAGTCAATAGGCGTGGCCCCTTTTCCCGCTGCCCTCCCGGCGCGACCTAGCCCGATTGCGCTACGTTAATTAAGCCTACACGGATGAGTTCAGCCTCCCTATCGGGCGCAGCGCTCGCGGATGACTAGGATGAAGAAGCCCGTCAAAGCGGCCTCTGAATTGAGGAGGCGAAAGCTTCGCTAAAACTTGTCTGCAGCAGGTCCAAATTCCGGCTTTTGCCCTGCCCTCGGACAGGCAGCCGCATATTCGTATCTGAAAAATCGTGCCGGACGGCCTTGAGCATAGCGGATAACGCTGGCGTTGATGCCGGAGCCCAGGCCGCGCATCCGTCCTCATATACCGACGGGAAATCCTGTGTGGTCCGGAGCGAGCCTCCCGCGATCGACAGAAGTCTCGCAGAGCAATCCACCACATCTGCCTGAAATCGCAACCCGTCGTCAGAATCTCCTGAATTCCATCGCCGTCCACATCGGCCAGAGCGGCGATGGAGTCACCGTCCGGGATCTGGTCGGCAGCGATCAGCCGGCCGCCTTGGAAGATTGCCAAGCGATACGTGCCGAAATAGGAACGGCCTCGCGCGCTGCACTCCCCCACTTTGATCAGGTATGCCATCTGACGAGCACCCGACTGAGTGAAGGAGCCAGCGGCTTGGGACATCAGCTCGGGGACGATCTGGCCGCTCTTTCGCGCAGCCTCCAGTGCAGCTTCCGTTGCCGGCTCGTCAGCTTTGCAATCCGCCTCACTCTCGAGGCGATGCGGGAAGACCGCGGAGAGCACACTCCGCTGTGCTTCCGCTGCCATCGTTGGCACAAAATTCGTTTGAGAGGCGCGGAAATCAACAAGCAGCTTCTCTTCGACGGCGAAGAGTAATACACAAAGCCCAGCGCCGGGCGCTACAACTCGCATACCAGTTATGGTGCGCCGATTCCGGGGCGCGTCGCCCTTCATCGCCGGCTCAAAGCGGCCAGTGGCCGGGGCAGCGCCATAGGAAGGCTGTATGAAAAAATGAAGATTGACCCCACCGCTCGCCGACATCTTAAATAAGACCTTCGGGTTCGCCTCCTTCCGCCCGAATCAGGAACCCGTGTGCCGCGCCGTCGTGGAAGGGCGTGACGTGCTGTTGGTCATGCCCACCGGCTCCGGTAAATCGCTTTGCTACCAGCTGCCCGGGCTTGCGCGCCAAGGCACAACCCTCGTCATCAGTCCGCTGATCGCCTTGATGGAAGATCAGGTAGCCAAACTTGAAACCCTCGGTCTCGCCGTCGCCCGCATCCATTCCGGCCGCGACCGCCTGGCGTCTCGTCAAGCCTGCTTCGACTATCTGGAAGGCAAGCTCCAATTCCTATTCATCGCGCCCGAACGCCTTAGTGTCACCGGCTTCCCCGAAATGCTGGCCAAGCGCAAGCCCACGCTGGTTGCAGTGGATGAAGCGCACTGCATCTCGCAATGGGGCCACGATTTCCGGCCCGATTACCGCATGATTGGCCAGTATTTGCCGCTCCTGCGGCCCGCCGCCGTCATGGCCCTCACGGCCACCGCCACGCCCAGCGTGCAGAATGATATCGAAAAGCAGCTCGGCCTCAGCAAGCCGGCGCGCTTCATTCAAGGTTTTCGCCGCGAGAACATCGCCATCGAAGTCGTCGAGGCCGCACCGTCCGACCGGCTCGATCTGCTGCGCGAACTGCTCGCCGATCCCGCTCGCCGCCCCGCCATTATCTACGCCCCTAATCGCAAGCAAACCGAATCTCTCGCAATCGATCTTGCAGACCTCGCCAAGCCAGCCGCCTATCATGCCGGCCTGAGCAACACACTGCGCGCGTCCGTCCAGGAAGACTTCCTGGCCGGTAATTTGGACGTCATGGTCGCTACCATCGCCTTCGGCATGGGCATCGATAAGCCCGATGTTCGCACCGTCGTCCACGTGGCGCTGCCCGGCAGCGTCGAACGCTATTACCAGGAAATCGGCCGCGCCGGACGCGACGGCAAGCCTAGCCGCGCCATCCTGATGCAATCCTATTCCGACCGCCGCACCCACGATTTCTTTTTCGAACAAGACTATCCGGATGTCACCATCCTGGACGAAATCTTCAAGCGCCTCACCGAAGATCCCATTTCCAAAGACGCCCTCCTTGAGCATCTCCATTTGGACGTGGACGTGTTTGAAAAATCCATGGAGCGCTTAGCCATGTACGGTGGCGCGGTCACAACTTACGACCAAATCAGCCGCGGCTCCAAACGCTGGCGCAACAGCTACTGTTTCAATGCGATCAGAAATCGGCCCAACTGGAAGCCATGATTCACCTGGCGCAGAACCATCAATGCCGCATGGCCATGCTGGTACGCCACTTCGGAGATCTTGCTCGATTCGCAAAGCCCTTGCGGCATTTGTGATTTCTGCGCGCCGCACGAATGCGAGGTGCAACGTTTCCGCCCCGCCACACCGGGCGAGCGCAGGCACCTCCGCCGCATCGTCAAAGTTCTCCAAAACAGCGGCCAGCGCGCCACCGGCAAACTCTATGCAGAGGTATTTCCCACTCAGCAAGTTCCTCGGCGTGATTTCGAAGATATGCTCGGTTCACTCGCCCGCGCCGGCATGCTCCAGTTGCAGGACGCCAGCTTTGAGAAGGACGGCAAAGAGATTCCCTACCGTGTGGCGCGCTTGCTAAGAAAGCCGGACGAGACCGCTCTCTCTGCGGTCTTAATGAAGGAAGAAGTCTTCCAGCGCAAGCCCCGCAAGAAAGAATTTCCCAAAACAGCCGAAACGCTAGCCGATCCCGCCAGCCTGCGCATTGAAGAGGAACTAAAAGTCTGGCGCACCGCCAAAGCCAAGGAGCGCGGCATCCCGCCCTATTGCGTCTTCAGCAACCAGGTCATGCGCAATATCGCCGTCGCCCGCCCCAACGCCAACGAAGATCTTTTAGCCATACCAGGCATCGGTCCCACTATTGTCCGCACCTATGGTGAAGACATCCTTAAAATCGTGCAAACCCTGCCTGCGTAAATCCTACTTCCGCTTCTTCCCCTTCTTCTCCGTCAGCTCGCTCAAGATCGATTCACGATCCTCCCGCGACCATGCCTCTTTAATCTGTTTCTCATCGAACCCGCCGATCCGGCCCGCCAAAATGAACGCCGGCAGCGCATGATCGAGTGTTTGCCAACGCGCCATCTCTATTACCGATGCCAAGGCGCGCTCGCGAATCAGATCCAATGTTTCTTGCTTCCGGTCCTCCGTCAATTCCACCAGTTCCTGGCTCGCGCTCCGCCGGTCCGACCACACCACTGAATTCAGCATCTCCACAAACCACGTCGGTTCGATCGTCATATCCTGTTCCGGATGCAGTTTCGCGCCCACCGTCACTGCGCGCAACGCTCGCATAGCGCTCTTGCGCACCACGTCTTCCTGGTCGCGCACTGCATATTGCAAGGCATCCGCAATGATCTTGGAAGATCGTCCGCGCGGTCCATACTGCAGCAGGTAAGCCGCCGCCGCCCGCTGTTCCGGGATCTGCCGATTCCCGCACTACTTGGTCCAGCAGCTTAAGATTTTCTTCGACAAGCGGAATAAATTTCTGTTGAATCGCCGCCCGTCCGGGTCCGCCATCAGCGAATAGCCGTTGGTCAAATCCTCGTCCGCATTCCGCCCGCGAATGCTCCCTTCCGCCGTCTCGAGCAGGCTCAAGTAGCCGTCGTATAAAGCGTTGGGAAGCCGCGCATCGCCGGTTGGCGCGGGGTTAAATTCCAACCGAGGCGCGTCGCGTTCTTCCACGCCTACATAGAGAATCATCTTGCCGCCGGCTCGCGCAGCAGACCGCTTCCAAGCGCGACGCTAACACGCCGCCACTTTATTGATGCGATCTTCCGCTGCCTCCGCGCCCGGCAACGGATCGCCCGGCTTCGCTGCCAGCGCCAGGAGAATCTTGTGCACCGGCACTTTGCGCACCCCGAAGACTTCGATCACTCCCACGTGCGGCGAGACATCCACCACTCCGGAGCCGGCAGTTTGCGCCAGACACACTCCAGCAAAGCTCAAAACAGATGCGCTAAAACGGATATTTCTCACAATCTCAGTATGAGACGTGTGCGCGCGCCGTTTGGTTAAGGCTGCTTTTCAGCCAGCTTCAACTTATTGATCTTCAGGCCGATCGTTGATAAGCCCTAAACGCCCGTGTAGCAAGCCAGACCGCAAACAAGGCAAAGCCCCAAAGCGAAGCAAGCCGCAGCAAAATCAGCGGCCAATTGGGCTGACCCGAAAGCGCAACTCGTCCCGCCTCAACCGCCCAGTTCAGCGGATTGAAGCGCGCAGCCGCGATCATCCAGCCGGGCATGAGCGTGCTCGCGATGAATACCGGCGACATGAACGTGAGCGGCAACAGAATGAAATTCACCGCGCCGATCACCGATTCCTGTTTTCGCACCATCAGCGCCATGGCGATAGAGAGAGCGCCGAACGGTAACCCGAGGGAAATGGCGGCAACCAGCAACACCAGCAATCCCGCGGGGCCACCCGCATAACGCGCGCCCAACAAAAATCCCATCGAGAACAGAATCAGCGATTGCACCACCGTGACAATCGCCAGGTAAACCAGGCGTCCCAGGATAATCGCGGGCCGGCTGACAGGAGAGATCAGGAAGCGATCCATCACGCCTTTATCCAGATCTAGAATGATGCCCATGCCCGTCCAACCTGAGCCGAAAAGCGCCGACATGATAATTACACCAGGCGTGAGAAACGAGATGTAGGAGTTAGTTTGAAAACCAGGCAGTTCCACCACGCGTTTGAATAACTGGCCATAGAGGCCCAGCCAGATGATGGGCTGAATAAGCGTGAGGGCGATGTACCAAGGTTGCCGCAGCAGATGGCGTAAGACGCGCAGCGTGAGAAACCAGCAGTGTGAGAAGAAATTCATTGGTGCCCCTGTGCCTCCGCTTGTTGGAAGGTTTTGCCTGTGTGTTGGAGGTAAACATCGTCGAGCGTGGGCCGCGCGACTTTAACGGAAGCGACCTTCACGCCGGCGGCTTCCAGCGCCACCAGCATAGGCGGAACCGCGCTAGCGCCATGTTCGGCGCGGGCATGGACTGTCTTAGCGGAGACCTTCACTTCGCTCAGAATAGAGAGGCTTTCTAAAGCCGAGTAGATGGCTTCCCCAAGCGCCACTTCGGCCAGTTCCACTTCCAACGAATCGCCGCGCAGTTCGCCTTTCAAAGCTTCCGCTGTTCCTTCGGCAACTACCCGGCCATGATCGATGATGGCGATCTTTTGCGCCAGCCTGTCGGCCTCTTCCAAATAGTGAGTGGTCAGAAGGATGGACAAGCCTTCAGCGGATAAGCTGGCAATCTCTTCCCATAATTCAGCGCGTGCTTCGGGGTCGAGGCCTGTGGTCGGCTCGTCCATAAACAAAACCCGTGGGCGGTGAATGAGGCCCATGGCGATGTCGAGCTTGCGTTTCATGCCGCCGGAGTATGTGCTGGCGACGCGCCCGGCTGCGGAGGCGAGGGAAAATCGCTCCAGCAGCTTGTCGACACGCTGCTTGAGATCGCTGCCATGCAGGTCGTATAGCTGGCCTTGCAGAATCAGGTTCTCGCGTCCGGTACAGTTATCGTCCACGCCGGATTTCTGCGCCACGCAGCCGATCGTATGGCGCACGCGCTGCGGTTCGCGCAGCACGTCGATCCCAGCAACACGCGCTTCGCCGGAATCCGGCCGCGACAGTGTGGTCAGAATCTTGATCGTGGTGGATTTGCCCGCGCCATTCGGGCCGAGCAACCCGAAAATGGAACCCGCATTTACAGTTAGATTCAACCCGTCGAGCGCTTTCACGCTGCCGCGGTAGGTTTTGCAAAGGTCGCGCACTTCTATGGCAAGCGAAGATGGATCGGAGTTAGACAATCTTTTAATTTTACAAAGCAACTCCAAGCTGGATGGTCGCGTGTGGATACAGTTCGGGTTTAGCATAGGAATCTGGCTCGATGAGTTTCTACAATGATAGAGGGGAATCCACGATTCCTCTCTATGGCGCGCCCAGTATTAGCAATAGGCTTCGCACTCCTGGCCACGGGCGGACTGTTCGATGTGACTTTGCCTTCGGGCATCAGTTTTATTCAGCAAAATTCACCGACCACTCACAAACATTTGATTGAGACTATGGGTGGCGGAGTTGCGCTTCTGGACTATAACAACGACGGTTTGCTGGATATCTTCTTTGTGAATGGCGGCGAGCTGACCGAAGGCGGCATGGCTGCCAACGATTTCAGACGGTCGGAACCGCGCTATTGGAACCGTTTCTACCGGCAAAATAAAGACGGCAGTTTCACCGATGTGACGCAGGCCGCAGGCTTGGCTAACGCCGGCAATGGCAACTATGGAATGGGAGTGGCGGCAGCCGATTACGACAATGACGGATTTACCGATCTCTACGTCACAGCTTACGGCAAGAACACTCTCTACCACAATAACGGTGACGGAACGTTCAGCGATGTCACAGAGAAAGCGGGTGTAGCTGCGGGTGGATGGTCAGCCTCCGCCGGCTTTTTCGATTTCGACAACGACGGCCGCTTGGATCTGTTTGTCACTCGTTATATGGACTGGGACTTGAAGCGGAGCAAGCCTTGTCAAAGAGGGACCTACTGCCCGCCCGGAGAGTTTCCTGCCACCACCAACATTCTCTACCGGAATCTGGGGAATGGAACGTTTGAAGATGTGAGCCGAAAGTCGGGCATCGGGGCAAAGATGGGACGGTCGCTCGGCGTGGCCTTCAACGATTACGATGGGGATGGATTTGCCGATATCTTCGTGGCGAACGACGGTATGGAGCAATTTCTCTTCCACAACAATGGGGATGGGACCTTTACGGAGCGCGCTTTGGAGGCGGGCGTGGCTCTTTCAGACGACGGCAAGCCATACGCGGGGATGGGCGTGGATTTTCGCGATTACGATAACGACGGGAAGCCGGACATTTTGGTGACCAATCTGGCGAAGCAGATTTACGCGCTGTATCACAACGACGGAAATGGTTCGTTCAGTTATCGGAGTTTGACGGCGGGTTTGGGCGCGGTGACGGCCGGCAGCTCGGGATGGGGGACGCGTTTCGAAGACCTTGATAACGATGGCTGGAAGGATCTATTTGTGGCACAAGGTCACGTCATGGATAACGTGGAACAGATTGACGCTGCGCTTCACTATCGGGAACGCCCGCTGCTGCTGCTGAATCGCGGCGGACATTTTCAGGTGGGCGAGATTGGGCCTGTTTCTCCGGTGGCGGGACGCGGTGCGGCGTTCGGCGATATCAATGGAGATGGTTGGGTTGACGTAGTTATGACAGCGCTGGGAGGGCCTCCGATCGTTTTCCGTAATCGCAGGGGTAACGCGCACTGGTTGACGATCACCTTGCGGGGAGTTCGGAGTAACCGGGACGGGCTTGGTGCGATTGTCAAGGTGAATGGCCAGACACAATATGCCCAGTCAGCCGGGAGTTATCAATCGGCGAGTGACAAGCGAGTTCATTTCGGGCTAGCGGACGCCAACAGAGCCGATGTGGAAATCGACTGGCCGTCCGGCACTCGCCAGCTCTTGCGAGATATCCCTGTGGATCGCTTCATGACAATAATTGAGCAAGAGCAAAAGTAATGCACACAGTTGTTGTGATGATTGGTTTGGCGTGGCAGGCGGTTTCTCCCGAAGCTGTCCTCCACGCTAAAGCTGGACTCCAGGCCAGGCAGGCCGGCCATCTGACTGAGGCGATCGCAGAGTTCAAGAGGGTGACGGAACTCGCACCTACTTTTCCGGCGGGGTTTGTGAATCTGGGTGCGGCGCTGATGGAGAGCCGAGATTACGCTGCCGCGATCCCACCTTTGAAACGAGCGTTAGAGCTCGATACGACATTAGCCGGCGCAGAACAAATGCTAGGTTATGCCTTGCTCTCGGCCGGTTACGCGGCGGAAGCGATTCCACATCTTGAAAAGGTGCAGGCTCAGGATGCCTTGGGGATCGCGCAGCTCAAGACGGGTAAGCTGCCGGAGGCGATTGCCAACCTGAACGCGGCTTTGGCAAAGCGGCCGAACGATCCGGAGTTGCTTTACTACTTAGGCCGGGCGAGTGGGTTGTTGTCGAAGGAGGTTTTCGACATACTGGAGTCCGCGTATCCCAATTCGGCGCGGGCGCATGAGTCTTTAGCTGAAAATTATGCGGCACTTAGGAAAGTGCCAGAGGCGGAAAAGGAGTATAAAACGGCTCTCCAGATCAGACCGGATGCGCCCGGGATTCACTTGGCGCTGGGAGAACTGTACCAATTAGCAGGAGAGTGGCCGAAAGCGGAAGAGGAGTTTCGCGCCGAGGCGAAGTTACAACCGGGAGATGCCGAGACTACTTACCGGCTGGGAGCTGCGCTATTGCAGAATGGGAAGCCTAAGGAGGCCCGGGCTGAGTTGCAGATTGCCGATCAATTGCGGCCCAAGATGCCCGAAACCTTGCTTGCGCTTGGGAAAGCGGCGTTGCTTGACGGAGATCCAGCGTTGGCGGAAAAGGCTTGGAGCCAGGTGGTTACCATTGAGAAGAGCGGCGGTCTAGCGGAGCAAGCACACTTCAGTTTGGCGGGCCTTTATCGGAAGAAGGGGCAAACGGCGGAAGCGGAACATGAGATGGAGCTGTTTCGAGCGATGCAGAAAGCAAAATAAGGGGCGAGACCCTTTCGGCAGCCTCGCCCTTTACGTTTGCGAGTTACTTAAAACGCGAGCTTCAAGGCGAACTGTACTAAGCGCGGTGAGTTGGCAATAGTGGTAATTTGACCGAACGAGGAAGACCCGAGTGATTGTCCCGGATAGCCGAACTGGACGCGGTTGAAGATGTTGAAGAACTCCGCCCGGAATTGCAAATGAGCTTTGCCTTCTGGTGTCAGAGAGAAATTCTTAAACGCTGAGAAATCCCAATTCGCTTCGCCAGGAGAGCGCAAAACAGGATCGTTCCTGCTCTCATCACCAAAGGTGAATGGCGCCGGCTGAGTAAAGCAACTGGTGTTGAAATACTCGTTTAACAATGAAGTGGCGGATCCGGACATCTGTAGATTACAGCCAGGAGTGACGTTTGGGCGCTGACTGCCCGAGTTAAACGCGTTGAGGTTGCTTGAATTGGTCGTCAGGTGAAGGGGAAAGCCTTCCTGAACGGTTGTGACGCCTTCCACTCCCCATCCGCCGATAGCGGCATCCACGAAGTGGTTGGCATTGGTGAGGAACTTGCGCCCCCTGCCAACCGGAACATCGAGCACGTAGCTGATTACCAAGCGATCTGGAACATCGAAGGAAGCGAGCGACTTTTCATTGTTCAGGTTATTCCAGTTTTGAACACCGCCAACGCCACCCGACTCAAGCCAGCCGGTGATGGTGTCTGTGTCACTGATGAGTTTTGAGTGCGTGTAAGCGACCAAAATGGAGTTACCGCCAGAGAAGCGCTTTTCCGCCTTTACCTGGAGGGATTCATAGGTGGAATCGCCGACACCCTCGCCGGAGTAGGAGACGCCTGTGTATTGTGGATAGGGAAGTAGCAGTTGTTCGCGAGCCACCGTGGGCTGAGAGAGGGAGGAGCCAACTGTCGTGATCAGCCCGTAGTAGGGATTCGGAACGTTCTGGAGAAGGGCGTTGCCCAATGATAAGTACTGGCTCGGCAGTTGATCCAGGTTGGGGGAATCGATAGGTAGATGAGTTCCCTTGGCGCCGCCGTAAGCGATGTCGATCAGGAATCCATTACCAAACTGCTGCTGAATATCGGCGTTCCATTGTTGAGCGTAACCATAGGGATTGCCCAACAGATTCTCCGATACGCCGGTCCCTATGAGTGTAGAGGCATAGCTCGGGTTGCGTCCAGGAGGACGTACGATGCCGCCGGGAAATGGGTCGGAGATCGTATATAAGTAGCCAGGCGAACCGGCCGAGCAATTGGCGGGATAG
Organism: Bryobacterales bacterium; assembly: GCA_963764105.1. Taxonomy (GTDB): domain Bacteria; phylum Acidobacteriota; class Terriglobia; order Bryobacterales; family Bryobacteraceae; genus Bog-105. The sequence goes on from CAVXRP010000048.1 coordinate 64,245, forward strand.
CAAGCCGGCACACCGGTGTAGACGGATTCGAGTACCGGTGTTGAATAGGTGTTGATCGGATCGTTGTTCGGACTGGTAGACCAGGCTACGTCATTAGGCAGCCAAAAGATTCCGTAGCCGGCGTGAAAGACGGTGTTTCTGGTTATCTGGTAGGCCAAGCCGGCGCGAGGGGCGAATTGTTTCCAATCGGGCCTTATGGCGCTGCGATAAGAGTCGTTTGCTGAATCGACGAGGTCGATGTTGCCGGGAACGGTGAGTCCGCCCGCAGCGAGTACGGAGTTTGCTTGAGTCGGATTGAAGAAGGAAATGTTGTTAAAGCGCTCCGTCCAGGGACCGGAATGCTCCCAGCGCAGACCCAAATTGAGGGTTATCTTGGAACTGAAGTGCCAGTCGTCATTGGCAAAGATTGCGGGGTAGAGTTGGGAGGCCGCAACTAGATTGGGACTGGTGGCGCTGCCGCCGGACGGGTAGCCTAACAGAAAGGTGGCGAGTCCCAATCCGCTTCCCGCCGTATTATTCGCATTCATGGCGGTTAGATCGGGATTGAAGTTGAATATGCCGGTAGGCGTATTGGTCTGAACATAGTTGTGAGTCAGCCGCAGGAATTCGGCGCCGAACTTGAGAGTGTGGCTCCCCTTAATTTTGGTCAGGGTGCCTGCCGCACGGTCGTTATCATTGCGGTCGATGATGATGCTGCCGGCTCCCTGACTGCCGAACGTACCATTCGTATCGAAGCCGTTAATTACGGGGACTGGCAAGTCGTCGAAGACAGCTTCGCTATTCAGCGCCGCCGGCCACCCGAGTTTTGTCAGGTCATAACCGAGAGTGACCGGAATGCGATTGTAGTCGAAGCGTTGATAGCTCAGACGGATTTCCATAATAGTTGTCGGCGAAAAGGAATACGTATCGCCCAACACGAAGTTGTTAGTGTTGAAAGTCTCGGTGCAACGATCCTGGCAAACACCGTTGCCGAAGGGATCAGTGGGCAAATTCAGATTCCCCCAATAGGTATAGCGGGCCGAGATGTGTTGCTTGTCGGAGACGTTCTGGTCGATGCGTACGACGGTTTCGTTGTTATTGCCCCCTTGACTGCCGTTGCTAATCCAGTTTCCAACACCCTGCGCATTGCCGGGAGCATTGGGCAGTGGATAGAGATTCAGCAAAATCTGCGAGGTTGGATTCAGCCGGCTGGTAGGAATCACATTGCCGGGGAATTGCGTGCGCGTGCCAGTAGCCACGCCGGAAGCACAAGCCGGAGTTCCGGGCGCACCGGTGCCGCAGGTCGTTAGCGGATCGTAGATACTCACGCCTTGCGATGCAGCTAGCGCACTTAGATTGCCCATGCGTTCCTGCAGAGTGGGAACCGTTTCGGTGTAAGGCGCGCCTTCGCGAAGACGGAAACCCTCGTAATCCACGAAGAAGAATGTTTTGTTGCGGCCGTGAACGAGCTTAGGAATCTCGACTGGACCGCCGACATTGAAGCCAAACTGATTCTGGGTGAAGGCTCCGCGCGGGGTGCCGTTTGAATTGTCGAAGAAATCGTTGGCATTTAGCACCTTGTTGCGGAGGAACTCCCAAGCTTCTCCGTGAAGATCGTTCGATCCGGATTTAGTCGTGAAGTTGACAACACCGCCGGCGAAACGGCCGTACTCGGGCGACAGGTTGTTGGTGGCTACTTTGAACTCCTGCAACGAATCCTGCGTGGGGATGAGCGCGGTGATGTTGAGGTAGCTGCCATTGACGGGTGAGCCGTCCAGCCAGACCATGCTTTGGTTCGCCATGCCGCCACCGATTTGGTAATTGCCCCAGGCAAACGGATTCTGCCCGTTCGGGTTTGCCATGGAGCCACCTTGCGGAACGACTGACGGAACAAGTGCCACCAAGTTCAAAGGATTGCGGCCGTTCAGCGGCAGCTCATCGGTCTTTCGTTGATCGACGACTTGACCTAAAGATGAACTTTCCGGTTGTAACAAGGGTGTTTGCGCTGTTACTTCTACGGTTTGCGTAAGCTCACCCACTTGCAATGTAACGTCTATTTTGGATGTGCTTTGGGTTTCAACAGTGACTGGCGAACGCAATATGCGCTTGAAGCCTTGTTTTTGAACGTCAACGCTGTACTGGCCGGGTGCAACGTTAACGAACTGGTACAAACCAGCGCTATTGGTAGTATCTTTGCGGCTTTCGTTTGTGCCTAAGTTGGTGAGGGTGACAGTAGTATCTGCTACAGGTGCCCCGCTTGAGTCGGTAACATTGCCCACGACCGAACCGAATGTGGATTGGGAGTACGCTGAGGGAATCAAGATCGATAGAAGAGCGGATACTCCGAAAAGACACGGACTGAGTAGTCTTTTGAACATATTCTAACCTCTTTATGTAGGATCACCCTGGCTGACTAACTACTTTAAATTAACCCGGGTGCTCGAAAGTAATTAAGCTTTAGGTATCAGACTTAATAAAGCCACGAACGGGTTACTTTTTTTTAAATATGTAGAGTTACCAGCGAGAAGACGTTGATCATGCCAGCAGTGTGGGAGGTGCCATCGAAGCGGGGTCAGATGTTGATACCGGCGCGCCACAACATGAATCCAACGGCCTGCCGCAAATAGAGTAAGCGCAATTCGGTGAGCGTGAGACTACCGGCGGGAGGACGCGGCGATCCATACACTTTGATGCCCTCCGCTTCCAACACGCGCTTCACGCGGTAAATATGATAGCCATCACTCACCACAATGCAAGAACGCAGGTTCATGCGGCGCATGGTTTCAACCGCGGCATCAATGCTCTGAACGGTGGTTGAACCCACCGGTTGGGTGATGATGGCTTCCGCCGGCACGCCGTGCGTGACAAGGTAGGCGCGGCCGACTTCGCCTTCGGTGAAATTGGGGTCGCCGCCGGCGCCGCCGGTGGTGAGGATATAGGGGGCCAAGTGCCTCAGGTAAAGCAGCAGCGCGTGATTCAAGCGGCCCTGTAAAACGGGCGAGGGGCGGCCGCGGTATTCGGCCGCACCCATCACTAAAATCACGTCGGCCGGCTGCGATTCGTCGATCAGGGACTGCCGCTCTATCTTATTGGCGACGTAAAACAGGTAGCCTAATAAGAAGATAAGGGGCGGTAAACTCAGCCAGAGGGCAATGCGCTTCATCCAAAGAACTTTAAACTGTAACCTAGTCTACGCCTGAAGTGCTCCTGGGTCCTAACCACCACATGCATCTGACCAGCGCCAAGAACCCTCATTTGCAGGCGATTCGCCGAGCCATATCAGGCGGACGCGCGACTGCCGATGGCCAAATCGCGATCGAGGGGCCCCATCTGGTCCGTGAAGCGGCGCGTAGTTTGTGGCGGATTGACCAGCTGCTGGTCACACCGGAGGGTCGCGACCGGCATAGCGAGCTGCTCTCGAAAATCGCTGCTGAAACGCTTGAGGTGCCAGCGCGTGCGTTTGGATCGCTCGCCGGAACCGAAAACTCGCAGGAAATTATCGCGCTTGTCACGCCGCACGCCAGCACTTGGGCCGATTGCCTGGGGAGTCCGGGCATCAGCGTGATTTTGGATGGCGTGCAGGACCCGGGCAACGCCGGCACAATTGTTCGGTCGGCGGAAGCATTCGGCGCTGCGGGCTTGATTTTTATCGAAGGCAGTGTTCATGTGGCCAATGGTAAATTCTTGCGCGCCACGGCCGGTTCAATTTTCCGCATGCCGTTCCTCGAAAAGCAAAGCGCCAGCCAGTTGGCGGCGCGAGTGAGGACTGCCGGCAAAAGACTCTATGCGCTGATGGCGCAGGGTAAGGTGTCGATCCGTGAGGCGGATTGGCGCCAGCCTTGCGCGATTGTGGTGGGTAGCGAAGCGCATGGCGTTTCGGCGGACCTGCGCTCTTCCGCCGAAGGCCTAAGAATTCCTACTGAGCAGGTGGAGTCTCTGAATGCGGGGGTTGCTTGCTCCATCGCCTTATACGAAGCCGCCCGGCAAAGAGGCAGCGTTTGAGCCTGTTTGATAACACCCCGCCACACTCGGGCGAAGAGGACCTAACCGGCCGCCCCTTAGCCGACCGTATGCGGCCGCGTGAACTGAGCGAATATAGCGGGCAGGAACACATCCTTGGCCCCGGCAAACCGCTGCGCGCGCAGATGGAAAGCGGACATGTCACTTCACTCATCTTATGGGGGCCACCGGGTTCCGGCAAAACCACCTTAGCGGCACTCATTGCGCGTGCGACGAAGGCTGATTTCATCCCTTTTAGCGCCGTTATGGCCGGCATCAAAGAGATCAAAGCTGTCATGACCGATGCCGAACGCGCGCGCCGGATGGGGCGCAGGACCATCCTTTTTATAGACGAAATCCATCGCTTTAATAAAGCTCAGCAGGACGCATTTCTGCCGTTTGTGGAGCGTGGCGATGTGGTTTTGATCGGCGCGACAACCGAGAACCCTTCCTTTGAAATCAATTCCGCCTTGCTTTCGCGAACCAAGGTTTACATCCTGTATGCGCTGGAAACGCGGCAACTCACGGCGCTGTTGCGGCGGGCGCTCGAAACGCCCGAACGGGGATTGGGCCACCTGCATCTGAGCATTGAAGACGATCTGCTGGAAGAAATTGCCGTTTCGTCCAGCGGTGATGCCCGTTCGGCCTTGAACACGCTTGAAATCGCCGCCGGTTTGGCGGTGGATGGGCGAATCGACCGGCAAGCTCTGGCCGATGCCATGCAGCGCAAAATTCTGCTGTATGACAAATCGGGCGAAGAGCATTTTAACCTGATTTCCGCGTTGCACAAATCAGTGCGCTCGAGCGATGCCGACGCCTCGCTCTATTGGCTGGCGCGCATGATGAAGGCCGGCGAGGACCGGATGTATCTGGCGCGCCGCTTAGTCCGCATGGCGATTGAGGACATTGGCCTGGCCGACCCTCGCGCAATAGAACAGGGTATTGCGTGTATGCAAACAGTGCATTTCCTGGGTATTCCGGAAGGAGACCAGGCTTTAGCGCAATTAACGCTGTATTTAGCGTTAGCCCCGAAATCCGATGCTGCCTATCAGGCTTTGAATGAGGCGAATGCGATCATTGATTCAACAGTTGCTGAACCGGTTCCGCTCCATTTGCGAAACGCCCCTACCCGTCTTATGAAGGAAATGGGTTATGGAAAAGGCTATCAACACGCCCATAAACTTTCGGCTGCCTTCACCGATATGATATGCATGCCGCTTTCACTCACGAACACGGTGTTCTATCAGCCCACGGATCGTGGTTTCGAACAGCGGCTGCGCGAACGCTTGGAATGGTTGAGAAAACGCAGGTCTGAAAATCAGTCGGGAAATTAACAAAAAATGCACAGCGATTGTGTAAGCTTTAAAGATCGGAGTTCCAAATATTGTGCCCTTAACTACAGCAGCGATGACTCCGGAATTAAATAATTCGGAGCGCCGCCGGTCGAGCCGGTTTCCAATTGAACGCGAGTTGCGTTATAAAACTCTAAACCAACGGGCTGAGATCCTGGCCGGCAGCGGCAAGACGTTGAATATTAGCAGCTCTGGCGTACTTTTTACCTCAGATCACGACCTTCCTGTCGGCACGCGCTTGGAAGTTTCTATCAGTTGGCCAGCCCAGTTGAACGAGAAGTGTCTGCTCAATCTAGTGGCGCGAGGGCGCGTGACGCGTCACCACAAAGGCCAACTCGCGCTGCAAATCCAGCAGTACGAATTTCGCACGCAAAGCCGCACCGGCAAGTAGGTCGCCCAATGGCCAGTGCCAGGCAGTTTCTAACGCTCCAGCAATTCGAGCAGACCTATGAAGGCGAAAAGCCGTACTATGAGTATTGGTTCGGTGAGGCTGTTCAGAAATCGGTGCCCACATCCTTACAGGGCACTACCCAGATGCTGCTTGGTATGCTGCTGATGGAACGCGGCTGGAAAGCAGCTTCGGAAGTCAAACTAAAATTGTCGCCCTATGCCAACCCAATTCCCGATCTGATAGCGGATCCTAAACCTATAGAATCCCCTTATCCCACCAAACCCATCGCGCTAAGCACTGAGATTCTGTCGCCCGGCGACGATCTTCCGAAGCTTTTTCAAAAGTGCGCCCATTACCTCGACTGGGGGGTAAGTACCGTGTGGATCATCGATCCGGATCAGCGCAAGGCCTATTGCATGACCCGGCCTGATCCAAAGCCTAAGGAACTGTTTCTGTCCGATTTTTTGACTGCCGAACCCGCGCTCGCGCTTCCCATGCGCGAATTGTTTGAGCAGCTCGACAAACTCTCGCAAGCCCGTTAGGCGATGCTCACATACCTCATCACTTGCTCGCGCAGGGTATTCAAACTAACGGTAAGCCGGTCGGTTTCAGTCAGAACATAGCCGTCGTCTGATGAGAAACTGTCGCGCGCTTCGATGAGTTTCCGATGGTCGTCGCGCAATTGCGGCAGTGTGTCGTTGGCCGGCTTAGAACCGCGTAGTGCTGCAGCCAGGTGAAATAAGGTCAAATCCACATCGTGCGCGAACTTTTGCAGTGCCACTGGCGGGGTTCTTGGCTGGCTCTGTCCTGTGCCCGTCTCAAGCCCGACGATGGCCAGCATCAGGGCGTGAGAGCTAGCCAACATAGATAGTAGCGTGTCGCGTTTCGCTGCGGTGATGCCTGGTTCAGCAATCATTCGATCCACCGAAGATTCGACATTCGTCCGTGCCCGACGCCACTGAAGCCGCTCATGCCCCAAGCTTGGGCGATCTGTTTGGGCTTGCTTGTTGAAGCGCGCGAATACACTCTGTAGATACAGGCGGCTCGAATCGATCATTTCGGCGAAATTGTCGGCAAACTGGGTGCGCTCCCAGGTGGGCCAAATCGCATAGGCGATGGCCGCCAACACTCCGCCCGCGACGGTATTTGCGGCACGAGCAGCCATCGCATCGGCCGGCGAGCTTCCGGTAGCGGCAATCAGAAACACCACAAGTCCGCTGATAGCCACGGTAAAGACGCCATAATTGGCCGGCCCCCAATAACGGAGGCAAAACGTAAAAGCACCCACCAACAGCAATTGGGTCACGGCAGAGATAGGCAGCAAAAGGATCAGGGCCGTCGCCAGCATGAGCCCCGCGAACGTTCCGAGCAGACGCAGCACCCCGCGGCTGAAGGTCGATGTGAAATCCGGCTTCAAAACCACCGCGACGGTCATGGGCAGCCAGTAAGCCCGGTGCCAACCCAAGCCGCGCTCGAGCCAGTCACCGGCGGCCACACACAGACTCATTCTGATAGCGTGGCGGCAGACCGCCGAACGCCAATCGAGATTGGCAAGCAGAGTGGCCAGCCAGCTTGAGAACTGGGTTTTGAAATCGGGTGTTGTCTTGCGGACGGCTGTTCTTGTTTCCAAAACCTCCGTTCGTTCCACTAGTTCACTGACCAGGCGGAGTTGGCCGGTGAGAACGTCTACCGCTGAGGCGATGCTGTCTGCTGCAGGCAGCGACTTCTGTCGATTGGCGTCCTGAGCCAGCCGATCCAGCTCATTTAGCAACGACGGCGCGTCAGCCGCCCTAGACCTGCTGATCAGTTGCGTTCCCAATGCCTCTAAGAGCTTCGCTCCCGAGCGTAGCACTGCATCGAGCAGTTCCGCCGCATCTCCCTCCGCTTCCGACTTCTGGTTATCGCGTTCACCTAGCTGATCGCGCAGACGCGTCAGACGGTAAGCGGAAAGCCGCAGCCGGTCGGCCTGATCGAACAAAAGCCGGAAGCGCTCGCCTTCCACCGTATGCCCGTTGCCTAGGGCGTCAATGGTGTCCTGTTCTTCGGCACTCCGCGGTTTGAGGGGAGCGGGGTGAGCTTCTGAGTCGGGGTCGACTTCGTTTGCCAGATCGAGATAGACATGGCTCAGGGCCCGACGTTCGGGTTCCCAGCGGCGTAGCGGCCAGAGCGCTAAACAGAAACCACTCTGCAGGAGACCCCCCGCTAGAACCAATAGGCCGGTATAGAGTGCGCCGCGCGGGGTGGTGGCGCCGCGTCCGGCGAAGACAATCAACGCTACTAAAGTGTTTAGGCCCAGGTCGCCGGCGTGCTGACCCAGAGCAATCAATAATCCAGCGAGAAAGGCCCAACAGGCAGCGATGAGGATAGCCGCCCAACGGTAGTTGCCGGTAATCGATCCGACAAAAACGGCGAAAGCGCCCAGAATGCTCCAGGCGATCATGCGGCGCGCCCGCTGATAGTAGGGGTCGCGGCCATCGGAGAACGAAACGTTGAGCGCGCCGGTTGTGACCGCGACGGCAGCGAGCGGATTGCCAATGGCGATACCAATGCCGAGCGGTACCGCGACGGCGAGCGAGTTCCGCACGGCCATCCAACGGTTATTGATTTTGCTCTTATCGATCTTTTTGACGGTGCGCCAAAATGCCGAAAGGGGTTTCGGCTCCGCGCTGACGGTCATAGTTGGATGTTCGTCTCAGTTCCAAACGTAACAGACGAGGGCTAGCGGAACCAATTGCTTCTAGTCGCAGCTAACGTGGGCACAAACGGCCGCTTGAACGTACGCGGTCGAAGCTTGGATTGTCGGCGCTCGGCTTCGTTAGGCTCAGAGTGATTGAAACATCCTTTGGCGGCCACTATTTCTCGAGTCATCTAATCTAAACAACCGCGAACCCGCACACCTGATTCCTGCGTCAAAGAAGTGGTGAGGTTGACACATTAATGTTTAAACGTTCAGCGATTTTGTGGCTCGTGCTGGCCGGTTTCCTGTTCGTTGCGAGTTCCAAACCTGCTAGTGCGCAATGGGGATATGGAGTGGCGGTGGGGCCTTATTACGGCTACGCTCCTTATGCGTACGCTCCCTATGCTTGCAACCCGTATTACGGCCCCTATTGTTATTCAGGTTATTACGGTTATCCGTATTATTACGGTGGCTTTGGTTTAGGATTTGGCTATTGGGGCGGTTGGGGGCGCGGTTATTATCCATATCGCGGCTACTACGGCGGCTACGGATATCGAGGTGGTTATGGTTATGGATACCGTGGCGGCTACGGGTATGGCGGCGGATTTGCAGCACGCGGTGGCGGCGGTTTTGGCGGGGGAGCACGCGGTGGCGGGGGAGCACGCGGTGGTGGCGGCGGTCGCCGTTAAGCGTAGCTCACTCTTTAGGATCGATGCCGAGAGCCTTCATTTTCCGGTACAAATTGCTCCGCTCAAGTCCTAGTAGCTCTGAAGCGCGGGACACGTTCCCGCCGGTTTCGTCCAGCTTGTGCAGGATGTATTCTCGTTCGGCAGCATCGCGTACTTCGTGAAGGCTGCCGAACGAGTCCCACGTTTTAGGGGCTTGGGTTTTGCGGGAACCGTCCAACGCCAGATGGCGCGGTTCAATACGGCGTTGGGGATGCAAGATCACTAGCCGCTCCATCAAATTCCGCAATTCCCGGACGTTTCCTGGCCATCCGTAATTCATCAGCGCGATAACCGAATCTTCCGTTAGTTCTTTTCCCTTGCGACCGTAAGCGGTGGAGAACTCATGCAGAAAATGGTTGGCCAATGCGGGGATGTCCTCCACTCTGTCCCGTAGCGGCGGAACGGTGAAGGGAATTACGTTCAAGCGGTAGAAGAGATCTTCGCGAAAGTTGCCGCGCTCAATTTCCTTCTCGAGATTCTTGTTGGTAGCGGCAATGACGCGGGCATCCACTTGTATCGAATGAGGCGCGCCCACCGGTTCAAAGCGGTGCTCATCCAGCGCGCGTAGCAGTTTGGCTTGAGTCTTAAGGCTCATGTCCCCGACTTCATCCAGAAAGAATGTGCCGCCATGCGCCTTTTGCAGCTTGCCGGTTTTGTGATCGGTGGTCCCATCCAGGTTGGTGCGATGATGGCCGAACAGTTCAATTTCAATGAGGTCTTCGGGAATGGCGGCGCAATTGACTTCCACGAACGGACCGTTGGCGCGCTGGCTGGAGCGATGAATCGCCCGGGCGACCAACTCCTTGCCGGCGCCGCTCTCGCCATAAATAAGAACGCGGCCGTTGGTCGCGGCCATGAGGTTCAGCTGCTGGCGCAAGGCTTTCACCGCGACGCTATTGCCGATGATTTCCGGCCACACGGTATCTTCGCGAAGGCGGCGCAGCTCCAAATCCATGCGCCGCTGCTCGATGGCATTCTTCAACACCACACTCACTTTCTCAATGGTGAGTGGCTTTTCGACAAAATCAAAAGCGCCCAACTTGGTCGCCTTGACGGCGGTTTCAATGTTGCCATGGCCTGAGATCATGATGACGGCCGGGCGAGCGCCGGCGGGCAATTCCTGAATGCGGGTCAGCGTGGTGAGGCCATCAATGCCAGGTAGCCATATATCGAGTAAAACGGCTTCGAAGGATTCGCGAGCGAGCGCATCCAGGCACCCTTCGCCGCTATCGACCGTGGTGCACTGATAGTGCTCATCGGTGAGAACGCCGCGCAAGGATTGGCGGATATTTACCTCATCGTCGACGATGAGGACTTTAGGACCGCTGGTGGGCATTCGATTCGGCAACTTCAGAATAAAGGGTCTGATCGGCAGTCGGCAGGGCATTCAGTTCGACGATGAAGCAGGCGCCGCTGGGATAGTTGTCTTCAACGCGAACATGACCCTGATGTTCGGTGACGATGTGGTGGACAATGGCGAGGCCCAGACCTGTGCCGCGGGCTTTGGTAGAGAAATAAGGCAAGAAGAGCTTTTCTCTATCTGCAATAGAGACGCCGCAGCCACTGTCGGCGACGGAAATTTCAACGATATCGGGCGAAGGTTGGGAGGTGGCGATCTCCAACTTACGAACGGGCGCATCTGTCATAGCTTCCGCGGCGTTATCGATGAGATTCACAATCACGCGCTTGAACAATTCGCGATCGGCCATGACTTGGGAAATATTTCGGTCGAGTGAGAGTGAAACGTCAATGCCCTCGAGACGGCCGGCAAAAACGTTGCGGGCGCTCTCGACAATCTCGTTGAGATCGACGGGGACGGGTTGTGCTGCGGGAAAGCGGGAGAACTGGGAGAATTCGTCGACGAGAGTTTTGACCGTTTGGACTTCCTGCTGGATGGTGAGAGCACATTCCTCAAGAATGGCCCGGCTTTCGGAGGGAAGCTTCACGCGAAGGAGCTGGCGAGCGATGCGGTCGGCACACAGAGAAATGGGGGTGAGTGGATTTTTTATTTCGTGGGCAATGCGCCGCGCCACCTCCTGCCAGGCGGAGGCTTTCTGGAAGCGCAGAAGATCGCTAGTATCTTCGATCACCATCACAAAGCCGCGGTGCTCTTCGAGGGAGGCCGCGGTGACTGCGAGATGGAGGACGCCCGAAGCTGTCTGCATCTCGAGCTGACAGGCGGCGGTGCCGGTACGGCGGGCCTTCTTCAGAGCGTAACGGACGTCGGCCAGATCGTCGCCGGAGAACAAATCGGCCAGGCGTTTGGAATTCGCCACTTTTTCAGCGGAAAAGATGCCCGCTAAGGCGCGATTGCCGCGCTCGATGCGCTCGTCGGAGGAGACGGAAATGACGCCGGTGGGAATGCTTTCGAGAATGGCTTCAGTGAAGCGCCGCCGGAGTTCTAGCTCTTTGGCGTTTCCTTCCAATTCACTGGTCATTTCATTGAAGGCGCGCACGAGCGTGGCCAGTTCGTCGATAGCGCCGACCCGCACGCGATAAGACAGGTTGCCGCGGCTGACTTCGCGCGCGCCGGCGAGTATACCGGCGATGGGCACACTCAGTTGACGGGAGAGAATTTGTGCCGACCAGGCAGCGAAGAATAGGACAAAAACAGTGAGAAGGCAAATAAGCAAGAAGTAATTATCGTGATAGAACTTCTTGCGTCCGGCAAGCTCCCTTTGGTCTTCCATATACCGTCCGATCAGGTACTCTTTTTGGGAGGGATCGTCAGTCATGGCAGACACAACGGTGATGTGGCCCAGCGTTTCGGCGAGACTCTTGACTGCCGCATCGGCGCGCAAGACGGTCGCGGGAGGAGAATTAAAGAGTTGATAGAGGAGCAGGGGGATGCCGGTGCGCGGCGTGAGAATGAGCTGGCGGATGCCGCGCTGCTCGCAGATTGACTTGAAGAAAGAAGCTTCAATGTGGCCGCTGAGAGCGGCTTCGCGAGTTTCAGGAAGAAGACTCAGCCAATCGGCTTCTGCCTGAACACGCGCCTGCGCTTCTTTGCGATAAGACTTATCCAGCTCTTGCAGATTCATCTCGATGCCGCGTTGTGGCAGATTGAACCATTTATCGAGCGTGCGGTTGAGAACACCGTAGTTGAATAGGGCGGAAAAGAGCGTCGGGGCGATGGTTAGGAGGAGCGCGCCAAACAGGAGTTTCGAGCGGATGCGCGACCCTTCGCGCTGGTTCTGCCGATCGATATAGAGCTTGATGGTATCGCGAAAAAGAATGAAGGCTAAGGCCGCCAGGAGAATGAAAATGATGATGGAGATGGCCGAGAGGAGGATGGTTTCGTGAGAGTTGGGAGGTTCGAAGGGGAAGCTGAAAGAGCCCTGCCAGACCAATAGCGCCAGCAGCAACAGGAAGATAGATGCCGCCGCGCTAAACGCGAAAGGGTGCTTTCTCACGACACTTTGATGGTAGCCCAGCGTGAGCTATTGCGACGACTTCTCCGATGGATAGCCTTTTTCGATCCAATCTGTGTGCAAGTTCGTTTCAATCATGACAACCCTTATGTTGGTGAAGCCCATTTCGTGCAGGGCAGTATAGGCGGGGCGGATGTTGGGGCATTTGACAAAGGGGCAGCAGCCGCAATAGATGAACAGTTCCTTGGCGCGGGGCAGTTCGGCGACGGCTTTCTTGAGTGCCTCAAGACCTTCGGCTTTAGAGCAAGGGCCCGCGAGAATTGCGCCAGATACATGCGCGCCGTTGCGGTAGAGGGTAGGAAAACCGACGTAGAAGACGGGCACTGGTTCTTTGGCCTGGAGGCGATCGGCGAGGGTCTTAGGTTGGACAATCTCCTTGTCCGGCCAGGGATCTTGCGCGGCGGCTAGGAGAGAAAAAGCGGCGAGTGCGAGAAGTAGTTTCATGGCTGTTTCTCCGGGTGAAAGGGTGTCGGCCTGCCGGAGCTGGCTGGTTCGGGGCTCTCCATGTCGAGATTGACCACAATGGGATCTTGCCCGCTGCGAACCACCACGGCTTCGCAGGCTTCATCCGGTTTGGCGTTGATTTCCTGATGCGGAACGAAGGGTGGAACGTAGATGAAATCGCCGGGTCCGGCTTCGCCGGAGAATTCGAGCCGATCGCCCCAACGCATGCGAGCGCGGCCCTTGACTATATAAAGGACGGTTTCGAGCTCACCGTGGTGATGCGGGCCGGTTTTTGCGTCGGGCTGAACGACAACTGTGCCGGCCCAGAGTTTGGATGCGCCGGTGCGCGCGTGCGTGATGGCTGCGGCGCGCGTCATGCCTGAAGTTTGCGGCGTATTGGAATCGAGCTCATTTGCGTGGACAATCTTTATTCCGTGGATCGACCAGTCCATAGTTTGACCTATTTTTTCACACCGAAGCGGCGCGTTAAGCCCTTGATGATTCGTTCGGACATGGTGCCGAAAGGTTGATCGGTAGTGACGTAGGTCCAGACAGCGCCGCGTTCGTTGGGGTCTGGGCCGATACCCGCCTTGGCTTCGGAAACGCGCTTTTCGATCTGTTCGGGTAAACTAGTTTCCATTTCTACAAAGGCTTGATGGATGAACGCCATGTATTCGCGATGGGGGTCGCGGCCGCCCCAGGAAAGCCAGTGCACGCCTGAACGATACTCGGCCACCTGTGATAGATAGTCCGACCAGGCGTCATCGATTGCGCGCAGCGTGGCAATTCGTTCCAGGTCGGAACCGCTGGCGATTTGACTGAGCAAAATGCTTTGCCGGTGACTCTGGATGCGGTTGCGCTGGCCTTCAATGGGCAGTTCATATTTGTTCAGAAAGATGCGCGTATCGAGGTTCTGGCCTTCCACCAAGCGCTGCAGCGTGCCGGGGTCGTTGTTATAGCGCGGGTTGAGATCGCGATATTTAACTACCAGATCGTCCTCAAGCGAAATGAAAAACCGCGAGCAGCCAGGATCGCCCTGACGACCAGCGCGACCACGCAGTTGGTTATCAATACGGCTGCTCTCATGTTTGTTGGTGCCCATCACATAGAGTCCGCCCAGAGCGGCGACGCCTTCGCCGAGCTTGATATCGGTGCCACGCCCGGCCATGTTGGTGGAAATCGTTACGGCTCCGCGCCGGCCTGCTTCGGCGATGATCTCAGCTTCCAGAGCGTCATTCTTCGCGTTGAGCACAGAGTGCGGGATGCCGTTAAGGCGGCTGCTGAGATGTTCCGATTCGGCAATACTGGCGGTGCCCACCAGAACCGGCTGTCCTCGCAAGTGCGCGTTAGAAATCTCTGCGATCACTGCTTCATACTTCTGCGATTTAGAGCGCAACACGACGTCGGGATGATCCATGCGGATCATGGGACGATTCGTAGGAATCACTTCCACGGGCAGCAGATACATGGTCTGGAGTTCGCCGGCTGAGGAGGCAGCCGTTCCGGTCATACCACAGACGTGCGAATACAGGGCTACTAAATGCTGCATGGTGATGGAACCTAAAATGTGTCCCTGCTGTTTGGTCGCAACGCCTTCTTTGATCTCGATGGCCGTGTGAAGGCCGGCCGGCCAGCGGCGGTCAAGCGCCACACGGCCGCGAAATTCGTCGACCATTTCCACGATGCCGTCTTTGACCACGTAATCCACATCGCGTCGCAGCAGAGCGTGGGCGTGCAGCGCATCCTGCAGGGCGGTGTGGATGGGCAGGTTGCTTTCATCAAAAAGATTGCGGCAACCGAGTGCCCGCTCGGCCAAGTGAATGCCCGAATCTGTGAGCATGACATTCTTGCCGCCTGGATCGGAGCTGTAATGCAGTCCTGGCGACAAACGGCGTGCGAGTGTGTCGACCGCGTAACCAAGACTGGAATCGGATTTCCCAGCGCCCGCGATGACCAACGGAATACGGGCTTCGTCAATGAGAATGGAATCGGCCTCGTCAATGACAACGGAGTGGAAGGAGCGGTGGACCTGATCGGCAGGGTGCAGGGCGATTTGATCGCGCAAGAAATCGAAGCCCAGCTCGTTGGCGGTGGCATAGGTGATGTCTGCCGCATACGCCGCACGGCGTTCGGCTGGGGACATGCCTTGCTGAATGTAAGCGACACGCAGATTGAGGCGTTGGTAAATTTCGGCCATCCATTGTGCATCGCGCTTGGCCAGGTAATCGTTGACGGTCATGACATGAACGCCACCTTGCGTGCGGGCTAGCCAGGCGATGGCCGGCACGGAGGTGAGCGTTTTGCCTTCACCGGTTTGCATTTCAGCGATGCTGCCGCGGGTGAGAGCGAGCGCGCCACGGAGCTGCACGTCGAACATGCGTTCGGCCAGAACTCGTTCGGCGATGACGGCGGCGGCGGCGATGAGAGGGAGCAATTCGGCGGTGTTTGCCCCCACTTGATTTAAAGCGTCATCCCTCAGATTTTGATAATCAAGACGAAGTTTGTTTATGGCGGCGACATCGCGCGAGTCGTGACGCGAGGGCGCAAAAAGAGAATGCAAAAGTGGGCGCATGGCCTCTCCTCTATCTTCAACCGCAGGCTTGTTGGCTTTTAGACGCGTGTGGGAAGCGACGATGGAGGGGGACGCTGGAAGACAGTGCGGTTGAGACCGGGTAGAGGACGCGACGAATAGGGAAGAGCGACGCGCCTGGCTGGCAGGCGCTCACGCTGCCGGGTCGGTTTTGGCAACGCTTGTTGTTCGGATTTGTGGTACGCCGCGAGAGCGACGATGGAGTAGCCGGCGCGGGCTGTGACCGGGACTTGCCAACTGGGAGCCAGCGCAACCAGGGTTGCCACTAGCCAAAGCGCAAGGTTCGGTCTCACAGCTTTACACTAACCTATCCGGCGCGTCTTACGCTACAGTTATTTAAACAGGAGAACAAATCCATGCGCCGTATATATGTAGCGATGCTCGCCTTTTCAACGGTACTCAGTGCCCAGGAAAAGGTTGATCTCACGGTCCTGAATCGCATTAAAGCGGAGGCCTTCCAAAACTCGCAGGTGATGGATCATCTGTTCTATTTGGCGGATGTGTATGGGCCACGTTTGACGAATTCGCCCGGGCACAAAGGCGCCGGTGACTTTGTGGTGAAGCGCCTGAAGGAATACGGCTTGGAGAACGTGCAGGAAGAAAGGTGGGGGCCGTTTGGGCAGAGTTGGCGGCTGACGCATTTTTCCGGGCACATGACGGAACCGCAATATCAATCGCTGATTGGCGTGCCGCTCGCCTGGACGCCCGGCACCAATGGCGTGGTGAGCGGCGAGCCGGTGATGGTCTCGCTCAAGAAGGACGCCGATTTCGACAAATATAGAGGCAAACTGAAGGGCAAGATTGTGCTGACCATGGAGCCGAAGCAAATCGCCATGATTACTGAGCCGCTGGCGCACCGGCTGACGGACGAAGAAATCGCGGCGCGACAGACAGTGGCCGATCCGTCAAGGATCAGCATGTTCGGCCTAGCACGGCCCGGCGCGCCTCCTCCACCTACGGCGGAAGAACGGGAAGCGGCTGCGGCATTTCAAAAGAAGGTGAATCAATTTTTGAAAGACGAAGGCGCGCTTGTCGTTCTGCAATATGGATACAACGGCGATGGCGGAACGGTGTTCGCAACAAGTGGCGGATCATACGACAAGAACGAACCAATCGCCCCGCCGATCGTGGCGCTCACACCCGAGCACTACAATCGCATCGCCCGGTTGGTGGCGCATGGAATTCCGGTGAAGCTGGAATTCGATATTCGCGCGGAATTCCTGACGGATTCGGTGGACTCGTTTAATGTAGTGGGCGAAATACCTGGCGGCGCGAAGAAAGATGAATTGGTGATGCTGGGCGCGCATCTTGATTCATGGCATGGAGCTACCGGCGCCACGGATAACGGAACGGGGAGCGCGGTGGCGATTGAAGCGGTGCGCATATTGGAAGCTTTGCATCTACCCATGGCGCGCACGGTGCGTATTGCATTGTGGAGCGGTGAGGAGCAGGGTCTGCTGGGCTCAAAGGCCTATGTGCAAGCACATTTTGCCAAGAGGGAGACGATGGAACTGGGGCCCGAGTACAACAAGCTTTCCGCCTATTACAACGACGATATGGGAACCGGGCGTTTCCGCGGCATCAGCGTGGGCGGCAACGATATGGTGCGGCCCATTTTCCAAGAATGGCTGGAGCCGCTGCACGATTTGGGCGCCACGGTAGTGGTGGGCACAACCGCGCCACCGACAAAGCAGCCGGGCGGAACGGACCATACGTCCTATACGTGGATTGGCCTGCCGGGGTTTAGCTTTATGCAAGACCCGATGGAGTATCAAACGCGCACTCACCATTCGAACATGGATTTCTACGACAGGGCGCAACCGGGCGACCTGATGCAAGCGGCGGCCATTGAAGCATGGTTCGTTTACAATACGGCCGTTCGAAAAGAGATGATGCCGCGCATGCCGATGCCGGCACCGGTGAAGAAGGTGGTTAGCACGGCCGCGATCCGCTAAGTATTTGAAACCCGGCGGGGTCTAGCGCGTCATACTGCAAAACTGCGTTAACCTTAGACAGTTAACCTTGAATAGAGGAAGGCGGTCGGCATGCTGGTTTTCGGGCGAGTCACTTCGTTCATGGCGCTTCTTGCGCTGGGCGCGATTTGCGTTTGTGGGCAAGATCCGCATCAAAAGGGAGTTCATCCGCGCGCTACCCCAGACGATTATGCGGTGAAAGCGAGCGGCCAGAGCGCAACCTACGCCGCCTCTTTTATTCCAGCCGATCAAGTCAGACACTTATTTGCTTTTGATATCAGCGGCAAGTACGTGGTTTTTGAAATTGCTTGTTTCCCCAAAGAAAATGTGTCTCTGCAGATTGACGCGGACGATTTCCTGATCAAGCGCGATAAAGGGGAGATGGCGCATGAGGCCGATCCCGGATCCGTCGCCGGCGCGATTCAAATGGCGAACGCACCCAGGCCAGCGACTCAGAACACACAGGTTCTTACCGAGGCGCACGTAGGATATGAAAGCGGGAGAGATCCGGTGACCGGACAACGGGTCAACGGAACCTATGTCGGTGGAGGTGTGGGTGTGGAGCACGGAGGCCCACCACCGCCCGACTATCCACGGCCCGGTGGAATGCCGATCGACCGCGATCTCCTACAGACTCAATTGCAAGAGCGGCAGTTGCCGGCGGGCAAGTTCGATCATGCAGTGGCTGGTTATCTCTATTTCCCACGCTCGGTAGTGAAAAAAGATAGCAATGGGAACTATGTGCTGCAGCATTTGGGGGAAACCAATGCAGCGGGCGTGAGTGAGACGGTTGAATTGGCAGTTCCGGCGAAAACTAAGTAGCAGAAGACAGAAGTCAGAATACAGAAAGGCACACTTCGCCCTTGGTCCTCTTCTGCGAGACACGCGCGGGGCTATTTTATGGTCGATTCTGCATTCTTTTTGGCAGCGGCGGCTTTCCAGCAGCGGTCCAATTGCTTGACCGCTTCCAGTCCGCCGTAGTTATAGGCTTCCAAGCGGGTATCGAGAAACTCATCGGTAAATTCGAAGCCAAATAGTTCGACGATGTTCCAAGGCGGTTTAAAGCCGAGTTCGCGTCCAACAGGATTCATGGCTTTGTTGCGGCGCTGGAACTGTAGGGCTTCGCGGTCCTCTTGCAATTGGGTGAGTTCGGCGACGAACTTGGCGAGTTGGGCGCGTAAGCGGCGTTCCTGTAGCGCGAGATTGCGGAGATCTTTTTTAAAGGTGCGGTCAATGAGAGCTTCGAGCATGGCGGCGCGCACTTGCTCGTTGGGTTCGTGGGCGCATTCGCCGGCGAGTTCGTGACGGCCGAGAGCGTAATAGCCGGATTCGAGAGTGGGAATGCGGAGCAGGCGCCATTCGGTATCAGCGATGGATTGCGCAGAGGTGTTTTTCGTAAGCATCGTAGGGCTGATATTTGCGCTTGAGGATTTCGACGAAGTTTTCGTAAGCCGCGGCATCATCGGTTGGCAGGAGGATGGTGCGGCCAGTGAGGCCGGTTTTGACTGCGTTGTGGGAGGACTTGAGCTTCCCTTCCGGCGATGACGGGCCGGTAGAATGTTGCGCATTCGCGCGATTGGCGTTGATTTGAGATTCGGTAGCCATAAAAGGTATTTCCGGTTCAATTTGAGCAGGAGGCCGAACGGGGTTTTCAAAATTTTCGCGGCAAGTTGTTGATAAAAAGAGAAAAGATTTATTTTTAACTTTTGTTGTCACCGGGAATTCGGGCAGGGCTTACAATCGCGTTGTGAAGAAATCCGCTCTCATTTTTGGTTTGGCGGCGCTCGTGGCGCTGGTTGGGTACGCCGGTTATCGAGGTTATGCGAATTACCGGGCGACGAAGGAACAAGTGAAAGAGCTGAGGCAGGAGGTGAAGCAGACTTCGGAGCTGGCGCAGAAGGAATCGGCGGCCGCAACGGAGGCGAAGCAGAAGGCAGAAGATGCGGCGCAGAGTGCGGCGGCCGCGGCAGATGCGAGGCAGCGTGCGGAGGCGTTGAGCCAACAATCGGACGCGCAACGGCAGCAGGCCGAGACAGCGCGCGATCAGGCATTGACGGCGGCGCAGAGCGCGGCAGAGCAGACGAAACGGGCGCAGGATCAAGTGACCCAGATGCGGCAAGAGCGCGAGCAGGAATTGAACAATATGCAAGAGGCGCTGAGCAAGCTGGTGGAGACGCATCGGACGGCAAATGGGATGGTGATGATTCTGCCGGATTCGACGTTCCGGTTCGCATTCGATAGCGCGGAGTTGACGCAGAAGAACCGCGAGTTGCTGAGCCGGATTGCGGGGATTTTGCTGGTGTCGAAGGGGTATGGGTTGGCGGTGTATGGGTATACGGACGATGTGGGTACGGCCGAGTATAACCAAGCGCTTTCGGAGAGGCGCGCGAAAGCGGTGGAAGAGTATTTAGTGCAGGCGGGCGTGCCGGCGGGGATTGTGAATAGGAAGGGGTTTGGGAAGACGAGTCCGATGGTGAAAGGCAATACGGCGGAGGCGCGGGCGAAGAACCGGAGGGTGGAGATTGCGGTGACGGATAGTGAGGTCAAGTATCCGGAGGAGGGGGTGAAGTGAGGGTTAGGGAGAAGGTTTCGCCCACAGATCAGGAGGTGGATGATTTGCCGCTTCTTGGTTCTTGTCTATGCGCCTGGGATCAGGGTCAAGATCGGCGATTGCTTGTTCGAGTGACAATGAGTTAGGTTCGCGCGTAATTTGCCGCAGGGTGTCTTCCAAGAGCCAGGAAGGTATTTGGGGCAGAACAATTTTTGAAAGCGGCTTACCAGTGCCATTCATCAAGATCAGCGAATTGCCCTTCTCATGTTCTTCAAGCGCCAGTCTTGCCAGGCTGATACCCCATAAAATGAGATCCTTGGCGGTATAGCCGTGCCGTTCCGCCAAAGCATGGATTTCCGCCGCCGTTTCTGGCGAGATTCGGATGGTTATCTTGCTCATTCTCTGTCCATTAAGTGAAGTTCCCCAAAATGACCTATGTCGCGGGTGAGCAATTACGAAGTCGCAATAGATTTCGACTGAAGGCAATACCCGCAAACCTCTCATCGGCGTGGTTATTTAGCATAAGATGAGGATAATTGCCAGTATTGAAGAAATCTCAGAGGGTTAAACGGGTGCCGGAATCTCTTCCGGTCGTGTTCATTGCCTCATCAGGGAAAAGTGCCGGGCTGATTTACGATGTGCAGAGTAACATCGAAGATGTTGCCGATGTAATGCCCTGGGAGCAAAGTTTTTCTCCTTCCAGTATCGTTCTTCCAGAACTCCTCAAAATTGCAGGGCAGGCCGATTTCGGAATTTTTATCTTCACGCCAGACGATGCGATGAAAATGAAAGGGGGAAATGTAAAGTCGGTACGCGATAACGTCATTTTCGAAGCAGGCCTCTTTGCCGGCGCGCTTGGAAGAGAACGGTGCTTGATTATCGTGCCCAAGGGGCAAGAAGACCTGCGGATACCGACCGATCTAGATGGGTTGACGCTTCTAAAATTTAAGTCCTCGCAAGCAAATACAAGGGCGGCACTGGGACCAGCCTGCAACGATATCAAGAAGGCCATTCTAAAGCTGGGGTTTCGTAAAAGGGACTTAGTGAAGAATATTTCGAGGAAAGTAAGCCATCGTACAGATCGAAAGTCAAAAAAAATTACGATCCCGAGAAAAATACGGAAATTAGCCTTAAGCTTTTAGTAGGAAAGGAAGGGGCTGAAAGAACAATCCCTATGAAATCGAACCTGAATAGGAGATCAGGATGCTTTCAGAGATAATCCGGCAGACTGAGCGGACTGGAGAGCTACTATCGAGGGATCTGCTGACCGAGGCGCTAACGGGAGAGTTTCGGGACGAGAACAATTTCAGTGGTGCGCACCTGCCGGAGCTAAAGATCACCGGCCTCGAGACTGCCGGGTCTGAAGACGGTGACAACAAACGATACGAGGTGGATGACGATGACGATTCCGATAATTTGATTATCGAATTTGATCATAGTCCCGGAATCACGAGCTGGGTCTGAGGGGTTCCGTCGCTGGCCGTGATAATCAGTTTGTTGCCCTTTCGTTTTTCTTCGATCACCACCTTCAAAAGGCTGAGAGCTAGTCTTACAAGCTCCGTAATCGTGGTACCGGTTTCTTCGGAAAGCCTATCAACGTCGGCTCTAGCAGATGCCGACAGGTTCAGGTTAATTCGATTAATTTTTGACTTTACGATTGGGGTTGCACTCGACATTGTCTTCACTCCTCCGATTATAGATGATGTATTTTCAGGACGTCTTGTTGCCCATGGCGATGTATTAGGTACATATGCAATGGCTCAATGGCTAGTAGCGGCATGTTGCCCTCCAAACTTCAAACCTTCTTGGCAGGAGCTAAAGGGTAAACATTTCAAGCTCTTTCATATCCTCTCTACTAGTAACGTAAGTACTGCCCACGTTGCAAGAAGAAAAACATCATTTTTTTATTTTTTACGCTTGACGTACGTATTTAATGCGCATAATATACGTATAGGAGGTTCCGAAGTAGCTGATGATAAACGACGAGCACCTATTTTGGTCGCGTGGGGCGATCGCCAAAATTGTACTTGCCAAGTTCTGGTGACAACCGGCCATACGAAGACCTTGGCAACCCGAAAGCTTTGTAAGTATGGCCTCCAAAGGGGGGACATGCGCTATATTGCGACACTCCCCCCCTTTCTTTGAGCAGGAAGGCCCTCGGGCATTGTTCCGTCAGGCCTGAAACGCTCCGGTCGAATTGGTCCGTTCTAAGATCGGCTGGCGGCGTGGCTGCGAAGCTTCCAATCGGGGCGAATGAAATGACAGGTGTAGCCGTTTGGGTAATGTTCCAGATAGTCCTGATGCTCGGGTTCGGCTTCCCAAAACGGTCCTGCAGGAGCGACTTCGGTGACGACCTTGCCGGGCCATATCCCGGAGGCATTGATTTCGGCGATGATTTCTTCCGCAGTGCGTTTCTGTTCGTCAGTTGTGTAAAAAATGGCCGAGCGATAGCTGGTTCCCCGATCGTTGCCTTGCCGGTTCAGAGTGGTTGGATCGTGAATCTGGAAGAAGAATTCCAAAATTTGGCGGTAGCTGACGGCTTGAGGATCGAAAACAATTTCAATAGCTTCGGCGTGGGTTCCGTGGTTGCGATAGGTGGCGTTGACGACGTCGCCGCCGGTGTAGCCGACGCGGGTGGAAATCACGCCGGGCTGGCGACGAATGAGGTCCTGCATACCCCAGAAACAGCCGCCGGCCAGGATGGCCTTTTCCGTTGTTGCGTTCATGTTTTCATTTTCCCACTGGTTTCGCGAGATCATAATCATCTATGCGCTTAATTGTTGTCCTGCTGGCCGTGCGGTTCACGAGCGGAATGGCAAATCCGCCGATCGTACATGTGACAGGCGGAGCTCTTGTGGGAAAGCTCGAGGACGGGATCGGCGTATTCGAAGGAATTCCGTTCGCCGCAGCGCCGCTGGGGCGTTGGCGCTGGCGCGAGCCGCAACCGGTGGCAAGCTGGTTAGGCACGCGTGACGCGACCCACGCCGGGAGTGCCTGCACACAATCTGCCGCCGGGCTCGATGCGTACCTGGCACCGCTCGCGGCCGCTTACGAGGCACATTATGAAGCGCAGCCCCAGCCATCTTCAGAAGACTGCTTGTATTTGAATGTATTTTCTCCTTGGCCGTCGGCGACCAAAAAGCTTTCGGTGATGGTATGGCTGCATGGCGGTAGCAATCGGGTGGGTACGGGGGCTGATGAGAGCTACGACGGGTCGTCGCTGGCATCGCATGGAGTCATCGTCGTGACGATCAACTATCGGCTTGGGGTGATGGGGTTTCTCGCTCATCCGGCACTCACGGCGGAGTCGTCGCATCACAGCTCCGGAAATTACGGCTTGCTTGATCAAATTGCGGCATTGCAGTGGGTTCGGCAGAACATCGGGCAGTTCGGCGGCGATGCCGAAAATGTAACGCTCTTTGGCGAGTCAGCCGGATCGATCGATGCGACGATTTTGATGACGTCGCCGCTGGTGAAGGGGCTGTTCCGAAGAGTGATTGCGGAGAGCGGACCGGCCTTCGGAATAGGGCCGCCGCTGACACTTGCCGAGGCAGAGGCGGTGGGCACAGCCATAGGACAGACGGCTGCAGGTGAATCCGCGACCCAGGTAAAGGCGTTGGAGATTCTTCGGCAAATGCCAGCCGATCAAGTTGGGGCCCTGGAACAACGCGTGGTGGCAACTCGCTTTAAGAGCTTCGATCCAAATGGCTCGGTGGTGGATGGCTGGCTACTGCCGCAGTCTCCGGCGAAGGCGTTTGCTTCGGGGAAGGTGCAGAATGTCGATCTTCTGGCAGGGCTGAACGGCAGGGAACTCAGCGCTTTTCGGGTCGGCGCAGCGGCGGCGGCGAAGCAAGCGGCTCAGCCTTCAGCAAAGAGTGCGCCGAGCGATGCGGTAAAGAAACTCGCGGACGCGGCTCACCCTCTTTATGGCGGATGGACTGATATGGCGGTGGCGCTGTATCTAGTGCAAATTCTCATGCACGGCGATATCGCCGTAGACCACGCCGGCAACGATATGTTAATGGCCTGCCCAGTGGGTGCTGAAATGACTCTCGTCAGGAGCGTGGGCGCGCGGGCATTCGTTTATCGGTTTGACCGCTCGATCCCCGGTAAAGGCGAAGCGAAATTGGGCGCTTTTCATGGACTGGAAATCCCTTACGTCTTTAATGCCTTTGGCGTTCGTAGCTGGCGATGGCTGCCTTTTACTGAGACGGATAGGAAACTCTCCGAGACGATGGAGAGTTACTGGACCAACTTTGCAAAATCTGGAGATCCCAATGGGCCCGGGCTTCCAAACTGGAAGCAGTGGAACAACGGCGAGGAGCCGTATCTTGCATTCAGTCAGAGCGGAATGGCGCTACCTCAGCGGAATTTCGCTCCGCCGTTTTGCCATTTAGCTCTTGACGATTTACAGGAGAGGTTGATGGGCAATTAAGCGCTGGCGGTGGGCCACGTGAAAGGTGAAGGTCGAGGAGGAATCAGTTGCGTTCGCGGGCGCTGGCGGTGGCGGCACCGGGGAGATCAATGCCGGGAGCGAAGTAGAAATTTTCGCCAAGGTAGATGCGGCGGACTTCGGGATCGCGGCCGAGGGAATCGGGTGAGCCGGCGCGGAAGATGCGACCGCTGCTGATGATGTAGGCACGGTCGGTGACGGCGAGGGTTTCGCGGACGTTGTGGTCGGTGACGAGAATGCCGATGCCGCGGCGTTTGAGATCGCCGATGATGCGCTGGAGCTCGAGGACCTGGATGGGGTCGATGCCGGAGAAGGGTTCGTCGAGGAGGATGAAGTCGGGCTGAAGAACGAGAGAGCGGGCGATTTCAACGCGGCGGCGCTCACCGCCGGAGAGCATGTAGCCTTTGCTTTGGCGGACGGTTTCGAGGCCGAGGTCGCTGATGAGGTTGTTCATGCGTTCGCGGCGCTCGCGACCGGAGATGCGTAGGGTTTGCAGGATGGCCATCAGGTTGTCTTCGACGCTGAGCTTGCGGAAGACGGAAGGTTCCTGCGGCAAGTAGCTGACGCCGCGACGGGCGCGCAGGTACATGGGCAGTTGGGTGATGGGCTCGTTATCGAGCAGGACGTCACCGGATTCGGGGCTGACGAGGCCGACGATGATGTAAAACGAGGTGGTTTTGCCGGCGCCATTGGGACCAAGGAGACCCACCACTTCGCCTTGTTCCACGCGCACACTGACGTTGTCGACGACTTTGCGACCGTTGTAGGATTTGGAAATTTCGGCGGTTTGCAGTGTACGCATGCAGCTATGTCCTATCATACGCGTTGATGGCAGGGGCGGCGGTGACGCGCAATTCGTATCTGTTTGTGGGGGTACTGGTCGCTTTGGCGTGCTTGCGGGTGTGCTTTGCGGGGGTGTTGTGGTCGGACGAGGATTACCACATGGCGGCGGCGATCCAGATTTTGCATGGCAAAACGCCCTATCGCGATTTTTGGTATGACAAACCGCCGCTAGGGGCGCTGTATTACTTGGCGATGGGCGCGGTCCCCGGGGTGGTTTTGCGGCTGTGGGACGCGGCTTATATCTTGCTGTGCTGCTTTTTGGCGTGGCGGCTGGCGCGCAGTTGGTGGGGTGAGGCGGAAGGGCGGGCCGCAGCAGTGTTGACGGCGTTTTTTACCACCTTCTATTTGCCAGCGGCGGTGATTCCCTTTGCGCCGGATGCGCTGTTGATTGCGCCACATCTAGCGGCGGTTTATTTGGCACGGCGAGGGAAGGCGTGGGCGGCGGGGGTGGTTTGTGGCGTAGGATTTTGGATCAATGTGAAGGCGCTGTTTGTGGCGGCGGCGTGCGCGGCTTGGCTGATGCCATCGCTGGTCGCTTTGATGGGCGGGTTTGGGGTGGTGCTGGTGTTGGGTGGAGGAGTGCTGGAAGCGCTGGGAGCGGCGACGGGTTATTGGGAACAGGTGTGGGTTTGGGGATTGGGTTATGCGCGCGGTTCGGCGGTGGCGCATCCACTGTGGCTGGCGGTGGAGCGTGTGGGGCATTGGGTCGGGTTTCATGCGGTTTTGGCGGCTGGTTGGGTGGGTGGCGTTTGGCGTGAAGAGCGCGGGGAGCGAGTGAAGCTGACGGTTTGGTTGGGGGTGTCGTTCGCGGCGGTCTGTTTTGGCAATCATTTTGCGCCGCGTTATTTTTGGCAGTTGTTGCCGCCGCTAGCGGTGGTGGGTGGGCGCGGGATGCTATGGGCCGTGCGAGAGCGAAGGAGGTTGGCGGTTGCGGTGGTGAGTGTTTTGCTACTGATTCCATTGCTGCGGTTCGGACCGCGATATATGGAAATGGCGCAACATAAGAAGTGGGGTGATGTGGCCCTAGATGTGGATAGCCAGCAAGTGGCGGCGCGCATCCGTGCGTTGGCGAAGCCGGGGGACACGCTGTTTGTGTGGGGTTACCGGCCGGATGTTTACGTTTACACGCGCTTGAATTTGGCGAGTGAGTTTTGGGATTCGCAGCCATTGACAGGAGTGGCGGCGGACCGGCACTTGGGGGCGCGGGAGCCAGTGGTGAGCACGGAGACTTCGGCGCACTTAAGAGTGGTGCAGGGTTCGCGGCCGACTTTTTTTGTGGATGGGCTGGGGATGTTGAATGAGAGATTGAGGCCGGAGAGGTTTGCGGAGATGAGAGAGTTGCTGAGTGGGTATCGGGAGGTGGGAAGGACGAAGTTGAGTTTGATTTATCGGAGAGCGCAAAAGGGGACGGACAACTCTGTCCACTGAGCGGGATGCTGGACTGCTGCAGATATCGTGGGTGGGGACAGAGAAGTCCGTCCCCTTTTGCTTCGGTTATTTCTTGGTCATCTTGGTGATGGCCGGCTTGGCGCGTTCGCCCTGCACGAGGAGGCGGTCATCGCCGCTGTAGTAAGTGATCCTATTGCCTTTGGTGATGCCACGGAGACTGTCGACGATTTGGGGGGCGCCGCCGGTCAGAACGACCTTGTCGTCTTTGGTGTAATACTCGCCGTGATCGGATGAGCCGGTGCGTTTGTGATTCGGTCCGATGATATCGAGCACCACCAGGTCGCCGTTGGCGAAGGCGTGGTCGAGGGAGGATTGGTCCTTGTTGTCGTCCGTCTTGGGAGTGAGGAAGGCGAGCAGCTCTTTTGAGGTAACAGTCATAGCATTGCGCAGGAGAGTCACTCCGCCGGTGTAAAGCGCTTCGCGGGTGTCATCGTGATAAAGGAGATCGGGCGCCTTGACGGTGGTGTAGATAGGGCTGGGCGGTGGAACGGATTTGTCAGTCGCGGTATCGGCGGCGGGCTGTTTGTTATCGACGAGCTCACTCACTACATTGCCGGAGGCGTGGAGGATTTGATCGTCGCGATTAATTTCAATTTTATCGGCGGTGATGCGGTTCGCGCCCTGCCACATCACGACATTGCCTTCATAAAAGACGAGGAAATTATTTTCGCGCGACTGCATCTGATCGGCTTTAGCCTGCAGCGGTTGAGTTTGATCGAGCATGGAAGTACCGGGCTTTTGATTCTTGTCCGGGGCGCGGACCGAGAGCACTTTGCCGGTTACATCCATATCGCCGCTATTTTGATTCATGACGATGAGATTGCCGGAGGTGAAACCGGTGTCGTCGGAGACTTTGGCATGGTCGACGAGAGTGATGCGGTTGATCCGTTGCTCGAGGATGGCTTTCTTGGAGGAAGCGTTGCGCGCGCCTTCCTGATAACGAAAGTTGCCGGTCTGCTCGATGCGGTCGACATCGCTCGAATTTGGCACAAACTTGGCCACCATTTCGTCGCTCCAGGTGAGAGCCGGTGAAGGCGGTTTTTTCTGGTCGGGCGTGGGAGGTTTGTCGGTGTGCGTGGCGACATTCCAGCCGTGGAAGGTATCGACGTAGCTGTGCTCCCCGTACATGATGCGCATCTTGGAGGCATCGATAATGCGGTGAACCTGTTGTGGGGTGTTCGGTTTGAACTCAAGCTGCGCTTTGGAAGGAGTGTAGATTTCCTGAACCTCTTTGCCGCCGGGCTTCATAGCGAGATTGATCTGCTCACTGCGCATGATGCGCGTTTCAGAGGGGGTGACGCCCGGTTGTTCGATTGGTGAAGATTCAGCGATGGCGTGCCCTTCGGCGGTGACGGAGTTCAGATAGCTGTCGACGGCGTCCTTACCATCTCTGGTTTTGTCTTCCTGCTCGAAGTGAAGATCGGCGCGATCGCCGGTCAAGACGGTTTTGGCGCGTTCCTGGAATGAAACGACGCGGGCGTGGGGAGAGCCGACGATTTCGGTCATGTTGCCGTCTTCATCGAAGCTGGCGGTCATGCGATCGGCGGCGTATTCGACGTGACGGCCTTTACGGTCGTCGACGCCGGACGGTTGATCGGAATCAATCTGATGTATTTTCTGATCGATCAGCGTGACGACGGATTTCTGCGCCTGGATGGTCATGGTCTGGCGCTGAAGTTTCGACCAGGGCGTGAGATAGATTTTCTGTTCCGCTTCGTTGTAGATGAGATCGCCGGTTTCGACATGCATGCCATTGCGGTCGAGGACGACCTGGGACTTCATGTGCATGATTTTGGTGTTGGGATCGTATTCGACGCCGACGGCTTTGCCGCTGCCGTTCGGGAAGATGAAGTTGGCCGGTTGATTGGTCCAAGCCTTTAGGGTTTTGGTTTCGTAAGTGACGCCGGAAGTGTGAACCTGGACGCGTTTGGCGAGTTCGTCTTTGTTTTCGGCGTCTTTATCGACGGGTACGTTCATGACGATGCTGACGGGGCCGTCGGACGTCATAACTTCGGAGCGCTCATCGTAGAGAGCTTTGTCGGCTTTGATGTAGGTGTAGTTGGCGTCTTTTTTGTTGAAGAGTTTGAGGGCGAGGCCGTGCAGCTCGAAAACGGAAGGGTTGTTGGTGAGACGGAAGGAAGCGGCGTATAGACGGACGACGGGGCGATTCGTTTGTGGATCGTCTTTATCGTATTTCCAACCCTGCGGGGCGATGCCATCTTCGGAGGGCTTAAGGGCAACGGAAGGCGGCCGGAGCTTGTGCGCGTGAGCGCGGCGGACGGAGTAGGTGATACCGACGAAAACGGAGATGAGGACGACGGCGAAAGCTAGGAAGAATGAGGCACGCCGCATGATGGGGACGAAGGACTTCTTTTAGGGTAACAAGGGCGAGACGGCATTTGCTGACACGCGGGGTTCCGAAATGCGGTCAAAGGGCGCTAATATTTCGGCACGCTGGGATCGACTTTATCGCTCCACGCCGTAATGCCACCGGTCATGTTGCGGACGTGCTGGAAGCCGTTTTGCTTAAGAAGGTCAACGGCTTTTTGGCTGCGGCCACCGGATTTACACTGGGCGACAATATCGGCGTTCTTGTCGAGCTCGTTTAGACGCTTGGGCAGATCGCCAAGGGGGATGAGGATGGAGCCGGGGATGCGGGCGATTTGATATTCGTGGGGCTCGCGAACGTCGAGGAGGACAAAATTGTCGCCTCGATCGATCTTTTGCTTCAACTCAATGGCATCAATGACGGCGCTGGCGGCTACGGGTTCGTTCGGCATAGGAATTATTCCACAAAACTGTTGATAATCGATTAATTTTGTTACGGATGGATGGTCGCCACAAATAGGGCAGTCCTTGTCGCGGCGGAGTTTCAGTTCGCGAAACTTCATGCCAAGCGCGTCGTAAAGGAGGAGGCGGCCCTTGAGCGTATCGCCGATGCCGAGAATGATCTTGACGGCCTCGGTGGCTTGGATCACGCCAATGACACCTGGAAGAATACCCAAAACCCCACCTTCGGCGCAGCTTGGGACTAAGCCGGGAGGCGGCGGTTCCGGATACAGGCAGCGGTAGCAAGGGCCATCCTGATAGGCGAATACGGTGGCTTGCCCTTCGAAGCGAAAGATGGAGCCGTAGACGTTCGGCTTCTTGAGCAAGACGCAAGCGTCGTTGACCAGGTAACGGGTGGGGAAGTTATCGGTGCCATCGACGACGATGTCGTAATCGCGCAGGATTTCGAGGGCGTTCTCGCTGGTAAGCCCGGTGTCGAATTTATCGATGCGCAGGTTGGGATTGATGTCCTGCATGCGATCGGCGGCGGAATCGAGTTTTTTGCGGCCGATGTCGCGGGTGCCGTGGATGACCTGGCGCTGCAGGTTGGAAACATCGACGACATCGAAATCGACCAGGCCGATGCGTCCGATGCCGGCGGCGGCCAGATAGAGGCCGAGGGGCGCGCCGAGACCACCGGCGCCGATCATGGCGACTTTCGCTTGCTTCAATTTGGTCTGGCCAGCGATGCCGACTTCCGGGAGAATCAGATGGCGGCTGAAGCGGGCAATTTCGTCGTTGGTTAGAGCGGGGGCTTGTTCTTCAACGGCTGCGGAACCGCCGGCAATGCTGGGGACAATGGAAATAGTTTCAGTGCCGGCGAGCTTAGTGTCGGTCTTGTCCAGGTAGCGGATGTCTTCATCGTTGACGTAGACGTTCACGAAGCTGCGCAATTTGCCTTGGTCGTTAAACAGATTTTTCTTGATACTCGGATAGCGCAACGTCAGAGCATTGAGCGCGTCGGACACGGTTGCGCCCGCGACTTCCACGGCATCGCTTTGTTCGGTGAACTGCCGCAGAGCGGTAGGAATTAAGATTTTGGCCATTTCATCTCCTCACGTTCCGCCGAAGTCTGGTCGAGATCCGGCAGAAAGCTATTTGCATGATCGAACTTTCCATTTTGGATCGAGAGCACCACAAAGGAATACCATGGACAGGAATTTTTGAGATCGGTTTCGGAAAAATAGGCTGCGCAATCGGGGTGGGAATGGAAAATGCCGATGAGGTCGAGGCCACGGGCGCGGGCCGCTTTATCGGCGGCTAGCAGGTCCTCGGGTTTGAGTGCGTAACGATCGTGCTGAGCACCGGCGTAGGCGTTTTCGAGGGGGACGGCTTCGGTGACTAGTTTGTTTGCCCCCTCAGTGCGGCCTAACATGGCGCCGCAACATTCAGAAGGATACAGACTTTCGGCGTGTAAGACCATGGTTTGCCAAGGTTTGGCTTCAATTTCGATCACTGAGAGGGGTTTCTCTACTATCTCTATTGGTTATGTATCGCTCTATCTTCGATGATAATGGACATGAATTCGTTCCAGGATATCGGAAGTGCAAATGGTTTGTGCCGGGCACTTTCCCACTGCAGCCAAGAAGAGTAACATTTCACCCATTCCAACGCGCTACCGCCAAAATGACGGCAACTTACTTGGCATTTGTATTCTACTCGGTTTATACTCATTTTAGGAGGTTCATTGCTGCAGCGCACCGACGCGATTCGCGCTGAGCCAAACATCTCTCATCTATGCAAAGGGGGAAGTGGAGCGCCCCTCATAGGCCTGGGGCAAATAACTATGATCAGAATCCAACTTGACATGCCTGAAGAGCAAGTCAAAGAACTCGACGAGTTGATGAAAGAAACGAACGTCGTCACTCGCAAAGATTTGTTCAACAACGCTCTGACGCTGTTCCAGTGGGCCGTGAAGGCCAAGCGTGCTGGCCGCATCGTTGCGTCGCTAGATGAAGAGACCGGGACAGCGAAAGAGATCGTCATGCCGGCGCTTGAGAGCGTACGGGCCAGCAGCCTAAGTAGCAAGTCATAAACGTGGAGGGTGGCGCTAAAGCTCTTCTTCGTGCGAATCAGCAACAAACCG
This sequence comes from Bryobacterales bacterium, assembly GCA_963764105.1. Classification (GTDB taxonomy): domain Bacteria; phylum Acidobacteriota; class Terriglobia; order Bryobacterales; family Bryobacteraceae; genus Bog-105. The sequence continues at coordinate 96,020 of CAVXRP010000048.1, forward strand.
GCCAGGTTTTACCTTATCTCGACTGTCCTTTCTGAATAGTTTGCTGACTGTGCGTTCTGCTTCTGATTGCCTGTACTTTTCAATGTGCTCAGCAGTAGGCGAAACGATGACGCTGTTCTTTTCGCGTTCGGCGGCCTCCTCTTCACGCTCAAGTTTGCGGACTTCAAGCTGGAGTTTGCGGATTTCATCTTTGGCCTTCTTTCCCTCGCTGACCAGCTTGCGAACTTCATACCATAGCTTCAGCTGACCTAAGATGGCGCCTATCGCGCTGAAACACGCCGTGGCGATTGAGAGCCAAAATGTGGCCGGGAAATAATATTGGAGTTCACCGAACACGGCGAAGCCAAAGACGACGCCCACCAGGAGCGCCAGCAATATCCAAATCAAGCTAATTTCGCCCCATTTCATTTAGAAAGCCGAACGGCTTGGGCGCCCGTGACGCCGCCCGCAGGCAGTTGCTAGGACGGCAAATACTGCTTGAGTTGTGGGAAGAAGGCGATGGCGAAATCGGTAGCGGTTTTGATGGCGGCCTGGGTATCGCCGCCGTTGACCCCGACGACCACGCGGACCAAGGCGGTGTCGGAACGATTGTAGCGGATGGAATCGGTCACAGTATAGATCTTGGCCCAATATTCGCTGGCGACGGTCCGGTTGTGGGACTGATACCAATAAAGGACTACGCTTTGGTTGTCGCCGCGAGCCACAATATAACGGTTCGCCTGAATGGGCGAGGGCTGGCCGGGGACGGGGATGTCCACAATTTCACTTTGTGAAGGAACCCAGCCCGCGCCTGGGAGACAATTCTTGGGGGAATGCGGCGTTTTGCCGGTTTTTTGGGTATCGAAGAAGGCCACAAAAAGGGACGCGTCGTGGCCGGAGCTCTGATTTTGGTAGATGCGGGATAGGATGTCGTCGGCTTGCAGCACGTCCAGCTCATCCTGGCTCAATTCGACATCCTGAACACTTTTCCAGGGAGTACCCGTCAAGGTGAAATCGGCCAGCGGGAGGCGCGACGGAATCTTTTCCTTGCGGGAGAAGCCATAAAACATGCCCGCTTGCGCGAGCAAAACCGCGCTTAGAATTACGAAGCTTTTTGAACCCATGATGCCCGCCATATGTTAAGCCTTTCCCCATTTGCGCGCCACAACGTTGATGAGCCGGTGAACGCCGAGCAACGCTACCAGAGCGACGATGTAAACGATATACCCTTCGACTTCATGATAGACGCCGGTGGCGAGTTTTGTATCGATTTCCGAAAGGAGGCCGGTAGTGGCGACGCGCACTCCGTTCGCGCCGATGGCGATGGGTACGGTGGCAATCAACAGCGCCCAGCGCATCCAAACCTTCTTATCCATGAAGTAGGAAATGAAAAGCGACAGAAAGAGCAGGGTCATGAGCGAACGAATACCGCTGCAGGCTTCGGCGATATCGAGCGTTTGACTCGGCAGTTTCAAGGTGTTCCCTTCGCGAAGCACTGGAATGCCCATGGCGCTGATCATCAATTCACCCAATTCGCTGGCAAGCGTCTGAAGCTTCATGGTAAGGGCGGAATAAATGATGGCGGGAATGGGAATCATGAGCAGCAGCAGGAGGAGGGGGAACAGAAGAATTTTTATCCAGCGTGTGCCGCCTAGATAAAGAACGGTTCCGAAGAGGGCGATGACGAAAGATAGACGAGCGGTGAAGAGTTCGGCGCCTAAGGTGGCCGCAACCGATAGGAGACCGCCAAAAACCACCACCAGCAAGCCCAGAAAGTTCGGCTGTCTGGGTTCGGCAACCAGTTCGTTGCGGCGCTGCCAGGCAATGACGCCCGCCATGACCGGCACGAAGAAACCATGACCCATGTTCGCGTCGGTGGCCCACTGATGGCCCATGTGGTATAGAATCGGCCAATAGCAGAGGATTAGTAGCCCGCCAAACCACGCGACAAGAGGCCAGGAAATTTGTCCAGCCGCGACTTGTGGCGCGGTGATAGGGGTTTCCTCAGTCTTTGTGCGCAGGCCAGCTACTTGGTGGCTTGAATCGACACTTGACGTGGTGCCAATGGGCACAGAAGCCCCGCTTGAATTTTCTAACATAAGGAATATTCACTCCGCACACAGCGGCTCGGTTCTTCGCCCAACGAAGGAAGTAGATTGAACGTACTGAAAGTCTCGATCAGGAGTTCTCCGAGCCCACGTAATTAAGGGTATCGCATGTGGGGATTATTCGTAGCGGAGCGCACGAATTGGGTCGATGCGGGCTGCCCTTAAAACCGGCAAGACCGTGGCCAGGAGGCCGGCGCTGGTTAGGTTGACGCGGACGGGGAACCTGCCTAAAATGCCGTCAAACGCACTGTTGCGTTTATCGAGCTCTGCGATGAACGGGAGAGAGAAAACTGAATTGATTGGTTTGCCGCCATCATATTCCGCCAGCTCAACGAGGCTTGTGGGTTCGGGGACCGGCAGGTGTTTCAGCAAAAGTGCATTGACGAACGAAAAAATGGCGGTGTCGGCGCCGATGCCCAGGCCGAGTGAGCCCACGGCGACTACGATGAAGGCGGGATTAGCGCGCCAGCTGCGGAAGGCGTAACGTAGATCTTGCGCGAGGGCTTCAAAGAGGGTTCCGCCCCAGACTTCGCGTACGGATTCCTTGACTGCGCCGAGATTGCCAAAGGCGCGCCTTGCTGCAAAGCGAGCCTCTTCGGAAGAGAAACCGGCTTCCCGTTGCTCCTGGGCTTCTAACTCCAGGTGAGCGAGCAATTCGCGCTCGAGATCGTGCTCCCGCCTTTTTCGTTGCCAAAAGCGCACGGGTTAGCCCTCCTCTGCCGGCCACATGATCTGCGCAATGGCGCCCGTGAGCCGCTTCCATTTGGATTCTTCCGCTACAAGCTGCTTTTTTCCGGCGGGTGTGAGGCGATAGTATTTAAACTCGCGTTTCGGAGGAACTCGTTGGCGTAGACCTGGCAGACGTTCTACCCAAATAAAATCTGTTAGAAAGTTTGATGCTCAACGACTACCTTAGTTGTGCGAGGGCCTGAACAGATATCGGGTGAACGAGTAAGCCAGGATTCGCTGTACGAGCAGGCGGCGGATGCTTACGGCGCTTCGCTCGACCGGCTCGCGCGGGCTTATGAGCTTGATCTGGAAGCGCGGCGCGACCTGCTGCAGGATATTCATCTCCATCTGTGGCGCAGTTTCGCTTCTTTCGACCAGCGCTGTTCGCTGAGAACCTGGGTGTACCGTATCGCTCATAACGTAGCGACAGGGCATGTGATCCGGCAGAAGCGGGTTAGGGAGAGGCTGGTGACCCTAGAGAACATTGATAGCATGCCTGGCAGCGATCAAGGCGAACTCGCCGCCAGCCAAGCCGAGGCGCTGGAGCGTCTCTCGGCGCTGATTCAGCGGCTTAAACCGCTGGATCGCCAAATCATCATTTCCTATCTGGAGGGGATGGACGCGGGTTTGGTTAGCGAAATCACCGGGCTATCGCCGGCGAATGTAGCGATGAAAATTCACCGGATCAAGAATGTCCTACGGCGCTGGTTTGGTGAAGGAGGACTTCATGCCAAGTGAGTTTCCCAGGCACGACCCACAAAATATCTGGCAAAACCAGACCACGGAGCGTTTCAAAATGTCAGCAGATGAGCTGCGTCATAGAGCGCAACAGCATCGAAAGAAAGCGCGGCTCAGAGCGCAGTTTTCGATCGTCACGGGGCTCATCCTTTTCGTATTCTTTGCGCGGGCTTTCGCCAAGGGAGGGGACGTAATTGCACGCATGGGTTGGGGCCTGATCAGTGTTTGGTGCCTCTATTTCGCATATCATGCGTACAGATGGACTTGGCCAAGGCGACTGGAACCGGATGCAGCACTGGACGCCACGATCAAGTCTTATAGAAGCGCACTCGAGAAACGGCAGGACTATGCGCGGCACATCTGGCGCAGGGCAGGTCTCACTTTTTGTTTTTTAGGCTTGGGGCTGGTGGTAGTGCCGGGGTTGATGAAGTCGATAGACCACCCTGCGCGCCTCATGAACTTTGTGCCTATTTTGGTTCTTCTTGCTCTTTGGTTGAAATTGTTTTTTTCCATCAGGAGGAGAGATCGGCAGAAGCTTCAACAGGAGATAGAGGAGTTACAAGCGTTTGAGACAGGGCCTCAAGCGTGACCGCATGCGCACGGTCTCGCTACCATGAAACTAGCTTCTGCATGATGACGCGTCTGTTGGTTTCGCTGCTGATAATGGCCGGTTTAGGCACCGCGCAGAATTTCTTCCCAATTAAGGATGTGCGCCCCGGCATGCATGGAGTGGGACGCTCCGTCTTTCAGGGCGAACGGATTGAGGAGTTCCAGGTAGAGGTTCTGGGGGTTGTAGAGGATTTGGCGCCGCACCAAACCATAGTGATCGCGCGCCTGAGCGGCGGTCCGCTGGCGGAAACCGGCGTGCTGCAAGGGATGAGTGGCAGCCCGGTTTATATTGATGGCAAATTACTGGGGGCGGTGGCGCTCGGTTTTCCTTTTTCCAAAGAGGCGATTGCCGGCATCCAGCCGATTGAACGCATGATTGCCGACGCGACGTTTGGCGGGGAAGGCAGGAAAGCCGCTCTGCCCGCGCGAGTGCCAGTCGCAGCCGGTGAGTTGGTCAACCTGCCGGTGCCGGTGTCCTTTTCCGGATTTTCGGAGTCAACGTTAGCCGCCTATACGCCGCGCTTCAGCGAACTCGGATTCCGGTTGCAGCCGGGTTTGGCGCAAAAGGCGCGACCTTCTGCTGCGAGCGAAATTGTTCCTGGCTCCATGATCAGCGTGGGGCTGATTACGGGTGATATGAACATGACAGCGGACGGCACTGTCACCTATGTAGACGGCAAGCGGATCTACGCATTTGGCCATCGGTTTTTGGATGCGGGTCCGGTCGAACTGCCGTTCGCTCACGCGGAGGTGGTCGTCTCGATACCGATGGTGAATTCGTCTTTCAAGTTGTCGGAACCGCATGAATGGGTGGGCACAATCCTGAGTGACCGGACCACGGCGGTGGCGGGCGAAATTGGCCGGTCGCCGCACACGGTGCCGCTTAGCATCGCGGTCAATTCCTCGGCGACCGGCAATCACGTATATCACATGCAGGTAGCGAACGACAGATTGTTGACGCCGTTTCTGTCGCAAACTGCGCTGTTCTCAACTTTGGACGCGACGGAGCGCAGCATTGGCGCGGGAACGCTGCGGATTGAAGGCCGGGCTGAGTTCGAAGGCGGTTTGCCGCCGCTGGTGATGCGCGACGTTTATGTGAGCGACAACGCGCTGGCGCAATTGGCAGCCACCAATGCGCTGGTGCCCTTGGGCTTTGTGGTGAGCGGCGGATTTGCGGATCTGCGGTTGAAGAATTTGTCGTTTACGATTTCGCAGCTTGATACGAAACGGCAACTGCGCTTGAGTCAGGCGTGGGCCTCGGCGCACGAGGCGCGGCCGGGCGACACCATCATCATTACGGCGCAGCTGGAAGGCGAGAATGGCTATGAAACTGCGAAATCGGCGAAGTACAAAATTCCGATCGGCGCGCCGGAAGGATTGTTGAATTTTACGATAGGCGATGCGACGGTGCAAAACTTTGCCGATTTCGCCGGGTTATCACCCTCTTCGCTGCCTAACGCGGAGCGCTTGATTGAAGCAGTGAACGCCTATCGTTCGAGCGAAGGTTTGTATGTGCGCGTGTGGCGCCAACAGCCGGCCTTTACCGTGAGAGGGCCCGCGCCGGGGAGTGAAATGCCCGATCCGCCACCCTCCGCCATGTTAATTCTGGCCGACCCTTCGTCTTCGGCCAGCAGTAACACGCTGAATGTAGCGACGCGTGGTTCAGAGGTGGGGCAATTGACGATTGCGCTGCCGGGGTATTCGGTGTCTGGGGCGAAGACGGTACAGGTAGAAATCAAGGATTAGGGAGTTCGAGCTCGCCGCGCAACGATTTGACGGCGTACCCACCCACGCGCACGTTACCGATTTGGCCAGCGGTTTTCGTTGCGGAGATGAATAGTTCGCTGGGGCGGCCCATTTCCGATCCTTGTTCGATGCTGATGCGCTGGCCGGATGTTACCCAGCCCTGCTTCACAAAATAAGCAGCGGCACAACCGGCGGCGGAGCCTGTGGCCGGATCTTCATTGCGCGGTGTGAGCTTGCGCGCATGATAGCGGGCACCCGGCGTTTCGGTTTCGGGAGTGAGGAAGTAAAAGCCGCGCTCGTGATCGCCGGCGGCGAAGTACTCGCGAATACGCGCCCAATCGGGCTGCAGAGCTTTCACCGTAGCGATGCTCTTGAACATGACAATCAGATTGGGACGGCCCGTGGAAATGTTGAGAATCGGCGCGCCGCCGAGCAGGTCGGTTGTAGCAACGCGGAGCAAAGCGGCGATGTCCTCGGGTCTGTGTTCTTCACCGAATATGGGTGCGGGTTGCAGCATCTCGCCATAGACGGAGCCATCGACCTGTTCTTCAAAATCGACAGGCACCAGTCCGATTTTTTCTTGCAAGGCGATTTGCCTCATGCCGGGTCTGCGCAGGGCCATGGCGGTGCCAAGCGTGGGATGACCGGCAAACGGATATTCTTCCACGGGGCTCCAGATGCGAACGCGGTTCTCGGGAAGGACGAAGGTAGTTTCAGAGAGGTTGGTTTCGCGGGCGAGCGACAGCATTTCGCGATCAGACAAGCCGCGCGCATCGAGAAAGATGCAGAGGGGATTGCCGGCGAGTGGGGTGCGCGTGAAAACATCCCAGTATTCGAAAATGTAGCGGCGCGGAACGGGCTTGGCGGCGAGAGGAATGGCGGAGCCGGCGATTAAGGACAGGATAGACCTCCGGGTGGGTGGCATTTGGTTCGTGAGTGTACAGGCATTGTACAATATGTACATGGCTTTGCACATTGCGGATCCGGAAGTAACGCGGCTGGTAACGGAATTAGCAAAGGCTGAAAGAACAACCAAAACCGAGGCCTTGCGCCGCTTGCTGCGGAAAACCATGACGGAGCGGGAGAAAGCTGAGGCGCGGGCGGGCTTTCGCGAGTTCGCGTTGGGTTTAATGGCTGAGGCGCGGCGCAAGAAGACAGCTCCGGCCTCGAAAGCCGAGATGGATAGCTTGTGGGAGTGAATGATCCAAATGGTTATTGACACTTCCGCATTGCTGGCCATTGTTTTGGGTGAGGACGACGGCGCGCAGTACATTGAAGCGATTGAACGCGGCCTTGAACGGCACGGGGATGTGCGGGTACCGGCTTCGGTCATGGTTGAAGCGGGCATTGTGGCGGACAGGCGCGGCAATGGAAAAGAGCTTGCGGCTCTGATTGAGCGAATGCGGCCGGAAATTGAACCTTTGACGGGCGCGATTGCGAAACTCACCGTAGCGGCTTTTCGGAAATTTGGCAAGGGCGTGCACAAAGCGGACCTCAACTTTGGGGATTGCATGAGCTATGCGACGGCGGAATTCCTGCAAGAGCCGCTGCTATTTAAAGGCAACGATTTCAGCCAAACTCCCATCAAAGCCGCGTTGAAAAAGCGACGCTTGCCATAATGTGCGTTAATGCGTTCCACAGCTATCTGCTATTGCTCCGCCGATTCGGGCGCGGCTACTGAACTGCGCGCTTATCTTGAAACGAATTGTCCGTTGACGATTGAGGATGGCGTGGCGCCGATGGGCGCGGATCTGCTGGACGCAGTAGAAATAGGCCTTTCCTTTGACTCAGTGCTGGTTTTGCTCTCGCCGGATTCAACGCGACCGGCCTGGACGAGGAAGCGCTGGGAATCGGTTCTTTTCGAGCAGCCGAAGCAGTTGCGGACACGGATTGTTTACCTTCTGTTGGCGGATTGTAAATTCCCCGCAGTGTTACGGAAGGAAACATTCTTTGATTTATCGCAAGATTTTGCGAGCGGCCGCAGATTGTTAAAACGCTGGCTGCTGGCTAAATTAACGTCTGAGCGTAGCGCGCCGAAGCTGCCTGCGCGGGCTGCTGATTTGGCAGCAATCGATATAGATTTGTTTGAACCGCTTGCCGATTGGCCGGAGTTCGTGCAGACCGATGCTCGCGAATCGGCTTTGGCCTTTGCGTATGCCTGCCATAGCGACTTTGAACGGGTTGTTTGGCTGAATTGTGCGCGGCGCGGACGTGCGGGCGTATTGGGAGACGTGGCGCAAGGCCTAAGTTTGCGATTAGAGGAGAGTTGGGATGATAACGCGCAGGCGCTCAGAGCCTATTGTGCGGAACACCGGCTGCTTTTGGTTTTTGAGAATTTGGAGGCGGGCGCGGCGGAGTTGGTGAATTTTGGGGGCAAGGCTTCGGTGATTCTGGTAGAGGGCGGTGAGATTGAGCCGCGGCGGTCGCTGGCCGGTCTGATGCGACTTTTTTCTTCCTGGAAGCGCAACGCGGAGACTTGTCTGGAGGCGCTGGGAGACGTTGAGTCCTATCTCGATTCGCCGGAGATTCTGCAAGAGGAGCAGTGGCCGGAGGCCTGCGCGTTGTGCTCGGCAGCGGTGGCGCTGCTGAAGGATTATGGCAGGCTGGCGGAGGCTTTTGACCTGCTGGCGCGGATTTCCAGCGCGACTCAGGTGCGCGGCGACCTGGCGGCGCAAGGGCAGGTGGAATGGGAGACAAGCTGGATTTTGGAACAGTGGGACCAACCGGTGCAAATTCCCGGACGAATGGCGGCAGCGCTCACGGAGCCCACGCAAATGTCTCTGTTTTAAGAGTTAGTCACCAAGTTAGCTCGACCAGCGAGACGCTCTGTGCGGGCATGGTGAAGGCGCTTTGCAGCTTGCCATCCTTTGCCGACAGTCTTCTGGGGAGTTCGGCGAGCTGGAGTTTACCGGCAGCTTCCAATTGCCGGTACTGACTAGCGTCGGGCGTTTGTGGAGAGCCCATTTCTTTCCAGACTGAATAGGAGTTACTATGTGTCTCGTCAATAGCGAAACGCCGGTATTGCGCGCGTTTGGCCGGAACTCCGTCGAAGCTAAGCGCGATGGCTGAGGCGGCGGTGTCGTTGCTCTCATCGCTATAATTCCACAGCAAGACAGTGACAGAATGATCCGAAACACCGGCACGCGCACCCACGGTCACTTTGCCGCGGGCGCCGTGATCGAGTAACTCATCGAGCGGCAAACTCGCGCGGTTATCGACTCTTACAGTTTCGCCGTGCAGCATGCTGGTCATACGGAACAGGTTGAGCACTGGCTTATCGACACCGTTGGTAGCAAGCGTGCGAAAGCCCGCAAAATAGGGTTGCCCTTCGAATTCAAATGCCCAAGTTAATAGGCCTCGCAGGTTGATTTGGTAGCGGGCGGCCAACTGCAACATGGCGTCCATCGCCGCCGCTGTGTAAGCCGCATACAAAGTGCCATTGCGGTAGGCGTTTTGCGGATATCCTTTCGCCGAACAAGCGGCGCAGCCTTCAGGGTCGGCCTCGCTCAAGATGATAGGAAGCTGGCGGAACTTTGCGAAGGACGCCACAATTTCAAAACCTTGAGCAGCATCGCGCAGTTCGCGAGAGATACCCATGCGCACGTTGCCAGCCACCATTTCAGGCCGGCCTTTAGCGTGGAAGGTGATGAAATCAAGCGGCGCGTTTGTTTTAGCGCAGTGTTCCAAAAACTGCCGGAGAAACGCAGCTGCATGCGCGCCTCCCGGACCCGTACTGGCGGGACCTCCTACTAAAGCATCTGGTAGAGCGCGACGCACACCGGCAACGGCGGCGTCATAGAGCATGTTGTATTCCTCTGGCGTGCCGTGCCAATACATGATGTCGGGCTCATTCCAAACCTCCCAATACCAGGAAGAGGCTTCGGCGCTGCCATATTTTTCGGAGCAGTGCTTGGCCCATTGATAAACGAGCTCGCCCCATTTTGTATAGTCCTTGGGAGGATAGGCCCAGCCGGTATCAATGCCGCCCTTGGGCCAAGTGTGCCGGTAAGGTTGGGGGTGAGTGGAGAGTGCTTCCGGCATAAAACCAATCTCCACGAACGGTTTGGCATGTGCCGCGAGATAAGTATCGAAAATTCGATCGGTGATGGTCCAGTCATAGATGGGCTTGCCGGATGCGTCTTCGGTGTATGCGTTGGTAGAACCCCATTTGAGAGCGGGAGCGCCGTCGCCAGTAGTGAGGAGGTTGTGGGTACGGATGTAGACAGAGGAGGGCTGTAGCGCACCCAACTCAGCGATGAGTTTAGCGCCGTTGGGAGCATAGGTGTAGTTGGGCTCGTCGTAGCCGAAATACGCCCAAACGGACTGCACACGGCCGAGTTTCTGGGCGGCATCTACATGGATAACCACGGGAGCTTGGGTGAAGGCTACGTGGGCGAGTATGAATCCGAGACCGAGCTTGGGAGTCATTACAGAGCACTTGTTGCCGGCTTCTCGGGCTGTGCGGCATTTAAGGCGCTACGCATGGCGGTAACGGCTTTGGTGAGACTGGCCGCTTGATCAATTGGGACTGGGAGATACTCAAGCGCTATATAGTTCGCATAGGTCGATTTTCCGATGGCCGTGTATAGATCGGTCCATTTCATCTCGCCCGTTCCAGGATCATGGCGTCCGGGAGCATCCGCAACATGGAACACGGCGACATAAGGTTCGGCATCATTGATGAGGGAAAGTGGGTCGCCATTTTGAACATACTCGTGATAGAGGTCGTAGAGAAAACGGAAGCGCGGATGGTCCACTTCTTTAACCGCCCTTAAAGCTTCGGCGGCGCTGGTGAGGAAGTAGCCGGGATGATTTACCTTGCTGTTGAGGTTTTCAATGATCAGCGTCACGTCGGCGGCTTCCGCCAGATCAGTGGCGCGTTTGGCGCTTTCGACAAGGCTGGCGTACTGCGCTTCATGCGTCATGCCGGGCTGAACGTTACCGCTCATTAGGATGATCTGAGGAACATCCAGTTTCTTCGCCCAACCGATGGCGTGACGAATGTCGGCAAGGAAGGCGTCGCGATGGTCAGGATTTACCAGCGACACGGGCCGCTTTACCCAGTCGCGCGAGGCGAGGATGGTGTCCATGTGCATGCCGTAGGAAACTACCATGCGCTTGTATTTGGCAGCATCGGCATCGGACCAATCTTCGTGCTCGTTAACGAGTTCGACGGATTGAATGCCCGCATCGGCAGCCGTGGCGAGCTTCTGGTCGAAGGTGCCTTTCAGAGTCCAAAGCATGACGCTCGAAGTGACGCGGGCTTTCTTCGGTGGTGGGACCGAAGCCGCAGGTGGTTGTTGGCCCATGAGCAGCGGCGACGATAGCGCCAATGCCGTGGCACTTTTCAGAAAGTCTCTGCGATTGTTTGAGGTTTTCATGTTTCTTGCGCTTTGGGAGCATAATAACGCAGCGGCTGCGGCACGAACGTCCGTGCCGTCACGATTCGGCTTGGCTTAAAAGATGCTAGGATTTAGGTGAGTTTACGCTCATGGGGCCGATTAAGTTTCGCCAGCATCGCTTGGGTGGCTTCGCGCTCTGCGTCGGCTTAATTGTTCTTGCGTTTGCCGTTTTCAACTGGGGGCTTCAATATAAGAGGTCGCTCTATCAAGAGAGTAATGCGGTCCGTAACGCGCCGGCAAAGCTCTGGACCGGCAGAACTCTCACCACCGCCTCCACCGCAGCGGCTGTTAAGCTGGAGCAACCGCAAGCAGTCTCTCTTTTCCTTATCGTCGTGGTTTCACTCGCCACTATGGCTGATAGTAGGCCGCGAGGTAAGGTTGTCCCTGCGAAGCTCCACCTCCAAACGACTCTGCGCGCCTGCTCCGTTCGACCTCCGCCCGCACTGGCCAACGTTCTAAACAGCTAGTAAAATCCCTGGCGCAAAATTCGCCAGGGTATTTGGGTTCCGGGAGGTTTCTTGTCAGAATTTCAGCAAGTAATGGCCGGAGTGGCGTTGCTGCCGCTTGTGCTACTGAGTTCCTGCGATCGGGCTACGCGGGCGGCCATTGCTACCACTCATGCCGAGCAGGGCGTCACGGTAGGCTTTACAAAAGTGGAACGCCGCCCTGTGCAGCGCAGGCTGACGCTTTCTTCCGAGCTCGTTCCCTTCCAGGAGATTGACGTCTATGCCAAGGAGTCGGGATTTGTGCGCCGGCTGCTGGTGGACTATGGCACGCACGTCAAAACCGGGCAACTCATAGCGGTGCTTGAAATACCTGAATTGGAAGCGCAGATCAATCAAGATCTTGCGGCACTGAAGAGTCTGCAAGATCAAGTTCAGAATGCAGGTAATCAATTGAGTCGAATCCAGGCGCAGCACAAGGTTCTGCACCTGGAGTACGAGCGGATGAATAAAGTGGCAGAAAGCAGACCAGGATTGGTGGCTCAGCAGGAGGTAGACGACGTGCAGGGGCGCGATTTAGCAGCTGAGGCGCAGGTGGCTGCTGCCGAATCCAACCTGGAAGCAGCAAGGAGCAACGTGGTTGCCTCGCAGGCCAAGCTCGCTCACGATCGGGCGATCTTCGACTATGCGCGGATCACAGCTCCGTTCGATGGAGTCGTGACACAGCGCTATGCAAATTACGGCACCCTGGTGCAGGCCGGTACGAACTCCAATGTGAATGTCTTGCCGATTGTGAAATTGTCACAAGAGAACCTATATCGGTTGGTGATTCCGGTTCCCGAAAGCTACGTGGGGTACATACGCATGGGAGACGCGGTGGAGGTGCGCGTACCTTCCCTGAACAAGAACTTCCCTGGAAAGGTGGCGCGGTTTGCGTCGGAGGTGCATGACAGCACGCGCACCATGCATACCGAGGTGGATGTATCGAATCCGACGGGAGAGTTGATTCCGGGTCTCTACGCCGAGGCCACGCTAAGCCTCAACAGAAATGGCGATGCACTGACGATTCCCGTGCAGGCCGTTGAGCGGCAAGCAGACGGTGCGTCGGCGTACGTCATCGATTCTTCGAACAAGATTCAGATCTGTCCCATCGTGCTGGGTATGCAAGGAGAAACGGAGAACGACGTGGAAGTGCTCTCGGGGTTGAACGAGGGTCAAGAGGTGGTGGTGAGCGACAGATCCGGTTTGAAGCAGGGAGAGTTAGTGCATCCGCAACTCGCGCCACCGGCAACGTACGGAGCTAAGCCTTAAACTCCTATGTCACATTTTTCTCTTCGCAATCCCTATCTCATCATCGTGCTTTGCCTGGCAGTGTGCGTTATTGGCGTGGTGAGTGTCGCGCGCATGCCGGTGGATCTGTTTCCTCCCATCAATTTGCCGGAGGTGGTGGTAGCAACGTTTTACTCGGGCATGCCGCCGGGTGACATCGAAGTCGACATCACGAACCCGTTGGAGCGATTCTTCACTTTGGCCGCCGGAATGGACCATATGGAATCGCGCTCCATGTTGGGCGTTAGCATTATCAAGGCCTACTTCCAACCCGGAACCAGCGCGGACGCGGACGTGACGGAGCTATCCAACTTGGCGCTAGCCGACTTGAAGCGCCTTCCACCGGGCACCCTGCCACCGGTTGTTTTGAAGTTTGATTCATCGAGCCAACCGGTTTGCCTGGTTGGCGTGTACGGCAAAGGCCTGAACGAGACCGAACTTCACGATGAAGCGCAGTTTACGATCCGCAACCAGATTGCGGTGGTGAACGGCGCTGAGATCCCGCCACCGTTCGGAGGCAAGTACCGGCAGATTATGCTTTACGTCGATCCTTACAAGCTGATCTCCCGACAGATGAGTCCGATGGATGTGGTGGATGCGGTCAACTCGCAGAACCTGATTTTACCGGCGGGCGACGTGAAGATGGGGCCGTATGACTACTACGTGTATTCGAATAGTCTGGTCGGCAACATGAAGGAGTTGAATGAAATCCCGATTAAGACCGTCGGGAACTCGTGGGTTTCGGTGGGCGATGTAGGGAAGGCTGAAGACGCCAGCCAAATTCAATACAACATCGTGCGGGTGAATGGGCAACGTGCCACTTATATTCCGATCATGAAGCAAGGCGGTGATACCAACACGATCGCAGTGGTGGAGGGCGTTCGAGCACTACTCAAGAATCTGGTAGACATTCCGGGGCAGCTTAAGACCGAACTGCTTTTTGATCAGTCGGTTTTCGTGCGTGAGGCTATCAAGACGGTGTTGCATGAGGGATTGATTGGCTTGGTACTCACGAGCATCATGATTTTGCTCTTCCTGGGCAGCATGCGAGCGACCGGCGCCGTTCTGTTATCAATTCCCCTTTCAGCGCTGGCAACATTCGTGGTTCTTTACATGCTTGGCAGCACAGTGAACACGATGATTCTGGGCGGCCTAGCGCTGGCGTTCTCGCGCGTCATCGACAACTCGGTGATTTCGCTCGAAAACATTTATCGACATATGGAGTTGGGCGAGTTACCGAGAGTGGCAGCGGAACTAGGAGGTTCGGAGGTCACGCTGGCAGTGCTGGCCGCTACGTTGGTGGATGTGGTGGATTTTTTTCCAGTCACGTTTCTTTACGGTGTAAGCAAATTCCTGTTTTCCGCGCTGGCGCTGGCCTTTTGCATTTCTTTGCTGATCTCGTTTGTGGTGGCGATGACGGTGATTCCGTTGTTCTGTGCGCGCTTTTTGAAGGTCGGGCATAAGGGAGAAGGCGAGCAGGGCAGCGAAGCTGGAGTGGGAGAACACGATCAAGGCGCGTGGCATCGCGGAGACGTCCGTCTTAAGATCGAGCGCAAGCAGCCCTGGGGCGACCGCTTCAACGAACGATTCAACAACGGCTTCAATAAAGTGTTGGATGTATATGAGGCGTGGGTGCGGCGCGCATTGCGGCGGCCGGGCATCACGGTGAGCCTACTGGCAGCGCTCTTTGTGGCAAGCTTCGCCATTTATCCATTCATCGGGGTGGCGTTCTTCCCACGAACGGATGCCGGGCAATTCACCATCAACTTAAAGGCTCCCACGGGTTCGAGAATCGAACTGACAAACGACTATGTGGGGAAGGTAGAAGAGCTGATCCGGCAGTCGGTGCCGCCGAGCGACTTTAGAATGACCGTGTCGAACATAGGCGTAGTTCCGGACTTCTCGGCGTTGTACACCAGTAACTCGGGCGCTTACACCGCCATTGTGCAAACGCAGCTCCAGGACAACCATGCAGGCAGCAGCTTTGAGTATATGGATAAGGTCAGTAGCGCGATCGCGGGCAAATATCCGGAACTTCGCAGTTTCTTCTCCAGCGGTTCGATGGAAGATGCAATTTTGAATTCCGGGATGCCGGCTCCGATTGACGTGCAGGTGACAGGTCGCGTGTATAAAGACGATTACGATGTGGCTCAGAAACTGGCGGCAAAGATCAGAAATTTGCCGGGCGTGGGTCAGGTCTACATACCACAAGACATGGACTATCCCGCCATCCGCATGGATGTGAACCGGGTGCATGCGGGCGAACTCGGGCTGAATCAGAAGCAGATTGTGGATAACGTAATCACGGCGCTGAATTCCAACACGATGATTGCGCCGAATTACTGGGTGGATTACAAAACCGGGAACGATTATTTCCTGACAGTTCAATATGCCGAGCATGGCGGCGGCGCGATTCATAACAGCATCGATCTGCGGAACATTCCGCTGAAGGCGCCCAATCTGGCAGAGCCAACAACTTTGGATACTGTCGTCAATCTCACACGCTTGCAGACGCCGACCGAGTTCGATCATTATCAGATTCAAAGAGCGGCGGATGTCTATGTGACGCCGCGCGGTGAGGACCTGGGGAAGCTTTCAGGGGAGATTCAAGATCTGGTATCCAACATGAAGTTGAAAAATATGCGCGTGAATCTGCGGGGCATGGTGGAGGGAATGAACCAATCGTTCAAGAGCTTCGGCCTTGGTTTCATTCTCTCGTTCATTCTGCTCTACCTGATTCTGACGGCCCAGTTTCGATCCTTCGTGGATCCTTTCCTGATCATGCTGGCGATTCCGATGGGCTTTATTGGAGTGCTGATTATTCTGCCGCTGACGGGCGCGACCCTGAACGTGATGTCGCTGATGGGCGTTCTGATGCTGATCGGTATTGCCGACTCGAACAGCATTCTCATTGTCGATTTTGCGCATAAACTGGAGCAGGAAGAGAATCTGCCAGCCGGTGAAGCGGTGATTAAGGCCTGCCGCGTCCGACTGCGGCCGATTTTGATGACCTCGCTGGCCACAATCATCGGCATGATCCCGATGGCATTGAAACTGGGAGCGGGCGCCGAGCAATATGCGCCGATGGCGCGCGCCATTATTGGCGGGTTAGCCACTTCGGTGGTTTTCACGGTCTTTATCGTTCCGGCGGCGTATCTACTGGTGTATGGCAAGAGAGAACGGCCGCAGCCGAGTTCTGCCGAACCGGTTCCGGCGGTTTAGAACGTTATGAGCAACTGGAGAATTAGCGCGATATTGGTGACATGCGCCATTGTGCAGGGGCAAACTGGCAATCCGCCACAGCTCACTTTAGCGGAGGCGCGGGTGATCGCGCTCAAGAACCATCCGCAGGTGGTCGCGTCGCAAGCCCTGTATCTCAGGGCCGATCAATTGACGCGGGAGACACGTTCCGCGTACTTTCCAACGCTCAATGGCGATGTAACGGCGGCGCAAGCGGAAATCAACTCGCGCATCGGGGCCGGAATCATCAACGACTCCAGCCTTTTTAATCACGCCGGCGCCGGCGTGACGCTCACGCAATTGATTACCGACTGTGGGCGGACGCGGAACTTAGTGGCAAACTCGAACCTTCAGGCGCAGGCCAGCCGCCAAGATTATCAAGCAACCCGTTACGACGTGGTTTTAGCTGTCGACCAAGCTTATTACGAAGTTTTGCTTGCCGAGCAGCTTGTCACGGTGGCGCAGCAGACTGTGAAGGCGCGCCAGACAGTGGTTGATCAGGTTTCGGAGCTAACGAAGAACAAGTTGAAATCGGATATAGACCTAAGCTTCGCGCAAGTGAACCTGGCAGACGCGAACCTCATGCTGCTGCGCGCGCGCGACCGGCTGAATAGCGCTTATGCACAACTGGCGCAGACGATGGGGACGCAGCAGGACGTGCGCTATCAACTGAAGGACGAGCCGATGCCTCCTGATCCGGCGGCCGATGCGGCAGGGCTGATCGCGCAAGCTTTCCAGAATAGACCGGAACTGGCGAGTTTGCGTTTCCAGGCGCAGGCGGCGCAAAAGTTTGTGGAAGCCGAGCGCGATTTAAAAAGACCCAATGTCACTTTGACGGCGGTGGGGGGCGCGCTGCCCTATATCAACCCCGGCAACGCAAATCCGGCGATCGATAAAACATATGAAGCAGTTGCGGTGAATGTGCAGATACCGATTTTCAATGGATTCCTATTCAGTGCTCGGCGGCGCGCTGCGGAATACCAGCTGCAGGCGGAGGAACAGCGCACGCGGGATCTGCAGGACCGGGTTGCGCGCGATGTTCGGACGGCTTACGAGCAAACCAAAACGAATTTCGAGGCGCTGGCGGCTACACAACAACTGCTAACGCAGGCCAACTTAGCCATGAGCCTTGCGCAGGGGCGATATGATCTGGGCTTGGCTTCCATTGTGGAATTGACGCAGGCGCAACTGGGGCAGACGTCGGCCCAGGTGGAAACCCTGAGCGCGAAGTATCAATATCAGGAAGCGTATGCCGCTCTTCAATACACGTTGGGGCTCTTGCACTAAGCAAAAGGAACGAACGTGAACCAATATCCACTGATTCAGTCGACGATTTTACTTTTCGTTTCGGACCCGGTTGTGCGTGCGGTTCTTAAAGAGACGCTAGAGCGCGCAGGGTACACTGTCATGCCGGCTGGCGACCTGGGGCAGGCGGTCGACCGCATGAATGAGGTGACGCCCGATCTGTTGATCGTTCGTAGCCATGTTGAGAATATGCCGGGACACGATGCCGCCGTGTACCTGCGCAAAAAATGCTTAAGAATGAAGGTTCTGATTCTTGGAGGTCGTCTGGAAGACGATCGGCTGCAAAATCGAGAGGAACTGCAAGGGTTTGAAGTTTTCCCTAGGCCTTATCCGGCGGCTGAAATGCTCGAAAAGGTGCGGGACGTCCTGAACAAGCCGCGCGGTTGAGGTGTGTGCATATGGAAACGATAGTGCGGTTCCTGGATGGGGTGCGGTTCGAAGCCGAAGCGAGGGGACACACGATTCTGTGCGACCAACCAGTGGAGAATGGCGGCCAGGATTCCGGCATGACGCCGCCGGAGTTTCTGTTAGCGTCGTTGGGCACTTGCGCGGGCTACTACGCATTACAGTACTTGAAGACCCGCGGGCTTTCGACAGCGGGGTTGGCGGTGAAAGTCGAAGCCGGGAAAGCAGCTCAACCAGCGCGGATGGATCACTTTCAAATTGTGATCGCTGTTCCGGGGCTCGCCGATGCGCGGCATCGGGAGGGTGTGATTCGGGCGGCGAAGAACTGCCTGGTTCACAATACGTTGTTGCACGCGCCCTCGATTGAGCTTACGCTTGAAGGCTGACCGGGAGATTCGCTCTACTCCAAAAATAAAAACGCCCTTGGGCGAACCCAAGGGCGAGTCATTGTTTATAGAACCCGCTAGCGCGGGCGGCAGTTTACTTCTTTTTCTTAGCAGGGGCCTTCTTGGCGGCCTTCTTTGCTGCTTTTTTGGTTGCGTTCTTCATTGAGTGATTCTCCCTAAACGTAAATTTGCAATCTTATGCAGATCGCAGTCGTGATTCATATATAAGATTGTTCGCGACATAAGTCAAGAAAAAAATTCACTTGACGGATTTTGGAGACCCGCTTGCAAGTCTGAAAAGGGTCCGAAACGTAGAATTTCAATTTTGTTTTGGCCGTTTCAGACCCTTCGAACGGTTTACGAGCACAGTTGCGCTGCCTCAATCGAGTGATAGAGGATAGAAGAAGTGAGCCAAGCACGTCGCGCCGTTTGTGGTCCGCTTCTGATCGCCGCTTGTATTTTTCTCGCCACAGGATGCGGAAGAAAGAACAAGACGGTGGCCAGCGTGCCTTCGGCGCCAGCGCCACGAGGCAAACCGGCCAGTCCGCGACAACCGCCGAAACAAACAGCGCCCATACCTGTCGGCTATACGGAAGAGGGCGTCGCCAGTTGGTATGGAATTCCTTATCACGGGCGCAAAGCGGCAGATGGCGAAGTGTACGACATGGAAACTTTGGTGGCCGCCCACCGCGTCATGCCCTTCAACACCTGGTTGAAGGTCACCAACCTCGCCAACAATAAGACGGTGAGCGTGCGGATCATCGACCGTGGGCCTTTTGTCGACGGCCGCATTATCGATCTTTCAAAAGCCGCCGCGCGACAGATTGAAATGATTGGGACCGGGATTAGCCGCGTGCGCTTGGAAGTGATTGCCGCCCCCGCCGACATTCCAGCCGACGATTACTACGCCGTGCAAGTGGGCGCATTCTCGGTTTATGAGAATGCCGAGCGCCTGCGCGCCGGCTATGAGCAGCGTTTTGGCACCGCCCGATTGGTTCCTATGCAAGGCACGCTACCGCGATGGCGAGTTTTGGTTGGAAAAGAATCGACCGTGGCGGGCGCTCAGCAATTAGCAGCTACTTTGACGGCGGAGAAGCGCGATGTCTTCGTAGTGCGCTTGGACGATAA
Organism: Bryobacterales bacterium; assembly: GCA_963764105.1. Lineage (GTDB taxonomy): Bacteria > Acidobacteriota > Terriglobia > Bryobacterales > Bryobacteraceae > Bog-105. The sequence continues at coordinate 115,567 of CAVXRP010000048.1, forward strand.
GCTTCCGGTGCCAGCCCCTAAGCCACCTCCCGCAGTGGTATGGCAATCTCCAGAGACCGTAACGTTTGACCCGCGCCAGCCCGCGCCTTCGACTCAGCAAAATCCGATTAGCTCTCAACAGCCACCTGAATAGGGTGTCAGAGAAATTCGCCTCGTGCGTGGCACTGTCCTTTCTAAGGGTTAAACACCCGGAGGCTGTTCGGTGACACCACAAATCGCGCTGGATACATCGCCCCTAAGCACGCTGGTCGGGAATTCTACGGCTATGAAGCAGGTGCAGCGGCTCGTGGTGCGCATGAGCAAGTCTCGCTACCCCGTCTTAATCCTAGGTGAGACGGGAACCGGCAAAGAAGTTGCGGCGCGCGCCATCCATAACTTGCAAGCGCAGGGGCGTTTTGTGGTGGTGGATTGCGCATCTATGGTTGGGCCGTTGATGGAGAGCGATCTGTTCGGTCACCGGAGGGGATCTTATACCGGCGCGCATGCGGACAAGATGGGTCTGCTGGATGAGGCGAACGGCGGAACGGCGTTCTTTGACGAGGTGGGCGAATTGCCGCTCGACCTACAAGTAAAGCTGCTGCGGGTATTGCAGGAGAAGGAGTTTCGGGCGATCGGCGCGCTGGTCACGCGAAGCTCGAATTTTCGGGTGATAGCGGCTACGAATCGCGACCTTGATCTGGAAGTAACGGAAAAGCGCTTTCGGCAGGACCTTTTTTACCGGCTCAACGTGATGAAGCTCCGAATGCCGAACCTGCGGGACCGTAAAGAAGATATTCCGGTTTTGATTTCCCATTTCTTGCAGCGGCATGGCAATGGCCACAGGGTGCCCGACGAGGTGATGGATTTGCTGTGCGATTATGACTGGCCGGGTAATGTGCGCGAGCTGGAACATACCATGCAAAAGATGGTGACCATGAACACCGGCCCCTGGTTTTCGGTCGCTGACGTCCCCACCACTGTGCTGGCGCGCGATTTGGAGAAACGCGAATTGGCGGGGCGGCTGGTTTCAGTGGACGAAAACGGTGGCGAGCCAGACGGCAGCGTGATTCCTTTGGATGAACTGGTGAAGCGGGCGATTATCAGGACGGTTCAATTAACCAAGGGCGACCGTACGGCGGCCGCGCAGTTGCTCGGCATTGGCAGAACGACGCTGTATCGGAAGTTAAAAGAATACGGGATGTAAACGCGGGGGAGATCGGTGTCAGAGACCTGCAC
>CAVXRP010000049.1:0-18497 GCA_963764105.1 Bryobacterales bacterium
GCAACGACAAACGGTGCGATTCCACCGGGAGTGGTGCATTTGAACCACTATAATCGGCGGCGTAAATGATCCACATAGGTTTTGGCGGCAATGGCCAGAACGATAATCACGGCCAGACTCAAGAACTTGCCTTTTAGTGTGATGTAGGCAAACACTAAGAGGGCTCCGTAAAGGAGAAAGGCGGTGCGTGCACCAATGACGGTTCGAGGTGGTTCGCTCATTTAATAGGCATGTTGTAGGCGAAAGTGAAGGCAAGCCGCACCTGCAAGCCCTTGAATTCGGCCGGCAGACGCGGTAAAGGGCTCGACATGACAAGGCTGGTGCTGGCGGCGACGTCGAGCGAGGTGAGTCCCGATGGCTCGGCAACAATAACCTTAGCGAGCGACCCATCGCGGTTGATGAGGAACTCGATCACACTGCGGCCATGCAGCCTACCGTTGCGCACACCCTCAGGAGTGACCCGCTGCCAGTTGGCGCGGACGATGGTTAGAATCTGCTCCAGATACGACTTGAAATCGGCGCCTTGCGGATCGCTTTGCAGTTCGATGGCGGCGTGTTGCGCGCCGATTTGTCCGGGCAGTTCAGGCACAGCTTGCGCGGGAACACTCTGGCTATCGTTGCTGGGCGCGGGACGAAGCGCGCCGGGCGGGGGCGGTGCCTTGAGCTGACCAAGCTCAGGCGGCGCTTGCGAACCGGCCGTCTCGAGAATGGAGGGGTTAGGTTTCGGCGGCGGCGGTGGGGCGGTGATGCCATTAATGGCGCCTGAAGCAAGGTCGGTGGGCGCTTGATTCAGCGTGACGTTTGGGGCGTCGGGCAGTATGCGGGCGGCTTTGTTGGTTTGCGGCGCGCCTACCGTCTGCGGCGGTTCGAAATGGCGGACCGAGGGATTGGGTGACGCTTGCTGCCGCTGTTGATCTTCGAGCGCGGCTCTGAGCGAAGCCAAGTCAATTTCCTTCGATATTTTGTTGCGATTCGGCGCCTTTTGCGTTAGCTCTTTTGGGAAATAAAGCGGCGTCCTATGCTCAACCACCAGGCGCTCCGGATGGCTTTGCTGAACGAGGCTGGGGACTTCCAAAACGAAGATGAAAATGGCCAAGTGGATCAGTACGGACGCGATACCGATGGCGGCAATCTGGCGGTAGGAGCGCTTACCGCGGTCAAACAACTCAAGATGGAGGGGATACTCGGATGGCGGCAGCGGTTTCGCAGGCGCGCTTTGTTTGTCGAGGTCGGATAAAGATAGGAGCGAAAGATCCATGCCGATGGAACTGTAAAGACGCCTAGGCTAGGGACTAAGTTGCCCGCGAACGGATGGTTTCGGCAACAATTGCTGAATGTTCCTTGATTTTATCAAGAATGGCCTCCGCTAGTTGCAAAGCGCGCGCACCCTGCCAGGCGTCGACCCGCGCCCGAGTGCGCTGGCGAACAGAATCGCCGAAGGCGACGAGTTCCGCTTCCAGCGGTTCAACCCGCTCCACCGGCAGCTGTTCGAAACCGATTTTAGCGGCGGAGGTGACGGAGAAGCGGGTCGCGTCCTGGCGCTGGTAATCGAGTGAAATGTATTCGCCGGGTTGGAAGAGACGCAGTTTGCGTACTTGCTCGACTGAGACGCGGCTGGCGGTGAGATTGGCAACGCAACCGCTCGCAAAGGACAGGCGCACGTTGGCAATATCTACTTTGTTCGAGAGAACCGAAATACCGGCAGCGCGGATTTCCTCAGGAAACGCTTGCGTAAAGCTGAGAACCAGATCGAGATCGTGAATCATGAGATCGAGCACGACATCAATATCCAGGCTGCGCGGCGTGAAGACGCTCAGGCGATGCACTTCAAAAAAGAGCGGAATGGTGAGCGCTTTTTCGAGCGCGATAACGGCTGGGTTGAAACGTTCGAGGTGGCCGACTTGCAGGATGCGGCCTTTTTCGTCGGCGAGGCGCGCCAGCCGTTCACCGGCCGCCGCCGTGGTAGCAATCGGCTTTTCCACCAAAACGTCAATGCCCGCGTGCAGCAAGTGCGCGGCGATTTCCTCGTGAGTGACGGTTGGCGTGGCTACGACGGCGGCGTCTATAGGGAGCATCGTTTCGATGGACGAAAACGCCTGGCTGCCATTTTCGGCGGCGAGTGCTTGCGCCTTGGCCATATCGGAATCGACTACGGCAATCAATTCCACTCCAGGCAAGCGGCGCAAAACCCGCACGTGATTACGCCCGAAAGCCCCGGCGCCGATAACGGCAAGTCTCAGCTTCATGTAGGCGGCGGCTCCAGTTGCGGGTAGCCAATGATCGAAATTTTAGCTTCATTGGCGCGGCGCAGCATTTCGTCTTTATCGAGCAGCAGCGTACGTCCGGCGTCAACGGCTAAGGCAGTCGTATTGGTTTCAATCATGGTTTGAATGGTGGTGAGCCCAGCGACCGGAACATCGAACAAAAGATGAGCGCGGCCGCGCGAAGCTTTCACCAGGCAAAGAGGCTTGCCGCCCGTGAGTGAAGCGGCGCGGCGCAGCATGGCGTCGGTGCCTTCCATGGCTTCGGCGGCTACGCAGGCTTTTTCGCTGATGGCGACACTTTGGCCAATATCGGCGGTGGCGAGAATGCTGGCAAGGCGGCGGCCGTAACGAATATCGGCCTCCTGTTCCTTAGTGGGTTTGCGGCGCGTGAGCACACCTTCCGCTGCCAGCAATGGTTTAAGCAGCCGGGTGGAATCCACTAGTTCGATACCTTCTTCGCGCAAAACCTTTTGAACCCCACCGATCAGCGCGGCGGTGTTTTTCTCTTTCAGCGATGCCAGCAGCTTAACCAAGCGCCAATCGGGTGTGATGCCAGAGAAGAGGCTGACATGTTTCACCTGGCCGGTCATCATGACTTCCGAGACTTGCTCCTGCTTTAGGATTTCTATGAGTTTGCCGAGTTGGCCAATGTTGACCCAATGAAAACTGCCGGCGAGCGAGGCGAGTTCAGGAGACGCTTCATTTTCGATGGCTACCACCACAACGTCGTGACCTTCGCGCTGGGCGGTTTCGAGCGCCAGTAGGGGGAAGCGGCCATTACCGGCAATCATTCCATAGCGCTGACTCAGCGGGTCCATGGGCAAAGCTACTTTACGAATCCACGCTCGGAGGAGCGGATGAATTCGAGCAATTCCTTAATCTCCGGAGTGAGAGGGATCTCTTCTTCTATGCGAGCCAAGGCTTGCGAGGTATTCAAGCCGGAACTGGATAGCAGACGGAACGCGTTCTGCAAAGGTTCAATAGCTTCCGGAGTGAACCCGCTGCGCTGCAAACCGACGCGATTGGCCCCATAGACTTTCGATTCATGATCGCTGGCGGTTTGCGAAAAGGGCAGAACATTCTGTTTGATAACCGAGCGGCTGCCGACAATGGCATGTTTGCCGATCTGGCAGAACTGATGAATGGCACTGAGGCCGCCAATGTTGGCGTAATCATGCACGACTACGTGGCCGGCAAAGGTGACGCCGTTAGCGAGAATCGTGTGGTTATGAATGATCACATCATGCGCGATATGGACATACGCCATCAACAGATTGTGATCTCCGATGACGGTGCGCATCCCGCCGCCTTGCGTGCCGCGATGAATGGTGACAAATTCGCGGATGCTGTTGCCATTACCAATAATCGTCTCCGAAGCTTCACCGCGATACTTCTTATCTTGCGGCGCGACACCGCAGGAACAGAAAGGGAAGAAGACATTGTCCGCGCCGATGGTGAGCTTGCCTTCGAGAACCACATGCGACATAAGACGGGTGCGCGCGCCGATGCACACGGCTGGGCCGACGACGCAATAGGGTCCGATTTCGGCATTGGAAGCGATTTCGGTCTTGGGGTCGATCAGCGCGGTGGGATGAATGGCCATGACGGGAACGCCGGGAGACTACGGGGCCGGCGCTTCGACGGGCTTGTCGCTTTTTTCACTACTGTCAGCTGGGTTGTCAGCCGGCTTGTCGGCGAGGATGAGCTTGCACATGAGAGTTGCTTCGGCGACGACTTGACCGTCAACGGTGACGACGCCTTGCATCTTCGCAACTGTGTATTTCAGGCGCAGCATCTTCATTTCAATGCGCAGCTGATCGCCTGGCACGACCGGCCGGCGGAATTTGGCTTCTTCGATGGAAGCGAGGAACATGACTTGGCCGCGAGTGTGAGGAGCGAGCGTGCCCACGAGGATGCCGGCCACCTGCGCCATGGACTCTATAATGAGCACGCCTGGCATAACGGGATAGCCAGGGAAGTGGCCGATGAAGTGCGGTTCGTTGATGGTGACGTTCTTGATCCCGACTATAGAATTATTGGTGATTTCTACGATTCTGTCGACCATCAGCATCGGATAACGGTGCGGCAGAAGCGTAGTGATTTCTTGAATATCCAGCGGGGTCATGGGAATCGGTATTATAACAACCGGTGACGCATTTCCTTAGTTATGCCCAACAGAAGCACGCTGAGATCGTAGCCTTCATAAGCGAACTGGCGGCTTGTGAATCGCCGAGCGATTCGCCGGCCGCTGTCAACCGTCTGGTGGACTTACTCATTGAGCGTACGGCCGATATAGCAACGGCGCAAACGTTTGATGCGGAGCGCTTCGGCAAAACCTTGCGCTTGGCATTCAAGCTGCCGGGCGATTCCAAAGAGGGGCAAGTGCTGGCGTTGGGTCACTCGGATACGGTGTGGCCGCTGGGAACGATTAAGCACATGCCGGTGAACCAGGGGAGTGGGAGGTTATGGGGGCCGGGCGTATTGGATATGAAAGCGGGCTTGGCTTTTTTCTTGTTCGCCATGCGCGCGTTGCGCGATCTGAATGTGGCGGTGAGGCGCGAGGTGGTGCTGTTGGTGGCGTCCGATGAGGAGGTGGGCAGCACCAGTTCGCGGCCGATTACCGAGGAAGAAGCTAAGCGCAGTCTATGCGTGTTGGTGCTGGAGCCGGGTACGGGTTTTGCCGGAAAGCTCAAGACCTCGCGCAAAGGGGTGGGCGATTATACGGTTTTTGTGAAGGGTAAGGGAGCGCATGCGGGGGTTGATTTTACCAGTGGCGCCAGCGCGATTGTGGAAGCAGCCCGGCAGATTTCGGAGATTGCCAAGTTTACAGATCTACAGCGCGGCATCACGGTGAATCCGGGGGTGATCAGTGGGGGAACCCGGTCAAACGTGATTGCCGAGGATGCGCAACTGCACGTGGATATTAGAGTGAGCCGGTTGCCGGACGCGGCTGAGCTGGATGCGAAGTTTCGGGCGTTGCGGGCGATGGATGATCGCTGTTCCGTTTGGGTGGAAGGAGGGTTGAATCGGCCACCTATGGAGCGGACGGAGGCGATCGCGGCGTTGTATGCAAAGGCGCGAGCGTTGGGAGAGGCGATGGGAGTGGCAGTGGAAGAATCGTCAACAGGCGGAGGGTCAGACGGGAATTTCACAGCCGCGCTCGGAATTCCGACGCTGGACGGCTTGGGAGGTGTGGGCGAAGGCGCGCATGCTTCGAATGAAAGTATTTTGCTGGATCGAGTGGCGGACAGAGTGGCTTTGTTAGCGGGGTTGGTGGCGGAGGTTTGAGAACCGAATGGCCACGGATGAATACGAATAAGACACACTGCGGGTATGTGAGTGCCGGACAAGAAAGATGGGGGCGAAGATTTTAGGCGGCTTGGGGCTCCTTTTGCGTCGCGCGATGGGCGGCGATGACTTGATCGAAGTCGGGACGGGTTTGCATGAGGCGAAATTGGGTGGCGGTGCGATCGAGATAGTAGTGGAGTTCGTCGCTTGAAAAATCGAAGCCACAGTCGGCGGGGTTGAAGCCGGGGCCTTGTTTGAGGGAGAGCGCGATTTCGTTCTTGCGCTTTTCGATGCGCTCTTTTTGAAGAGTTTGGAGTTGGGCGGTGTCCTTTTCGAGATGATTGCGGAGGCGGCGCTCCTGCAGGGCGAGGTTGCTGAAGTCTTTGCGATAGGTCATGAAGATTTCGGCGTCGATGAGGGCTTGGCGATTAGTGGGTTCTTTTTCTTCGGGGAAAAGGTCGGCGAGTTTGCGGCGCCCGACAGCGTAGATGCCGGCTTCGAGCGGGGCGATGCGGAGCAGACGCCATTCGGTATCGACGATGGTTTGGACCAGCGCGCTTTCTTTGTAGGTCGCCGGTGCGAATTCGGCGAAGTGGCGGTCGAGGTGTTCATAGTAGGCGTGGATGTCATCGGTGGGGAGCAGGACGGTGCGGCCGGTGAGTCCGGTTTTGACGGCGTTCATGGAGGATTTGGCTTTGCCTTCCTCCGTGCGGGGCCCTGTGCTGTGTTGCGCGTTCGCGCGGTTGGTGTTGCGACGGGCTTCGGAGGTTTCTCTTGCTTTGATTTCGTCGATACGGTCTTGGAAATTGATGGTGTCGGGGGGAATTGGTTGGTCGGAGCCGCTGAAGGAAGCGGAGGCGGCCATAGTTTTCTCCGCAAGGATGGCGTTGCTGGCATTGACGGCCAGTTTTTGCGCTTGGCGCTCAGCGGCGCGGCGTTGTGCACGATTTGGCATATTTCGAGATTTCCTTTCCGAAAATACAAATGGCCCGCGACGAGGGAAAACTCGTGCGAGCCGGTTTAAAGTTAGCAAGAACGCTCGAGCGGGCCGAACGCTGGACACTGTTTTTCGACGACCCGAAATCGAGCTAAGTCTCTTAGAGTGTTTGGAAAAGAGGTATTTTTGACTTTTTTTCGAAAGCTGTGACCGGGTTTTATGGGACCGACGAAGCCGTTTTTGAGCGATGCTCCCGTGAAGTCCCGTTTGAGAGATGGCCGCAAGCCCGCACTCGTGGAACGCAATGCCATTTGGGGGGTTTGAGGTTCCCAGTTCTTGGCAGAGCCGCTAAAGCAGGCGAGCCCCAGGCCGAGGCGGCGTGCGCCATAATTGGGGTGAAGCAATATGGCGAGCGGATCAAGCGTGTTCATTTCCTATGCGGCAGATACGAAGCCTCTGGCTGAGCAATTAACCGGCGCCTTAGAGAGCCAAGGAATAGAAGCATGGGTTGATTTCAAAGACCTGGTGCCAGGCCAGCGGTGGAAAGACCAATTGGACCGGGCTGTCGGCGCAGCGCGTTGCATGCTGATATTAGTAGGCCCTGCTAGCCGGGCCACGGTCTGGCAAGAGGCCGAATGGAGCGCAGCACTTGCTCGGACATGGGCCGACGCTAACACAAGGATACTCCCGATCCTTTTTGGCCAAATGGACCCACCTCCATTCCTTCGGAATTGGGTACATCTCAGAGTGGACCCGGACAAAGAACCGTCAACATGGACGCGTCACGTTGTGGATGCGCTTCGGTCGGACCGCTATGAAGTCTTACATGGCGCTGAGACGGCGAATCGCTTGGAGCGTCAGAGGCGGCTGGATGAGCTGAGTCATGCTGCCGAGGAACTTCGCAAAGACGGACCGGAAACTCCAATCGTGGCCGAGGTGCGGCCGGAGTAGATGGCTCGCCCGCATTTCGGGGAAGGCGAGTTAGCCCTTGAGCGATCGAAGTCCGTCTCAACTGCCCTTTCGACGGCGAATACTCCGCACTCTTTGAATCAATCGTCTTTGCAACGGTCTGCTGCGGTTTTATACCACGCAGCGCTTTTGAGAGCGGAACAGTTTCGGAGTCGCGGCTGAAGCGCATCGTTAGCGCACTCTCCGGCTGCAAATATTCGATTCATGACCTATCGCGATGCACAGGTAGCGGAACTGACAACCTGGCGCGATTCAACATGCCGCTCGAGCTCGGGATGGCCATGGCCCTGCGGTTCATGAATCCTCCAGACGAGCACGATTGGCTTGAGCTGGTTCCGCAGGGACACTCCTACCTTCGCTTCGTCTCCGATCTAGCGGCGTACGACCCCTCAACCCACGACGGATCAATTGCCGGCGTCGTGGTAGCGGTGATGTCTTGGCTGGCAACGCGAAAGGATGCGACGCCACCAGTCACGCCAAAAGAAGTCCTGGGGCTTTTGCCTGATTTTCAATCTCGCATGAGAGAGCTGAGCGAGGCTTGGGGAGGATACCCGCCTTGGGCCGAGGTAATAATTGTCGCCATTCAAGTTGCCAGACTGCTGACCTGAATAACTCGCGAAGGGTGCATCTCGTTTAAGTGAATCGAACTCCTATTGCCCAGGTCCTTTTTGAGCCCGGTTCAGCCTTTATGAGCGTGTTTTCTGAAGCTTTATAGATTCCAGCGGCAGCGGCCTCCGCCGTTTGTCGCGCCTCGCTGACGGGAGGGACGGCACCAGCGTGGAGCGAATTAGTTCGTGACCATGGGCGTCAGGATAGCGGCTGCCGTGCCGGACTTTCTGGAAGGGCCGAACGATGTCGGAAGATTCACAGCCCAGTTTGAAAACCATGTGTCAAATTGGCCAACTTTTTGTTAGCACGGTTTACCGGGTCGGGCCGCCAGTAATTCCCTGCATCGGCCGTTACGGCTTATGCTATGGATGCTATGTTGGTTAACGGGCCTACCGGATAGATTTATTGCCATGTTTCGTGGCAGTTGAAAACAACGCTAGGATCGTTGCGCTCATCGCTCTGTGCCCAGCGTGCGTCGCTCATCATGCAATGTGACTATCGCGTAAGAGTATCCCGGGGCCCTTCTTTTGGTAAATGTCAAAGCTCGCGGATCTGAAATCTGCGGCTTCGCGGCATGACGTCGCAAGGCTGCTTCAAACCACGCTCAAAGGCCTCACGGCGATCCTCTATACGAAGCCGATTGCGAGCCGGTATACGACTTTCGAGATACCCAAGCGCGGCGGTGGCACGCGCGCCATTAAAGCCCCAGACAAGAAGTTAAAGCTGCTACAGCGGAAGCTTTCTACGCTGCTGCAAGATTGCCTGGATGAGATCAATTCCGCCAAGAAGCAGAAAGACACTATTGCCCACGGATTCCGGCGTAACCGATCGATCAAATCGAACGCCAAGCAGCACCGGAATCGCCGATGGGTGTTCAATTTGGATCTTCAAGACTTCTTCCCTTCCATCCATTTCGGCCGGGTCCGGGGCTTCTTCATCGGCGATAGGAACTTCGCATTGCAACCGGAAATTGCAACGGTTCTCGCCCAGATTGCGTGCGACGGCACTGCGCTGCCGCAAGGAAGCCCGTGTTCGCCCGTCATTTCCAACCTGATCGCTCATGTCCTTGACATGCATATCGTGCGCCTCGCGGCAGGGGTTGGATGCCGCTATTCACGCTACGCTGACGATTTGACTTTCTCTACGAACAAAAAGCAGTTTCCGCCAGAGATAGCTTACAGATCCGACAGTGCGCCTCAGGAGTGGCTTCCGGCGACGGAATTGGAAGAGGTAATCAAGTACTGTGGTTTCGGAATCAATGCCCGCAAGACACGCATGCAGTACAAGGATTCGCGGCAGGATGTCACAGGGCTCGTAGTGAAACAGAAAATAAATGTCCGCCGTGAGTACCGGCATAATGTTCGCGCGATGGCCCATAGCCTCCTCAGCACGGGAAAATTCGAGCTCTACGGACGGGTCAATAAAGATGGAAAAACGAGCCTCGAAAAGCGGGAGGGGAGGCTTGACGAGTTGCATGGGCGGTTAGGCTTCATAGAAGGTATCGATCTCTACAACGAGGAGATCGAGAAGGGAGAACAACGCCCTAACGGACTTCCTACGAAGGAATCGATGTACCGGCAATTTCTCATCTATCGCGATTTCTATACTGCGCCCATGCCGGTAATCCTATGCGAGGGCAAGACGGACAACGTCTACCTCAAGCACGCCATTCGCAGTCTGACTACTCAATTCCCGGAGCTCGCGCAGATCGACGAAAAAGGCGGTGTCCGTCTTAAGGTCCGGCTTTACAAGTACGCTAGAAGGAACACGTCGCGCATCCTCGGCTTAAACGACGGCGGAACGGGACACATGCCCAAATTCATCGGCAACTATAAGAAAGACACAGATAAATTCGGTGCTCCCGGTCTTCAAAATCCGTTGATCATCCTGTTCGACAATGATTCCGGCAGCAACCCTATTCGCAGCGCCGTACAGCAGGCAACCGCAGGTAAGAACCGGGTCAAATCTACTGATCCTTTCACACATGTCGTAAAAAATCTTTACATCGTACCTACTTCGCTCATCGCAAATAAGAAGGAGTCAAAGATCGAAGATTTTTTCGACGCTGCGACGCTCGCGGCAAAAATCGGCGGGAAGTCCTTCACGCATGGGAATCAGTTCGATGAGACACAGTACTACGGTAAGTGGATTTTTGCGGAGGCCGTTGTTAAAGCCCACGCCAAAACGATAGACTTCAGCGGATTCATTCCTCTTCTGGCCAATATTTCTGCAGCCATACAATCCCACGCGCAGAGGGCTGCAACAGCAGGACACTGAGCGACGGATAGAGTGCCTCAGCACGTCATCCCGCAGTCGGCTGCTATCGCTGCTCTCAACTATTGTCATGCCAAGCAGAAATCAGGAGAGATGCGAAAACGCGATTATCGTGCTTTAGTCTCCCTCGCCGATTCTGAGTCGCGCGAAACCGTCACTTTGTTAGGAGAGCGTATGCATACAACGAATCGCCGCCGCCAAACACAAGGAACTGCCTGCCATCCAACTCATAGGTGATCCCACCATTCATCTGATTCCCGCCCATCGTCGCGTGCCAGAGTGTATGCCCATTCTTAGCATCCAGCGCCAGCACATGCTTCGAGGCATCTCCAGCAAATACCAGATCACCCGACGTACTCAGCAAGCCCGCGCCCATGCCGCCGATATCATGCGACCAGCGAATCTTGCCCGTCTCATAATCGATAGCTTTCACGGTCCCAGAAAACGTTAGAAAATCGTCGCGCCCGGCGAAACCCTCCGCCTTGCCCTCAGCTGTCAGATAGAACACGCTGTAATTCTGCGATGCCGTGACATAGAACAAGCCAGTCTCAGGACTATAAGTCGGCGCAAACCAGTTCGTGGCGCCGTTCGAACTCGGCGCTACCAGCGTGCCATCGCGCGAGGGCTCTTTCTTGGGATCGGGAATCGGCTGCCCTTTGGCATTCAGTCCCAGCGTCCAAGTTGTGTCGATGAAGGGCTCGGTGAGTAAATGCTCGCCCGTGGCTCTGTCCAACAAGAAGAAATAGCCATTGCGGCTCGCCTGCGCCAGCAGCTTGCGTTTTCGGCCCTGAAATTCTCCGTCAATTAGCACGGGCGTCTGCACCGCATCCCAATCGTGCGTGTCATGCGGCGAGACCTGGTAATACCAAGCCAGCTTACCCGTGTCTGGATTGAGAGCCACAATCGAACAAGTCCACAAATCGTCGCCTTTGCGCCCAGCTCCCGCATGCACGGGATTTGGATTGCCGGTGCCCCAATAGATGAGATTCAACTCTGGATCATAGGTGCCCGTCATCCAAGTCATGCCGCCGCCATGACCCATAGATTCGGCATCGGGCCAGCTTTCGCTCCCCGGCTCACCCACTTTCGGCTCAGTGTTCCACTGCCACTGCAAGGCCCCGGTTTCCGGGTCGAGCGATTGCAGATAGCCTGGGTTGTCCAACGAATCGCCACCCACGCCGGCCACAATATGATTGCCGACCACCAACGGCGCCATAGTGCAGAAATATTCCAGCTTCGGATCGGCGATGGGCCTACTCCAACGCGGCTTACCGTCTTTGGCATTCAGCGAAAGCAGATTGCAGTCGGGCGTTTCGAAATACAACCAATCTCCCCACATCGCTACGCCGCGATGGCCAATGTGAAAACCCGGGGTGGGTTGCGCTTTGTAATGCCAGATCTCGCGACCGGTGCGCGCATCTACCGCCCAGACATTCTCGGGCATGGTGAAATACAAAACGCCGTTCACCATGAGCGGCGTCGATTTGAGAACGCTGCCGAAACTCGCGGCTCCATAGTCAGTGGCGCGGTAGGTCCAGGCCGTCTCGAGCGAATTGACGTTGCTGGCGTTGATCTGCTTCAGAGGGCTATGCCGGCGTCCCGAATAGTCTCCGTTGTAAGTGGGCCAACTGTCGCTCTTGAGGTTGCGCAGAGTCGCGGGATTCAGTTCTTGGGCCATCAGCGCCTGTGCGCAAAACAGTGCTGCGGCCGCGCAGCACGCTCTCATTTCAATGTCTCCAGGTAGGCGAGCATGTTGTGCATTTGCTGATCGGTATATTTCGGCAACATGGCTTCATGTGCCGCTCGCGGATCGTCAATCTCCACCTTCGCCGTTTTCTCGCGGGCAAAGGAGCGCTGCCCGGCGCCATCCTGCAGAACCACGTCGAACTCATCCGCATGAATGAGTGTGCCCGCAATCACTTCACCAGAGGGTAGTGTTACTTTCACCTTCGTCGGAGCTCCCGGTTTCACCTGCTTGCCCATCCAGACGTCGATCATGTTCGGTGCAGGGTAAAGGAAGCGGCGCTGCAGCTCGACTGGTTCATATTTGGTTGCGACGTGCGCCAAATCGCCGGTTGGGGTATGACACGTATTGCACTTGCCATCGCCGTTGAAGAACGCTTCTCCTTGTTTCGCGTCGCCGGTGAGCAGGCCTTTGATCTCGTAACCAAAGCGGTTCGTCACGCCAACGGTGCCCGCGTGCAGAAACGCCGAAATATCGGCCACTTGTTCGTTGGTCATGGTGGCGAACGGCGGCATGCCGCGATCGGGGCGCCCAGTGCGAATCATCGGGCCGAGCCGGTTGCCGTTTTCGTCATGCAGAACGAGAGTCGAACGTAACAAGTCAGGACCGCTCTTGCCGCGGGCATCTAAGCCGTGACAGAAACCGCAAGCCGGTTCGAAGAGCTTCTTGCCGCGCTCGACGGCGGCCTCATCAATCTGTGGCGTGCCCGGCATGACGAACGCCGGCTGCTTTTTCGGCGGCTCCTTGGGGTTCTGCGCGTGGGCCACGGGCCAGATCAACAGCCCCATAGCCGCGCCGCGCGCCACGTTCGATATTGTTTTAGACATGCAGTTTGTCGAGATAGGCGTAATCCACCTTGATCGCTTCTAGCGCGGGCATTTCTTTGAACGGCGGCTCTTGCTCGACAAAAATCGCGCTGATCTGCGCCTTCTTCGCCGCTTCGAAAATCCGCTTGTAATCGATGCTTCCCCGCCCCAATTCGGTCGGCACGGGCGCGCCTTCGCCGGTGTCACCCAGCTTTGTCATCGGCGTAAAACCCTTCTTGAAATCTTTGATGTGCAGCAGTTGGTAGCGCTCTGGGAATCTCTTCAGATACTCCACCGGATCATGTCCCGCCACCGTCACCCAACCGCAATCCAACTCCAGCTTCACTAGATCAGGATCGGTTAGCCGCACGAACTCGTCATAGCCGGTCACGCCGCCGTCGTAGACTTTAAATTCAAAATTGTGATTGTGATAACCAAGCTGCAGCCCGGCCTTCTTCACCTGCGCGCCCACTTTGTTGAACTGTTCGGCGTTCCATTTGTAATCTTCAAGTGTGAAGGCGCCCAGCATCGCCATGAAGAAACCCATTTGACCGGCGGCCGGGTCGGCATGCACGCGCGACACATCGGCGATCCACGGCACCGTCACTATCATGTAATGCTGACCCAGCGTGTGCGCGGAGGCGATGTTGCCCTCCAAATCCTTCAGCAGATCGGGTAAAAGATAATGTCCGGAGGTGTTCTTCAAGCCGACATCGTCGAGCATCTGGCGCAACTCCTTGGCGCCGAGCTTCGACATGGGCGACGTCTCTACCTGTTGGTAGCCGACCGCCGCCACCTGCTTCAGCGTGCCTTGCGGATCTTCGTCCATCTCTTTGCCGACGGTGTAAAGCTGCAACCCAATGGGCATCTTCAACGAGTTCCCTTGCAACATTGAAACCTCACCGCTCACGAACGGAAACGCGGCAATACCACCGGCAAGCTTGCCAAGCAGGTGGCGGCGCGAATAGTCTTGTTTCATGGCCCCCACGATGATATACCAGCCTACGCGACGTTCCGTACTGTTGGGTCTTGCCGCCGCTTCAGCCTCGTTCGCCCGCGCTGCCGCCCCTCCCGCGCCCTACGGCGTGCTGCCATCCGAGCGCCAACTCCACTGGAGCGAACTGGGCTTCTACAACTTCCTCCACTTCACCGTCAACACGTTCACTGACAAGGAATGGGGTGAAGGCGACGAAAATCCAGCTATCTTCAATCCCAGCGCGTTCGACGCCCATTTGATTTGCGCGGTCCTCAAAGAGGCCGGCAGTAAAGGCGTTATTCTCACCTGCAAACATCACGATGGCTTTTGCCTGTGGCCCACCAAAACCACCGAGCATTCCATTCGCTACAGCCCCTACAAGAACGGCCAAGGCGATATCGTGCGCGAACTTTCCGAAGCGGCCGCGCAGACAGGCCTCAAGTTCGGTGTCTATCTCTCGCCGTGGGATCGCAACAACGCGGCCTACGGCACTCCTGCCTATATCGATATCTACCGCCGCCAGCTTCGCGAATTGCTCACCGGGTACGGCCCCATCTTCGAGGTTTGGCACGACGGCGCCAACGGCGGCAGCGGCTATTACGGCGGCGCGAAAGAGACTCGCACCATCGACAAAGTCCACTACTACGATTGGCCGAACACCTGGTCCCTGGTCCGCAAGCTGCAACCCGAGGCTGTCATCTTTAGCGACGTCGGCCCGGACATCCGTTGGGTGGGGAATGAAAAAGGGATCGCGGGCGAGACTTGTTGGGCCACCTATTCTCCGGTGGCGACCAACGGCGGCACGGCCGTACCCGGCGATGTGCGCGAAAAAGAATCGACTGTCGGTACCCGCGACGGCAAGTATTGGCTACCGGCGGAATGCGACGTTTCCATCCGTCCCGGCTGGTTCTGGCATCCAGCGGAGAACGGCAAAGTTAAATCTCCACAAGAGCTGTTTGATCTCTATTGCGTGTCCACCGGCCGGGGCGCGAGCTTTCTCCTGAATGTCCCGCCCGATCGCCGCGGACTAATTCACGAAGCCGACGCGGAAAGCTTGCGCGGGTTTGGCCGCATCATCAACGCCACCTTCGCGCACAACCTGGCGGCCGGCTCGCGAGTCAAAGCTTCGAACGTTCGCGGCGAACGGAAGGAGTATCAACCGATCCACTTGCTGGATGACAATCGGCATACCTATTGGGCGACTGACGACAGTGTTCGGGAAGCGGATGTTGTTTTCGAACTCCCGAATGCCATCGACTTCAACTTAGTGCAAGTGCGGGAGGATATCGCTCTCGGCCAACGCATTGGCGGTTTTTCCGTTGAATATTGGAAGAACGGCTCCTGGGCCAGCTTCGGGACGGGCACCAGCATCGGTTCCTGCCGCATTCTGCGATCGCCACAAATGGTAAATTCCAATCGCGTGCGGTTAAAGATAACCGAGAGCGAAGCGTGTCCCGCGCTGTCGGAGTTCGGGCTGTTTGCGGTTGGCTCCTGATCTTGGCTACCGTCCGAACGTATTACACGCCGCAATCTGCCCCGATTGGTAACCGCGCGTAAACCATTCTTCGCGCTGCGCCGACGTTCCATGCGTGAACGTTTCCGGACTCACGTGCCCCGTCGCCATCTTCTGCAAATGATCATCGCCCACCGCCGCCGCAGCGCTCAACGCATCTTGGATGTCGGCCTGCGTCAGCTTAAAGGTGTCTCTTGCCGAGTTACCCCACACGCCCGCATAGCAATCCGCCTGTAGTTCTACCGCGACCGATAATGCGTTGGCTTGGCCCGGCTGTTGCGATTCAGCCATCCTCACTTTCTCCTCTGTGCCCAGCAGCTTTTGCACATGGTGCCCCACTTCATGCGCCACCACATATGACTGTGCGAAATCGGCATTCGATCCGCCAAAGCGGCTTTTCAATTCGTCGAAGAATCCCAGGTCGAGATACACTTTTTCATCCTGCGGACAGTAAAACGGGCCAGTGGCATCCTCGGCCAGTCCGCAGCCGCCTTGCCATGCATTGCGGTACAACACTAACGTCGCGTGGCGGTAAGGGATGTGCGCTTGCGCCGGCAGCATAACGGCCCAGCTGTTCTGGATATTGTGAAATACCGTTTTGATGAGGCTGGCATCTCGCGATTCCGCTTGATCCTGTTGCGGATTGGGCATCGATTGCACTTGCCCTTGCCCTTGGCTGACGCCGGCCCCCGCTCCACTGCCGGATAGCAAAGCAAAGAAATTTTGATGAAACACCAGGCTCAGGAGGCCCACAATCAGAATCCCGCCAATCCCTAAATGCCCAACGCCAAATCCCCCGAACCCGCCGCCGCCACCACCGCTCTCATCCCGGCGGTCTTCAATGTCTTGATTGCTGTTATCCGGCGTCCACTCCATATCAATATCCCCCTCCAATAAATTCGCCTGCCCTCAGATAGTTCTAGCACGCCGCTCCAAACGATTGTAAACTGCTGTTATTGGCGGGTACTGCACACGATTGCAGGAAATACTTTAGCCGCATTGCGCGTCTGTTCGATGGTTAGGAGTTGTTTTGTCCCAGATTTTAGAAGAAGTACTGAACGCAAACGAATCGTATGCGGCCAGCTTTGGCTCTAAGTCAAAGCTTCCCATGCCGCCGGCCCGGCAATTTGCCATTTTGACCTGCATGGACGCGCGGCTCGATCCGGCGAAGTTTGCAGGTTTGAGCGAAGGCGACGCTCACGTCATCCGCAACGCCGGGGGGCGCGCTAGCGACGATGCCATCCGGTCTCTAGTGATTTCTTACAAGCTGCTGGGCACCCGTGAATGGTTTGTGATTCATCACACCGACTGCGGCATGCTGACCTTCACCAATGAAGTGATGCGTGAGTTGCTGGCAAAGAGCCTCGATACGGCCAGTTTTCACAATGGCCAGTGGCGCGACCCCGGAACTGGTGGCGGTTCGCCCGCGGGCGAATACCTCGAATGGCTGACAATTAAAGACTTAGCGAAAAGTGTGGTGTCTGACGTCACGCGCATTCGCCATCATCCGCTGGTTCCGCCGAAAATTCCCATCTACGGCTACATTTATAACGTTTCGAGCGGCAAGCTGGTGGAAGTTCCCGAGGCCATGAGTTCGGGCGAGCCGAACGGCGCCAAACGCGCTGCCGCCGCGCGCTGACGCGCAGTGAAAACGTTAGCCGTTAATGCCCGCGCTCGAAAGCGTGCTCATAATAATCGACATCGGATTCGTCGAACTGGCCTGACTGTTGCCGGACCCGAATGACGCCAGAAGCTGTTGCAGTGCCGCGTTCGAACCGGGCGAGGTCGTGCTGCCCGCGCTGGAACTGCTGGCCGAATCGCCCGCCGCGGCATGCCCATGGAAATGATGATGACCTGCGCCGCCCAAGGCCGATGCCAGGTCCTGAGCATTCGGCAGCTGTCCGTTCTGCGAGGCAGTGGTGAAATCCTTTGACAGCGTTGTGAGTTGAGCCGCTTGCGCGCTGTTGCCGTTTTTCGTGTCCGTTGCCGCCGCGGATTGCAGTTTGGTGGCAATCTGTTGTGTCACCTGCTGATATTGCGTCGGATTCGATTGCTCCAGCTGCTGCAGTGTGCTCAGCAATTGGGCGAACGGTGACAGTTGGCCGCTGCCCGACGACGCCCCGCTCACGCCGTTTGCATTGTTGCTGGCCGAGTTGGTTGGCAAGCCCTTGCTTAGAACCGCGGCCGTGTGGTTGGTGAAATAGTTATTGATTGAACTAAGGTTCATGACCGTCTTATGGGCATTTTTGTGTCCGCTGCCGGCGCGCCCCAAGATACTGAAACAAAAGAGGACTGTCTAGCTGGCGCCTGTCGGTTTTTTGACGATCGCCAAATCTTTGACAGCGCAGCGACGCACCAGGAGATACCGGGAAATTTTCGGTCGGAAGAACCGTCGGCAGTGTACATTGGTTCCTAATAGAGGATCTCGACTACGACCCGGAAAAAGAAGCGGGTGAAGCTCTGCCCGGTTTTCGGAGATCCAAAACATGCAGAGCTCTCAATCTCAGCGATGGCGAAACTGACTCTGCTCACATCTACTGGAATCGTAAGTCCCACCGATTTGTTGACTGGAGCCGTTGAGCGAAATCAGTGACTCAACCCCAGTAAACGCCGCATTTCCGCAAACACCACCGAACCATAAACATCGGCATACTCACGAATCAGAAACGGTTCCACCTTAATCTTCTGCGCCTCCGCGCTTTTGCCGGCGCGGTCTAAAGACGCCGCCAGCATAGCGCGCGCCCGCAAATCGGAACCCTCCGACGCATCCAGCACCTTGCGCCATTCCGCCACCGCTTCGTTGTAATGCCCGTTCAAAAAGAACCCATAGGCCAGAATCGGCTGCTTCATGGCTGGATTCAAAGGCGCGCCCTCCACCTTCTTCCGCCAATCCTCCGGCGGATCATTACCGGAAACCAGCAGACCCGCCACGGTGCTCACCGCCGAAGGGTGATTTTCCGCCTGGGCCGCCAAATCGGCCGTATTGCGCGCACCCCCAAAGTCCTTATTCATGAGCCGCCACACGGTGGCCTCGCTCAGCGCCAAGCTGCGAATTCCCGGATTCGTGAACTTGCCTTCCTCCGCCATGGAAATGGCTTTCGTACGGTCACCCGCGGC
>CAVXRP010000050.1:0-38530 GCA_963764105.1 Bryobacterales bacterium
CTCAGATTTGCATCTTCATGACTTCGTCATAAGCCGAGACTACTTTGTTACGCACTTGTAGGAGCAATTCGAAGTCCAGCGAAGCCTTTTGAGTTGCCAAAATGGTGGAGTGCAATTCCTGCGTGCCACCCGCAAGATAGTTGGAAACAGCGGCGTTGGCGTTGGCAGTAGACTGACCTACGTTTGAAATAGCGGAGGTGAGGAACTGCTGAAAGCTGCCACCGGGGCAGCGGCGGCCGTTGGCAAGGCAATGGGCTTGATCGAGGCTGGTAAGGAGATGGGAATGATGGGCGCCATAAAGTTTAATGGAACAGGTCCATGGAGCGGCTGATCATGTCTTTGACTGCGGAAATGGCTGAAACATTGGCTTGGTAAGCGCGCGAAGCGCCCATCAGATCGACCATGTCTTCGGCCGGATTCACTTTAGGAAACGCCACATAGCCGTCTTTATCGGCGTCCGGATGGCCGGGTAGATAGCGGCGTTCAGGCTCCGACTGATCGGTCACAATCTGGCTGATGGCGACACCCTTCGGTTGATCGTCCATTTGACTTTGCAGAACGGAGGAGAACGGCTCGCCGGTCGACTGCGACTCAAAAACCACATCCTGGCGGCGATAAGGGCCACCGCCCGCCGTGCGGGTGGTATCGGCATTGGCAATGTTTTCGACGAGCACTTCGGCGCGCTGCCGTTGCGCGGTTAAGCCGGAAGCGCTGACGGAGATCGAATCAAAGAGGCTCATGCGCCTGCTCCGCCGGAAATGGCTGTATGAAGATCTTTCAAGTTAGCCCGCAGAAACTGTGTGGCCATGTTGAAGCGCATGGCGTTTTCAGAGAGCAGGCGAGATTCGCGGTCGAGGTCGACATTGTTGCCGTCGTTCTTCACACGCAGGCCAGGCACGGTGATGGCGGCCGGAGACTGGATTAGCGCCACCCGGTGTTTGCAGGGCGAAATGAAGCTGGGCTTCGAAATCGAGATCTTTGGTTTTATAGCCCGGCGTATCGGCATTAGCGATGTTAGACGCGACCAATTTCTGGCGCTGGCTGACAAGCGTCAAATAGCTGTCAAGTTGATTGGAAAGTGGATCTAGCATGACGTTGCACACTAGCTAGAGCAACTGGGGGGCCAGTGGGAAAAGCTGATTTTACAGGGTTTTTTGCGACGGAGCGTCAAAGATTTGACTGTTTACCAAAGTGGCTCGGCGCCATGCGCCGCGAAGGATGGATGGCTGCCTTTCTGCCTGAGAACTTCCCCCTCTTACTCGCTACTATTTGCTCTGGCATTCTATACCCGAAGACTCCCCCACTGGCATCCTGAGAACGCCGAATTCTTCGTAACTTGGCGGCTTCACGGTTCTTTGCCGGGCTCGACTGGGCCGCTCTGGCTGAATAATGCCCGGGTGGCCTGAATCCGTCAGCCGAACCCTTGTCTCCGGGATGACTAAGTGGCGGTTTTATGAGCTGTTCGCGTGGGTTGTCATGGAAAACAACGTTCACGTCCTAATACAACCGCTGCTGCCGCTCCGTAAGGCGTTGATGAACATAAAAAGCGCGAGTGCGCGCGCTGCAAACGCCGCACTACTAAGGCAGGGGCGGCCTTTCTGGCAGGATGAATCCTACGATCATTGGGTGCGGAGCTGGGACGGGAGTGGTACGCAATCATACGTTATATCGATTTCAATCCGGTGGCGGCCGGACTGGTGGGCAAACCTGAAGACTGGCCTTGGTCGAGTGCGGGATGGCAGGATGGCGGCACACGGCGCCGCCCCACAGCGGCCGAGAATGCCTGAGGATATCTGAACAGTTGTGGGGCAGTTGAGGACAGGCCCTTGCTGTGTAGTGCCTCTGAGGATCTTCGAACAGCTTGGGCATGAGGGGCATTTGTGGACATCTGAGACAACCGGGGCATGAGGGCAGTTGTGGGGCAGGGCCATGCCCTGCCATTCTGGCATCCTACGCGTCGAAGTGCCAGGAATTGCCGCGGGCGGGGTCCTGGTGGTAGAGGCACACAGCGGAATTTGCCCTTACCTGGCTGGCTAGATGGGCGCGGAGAACGCGCGCAAAACTCAAATGCTCTTGTAGTCGATTCAGGGCTTGCCGAACGTAGGCCGCCCTGTCGGCGGGCCCTAAGGCGGAGCCGTGGCGGATGATCGCTTGGCCGAGCTCGCGGCCTAAGTGGTCTGGCGGTTTCGAAATCGCCAGCCGCAGGGCGTTGTGAACTTCCTGGTGCAGGGGGCTAAGTAGGGCATATTGATTGGACCTATCCAAGGGCGTTGGCCTGTTGCTGGACTTGCTCGGCGGCGAACATCGATGAGATTTCCGTGGCCTGACTTTGCAGAGAGGCGACCGCCGCGTCGGCAGCCTCCATTTGCGCGGTCAGGTTCGACTGCATGAGAGTGAGCCGACTCTGGTCGGCAGTAATGGTGTTGCCAAGGCTGGTGATAGTGTCGGCGTAGGAGCTAATCTGTTGAACAACGATGCCGGTAGTGGTATCGGTAATGGCGGTCAGAGCCGTGCTGGCCGCGCCCAGGAAGCCCGTGTTGGCGGTTTCCGAGCCCAAGAAATCCGTAACATCGTTGAGCGAAGTGGCGGTCGCCGACGAGAAGCCGTCGGATCGAACTGCAGATGTCCATTGGTATCGAAAGTAAGGCCAAGATCGGTCAGCGAGTGAATGCTGCCGGAAGAGTTGCTGGAATAGCTGCCGAGGCTCTGCAGAGTGTTGCTGAGTTGCTGGACCACCGAGCTCCCAGCCAGCGCGCCGCCGTTCTGGCCACGGTTCGTGGTCATTCGTCGACTGCGGCGTTGTAGCTGGTGACCAGCCCGGCCAGCGCGTTCTGTATGCCAACGGAGCTTTGCTCCACGGTTACATTGGCGGTACCGGTGGTGAGAGCGTCGACGGTCAGTCCGGTGGAGATGGAAAGGGAACGGGTGTTGCTGGTTACGGAAGCTTGGCCGTTAACCGAATAGGCCACGCGGCGCCCGCGCTCATGGTAGTCAGGAGACTGTTGGTGCCGTCGTTCAATTGAATCGCCGAACTGGCATATTGATTTCCTTGAATGGAAAGTTCATAGTTCGGATTGGCGGAGCCACCGACGTTCACGACAGTCGCCTGCACATTGGCGCCGCTCGCATTGATGGCGGTCACCAGGGCATTTAGCGTGTTGCTGGCAGGAGTGAGCGCGTAGGACGTCGTGCCGACGGTGAGATTAAAGGTTGAACTTTTGGAGATACTACCGGCAGTCGGGTCGGTGACGGCGAGTACGCCAGTGGGGTTGGCGGTGTTGGTTGCGCCGAGGAGATTAGAGGTGCCGTCGTTGAGCGTGACAGTACTCGCGTTAGCGGCCGTCCCTTGTATCGAAAGTTCATAGCTGGGAGAGGCCACGGTGCCGGTGTTCACGACGCTCGCCTGGACATTCGCGCCGCTGGCGTTGATGGCCGCTGCCAGGCTATTGAGATTGTTGCTGGCGGGGGTGAGGGAATAATTGGTCGTGCCGACTGTGAGAGTAAAGGTCGAACTGCTGGAAATGCTGGCAGAAGCCGGGTTCGTGACGGTGGCGGTACTGGTGGTATCGCTGTTCGTTGCGGTGCTGATGGTATTGGCCAGGGAGCCAAGGTTAGTGATGTTCACCGAATAGGAGCCCGCTAGCGCGCCCGTACCGAGAATGGCGCTGGCGACAGAGGTATTGGCAACTGAGGCTGCCAGGGATCCGGAACTGACAGCGCTATCGACTGCGCCAACGGCGGTTTGAAACGTCGAAAAGTCGCCGCCTAACTTTTGCAGTTCCGTTTGCTGTCCGGTGATCGTGCTTTGCTGATTCTGCAATTGGGTGATGGGCAGGGTGGACTCGGCGACAGCGTGCGAGATCTGGTTATTTAAATCAGCCGAAAAAGTGCTGTTGCCAGTAAAGTAAGTGCCCGCGGAGGAGGAAGATGAACTGGTTGCGCTGGTTGCCATATAAGAGCCCAAGACAAAATGAGGTCAAAAAAGTGGCGGGGGCGGTGCGCTATGAAGCGCAGCCCCCGCCAGGTTAGAGATTAAGGTTAGCCCTATTGCAGGAGTTTCAGGATCGACTGCGGGGCGGAGTTGGCTTGCGCGAGAGCGGCGACAGAAGTCTGTACGAGCACTTGCGCTTTGGTTAAGTTAGCGGCCTGGGCAGCGACATCGGCATCTTTGATTTGCGACTCGGCGGCCGAGTAGCTGGTGATCTGCGACTGCGCCAGGTTGGTGGCGTATTGCAATTTGTTTTCGCCGGCGCCGATGGAGCCCTGGACAAGACCAAGCGCTGAAATCGCACTATCGATGGCGGTGATAGCGGCGGTGCCGTTGCTGACGGCGGTCGAAGTAGGCGCGGTGGCGTTGATGTTCGTGCTAGCGGCGGCGAAGATGCCAGCGGCCCCGGTGGTGGTATCGGTCGCGGAGAAGCTGGTCGCGCTCTGCAATGAAATGCCGGTGCCGGCGGCGTTTAGCACTGCCGAAACGCCGGTGGGGCTGGACAGGGCGTTGATGGCGGTCATGGTTTGCGCCTTGGTGTCGCCGCTCGCGATAGTAATAGCGGTTGCGGCGCCGGTGCTCGACGTGAGGGTCAGCGTCTCGGCAGCGGTGGTCACGACCCACGCGGCCGCGCCGTCCACGGTATAGTTGGCGGAGTTGTCGGCCAGGCCAGTTCCAGCGGTTTCATTGGTCAGCGGCGAAGTGCCGGTTGTGGATTGATTGTCTTGCACGGTGAAAGCGTTCGCGCTGGTGAATTGCAGTGTGCCGTCGCTGCCGGTGCTCGCGGAGATACCGTAGGCGTTCAACTGGTTGTTTAGGCTGGAGAGCACTTGGGTAAGGGTGGAGCCGGCGGTCGTTGATTGAACTGTGGCCGTGGTCGATGTTGCAACGCCGTTGTTGACTACGTTGAACGTGAAGCTCTGATTGTCAGCGGAGGCGTACACCCCAGCAGCAGCGGACTTCGACAAAGGTTGCACCAGCCGGCGAGGTCAGACTCAGAGTGTTACCGGTGATGCCGCCGCCGCCGCCCAGGACATTGGTGCTGGCCAGGCCGAGGCTGGTGGCGTCGACCGCGTTTGCCGCGCCGCTGAGATCGATATTGACGGAGGCGTTGGACTGCGTTGAGCCGGCGCCGCCGATATAGACGCTCAGATTGCGTGTTCAAGCTTCCGCCGGAGTTGAGGTTGATGTTCGCCGCTTGGCGATTGACTTCGGTCACGAGCCCTGAATACTCCTGATTTAAGGTGGCGCGGCTGCCGGTAAAGGTGCCGGAAGCCGACTGGGTGGCCAGGGTCTTCATGCGGTCGAGAATCGTCGAAATATTGCTCAAGCCACCGTCAATAATTTGCAGTTGGCTGGTGCCGTCGTTGGCGTTCGCTACGCCCTGCGTCAATTCGGAAACGCTGGATTGGTAGCCGTTGGCGATGGCAAGACCGGCGGCGTCGTCGCCACTGGAGTTGATGCGGTAGCCGGACGTCAGCTCTTCAATTGTCTTGCTTTGAAAGGCGTTATCCGTATTCAGGTTCTGCTGAGCCATGAGAGAAGTTGTGTTGGTTTGTAGAGAAATCATTCTTTTCCTTTTTCCTTTCCGGCCTCGCCTGGTTGAGGCTTGTGTCCGGTGTGACGTGAAACATGGGAGCACGCCGGATGCCAGAGTTTTTACTTAGTACGGCGTACCCTGTTCGCGCGGAATCAAGAGCAAAACCCAAAAGGGCGGCCGGGATCAAAGAGCCGCCGGGGAACTGCGGCGACAAGCGCCAAGGGGACCATTGGGCCTCCGTTCTGCCTCAGGTGGGCCAGCCCTCACCTCAGGTAGCTTTCCAGCGACGTTTGATGTGGGGGCCGCACTGCCCGCAGGTGGAGAAAACCGATGAAGTCCAGCAAATCATCAGTATGCGGAAAGGATGGAAAGGAATCGTGAGCGAGAGCGGCACCGCGCCTGAGCGGTTAAGCGATCGGCCGGGGAGTAAGACCCCAGCCTTTCAATCCTGCTTACCGCAGGAGGTGATGAAACATGCACCCGATACTGAATGTGGTCTCGCTTTTCGGGACCATCGTTCTAAAGCTGCGCTGGACTAAGTCCAGAAGTTAGCTTCAATACGAGAAGGAGCGGCGGCCGCGAACTGCCGTTTCCTTCTCCTTCAGTAGAACACAATTCAAGACGGAATGGGGAAAATTTGCAAAAGGCCCTACAATTCTCAGGCACGGTATGATGAAGGTCGACGAGGCCCGGAAACGATGGCGAATCAAAACGGCGACTAGCGGGCACGCTTTGAGCGCATGGAAAAGACGCTGGCAACGCTAATAGAGGTCCAGCAGTTGCAAGCGAATAACATTGCATGGCTCATTACTGTGCAGCAAAAACAAGCAGACCGGGCGGACAAGACTGACTCAGGCATTGAAAACTTAACCGCTAAAGTGGACGGTCTAGTAGGGGCAATCCGCGCATTGATCGAACGCATCCCGCCGGAAAACCTTCGTTAAGAGTCGCCACCTTCGAGTTCCGAAATCCGGTGTTCGTGGATCTCCGCGATGCGTGCTAAGGCGCGAATGTTTTCGCCATCCTTATCGAGCGCAGCGAGGATTCTGTCCAGGTGTTTGTTTTGTTCCTCGCTTTGCAATGCGAGGTGCTCCGCCGTTTGGGTCAAGGCCTCGTGACGCTGCACCAATCGATCCAGTCGTTCGTCAATCGTCATTGTGAATGGCCACAGATGAACACAGACTAACACGTATAAGAAGGCTGATTAGGGCGCGCTTTGGGTTTGCCGGGTGCACGCCTTTGATACAAACACCGCTGTTTTCTTACCACCTTTTCGATGCCGATGGCGAAAGAAGAGGCTAAGTTTCCGGGCGTGGCAACCGAGGCCGCAAACGGAAAACCCAGGATCGCGTCCTGGGTTTTCAATCTAACTGCCGGCAGAAAGGTGGTCTCAATGATCATCGACCTACGGATGGTTGTAAGAACGATTGTGTTCACTATTCGCCAAAAGCTGTAGTGAAGCAGGGGAGGGAGACTTGCACTCTCCTTCCCCACGTTGTGAATATAACATGGGAAGCCTAGCGAGTAAATAAGAACTATCCGATGCGGCTTGCTTCCGTCTCCGAATCGCGGCGCACGGCGCCGCGCCACTTCCAGATTGAAAAAATAACGCTGCCTTCAAGTAAAGTCCTCGTTTTGGCGATAGAGACTGAGAGGGCCTCCTCAGATGATTGCTCAGTCCATTGTTGTTCCATTGATCGGAGAGTCGGCGCCTGAGGTCAAAAGATCTTTCGAGAAGATCCCGGTTTTGTGCCCCAAGCTGCCGTCTACCGCCGAAATTCTGCCCTATTTGCAAGCCATTGATTGTGTTCGCTGGTATTCGAACCACGGGCCGCTCGTGCAACGGCTGGAACGGGAACTAGCCAAGCACCTAAGCGCGCCCGATCATACCTTGGTCACAGTCTCGAATGGTACGGCTGGGATCACGGCCGCACTACTGGCATTAGGTGTTAAGGAGGGTGGCGCCTGCCTTATGCCGTCATGGACTTTTGCCGCCACGCCTCATGCGGCCAGAGCGGCGGGATTAACGCCGATGTTCCACGATGTCGACCGCGAGACTTGGGCGCTGAACCCGGAACAGGTCAAGCAGGCGCTGAGGCGAGGCTGCGCGGCGCAAGCTGTAGTGGTGGTCTCGCCCTTTGGCGCGCCCCTACGTTTGAAAGCATGGCAGCAGTTTCAGGAAGAAACGGGGGTTCCTGTCGTGGTGGATGCGGCAGCCGGATTTGATACGGCCACTCCCAGTTCCTTGCTTTCGGTGGTGAGCCTGCACGCCACTAAAATCTTTGCCGCCGGGGAAGGTGGCTTCGTGTTGACTAGTGATGCGGTAATGGCTAACCGGGTGAGGGCATGCTCCAATTTCGGATTCGAGGATTCGCGCGTGGCGATGCGGCGAAGCATCAACGCCAAGATGAGCGAGTACCACGCAGCTGTGGCCTTGGCTAGCCTTGGGCGATGGCCGGTGATTCGTGCGCAGCATCTGAAGATCATGCAATGGTACCGGCAGGCGCTCGCGCCAGTGGCCGGCGTATCTTTGCAGCCTGGCTACGGTCACGGTTGGGCGACTGGAACAACGAGCGTGGTCTTACCGCCCGGTTCTGCAAGTCAGGTTGCGGCTATTCTCCAACGATCCGGAATTGAAACTCGCAATTGGTGGGGGCAGGGTTGCCACGTTCAGCCGGCGTTTGCGGATTGTCCGCGAGTTGAGTTGCCGGTTACGAAGGATTTGGGTGAGCGAGTATTGGGCCTGCCGCACTATCCGGATATGGACAAGGAAAACGTCTCGGACGTCGCGGCCTCACTCGGCCGCGCATTACGAAGCATAGCGGCGCGTCGGCGGGCGTCGTGAACTGAACATGAGTTAAGGGATGCCAACCCAGGAATCCACTTTGGTCTTTCCGGCCGGAATGCCGTCTTCGCTGGCGTTCGCGCATCAGGCTAGTCTTTCGGGTCGTCGCGTTGTAGGCGCGTCCTCCCTGGCGTTCGACCAGGAGCGGCAACGGTATGCCGAGTGGACAAGCCTGCCGTGGGTGCTCGAACCGAATTTCAGGGACGAGCTGACACAACGAATCGGGCATTTCGATATTGCCGAAATCTTTACCCCTCATCCGGTCGTTTGGGAGCAGATCAACCGATTGTTGCCTTCGCTGCCGGCCGGCGTTAAACTCTGTCCGCGGGATTGGGATAGCGATTTCGCCTCTTACCAGCGCCAGCGCGGCCTTGCCACTGAATTTCTACAGCGT
Organism: Bryobacterales bacterium; assembly: GCA_963764105.1. Lineage (GTDB taxonomy): Bacteria > Acidobacteriota > Terriglobia > Bryobacterales > Bryobacteraceae > Bog-105. Next base: position 8,768 of record CAVXRP010000050.1, read on the forward strand.
TCGGGACGGTGGAATCTTTCGAGCCAAGCGCGTCCACCTTTGACCGTCGGTCAGACAGCGGGATTGATCCGCCTTTTCGAACTCACGCCGGGACAGTGCTCGCATGCCAAAGTTGAAGCCGTCATGGCTATCTTTCGGGATGTCGCGCCGGGCGACATCGTCGAGATCGGTTCCCTGTTCGGGCTCAGCGCGGTGGTGTTCGCGTTCTTGGCAAGGAACTACGCAATCGGCAAGCTGCTGTGTGTGGATCCGTGGTCCATTCAGGAAGCGGTGCAGAACATCAAGGAGATCGACACGCTGCCGGTGAAGAAGTCAGTTCAGGCGATTTTCGAGGCTTTTACCGCGAACCTTGCGCCCTGGCGTGACATCACGAATTATTTGAGGCAGCCTTCTGTCAGCGCTTCCGGAACCTACGCAGCGGGCAAAACAGTCTCTAGCCCGGAATTTGGAGTGACGCACTACTCCGGTGACATAGCGATTCTCCACATCGACGGAAACCACGCCCCCAAGGCAGTGGCAGATGACATCCATAGCTGGATGCGCTGGGTGATCCCAGGCGGCTGGATCATTTTCGACGATTATCGTTGGTCGTTCGGCGACGGCCCCCAAACAGTCGCGGATGAATTTTGCCGTAACTTTGAGAGATACTGGTCCACTGCGTTTGAGGCCGGAGGAGCGCTGTTCGTGCGCCTGAAAGAGAAACTTCCCACCCACGGCGTCGCAGGCGAGGATTCTCGCCGAGAGTTTTCACTGACTGGCGCTCTGTCTTTGGGATGACGCGCCCTGGATACAGTGCCTAACGTTCGTTCGCGATCCTAACACGGCTCCGACACCACTGGACCCACATCTCCCGAAACGCCGTTTCCACGTCGCGCATTAGGCCCCTTTCGTCCATCAGCGCGGAACCAACCAAGGCTTGCCGCACATTTCGGCGAATTTGGGGTGTTTTCGGGATAGTGTCAACGAGAAACAGCGCGGTTCGGATGTATTCGTCCGCCGTTTGGGACACCGGCAATCCGACTGTGGATAAAATAGCGGATCCACAGCAAGATACCGCCAAACGCCCCGCCAGCGACACCACCGGAACGCCCATCCAAAGCGCGTCCATGGTGGTGGTGCTGCCGTTATAAGGAAAAGGATCGAGCGCGATATCCAACTCGCTCCAGGCACAAAGGTATTCGAGCGGAGGGCTGGCTCCTTCGAAGCGAAAGCGCTCGCCGGAGATGCCGTCCTCTCCTAACCAGTTGCGAAGCCGCTCCTGCCAGATCGGTTTTTCCAAATGACGGAATTTGAACAGGAGCTTGCTGCCAGGCGCCATATGCAAGATCGCCGCCCACATTTTGATTACGTCGCGCGTGATTTTGCGCGGATCGTTGAAGCTGCCGAACGTGATGTAGCCGTTGTTGAAAAAGGGCGATTCGGCAATCCCGATGTCGGCGGTCGGCCGATACGATTCGTTGATGCGCGGCAGGCGGTAAACGGTTTCGCTAAATAGATGTTCCGTTCCCGGACAAGGTTGGTAAGGGTCGCCAATGTAGTAATCGATGGTTGGCATTCCGGTCGTATTGAATGCGCCCAGCCATGAGACTTGCACCGGAGCGGGCTTCATGGCGAACACTAAATGCGCGGCTACATCCATGGTGTGACCGGCTAGGTCTATTAGGATGTCGATTTCGTCCGCCCGTGTTTGGGCCGCAATATCTTCGGCGAATGGCCGCAGTGAAACCAGCCGGTTTGTTTTGGCGATGTGATCGGTGACTTGGTCTCGTATTGATCCGACGGAATAGAAGGAAACGTCAAACTGCGTCCGATCGTGGTTTTCTAAAACCGCCGGCAATAACTTCATGATGGTGTGGTTCCTCAAATCCGGCGAAACATAGGCGATTTTGATTTTGCGGTTTGGATCGGGATTGTTGCGATGCGGCCGGATCTTTCTTACGAGAGGTTCTCCGTATAGCGCAAAAAAGCGCCGGCTTTCTTCGTAGACGGACTCCGGTGTGGCATCGGCTGCATAGAGCATATAAAACAACAATTGGCTATGCACCTTGGGATCTGGCTTTAAGCCGACTACGCGCCGCATAAGCGTGACTTCTTCTTCAGTACGCGCGAGTAGGTGGAGGCACGAGATCTTCAGATAGAGCGTAGCGAGATGATTCGCGTCGCGTTCTAGAATTTGGTCAGTTAGTTTTAGCGCGAGGTCCCACTTTTCTTGAGACTCATACATCTTGGCGCGCGCCAGCAATATAGGGATTTCGAGGGAGGAATCGAGTTCGAGCGCCTGTTCATAGAGCTCAAACGCCACCTTGGAGTCGCCGATGTTCCCGTATTCAGTTCCCAATTGGGCCAACACCGCCGCCGACCGTGGGGCCGACTTAGGCGCTTGATCGAGCAGCCCCCGTGCTTCCAGACTGCGTCCAGCCTTGGCTAACTGGTTCGCCAGCTGAATCAGCGAATCCGTGGAGTGTGGATGCACCTCTGTAGCCGCGCGTTCCTCAGGGGTGTGACCACCGTGGGGGGGGAGCGGTTCACCGGTCGCCGCCCGTTGCCTATTTGCGCGCTTTTTGATTCTTGCACTCAACTAAGAAGACAGTGTGCATTCGAACCTCCATTTATCAGTTCAATCTTGTAAGGGGAGCCGGGCGCAGCGCGGGGATTACGCGCGGTCACGACCCCTATAAAGGTCTTGAGATCCAAATAACGTTGTTTCCCGACTAACTGCAATGCTGATGACGAAGGAAGAGGCTAAATTTCCGGGCGTGGCATGGGCGGTTAAGCGATCGGCCGGGAGTGAATCCCGGCCTTTCAATCCTGCTTACCGCGGGAGGCGATGAAAATAGGCACCTGATACTGAAGGTGATCTCGTTATTGAGACCATCGTGCTAAAGCTGCGCTGGACTAAGTCCAAAGGTTAGCTTTACACGAGAAGGAGCGGCGGCCACGAACCGCCGTTTCCTTCTCCTTCGACTAGAACACAGGTTTGGGGATGGATAAGGGGATTTGTTGTCGGTCGAGGAGCCAGGCTCCCAAAGCCCTGCGAACCTCAAGAATCACGCTGTCCCAGTCCCCCTGGCAGTGCTGGCGGAAGAGACGCATACTTGGGTACCAGGGTGAATCGCTGCGGCCGATGAGCCAGCGCCAGTCAGGGGCGAATGGTATCAGCGTCCACACCGTTCTCTGAAGTGTTCCTGCCAAATGAACTATAGCCGTGTCAACGCTGATCAGCAGATCCATGCAGGAAAGCGCGGCGGCGGTTTCGGCGAAGTCGGTTAACAGAGGCGCGAGATCGCGGATGCGATGCTGGCAGCCTGCCGCTTTGAGTTCTTGGCTGGGCGGTCCCAATTGCAGGCTAAAGAAGTCAACCTCGTCGACGCTGAGCAGGGGAATCAAGGAACGCAACGGAAGCGAACGTTCGCGATTCTTCAAGTGTTTCGGGTTCCCGGCCCAGACCAACGCCACCTTCGGTTTGGCGGAAGCGACACGTTGCGCCCAAATGTTCTGAATGCTTGGGGGGATCACAAAAGTTGCTGGCGGAGGAATGGAGTCGAGCTCCGTTCCGCAGAGCAACGGAAGACTCATCAAAGGGCAGTGGGTGTCAAAGCCGCCCGCCGGCGTTCCTGGCGGTTTAACGTCGTACCGTTCCTCAAGCCAGCTCATGAGACGGACTAAGGGCGGGGGAACAGCCAGCGTAATCTGGCCCCCGAGCTTCGCGACTAACGGCAGATAACGGGCAAATTGGATGGTGTCGCCGATGCCCTGTTCGGCATACAGGAAAATGCGTTTATTCCCCAGGAAAGTGCCGTCCCACAAGGGCTGGGAAAAATTTTGCCGTTGGCCTTTGGTGAATTCCGTCTTCCAGCGCCATTCATATTCGCGAAATCCTTCAGGATACTGGCCGCCCAACATGAGGGTCAGGGCCAGGTTGTAATGCGCCTCGGCATTCTGAGGGTCGAGAAGGCAGGCTTGTCTGAGGGCTTCCTCCGCCTCGTCGACACGCCTAAGGGCCATAAGAGTAACTCCTATGTTGCACCAAGCCCGCCCATCGACAGGCTGCAGCTCCCGTTGTCTGACGCAGCACGCTAACGCTTCCTCGTATCGCCTCAAGCGCCGGAGCACCACGGTTCGGACGCCGAGAACGACAGACTGGTCAGGGCAAGCCGTCTGGCCCAGATCGCAGACCTTCAGGGCGTCTTCTTCACGATTGAGATCTAACAATATTGAAGCCAGATAGCCGAACACATAGACACTGGTCGAGCCGAGTGCCATGGCGGACAGAAAGTGCGGGATGGCTTCGGTAGGATTCAGGGGCATGAGCGCTTGCGCGAGCGAGCCTCGGCAGGCGGCGTTTTTGGGTTCGGCGTCGACGGCCTTGCGCAGGTTGTAAACGGCCTCGGTGAGGTTTCCACTCAGTGCTTGGGATTCGCCAAGGAGTTGCCGCGCTCTGGCACTAAAAGGCGCGGCGCGCACGGCTTTTTCGAGAATTAGTAGCGCGTTGCCGTATTCTCCTGCCGATAGAATACGCGAGGCTTCCGCCAGCGCTTCATCGACGGACAGCTGGCGGGTCCGGCCAGATTTGTCTCGCAAACGAATGACGCTCTTCACGCTTTTCATATCGGCAGCGGTCCCAAGTGTCTGGAGTGGGAGAGGAACTCGGAAATGGACGAAGAGAAATCTCATGATGGTTGACGAAATCAAAATAGCCCGGCCCAGAGAAACCCGCCCCTGCAAGATTTGTTCCACGGCGTCGCCGTTGTATGGCACGGTCGATTTCAACAAGAACTGCGAGGCGCGGCGCGGCATGGTGATGCCAGAATCGGGAATTGCGGTGGGGTATAACCGGTGCCCGCGCTGCGGTTTTCTTTTTACGCCGGCGTTTGACGGATGGAGCCGCGAGGAATTTGCACAAGCCATCTACAACGAGGACTACATCCTTGTCGATCCGGATTATAAGGAGACGAGGCCCTTGGGAAACGCCGCCTTGCTGGCGCAAGCCTTCGCGGCCGGCAAAGGGAATTTGTCGCTGCTCGATTTCGGCGGGGGAAATGGCATTCTGGCCGAAGCGCTTGTCAAGAGCGGATTTCAGGGCGCTACAACCTATGACCCGTTCAACCCGGAATTCGCAAAATTACCCGCGAAGCGATTCAACATTGTCAGTTGTTTTGAGACGCTTGAGCATGTGCCCGACCCGCGGCGGCAAATTGCAGAGATCGCGAATTGTACGGACGAAGAGGGGCTGGTGGTTTTTTCAACACTCGTGCAGCCAGCCGATTTCGACGAGCTGGGCTTGAACTGGTGGTATGTAGGCCCACGCAATGGGCATATTTCGCTGTTTTCACGGTCGGCGCTGACCGGGGCGTGGAGACGCCAGGGTTTCAAGCTTGTCAGCTTTAGCGATGATCTGCACATTGCGTTCCGGAAGATCCCGGCGTTTGCCAAGCACCTGGTGCCGGACGAGTCTTCGTCCGCGTCTTTTTCTCCATTGAGGAGCGCGGTTGGCGAAAACGCCGCACTAGCCACCGGAACGAAGAATGGCAAACAAGCGACCGAACTCAAGATCGGCGCACCCTATCAACTGGTTGCGGCACGGCACGGCGTAATGCTGTGCAACCCGAACGACTTCTACATGGGTAAGGCGCTGATTACCTACGGAGAATGCTGCGAGACCGAAACGCAGTTCTTGAATCAGTTAGCCCAGCATAGCGGGATGGTTATTGAAGTAGGAGCCAACATGGGTATACATACGGTCCCCTTAGCTCGTTTCCTTGCTAGCCAAGGGCGAGAGTTATTGGTTTTCGAGCCGCAGCCGGTCATATTCCAGCAGTTGTGCGCGAACCTTGCCTTAAACGGCCTCACAAACGCGCGGGCATTGCCCTATGCCTGCGGCGCAGAAAGAGGATTGGTGACGTTTGCCGCGCCGAACTATCAAGGAGTCGGAAACTTTGGAGCTGTTTCCATGCACACTTCCGAATCGCAGACCGGGGCGCGCGTGCCCTGCGTGCGGGTGGATGAAATGGTTGAGAATGAGCGAGTTGGTCTGCTTAAGATCGATGTCGAGGGTTTCGAACGGAAGGTGTTAGAGGGCGCGGCAGGGACTTTGCGGCGATGCCGGCCTTTGCTTTACGTCGAGAATGACCGCCTGGACCATTCACGCGATCTGATTGAATGGCTGTGGAGTGCTGGCTATCAGCTTTGGTGGCATATGCCGTATCTGTTCAACCCGAAAAATTATTTCGGAGTCGCGGAGAACCTCTATCCCGGCGTCGCCTCCTTCAATATGGTGGGCATTCCGCAGGAGATGCAGGCGAACGTTCGAGATCTCAAGGCCGTAGACGACGCGAGCTTCCATCCGCTGGCGATGATTGCGCAGCGCGCCTCTCTCAGGACTGACGGGTGAGCAGCGCTGGCAACGCTGCGAGGATTTCCCGAATGACCGATTCCCAGTCGCCCGGTTTGTTTTGACGAAAGAGACGCATGGTCGGGTACCAAGGAGAATCTTTGCGGTCTTTCAGATATCGCCAATCCGCGACAAATGAGACCAACGTCCACACGGGCTTTCCCAGCGTTCCCGCCAAGTGGGCGACTGAGGTGTCGACGCTGATCACCAGATCCATACAAGAGAGAGCGGCGGCAGTCTCGGCGTAGTCAGTTAAAAAAGGCGCTAGATCGCGAATGCGCCCGATGGGCCCTGCGGTTTTCAATTGCTGCGCGGCCGCCCCAACCTGCAAACTGAAAAATTCGAGGTCGTCGAAACGAGTGAGCGGCAGGAGAGAACGTAGCGGGAGAGAGCGAGTCCGATCGTCCTGTTGTGTTGGGTTGCCGGCCCAAACCAACGCCACTCTTGGTTTGACGCACGCCAGGCGCTGCGACCAACTTGCCTTCAGTTCTGCCGGAATCGCAAACTGCGGCGGAGGAGGAATGGAATCGAGATCGGTCCCGAACTTGAGCGCCAGACTCATTAAGGGGCATTGCGTATCAAAGTCGCCGATCTGCGAACCCGCTGCCACAACCTTATGCCCACTTAAGAGAAACGTCATGAGCCGGACCAATGGGGCCGGGACTTCAAGCGTAATTTGGCCGCCCAGTTTCGCTACTAAAGGCACGTATCTGGCGAATTGGATGGCGTCACCCGCCCCCTGTTACGCATGCAGCAGAATGCGTTTGCCGCTTAACAGGCCTCCGTCCCAAAGCGGCCGGTCGAAATTTCGCCCTTTATCTTTGAAGCCGGGGCTCTGCCAGCGCCATTCATATTCGCGAAACCCCTCGCGATATTTGCCGCTGACCAGAAGTATCTGCGCCAGGTTGTAGTGCGATCCGCCGTGCTGCGGGTCAAGCCGGCACGCCTGCCTGAGCGCCTGCTCCGATTCGGGTAAGCGCCCTAATTCGCTCAAGATGCAACCCATGTTAGACCAAAGGCCGCGATTGTCCGGTTCTAACTCTTCCTGCTGCCGGCAGCACGCCAGAGCTTCTTCGTGCCGGCCAAGATGACGGAGGGCCACGGCACGGTTGCCGAGCAGGGCAAAATGGTCCTGACAAGCCATGAGGCCTAGATCGCAGACCTTGAGCGCATCTTCTTCCAGGCGCTGGCTCAGCAGGATCAGGGTTAGATTGCAAAACACTTCAGGATTGCTTGATCCGTCCACGATCGCGGCGAGGAAGTGAGGGATGGCTTCGTTCGGGTTAACTGGCATGAGGGCTTGCGCGAGAGAGGCTCGATAGGCCGGATTGTGCGGGTCGGATTCTACCGCTTTGCGAAGGTTGTAAGTGGCTTCGTTGAGGCTACCCGTTTTTGCTTGCGACTCGCCAAGCAGGTGCCGCGCTCGCGGGTCGAACGGGGCCGCGCGGACGGCTTTTTCGAGGAGGAGAAGGGCATTTTGGTATTCGCCGACGAATATCTTCTGCGAGGCTTCTTCGATGGCTTTCTCTACGGATAGTTGGCGCGCGCGGCCGGACCTATCGCGCACGCGAATGGCGGACTTCATGGATGTCGTATCGACATCTCGGTCAGACAACTGTCCCTAGACGGGAGAATCTCCAAGAATTAGAAGTTAGACGCCTGATGCGGCGCAGGATAACCTGGAAAACGACCGGTTTAAGTACACCACAAGCGCGGCGCCCATAAGGTAACAATCCCGCCGAGGCGCATGCTCCAGAAAACAACGATGTCCAACCAACCCATACCGCTCTAGTGCGGCTATAGGTAAAAACGTTGCAAATTGTTTCCAGCGCCGAAATCCATACTATAGTACTAGTATGTTAATTAGGTTTATTCCCTAGCTTAGAACCGTCGTAATGGCCCGGAATGTTCTATGGTAATCTGCTGGATCGGGCCGTTGTGCTGGCTGAGGCACTCATTATGCAGCATTCGGATTTTGAAATGCCGACCGAAAATATTGGCACCGGGGGAACTTTTGCCGTTTCGAGGGATGATCTGTTGGGTCAGATCACGGAAGCGCTCACCGCTGGTGACTATCAACGCGCCGGCAATTTATTGCGAAGTGGGTTAGATCATTTTCCCGAGGACAACCAGCTACTCCGGCTGGCGGCGAGGCAGCGGAGGCTAGAAGAGCGTTTCACGCGGGTCTATTCGCTATTGAAAGAGACGCGTGAGGCGATGGCGGCCGACGAATTTTTGCGGGCGGTAGGGGCATTTCGTGAAGCGGCCAATCTAAGCCAGGGCTTTGCGGATTTGGAAAAAGCCGCTTTTGGCGTGGCTATTGACGAAGCACGGCAGCTCGGCGACAGGAACTGGCGCGTTGCCCGCAGCTTGTTTGAAGACGCTTCGCGATTAAATTCCCAATTGACCGTTCCCGATCACCTTTGGGAAGCAGTCCGAGCGGCTGAGCGTGAGGAAACGATCGCCAACGTCTTGGCCGAGACGGCGTTAGCCAAACCCGGCGATCTGGCGCGCGCGCACATCCGGCTCACTCGAACTTTGGAAGAATACCCCGGCGACAGCGGCCTTTTGAACCGTCTCAAGTCGATTGAATCCACCATTGAAGAAAAGCGCCAGTGGGATGAACGCCAAAGGCACTTAAAAAAACTGACCGACTTGCAGGCTGCATTACAAAGCGAGGATGAGCCATCGCAAGCAGGCAAGTATGTCCGGCTGAGTGAAACAGTGGCCGCTCCCTATGGCGCGGAGCCGGAATTCAGCAGCGTGATTGAAGATATACGCCACCAGGTGATCAGTTGCGAAAAAGCGGTGGCGGCCCTCGAACAAGACCGGATTGACGATTGCCTGGAGGAGTGCGCCTGGGTGTTGAGCCGGATGCGCCATCACAAGTTGTTTCTCAAGCTCAAGGAGAAAGCGGAGGCGCGGGAACTGGCGCTGGTAGACGAATACTCGAATGCGGTTTCTCGTATTAGAGAACTTTTGGACGCCGGCGAACTGTCAAAAGCTGAAAAGCTTTGCGCAGAGGCACGGAGTAAGCTGCCGCAATTCACGGATTTCTTGGAACTCTCCAGAGAAATCGAGCAACGAAAAGCGGAACAGGATCGCAATTTACAAGAGCATGTCGAGAGCGCACGGCGGTTGGTGGAACGTGGCGATCGCAGTTTGCGCGCGCGCCAGTATCGTGCCACGGAAGAGTCTTTCTCAAATGCGCTCAAGCTTCTTCCGGGAGACAAGAATCTAACCGGCGTGGTTCTCGGAATTTTGTATGGTTATGCTCGCTTGGTAGCCCGCGAGAGCGCGGAAGCGGCAGAGGAAGCGTTGAGCATGGCCGAGCGCCTTGTGCCAGGCTCGGCGACGCCGGCGGACTTAAGAGAGTTGCGGCGCCGTTGGCGCGAACAGTCGACAGCGGAGTCCAATCGCTGGTCCGCGCTCAACAGAATCGCCCATTTGAACGAGCAAATCCAGTTAGCCGGAACGGCCGAACTACTGAGCGCGCTCCGCGACCAAGTGCTGGAAGGCGATTTTCCATCGTCCAGTCACGCGGATGTACGTTTTGCGGCCGGTGCCCTGTTGAGTAACATTGACGAGAAGCTGACGGCCGTTACCTGGAAGCGCCAGCGCCATCCTGCGTATCCAAGGGTTCTTTCCCTGGCGGCGGCACTGATTGCGGTGGTTGGCTTGGCCTATTGGATGACGAAGCCCGCACCCGTCAAGGCGCCTAGCAAGTGGGTTACGGTTGAAAGCGCGGAAACGAAACTGGCTCCGGTCCCCAAGCCGGCTATGGGCAGCTTATTAATTCGTAGTGAGGTGCCGGGAGCGCTGGTGTTCATCAATGGCAAGGAATACAAAATTTCAAACGAGCCTTTGAAGATAGAGTTGCAAGCCGACACGTATCGCGTAAGCGGTTCCCATAAGGGATACAACGACTTCGGACCAGTTATGGTCGCGGTAGGCCAATCGGCCGAAAGTGTCCTCGATGTAAAGCTCGCGCCCAAACCAGCCAGCCTGGAGATCCGTGGAGCGGCGCCCGATACCCAAATCAAGTTGGATGGCGTTTTACTGGGAGTGGCAAAGAAGAATGAGGTTTTGACGAAAGAATTGGCGGGCGGCAAGCATGCAATCGAGCTTTCGCGCGAGGGCTATGTCGCAAAAACCCTTGTGCGCAACTTAGCACCAGGCGATTTATTGGTGCTGACGGGCCGGGACGTACGGCTGGAATCCTCCGATACTCGGGCACTCGCAACGGAGCAGCAGGATTGGAACAGGCTGGGCGGTGGCGCGAGTTTGGCGTCCATCGAGAGTTTCGTCGCCAAGTATCCGCACGGTCCGCACGCCAATGCTGCGCGGGCGAAAGTCGAGGAATTGCAGTGGCAGAACGTCGACAAGGGTAACCCGAATTCGCTGCGATCGTACATTGCGAAAAACCCGGCGAGTCCATTTGCCAGGCAAGCCAGGAGGGTCTTGGATGGGGTACTGATAGCTCGCGAGGCAAAGGCGGAAGGCGCCGACCTGAACAAAGCGAATCATGGGAACACAACTGCGGCGGAAGACTCACTGAGAAATCATCCCGCTGGGCGGCATGCGGCGCCTTCCGCCAACGCCTTGGCCGAGCTTGAGCCTAAGAAGGGCGTTGCCGATGCTCCAAGCCGCGATGAAGCCGCCTGGAAGAAAGTCAACCAGCGTGACGAGACGTCGCTCGAGAGTTATTTGCGAGATGCCTCGCCCGGTCTTCACCGGAGTGAAGCAGAGGCGGCTTTAGCAGCGCTACGCGCCAACGAGACCTCGAAGAACGATTCAGTTGCCGTGCTAACGGTGATCTCCCGTTTTGCCAGCGCCTGGAATACTAAAGACTTGAACTCCATTCTCGCCATTCAAAAGACGTTGAAAAAGAGGACAGTGAAAGCCGAGCTTTCGCAGGTGAAAGAGCTGAATATGCAAATTTCGCCCGCGTCCCCGCCCAAAATCGAAGGAACGCAAGCGGTGGTGCTGTGCCGCCGGCAGGCATCGCAGGTCTTTTCAGATGGTACCCGCAAGCAGATCCCTGAATCCCTCGTCAGTTACGTGCTGGAGAAACACGACGGTAACTGGACCATCGAAGGCACTCGCTAATCGCCAGCGATATAAAGTTTCTGGAATTTTTTGGAAACAATTGCGCTGAGCGCTAGTCTTTTATCCTGCTATATCGGATACTAGCCTGTTTAGGTCACTTGTCTTTCGTTGGCTAACAAAATGACAAAAACGTTTGCGCTCGGGTTGTGCTGTTCCTATATCTTTGTTGGTCCGATGTTTTCGCAATCCGTGCCAATTTCCAGCGTTCCGGGATTGAGCGCGGCGCTGCCGGCGCCCACGGCCTGCACCGGCAAAACAAATCTGTTATGCGCCATACCGAATATCTTCGGCCCATACGGGTTGGTTCTGCCTCACCCAGGAGTTTCGCCGAGCTTTGCGTCTTCCTTCCAGACTGACTTTGCGCAGACCGCAACGCAACTCACCTTGCTACCCTTAGCGAGCCCTGCTTCAGGATTTGTTTACGAATATGATGCGCAGACCGGGTTGTACTCACGCACTTCACAAAGCCTCGGCCCGGTGGTCACGGAGCGCGGCGAAACCATCGGGCGCCACAAGTTCTCGTTTGGCGGGACCTATCAGAGATTTCGCTTTTCGAAGCTGGATGGAGTGAATTTGCACGACATTCCGGCGGTGCTTCCGGCCATCCCAAGCACCGTGCCGGCAGGCGATCCGTATCTGGCGGGACAATTCATTTCCACTCAGAATTCGGTTGACATCAAGTTGAATCAATTTACTATCTTCGGTACTTTCGGTTTGACGAATCGCATTGATCTTTCGGTAGCGGTGCCTTTCATGCAGGCCGCTTTCAACGTGAATTCCGTGGCAACGATCAATCGCATTGTGGGCACTGAGCCGATCGTGTTTCCTGGAGCGGGCGGCCAACCGGTTGTAACATGCTGCAGTAACGGCGGACCGGGCCCGTATGGCCCAGTGTTTGCCAATTATTTCAATCCCGCGAATCCGGCTGGAAGCACAGTGCGCGAGTTCTCAAACAATCAAAGCACATCCCAGGGCGATTTGTATTGGAATCCGAACAAGAATAGCGCGCAAGGAATTGGCGACGTTACCTTTCGGGTGAAGGCGAACCTCTATCACGACGATCGATTGAGCTTCGCGCTGCTGACGGATGTCCGCGCACCCACCGGCGATGCCAGCAACTTTCTGGGATCGGGCACAGTGGGCGTTAAGCCGGTCGCTGCTTTATCGGTGCGCGCGGGCTGGCTCACCCCGCACGTGAATTTGGGCTATCAATGGAATGGCTCATCCATTCTGGGAGGCAACCCGTATCTGGGGACGAAAGGCAGTTTGCCGGGTTTCGCGGTATTTTCCGCGGGTTCCGACATTCCCGTTTCCAAATATATAACCCTTTCAGCCGACTATCTGGGGCAGGAGTTAGTCAATTCGCTCCGCATCTCAACCACAACGTTCGCTTCGCCCGGGCCGTTGGCATCCACCGGACAAGTGGGCAACTTCCAAACCATTGTTACGGATGGAAAACAAACTTACAACCAGAGTGACGCTGCGATCGGCGTAAAGGTCAGCGCCTTTGATCATCTCCTCTTCACTGCTAACGCTATCGTGGCTTTGAACAATGGCGGCTTACGCCAGAGGATTACTCCGTTGGTCGCGCTTTCGTATATTTTCTAAAGTGGCAGATTGCCAGAGTCCGCTATGCTGTCCTTCGTTTCGCTCATTGCTCGAAATAGCTTTCGGAGCCGCCGCCGTAGCGTGCTGACCATCCTGAGCACAGGCATCTGCTTTTGCATGATGGGAGTGCTGATGGCGATGTACAGCCTGTTTTTTCAGGCCGAACCGGCGCCGGATCAGGCCTTGCGGTTGATTGTCAGAAACCGCATTTCGTTTGCGAACCCAATCCCGGTTTCCTACGTCAGCAAGATCAAGGCCGTCCCTGGCGTTCGGGAGGTGATGATTCAGCAATGGTTCGGCGGGACCTATAAGGATTCGCGGATCTCCGGCAACAACTTCCCGCGTTTCGCCATCGAGCCGTCGAAACTCTTCGCGCTGCACCCCGAGTATGCAATATCACGAGGCGATGTGGAACGGTTCCTACGGCTGCGGGATTCTTGCATCCTGGGCCGCACGCTGGCCATGCGGCTTGGCATGAAACTGGGCGACCGGCTCACGCTCTTGGGGGATATCTTTCCAGCGCGGCTAAATCTCGTGGTGGCCGGCTTTTACGAGAGTGCGGTTGACGACGACGCGCTTTATTTTCACAACCAATATCTGAAAGAATCGCTGCGCAAAGATCCCGATTTCGCCATCATGCTGATGGTGTTGGTGGAGGATCTCGATTCCGTTGCGCCGGTGGCGCGGCGGATTGACGAGCTATTTCGAAACTCAACGGCGCAGACCAAAACCGAAAGCGAAAGAACTTTCCGGTTGAACTTCCTAGGCTATGTGGGCAACGTCAAACTATTCCTGTTCACGCTGTGCGCGTTGTTGGCCGGAACGGTGTTACTGGTGGCAACGAATTCCATCACCATGTCTGTGCGCGAGCGCGCGCAGGAGGTGGGCATCATGAAGGCTCTGGGATTCGCTCCGAATACCGTTTTGTACCTGATCGTCGGCGAGGCGCTGTGGCTGGGCACAATAGGAGGCTTGGTGGGGCTGGGCGGGGCGCAAGTTATGATTGCCGGAATGCGCACCTTGCCAGTGGCGCTGGTGAGCCTGGCGTCTTTATCGCTATCGCCCGGCGTAATAGCCATCACATTATTATTGGCTGGCTCCTGCGGCTGCTTCGCGGCACTGCCGGCTGCTTGGCGTAGCTCGCGCCGCTCCATTATCGAGTGCCTGCGGCAGGCCGATTGAGGCGTTGCCATGCCGATTCCTCTTAGCTACAATTTTCGGAACCTGCGGGTGCGCCGAATCACCACGTTGATGACAGCGCTGGCCGCCGCACTTAGTGTTTTGGTGTTGATTGCCGTAATGGCACTGGAGGCGGGATTGCGCCGGTCATTTGAGGTATCGGCTGGCCCAAAGCACTTGCTTCTCATGCGTAGCGGATCGACTTCGGAATTGGTGAGCCTGATCACGCGCCAGAATTTCCAAGACATACTTTCCCGAGATGGCATAGCTCGGGATCAAAGCGGCCAGCCCCTTGCTTCACTCGAGATGCTAACCGTCGTGACGATTGGTCTGCCGGATGGCGGAGAGATGAACGTGAACCTGCGGGGCATGAGCGCTGCGGGTTGGAAGTTGCGTCCTCAGCTGCGACTCACGAGCGGGCGCACTTTTGCCGCCGGCGCGCGCGAGATTGTAGTGGGGCAGGCCATTGCCGAGAAATGTCCGGCGGCTCGGCTGGGCGGCTCACTCCAATTTGGCGATACGGTTTGGACCGTGGTAGGAATCGTGAGTGATGGACAATCGGCGTTTAACAGCGAGATTTTTGGGGATCTGAATCAGGTCAGCTCCGAATACCGGCGGTTTGAGTTGCTGAGTTCCGTGCTGATTGAGTCTGAATCGGACGACTTGGCGCCGCTGGCTCAGAGCCTGCGCGAAGATCGTCGGCTCAATCTCTCAGTGGAATCGGAACGGGATTACTACGAACGACAGATGGCCGCCGCCATTCCGGTGCGATTCATGGGTACGATTGTGGCGCTCGTCATGGCGCTCGGTGGCTCGTTCGCCGCGATGAACACGATGTATACAGCCATTGCCAGACGATCTTCGGAGATTGGGGTCCTGCGAGTTCTCGGTTTCTCGCGTGGTTCTGTTCTGCTGAGCTTCTTGCTGGAATCAGTGTCGATCAGTCTCTTGGGGGGTGTGATCGGTTGCCTGCTCGCGCTACCGTTAAGCCGGTTCGAAACCGCCATCGGCAGCTTTAATACCTGGAGCCAAGTGAGCTTTCACCTGCGCGTGACACCGGACATTTTGCTGACGGGGCTAGGGTTCGCAGCGGCGATTGGGGCGCTGGGAGGGTTCCTGCCAGCCCGCAGTGCGGCAAAGAAGGAATTGATTGGGGCTCTACGTGCGCGCTGAGGGTAGTGCCGGCCGCCTTACCAGCGCTGACCACCGCTGCGCCCACCTCGCCCGCCACCGCCGCCAGCCCCTCGACCTTCGCGCTTGCCGAATCCACCACCGCCTTCACCGGCCGGCTTCGGCCGCGCTTCGTTCACATTCAAAACCCGGCCGTTCAGCTCCGTTCCGTTGAGGTGCGAGATTGCCGCCTGCGCCTCCCCTGCGTCGCGCATTTCCACAAAGGCAAAGCCGCGCGATTGGCCGCTATCGCGGTCGGTAACAATATTTACCCGTTCCACTCCACCATACTGTGAGAAAGCGGTGTGCAATTCATCTTGAGTCGTCTTATAACTGAGATTACCCACAAAAATGTTGGTCACAGCGGCATTCCTTTTCTGCTAAATTGCCTTTGTCAGACTGCGCTGGAACCAACTTGCCACAGGTGGATGCGCCAGTGCTGCGCCGGCGGCGCCGCCGAAACATTCTCCGGAAAATGCGGCCGGAGCAAACGAAAATAACAGACGGATGCCGCCAAAGACGCCTTCATATTAGCAAAATTCCGCTCGTCAACCACTTAGCTTGACAAGCCACCCGCGTTCTTTATCTGCAGATAATTTTTCACTCACAGCCGCGGCGTTCCACCCCATTTACCCATCGGCCCTATAAATAGAATCTATTGGTGAACGCTTGGTTACACTGCCCTTGTCGTCGAGAATTGTAGATTGAGTGAATCCGGCATGGCGCCACGTAACTTCGCCCGGCAGGGAAAACCAACTGATCCTCGAAAGATCAATCTCCAAACAACATGACAAAATATAAACTCGAATACATCTGGCTTGACGGCAAGCATCCTGTTCCTGACCTCCGCGGCAAGACTCTGCTAAAGGCATTTGAGCATCCGCCGACCTTGGCCGACCTGCCCAATTGGGGCTTTGACGGCAGTTCCACCATGCAGGCCGAGGGCAAAAGTTCCGACTGCGTTCTAAAACCCGTGGCCCTGTATCCCGACGCAGCCCGCAAGGACGGCTACATCGTTCTCAGCGAAGTCCTGCTGGCCGATGGCACGCCACATCCCACCAACGCGCGCGCCACCATCGAGAACGATCCTGACTTCTGGGCCGGCTTTGAGCAGGAATATTTTCTCTATCACGACGGGCGTCCGCTCGGCTTCCCGAAAGAAGGTCACCCCAGCACTCCGCAGGGCCCCTATTACTGCGGCGTCGGTTATAAAAACATGGGCAGCATCGCCCGCAAGATCGTCGAAGAGCACTTGGATCTCTGCCTCGCCGCCGGTATCAACCATGAAGGCATCAATGCGGAAGTCGCCAAGGGCCAGTGGGAATTCCAGATCTTCGCCAAAGGCTCCACCAAAGCTGCCGACGACACCTGGACCGCCCGCTATCTGATGATGCGCCTTTGCGAGAAATATGAAGTGGATGTCCAACTGCACTGCAAGCCCATCAAGGGCGATTGGAACGGCTCGGGTATGCATTGTAACTTCTCAACCAAATTCATCCGCGAAGTTGGCGGCAAGCCATATTTTGAATCGCTTATGAAGGCCTTCTCGGACAACGTCGCCGAGCACATCGCGGTGTACGGCCCGGATAACCATCTGCGTTTGACGGGTCATCATGAAACCCAAGCCATCGACAAGTTCAGCTATGGCCTCTCCGATCGCGGCGCTTCCATCCGCATGCCCATTAACTTCATCAAGAACGGCTACAAGGGCTATCTGGAAGATCGCCGACCGAATTCCGAAGGTGATCCGTACCAGATCGTCTCCCGCATACTGAAGACGATCAATAGCGTCCCCAAGCCGTAATTTTTGCAATTATTTCCGCAACTGTTGGCGCCTTTAGGTTATCCTCTAGGTGGAAGGAGTTCCACGTATGAACAACACCAAACACAAACCTAATAAGCAAGACAGCTTACATCAGCAAGAACATCAACAACAGAAGACCAGACAAGGGCAGGGGCCGAGCCGGCAGGGGCAGAATTCCCGCGCGCTTCACCAAGAGGCGATACCGCAGGACCACGAGTACCCCGAAAGGCGCATGACCCGTTGAGTCTCATGCGCGTTTCGCCTATTCTTTCGATCGATTGTTATTGATGGAAGTCCCCCTCCTGCGGGAGGGGGCTTTGCACTTCTTCACGCAGGGCGTAGCAGTAAGCGGTCACCGTCCGGCCATCTTCCATCGTCACCTCTCCCATCTGACGGCAGTATTCGGCCCCTTCGTACTCATCCAGCCGTGCGAACAGTTCAGCTGTGACGCCTTCGAACACGTCGCCGGTGATTAGGTCTTCTTTGGATTGTGACGGTATCAGCGCAAGATAGTTGCCCAAGCGGTGCAATCGTCCGTTCATAGTGGCCACGCCGCTGTGCCGTGAATTTTCCGCTAAGCGTCGCGCGTGTTCGTTCTTCGATCCCAGCCGCAGCGTGCCGTACACGAAGAGCGTGTTCACTGGCCCGCTCAAGGTCGAATGATATTCACCGATCCCTTAAGGTATGCGCCGTCTTCGATGGCAATGCGGGCTGTCGTGAGATCGCCGGTAATGGTGCCGGTCTTCTGCAATTCAATCACTTCTGTCGCCTTAATATTGCCGTCTACCGTACCCACAACCACCACTTTCTTCGCATCCAGATTGGCAATGACTTTAGCGTTTGGCCCTACCGTTACGGTAGAGTTCACCGCTTCCACTTTGCCCTCCACCTCACCGTTGAGGTAAACGTCGCCGCGGCTGATGATCGTTCCGCGGATGGAAATCTTGGCTCCGACCGCTAATGGGCCCGAAGAGTCACGTTCCGTAGCCGGTGCTGGCGTTGCTGCTGGACGGGTTGCTGAAGTCGACATTACGATCTATAGTACACCTTTGTGGGGCGGCGCCGTGCGCGGCCCGAAAAATATGGTAACCCCCACCCGGACCAATCTAGCTTCTCTCGTTTCCGACTTCGACCTTCATCCCCGCGACCTCGCCATCGTTGCGCCGCGCGGTGTCCGCCAGCGCCGCGTTACCTACTCCCAACTCGCCACGCTCAGCCGCCGTTTCGCCGCTGAACTCGCCCGGCGCTCCATCTCAAAGGGCGATCGCGTTCTCATTTGGGGAGAGAATGGCCCGGAGTGGGTGGCGGCCTTTTTCGGTTGTATCCTGCGCGGCGTTGTGCCAGTGCCGGTTGATTTCGCCGGCGCGCTGGATTTCGTAACGCGCGTGGAGCGCGAGGTTTCGCCCAAATGCCTCACGGGCGATGCCGCCAAACTCGCGCTTCTCGGTTCAAATACGCCGTGCATCGCCTTCGAAGATTTCGCCTCCATCCTCACCCCGCAACAGGCCCACGCCATCGACGACTTGACGCCCGACGACACGCTGCAAATCATCTTCACGTCCGGCACAACGGGCGATCCCAAAGGCGTCGTCCACACGCCATCGCAACGTGCTCGCGAGCCTCGCTCCCATTGAGCAGGAAATGCAGAAGTATCTCAAGTATCGAGAAGCCGTTTCACCCCATTCGCATTCTGCACACGCTGCCGCTCAGCCATGTCTTCGGACAATTCATGGGATTGTGGACCCCACCACTGCTGGCGGCCGAGCTTCACTATCAGCCGCGCTTGGTGGCGGCTGAACTCGCCGAACTCATCCGCCGCGAGCGCATTTCGGTCGTCGCCGCCGTGCCGCGCGTGTTGGATCTGATGCAGACTTACGCGCTGGAACTTTTTCCCGATCTGGCCGCTCGCGTCGAGCAAGCCGCCCATCTCAAGGCCTGGCAGCGCTGGTGGCATTTTCGTGACGTGCATCGCTTCTTCGGCCTCAAGTTCTGGGCGTTCGTCTGCGGCGGCGCGGCCCTTTCCACCGGCGGAGAGCAGTTCTGGAGCCGTCTCGGCTTCGTGGTGATTCAAGGCTATGGCATGACGGAAACTACCGCGCTGGTCAGTCTGAATCATCCTTTTCACGCGGCGCAGGGCACCATCGGCCAAGTGCTGCCCGGCCGCGAAGTACGCCTCGCCGATGACGGCGAAGTTCTTGTGCGCGGCGACACCATTTCCAACACCACCTGGCAACACGGCCAAATCGAGCGCCAGTCATCGGAGTGGCTCGCCACCGGCGATTTGGCCTCATTTGATGAGGCAGGAAATCTGCAGTTTCGCGGCCGCAAGAAAGATGTCATCGTCACCTCTTCCGGCTTGAACATTTATCCGGAAGATCTGGAAGCGGCACTCATGCGCCAGCCTGCCGTGAAGGCCGTGGCCGTCATTGAGACCGATGCGGGTCGCGGTCCCGAAGCGCGTGCCGTTTTGGTGATGCTGCACGGTGCGCCCGCTGAGCCGGCAGTGGCGGGCGCTAACCGCGAATTGGCGGAGTTTCAGCAGATTCGGCATTGGGGTGTTTGGCCGGACGCCGATTTCCCGCGCACCTCTACCGGCAAAATTCTCAAGCGTGAAGTCGCGCGGCGCATCGCCCTCCATTCCGCCGGCACCCAGTCAACCGATCTCAACCTGGACAGCCTCGGGCGCGTCCAGTTGCAAGCGCAGTTGGAACAGCAATACGGCATCGCGCTGGACGATAGCGCCTTGCAAACAGTCGCCACGCAGCAGGATCTGCGGCGCGTGATTGAGCAGGCAGAGAGCGCTCCCAGCCACGTGCGAGCGCAGCATCGCTATTGGCGCTGGCCCTGGCACCCAGCCGTGCAATTCGTCCGCGCCGTCTTCTTGGAAGTTATTGCCCTTCCGCTGGTGCGCCTGCTGGCCAAACCAAAAGTTGTTTCGCACGCTACCCATTGGCCCACATCCCCCGCGCTCATCGTCTGTAATCACCTCACCTCCTATGACGCGCCCTTCATTCTCTACGCACTCCCCGGCCCCATTCGCCGCCGCGTCGCTATCGCCATGGCCGGCGAAATGCTCCTCGATTACCGCCAAGGCCGCAATCAAGGAAGCTGGTTTCTGAATCTGCTGTCGCCGTTTGCCTATTGGTTGATCACCGCCTTATTCAACGTTTTCCCGCTGCCGCAATACAGCGGATTCCGCCGCAGCTTTCAACACGCCGGCGAGGCGGTAGATCGCGGTTACAGCGTCATCGTCTTTCCCGAAGGCCGCCGCTCCGACGACGGCAAGCCTCAGCCATTCAAAGTCGGCGCTGGCTTGCTCTGGAAAGATCTGGGCACCGAGGCGATTCCAGTGCGCATCGATGGCTTGGGCGAATTGAAACTCTCAGGAGGCCGCTGGTTTCGCAGCGGCAAGATCACCGTCTTTGTTGGCTGAACCTTTGCGGTTGGATGCCACGCTGTCGCCGGAAGAACTCACTGAGCAGTTACGCCGGGCAGTCTTCGCATAGCAGCCACTAGACCCGCCATCGTGTGGACCGCCGCCTCCGCATCCACCGTCAGCCCATGCCCACGAATGGTTTTGCTGGTCACCGGCCCAATGCTCGCGATCTTCGAGCGCCGCAAAACCTCTTGCGAAACCAGTGAGGCAAGATTGTCCACCGCTGACGAACTGGCAAACGTAATCCAGTCGGGCAAGGGCTCTTGAAAGACTTCTTTCGCCCTGCGCGGAGCTTCAGCCGGCAGCACGTTGCGGTACGCCTCGACCACATCCACCCGCGCGCCGCGCCGCGTCAATTCCTCGCGCACCACATCGCGGGTGACGGCGGCACTAGGGATCAGGATGCGTCGTCCGCTCAGATCTTCAGCGCCTAACGCTCCCACCAAAGCTTCCGCCACGTAGCTCTCGGGCGTCACGCTCACCGTAAATCCTTGTTGCTCGGCAAAGTTCCGCGTCGCCGCGCCCACCGTCGCTATGCGCGCCCGGCAGTCTTGTTTGCCTAACGCTTTGACGCCGTTCACACTGCTGAAGACAATCCAATCGTAGGCGTCGATATTCGCCATCGCTTGGGCCAGCGCGCTCGGATCTTCCGGCGGAACGATGCCGATCACCGGCAGCACTATAGGCGTGGCCCCACGCTCGCGTAGCGCCCCGGCGAGCTCTTCAGCTTGCTCTCCGGATCGCGTGACCACGATGCGCCAACCTTTCAAAGGAGCCCTCCAGCCCCCTGTCTCAGCAGGTCGTCGGCCACCGAGCGACCTAACCGCTCCGCATCGCCTCCACGGCCGGTAACACTCGAAGAGATCAGTACAGGCCGGTCAGCGGCAACCACCACAGCGGTCAGCTTAAGCGCATCGTTCTCCACCGTGGCATACGCCCCCACTGGCAACTGGCATCCCCCACCTAACCCCGCCAGCACCGCGCGTTCGGCTTCGACCGCTTGTCCGCTGGGCGCATGATTCAAGCGCCCGCAGACCATTTGCGCTTCGTCGTCAACGCGCGTCTGCACGCCCAGCGCGCCCTGGCCCGGCGCCGGGCAGAGCCGGTCGGGAGTGAATACTTCCGCGATCTCGCTCGCCAGGCCAAGGCGTTCCAGACCCGCCGCCGCCAGCAGAATGGCGTCAAATTCCCCCTCGCGGAGCTTACGTAAGCGGGTATCCACATTGCCGCGAATGGGTTCTATTTTCAGATCTGGCCGCAAGATTCTGAGTTGCGCCGCGCGCCTGGGCGAACTGGTTCCCACCAGCGCGCCGAGCACCAGATCGGGCAAGCGGGCGCCCACAATCGCGTCGAACGCATTCGCGCGCAGCGGAACTGCCGCAATCGTTAACCCTTCGGGCGATTCCGTCGGCAGATCTTTCAAGCTATGCACCGCCAGATCGATCTGCCCGCTGAGCAGCGCTTCCTCAATCTCTTTGGTGAACAAGCCTTTTCCGCCCGCCAGCGCCAGCGAAGCGCTTTGCATATGGTCGCCTGTGGTCTTAATAATCTCGACCCGGCTTTCCACACCCGCTTTCGCCAGCTGGACGGCAATAAAGCGCGCCTGCCAGAGCGCCAACGGCGAGCCCCGCGAACCGATGGTGAGTGTTTTCGCCGTCGCTGTTGGCATCGGATCGTTCTACTGATCGCGCAGGCGGAACATGCGCCGTACCAAGCTCGCCAGCTCACCGTCGCGTAAAGATTCTCCAGCCGAAGTAACCGCCGCCTGCTTGCGCATTTCCGAAATGGGCCCATGCGCGATTTTGTTCACCAGGCCGCGCGTCAGAGCGTCAATGGCGGCTTCCTGTTCCGTCGTCAAGCCGCCCAGCCGTCCGCGGTAACGGCCCATCACATCTTGCCGGATCGTTTCCAGTTGCTCCTGCAGGCTCACAATCGTGGGCGTTACGTCGCGCTCGCGCAGCTTCGCTTCCATGCGCGCCACTTCACTCGTCACAATGTTTTCGGCTTGCTGCGCCACATCCAGCCGCGTCTTGAGATTTTGCTCCGTCAGCCGCTGCAGGTCGTCAATGTCATAAAGGAAGGCGTGCTCAATGTCGGCGACACCCGGCTCCACGTTGCGCGGCACCGCAATATCAATGAGGAACATCGGCTCATTCTTGCGTGCTTCAATCGCGCGCTGCATCATCTCACGGGTGATCACGAACCCTTGCGCGGCCGACGAAGTAATGACGATATCCATTTCGCCCAGTCTTTGCGGAAAAGCGTCGTAAGCGATCACTTCGCCGTGGAAGATGCGGGCAAGTTCCGTTGCCCGCTCGATCGTCCGGTTCGTGATAAAAATGCTGCTGGCGCCGGCGCGCATCAGGTGGCGCGCCGCGCCTTCCGACATTTTGCCCGCGCCCGCTATCAGCACACGCTTCTTGTGGAGCGAGCCGAAAATTTCGCGCGCCAATTCCACCGCCGCGTAACTCACCGAAACCGCGTTCTGACCGATCTCCGTTTCCGAGCGAATGCGCTTGGCCACATTGAACGCGCGCGTCAAAACCGCATCCAGAATCGTCCCAATCGCGCCATTGTCACGCGCCTGCGCGCAAGCTTGCTTGAGTTGCCCCAGGATCTGCGGCTCGCCGACAATCATCGAATCCAAGCTGGCTGCCACGCGAAACAGATGCCGGATCGCTGCGCTATTTTCAAAGCGATAAACATGCGGCACAATTTCGTCCACCGAAAGCCCCGTGCGCCGCGACAGCAGTGTTTCGATGAGCGGCTCCACGCCGAAATCGTCGTCGAGCGTGGCCGTCAACTCTACCCGATTGCAAGTGGATAGAATCAGCGCTTCTTTGGCGCCGCGCGATTGCACCTCCAACAGTGCCGCTGGAATCTCTTCCATCCGGTAAGCAAGCTTTTCTCGCAGCCTCACGGGAGCGGTGCGATGGTTGACGCCGGCCAGCAGCAGCTTCATTGGGTCCAAAAGCTCCTCAGCGTGATGTGCGTGGCCCAGGTGATCAAAGAACACCCCAGCACGCACACGGCCAGCCACGCAATGCGGCGGCCGCGCCAGCCCGCCGAGACTCGCAGGAAAATCATCGCTAGATAAAAAGCCCAGGTGAACAGAAAAAAATCGATTTTCGGGTCGCCGATCCAGGCTGTTCCTTTTTCGATAAACGCCCAGATCACACCGCTCACCGTACCGATCGTGATGAAGACGAAACCGGTGTTCATGGTTTGCGAGATGATGCGATCTAACGTGCCCAACGGCGGCAGCCGGTTGGTCGAAGGCGTCACCCTTTTGCGCTTGAGCTGACGCTCCTGCAACAAATAGTAAAGCGCCGCCACTGCCGCGAAGAACAATGCGGCGTAGCCAATCAACACGGTGGAAATGTGGATCAGCAGCCAGATGTTGCGCGCTTGCGCGCTCCATTTCTCGACCGGAAACTCCGTGGCGCCAATCACCGTCATGAAAAAGACCAGCGGAAACAGGCAAACGCTGAAAATCGAAATGTGGTAAAGCGAGTAAGCGATCAGAAACAAAACGGCAATCAGAAAGGCGCACAGCGAGCTTGTTTCGTAGAAATTATTCAGCGGCAAATGACCCGTATCGACCCACAGCTCGACAATCGAAACAAGGTGAAATACCGCACCCGCCCCAAACGCAACCAAGGCCGGTCCGAAGAATTGGTTGCTCTTGCGAAACAGGTAAATCAGCGCATACAGCAGGCCGCACGAATACAACGCGGCTGCGGTACGCAGCCAGAGAACACTCATTAAGATTGCCCACTCTCAGTATAGAGGTAATCCGCTTCCGCTTCCGGCGGTTCTACTGAGCGCCCACGAACCTGTGGCCCATCAATCAATAATGAAAATCGACAGCGTGCCGACTCGGCGCCGGGAGCGAAGGCGGCTGGCCGCCTCTACTTTGTACCGTGAGCGAGCTAGTTTGGCCTTTCTTCTCCCCAAGCACTTACGATCATGGTTAGGACGACTGGCGCCGCAACTGGCCCATCCGAACTGATGAAAGGAAACGAAATCGCATGAGCGACCAATTGAGGGGAAAGAAAGCACTGGTAACGGGTGGTTCTAAGGGCATTGGCCTGGCCATCGCTGAGGCGCTAGCAAAGGAGGGCGTCGAGGTCGCCATCTGTGGCCGCCAAGACAAAGAACTCCGGCTGGCGCTCGAACAGATCAAGAAAAAATCGCCGCACACGAAAATCACCGCCTGCGTGGCCGACGTTTCAAAACCGCCGGACGTGGCAAACCTATTTACCCATATCGACCGCGAACTCGGCGGACTTGACATTTTAATCAACAACGCCGGATTAGGGATATTTCGACCCACTGCGGATTTAACCATCGAAGAGTGGGACCAAATGCTCGGCATTAATCTCTCAGGCACCTTTTATTGCAGCCGCTTGGCTCTCCCGCGTTTACGCCAGGCTGGCGGTGGTTTCATTATCAATATCAGTAGCTTGGCAGGCAAAAACCCCTTCGCGGGTGGTAGTGGTTACAACGCCTCCAAATTTGGGATGAACGGCTTTAGCGAGGCAATGATGCTTGACCATCGCAATGACAACGTGCGGGTCAGTTACATCATGCCGGGCAGCGTAGATACAGAATTTTCGGGCAAACCCGCCCAGGAAAAATCCGCTTGGAAGATAGCACCCGGAGATATTGCGGATATAGTCCTACATATTCTTCAGATGCCTAAGCGAACGTTGATCAGCCGGGTTGAGGTTCGGCCCTCCCGCCCCGCCAAAAGCTAACCAGAAGAGCTAAGAAAACCCTCAGAAAAAATTTACCAAAACATCCTTGATGAACTCCGCTTCCTTTGACGATGAATTCATTAGCAAGCAGCTTAGACGCAATTACCTGCCCTGACGATAGGTGAGCGCGAGAAGCGCTGCTGGAAGTGCATGAGTAGAAAGAAGGATCAAGAATTATGAGCCGGCTCCGGAAAGTGCTAGACCCAACTCGGACAGGAAAAGATGCGGAGGCATTGGAAAAAACCATGCTCAAGCTCATCGTGGGGCAGGATGAAGCCATTGAGCAGATTGTCAACATCTATCAGATGCACATCACTGGTTTGTCCGCGCCTGGCAGACCTGTGGGAAATTTCCTTTTCCTGGGTCCCACGGGGTCGGGTAAGACCCGCACGGTGGAGGCAACGGCGGAAGCGCTGGTGCATAATTCACGGGCGGTGATTAAGATCGATTGCGCCGAATTTCAGCACAGCCACGAAATTGCCAAGCTGATTGGCTCGCCTCCCGGCTATTTGGGTCACCGCGAAACGCACCCTCTGTTGAGCCAGGAAGTCATCAATCAGCATCACAGCGAAACGAACAAGCTGAGTTTCATTCTCTTTGACGAAATCGAAAAGGCCAGCGATGCGTTGTGGAATTTGCTGCTCGGCATATTGGATAAAGCCACCCTCACGTTGGGCGATAACCGCAAAGTAGATTTCTCGCGCGCCATGATCTTCATGACCAGCAACCTGGGTGCCAAGCGAGATGAGTTCGCTCGTCAATCCGAAGCTAGGTTTCATGCGCAGCATGCAGGCCGAGCGACCCAGTCATGGTAGTCGATGAAAAACTCAATAAGAAAGTGGCCAAGAGCGGCCTCGACGCGGCGCGGCGCAAGTTTACGCCAGAGTTCATGAACCGCATTGACAAGGTAGTGGTCTACCGGCCGCTCGGCGAGCCGGAACTGCGCCGGATTCTCGATCTCGAATTAGGGCAGGTCCAACAACGAATTCTCTATTCTCCCGCCGACAAAACGTTTCGTGATCACAGTCTCCGATAGCGGCAAGGACTTTCTGCTAACCGAAGGGACCGATCTGAAATACGGCGCCCGTCACCTCAAACGCGCTATCGAGCGATTGCTGGTCCATCCACTTTCGAATTTAATGGCTACCAGTCAGGTCAGCCCCGGCGATTGGATTCAGGCCGATTTCGACACCGAACATGGCTGCCTGCTCTTTTCTAAGGAAGCGGAAGGCTTGGAAGTTCACGCCATGGCAAATTTGATTGGCGAAAATTTGCGCATGCCTGCTGCCGCCCAAGCCGCCAGCAGCCACGCGGACATGGCCAAGACCGTGACCGCTGGCAAGTCTTCCAAAAAGTAACAGTCATCCATCATGAAACGGCGTTCACCTTAAACCGTCCGAATCTGCTTAAACACTTTTAGCAATTCCTGTTTTATTGAACATTCACCGTGATTCAATGAGAAAGTCACGTAACGTTGCAACTCTTAAGACATGGCAAACCTCATAGCGCGGCGGTCGTGTGTCCCGGCGGCTCCCGTGCGAACTCTCGCGGTTCAGTTGTTGGCCTTCTTGTTAGCGTGCGCGGGTGTTATACCCGCTAGCGCCTCCTCTCCCGTTGAGGCAAATACTCCCTCCAACGAAATACAATCCAAAGCCAGTTTCCAGCGCCACTACAAGGCCACGGCCTATATAACGCTGCTGTCTATTCCGATTTTCAGCCGCTCCGGTGTGGGTTTCGGTTTCGCCGGCGCCGAGGAGCATACCCGTGGCGCGCAGCAATCGCTGAGTTTGCGCTTCTTGAGTGGCTCTACCCCCGAGCGTGCGCATGGCCTAAACCGCTTCGGATTCATCCAAGAGAATGTGGAGCAAGAAAATCGCCTGATGGTGGCGGCCGATTATTTCGGCTTGATGACAGCCAGCGCGGAAGAGTCGCTCAATGACGCCAAAGCCGCGCTCAACGCCACCAATGGCCCGCAAATTCCTTTTGTGGCAGCGCGGGCTGCGATCGACCAGCAAAAAACGATTTACTCCGTGCGGCATATGCTTTTGCCGTCCTCTTATCGAGGCTCGAACGCCGATCAGTTGCTGCAGCAGGTGCAGGCCGAATTTGCGGCTCCTCAGGTGGGTCAAGCGCCGGGGCACGCCGAGAAAACCGAAACCCTTGCTGGCGCGGCAACGGGCACGTTCCTGAGTTCTGTGCGCCAAGCTATTTTGAGCGCTGGCGGGATTTATGAAAACCGCATCGTTTTCAACGGCAAGACCTTTCAGTTCCACGCTTCTAAGCGCCCGGACGCCAAGACCGGCGGCGAACTGCGCCGCGCCGGACTCACCACCTCCCCCGACGCCATCATCCAACTGAGCGGCGTTCTTCGCAACGAAAAGACCAACGAGGTCAGTTCTTTTCGCTTATGGTTTGAACAAGGCTCGGCGAATTTTCTGCCGCTGCGTTTTGAGTTCAAAGCGAAATCGTATTTGCGTTTGGTGTTCGATGAGGAGCCGCCCGCTTCGGCGCAAGCGCTCACCCTGAATCGGGAGTTGCCGCAGTGACGGTGAGCGCGGTATTCGGCCAGATTCTGCGCCATCCCACCGAGCACCTGATCCGCCGCTGGAACTGGAAATCGGCCTTATTCAGCCCGGTCTTACGTGCGCTCATCTTCTTTTTCGCCAATCTCACCGCAGGCTGGAGAGCGGCTTCAGCGGCCGCGCTGGTGGAACTGCTCTATCGCGGGCCCACTGCCGGCGTTTACGGCGCGCTCACCCAAGCGTTTCGGCGGGCCGATCCACCCTGGGCCGCCGGATTGACGGTGATGCTTTTGCTCCCCTTGCTCTCGCATTCCCTAGAAGCCGTTGTGCATTTCTTGCGCGGCACTCCCAAATTGGGAACCAGCATCTGCGCCTCGATTTGCTTTACCGCATTGTCGACGCTCTTCAACCTCTATGCCATGCGCCGCGGTGTACTAATTACCAACGCGGAAGATGAGGGCACCTTTTTTGCCGATTTGCGGCGCATCCCGCTAACCATCGCGCTGTTTCTCACAGCCGGTCCGCTAGCCATTTTTCATGCCGCTAAGTGGTTGTGGACGCTCGGGCTGAGCCGCGCGCGTATCCAAGCGCCCGCCAAGGCCGCTTGATACTCGAACTCCTGTTCATAGATTCCAAACTAACAGCGTAACCACCCAAGCCACCGTGCCAAGCGCAATAATCGTCCATGCAATGACGTTCCAGCACTTCGCCTGGGTAATGGGCAGAAACACCGACGAACCGGTGCCATAGCGCACGAACAGAGAGTGGAATAGCCGCACTTTCACCTTATCGGTCTGCCCTGCGCCCGCCTGCATCATGTAACCAAATTGTAACAGTTTTAACCGCCGATTGGGCCCCGGAAACCCTGAACCTAATACGCAAGTTTGCGGGCACGCCTTGACCGAACATGCCAGTCGCGCCGAACAAAATCACTTTCATCGTGAGGTCTCGTGTTTAGATCCTCCCACGCGCCCAACCGTAAAGCACTGCACCAGTTCCAAGAAACATGCTGGAACACAGCAGAATAAGCCAAACACTAGGCCTGCAGAGCCACACCAACGGCACACCGGCGACGAAGGCAACCGCGATCGCGAGCTTTTGCATCAGTGCGATCGCCGCCACTGCCCGTTCCGCCTGCTCCCGTCGTGCCACAAGCTGCGAGCGCCACCAGATCAGACCCGGCGCCGGCAAGGGCGCGCCCGCTTGGTCCGTTTTCGCCTGCGCGAGAGACCGCCACACAACTTCTAACTCTGCACACACGGAGCAAACGTCCAGGTGCCGGCGAAGCTCGATACCCCAGGCCCCACTCGCCAATGCGGCGGCGGTCGCTTCTTCGAACTCACAGATTTCTGCATTCATCTTGATTCTCCAAGACCGCCGCGTTTCAAGGCTTCTGCAAAAGCATTACGAGCTCGAGACAACAGGGGCCGGATGCTCTGCGGTTTCAGGCTCAGCATCTGGGCTATTTCGAAATGGCTGAAGCGTTCCACGTAGGCCAGCCAAAGTAATTCACGTTGCGCCGGCTTGAGCCCTCCCAGGATCTTGATGACATCGCTGCTGGCAGCGGGCAACCTGGTGGTTTCTATGTCATCGCGCAACTCAATTTCCTGACGCACGCATTTTCGGTCTTTGATCAGGTTTGTCGCGATCCGGAATAGATAATTCTTTCGATGCTCGTCCGAGGCTTCGCCAGGCAGCTTCGCTTTCAACAAGCGCAAGTAGCTTTCTTGGACGCAATCGTCGGCCGCCGCCGGATCGTTCAGCATGCGGATCAGGTATCCAGT
>CAVXRP010000051.1:0-88371 GCA_963764105.1 Bryobacterales bacterium
ATGTATTTCGTTAGATTGATCTTCTAAAATATTCCAACGATCGGCTCCCATTATGCGTAGCGTGGTCTCAGGCCGCAACAGCGGATAGCATTCGCGCGTAATGGTTTTGATCAACGTCGATTTGCCGCTGCCGTTCAGGGGCCGGAGAATCGCCACATGCTCTCCCGCGTCGACGGAGAGCGTGAGTCCGTTCAAAGCGTACCGCCCGCCGCGCTCTACGTAAACGTTCTTGAGTTCCAGCAGTAAAGGCAAACTACCGAGAGTAACAAGATGCCCCGCCCGCTTACGCTTCCCCTCGGCCAGAGCCTATTTGTCCGTCGCCGGAATACGCGTACAATGGAACCATGTCCTTTCTGTCTCGGCGCGTCGGGATCTTCGCGTCCTCTTGCTTCTTCGTTTCCGGCATGTTGCTGGCACAGGATTGGAAAACGGCCACCACGCTCCCCGGGCGTCGATTTCAGTGGTCTCAGCGTCCCGCAGAAAGCGGCGGTTCTGAAGATCTTGCGCGAACAAGCCTGTTCCTGTGGCTGCAGCATGAACGATGGCTCAGTGCCGCATGGAAGACCCCAACTGTTCGTACAGCACTGGCTTGGCTGCTACCGTGATCCAGGCGATTAAAGACGGCAAAACGCCCGATCAGGCGATTCAAAGCCGCGCAAACGTCGCGTTATGGGGCCGAGCATCCCTTCTAAAATCTTGGACGACGCCATTAAACTGCCCGTCGCCGGAGCCCCCGTGACAGGCCCTGCGGACGCCGCTATCACCATCGTCGAATTCTCCGATTTTCAATGCCCGTACTGCATTCTCGCCGTCCCCGGAACTGGAAGCTTTGCTGAAGGTTATCCCACCCAAGTCAAGCTGATCTTCAAAGAATTCCCGCTGGAAATTCATTCCGATGCGTACCGCGCCGCTACTGCCGCCCTCGCCGCTCAGAAACAGGGCAAATTCTGGGAAATGCACTACGCGCTCTTCGGCCATCACCAGGATCTATCAATGACCTCCATTCTCAACATCGCCAAAGACCTAAAGTTGGATGAAGCGCGCCTGCGAACCGACATGGAATCGAAAGAGATTCATGACATCGTCGCCAAGGACTTGCAAGACGGCAACAATGCCGGCGTCGAAGGAACGCCCACGATTTTCATTAACGGGCAACGCTACAACGGCCGGATCGAACTCGCCACCCTGCGCCCGCTGATTGATGCGGAATTGAAGAAGAACGGCAAGCAGGTAACGGCCAGCCGCTAAACCTTAGGTCTGCTCGTCCAGCTCCTTCACCACTTCTAAAACCACATCGCCCACAATCTGAAAGCTTGGCGCGCTCAGCTTATCCATTGTGTCCAGCGCCGTATGCCAGTAAGCTTGTTGCGGACCGTAGTCGAAGTCGATCAAGTCCATCACGTTCACACCCACCTCGGCAAAGGGCCGGTGATCGTCGTCGATCCCGCCTAAGTCTTTATGAAAGTATTTGCTGTAGCCCAGATTGGCGGCAGCTTTCCACGTCATGTTGCGCAACGTGACGGACGAACTCGCATCGTTTAAAACATCCAAATCCTTGTCGCCGATCATGTCTACGTTAATCAGCGCTATCAGATGGCCCAGCGTTCCATCCGCCAGCCATTTCGCCGCCAAGTGGCGACTGCCGTAACAAGAATCCGTGGCCGACCAATCCCCCACCGCCTCTTCCCCGTCGAAGAACACCGACACGATATCGTCGCGGTGCTTCCATTTCGCCATGGCTCGCGCGAATTCCAGCAGAAAGCCTGTTGAGGAGCCCGCGTCATTCGCTCCTAGAAAATGCACGCCCGCAATCTTCTTGGTATCGAAGTGTCCGGTTACCGCAATCGCTTTGCCGGACGTCCCCGGAAACTTGGCAATCACGTTCGCCATCGCCACGGGGCCCTCAGGTGTGCGCCCCGAAAAGTCGTCGATTGTTACCTGCGCGCCTGTGCGTTTGAGTTCGCCCACAATCCACTCGCGCAGACGAAGATTTGCCTGCGAACCGGAAGGCCGTTCTCCAAAACTCACCGCATGGCGCGTATCCGCCAAGGCAACCGTCCCGCGAAAAAGGGGATTCGCGGTCATCGAAACGGCAAATAAACAGAAAATTAAAGATCTTACCGAGGGGAGCCGATTAGGTTGATGCATTAGTCTTAGCCAAGTGGAAGAGCATATGAAACGGAACCTTAAACTTCAAACTCAAACTAGTAAGTGTGGCAAATTCTGTTGTATTATAACGTTACGTAGACAGGCGAGGAGAAGCCTGATTTAAAACATGCAGTCCGTTGGGACACGACTTCGAGAAGCGCGAATCAAGAAGGGGTACACGCTTGAGGATATTAACGCGCGCACCCGCATCTCATTGAAAAATTTGAATGCAATTGAATCGGATGACCTCTCCCGAATAAGCTCGCCTTTCACTTATCGCAGTTTTGTGAAGCAGGTGGCCGATACCCTCGGCACTGATTTCTCAGCGCTGGCGCCCGATGTTCAGGCTGCTTCTAGTACCATGCCGGAACCTCTGGTACCTGGGCAGGAAGAGGAGCTTTTTGTACGCCCTCATCAATTCCAGCAGGTCAAGCCCAAGCGGAATTTCAGTTGGGTTTCACGAACCATTTCCATTGTAATCATCGTGGCAGCAATTTCCGGCTTCCTCATTTGGCGACACGGCGGAATTCAGGCGGCCAAACTGCCGTCGGTGACTCTGCCGGCTAGCAGTCGTGTGGCGTCACCCGACCAGGACCCCACTGAACCCATCAGAACGGAGCAAATTGCGCCGCCACCCATGCTCACCCCCGTCGTGAACAAAGTGGAACAACCACAAGGCCCCGCAGTCCAGCAGTTATCTCCGCCACCAACAACGCCTGACACGTCTGCTGCACGCGTGCAGCCCGAGCTTGAGATCAGCGCCCCGATCCACATCGAACTCTCCGCCGTCGAACGAGCTTGGCTGTCGATCTCCGCCGATGGAAAAACCACCTACACTGGCGTACTTGACCCTTCACAGACGAAGGTTTTAGAAGGCAGGGATTCGGCGCGCATTCGTACCGCCAATGCCGGCGCAGTTAATATCGTGTTCAATGGACGCTCTTTAGGCCCCTTAGGCCGGCGTGGACAATCACGCACCTTTGTATTCACAAGAAAAGGTTATGAAGTGGTGCGCGGTGCCAGCAACGTAGGCCTAATGCACCCGGCTCCTAACGGCGAATAGAGGCAGCCGGGTGCTGCTGTTGTTCGTCAGCTGCTCTGGCCTTCTTTTCCAATCGCTCTTGTTTCCGTTTGATGCGGGCTATATGTTGTTTTTGCCGCTCCAGCGTTAACAACTCATTGCGCCGTCGCAGCTTGATGCTGGAATCCACCTTTTTCCAGAACTTGACAAAATAGCCCACTGCGGAAGCCAAGCCAAAAATTACCACGGCCCACATAGTGAACATCGCGTATGGGTGTATGCCAGGCCAGCGCATGGACAAAAGCACCAGCGTTATGCCCAAAACCTGTAGCATCATTTTCGATTTACCCAGCTCGCTCGCCTTGATCGTGTAACCTTCCGCGGCCGCGATGCTGCGCAGCCCGGTTACCGCGAACTCCCGGCTGATAATTAGCACTACCAGCCAGCCCGGCAGCATCCTGATTTGCACTAAAGAAATCAGCGCGGCTGAGATCAGCAGTTTGTCGGCAATCGGATCGAGTAGCGTTCCAACCGTGGTGACCTGTTTCCACCGGCGGGCTAAATATCCGTCCAATAGATCCGTTAGCGCCGCCGCCAGGAACACAATGAGAGCGAAGAAATCGTTCGCCACCAGCACTCGGTGGCCCCAATAAAGCTGGAAATCCTGCTGCACCAGAGCAGCCACTAGGAACGGCACCAGGAAGATGCGCACCAGCGTCAGCAAATTGGGCAGTTTAGTCAAGCGGTTGTCCTCAAATATAGAACATTTAAGGGAGCGTAGTGGAGGAAGAAGCGGTGCGAGTGGCGCTGCTCCCCGTTGGCGATAGAACCACTGTAGTGGCGCGTGACGAAGTTTCTCCACGCAACCAAACGTAAAGCGCGGCGCCGGGGTTCGGCGGGTCCGGTAAATTGACCACCAATGCCTCCAATTGCCCCTTACCCGGGATGGCCGCCGGCAATCCGGTCACTTCCACGCCAAGGTTCTGATCCCACGCCAACTGCCCGATCATTTCCAGGTTCTCGCCCGTAACTTCATAAGAATGTAAGCCCACTGGTACGGCACTTTCCACAGAGGTCAAGCTCGCCGTCGTCGGCGTCACCGACGCGATCTTCGGTAGCCGGATCAGATGCGCCACCGTAAATGGCTGCGACCGGCCGGCTCGTCCATTATCCAACCAGGCTTGCAACGTGCAGCCCGCCGGAAAACTGCTCGTATCGTAAGAAACAAAAAGCTGATCCGTTGAGAGCCGCTGCAAGCTGGAGATCGCGTCTTTTGATCCGATATGCAGCCCCGCTTGTGCGCCCACTCCTTCCGCGCATGCCAGCCGCAACTCGCTTTTCACATCGATGTTCCGCACGTCCAGCACCGCCGTCAATGTATAGCCTGCTGGAAATTCGTTGGGCCGCAGTGCAATTTCCATATCCGGCGGCAAAGAGAGTTGGGAACTGGCGATCGCTGGCAATGGACCCGTGGTCTGCAACGCATCGGGCAGCGGAAGCGCGGCGGACCGGTCGGTTAAGTCTGCTTCAACCGGCTGAGCCGCTCCGGGCGCAAGGTTAGCGGAGAGATGGACAACTACATCCCTCTCCGTCCCGCCTAACGCCGGCGGCCCCAGTTCAATCTTGGCATTCGGAGCTGTGAGCTTGGCCAGCAGATCCAACCGCTCGCCTTTTAATACGTAATGCTGCGCGCTCACGCCTTGATTCACCAAGATGGGCAAATTGTCGAAGCGCGGCGCCGCCGGCAGTACGTGCACATCCACCGCATGGTTATGCCCGTCTGGCTGCGTGAGTAAGAGCGAATAGTTGCCTGGATTCAACGAAGCCGTGTCGATCTGCACGTCCAGCGATTCCTGCGCACCCAGTCTCGGCCCTGCCGGCAATTTGAAGCGCACCGCTTCCGGCGTGGCGAACTCATCGCCCGCCTTTTGCAACTCCACCTTATTGATAAATTCGAAATCGCTCCCGCGCAGCCTAACGGCAACTTTACCAGCATGCGCCAGCAGCGCGTTTTGCGACTCAGGATCAATGCGCGCATCTTTGAAATCGCTGAGCGGACGCAAATGCAGCGCGCCCGTCGCATAAAACGGGCTCCAATCCCAATGCGCCATCAGCCGGTAGTCGCCCGCCGGAACCGCCACCTTCTGCAGATCGATCTCCAATTCCCGCGCATTGCCGATCTTCAAAACTTTAACGGCAGTGCGCTTGCCATGCTCATCTTCCAGCGCCCACTCCCGCGCCCGTTGCAAATATTTCCAATCCACGTTGCTGGCTTCCACCGTCACGTTCGTCTTCTGGCCCAACGGCAGGTTGTCCGCTTTGCCAATGCGAATCTCAGGATTCGGTGTGTTTGGTATGCGCATCGCCCAGATGTAAGCAATTCGCGTGTGCGGCGGCAGAACACCGCGTTGCCCGCACAAATGCACGCCAACGCGCGCGGGCTGAGAAAAAGACGAGCGGAAGAGCGTACCGGGAAACGCGATCGAGCGCAACTCGAGCAGCATGGCCGTGCCCCCCGCCGCTAAACCGATGGGACTTCCCAGAAACAGCGTGGCCGCCGCCGCCGCCACGCTCGCCGTCTCGCCCAAGCGCTGCGCGTTCGAATCCGTCGCTAGCGGATTATAGGTGGCCAGTTGCGGGTTCATCGTCGCGAACAGCACTTGCGCTTGCGCCGAAGGCGGTGCATTCTTGTCAATCTGCACCGCTAATCCGTATTGCGAAGCAAACCCGCTCAGCGCCGCATTCATGCTCGCCGGTGAGGAGGCATTGTCGCTCAGCGCCTGCAACAGCGCTTCGGTCTGTGAAGTCTTTTCCGCATAGTCGGCAAGCTGCGCCACCAACTGATCGTCCTGCGAAAGGAACCCACTTACTTTCTTTTTGCTCAACCCTTGCGGTCCGTAAACAAAAGCGGCCAGGCTCATGGTGCGCGGAATCGTCCATTCGTGCGCACGGTCCGCGCGCACCGGATCCATCACCTGTAACCCATCCGGGCTTGCGGTACGGTCCACCGGCACCAGCACCAGAGAAACTTCGCCGGCTCTCCTTTCCTTTGCCCGCAAAACTGGGGAGTAGAGAACGGCATCGCCTTCGCTGAGGTGATTAATCTCCTGCAATGGCAGAGTTTCCGGAATCGTACCCGATTTCACTCTTAATTCAATCGTGCCCAGCGGTGCGCCTGCCGGACACGTTAAGGGCGGCAGCGCATCTTCGCCATCCGCAGCTGGCTTTGGTTCGACGGATTGCGCTTGCGCGACAAAAGAAACGAGAATTAAAGCAAAAGCGTACCGCAGCAGCATCCTAGCTTCAGGATAGCGTGTAAAGCCAAACTTTCTTAGGAACCCCTGCAGACATTCGGGCGGGTGTGCGATAGCAATACCGAGCCGGTAGAGTAGGCGGGGGTTGCTCGCCCCCCCTCGTCGAACTAGACGTGCAGATTTCCGCATCCGGCTCTCCAGAAGAAAGTCGCTTCAGGCATGCGCAGACGACCGTTTGGGGAGTTGGCCAATAGAACCAAGCCAAATTTCCGGATTTGTTCATACCACGGTACTCTCGGCAGCGGTCGATACGCACGCTGACTGCGCCGCTGCAGATGTCCAATCCAGGCGCCCTCGTACGAACCAATAGATCTCTCAATAGGCGGCGCGCGGATAGCCAAAGCTGAAGTAGTTCGCGCAGCCTTTTAGGTGCCGGTTAGGCGCTCCACGAGTTGCGTAATAACCTATGGCTTTGACTCGTACCGGTCAACTCCCTGAGCTTGCGCCGTTCCGCGGAAAGCCCAGCAGGTGCTTACCTGTTGCTTACCTACTGGTTTCAAGCTTCATCCTAGTCGGCGGACTGGCCACCTTCGTTTTCCACAACGAGGCCAAGCGGGTTCACTTACGTTGCAGCTCGCGCCTTCGCCTATGCCAAGGCTTCACCCGTTGAGTCTCCTCTTCGAATGCTTGCTAGGCTACATGTCCGAACAGGCAATTTACATGGTGAACTCCTTTCAGTCCACTAGATCAGCCAGGCTTATTCTGGCGCACCGACCGCCAGGGAGCGTTATAGAGAGGACGCGAGTGTGGCAAGGGTGCGGGCCAGAACACGCGCGCCGTTTGCCAAGTCTTCAGGAGCGGCGTACTCATCCGGCCGGTGGCTCACGCCGTTCTTGCACGGAATGAAGATCATGGCGGTGGGCGCAATGCGGGACATAAAGAGTGAATCGTGATAAGCGCGGCTCACCATCCGTTGATAGGCGATTTCTTCGGCGTGGCAGGCGTTTTCCATAGCGGTGACGAGGGACGGGTCGCACATGGCGGGAGGATCAGCGTTCAGAGTGGTTAACGTTATTCTCAATTTGCGCTTTGTGGCAATGTCGCGAGTTACTTGCTCGATTTCCTGAAGTACCGCATTGCGCCGAGTCAGATCGGTATCACGCACATCGAGCTCGAGTTTGACTCGACTCGGGATACTGTTGGCCAAGCCTGGAAAAACGTTAACCAAACCGCAGGTTCCGACGGTGTCGATAGCGCCAGTGCTAAGCGCGGCGGTTTCCACCGCTAGAGCGATTTCGGCGGCTCCGAGAAACGCATCGCGCCGCTGCGGCATGAGCACCGCGCCGGCGTGCCCACCTTCCCCTTCTATGAGGAGACGCAAAGCGGCCGGAGCGGCAATACGCGTGACAATGCCGATCGGAATGTTTTCCTTTTCCAGAATCGGTCCCTGCTCAATGTGAAGCTCAACGAAGCTGCTGTAGTAGTGCGCAGGGAGTTGGACGCTGGAAAGTGGGCCGGTAAAATGAGCGGCGTTGCGAACCGCATCGAGCGATTGATCGTCCCGGTCCTTCAAGGCGGCCGCCGCGCCGGGTGCGAGGGTACCGGAAAGCATTCTGCTGCCTAAACAGCCGATGCCGAAGCGGGTGGGTTCTTCGGAGATAAACGTGAGTAGCTCGATGGATCGGCGAGGAGTGAATCCGCTGCGCCGCAAGGCGCGAATGGACTCCAAACCTCCGATGACACCGGCGGAGCCGTCATAGCGGCCGGAATGGGGAATAGCATCAATGTGCGAGCCGGTACCTACTGCCGCGGCGTTCGCGTCAGTTCCCTGCCACCTGGCATAGAGATTTCCGAGGGCGTCTTCGCGAACCACCAGACCAGCGGCGATGCATTGCTCTTTGAGCCATGAGCGAGCGCACTGGTCCGCTTCGCTGTAAACGATGCGCGTGATGGCGGGCGGGTCGGTATCGGAGAAGGTTGCCAGTGTTTCCAGGTCGGCGACGATGCGCGCGGCGTCGATTTCAATCCGCATGGCGATTCCAATCCTTATAGATGAGGTATTGGGCGGGTGTCTTGCCTACGGCGCAGAACCACTGAGGGCAATACGGCGCCATCCAAATGAAATCGCCGGCGGCGACGGGATGCCAGCAATTTCCGAGCCGGTAGATACCACCGCCGCTGGTCATCAGCAGACCGTGTTCCATGACGTGGACCTCAACCATGGGCAGCGACGCACCAGGCTCAAAGGTCATCGAGTTGAAGGCGAAATCGAATGAGGGTGAAGCGGGCAGTAGAGGGCGCACTTGAACGGCAGAGTCGCCCAGCAGCGGTTGCGAGACGACGCGAGTCACAGAGCAGCAAAAAGGGGACGGCGCAGTAACGTTTGGGAGTTCCTGGTACGGCTTCTCAATCACCACCGCGCGGGTGGCTTCGAGAGCGCATACTGAATGAGGGGAAGTTGATGGTGCGTAGACATAATCGCCTGCATGGAGGTCTTCCCGGAAGTGTTCACAGATGAAGCGCAGCCCGCCCTCCTGCACATAGATCAAGCGTTGTAGCGGAGTCTCTCCCAGCGTGCCGTCCGGTTCGAACTCCGCCGAATACTGAGTGAAGCGGGCTCCGAGCCGTGGCGCGGCGTGAACGATAGCAGTCGCCTTTTGCATTCCCGGCAGCGGAGCGCGCACGAAAGTGTCAGGTGTTAAGAGCAGATGGTGCGACTGCTGACAACTGCGCGTCTGTCCAAAGTGGTTCATTTGTACTCAATGCTAATGGATTCGATAAAACGGTAGCCGATTCCCAAGGCCAGATCGACATCCTCAGCCAGGACGCTTTCTGAGGGATGATGGCTGACGCCTCCGGGACTGCGCAAGAACAGCATAGCGGACGGAATGTGCGGCGCGAGAATCATGGCATCATGGCCGGCACCACTCACCATACGCCTCGCACCCATCGGAGCCGCAGCGGCGAGCGCCTTGGTCAACGGCTCGTCCATTCGAACGGCTAGTTGATCGAGAAGTTCTGTCCAGGTCCATTGGAGACCCCGTTGGCGGGCGATCTCGGCAGCGTTAGCGCGCAAATCCAAGCAAGCTTGCCGTCTCACGTCATCACTCTCATGGCGAACATCCAGCGACAGAGTCGCTTCTCCTGGGATCACATTAGTCACGTTGGGCTGCACGTCGATTTTACCGTTCGTGGCGACCAAGCCAGGGGTAGCTTGGGCCATCCGCTCAACGGCGCCGATCCACTGAGCAGCGGCAACGAGTGAGTCACGGCGTAGCGGCATGGGCGTGGTACCGGCGTGGTTGGCCGAACCGATGAACTTTACAGACCCGCGGCTTTGACCGGCGATTGCTTCCACGATGCCGACGGGTTCGCCCGCGCTGGCGAGTACGGGACCTTGTTCGATGTGAAATTCAAGAAACCCCAGCGGCGTAGTGCGGAACGTGGCATCGGGAAGACGGCTAGGGTCAAGGCCGAAGTCACGAATCGCCTGAGCTATCGAAATACCGGCTTTGTCGGTTCGATTGAGAGTCGCTTCGTCGAGCTGGCCGACGATAGCCCTGCTACCGAGAAAGGGAACGCCAAACCGGACGCCTTCTTCTTCCGAGAAACCGATGACTTCGAGATCAAAAGGCAGACAGTTGGGAGAGTAATTCCCGGCGATGGCAATGGCCATTGTGACACCGAGAATGCCATCAAAAGCACCAGCATCGCTCACGGTATCGAGGTGAGAACCCACAACGAAAACCCGCTTGCCTGGGTCTGCTCCAGCCAGAGTCCCGCGCAGATTGCCCGCCGCGTCAACGCTCACGAGCATACCTGCACTCTTCATCCATTCGCCCACGATTTCATAACAGTGCCTCATGACGGGCGAAAGGAAGGTTCTCAGTGTGCCACCCGTCATCTCACTAACGGCAGCGAGTTCGCGGCAACGCGCCATGACGGTTTGCGAATCCAGCTTCGGCACATCCGCTATAGTAAACAAATCTTGCTCGGCAAAGCGGAACGATATTTCGAGTTTCAAAAGCTGGGAACAACGTGGCGCACTGAGATTGTGGCGGGAATTACCACGTTCGTGACCATGGCGTATATCGTGCTTGTGAATCCGGCCATTCTGCACGACGCGGGCATGCCGCTCGCTGCCGTTACCGCAGCCACCTGTCTTTCGGCGGCATTCGGAAGCATATTGATGGGGGTGTTAGCCAGGTATCCGATTGCACTGGCGCCGGGCATGGGGTTGAACGCCTATTTCACTTATGTGGTGGTGAAAGGCATGGGAGTGCCGTGGCAAGCTGCCTTAGGGGCAGTGTTTATGTCGGGCATAGTGTTCCTAGTGCTTACACTGGCCGGCATCCGACCGATGATCCTCTCGGCCATTCCCACTGAGCTCTATTCGGCCGTGTCAGCGGGGGTGGGAGTGTTCATTGCTTTCATCGGGCTGAAGAATGCGGGATTGGTGGTGGCCAACCCGGCTACGTTTGTCGCTCTTGGGAATTTGCGATCGGCCAGCGCGGCGGTGAGCGTTTTCGGACTGATTGTCATTGCTGTGCTGCTTTCCAAGCGAGTATCGGGAGCCATATTGATCGGCATAGCTTCCTCAGCGCTTTTGGGATTCGCCTTAGGTCTGACAAAGTGGCAGCCGGTGAGCTACTCGCTCACTGACCTGACGGCCACCGCTTTCCAATTAGATCTGAGATCTACGCTACGCGTTGGGTTTTGGGAAATTATCTTTGTGTTTCTCTTTGTCGATCTATTTGATAATTTAGGCACACTGGTCGCGGTGGGCCGAGAAGCCGGCTTGGTGAACGAGAAGAATGAGATTCCCCGGCTGAATCGAATTCTGATATCCGACTCAATGGCTACTATTGTTAGCTCGCTGGTGGGAACGTCGACCGTGGTGAGTTATATCGAGAGTGCCGCAGGTGTAGAGGCGGGCGGCCGGTCTGGGGTGACGGCGATTGTGACGGGCATCCTGTTTATTCTTTCTTTGTTCGCATTGCCTTTAATTGGCGCCATTCCTGCCGCCGCCACGGCTCCGGCGCTGATCATTGTGGGCAGCCTGATGATGGCTCACGGAGCAAATATTGAGTGGAAGAAGCCAGCAGTGGCTATTCCTTCCTTCCTGACGATGATCATGATTCCGCTCACATTTAGCATCGCCAACGGTTTGGCTTTTGGGTTTGTGGCCTATTCGCTGATTAAAATTGGTTGCGGGGAGGGCCGGCGCGTACACTGGCTCGTCTATATATTGACTGCGCTGTTTATTGCGAGGTTCATCTATATGGGAGCTGCCAATGGCTAAGTTCTTCTGGACGATGGCAAGATTTAGAAACTCCGCGACGGGCTGAAGCCAGCCGTTTCTTAACGCCGCTGAGTGATGTAATAGAACTTCTTCATGAAGCACCGTCTTGTCCCGCTCGCGCTCATCGCCGCCGTAGTTCCGGTAGCGTCCGCGCAATGGATTCCTGAGAACCCCGCTCTCGATTTTGAAAAGCTGCCGAACGGCCTTCTCATTCACATGCAAAGCGGGGCATTGCGGCTGGAAGTCTGCACCGAATCCGTGCTGCATGTGACCTACGCTCCGCAATGGCCGCCCCCTGCGAATCGAGTGGAACTCTCCATCGTGAAGAAGGAATGGAACGCGGTGCCTTGGAGCGTACAAAGCGACGCTAAAAACATTACTTTAACTACCGGCCATTTGAAGGTCGCCGTGAACCGGCAGGACGGCATATTAACTTACTTCGATGCGACTGGCAAATCTCTGCTCTCCGAAGGTCCCAAGAAGATGACGGCGGCCACGGTGAATGGGGAACAAACGTTTCACGCTCTCGATGTTTTTAAGGTGTATGGTTCGGACGAAGCTTTCTACGGACTAGGTCAGCACCAGGCAGGCGTATTCAATTACCGGGGCGA
This sequence comes from Bryobacterales bacterium, assembly GCA_963764105.1. Classification (GTDB taxonomy): domain Bacteria; phylum Acidobacteriota; class Terriglobia; order Bryobacterales; family Bryobacteraceae; genus Bog-105. The sequence continues at coordinate 12,337 of CAVXRP010000051.1, forward strand.
ATCGGTAGATCTTTCGCAGGAAAATACCAACATCGCGATTCCATTTTTTCTCTCAAGTAAAGGATACGGTATTTACTGGAACAACACTTCACCCAGTCGTTTTAATAACCGCTTCATTCATTACCTGTATTTAAGCTCAGAAGTGGCTGATTCTATTGACTATTATTTCTGCTACGGGCCGCAATTCGATAAGCTGATCGCCGACTACCGAGCGCTCACCGGCGACGCTCCGCTTTTTGGCAAATGGGCCTACGGTTTCTGGCAGTGCAAGAACAAGTACACTTCGCAAGAAGAGATTCTCGGCGTGGCGCGCAAATATCGCGCCCTGAAAATTCCGGTGGACAATCTGGTGCAGGATTGGTTCTGGTGGACGCGCACGGGCGAGTTCAAGTTTAACGCGAACTATCCGGATCGCGGCGGCTATGGTGCGGCAGCTGCACGACGAAAACTTTCATCTGATGGTTTCGATTTGGCCGTTCTTCTATCCGGGCACAGCAACCTATGAAGACATGGACAAGCGCGGCTTCTTTATTGAGAAAACGCCTGCCGTTTCGTTCCATCCGAAAGGCATGGCGTTATATGACGCCTTCAATCCCGGCGCGCGCGATTATTACTGGAACCTGGTCAACGAAAGCTTGTTCAAGATCGGAGTCGATGCGTGGTGGATGGACACCACCGAGCCGGAAACCGAGGGCGTGGAGGAAAACATTCTGCTCGATCACAAGGTGGCGATTGGGAGCGGCGCACGCTATGCGAATGCGTTTCCGCTCATGACGACGATGGGGATTTATAACCACCAGCGCGAGGCGAGCGAGGCCAAACGGGTGTTCATTTTGTCGCGATCGGCATGGGCGGGCGATCAACGCTACGCCGTCACAGCGTGGTCGGGCGACATCTTGTCCGATTTCGAAACCTTCAAGCGCCAGATTCCGGCAGGGTTGAACTTCGAATTATCCGGGCTGCCGTATTGGACGACGGATATCGGCGGATTTATTCTGGGACATCCAAACGATCCCCGCTATCGCGAATTGTTTATTCGCTGGTTTCAATATGGCGCCTTCTGCCCGATCTTCCGGGTACATGGAACGCGTGTACCCAACGAGAACGAGCTTTGGTCGTACGGCGCGGAAGCGCAGACCATTTTGACAAACTTTGACCGGCTGCGCTATCGCTTGCTGCCTTATATCTATTCGATGGCGTGGAAAATCACCAGCGAAAAGTTCACACCCATGCGCGCGCTGATGATGGATTTTCCGGAAGATGAGCGCGTGCGCAACATTGGGGATCAATTTCTTTTCGGCAGTTCATTGCTGGTTAACCCGGTGACGGAAGAAGGCGCCACCACGCGGCATTTGTATTTGCCGAAAACGAAGTGGGTTGATTTCTGGACGGGCGAGATGTTGAACGGCGGACTTATGTGGATGCGCCGGCTCCGTTAAGCAGTATGCCCTTGTATGTTCGGGCGGGCTCAATTGTTCCGCTTGGGCCTGAGCTGCAATATTCGATCGAGAAGGCGGCCGACCCGATTGAGCTGCGCATTTATCCGGGCGCCGATGCGGACTATTTGCTTTACGAAGATGAGAACGATAATTACAACTATGAGAAGGGCGCGTATGCGACGATCCCGCTGCATTGGGACGACCAAAGCCGCAAGCTTACCGTCGGAGATCGGCGCGGGAGTTTCCCGGGAATGCTTGCCCGTCGGACGTTTCAGATCGTGGTGGTGAAACAAGGACACGGAGTGGGGATCGACGCCACTTCCCTGCCCGACCAGGTTATGCTGTACGACGGCAGCCATAAAGAAGTTTCCACTCTCGCCCGATAAGTGCAGTTGGCATGCACTCCGCGGGAATTACGGTAGACCGGCGAAGGAAGCAGCGCGGCGCGGCCATGATTGAAATGGCGCTGGTGCTGCCGGTTTATTTTTTGCTGGTCTACAGCGTTTTGGAAATGTGCTTCATCATGTTTGGATACTGTAATGCAACCTATGCCTGCCGGCAGGCGGCGCGTTACGCCGCGATTCATGGCACCGGCAGCACTTACGTATGCACTCTTACAGACGTACAGAACGTCGCAAAGACGTATCTGTGGGGTACGCCAACTCCCACCATCACATGGTCACCCGCTACTCCTCACAACCCCGAGATGTATATAACGGTGAATATTTCGCTGGTTTATTCCACCGCGATTCCTTTCTCGAAACTGAGTCAAATCAGCGTTGGGACTTCCGCCAAAGTTTGGGTTTCGCAATAAAGCACAAATTTATTGGACAGGCATAATAACCGAGCCCTTCAAGTTGAACGTACCCGGCAGGCGTCCGTAGTTAAAGAAGTTGGCAAAGCTGCCGCCGGTGACAACCTGGACATAGTAAAGCGGCTGATCGCTTCCGCATGCGCTGGTGCAACTGACCGCCGTACCGCCCGCGGTGCAGGCGCAAAAATAAGTTGCGGTGGACGTAAAGTTCGGCACTTGTGCGCCGGCAGCGGTGGCCACTTGCTGCATCCCTGAGGTGTACGTGATGTCATAGGTATTGTTGGCTCCAAACAAACCGCCGGCATTTGCCGCATCGGCCACGATAATGCTGTTCTGGACGGCCAAACCAAAGCTCACCGCGCCGATACCCAGCATCGCCATGACGGTGAACGCAAACGCGAACTCGATCAAGGCACTGCCGGATTGCTTTTTTCTGCTAGCGGGCACGCGCAAGACGGGCACGGTTTCAGGCGCCCCGCCTGGATGTCTGCGGGAGTTCATCGCTGTCTGGCGGCGCGCAGCGTCGGCCTTTGCACTTCGCGGGCTGCTCATTGCTTTAAGTCCAAACCGAGAATCACAACGTCCCGAGTTGTTGGTAGTTTGAGAGTGCTCAAGGTCTTGGAGCTGTCAAGATTGATCGAATATCCGTATGTTTGGGTGGCAAGAGCGTCTTGGGTGCCCGAAGGCGCTGCGTCGCGGTAAACCTGCTGCGAAACCACAGTTTCGCCAGTGTAAAACTGGGCGTCACACCAATCCGACATAGTGTATGTGGCGCTAGTTGTTGAAGCATCTGAGTACGTGACCACGAACGTGGCGTTGGCAATGGGCCCGTAAGCGGTCGCCGCCAGCATCAGGATTTGCGAATAGCTTCCGTGCGGAAGACTGATCGTGGTACTAGCCACTCCGTTGAGGGCGTTAGGTGGACCGAAAACGAAAATGTTTCCGCGCCAGGACTGTAAGGCTCCCAGGCCGTTCGACTCGCGGATCTGGCCCAGTAGGTTGGCCGAGTACGCATGTCCATTGGCATCGAATCCGCCGTTGGCAGGAATGGAGTGGCCATCCGAGTAGATGGCGTTGACATTGAAGGCGGACGTGAGACTCACCTGGCTAGGCGTCTCGAACACGGCTTGGGCTTTCATGGTGACATTGCCCAGGCCGAGGATACCTAAGAAAGTGGGAGGTACGGGCTTAGTGATGGTAGCCATTACTGCCATAGAGTTGCCGGAATAAGTGCCTGAAGTGGGTGGATTCGCGATCGTGACCACAACCCCATTAGAACCATCCGTGAAGCCATTTGAGGACGCTAAGGCCTTCCCGGCGGCCGTGATGGTGGCGGCTGATCCGCCACGCTGCAGCGCAATGGAACTCGCCATGGCAGCGGCTTGGGTGGCGCCTTGCAACTGCAGGTAGTTCCGTTCCAGAAGACCGGCGTCCACTGCGAGGCCGGCAAAGAGCACCATGCTTATAAAAATCAGTGTGTAGTTGACCAGCATTTGCGGCAAGCGGGGGCGAAGCCCTACAGCCTATTAATCGGCAAAGGCCCAATGATTTTATAGTTCGTGCGGCCTTTGAACCGGCTGGGTGCCACGGCCGACCGGCTACTCACGTTCGAGTGACCAGTTGCCGATTAGAGCGACGAGGCCACCAGCAGAGTAATCAGAAATGGGAGCGCGGTCAGCTGAGTTAATCCTGCACTTCACCGCGCTTTTCTTGGCGGGGACCGCCTATCGCGACGGGGAATTCTTCGGGCCGGCGTTTTCGGGATGGCGCATTGCAGTACTATGGCAATGCAATTCGTTTCGGCTCATGAAGACATCCAGAAGATCTTTTCTCAACACCTGCGGCGCGACGCTGGCAGGTTCCGCGTTTTTGACTCGCAGCGCGCGAGCGGCGCCCGGCAGCGGCATCTTTTCACGCTATGACGAGCAGGCTCTGGCCATCCTGCGGCAGATGACGCTCGAAGAAAAGATCGGCCAGATGACGCAGCCGGACAGGATGTACATCCCGAAACCGGAGGATGTTGCCAACTATAGCTTCGGCTCAGTTCTGAGCGGCGGCGATTCCGATCCAAAGACCGGCAACGATCTAATTTCCTGGACCGACATATACGACGAATTTCAATCGCGCACGCAGGGTTCGCGATTGCATATTCCGCTTATCTATGGGGTTGACGCGGTACACGGTCACAATAATGTCATCGGCGCCACCGTGTTTCCGCATAACATCGGCTTGGGTTGCACGCGCAATGCCGGCTTGGTTGAGAAAGCGGCACGCATCACGGCTGCGGAAGTCCGGGCGACGGGCATGAATTGGGCGTTTGCGCCCTGCGTCGCGACTCCGCAAGATATTCGCTGGGGCCGCACGTATGAAGGCTTCAGCCAGGACCCTGAGATCGTGAAGCCGCTGGGAGTGGCCGCAACCAGGGGTTTGCAAGGCGAGTCGCTGGCCGATCCGCTCTCCGTTGCGGCTTGCGCCAAACACTATATCGGCGATGGCGGCACGTCCTTCGGCAGCGCGCGAACAGGGCTCGATCAGGGCAACACGATCATTGATGAAGCAACGTTGCGAAGGATTCATCTGCCCGGCTACATAGCCGCCGTCGAAGCGGGCGTGGCCACGATTATGCCCTCTTATAACAGTTGGAACGGCGTTCATTGTTCAGCCAGCAAGCGGCTTCTCACCGATCTACTGAAAAGCGAACTGGGCTTTGAAGGTTTTTTGATCTCCGACTACGCCGCCATCAATCAGCTCCCGGGAAATTATAAACAGCAAGTGCAAGCCTCCATCAATGCGGGCATGGACATGGTGATGGTGCCGGACAAGTGGCTTGAATTCATCAATACATTGAAGGAACTGGTTAACGAAGACGGTGTCCCCGAAGCGCGCATTAACGATGCCGTGCTGCGAATTCTGCGCGTCAAAATTGCGATGGGACTTATGGATAAAACGAAACCGGCGCTGGCCGACCGTAACCTGCATCGCAGTTTTGGATCTGTGGAACATCGCGCCGCGGCTAGGGAGTGCGTGCGCCAATCTATCGTGCTGCTGAAGAACGAAGGCGGTTTGCTTCCCCTCAAAACGGCCGGACACATTCATGTAGCCGGAGACGGGGCGGACAATATCGGCAATCAATGCGGGGGCTGGACTATTTTTTGGCAGGGCAAGAGCGGAGAAGACACACTTGGCACAACCATTCTCGAAGGCATTCGCGACGCGGCTGGGTCTGGTACCAAGATTACTTATTCGCTGGACGGCACGGGCGGAAGTGGAGCCAAGGTTGGCGTCGCGGTGGTGGGCGAAACGCCCTATGCGGAGATGTTCGGCGATCGTCCCGATTTACGATTGGATGCCAAGGACATTGGGGTAGTCGCGCGCATGAAGGCGGATGGCATGCGCGTGGTTGTCGTGCTGATTTCCGGCCGGCCGCTGATCATCGACGATCTGCTGCCCTACGCGGATGCGGTTGTCGCGGGGTGGTTGCCGGGGAGTGAGGGGAATGGAGTGGCCGATGTGCTTTTCGGCAGTCATGCGCCCGGCGGCAAACTATCGTTCTCGTGGCCAAGAGCGTCAACGACCGATTACCACATCGGGAGCGCTGGGTATCAGCGATTGTTTGATGTGGGCTACGGCCTCAGCTATAGCTAACCGCCGGCAATTGCTCCCACGATGAGCAGCGGTTCCGCGCCCGATGCGACAGCCGCCGGCAAGGGAGCGTCGGGCGATTGATGCGATAGGTCTTCTTCGCAGGCAAAGAAACGCACGAAGGGCCGGCGCTTTTGGCTGACATGCTCGCGAATGGTACCGCTTAGCATTGGGTAGCGCGTTTCGAGTGCATCCAGTACGGATTTCTGCGTCACCGGCCCTTCCACGGCAAGAGTGACTTCGCCGCTCACTTGCGCCAGCGTTCGCAGGTGCGCGGGAAGTACAACGCGGATCACGCGAGTGTCTGCACCTCAACGGAAAGCACCGCTGGGAGATCTCTGACAATAGGCATCCAATTGTCCCCGGCATCCGCCGATGCGTATACTTGCCCGCCAGTGGTGCCAAAATAAATGCCGCAGCAATCGAGTGAGTCAACAGCCATGGCATCGCGGAACACATTCACATAACAATCGTGCTGCGGCAAGCCTTTTGTCAGGGGCTCCCACTCGTTTCCGCCCATGCGGCTGCGGTAGACCCGCAGCTTGCCCTCGGGCGGATAATGTTCCGAATCGCTCTTAATGGGAACGACGTAGATCGTCTCCGGCTCGTGCGCATGAACGTCAATCACAAAGCCGAAGTCGGTGGGCAAATTGCCGCTGACCTCCTGCCATGAGTCGCCCGAGTTATCGCTCCGCATCACATCCCAATGCTTTTGCATGAAAAGGCGCTGGGGCTGCGCCGGGTGCATGGCCACGTGGTGAACGCAGTGGCCGACTTCGGCCGTTGGTTCGGGGATCTGCGCAGAGTGGAGCCCCTGGTTGATCGGTAGCCAGGTTTCGCCGCCATCATCGGTGCGAAATGCGCCAGCCGCTGAGATGGCAATGAATATGCGTTTCGGGTCGCTCGGATCCAGAATGATGGTGTGTAAGCACAAGCCGCCCGCGCCCGGTTGCCAGCGCGGTCCGGACCCATGGGCGCGCAGGCCCGGCATTTCCTGCCAAGATTTGGCGCCATCCGTCGAGCGAAACAATGCCGCATCTTCAATGCCCGCATACACCGTGTCGGCGTCCGTGAGCGACGGCTCCAGATGCCAGACGCGCTTAAATTCCCAGGGGTGGGGTGTGCCGTCGTACCACTGATGCGTGCTGGGAACGCCATCGTAGATGAATTTGTTATCCACTGGCTCCCAGGTTTGGCCGCCGTCATCCGAGCGCTGGATCAACTGCCCGAACCAACTGGTGGACTGCGAGGCGTAGAGACGATTCGGGTCGACTGGAGAGCCTTTCATGTGGTAAATCTCCCAACCACCGAAGTACGGACCGCTTACATCCCACTTGTCACGTTTGCCATCAGCTGTTAAGACGAAGGCACCTTTTCGGGTACCCACTAGTAGACGAACCTTACTCATGGTTTACGTTTGTTTCTCGCGCGCATTCGACACAGTATCATAGGTCTTCCAAATCATCCTGGGCCAAGCCGTAATGACAATGTCATGGCGCGCTATGCGTGTTGCGAGGAGAAGTTATGGCTATCGCGAAAGCCCATCCAGGTCGGTCCGCAGCCCAAGACGCGCTTCTCGATCAGACCCTGATTACAGTCAGTCCTCAGTCCTATGCCGCGTTTTTGAAGCGGCTGGACGCCCCGCCGCAACCGAATGAGAGGCGGCGCAAAACAATGCTGACGCCACCTCCCTGGGAAGAGAAGTGAACCTCGGCGCGCCCCTCAGCGGCTGAGCGAACGTCACGACTTCAGAGAGTTTGCCTGTACTGTCGAATCCCTCAATGAATGGCTGAAGCGCCGTACCCATAGGAACCACGCCGGCGTACCCCGACGATTGCACTCCCTGGCGGTCGTGCCTCCGTTCCGAGCCGCGCTCGCCAACAAGCGTTTCCGAATAAGTGAGCGTGCCTCCGAACGCGTGTGCTTACCCGGCTTTGCGCGGAAACATGGTTGCGATCTGGCGCACGGCTTCCAAAAACGCGACGTAAATATTCAACACGCCGAGCCCACTCAGGGCACCGCGAAAGTAAGGATTCAACCATACGTTCGAAAGAAGACGGGAATGTAAGGGTAGCCAATTCAAGTCCCAGTTGCTCAGCCAGGGGAAGATCAGCAGCACCAAGCCTAATTCAAAGGCGAAGATCACCAGGCAAATGCCGAGAATTCGCCGGTGCCAGCGCATAAAACGAGTGTTGGCGGGCTGCCCAGTAATGCCAACGGGAGCGCTCAAGAAGCGGCTCCCATGACGAACAAATTTGTTTGAACCGGATCGGTGATGTAGCCGTTCCAATGCGAATCGCCGCAACTTTCGCGCACCGGTTCGAAGCTGAAGCGATGCAGCAGAGTGGGCCCGTGCAGACGCAAGGCGCGCCGGTGATCGGGCGTGGCATAACCTTTATTCGACGCCAAATTATAAACCGGAAACACCTCATGCCAGCGCGCCATGCATTCGTCGCGATGTACCTTGGCAACGATGGAGGCAGCGGCAATCGCGCGGCAACGCGCATCGCCATCGATGAGGGGAAGTTGCGTGATCGCCAAATCGATTTTCACCGCGTCGATCAGCAGGTAGTCGGGCGCGGTTTTAAGGCCTTCCACCGCGCGGCGCATGGCCAGGCGCGAGGCTTGATAAATGTTGATCTGATCGATTTCAAAAACGTCCGCGCCACCGATCGCCCAGCCGCGGCACTGTTTCTTAATCTGCCGAGCCAACGCCTCGCGTTCTTCGGCTTCGAGAATCTTGGAATCGTGCAGCCCGCGGATAGGACGGTCGGGATCGAGAATTACAGCCGCCGCGAAGACCGGTCCAAACAGGCAGCCGCGCCCTACTTCGTCGACACCTGCGATGGCGCGGAAGCCGCGCTCACGAGCCTCGCGTTCGTAGGTACTGCGACAGCGAATCGACTTCTCCTTGCCGATGGCCACGACGGAATGCCGCCGCTAGGTGCGCTCTTTCAGCCGAGCGGCCTTGCCCTTCAGCCCGCGCAAATAGTAGAGCTTGGCGCGGCGCACTTTTCCGGTGCGGACCATGTCAATGTGGTCGATCACGGGCGCGTGCACCGGGAAAATGCGCTCCACGCCTTGCCCGAAACTGACCTTGCGCACGGTAATCGTTTCTCCCATGCCCGTGTTCTTGCGGGCAATAACCGTGCCCTCAAAGGCCTGCAACCGCTCCTTGTCGCCTTCCCTGATCTTCACGTGTACGCGGATGGTATCGCCCGGCCGGAACTCCGGATGTGGTTCCGGGCGGCTGTGCTTGCTAATGAACTTTGAGACAAGTGCGTTTTGCATATTCGTTTCTGCCTTTATGCGGGTTCCACCGTCAAATCGGGTCGAAGCCGCCTAGTTTTCTCGCGCGACGCAGCCCGGCGCCAGCGCTTGATCTCCTCATGATGACCGCCCAACAGCACTTCGGGCACTTTCCAGCCGCGAAACTCGGCGGGTCTGGTGTACTGCGGGCAGTCTAATAATCCATCGAAGGCCTCGCCGAAACTCTCGTTCCGCGCGGACTCTTCGTTTCCTAAAACGCCGGGCAACAAACGAGCCACAGCGTCAATCACTACCGCGGCAGCCAGTTCACCACCGCTCAATACAAAATCGCCAATCGATAACTCGCGATCGGCCAAATGTTCAGCCACTCGCTCATCCACCCCTTCATACCGGCCGCAAATCAACAGCAGGTCGTCGAGCGCCGAAAACTCCCGCGCCACATTCTGACTGAACTTTTGGCCTTGGGCCGAGAGCAGAATCACTTTCTGCTTTTCGGTCCGCTGAGGCAATATCGCCTCCACAGCTTCAAACAGCGGCTCCGGTTTCAACAACATCCCTTCCCCGCCCCCAAAAGGACGATCATCCACAGTACGATGACGGTCGTAAGTCCAGTTTCGCAAATCGTGTAGACGGATCTGCAACAACCCGCCCGCTTGGGCCCGCGCCACCACGCCATGGGCGAACGGCCCGCAGAAAAATTCCGGGAAAATCGTTACGACGTGAAAGAGCATCGACCCTACAAATCCAATAAGCCGTCGGGAAGCGTCACACGAATCACTTTAGCCGCCAAGTCCACGTTGCATATTGCCGGCACAAAAGGGATCAAAACTTCCCTTCCCTCATACTTCAAACTCAATAACGGCGGACCACCATATTGCTGAACGTCTTCTACGACTCCCAACTCGTTGGCCGTGGCGGCGTCGAAAACCCTCAACCCGACCAGATCCGACTGAAAAAACTCACCGCCTGGCAATGCGGCGCGTTCAGTCATTGGCACCCATAATTCCGACCGACGAAACTTATCCGCCTGCTCAATCGAATCGACGCCAGAAAACTTCAAAACCCAATCATCTTTGTGCTGCCAAGCTTGTTCCAGCTCGACAGCCACATCGCTGCCGTCCACGAGACGTACGTGCGCGCGGCTTAGACTCTCCAGCCGCCCTGGAATATCTGTTTGCGACCGAGCGAGAAGTTCGCCACGAATGCCGCGCGGCCTCAGGATCTCGGCGACGACAACTTTGTCGCTATTCAAGAATCTCGAGCGTGAAGCGCCGGTTCATCTTGGTACCGACCGCAGTTAGCAATGTTCGGATGGAACGCGCAGTACGCCCCTGCTTGCCAATTACCTTGCCTAAGTCGCCATCGGCCACGCGCAGTTCAAACACCGTCGCATGTTCTCCGGCAATTTCATTCACCACAACACCCGTCGGCGTATCCACCAGCGCCTTGGCTATATCTTCCACCAGTGTTTTCACGCCATTACCCTCATTCATTTGGAGGACCCAGTTCTTTAAGCCACTACCGGAGCTTGCGCGGGATTCGCCTTCATCAGGCGAGCCACCGTCACAGACGGCTGCGCGCCGTTCTTAATCCAATGGTTGATGCGGTCGTGGTCTAAATGCACCTCAGCCGGTTTTGAAATCGGATTGTAATGTCCAACCACTTCCACCGAGCGGCTATTGCGCGCCCGCTCGTTCTCAATCACAACCACGCGATACGTGGGTTTCTTCTTGGCGCCAAAACGCGCCAGTCGAATAGCTAACATCAGTAACCTTTTCTTTTCCTTATTGTTACAAACTTGGGTTTCAAAAACCGGGCAGTCCGGGAAATTTCATCTTTCCCATGCGTTTGCCGAGCAAACCAGCCTGACCAGTGAAGCTCTTCATCATTTTACGCGCTTGCGCGTATTGTTTCAGCAAATTGTTCACATCCTGCACGTTGGTGCCGCTACCTTTGGCGATGCGCCGCCTGCGCGAGCCGTTAATCAACATATGGTTACGGCGTTCCTTCGGAGTCATGGAATCGATAATCGCGACGATTTTGTTGAGATCTTCTTCCGACTCGTCGAGTTTAACGTTCTTTAATTGTTTCAGCGGCCCGATTTGCGGCATCATCTCCAGCAGCCCGCTCAGCGATCCGAGCTTTTTCACCTGCTTGATCTGATCTCGAAAATCCTCCAGCGTGAAATCGTCCCCGAGGAGTTTCTCCTGCATTTTCTCGGCTGTCTTGAAATCGATGTTTTCCTGGACCTTATCGATCAGGGACAGCACATCGCCCATGCCGAGAATACGCGAGGCTACGCGGTCGGGGTGAAAGGCTTCCAGCGCATCGCTCTTTTCGCCGACGCCCACGAATTTTAGCGGCTGACCGGTGATGGAGCGAATGGAGAGGGCAGCGCCGCCACGGGCATCGCCATCCATTTTGGTGAGAATGACGCCGGTGATTCCCAGCTGTTTATGAAATTGATCGGCGGACTTCACGGCGTCCTGCCCGGTCATGGCGTCGGCCACGAAGAGAATTTCGGTCGGGTTGAGGGCTTCTTTTAACTCACTCAGCTCCTGCATCAACTGCTCATCAATATGCTGGCGGCCGGCGGTATCAACCAACACAACATCGCGCCCGGTTTGCATGGCTTCGCGGCGCGCGCCTTTGGCCAATTCGAGAGGCTTGGTTTCTTCGGGCGTGCCTTCATAGATGGGCGCATTCAATTGCTTAGCAAGAATGCTGAGTTGATGGCGCGCGGCGGGACGGTAAACGTCTACCGAAACGAGCTGGGGTTTGGAGCCTTCTTTGGTCAGATAGCGCGCCAGTTTCGCCGTGCTGGTGGTCTTACCCGAACCTTGCAAACCGACGATCAAAATGATGGTCGGCGGCTCATTGGCCAAGCGCAAACGCGATTGATGCGTGCCAAGCATCTTGGTGAGTTCGTCACGCACGATCTTGACAACCTGCTGGGCGGGTGAAAGGGCGGTGAGCACTTCTTCGCCCAGCGCTTTGACCTTGACGTCTTCAATAAACTGTTTGACAACCTTGAAATGGACGTCGGCTTCGAGCAGCGCGACGCGAATTTCGCGCAGTGCCTCATCCATATTGGCGGGCGTAAGCTTGCCTTCGCCACGCAGATTTTTGAAGACACGCTGGAGCTTGTCGGAAAGATTATCGAACATGATCGGACTTTGGCTTGCGGAGCGGGAAAGAGGCTCAGGAAGGCGCACTTCTGCTCTTGCGGCAAATCGTTGCTTCTACAGACTTAGTTTAGCGCATGAATGGCGCCAGCTAGACTTGGGTCAACCTGATGTCGGGTCAACGTGCTTGCACGCCCCGCGCTCCCCTGATACTATTCCCGAATGGGCGATTCCGTTTGGGTGTCGAATTCCGCGATGCCTTTGCCAGCCGCGACAACGGTTCAGGCGCGGCACTCGGCGCTGGTCCGCGTCACCCACTGGATCACCACGCTCAGTTTTCTGGCGCTGCTGGTGACAGGAGTGGAAATCCTTATCTCGCACCCGCGCTTTTATTGGGGTGAGGCTGGCAATATAACGACTCCGCCGCTGTTCAAAATACCGATCCCGGCGTCGCGTTCGTCTGTCCCGACGGGTTATGGCTACGTGCTGCCCGACCAGAATGGCTGGAGCCGCTATCTCCATTTTCAAGCTGCCTGGGTTGCAGTCTTGACGGGTTTGCTATATGTCGTTTCCAGCTTATTGAACGGACATTTCCGGCAGAGCTTGATGCCGAGCGGGTCCGATCTGTCGTGGCGGGGATTCTCAACGGTCATAGCCAACCATCTGCGCTTAAAACCAGCGAGTGGGGCAGACGCTGGGTCGTATAACGTCCTGCAGAGGCTCACCTATCTTTGCGTGATCTTTGTTCTCTTCCCGCTGGTCATTTGGACGGGTTTAGCGATGTCGCCCGCCTTCGCTTCCGCGTTTCCGGCGGCCGTGAGTGTGCTCGGCGGTCAACAATCGGCGCGCACCATTCATTTCTTCGTCTCGCTATTCCTCTTCCTCTTCTTGTTGGTTCACGTGCTGATGGTTTGTCTCAACGGATTCGGCAGGCGCATGCGAGCAATGATCACCGGACACAACGGCACACATGAGGAGCGCCCATGAACAAGCTTTCGCGCCGCAAACTGATTACCGGCGGACTGGCCGCCACTGCGGGAGTATCCGGCTTGGCTGTAGCCACCAATCTTGCCGAGCGCTATGAACTGATACCGCCCGATCATGGCGGTCTTTACGGCGCGGGTGAAACGCTGACTTATGCCGCGCAACGGATTTTGACACGCCATTCGATGGCGCGCGAGTTCCCTCGCAGCGAGATTTCGAAAGTTCCCTTCGCCAATGGCGAACCTCCCAAAGACGATGCCTACCGGCGTCTGCAGGCGGGAGGTTTCACCGGTTGGCGGTTAGCTGTCGACGGTATGGTCGCGAAGCCAGCATCCTTTTCGTTGGCGCAACTCAAGAGCTATCCTTCGCGCACCCAGATCACCCACCTGGCTTGTGAAGAGGGCTGGTCGTATATCGCGGAATGGACCGGCGTACCTTTATCACGCGTGCTGGACAAAGTCGGGGTTCTACCGCAAGCCAAGTATGTTGTCTACTTCTCAATTGATCGCGATTGGTGGGACAGCATTGACATGGCCGACGCTTTGCACCCGCAAACGCTTATGGCCTATGGGATGAATGGCGGTGAGCTTCCTTTGGGCAATGGCGGACCGCTACGGATGCGAGTTCCGCGCCAGCTGGGTTATAAGAACGTAAAGTACATCACGCGGCTGACGCTGACGGACGATCTGAAACGATTCGGAAAAGGCTTGGGATCGGCGTCACCAGAGGCTGGTTACGCGTGGTATGCCGGGATTTGAAGACGAGCGTCCCTAGCAACCGAACACCTCTTTCAGCTTGGCTTGGGTTTGAGGGCCGCAAATACCATCTACCGTCAAGCTGTGCTCGCATTGAAACTCCTCAACCGCCATTTCAAAATTCGGCCCCTCGTTTCCGTCGATGTCTCCGATAAAATATCCCAAGCTGCTGAGTCGTGCCTGTTGTCCGGATATCTCGTCCACCGGATCCAAGTGGCCGATTTTGACGGGAATGGAGATGCCCCCATAAGGGGTCTGCTGCGTGTCCTGAATGACCAGGCGAGAGTCGGTGGCTGAAGGAGGAATCTCCAATTCCAATTTGCCGTCTCCGTCGCTGGTCAGTTGGTGAGAATCGGAATCGACGATCAGAACGCATGCGGCGTTGGCGATGGGCTGCTCGTACTGATCTCGCAGGACGAGCCGCAGCTTGAGAGGTTTCTTGTCTACCACAAACGTATGCCTCTTGTCAGTGGGGCGCGAGTACTCGCCCTCGTCCTTGTCGGGAATATAGAGGGAATCTCCCGGATAGAGGACGTTGGGATTCTGGCGCTTCTGTTTCAGTTCCGCGTTGCTCGGATGGTTCCAGATCGTGAGATAGTCGGAGAATCCAGACCGCCATGCGATGCCCGGCATGTGATCGCCCTGTTTGACGGTGTAATATCCAGCCACGGCAACTCCTGGCAAGTCAAAGCCAGCGTATCACGAAAGTCTCAGGCCTTTAACATGAGAGAATATTTCCACGTTATGGGCGATAGCGAGGATAAAGGAACAGTCCATGGGTCGAGCGAGGGTGGAATCGCCGGCAAGCACAAAGTGCCGGGGACGCCCGAACTACGAGTAGGCTCCGCTACAGAGGGCCAGTTTAATACCATCGCGTTCCGGCTGATTCCGATTGCCTGTTTCCGCATAGACGACATCCGCTTTGCTTTCGACTCCTCGTTCGTCACGTCCGATCCCGACAGTAAGAACGACATTCGGACGGAGTTGCAGCTCTTGGTCGATCTTCTCGAGTCTAATCCACAGTCGCCCCTTTCCGTTTTTGGGCACGCCGACCCGGTGGGCAACGATGACTTCAACAAGCAACTCAGCGGGCGCCGTGCAACGGTTATCTACGCCCTCCTCCTTTCCACTACCGACCCCGACAGCGCGGTCAAGCTATGGCAGGGCGTGTCGAAAACGGAGAACTGGGGCGCGAACCAACGGCAGAAGATGCAGTCACTCACGGGACTGCCGGACGGAACCGCGGATGCCGACCTCTTCAAGGCGTACATGCAGAAACTGACACCAGCGGGTCTAAAAATCGGCAAGAAAGATTTTCTTGCGCAGGGCAAGGATGCCAGGGGTAGGGGCGACTATCAAGGATGCAGCGAGTTCAATCCGCAGTTGATCTTTTCTAAACAACGGAACGACGCCTTCGAGAAAGACACCGACAAGACCGCGCGCGACGATGCCAATTCCGTTAACCGAAGAGTGATCGTTTTGCTGTTTCAGCCCGGGAGCAAAGTGGAACCCTCGCAATGGCCCTGCCCCCGCGCCACTGATGGCGTAACCGTCTGCCATACGAGATTTTTTGCGAATGGCGACTCGCGCCGCAGCCGGCGCCTGCCCGACAAGGACCGCACATTCGACGACAAGCAGGATACCTTCGCTTGCCTCTTCTATCAGAAGCTGATGACGGACTCACCTTGCGAAACAGCGATGACCCTGGTGAAGATCCGGCTGTTCGACCCACAGGCGCGGCCGCTGCCGTTCGCACCGTGTGTGATCACGGAAAGCGGACAAAAACCGCGCGCAGTGCGTGCGACGGGCGCACCGCCGAGCCCTCTGGGAACGACGGTTGGATCGCCACCCGGCAATCGATCTGGCGGCAACAAGGAGGAGGGTCTTGTCACGCTGCGCGTGCAGACACTTCCCGCGACAGCCAACGTAAGATGGAGCCGTCCCAAGGCCACCGAAAGCGCGACTGCTCCCCTACCAAACTTGGCGGACCTCGACGACTTCGAATTTCAAATGGACGTGACCGTCGACATAGCCGAGACTGACGCCAGTGAGGCGACGCGTAGCCGGCTGAAGAATCTTGGATACGATACTCGGCCGAAGATCCCGGTGCCCGGACTCGGAGACCCCATCCAGGCGTTCCAACGTGATTACAAGCCGCAGTTTGCGGACGTTGTTGTGGATGGCACCTTGAATCAACCGACCATTGACGATAGCAAGACCGCGCACGATGCGACCGACCCAGTGCTGCGGGCGGGCAGCGACATCCCTGTAGAGAGGTGACGGACGATGGCGAATGGGGGAATCGTAAGGCGGCCGGCCGTGCCTTCACCGGCGCGCATACGGCGCGATGTGCATAACTTGGGCGCCAACGATCCAATCATCAAGTTCTACCGTGACGCAATCGGAGTGATGAAGAACGTTCGGCCTAAGCCGTTGGACGTTCCCACAAGCTGGCGATATCAATCCGCGATTCACGGTTATCCCACGGCGGTTGGAAGCACCAACGCGCGGCGCGGCGCGGCTGGGCTGGACCCGGGGCCTGATGGTCCAGACCCGGCCGCTGTGGACGCGGATAATCCCCTCCCCGGCGATCGAGATACCTTCTGGAGGAAGTGCGCGCATTCGTGCTGGTTTTTCTTGCCGTGGCATCGAATGTACCTCCACTTCTTCGAGAAGACGATTATGAAGATCGTGGCCGGCCTGCCCAACGGACCGACGGACTGGGCGCTTCCCTACTGGAATTACAGTGCCTCCCCTGAAGCGGCTCTGCTGCCGCCGCCTTTTCGCAACCAGTTTATGCCGGACGGTTCGCCCAATCATCTGTGGGTTTCCCAGCGCACTCTGAACGCCAATCAAGGTTTAGCTTTTCTGGATCTGGATGGGCAGGGGAATCCAGATCCGGCTAAGCCCGATACAAATCTAAACTGCTTGCGGCAAAAACCGTTTGCCGGAAATTTCGGAGGTAACATTGCCTTGCAGCATGACCCAGGCACTTCTGGCGCGGTAGAAAATGTGCCGCACAACCGGGTGCACAGCGGGCTGGGCGGAGCTGGCGGCTTTATGTCGCTGTTCTCAACCGCGCCGCTCGACCCGATGTTTTGGTTGCACCATTCCAATATCGACAGGCTGTGGGAGGTTTGGGTCCAACGCCAAAAGCAATTGGGCAATCTGGATCGCAACCCCAAGACGGGCGGTCTGGCCAACGCCGGCGGTTGGCTCGATGAACCGTTTTCTTTTCATGACGAAACGGGCGCAAACAAAACCATCACCTCGCGGGAAGTAATGGATACCCGGGTAGTGCCCCTATCATACGAATATGAAGATACCAGCGACCCATTTAAGGGAGCCGCTAATCTGCCCTAAACCAGGAGCGGCCCTCGCCTTCGCGATTCTCACAGGTGTCGCTAGTGTTACGCTTTCGGGGTGCACTAAGGTGACTGGGTCCCCAACGGCCGAACCAATCGTCTTAAAGGAGCTGAATATGCCATCACCAACGGATCCACAAAAATCCAGGCCGCCAGTTCTTGAGATGGTGGGCGCAACCAGCGCCCCTTTCGATATAGGGTCCGGCGTTACCGAGATATCGGTGACGCTTCACGCGCCCACCGGTCCGGCACAGTCGCAGGGGGACGCCAAACCAAAACAAGTAACCATCCAAGTTGAGAATGTTACTGGTGATAAGGTAGCGCCGGGCTTTAGCGTTTACCTCAACCTGCCGCCGGGCGCTAATCCGACAAAACACCCCGAATTGAATGCGGGCGGTTTGGGGCTATTCGGTTTGGTCGGGGCAAGCCATCCCGATTCGGAGCATGCTGGCCGTGGGATGAGCTTTAAGCTCAATGCCAGCGAAGTGGTGAGCCACCTGATAGCAACGAAAAACTGGGATACCAAGAGCCTCAGGATCTCCTTCGTTCCCGGCTATTGGGATGCTCCCGTGCCAAAGGTCCGCGTGGGCCGGGTCAGCGTGTATTTCATGTGAGTACCGTCCCTCTCTATCAACGCAGCCGCCTCGGCTCCTCGCTGCAATACTTTTTCTGGACGCATCCTGAGTGGTGGACCGCGGCCCTCTGTGGCGTGGCCTGGGTGGCAATGCTACGGCATGCCGCCCAAACCGCCGGGCACGGCATGCGACACCGCATGGGTTTCTTTCCGGAACTTGCCTGCTGGATGTGGATGATTGTGGCCATGATGCTGCCAGTGGATCTCAACGCAGTGCGGCTGACCGCAAACCGCAGCTTGTGGCGCAGGCGGCATCGGGCCATCGCAGGTTTCCTCGCAGGCTATCTCGCACCCTGGATCCCGCCAGGTCTCGCGGTCGCGCGACTGCGCCAACCTACCTGGACGCACACTCCGCTTGCCGCCGCGTTGTGTTTGGCCGGGGCAGCCCTCTGGCAGCGGACACCCATGCACCGTCGTGCTTTGGCCGCCTGCCATAGGTCCCAACCCCTCGCCCCCGTTGGCTGGCGCGCGGATCGCGATTGCCTTAGGTTTGGCGGAATCATCGGTGCCGCGTGCCTCTGGGGTAGCTGGCCATTGATGCTCGGCTGCGCGTTCACCGGACATAGTCTCATCGCTATGCTCTCGGGAATGGCAATAGGCTTTGTGGAGCGTTGGTCGTTTGCGCCGCGCCCTCGCGCCGTCATGGCCGCAACACTCGTTCTGGCTGGTTACTACGCCCTGATGCAAGAACGGCTGTGAGTCCGTTCGGCATCATCGCGAACCTCTGACGTTCACCGCGAATAGCGCATGGTGGGCGAGGATGAACAGAGTGCGCCGGCCGGGACCGCCAAACACAAGGTCGATGGGGCGTTCAGGCACGTCTATGCGAGCTATCTGCTTACCGGCGGAGTTGTAGACGAAAACCTGCCCATTCGCCACGTACACATTGCCATTAGGATCAACAGCGACACTCTCGCCGCCGCGGCTGGCGAATGGCTGGAGATCGCTGAGCGTACCGTCGTCATTCACGAGCGCGCGGTAAGTTACATCTTCGGACTCGCTGCTCACGTAAACTCTCTGGCCCGCCGCGGCGCTCGTGAAACCATAAGTATCCAAATTGTCGGAAAAGCGCCAACCGGTCGAATCGGCCGGACCTTGCTCAAAGACGCGTCCCGCGGGCAGGAAGAGACTGCCATCCGGAGAGACGTACTGGCGCGCCTTCGGAGTCGACACATCATGCGCGAACATCTCGGCCAGAGTCGCGTAACTGAGGGTGGTGAAGTCGAGTTGGTTGGCGAATTCGCCGTTGTTCCAGTAGTTCACCGGTAGCAGAGCTAAGGCACCCGGATGAGGTCTTGTTTCCTGCGCCGTGAGGACTTTCATCTGATCTTCGGGCGAGCCGGGGCGGAAAGAATAAAACGTTCCCTCCGGGCCGTAGGAGGAGAGGACGAGCAGGTCGCCCGATTTGTCGAAAGCCAGATTTACCGGATCGAGCGGATTGTCGCGTTCGATGGTCAAACCCTCAGCGTTCGACCAGCCATAGATGCGTTGTTCATGACGATCGACAAAATAGAGCTTACCCGCCGCATCCACGGCCGCGCCGGAGATGGAATAAAAGCCATCTTCGAGCTTATGAACTTGCGCGCCAGGCGCTAGCACCGCCGAAGCGTTCGCAGGCGCCGGCGACTGTGGGGAAGCGGGAATATCGAGGACGGCAAACTCCCGTTCGCGCACTTCCAGATGATGCGTCATGTCCTCTATGGCGTTTTCATAGGGGAATTTGCTGACCCGCAGAAACGTGCCGCAGCCGTTTTTGTCGCAGGTGGCATAGCCGCTTTCGGCATTGACATGAAGATTGCGGAAATGAATGTTGGCGGAATGGTACAGACGAACGGCGGCGGGAAAGGGCGCCCGGGAACGGGTCACTCGATAAGCGTGATAGTTGGCAATCGTAATATTCCTCGACCAATCCAATTCGAGAGACAACGATTCGGGACTCTCGCCGGCCTCCTCCTCGGTCTGCGGCGCGTTCAGATCCCAGTTCTCCGCATGATCGAACTTGATTTCGTTCCGAACGTGGTGTTCAGTGGAAAGCTCATAAACGTGGCCAGGGGTTTTGGTATCGGAGACGTAAAAGCCCGCTTGGGAAAAGGTGTCGGGAGTCCAGATATCGGCGAACGTGCCACCACCGCCGTGCGTCACCCAAAGACTGGGATATTGGCCATCCCAGCGCTTGTGCAGATCCGGATCGGCCGTGTGGTTGTTGTTATAAGGGTTTGTGCCGCTGCCGTGGCCACCCAGAAAGCGCACATCGTCGATGAGTGAATCGGCGCCGGCGCACCACAATATCGCTACCGCGCGGGGATTAATGCCGCCCGTAAACACTCCCAAGCCATTGATCGCGTTGGAACCACTGGGAGGCGCGGAGATCAAGGCTTTGGGTGGCCCGATGCCTTGATAACCGGGAGTGTTATCGGGAAGGTCGAGCTGAGTCAGAGTGGGATGCAGGCCGATGAGTACGCTTTCCGGCTTTAAGGTTAGGGTATCTCGAACGATGTAATGGCCGCTTGGAAAATACAGGACCTTGTGCGTGTTAACGGCGTTTTGGATGGCCACGGTGTCGTCTGTGGCGCCGTCTCCCGCCACTCCCAGCGTGTGAACATTGACCCACTCTTCTGTGGGCGGCAGCGCCCGAATGGCCGGTGCCAGCGGCGCAGGCAGGGTGTTGAGTGGCATGGCGTTGTAAAGCATGCCGATTGTCCCCATTGCCCCTTCACCTGGAACGATAAGTCCAAAATTAAAGTTTCCGATGCGGTAAATAGGCCCCTTGCCGGGCACCTTGTTGCCACTTTCACGAAATAGAGCGAACACAGGAACTTGCTTCAACACGGCATTCTCAAAACCGATCTCCGTGAGAGGAGACTTTTCGTTGCTTATGATGACGGCGGGGCCGGAGATGTCTTCAAAGCGGCTGTCCTTCACCCACAACTCGTCGGAATAGTGTGGATCGATATCAATGGCGGTTGGCAGGTTGCGGAACGTATCGCGAATGAGAGTCAGGCCTGCTTCGTGCTCCCGGATGGCCGCTTCCCGTTGACCTTCGAAGACGGAATCGATAAGCGTAAACTGCCAGGCAGGCGAGGGCTTATCGGTGAGAATGCCGTAGCGGCCTCCATAAAAGTGTAGGTCCTCCGCCTCGTTGCCGATTTCCGTGAGGGCGGCGAGGCCGGAGCCGATATGAAAATCCATGTGACTCAGGAAGGCATGCTGAGCGACGTGGAAGCGGATGGCCACGGCCGCCGGATTGCCCTCTCCGATTTCGAAATCGATATTGCTCATCGCCGAATAAAATGTGCCGGAATTGGCGTCGGCGATCTCAGTATCCGGCGGAACGCTATCGAGCGGTGGAAAAGGAACGCGACCACCTGGACCAAATCTTTCGCCGCGCCGCGCGCCGGTAAACGAGATCATGACGCCAACGCCTTTTTGAAAACCCGCAGTGTTGTCCGCGAGCAGGAAAACCGGGCGTGTTGGACCATAGCCGTACAAGCGCACGCCCGGCCATACATAGACTGTCCGAGTTATACGATAGCGCCCCGGGGCGACAAAGAGGATTCCTTCATGAGAATGGTTTTCCGCCTTATCAATGGCTGCCTGAATGGCTAGGCTATCGTCAGTTTCTCCGTCGCCGTGAACGCTAAACCCAGGCGTTGCTAGGTATACAGCTTTAGGGTCGTCAAGCCGCGCAGTGATGACCGATGCGGCCGACGCGGCGGAAGAGAAGGTGAGCAGCGCGAAGAGCAGATTCTTCTTCATCGTTCTTTACCATCAAATCTGCGCCGTCTTTTTGAAATGGAAGTTCTTGATGCGCCCTGAATCGAGCACAAATCCCATTATCTGGCCAGCCGAATCGCGCTCAAAATGCATATCGCCACCAAGTCCCATGAAATGATCTTCGAGAGTCGGTTCGAGCTTCTCCGGCTTGGATTTGAGGTGCTTTAGGACGAGGCCGCCGTTCTCGATAGTGATGCGATAGACCGGGTCGATCTCCGCACTCCGATAGTCGCCGGTAAAGGCCGCGAGTTGGTCGGGGCCGGGCTTGAATTCGGTGACGCGCGCGAAGCGCTCTGGGGTCGAAGCGCCGTCGGATTGAAGACGCATTTCGGCGTCTTCAAAGACGATTGTCACCGGCGCGACTGACAGTCGGAAACGGCTTTCGGAGAGAGCCGTCAGTTCCACACGTTCGTCAATCGAGAAAGCGAGGAATAGTTTTCCATCTTTTGCGAGAACGCGGAGGGCGCGCTGATCGTCCGCTTTCCAATAGAGGCCTGAGTACTGACTTAGTTTTTGCGCGGAGACGGTCAAAGGCTGGTTGGGAGGTTCGGAGTGCGCCGGCGGGTCCCTGAGTTGTTTGTCGAGGTAGATGTCAGCGACCTTGCGGGTCAATTCGCCAGGGTTGATCTCGCCTTTGTTACAGAGGCAGGCGACGGAGAAGTGCTGTTCGGGAAAGCGCAGGAGATCGGCCCGGTACCC
Organism: Bryobacterales bacterium; assembly: GCA_963764105.1. Lineage (GTDB taxonomy): Bacteria > Acidobacteriota > Terriglobia > Bryobacterales > Bryobacteraceae > Bog-105. The sequence continues at coordinate 34,838 of CAVXRP010000051.1, forward strand.
GGCGTCAGCACCGCCGTGGTCGATAGTAGGTAAACCGCGATACTTGCCGTGGACCAGCCCGAACGCGTAATCCAGTTCCTTACCGTTGTTCAGCTTGCCGCGCTGCAGCTGCTGTTCGACCATAGCCGAACCGCCCACGCGCGGGTGGTAAAAGTTTTCATCCCAATGGGCCAAATCTTCGACTGTGGTTAACAGGCTGGTCGCGCCCACTGTGTCGAAATTTGTGACGCTGAGCCGGTAACCTTCACCATTCTCACCGTCCACGTAGCCATAGGCGATGTGCTTAACAATCTCCGCATGGTCGTCGCGGAAGTGCGTGCTGGGCATATCGAGAGGAATGAAGATGTGCTGGGAGGTGAATTCGCGGAGAGTTTCGCCGCTGACACGCTTCACGATCTGCGCCAGCAGCGTGTAGCCCGTATTGCAATAGACGTGCTGGTCGCCCGGCTTAAAGTTCAGTTCCTTCTGACGCGACATCAATTCAAGGACGTCATCGTCGGTGATGAGATCCAGCGAGTAACGCCAACCGGCCAGGCTGAGGAGCGACCATTGATCTCGCAAGCCGCTCGTGTGATAGATCAGGTGCTTGATAGTGATACGAACTCCGAAGTCGGGCAGCTCGGGAACGAATTTGCGAACGTCATCATCAAGCGAGAGCTTACCTTGCTGCGAGAGCAGTATGATAGCGGCGGCGGTGAACTGCTTGGAAATGGAGGCTACGTGAAAGACGGTTTGGGGCGTGATGGGGACGTCGTGATCGAGGTCGGCCATGCCATAGCCGCGTTTGTACACAACTTGGCCATCTTGCATGACGGACAATGCGCAGCCCGGGGAGACAGTTGAATCCCATTTCGCGAAAACAGTGTCGACTTTTTCGTGGAGGATACGGCTGGCCTCCTGTTTGGCGGCAGATGGAGCAACCTGCGCCGCCATCGAAACCACGGCAAGAAATAACAGAATGGCGATTCGAAGCACAGTGAGTTCTCCCATGGAAGATGAAATCTTGGTTTGTGAGACGTACTATACACCATATGGAACCGTGTTTGGGCGCTGCATGATTGAATAGCTGAGGGTGACAATGCGAAATCCAGCCTGCAAGACTCTGCTTTTGTTTTTCTTGGCAATCCTTCTGCAACAGCCTGCGTGGACGCAGAGCGCGCCGCGCGTGCCGGGACAGAATCCGAAGGGAATGCACATCTATATCTGGGCTGGTCTGAAGTCGCATCTTCCCGGCCAGCATGATTACCCACAATTTTTGGCCGATTGGAGCAAGATCTTGACGGAGCATGGCGCGGTCGTGGATGGGGCTCTACATCCTCCGACAAAGGCCGACCTCGCGAATACCGACGTGATCGTGATTTACAAAGGTGACGCAGGCTATGCGATCTCGAGCGAACGGGACATTATCGAAGAGTTTGTAAAGCGTGGCGGCGGCCTGGTTAATTTTCACGACTCCTTGTGCGGGCCGGAACCGGACTACCTCGCGACGCTGCTGGGTGGCGCCAAGAGACACGGAGAAGTGAATTACACTCTGGACGCGCCCATTCACTACTCAGTGGTGGATCAATCAGACCCCATTATGAAGGACATGTCGGATATTACGATTCTCGATGAGGCGTTCTTCAACATGACCTGGGCGAAAGACCCGGCTATTCATGTGTTGGCTACCACGAGAATTCCGGCGACCCACAGCGCTGGAGAACACAAGGGAGAAGTAGTGCCGCAGATGTGGACCTATGAGCATGCGCTAGCCGGCGGCCAGCCCGCGCGCGCTTTCGTTTGGATGCAAGGACATATCTATGCGAACTTTGCAAATTACCAGATCCAGCGAACGCTGTTGCGGGGTATCGCGTGGGCCGGGAAGAAGCCGGTGGATGAGCTTGTCGACTACGTGGCGCCCCCGCGTCCCGCTTCGCCTGGAGACGCCGGGGCCAAGTAGACCGTAATAGATCCCGAAAACGCGCGCACCGATCAGCGTGTGTAGAGTTGAAACGCCGCCCAGTAGTAGGGGCTGGATCGCTTGCTCGCCATGTCGATCTTCGCGTCGTGCAGCGCTTTTGCAGCGTCTCCCTGCCTGCTTAGGTTGTAGTAGAACTTTTGCATGAATTCCGCAGTTGCCGTATCGGAGACTTTCCAAAGGCCGGCGACAACGCTACGCGCGCCAGTGCTGAGAATAGCCCATGTCAGACCGATCAGCCCTTCGCCCGGCAAGCTCTTCCCGCCGGCGCCCTCGCACACCGAAAGAGTCACCAGGTCGTCTTTGTTCAGAGTGAGGTCCTTTAAATCATGTGCGTAAAGCCGGCCGTCCGAATGAGTTGGGTCCGGCGTGAGAGCAATATAAGAATCAAGGGGGCTCTCTCTGTTCGCAAATGCATGGGCCGAGATATGCAACAGAGAAAATTCTCCAGGCTTACTCGCTAGAAAACGCTGCGGTGTGGCATCCACTCCTTCGAGAGCCAAAGTGGGGACAGTGGGAAAAAGTTTTTGAATGTCTTGAATCTCGCGGTCAGGCAGAGGCTTCAATCCTCCCGCTGGAATCGTTGCACCCACCAACAAGAATTGTCGCTGGCTGTGCGCCGCCACCTGGGAGGCTTGCAAAACGGCGAGCGAGGGAGCCACAGTCACCGACACGCTACTAAGCCAAAAACTGGCGGGGCGTGCCGGGGGAATGAGTGTTTCAAAATTTAGAGCCGCGAGGGGACCATCCGGCACAATAAAGACGTTCGATCCACGCGGGATCATCGATTCTGCCGGAGCGACCAGCTTTTGATAGAGAGCTGCCGGCAATTCGGGCGCAGTTAGCAGGTCGCGAGAGTTAGCGATCTCCGCGTTTAGGGCGGCGATATCGCGACCCAATGCCTCCAAGCCAGTTAGTGGGAAAATTCTGGTTTCTGTGGCGTTGGTGACCCACAGGTAAGAGCGCTTAGCCGTGATCCAATAAGAGAGGATAACGGCCTGCCGGGCGCGCGCCAGCTTCTGAAACTGCGCGGCCACGGGAGGCTTGTTGGAGTGAAGTTTCTCGGCTAACTGCTGGGCACGAAATGTCTCCGCCAACTGCAGCGCGCCGGCTAGGTCGTGTTGGTTGATTCTAAAATCTACATAGGGCGCGACAAATTTCAACGGGTAAACGGAATAGGTGAGACGATTCCAGTCGCTCGAGATGCCGCTGCGGACATGGCTGGCGGCAGCCACGGCCAGCCTGAATTCCCGTTCGGCCTCTTTCTGGCGGCCCAAGGCAGCCGCTGTCTGAGCCAACTCACTGTGAAGACCGGCGACGATCTCCGGGTCGGACTCCCCCTTTAGCGAAGGTTCCAAGGCTGACAATTCATGAAGGGCCGCGGCTGGATCTCCGCGCATGCGCGCTAAGCCGGCAAGATTAAGGCGCGCTACCGGATAGATCCAGTTGGGCTCAAGCTCCGGCCCGGTGTGATCGATCACTTCGCGGTTTTTCTCCTCAGCCTCAGTCAGGCGATTCATATCAAGCAAGACCGCCGCCAACTCATCCAGATCAGCGTAGTACTCGGCAGAGGGCGCGGAACGTTTGAGTAGATCAATCGCGCGCTGGTAGCCGCCTCGCGCGGCTTCATACTCGTTCCTTTGGTAATGCGCCGCTGCGTTCAGTGCCAGATTGTGCGCTTGATCGCTGGCGCTTAGCGGGGCGGTTTGGCTTGCTTCGACCGCTAGCAAACGCACTGCGCTGGCAGAATCGCCCAACTCGTTATAGGCGCTCGCTAGATTCGGCTTCGTCAAGCCGATTAACGCGGAAAGCTTGTGAGACTCAGCCAGATGCAGGGCTACTTCATAGGCGTCTTTTGCTTGCTCGAAACGGAAACGCGTGTAATAAAAGTTGCCTTCCGCGAGATACCAAACCGCTAGCCAATAAGGATCGGCACAGTTTTCGGCCACCGGCCGCGCTTTCGCGAGGGCACCCGCGCCATCGCGGTCTGTATCGAGGAGGGTCTGAAAATAGTGTAGGAGGACCTCCGCACTCCAGCACGCATCACGAACAGAATCCGCCATTGCCAAGGCTTTCTCGTTGATTTCCCTGGCTGCGGCGAAGTCGCCCGTCTTGCGATCCATATAGGCTTGCGTAGCCATCTGGCGCACGGTCGTCTCCGCGTCTTGCGGAGCAAAGGCCAGCAACTGTTTAACCTCGGAGAGCCGGCCCCCTTCCAGTGTTTTGCTTTGCTCGACCAGGATATCGGCGTAGAGCAGACGAAAGCGTTGCTCCCATGGGGGCGCGAAGCGCTTGGACTGCGCGTCCCGGTAGGCGCGTTGCGCTTTGGCCGCTGCTCCCGGCGGATCGCTATGGCGTTCTGCGGAGATCGATTGGAAGACAGCCGCTGGGTCAGCGGCTGTCTTCCCGTTGGAGCGGCAGCCGGCCAGCCAGCCTACCAGGAGGGCGCTCAATATAACGCCACGAACTTTCGACGAGAGCGAGCAGCGAATCGGCACCGTCACCGCATCATTGTAGCGGCTTTTATTTGGTGTTTGACCCGCCGCCACCAGGAACCGGATTAATGGGAGGCTGATGCCCATTCACGCATGTTACCGGACCGGAAACTCGGGCATGAACTTTACCTCTTAACTCCACGCGCAGCATGCTCAAAGTCACTCGACCCCTGAAAAAATCACGCTCTCCTAAGAAGATCCGGCCCACCTCCGGAATCTCGACAAAGGGGTTCCGCGATTTCTTACGTTCCACGCCGACGTACATTTGATCGAAGCCGATGGCGTTTGCCCGCACCTTGAATCTTTTGCCGGGAGTTACCTCATAAAGAGGCTTTTGGTCATCAGCTAAAGGGATATCCAGCGCCGGGTCCGGGATGACCGGGTCATACGCTTCGTTGTTAATCTTGAGGCCATGGAAGGCAGAGCCGTCGAAGGAGAAAGTGGTGGGATGCATGACTGGGTCATCCGGCGCCTCTTTGGGTGCGATGCCCTCGATGCGCGAGACAATGGCGTCCGCCTTGATAAAGCCGGACAAAATATCAAGCCTTTCGATGGTCGCCTCAGCTATCGTGGAAAAATGCGCCGGGTGCTCGGCCGTCCCAACAATCTTCACGCTTACCTTGCCGGTTCGCACCAAGTCGTGAAAGTGCGTGTGCTCGCGAGTCTGAGTGGCGTGCCCACCCGAAAAAGTCAAGACCGCCGCTGTTTGGTCTTTAAGAAACTCGTTGGCCGAGCCGCCGATGGAGGCATCCAGACCCAACGCCGATCCGAAGAATACGTATTGTAAATCGTCTTGTGTGGACATTTAGTCACCCTACCTTGTTAGTCGCGAAACCCACTTACAGAGTTAGCAGGCTCCATCATAGAAGAAAGTACGCTTGGAAGGTGCGCCGTTTTACCTCAATTCCAACTAAAAGAGCAGATTAGTACTGGAGCCTACAGGACCACGGCGGGCGCTACGCTCTTTGGGAAACGCCACGCCACAAAATTAACGCGCATAGAGTTGAAACGCTGCCCAATAGTACGGTGGCGCTTGCCGTTTTAGCATGGCGAGCTTTGCCACCCGCAGCGCTTGTCCCGGCGTCTCCCCCTCCTGCAACCCAGCGTAGAAGCTATTCATCAGTTGCGCGCTAGCTTTGTCTGGAACATTCCAAAGCGCGGCCACCACATTGTGCGCCCCGGCACTTAAGAGCGCCCACGTCAAACCAACCAATCCTTCCCCTGGGACAGCTCTTGCGCCAGCGCCTTCGCATGCCGATAGCGTCACCAGGCCCGCGCGCAGGTTCATGGCCGCCAATTGCCGCGCGTACAACCTGAAGCCGCCGTCCGGCTTTTCGGGCGTCAGAATAACCGACGAATCTAGCGGATTCTCTTTCACCGCAACGGCATGGGCCGAAAGGTGAATCAACGAAAAGCGGCCAGGGTCCGCTTGTAAAAAGCGCGCTGGTGTTGCCTGGTCGCCCGACAAAACGAGTGGGTGCACCGCGTGGAAAAGCGCGCGAATCGAATCGATTTCCTGTTGCGATCCAGGCAGGTCTCGAAACTCCGGAGGCGGCTTCGTTCCGCCCACCAGCAGCATGGAATCGATGGCAGATCGCTGCTGCTCTTTTTCATGCAACAGCGTGAGCGATGGCGCGACGCGCATCGAAACTGCGCTAATCCAATACTTCTCCGGCTTTTTGGGTGCAATCAAAGTTTCAAAATTCAAGTTCGCCAGCGGACCATCGGGAATCACAATCACGTCCGCGCCTTCGGGAATCAACGCCGCCGCAGGCGCAATCAGCTCATTGTATAGTCTGATTGACGGTTGGGGGCTTGCGAGAAAATCCGTGCGCGCATCGATTTGCCGCTGGTAGTTTTCGATTTGCCAAGCCAATTTACCGGTCTCTCTCAACGGGCACATGTGGCTTCCTTTGGGCGTGGTGACCCACACATAAGATCGGTCGCCGTTCAGCCAATACGACAAAATGACGGCGCCCTGAGCGCGGGCCACCCGCGAAAAGTCAACCACCGGCGCTAAGTTCTCCGTCGCGTGCAATTTCGCCAACAATTGGCGCGCGTGGGAGGATTCCGCCACCCTAAGAGCTTCGTCGAAGTTTTTGCGGTCAATCAGGAAATCCACATATCGCTGATACAGTGCCAGCGCTTGGCGCGAGAAGGTGATTCGGTTCCATTGGTCATGGATTTCACCGCGCGCCGCTTCCGCCGTATCTATGGCTGCCTGGAACTCACGGCGGGCTTCGCCAGCTCGATTCATCGCCGCTAACAACTGCGCTCTCTCCGCCTGCACCTGCCAGCGAAATGACTTGGAGCTTGCCTCGGAGTGAAGGGGTTGGAGCAGGCGGTAAGCCCCCGAAAAGTCATGGCGGAGCCGGGCGATTCGCGCCGTGTTCAATTGCGCGGTCTCATACTCGTCTTTATCTTGCGCCGAGTCGGCCGTCTGAAGAGCCTCTCGATTCAGCCCCTCAGCGGATCTGAGATCGCCTGTGTCGCAGCTCAAAGTAGTTAATTCGTTCAGCCACGTCACTACGTAGGGGCGATAGCTATAGGCTTTCGCGCCGCTGAGCGCCGCTTGGAATTCGACTCTCGCCTGGTCGTATTGCTTAAGAAAGGAGTAAATGAGTCCGCGCTCTCCCCTGTCAATCGAGCGCTGAAACTCCTGACCTGTTCCCCGATACCCCGCTTCCGCTTCATCCAGTTTGCTGAGGGCCGCCTCAGTGTCACCCAAATTCAAGTGACAGGAGGCGATGCTTCCGAGCAATAGCGGAATCAGCATCTTCAAATTCCTTTTCCTGGCTAGCGTAAGCGCCTGCTGATATGCCTCCATCGCCTCTTCGTCGCGCGCTTGGTTGTGCAACTCCAGAGCAGAAAGGAAATGTTGCATCGCCTCCCAGTAAGGGTCAGGACAGGACTTCACGGCCTTGCTCATTTCAGCCCGCTGGCTCGACGAATCTTGAAAGCGACCGCTGAAAATCAGGGTTTGAATCTCAGTCGACAACAGTTGCGCATGCAAGCAAGGGTCGCGCGATCCGGGCAGCAAGGCGAGCGCTTCCGCTTGCCGCTTCTGGGCCTGTTCAGAGTCGCCATTCGCAAACGCCAGCCGAACCTGGCTGGCGGCTAACGACGCTGCCAAGTCGGCGTGGCGTGGCCCCTTAGGAGGTTGACCCTGCAAAAGATCCGCCGCGAGTTTCGCATGCTCGGAGTCAAGGAGCACATCGGCGTAAAGCAAGCGAAAACGCCAAGCACTCTCGGAGTAGGCGGCACCGAACCGTCGATAAGCTTTTTCAGCTTCAGCAAGCGCCTTCTTAGGCTCCGAGCGGCGTATCGCGACGATGTGCGCATAGGTCGCGTTTGCGTCGTTTTCTGGCCGTTGGCAGGACAACCACGCCAAACAACACAGTCCGCAAATGACGACTGCACCGGTTCTGACGGACCGGGGGACACGCTCGTTGCGAAACGCTGCCGCCATTTGCACATGATACTTCTAGCGACGATGACAGGCGTTGACGTGTGCTCGGTGAGGCAGGCTTCAGTCTGCCGGGTAGCAGCCACTGAGATCGCTAAACGCTAGTTGGCGACGGCAGCCTGCGAATCTTCCTCGTCGTCTGTTCCCGGTACAGGATGTGATCCCGTCGCGACTGACTCCGCGGCGCCCGTATCAGGCGGTGGCGCTGGCGGCACGGGATGTGATCCCGTTGCTATGGAAAGAGGTTGAATTGTGCCGCCGCTCGCTGCCGCGCTCTTCTTTGTAGCCGGTGCTGCCGTACTTTTTACTTGATTCACTTTCTTGGTTCGTGCCATTTTGTTTCCTCTATTTCAAATCAAACGCATAGGTTTCACCTATCCGCGGGCCGCTTTTCGAATCCTCGCGGTCTAGCCCGTCGACATCAACGGTAAAGTGCCCGATTCCCAAAGATCTGCGCGACACCTGCACGGAAAGCCGCTGTTCGAATCCTTCGAGCGGTGCCGGCACAACTTGTGAGAGTTTGCGCCCTTGACCACCGGCAATCTTCACCAGATAGAACGGGTATCCCGTCTCGCCGGCGAGGTCCACTTCAATCGTCGCCGATGGAGTTCTGACGTTGTAGGGCGTCTCCTCGGCGCCTTTTTCCAGCTGCCTGGCGAGAATGACGCTGTTGGCATGCGGCGCCGTCAATTGAGCGATGACAAACTGTTGCCCAACTGCGACAGCTACGAAAAGCGCCGCAATCGCCGCCGCCGGCTGCTGCCACCAGACGCGCCGAACCGGCGGCCCCGGCCGAACGTGCGTTAAGAACGTCTGTCCAGCCTCTAGGGCATCGGCACACTCGGGGCACTCGAAATAATGCGCCTCAAACTGTATGCGTTTCTCTTGCGACAACTCATTGAGCAGATACTGTTCAACCGCTTTACTCCTGATAGCGGCTTCGTGGTCTCTTTGGATCGCCTCTTGGCGGCCGGTTGGATGTATGTCGTAGCTCATCTTATTCATCGGTTTCATTCTTCTTGCGCCACTCTTTCTGAAAACTGCGCCGCGCATGAAATAAAATCAGCCGCATCTGTTCCGGCGTTTTGCCGTATTTTTGGCGGACCTCGTCACGATCCAATTCGTAATAAAAAACATCAAGCAAAATGTTTCGATAGCGGAAGCGCAGTGAGGTTAGCACGTCCCAGACGGCCTTAGCCGCCTCTTTCGTTCGCACCATCTCCTCAGGCGTCCTGCCGTTTCCAGGCATTTTGTCGGGATCGATTTCCCCGTATTCGGGCCGCGAGCGAATGCGGTCGATTTCCTTTCTTATGAAATTGAGGCACACCCCACGGACGTAAGCCGGCAGCATTGCGCCGTCGCGAGGCTCGCCCGCCATGATCTTTTCAATCACGGCGGCCATCACATCGTCTGCCAAATCCGCTTCCCGCTGGCGGTAAAACTTTCCGAACAGCAGGCTATTCACTGCCTTCCGAAAGTGGCGGTGGAAGTGGCGCGCCGTTTTCTCATCGTTATTGCGCAAGCGCAGCAGATACGCATCGTCGAAACGGTAAAACTTGGCTGTGCAATCTCGGCGCTCGAGATCGTCATTAGCTCTTGGAAACTCAATCAGCATTGCTTTCGCGTCTTTCTCACCTGTTACGGCAATAGAGCAGTTCCCTCTAGATCGCTTAGTGACGAATAGGTCTAGAGCGTTTCATCTGCGGTAAAAAAAGGGAGAAAAAAATTTCGGGACACGCAGTTTCTCTCCCGGCATTTTGTAAGCTAGCTGACAAAAAGACGCACACCTCCGGCCGGCGCGGTCCGCCAATCAGCTATTTTTGTCAATTTGAAAGTAGTAGGTCTCCACCGGGTGCGACTTCTTCGCTTCGCGGTTGTCCAGTCCTGAGACAGTCACGGTAAATCGCCCAAGCCCCAGAGCCTCGCGCGTGAGTTGCACGGATAAGCGGTGTTCCGATTCTTTGGGCGGCGCGGGGACAATCTGTGAGCGGGTTTTTCCATCGCTGTTGCGCGTGATGTCAACCCGATAGTAGGGGAAATCGACGTCCAAAAGAGTTACTTCCACGGTGGCGGAAGGTGTTCGCAAGGAGTACGTTTTATCTTCGTCCGGACCTTTAACCGTCTCTCCCGCCAGCAAAACGGTATTCGCCAACGGAGGCTGCGGCCAGAAGTCCTGAAATCCCACGACTCCCAGAGAGGCGGCCGTCGCGCCTCCTAGCATCCACATCCGCCAAGCCGGCATAGATACGGGTGCGGTCACAAGCTCAACCAGCTTCCGCCACCAGGGAACCGGTTCTGGAATGGGACGGATGCCGCTTATGAAAATTTGGCCCGCCTCCACCGCGTCCGCACAATCAGCGCATTCGAAGTAATGCTCTTCGAAACGCAGCCGCTCCTCTTGCGTCAATTCATGCAAGAGATAGCGATCTACCGCCATCATTTTTTCGGCCTCTTTGTGGGCCATTGGATTTGTTGTTTCGCTCATTTGAATCCGCCGATCAAAAAGGGACCGCTTACTGCCGTCCCCACTCTCTCTTAAATTTTTGGCGCGCACGAAATAGAATCATTTTTAGTTGATCCCGCGACACGCCATATTCTTTACACACCTCATCCCGGTCGCGTCCATCATAAAAGACACCCGTTAACGCCTCGCGATCGCGAGACGCCAGTTTCTTGCAAGCTTTCTCAACCTTCAGCGCCAACTCTTTATCCAGAACGTCTTGCTGGGGCGTTTTGCCGCTTCCCGGCAATAGATTCCAATCCACTTCCGTAAATTGCCGGTCGCCGGTCAGCCGGCGCAGGGCCTCCAAGCTCTTGTTGTGGCAAATTTGAAAGACATACGCCGCTAAGCAAGCAGGGTTCCGCGGCTCACCTTGTCCAATCTTTTCGATCACCGCCACCATCGTGTCGCCGCTTAAGTCGTCCACCATCTCCCAGGGAAATTGCGCACGGAACTTCGATCGGATTCTGGGGCGAAAATAGCCGTCAAAGTGCTCCCAGGTGGCCGAATCGTTACTACGCAAGCGCGCGACGTAATCGTCGCTAAACTCGAAACGATCCACAGATCTCCCTACAGCTTTCTGTGTAGTATCACACGCAGCCGCCTCCGGGCTTTGGAGGAGCTCGCGCACAACGGCCGCGGTGTCAAGCGCACCGCCCGAAATGTCAGAGAGTTCCTTGCCTGTTTGGCGGGGCGCCGCCGCGCTCTTTGCACTCTCCAGATCTAACACGGTGCTCGTAGTCAATCGTTTCCGGTTTCCTGAACGAGTCGGGAAACTCTCCTGGCCCAGTAGTGATGAAAGACGCGTTTTCGTTTCACTCTCCGACAAGAATTTCTTCAAACTCCACCTAGAACCTTTACCAGACCGCAGGGCAGTCGATTTCAGTCGATAACACAAGTAGTGATGGGCAGTCTCAGAGGATCACTAACGAGCGCAACCCCGTGCCTTATCGCCTAATCTTCGCCGTATTCGCACTTCTCCCAAGTCTGGGTGGGCTGGGCGCTTCACCGCAGACTCGCGTGACACTGCCCATCGAAGTGACCGGAGAAAATGGGCCTGAGGTAAGCGTAGCCGTTTGTCCTCCCGATATCTCAAAACGGCCGGTGCATTCGCTGTGGATGCAGATTCACAATCTGGAGTACGCAGACATGGTGAGCGTTCGCGTGAACGAGGGGCCGTGGATTTCGCTCACTAACGAATCCGCCCTGGTGGCCGAGCCCGGCAGGAGCTACGGTGGCATAGGGGGTGGAATGACGACGCTAGGGTTGACCGTGCCGCTGCCGGCGGGCGCAGTCGTTGATGGGTCGAACAGGATTCATTTCAGATTCAACGGTACCAACGGCGTAGTCAGCGGTTTCAGAGTACTCGCTTTCAATTTGCTCGACGATGCCGGCCGTGCCGTGTTACCCGAAGACGCGTTCATCGAAGAGGATCCAAACAGCTGGGAGCCCCCGTTTCGCGATGCGGCAGATCTGGCAGCCGGACGCAGCCTTTGGCATGTTGCGCCGCTCACAGCTGGCGGGTTTCCCAAAGCTCCTCCGATTCGCGCCCACTGTTCGGATTGCCACGTGCAAGATGGCAGGGATTTGAAATACTTCAATTTCTCTAACGCTTCAATCGTGGCGAGAGCGCGTTTCCACGGGCTATCGGAATTACAGGGCCGGCAGATTGCCAGCTATATCCGTTCTTTGCCTTTCCCCAATCCGGGGCGTCCTTGGAATCCACCTTATCAACCTGGGCCCGGGCTTGACACTCAGCCGGTATCGAATTGGGCGGCGGGGGCAGGACTCAAATGGGTACTGCAGAATGACGCCGATACCCTTCCCTTCCTCTTCGGTAAGGACAGAGCGGGTGCCCTAGCCATCAGTTCCGCCGCGTTTGCGCCTGATGCTGATCTCGATCAGCGGGAAATCCCGATCGCGCTTCCTTTGCCCGATTGGAACCACTGGCTGCCCCATGTGCATCCCATTGACGCCTTTGGCAGCCGTTTCGAGAAAAGCGCCTTTGCCGAGTTGTACGAGGGTTCAGATTACGGGAAGGGCGTTACAACTGGAGAATATAAGATTTTCTTCGACCGCTGGAGCAAAGCGCGCAGCCAATTCCTGGCACCGCATCTGACGGCCGAATCGAAGAAATGGTCAGCCGAGCTAGCGGAAGATTTTTATTCGGCCGAGTTATGGCAACTGGTTAAGACTTGGGAGATCACCCAAGAGCACGGCTTGGAGGCTCTTGACTCACGCGTTTGGCTCAACACCGTTGCGGCTTCCTCCGCTCCAGCCTCCGTCAACATTCCGGACGGGGCGAATGGCATGGGAGGGAGCGCCTTAACAAACGAATATTTCAATAATGCCTGGTATGAACTGCAAGTGATTGTCAACGCCGGCGGTCATAAGCACCACGGCAGAACGCCCGTCGATTGGGTCTATCTTACCGGGCGCTTGCAAGATCTTCAGCGGCTCAGCCACCGGCCTGAGCCGGGCCGTCTACTGGTAACAGTCATAAAGGCCCTGCAGTCCAGCGATCCGAATGTTGGCCCTGAGAATATCGAGGACGGATGGCGGCCCGAGCAAAACGTGGATCCGCGAATCATGATCGCCCCTGAGTGGGCGCCGATGTTCGCGCCACTCCCCAGCGACGTGAAGCAAGCGATCACCGAAGCGTTTTTGAGCGCCTGGTTGGACAAGACTCTGCGCTATGCGCCCGCATCCTACTTCCACTTAGGCTTGCTGGCTAGCAGCTACTCGCGGCCAACGAACCTGCAAGGTGTTTCCGGCGGACGAGCGTGGGAAGCGGCGCCCGAATTCAGGACAGCCGGTGTTAATGGATCACTGGTTGACCGCCTTGAAACGTGGGGCCGCAAATATAACGATTTGGCCGGGCTGTTTCACTACTGAGATACGGTTAGAAGGTAAACTTCAACGCAGCCTGGAGCAGACGCGGAGGCGCGGCGCTTACCACGTCTCCGAACGACGGACTGCCGAGTACTCCGTCAACCGATAACGGGCCGAAAAACTGAGCGTGGTTGAAAACATTAAAGGCCTCAATGCGGAACAGCAAAGCCTTGGATTCACCCAGCGCCAATTTCTTGCTCAGCGCCATATCGAAATTGGCAGAACCTGGTCCGTAGAAAAAACGCCGGGGGCTGTTGCCGGGAGTTCCCAAAGGTTGCAAACTAAACAGCGAAGTGTTGAAGTAGCTGTTGCCGTTTCGCGGGTTATGGTTCGATTCCAGCGGTCCCTGCGCCAACTCAGGCTCATCGACGCCCGAATTGTTCACCCCATTGGGATTGGCGCCAAGAAGAGAGTTGTCGCTATTATTCACCAGGGTAATGGGGAATCCCGTGCTGATGTGGGTAATGCCAGAGAGGGTCCAATCTTTCGTCCAGCGATTGGTGGCGCGCAAGACGCGCGCTACCGGTAGCGAGTAGTCGTAACTGATGACGAAGTTGTGCTTAACATCGAACGATGAAACGGCATAACTCAAAGCCGCATTAGTTGGATTGACTTCTTCACCGATATTGGACGAATGATCGAGCGATTTGCCATAAGTGTAGGAAGCGAAGATCTGTAAGGGTCCACTGCTGTGGCGCAAGCTGAGTTGCAAGGAATTGTAGTTGGAGTTGCCGGTAGTGGATTGATTTGCATTACTGCCGAAGTTCGCGCCCAGCGGGGAACGCGTTCCATGGATGATTTGACCGGCCGCAGTTGTATAAGTGTTCCCTTCGCCGAAGGGCCCGCATGTTACGCTACCGGCAGCCACCGCACTGGACTGGCTCAAGCTGAGACACAGCGCGGGATTGCCGGGATTCGACTCCACCAATACCAGTAAGCGATGGCCTTCGTTGCCGACATAGCTGGCGCTCGCTAGCGTCCTCTCGCCGAGTTGCCTTTGGATTGAAAACATGTACTGTTCGGTGTACGGAATCTTGTTTGACGCCAGGTAAGCAGGAATGCCGCTGATGGGTGTGTACTGCGACCAGTTGATATTCGCGTCGGGACGTGAACTTGTCACATTCAGCGGCGCGAGATTAACTGGAAATGGCTGGCCGGCGTTTTGACCATTGGAGGCAGTAATAAAAGGGTCATTAAACAGCGGCGGCGCCGGACTCGTATAGGTGGTTCCATAGGGAGCGTTGGCGGCTGCCACCGACACAGTCAGTGCTTCGATGGCGGTGTAAAACAGGCCAAAACCAGCGCGTATGCTGGTCTTCCCAGTGCCGCCAAAGAGTTTGCCGGTGGGTGAGTAGGCCACGCCCAGTCGCGGAGAAAACTCTTCACCGGGCGGCGCGATGGTGCGCGCGACTCCCGGATCGGTCGGATAAAGAATCCCTGCCGGAGCTCCCGGAAAGGCCACCGATTGCCGGCCGGGAGCGAATGTCGAGATCTGATTGTATTTTTCGTACCACGGCTCGATCCGGTCCCATCTCAGCCCGTAATTGAATGTCAGGCGCGGACTCACACGCCAACTGTCCTGGAGGTACGCTCCCAGGTAAAGATTCCGGCTGTAGAAGGAATTTAACTGGCTCTGGTTATATTGGCTGGGCGCACCTAACAGAAAATCGGCGAAGTCGCTGCCCGTTTCGCTGCCGGTGAACACGAAGCTGCCGTTGAACTGCGCGAGCGGATTGGCATTCACTTGGTCATAGTGACTCTCGCCTCCCCATTTCAGAGTGTGCGCACCCCAGACTCGCGAAAGGCCGTCGGCTAACTGGAAGGTGTTGTTGGCTTGCCGCAGCTCATTGGTGTTTGTGCCCAGCGAGAAGCTATTGAAAACCAGGCTCTCTATTCCTTCTAACTGTGGCGCGAGCGGCACGATGCTGGGCGCGCCGGCCGCTGTCAAAAAACCTTGCGAAGCCAAACTCACTCCCAGTCCACCTTCTGGCTTACCCAAAGTATTATTATTGCGGATAAAGCTGAGGGTCAATTCATTCACGGCGTTCGGACCGAACGATTTCGTATCGCTCAGATTCACGAGCTGTGCCCGACCTAGATATTGCGCAGCGAAACCGGGCACGCTGGCGCCGCCTTGCGCAACCGGATAGGGATTATCGAGAGTGTAGTTATCCAGAAAATAATAGGCCGACAACGTTCCGAAGCGCGTATTGGCATCGAGGCGCGTTCCACCTTTGTTATCGGTCAAGCTCTGGTTGTACGAGGAGGTGGCAAAGGTGTTAAACCCTGCGTTGGGCGATGGGATGTAGGAAAGTAGCTTTCGGGCGGGTGCGGACCACGCGCGTTCGGGAATGATCGCATGCGGGAAAACGCATTGACTGCTAATGGTGCAGCCCGCTCTGTAATAGCTCTCCCCCGCTGCCACGGTGTATCCCAATTTTTGAGAAAGGAGGTTGGCGAAATAAGGTCCACTAACGGTTCCCGTTAAAGATGATGCCAGGTCTGAGAGGTTCCCGGCGCGATCCTGCAGGGACGGCACCGGAATAGAGCCAGTATCCAATCCCTTGCTCTGCCGTGTGCCTTGAAAATCGGAGAAGAAGAACACCTTATTCCGTTTGAGGGGTCCGCCCATGGTGCCGCCATATTGATTTTGGTGAAAGGCGGCACGCGAGGGTGAAAAATAGTTCCGCGCGTCGAGATCGGTATTGCGCAGAAACTCGAAAGCATCGCCGTGTATTTGGTTCGTTCCCGACTTCGTGATGACATTGATTTGTCCGCCGCTGAATTCGCCATACTCGGCATCGAAGTTGCTCGTGAGGATGCGGAACTCGGCCAGCGAATCAAGATTGGGAATAATGGACGTTCCCATATTTACGTCCTCTTCGACGTCGCTCCCATTGACGATAAACGCATTGGCGAATTCGCGCTGACCGTTGATGGAGATGGTGCCGGGATTCAGATCGCCTGAAGGTGAAAAGACGCTTGCGCCGACGTCCTGAACGGTGTTGGCATTAATGGAAGTGGCGGGCGCGACTCCGGGCTGCAAGGGCAGCAGATCGGTGAAACTCCGCCCGTTGAGCGGAACGGCGGTCATCTCACGACCGGAGATCACTTCGCCCAATTGGCTGCTGCCAATTTCCACGTGGACAGCGCTGTCGGTAACATTCACGGTTTGTTTTTCGCGGGCCGATTGGAGAGTAGCGTCGATGACCAGCGAACTATCGGCGTCTACTATGATGCCGGTGCGTGTGTAAGACGCCAGATGGGGAAAGGTCACCGCAATTTTATAGCGTCCGACAGGCAAGACGGCAAAATTGTAGGTACCGTCCTGACGCGTCGTTGCTGTTTGCTCCACGCCCGTCGCCAGGCTGGTTGCGGTTACTGTGGCTTGCGGAATCACCGCCCCGGAGGAATCGCTCACCGTTCCCTGGATGCGCCCGCCGACACTGGCAAGCAGCGCGATGCTTGCCAGGAGCGGGAGGCAGATCAGGCGCAGAACGCGTTTTTGGGGTGGAAAATGCACGAGTTTAGGATATAAGACCACTACGGTCTTAGTTAAGCGCTTAGCAGTTGTCGGCCGGAATTTGCTGCGAACGGTGTCCATGGGAGCTTCGAAGGCGGTTGGGGCCCGGTACTGGTACCGTGAATTCTTTGTGGTATTTCCTAAGCGGGGTTCCTCCAGCTAGACTTTGAGGGACGGTCGTCAACATGGACGCCCGGAGTTCAGTCGGAGGACAGTTCTGTTGACGAATGCTGCGAAGTGCCGCAAGGCAGCAAGCTCTTTTGCCCTGTTGTTGTTCGGAATGACAAGCGTCGGGACTATGCCGCTGGCGGCGCAGTTTCCCTGGTCGGCGGGGAATACCAACGCGCTGTTCTACTCACCGCTTCTTCTGCCCTCTGAAACCGATCCCAACGCGACGGGTGTTGCGCAAACTCTGAACCAGAATGGCTTGATCTTAGCGCCGCTTAACCCGTTTTTTCAGGCGCTCGGAACGAATGGACGGACCTGCGCCACTTGCCACCAGCCCTCCGTCTCGATGGGTATTTCCGTCGCTACCGTGCAACAGCGCTACACGCTCTCTCAGGGGCAAGACCCGATCTTTTTGCCGGTAGACGGCGCCAACTGTCCCGATGCGGTGACATCGACTAAGTTTTACGCCATCTCAGACCCGAGTAACCCGCACTCACTCTTGCTGAACCGCGCCTTAATTCGGATTGGATTGCCTTGGCCACCCAAGGGCATCACGCCGGAATTTTACATTGCCGGCGTGTGGGATCCAACACATTGCGAGCTCGATACCAACTACGGTCTGCTGAGCAAGACTCCGACTGTTTCGGTGTACCGCCGTTCTTTGATGGCAGCCAACCTGAAGTACGTTACGACGGTCGGCCCCGGCGTGACCGCGCCCGGTCAAGTCCTCCCGATCGATCCCTATACCGGAAAGTCCGAGTCCGGAAACATCATGTACGATGGCCGGGAGCCGACGCTCCAACATCAGGCGATGGACGCCCTTTTGACTCACGCGCAGGCCTCATCGCTGCCTAGCGCCGCTATCATTCAAGAGATCGTAAACTTTGAGAACAACATCTATACCGCGCAGATTTACGATTCGCAAGCATTCGGCTTAACGGATTTAGGAGCCACGGGCGGTCCAACGACGCTGCTCAATGACCAAGCCGGCCTGATGGCCGCGCCGAACACATTTAGCGAATATTATCCCTGGTCAAACCTTCCCGCCTGGGCGGTACAGGCATCGCAACGGGCCTCGGTCGCGCGCGGTGAAGCGATCTTCAATAGCCGGCCGATCCTCATCTCCGGTGTCGCCGGCATCAACGACCTTGTCGGCGGCAACCTACCCGGAAACTGCGCCACCTGCCATGGCAATACCAACGCGGGCAATGACGTGCATCCCCAAGCGCAACTCGATGAGGGCACCAGCGGTGCGCAATTTTCAATACCCGCACCCGATCTGCCCAATTTCTTGTTGGTTTGCATCGGGGGAAAATCAACTCATTTCAATGGCAGCGCACTTTGGTCGCGCGATCCGGGCCTGGCGCTGATCACCGGCAAATGCGCCGATATCGGCAAAGTAAAGTCGGCCCAGCTGCGCGGCTTAGCAGCGCGCCCGCCGTATTTTCACGACGGCTCAGCGGGCACGCTTAAAGATGTTGTGAATTTCTACAATACGCGCTTCAACATTGGATTCTCGGCGCAAGACATCCAGGATTTGGTTAACTTTCTCCAGACGCTGTAACGAACTCAGAGTTGAGAATGCTCAGCCGAAAATTTGGCGAGTCGTCCGCTTCGACAGGAGTTTTTCACCACGATTGGCGGACTGAGGGGCCAGAAGAGGCTGACCGGGAGGTCAACCGCAGACCAGGAGGTCCGCCCACAAACGCCAGGGAAGCGTTTAGGCCGCTGGGCGCTCCTTCCATTGGGCCAAGTAGGCGACGAATTGCTCTTTGCTGAGGTCGGAAGGCTGACCTTGGACGAAAGCGTTGGCCTGTTCGCGATGGATGTGGTCTTGCAATTCCTCAACTGAAAAAACGAAGCCAAAGAAGGCGGGTTCGAAGGGGACGCCGAGTTTGCGGGTGGATTTGTAGAGGGCGAGGGCGCGCTTGAGGTCGGCGGCGTGTTTGTCGCGGCGGTCCTTTTGGATTTGTTCGAGTTGGGCGACGTCGGCGTTGCGCTGGTTGCGCAGGCGGCGCTCTTGGAGGGCGAGGTTGCTGAAATCTTTGCGGAAGGTCATGAAGATTTCGGCGTCGATGAAGGCTTGGCGATTGGTGGGATCTTTTTCTTCGGGGAAAAGATCGGCGAGCTTGCGGCGGCCGACGGCGATGATGCCGGATTCGAGAGGCGCGATGCGGAGAAGGCGCCATTCGGTGTCGGCGATGCTGTGGACGAGCGCTTTCTCTTTGTCAGTGGCGGGAGAGAATTCGGCGAAGTGGCGATCGAGGTGGTCGTAGTAGGCGTGGATGTCGTCGGTGGGGAGCAGGACGGTGCGGCCGGTGAGTCCAGTTTTGACGGCGTTCATGGAGGATTTGGCCTTGCCTTCTTCGGTACGGGGGCCGGTGCTGTGTTGTGAGTTGGCGCGGTTGGCATTGCGGCGGGCTTCGGAGGTTGCTTTTGCTTTGATTTCGTCGATGAGGTCTTGGAAATTGAAGGTGTCGGGTGGGGGTGGTTGGTCGGAGCCGCCGCCGACTGAAGCTGACATTGTTTTCGTGGCGTTGACGGCCAGTTTTTGGGCTTGGCGCTCAGCAGCGCGGCGTTGTGCACGGTTTGGCATAATTTCGAGATTCCCTTCGGAAAATACAAATGGCCCGCGACGAGGAAAAATTCGCCCGAGCCGGTTTAAAGTTAGCAGGACCGCTTAAGTGGGGCGAACGACGAAGGGGGTTTTTCGCTGCGGCGATGCGGAGGTAAGTGATTTGGAATGAAGGGGAAGCAAGTATTTTTGAAAATCTTGCGAGAGCTGTGACTGGAAAAAAAGGGCTGGCCGGGGCGGCAGACGGCGCATCGATCTATTCTCCGCAAAAGCGCGAAATGACGCAAGATTAGGCGAAATTTGGCGATCTCAAAAGGCGTTGCCATACAAAAGGCAGGCCGCCTAGCAAGATTGAGCGCTCATCGGCGTTTGTTTTCACGAAGGTGCGATATCCGCGGGTCAGCAACGGGGATAGACGCGTCTCTGGCGAGATGGTTGCTCGTATCATTTCTCTGGGAGGACGTATGAAGCCAATCCTAATCATTTATGCCACCCGTGAGGGTCAGACCCGGCACATTGCGGAGCATATGGGCAGCATTCTCAACGCGCAACAGTACAGATGCGACTTGGTAGACGCGGCCCACATCCCGCCAGGGTTCGCACTCACCAATTACTCCGCAGCCATCGTGAGCGCTTCCCTCCACTTAGGCAGACATGAAGCCGAGATGAAGAAGTTTGTGGAACGGAACCGGGGAGAGCTACAGCAGATGCCTACTCTGTTTTTTTCAGTTAGCCTCTCCGAGGCCGGCGTGGAGGACGTCGATGCTGCGCTACCGAAAAGGACACAGGCGCAAACGGACGTCCAACGAACCATAGAGAGGTTTATCAAAGAAACCGGGTGGCAGCCCACCCATAGCAAAGGAGTCGCGGGAGCGCTCACGTATAGCCGCTACGATTTCGCCACTCGATTCGTGATGAAGCGGGTCGCTAAACAATGGGGGATGCCGACCGACACAAGCCGGGATTACGAGTTTACCGACTGGGAGGAAGTGAATCGGTCAGTCGAGGAATTGCTTGAAGATATAGCTCATTTGGAGAGCCGCGGTGCGGGTATCCCGGTGTGACCGTCGCAGCGCAGAGCGGGCCAGCGCGCGTTTTACTCATAAAGCCTGGCCGAGGCACAGTTGGGGGTACAATGGGGGAATTGTATGGCGCCGGATGACTATAAAGTAGTGCTTTACCGCAATCACCCCTGCGGTTGGGTTGCCGAAATTCCGGCGGACGAATTCCGGCGCGCGGCGGCTCGGCTGGGTTTTGAGAAGCTACGGCAAACGGGCAGCCACGAGCGATGGAGGCATGCGGACGGTCGATGCAGGAGCCTTCGCACGCCAGCCGCGCTGAGGTGGAAACCTCAGCCGTTCAAATTAATCCCCAGCTTCTTCAGCTCTTCGGCGTAGTAACGCTTATGCAGCAAATCGTACTCTTCCCCGCCCTCGGTAATCTCGCGCTTCTGGGTGCGAATCTTCTGGCGGGCTGCTTTGTCGATCTTCTCTTCCAGCTGTAAGAGATCCGTCATTTCGCGCACAATGGAAAGGCGCAAATCGTTTGGATCTTTGCGTACCCGAAACTCGCGCGATTTGCGCAATGCAGCCACCAGTTTGTGGGCCAGATCGTTCACTTTATCGCGCGATAGCTTCATGGGGTCGCCCGTATCGCGGCCGGCCGCGCGCAAGATTTTACGCTGCGCCAACAATTGATTCTTGATCTTGCGAAACATCTCCTGGTAGGATACGTTTTCGCGGCGCATGTAGTCGGTGTATTGATCCAGCATGTCGCGCACTTCGTCGTTCAGCTTATCCTCAACGGACAGATCTTCTTCGATAATCTGCGCGATGGAGGCGGCCGCCACGGCTGGATCTGACGTCTCAAACGCTGAAGGGCTCAATCGACCAACCAATTGCCTAGACAAATAACCAATGAATTCCCGCGCCAATAGCATCCGTGGCCTAGTTTAACAATTCAGTGCGCCAGATCCGCCGCGGGAGCCAGCTATGCTGGCACTGGTGCGCATCGGTATTCATTCCAGCACAGCCGGCTCTTTGGAAAGGGCGGCCATACACGCGCACGACATTGGGGCGAATACCCTGCAAATCTTCTCTGCCAGCCCGCGCATGTGGCGCGCCCAATTGCCCGACAGCTCGCAGGTGAAGCTGCTGGCAAATCAGCGGGCGCAGCACGATCTAACGCCGCTGGTGATCCATTGCAATTACCTGATTAATTTGGCGGCGCCGGCTTCCCAGCTGCGGGATAACTCGATTCAGGCCTTTCGCGGTGAACTGGAACGCGCACTCATCATCGGCGCGGACTATTTGGTGGTGCATCCAGGGAACCACAGAGAGGTGGGCCTGGAACAAGGTCTGCTCAACGTGGCCGAGGCCATGGCCGTCGCGTGGCGCGAAGTCGGCGCTGCCTATAAAGCAAACGCGCGCCTTTCCGTTTTGCTCGAAAACACGGCGGGCGCAGGTGCGCAGATGGGCGGCGATTTTTCGGAACTCGCCATCATTCGGCAACTCACGGCTGGTTATCTCGATATCCCAGTCGGATTCTGTCTGGACACTTGTCATTGCCATGTTTACGGATACGATTTGGCGACGGAAGCCGGCTTCCAAAAACTGCTGGCGGCCGCCAGCGAAAATCTCGGCTGGGAACACATCCCAGTGATCCATGCCAACGACGCCAAGACGCCCTGTCATTCGCATGTGGACCGGCATGCCAACATCGGCAGTGGTTATATTGGTTTAGAAGGCTTTCGGCGCATACTCAATCATGCTGACTTGCGCGACAAAGCTTTCATTCTGGAAACGCCCGACGAGCCGCCGGGCGGTCACCTTGACGATCTGCGAACGCTGAAGGAGCTAGTATCCCCGAGAAAATCTTCGACCCCAAGGAAATCGAGCCGAAGTGGTACGAACGCTGGTCGCAAGACGCGGCGCTGTACGTAGCCGATTCACCGGATAAGCCCAAATATTACGTGCTGGAGATGCTGCCTTATCCAAGCGGCAAGCTGCACATGGGACACGTGCGCAATTATTCGCTGGGCGACGCGCTGGCGCGTTATATGTGGATGCGCGGCTATAACGTGCTGCATCCGATGGGTTGGGATGCGTTCGGTTTGCCTGCTGAGAACGCCGCCATCAAGGAGAACCGGCATCCGCGCGATTGGACGCTCTCGAACATCGCGCACATGAAGACGCAGATGAAGCGCTTGGGCTTCGCCATTGATTGGAATCGCGAGATAGCCACCTGCGAGCCCGAATTCTACCGCTGGAATCAGTGGTTCTTTCTGAAAATGTTCGAGCGCGGGCTGGCGTATCGCAAAGAGGCCTTGCTGAACTGGTGCTCGGAGTGCGGCACGGTGCTGGCGAATGAACAGGTGGTGGATGGCTGCTGTTGGCGCCATGAGACAACGCCAGTGGAACAGCGCGCCATGCAGCAATGGTTTCTGAAGACCACGGCGTATGCGCCCGAACTGCTGGATGCCATGAAGCAGCTGGAAGGCGGCTGGCCCGAACGCGTGCTGGCGATGCAACGGAATTGGATTGGGCGGTCGGAAGGCGCGGAGGTGGATTTTGCGCTGCCCGAAGGTGCCGGAAAGATTCGCGTTTTCACCACGCGCATCGATACGATTTACGGCGCGACCTGCCTGATTCTTGCGCCGGAACACCCTTTGCTGGAAGAACTCGTCACAGAAGAAAGTGAGCGGCTCAAGCTGAAAGAGATGATCGACTTCACGGCGCGGCAAGATCCGGGCAACGTGAAGAAGGTTGGGCAATTCACCGGCAAATACGCCGTTCACCCTTTCCATGGAACGAAAGTGCCGATTTGGATTGGCAACTTTGTGCTGATGGGTTATGGCACCGGGGCGATTATGGCGGTACCGGCTCACGACCAGCGCGATTTTGAGTTCTGCCGGGAGTATGGGATTCCCGTGACGCCGGTGATTCGCCCGGTGGACGGCAGCCTGGGCGACGGCGCGACGATGACGGAACCATTCGTAGAGTATGGGGTGTTGGAGAATTCCAGGGAATGGTCGGGCCTGGCTAGCGCCGATGCACGCAAGAAAATGGCTGCGTTCGCGAAGGACAAAGGTTTCGGCAACGAAGCCATTACCTATCGCATCAAGGACTGGGGCATCTCACGCCAGCGCTATTGGGGCACGCCCATTCCCATGGTGTACTGCGCACAGTGCGGCATTGTGCCGGTGGCCGAAAAAGATTTGCCGGTGCTACTTCCACTGGATGTGAAGATTACAGGCAAGGGCCGCTCTCCCTTGGAGAATGTGCCTTCCTTCATCAACGTAAGCTGTCCAAAATGCGGCGGCCCCGCGCGGCGCGAAAGCGACACGATGGATACGTTTGTCGATTCGTCTTGGTATTTTTACCGCTATTGCGATGCGCATAACGACCGGGCGCCGTTCAGTTCCGCCATGATCGCGCGGTGGTTTCCGATTGACCAATATATTGGCGGCGTGGAACATGCGATCTTGCATCTGATTTATTCACGCTTCTGGACCAAGATGATGCGCGATATCGGCATCATTGCAAATGATGAACCGGTGAAGCGCCTTTTCACGCAAGGAATGGTGATCAAAGACGGCTCTAAAATGTCCAAGAGCGTTGGTAATGTGGTCTCACCGGATGATATGATCGCGCAGTTCGGCGCCGACGCCGCCAGGCTGTATTCGCTCTTTGCGGCACCCCCCGAACGAGATCTCGATTGGCAAGAAGACGGAGTCTCCGGTATTCAGCGCTTCCTTGGCCGTCTCTACCGCTTTGTCACGCGGCATGCTCATCGCAACGGTTCCGGGGAACTGAGCGAGGCTGATCGCAACGCGCTGCGCAAACTGCACCAGACGATTGGGAAGATCACCGTCGATTTCGACAGCCGTTGGCATTTCAATACCTCCATTGCTTCGCTGATGGAATTGGTGAACGAGCTGTATGGGCTGGAGGCAGGGTTGTCGGACGGGGCAGTTCGAGAGATCTGCCAGAGCCTCACGCTTTTACTGGCGCCGTTTGCACCCTACACGGCGCAAGATCTGTGGGCGGAGTTGGGTCACGCGGGACCGGTGTTTCGCCACCCTTGGCCGGTTTTCAATGCCGAACTGGCGAAAGAGGATTTACTGGAGATTCCGGTTCAGGTAAATGGGAAATTGCGCGGACACATTCACGCGGCGCACGGGGCGTTGAAGGACGAACTGGAAAAGCTGGCATTCGCGAACGAGAAGGTGAAGCCGTTTGTTGCGGGAAAGCAGGTGGTGAAGGTGGTGGTTGTGGCGGATCGCCTGGTGAGTATTGTAGTGAAGTGAGGTTAGCTTAGGTCACGTGAGCCTGGAAACAACTCTCCGAGATCTTCGATATGCCTGCCGCTCACTGCTTCGCTCACCCGGCTTCACGGCGCTAGTCCTGGCCACCCTGGCGCTCGGTATTGCCGTGAGTCTCAGTATGTTTGGCTTGCTCCGCACGGCACTCTGGCGTCCGCTGCCCTACCCTGAGCCAAGCCGCATCGTCATTATCGAGGTAGACGCGCGCAACATTCCCGATGTCGGCGCCACACTGGGAGAAGTCCTCGACCTCAAAACCTTCAGTCACTCCTTCGAGCAAGTGTCCACTATCGATGCCGATGCTGCCGAAGACGTTGGCTTTCAAGGCATTACGGATCACGTGGATGCCGCCAGGATATCCGACAATTTTCTTCCTTTGCTGGGCGTTCATCCCGCCCTCGGCCGCGCGCTCGATGCGCGTATCGACGATGGGCCGCAAGCGCTGTCCGTCTTGATTAGCGATGAGTTATGGCATCGTCGCTTTGCCGGCAATCCGTCCGTCATCGGCAAAGCTGTTCTCATCAACAATGTCAGTACGCAAATCGCCGGCGTCCTCCCCGCGGGCTTTCGGCTGCTGATGCCGGCTTCGGTCGGCGCGCCCCAGCAGATTGATCTGTGGCTCCCCTATGCGCTGGCGCCAGTGCGCAAGTACCGCGGCCTGCCACTCCTGGCACGCCTCCGGCCCGGCGTCACGCTGAGTCAGGCAAACGCCGAACTCCAAACTCTCGCCGCTCAGTTCGAGCGCCAGTATCCTGACTACTACTCAGGCAATAACGGATGGCAAGCCTCGCCTTTCGATCGCGGATCAAGCGTAATATTGCACCTCACCGCGAGTCCCCTGCATGAAGAAATGTCGCAGGGCTCTCGGCCAACGCTCCTCCTCCTTTCCGGCGCGGTCGGTTTCGTCCTCTTAATTGCTTGCGTCAACGTGGCCAATCTAATGTTGGCTCGCGGTACCGCAAGGCAACGGGAGATGGAGATCAGGCGAGCGCTCGGCGCCGGGAGAAAGCACATCATGCGGCAGCTTCTGACAGAAAGCTTCCTGCTGGCGCTGGCCTCCTCCGCGATTGGTCTCTTCGCCGCTTACTTTGGCATCAAGCTCACGTCACACGCTAGCGCCCACCTCCCTTTGCAATCGAGAGTCGAACTCAATATTCCGGAAGCACTCTTCGCCCTCGCGCTATCGGTCCTCACCACTGTGCTCTTCGGCCTGCTCCCGGCGTGGCGCTTGGCGTCAGGCAAGGTCAGGGGCTCGCTGCATGCGGGTCGAACGGAAACCGCGGCAGCCAGCGCGCGTCGCTTGCAGCGAAGCCTCGTGGTCGTTGAAGTTGCCCTATCCATCGTGCCTCTCGTAGGCTGCGGCTTGATGCTGCGATCGTTTCTCAATCTTCAACATGCACCTCTCGGTTTTGAGCCGGCGAACGTGGTCACCGCCACCGTTCCATTCGACATGAGAACATACGAGGACAGCGAAAAGCTGTGGGCCCTACTCCGTGACCTGCTCGATCGCGTGCGCGCAATTCCTGGAGTGGAGTCGGCCAGCGCGGCGAATCCGGTGCCCCTCGCCGGCCAGCAAACCCGCCGCGTCAGCAACGCCGAGCATCCCGAAGCCGAGCCAATTCTCGCCACTCAGCAAATTGCTATTCCCGGCTATCTCGCGGTGATCGGCACGCCCCTGCTCGAAGGCCACGATTTTAGAGAGAGCGATCTCACGCGCAGCCGCAGCTTGACCATCATTGACCGAACCTTGGCCAAACGTCTCTGGCCGCAAGGCAGCGCCATCGGCAAACACATGATGGTTTACCGTACTGGCGCCCGCCACGATTTGGAAGTCATCGGGGTAACGGCCCCTGTGCGCGTCACCAACGTGCGCGACGAAGACGTTCCCCATTTCATGCTGCCCGATACGCAATTCACCGGCAAAATATCACTCGTCATAAAAACGTCTCAGGCGGCATCCCGCCTCGCGCCGGCCATTCAACACGCGCTCGACGTCGCCCATACCGGGCGCGCCGCCTTCGACATACGCTCTATGAACGACTACGTCGCCGATTCAGTGGGGGATACCCGCTTCATTTTGTTCGTAATGGGGGCCTTCGCGGTGGCCGCTGTGCTGCTTGCCGCTGTGGGCCTTTACGGTACCCTGGCCTACCTCACCTCCCAGCGTACCCGCGAGTTCGGTATCCGTCTCGCCCTCGGATCAAGCGTGCAAGCCATCGTCGCCATCGTCATGCGCGAAAGTGTTTTGTTAGCCACCGCCGGCGTCGCCTTGGGCTTGATAGGAGCCGTCGCCTGCACCCGCGCCATCCGCAGCCTGCTCTATGGAGTACCGCCATTCGACACTCCGACTTTACTAGCGGTCGTAGCTCTCGTTGTGACCGTCGCTTTAGCCGCTGGCGGCATCCCTGCTTGGCGCGCCGCCACAACCGATCCCCAAGAATCGCTACGAACGGAGTGACTGTCAGGGGGGCTGTTGCCCCAGCAGGGTCTTACTGTCCCAGAGAATCTCGGCGGCGAGAATGCGCGAAACCTATCGAGCACCCTGCCCTCGCAAAACCTTGCCAGGCAAGGCCTCGGTCATTTTGCCTTCATCGATAACAGGGACGCCGTTCACCAACACATACTCCATCCCCTCGGACAACTGATTTGGATTTTCAAACGTGGCCACATCGCGGATTTTTTCCGGATCGAAAACAACGATGTCGGCCCACAGGCCTTGTTTCAGCACGCCGCGGTCTGTGAGGCGCATGCGCTGCGCTGGCAGAGATGTGAACTTCCGGATCGCGTCAGGTAAGGTGAGGAGCTTTTCCTCGCGCACGTACTTCCGGAGAATCCGCGGAAACGTGCCATAAGCGCGCGGATGCGGATGCTCTTTTCCGAGTAAGCCTTCCGGTGCCGTACCTTGCGAATCGTTGTCAATCGAAACCCAGGGCTGCTGCAAAGCTAGGGCGATATCTTTTTCATTCATCGCAAAGACCGCGACATCCATTCCCGGATCTTCGATGAGCAGGTCGAAGATGGTATCGATGGGATCTTTGTTCTGCGCTTGCGCCACTTGCGCGACGGTTTTGCCCTGCAGCGAAAGTAGCTTGGGATTTTGCACGACGCTGATAAGGATGTCTTCCGGGCCGTTGATCTCTTGCCATTCGTTATCCCAATTGGAGTTAGCAGTGAGCATCTCCTGCCGGATGCGGGCGCGCAGGGCGGGGTCCTTTAAGCGTTCCACCATTTTCGCCTCGCCCCCGTCGTGCGCCCACGGCGGAATGAAGGCCGAGAAACTGTTGAACCAAGCAGGATAGGCGTACGTGTCGGCCGCGACATCGACGCCGGAAGCACGAGCCGCGTCTATCCGCGCCACGATTTCCGGCATGCGATTCCAATTGGGTTTGCCGGCGGCTTTGAGGTGCCAGATCTCAACCGGGATATGCGCTTCGCGCCCGATGCGAAAGGCCTCGTCCAATGCTCCGTCAATGCCGTCGCCCTCATTTCGCATGTGAGTGGCGTAAATCCCGCCGAAACGCGCCGCCTCGCTAGCGAGGGCGATGAGTTCTTCTGTTTTGGCATAGGGAGCGGGGGCATATTGCAACGCGGTAGAGAGGCCGACAGCGCCCTCTTGCATGGCCTCCCGGACGAGTGTTTCCATCTGCTCGAGTTCGGTTGCGGTAGGTGCGCGGTTTACTTCGCCCAGAACCATTCGGCGAACCTGGGTGGCTCCCACGTAGCTGGCGAGATTGATGCCCATACCTTGCTTTTCAAGGCGCGCAAAGTATTCGCGGAAAGTGAACCAATCGGGTTTGATTTTGTAATGCGAGAAGCCGCCGCGATCGGCCGCGATCATCTTCTGATTCAGCGGAGCCACGGAACCGCCCTCACCAGTGATTTCGGTAGTGATGCCTTGAAAAATCTTGGAAGGCAAGTGAGGATTGACAAGGATGGACAGTTCGGATTGGCCTAGCATGTCGATGAAACCAGGAGCTACCACGTGGCCTTGCGCGTCGATAGTGCGGCTCGTTTGCGCATCCGCGAGATTACCGATTTGGGCGATGCGGCCGTGCAGGATGCCGATGTCACCGGCATACCAGGGCGACCCAGTGCCATCAATGATGTGGCCGTTCCTAATGACCAGATCAAAAGGTTCGGCGGCGCGCGCAGAGGAAGCTAAAACGGCGAGTGAGAGGAGTGCACAAAGTTTGAGGGCCAAACAAGAATTATATGAGAGACTTGAACAATGGCTGCGGCGACTAACGGTAGTGTCGGCAGGGGAATGGTGTGGATGTTGGTGCTCTCGGTTCTGCTGTTCTGGATGCCCATTCTCGGGCCTCTCATTGCGGGCTTTGTGGGTGGACGCAAATCAGGCAGTGTCGGCAATGCAATTTTGGCTGCCATCTTGCCGGGACTCTTGATTGGCGCATTGACATTCTTGTTCGCTTCCCTGCTGACCGGGCCATTTTTCGGATTTATGGCTGGATTGGGCGGCACGGGTTTGGCACTGGCGCATGTAGGGCCGATGCTGGTAGCGGCGATTGTGGGCGCGATCCTATGAAACGCCCATCTCGGAATCAACTCATTTGCATTGCAAAGGCGCCGAAACCGCCAACCATTGGCCGCCGTTTTTGCCGTTATCGACGGCAACAAAGCGCAGCCGCTTGGCATTAGCAGGAAGAGGCACCCGCCATAGGGTCCACAACGGGTCGTGTTCGCGGAAGGGAAGTTCCGCCAGAACGTTTTGGCTGTCGGCGTCGATTAGCTCGGCCGAAGCTCCGCCAATGGAGGGGCCATGCAAAATGGGCAAAACGACGCAGCCATTCGCGGGCGCAGAAAAATCGGCCGTGGCGCGGCCGGTATTTTCATCGTGCCCGCTCCATGAACAGTAAGTCGGGGCAGCCGGTTGCCAGCCAAACTGTGGTTTGACGGGCAGCCGATCTGCCGCCCAAATCGGGTCGGTTTGCCATTGAACAGCAGGGATCGATGCTCCCACCTGATCTCGCGATGCCGACTGAAAAGTAGGTAGGGTCGAGACACCGTTCATCGGGCGAAGACCCCAGGGAGTGACCAGGTAGGCCGAAATCACGCGGCTGGGGATGCGCAGATTGACGAAGCCCACCCAAGCCTCCTTGTCGGGAGTAAGAGACGTCCGAAGATCGGTGGGGAAGCCAGCGGACGGATGCCGCCCGAAACCCACAATTTGTCCGAGCTCATTGCCCATGAGGACGCGCGGCCTTGGATCCCTGGTATCTACTGAGTCTACCCAGCCCACTACTTCCACACCGTGTTCAACGGGATATGTATATACGATCTCTCCGACAGCGGTCACGTCCTGGACTCCGCTAAAACTCGCGACTCTCTGTCCCAGCCACTTCTCGCGACTTCGAAAGAAGACGGCAAGATGATTCGCTTTGAGAGCAGGAAGAAAGCCGGTGACGAACTCGGGGCTGGGGAAGATGCGCGTGTCAATTTGCGAATCGGTCAAACCAAGATCCAGGCCCATGGCGGCGAACTGATAATCGGCAAATTCCTGAGAACTTGCCTGCCTCCAAGACTTCAGCTTGTAAAAGCCCAGCATCAGCAGTAGAGAGAAAACGATAGTGAGATTTCGCGGGGTGAGGATTCGCCATTTCAATCGGGCACTCATCCATAAGCAGAGAAGCAGCAGAGCGGCCCATGTCAAGAGCGGCTCCGTGAGATATCTCGTCACTTTGGCTGCCGTGAAATTTGGATCGTTCACATCCACCCGGCCGGAGACGGTGATCAAGAGCGTTAAGAGGGTAAAGAGATAGAAGCCACCCAACACAACTGCCGGCGAACTTCTAGAAAGATCGAAGCGCTTTGCCATCGCCAGCAGAGCGGCAAAAACGGCAAGACTGGTTAACCCGATCGCTACGCTGACGGAAGGCGACTTTTCGGCTCCGAAGGGCATACTTAGGTAGCTGCCGATAAAGCCTAAGACATACCAGGGATGCAGAAAGAGAGATCGGATGTTTGTCGTTTGGGTGAACCGGTAACCAACGAAATACAATCCAATGAACAGCGCACCCGAGATGGCGAGAGCCGCTATAGATCGCCTGGACAGGCGAATGAAGACAGCAATGGCCAAAAGGAGCGGCCACAAGAGAAGCGCGTTTCCCGACGAATAGGTAGCCAAGACCGCGCCGGCAATCGCAGCCGCGAGATAGCTGCGGTTGGAAGTGTCGGCGGCCTTCTTCAGGCAGAAGAGCGAGACCACCGTTCCTAATTGCGTCATCGGCCACTGCAAGAGGAACGGTTGTGCCAGAACAAGCGCCAATCCATCCCAAAAAGCGACGACTCCGGCTAGCAGAACGGCGAAAAGGCGCGCGGAGAAAGCGATTTCTAAATCGCTTATAACCGTGAACGACAGAATAACCCAGGCAAGGGAATAGCAGATAAAGCTCAGAGAGATAGGTAAAATAAAGCGCCCGTGCGCC
This sequence comes from Bryobacterales bacterium, assembly GCA_963764105.1. Lineage (GTDB taxonomy): Bacteria > Acidobacteriota > Terriglobia > Bryobacterales > Bryobacteraceae > Bog-105. The sequence continues at coordinate 66,180 of CAVXRP010000051.1, forward strand.
GCGAGCATATCAAGAGCGAAAGCGATTTCGGGAAAAAGAATCCTATGCTCGTTGTGCTGCTGCCAAAGCACGGCCACGTGCAAGCGTTGGTATTCCGGCAGGAATTCAGCAACGCGCCAATAGTCCATTGTCGGAACCGGTACGTAGTAGATGAGTATGAAGCGAACGGTTTCGTAAACGTTGTAGGCAAGCCACGCCAAGAGGAAATAAGTGAGGGCGAACTGTATATAGACGGGAAGCTCTGAACGAAAGACCGCCCAGCCTGCTAGCTTCTTAGCTGCGAAAGGAGCGGGCTTAGGTGTTCGTGAGGCCAATCAGCCTTTATACACTACGAGGAAATTTCCATCAAGTGTTCTGGTCCAGGCGAACCGAAAACAGGGCACGGCATCCCGTTTGACACCGTGCCCATATGGCCAGTTGGTCAAAAATTAATACGCGCCGAAAGCTGGATCGAGCGCGGACCTGCGCCTTCAGCAGATTGCAAATTTGTTACGGAAGCAAAGCCCGAAGTACCGATTGTCAAATTTCCGGGAACGGCGTAGTTCGGATGGTTGAAGGCATTTGCCGCAGATGCGCCGATCTGGACCTTGATGTTTTCTTTGATGGTCACACCTTTAAAAAGCGAGAGTGAGACCGCCTGCGTCCCAGGCCCAGTGACGGCTCCAACCGGCGAGGTGCCAAAACGCCCGATGTTATTGCCGGGCGTCGCGAAGGCAGCCGGATTGATCCAGCCATTCAATGATTGGCCGGCATAGGGAGAAACGCCTGACACCGCATCCGCGCGGCCATCTCCCACCAACTCAGGAAAGCCGGTTCCAGATGGATCACCACCGGCCAGAATCGTCATGAACGGTCCGGTCTGAGCCACCACGACTCCCGCCAACTCCCAACCCCCTACAACGCGGCTCACTAGTCCGTTAGAACCGCTCATGAACATCTTGCCATTACCAAACGGGAGCTCATAAAGGAAGGTGCCCAGAAAACGTTGCCGCCGTGAGAACGAGACGTTTCCATAGTCATAGCGCGGATCGAACTGATTCGATATGGTGCCGCCGTTTTCGCCGGTGAACGCAGTTGGATCATAGCCGGCATTATCAGCCAAATTCCGGGCGTAAATGTAGCTCCCTTGAAACTGCAAGCCGCCGGCGAAGCGCTTCTGGATGGCGAGAGTGGCCGCATTATAGTTACTCACTCCGATCGACTTCTGGTACGCAATATAGTTCCACAATGGAAACGGCGCCGATGAACTCAGCGCGGTAAAGCCCTGCGTGTTCGGAGGAAGTTCGTTAGCGTTGGTGATGACTCCCAGGTGAGAACCATGGTTGCCGTCATAGGAGACGCGCAAGGCAAGGCCCTTTCCGAGGCTCTGCTCAACCGTCAAGTCCCATTCCTGCACATAAGGGTCTTGATAGTTCTTAGCATCGAAAGCTTGATAGAAAGACTGGCTGCCCGGTTGAGCTAGATTGGTAGGAAATGGATAGGGGAAGACGTAGGTTGGCTTGCCGGGCGAGTTATTGAAGCCCGCTACATCGCTCGTGTGAACGCCCCAGGCATCGTCGACCATTCCTCCCATAAGCGCTTCAATGAATTTGCCATAGCCGCCGCGAAGTACTGTCCTATCGCTATTGAAAGGCTTCCAGGCGAATCCAACGCGCGGCGCAAAGTCTGTCTTCTGGGAGACGCGAAGCGCTACCGGAATTCCCGCTTGCGCCGCCGTCAAGATGGGTGTTGGCGCAATAGACTCGGCGAACGCCGGATTGAGAACCGAAAAGGAAGCTTGGACCGGAATGACGACGGCGCCATTCACAACTTGACCGTTTACAACAGAAGTATAATCCGGCAGGAAGTTGGTTAAATTGTTCAGGTGATCCCGCAGCATGGGATGGTATTCGTAGCGCAGGCCGTAATTTAGTGTCAGACGGGAGGAAACCTTCCAATCATCCTGCACGAAAAATCCGTAGTGGGCGGCGTAAGCGTGCGTGTCCGGTTGAAGTACTGTCGAGATGCTCGTGGAATCGGGAATTCCGAGGAGAAAAGCCTCAAACGGTTCATAGGGAGTTTGTTGCCCGTTGGTGAGGTAATCCGCCGAAACGTCGCCATTGAAGTTATAGACACCCAGACGGCGGCTGCCGAACACGTTGGTATAGAGACCATTTAAATATCGATAGTCGGCGCCAAATTTGATGGTGTGATTTTGCTTGGTCCAACTCAGCGTGTCGAGAAGCTGAATGGTGCGGTTGGCGCCGAGCGAGGAGGCGGTTCCACCCGTGCCCTGATAGCCGGCGATTTTGACGTTAGGAACGGCGTCTCCTGTAGGAACGGAAAAACCGGTCAATCCCAGTTCGCTGGCGATGCTGCTCGCGGTGATGCCATAGCTGGTGGCATAGTGATTGCCGCTGATGCCACCACGCAGCTCATTGATGATGGCGGGCGAAATCACATAGTTGTAGCCGCCTGAAACGGAGTAATCGATTTCGGGCTGCGAGAATGGACCTAACAGTGCCGAACTTGTACTCGTGGGAGGGTTCTCCACTCGCCGATTTTTGTAAGTCATGCGGACATACACCTGTTGCTTGGTAGAAATGATTTGGTCGAATCGCGTATCGGCTTGATTGCTTTTGATGGGAGTGGCGAAGTAAGCGGCATAGTTGTTCGAGGTTGCGCCGGGAAGGCCATAGTTCGGGAGTGGATACAGATACTGCAACATTTTCAAGGACAGTGGCGAGATTTGATCGCTGGGGACGACCGGACCTCCCAACGACGTTAAGTCACCCTGCCGCATGGCAACGGAGGGGACGTTTTCCACTTGAATGACCTGCCGGGGAAGTCGCAGCGCTTCAAAGCTCCCAAAGAAGAACGTTTTGTTGCGACCGTCATACAACTTGGGAATGGAAATGGGACCTCCCAAAAAGATACCGAAATCGTTCATCTTGAGAACGGGCGTTGTGTGGGTGAATGTATCCGCCGCATTCATGGCGTTGTTCTGAAGATTCTCGAATACGCCGCCGTGAAAGGAATTCGAGCCGCTCTTTGAAATAGTGGCGATATCGGCAACGCCGCCAAATTCGGCGGGGTTCACCACCTCACTGACGCGGATTTCCTCAATAGCATTGAAGGAGGGAAACAATTCATTTACCGGGCCGGATTCGGCCGCCCTGGGGCCCATGACGCTGATGCCATCGATCGAGACAGATAATTGTGAGGGATTCGAGCCGGCAACGGAAATGTTTCCATTCGAATCGATTTGAACACCCGGCTGGGTCGTAAGCGTGGAAATAGGACTTGTGGAGCCAGTGCCGCGCGTCGCGATGGCGACCGGGAGATCAACCAGTTCGCGGCCGGTCTTGGTTTCAGAGACGTTGGAAGTATCGGTTTGAATCAGCGCTCCCATAGACTCTTCCACGTTGACGGTTTGCGTCTGGGTGGCCAGTTTGAGTAACGTATCCAGGCGTCTTGTTTCGCGGGCGAGTAGTTCGAATTGAGCAAATTCCTCCTTCTGAAAACCGGGTGCCTCTATCATCAAGATATAAACTCCGGCTTCTACTTCGCCAAAGCGAAAATCGCCGTTTTCCGATGTCAGCGTGACCCGCTGGGCATCTGTACCTTTGTTGGTAAGTTGAACCTTGGCCTGAGCGACAGTCTTACCTGACGGGTCTTTCACAGTGCCGAGGATAGTTCCCGATATGGATTGCGCGAAGACAGACTCGGAGAGCCCTGCCCAGGCTGCGATCAAGCACAAGAGACGTAAGGAAATTGCAATCTTGGCGCGATATGACATAGAACCCCCATTGACAGTTCGAGATTTGAGTTTCGATTTTCTGGCATTGGCCGCTAGAGTTGCAGCATAGGAGCTTAGCGGCAAATGAGCACGTGCGGCTTGGGTGCTCCCGTTCGGGCGGGGCGTCAGAACGAGAAGAAAGACCAGATACTCTGGGCAGACTAATTCATCGTCTGAGCGCTAGAGAACTAGCAAGATTGAATATAAGTTTAGAGGTACGGTTACTAATTGTCAATCACTAGAATTGATCCGTTTGATAACCTGTGAGCGGCGAGGCAATGTGGTTACGTTGGTAGTGAGATCTCGCTTCAAGACAGAGGTAACTCTCGACCGATCATCGTTGCCGTCGGGCGAAACTTCAAACGTCGCTACGAATCCAAAGCCGCCGTCATTTTCCGGGATGACGCGCTTTAGCGAATTTTCTATTCGCCAAAACAAGTGCGAAAGCATGGCGGGCGCCATCCGGTAGCGATTTTTTTCAACACTGGATTTTATTGAGTGGATCAAGAATGGTGATACCACCCATAATAATTTTGACTGTCAGGGCCTGTTGCGCTGGTTGTATGATAGCGGGTTACCACTATGAAAACTCTGCTTGCAACTTTTCTGGTGTTGCCGCTGCTCGCACAGAACCAGAAGCCGCAAGCTGCCCCGTCCGCAGATTCGGCCAAGCTGCCACCCTTTGAGGGTATTCCCGTGACCAGCCCACTTGTGATATCGAAGTGCGGTGGTTGTCACACCAAAGACGAAAAAGGGAATATGTTGCGCATTTCATGGGAGCGCGCGACACCGGAAGGGTGGGAACAAGCGATTAAGCGCATGGTACGTCTGCGCGGCGTGAGCTTAACTCCGGAAGAGGCTCGCTCGATCCTAAAGTACCTCAGCACCGATCACGGTTTGGCGCCGGAAGAAGCGAAACCTGTGTTGTATTACGCGGAACACCGCATTCAAGACGAAACTAATATTCCTTCTGACGCAGTGCATGGCGCTTGCGCCAACTGCCATGCCATGGCGCGCGGCCTCTCGTGGCGGCGTACACCGCAAGATTGGAAACTGCTGGCCAATCTGCACATCGCCCTGTATCCGCAAGCCGACGAACCTTTCCGGCTGGGTCTTGGCGCTGGTGGAGGCGGCGGTGAGAGTAACGATCACCATGCCGATGCGAACGCGGCTACGCCGCTGGACGAAGCGATGGCCTTTCTGAGCAAGACAGCACCTCTGGAAACACCAGAGTGGGCGGCTTGGAAAGCAAAGATGCGGACACCGAAGCTGGCAGGACGCTGGATTGTTTCGGCTCATCTGGCGGGTCACGGCAAATTTTACGGTGAAATGGTCGTCGAGGCGAAGCCGGGAGTGGAGGATGAGTTTACGACGCGGTTGAAGTTGACTTCGTTGAAAGACGGTACGACCATAACGCACACCGGCCGTAGTGTAGTTTACGCCGGCTACGCTTGGCGCGGCCGATCCAAGGGAACGCCAGCCGCCAACGCCGCTCCTGACGACCTCGGGCGCGAAATGCGCGAAGTCATGCAATTTTCGCCCGACCAGTTGAGCGCCGAAGGCCGATGGTTCTGGGGCGAGTACCAGGAATTTGGATTCGATGTAAAATTGCAGCGATCGTCGGCCGATCCGACTCTCATCACCGTGGATCGTTCCTCGCTAAAAACCGGGTCGACCGGAAACCGCGTGCGCCTGATTGGCGAGAGTCTGCCGGCGCAAGTGGCCGCTGACGATTTGGATTTTGGATCGGGCGTAAAAGTCAAACGGATTGTCTCGCACAGCGCTACAGAGATGATTGCGGAAGTGGACGTGGCAGCCGATGCCGTCTCGGGAAAACGCGATATAGCTTTCCGCCGGTCGGTGTTGCCGAGCGCGATCGCCGTTTACGATCATCTGGATTACATCAAGGTTACCCCGGAGACGTCGCTGGCCAGGCTCGGCAGCGAGACACATCCCAAAGGCTTTCAGCAGTTTGAAGCGATCGGCTATCAACGCGGTGCTGACGGCAAGATGCACACGGCGGACGATGTTGAACTTGGTCCGATTGATGTGAACTGGTCGGTGGAAGAGTTTTACTCAACCTACGGCGACGACGATAAGGAGTTTGTCGGATCTCTGAGTTCCACCGGTTTCTTTACCCCTGCTTCCGACGGGCCGAACCCGCAGCGGAAATTTAGCCGCAACAATTACGGCGATGTTTGGGTGGTGGGTACGTCGAAAGATGAAAAAGATAAGGAAGGCAGACCGCTGGCCGGCAAATCATACCTTGTGGTTACGGTCCCGGCTTACATAAGGTGGGATCAACCCGAGGTGGGACAATGACAACGGCCACAGAAGCGCGCGTTTATCGATTGGGCGAATTCCATCGCTTCGAATCGCAAGGTTCTGAGTTCCTCTACCTTGTACCGGCCGGGGCGATTTTCGCAGTGGACGAGACGGTGGCAAAACTAATAGCCACCTTGAGCGCGGGTCAATTGGAACATCAGCACTTAGTGGATGCTCTGACCTCGAGCGGACAGAGCATCAGTGATGCGGAGGAGTTGATCTCTGAGATGTACCATGCCGGTGTAATCGCGGCCTCAGATTCGATTCGCGAGCAGACACAGCCGCTGCCAGACGTTTTTCCTATACAGACGCTGGTGATGAATCTAACGAACCAGTGCAATCTTTCGTGCCAATATTGCTACGAGTTCGGCGCGGATAAAGTGGCGACTCCCGAAGGAAAGCCGAAATTCATGGATCTGCCCACAGCTAAGGCTTCGGTGGATTTCCTGCTGGCCCAGTCGGGCGACCGGCGCGCCATTCACATTACTTTCTTCGGCGGCGAAACACTGATGAACTTCCCGCTGCTGAAAGAGGTTGTCACTTACGCCAACGAAAAGGCCAAGGAGCAAGGGCGCAATATCGATTTCAGCCTCACTACCAACGCTACCTTGCTAACGCCAACGATTATCCAGTTTCTTTCGGAGAACCACATTGGCGTCACTGTCAGTATGGATGGACCGAAGGAGATGCACGATCAACTGCGGGTCTTCGCGAATGGTAAAGGCAGCTACGACATCATTGAACCCAAAGTGCGGGCGCTGATTGAGAATCACCGCACCAGACCTATCACGGCGCGCGTCACGCTGACCTCCGGCGTCTCCGACGTGATTCGTATCTTCCGGCATTTGAAGCAGGATCTTGGCTTCCATGAAGTTGGTTTTGCGCCAGTGACATCTTCGCCCAATCAGCTTTACTCCATTGGGCAAAAGGGCATGGACGGCATGCTTGAACAGTTTCACGTGCTGGCAGATGAATACCTGGAATACGCGGTTCGCGGTGAGGCTCACGGTTTCTCAAACGTAAGCGACACTCTTGCCGAGTTATGCCAGGGCGTGAATAAGTCACATCCCTGTGGCGCGGGACTGGGGTTGTTGGGAGTGGGACCCTCCGGCGACCTGGCGCCGTGTCATCGCTTCGTCGATTCCGACCAACATGCGCTGGGTCATATTTCGACGGGAATCGACCGTGAGAAGCAGGCCGATTTTCTGCAGCGCGGACATATCGATTCAAAATACGATTGCCATACTTGCTGGGCGCGTCCGCTGTGTGCGGGTGGTTGCCACCACGAAGCCTTTGTACGTTATGGCGATACGGGACACCCCAATCTTCACTATTGCGATTGGATCCGCGACTGGACGAATAAGTGCCTTGAAATCTACGGTGCCATTGCCGTGAAGAATCCCGGATTTCTGCAACAATTTGCTGAAAGGAAGGCTGCACAATGAAACACATGCGAGCTCTGAATAAGAAGGCTGCGCGTATTGACAATTACGTTTCCTCACGCAATGAGGATGTGATCGCGTTGCAGGACCACAGCGCACAACGCCCCCACGTACCCATGGGCTGCGCGTTAATGTTCTCCCCGGGTTGGGAAGTAGACGCCGCCGGTGGAACCGCCGGACTCTGTCAACCGGTTGAACGCGACATTTACGATTGTTTCGTGAGTTGCTATTGGCCGGCCCAGGTGCCGGATCACCTGAACAACGCGTCCGATTGGATTTCAAAATGCGCGACCGCTACCAAGGATTGGCGGAACCTGGACATCATTTTCCCATGATTTGCCGACTGATATTGGGGTTGACGGCTCTGGCCGCGCTCGCTACCCCGGGCACTCTTTACTTACCTGCCTATCCGGCGTCCGTTCTTGTCTTCGACGAAGACAAAGCGGAGATTGTCGATCGCATCCCACTCACCACCGGCACTCCCATGAGTATCCGCCTGGCTGCCGATCACAAGAAGCTTTATGTGACCACCATTGACCACAATGGGATTGAAGTCATTGACGTGGCCACGCGTAAAGTGGTCAATCATTTCGTGCTCAACACACCGACTAAACAGTATCGACTCTTTGCCGGTACCGCCTCTCCCGACGGTAAGTTTTTCTACGCAGTCACTAAGGAAATCACCATGTTTCCGGAGCATTTTGATGTTGGTAAACCCAAATATACGCTCATTGACATGGACCAACAAAAGATCGTCAAAACCTTCGATATCCCTAAGGAGGAGGAAGCGCTAAACCAGGGAGATTGGGGCATTGGCGCTATTGAGGTTTCTCCCAATGGAAAGCTTCTTTATCAGTTCGGCGAGAAGATAACAGTCTTACAGGCTTCCGATTTTAAAGTAGTCGATCACATTGACCTGACCAGACCGGATGAACCCGGCATGGAGAATGTGCGTTACGGTGGCGCCGCTCTCCCCTTCGGCGGCGACTTAGACCTCTTCAACGAACCGGGCGAGCATATGGCCTTATTCGTTACCTCCGATCCGGTGGTTCACAACCATGTCTTCGGCTTGGCTCGCTTCGACCTAAGTACCAAGCGGATGGATTTCAATCCCATCGGACCGGCGCCCGCGGGCATGGCCGGCCTGGAAGTCACTGCCGATAAGAAGTGGGCTTACACGGTTGTTGAGAATGGGAAGCACGGCAACAAACGTTGTGAGTTCTGGTCTTTTGACTTGTCAAGCGACCGCATCGCGCAACGCGCGGATCTTCCGTGCCGCACTCGCTTCACGCTCGGCATTTCCTCTAATGGAAAGAAGCTCTACATCTACGGAGCCGGATTCGATATTGAAGTGTACGATGCCGCGACACTGAAGCATGAAACCACGTGGGATTTGAAGACGGACGTGACCTACGCGGGCATCGCGGTGCTGCCGTAAGGGCCTTGAAAATTCTCAAGTCCGACAGCGAAAAGGCGGACACTCCGGGCTGGCACCCCCGCGTCCCACCGTCCGATCCATAGGCGTGTCCCCTTTTTCGCGCTGCTCACCGCCACGATGCCGCTACCGGCACACGCGCGATTTTAAACGAAGTGTCCAACGTTGGGAATTTTGCGCCGGAAAGTAGCCATTCCCGACATTTGCGAATCGCGAGCCGTATTGGCAATCCACGGCCACGCCAGTGAAATTGCCCCTCTCGATCCTGAGACTCGCCTCGAGCGGATCGTCCCGCATGAGCACACTGATAAGTGGGCGCTGCGAAAGTCAGGTTAGCGCTCATTGAGGGCCCCTTGGTCTATGTCGGGCGCCCGTATGGGCTCTCAAGCCAGCCTTTAAAACAACACTTGCTGGGAATTTGTGCACTGATCGCCATCTAAACAGCAATTCAGATAATTTCAGACCGTTTAAAAAGACTTTTCAGGCCTTTTCGGGCATAACTGTTCTCTGAGGCGCCACAAACCTTCAAATTGGCCCCTCGGAGGGATTATCACCATGCGACGCATCGCACTCAACTTCTTTATGCTTGCGCTGTTAGGAATCGGCTTGGCTCATGCCGATACATTCCAAGTCAGCGTAAACACGACCTTGCTGGCAGGTACCACAGGCAGTTTGGCCTTTGACTTTATCGATGGCGGACCGCCGTCCAATTCCGTCACCATCTTCGCTTTCAGTTCTAACGGCGTTTTGGGAAGCCCAACGCTTACCGGGGATGCCGCCGGTTCCCTTCCCGGCACCGTAACCCTCGGTGACAGCAGCTTCTTTAACGAATACTTAACCGACTTCAAGTTCGGCGCCACGCTCTCGTTTTCACTTAGCATGACAGATGTTTCGCCCGGCTCAGGATCACTGCCGGATGAATTTTCTTTTTATCTCCTCGATTCCTCCGCTGCAAACTCGGTCGTAACCACCACCGATCCCACCGGCGCCAACGCACTCTTCGCCGCAGGGTCGGATGGCAGCCTCAGTGTCTACAGTTCCGCTCGGGAAACTACTACCGTCACACCAAGCGTTTCCTCGATTCCTGAACCATCTTCCCTGGCCCTAGTCGCCGCTGCCTTGCTCCTCTTGACTGGCGCGAAAATCGCGCGCCGTCCCTGCGCGCTCATCTTCTCCGCTTGTTCTCTCTTCGCCCAAACACTCCCGCCCTATAACTTCACTAAGATTGTCGACGACCACACCGTCCGCCCCGATGGCCTCGGCAGCTTCGATCTTCCTTTGGGTTCACTGAACCCACCCGCTATCGACGGCCAGTGGGTCGCATTCATAAACTCCGTTCCTGGCGGAGGTGCTCTCGACCTCTGGTCTTACAACATCGCCACTCAACAGTTCAGCAAGCTGGTTGACTTCAGCACGCCCGTTCCAGACAGCGCCGGAGGTGGAACGTTCATTGATTTCACACTCTGCGGCGCCGTCTATTACCCCATTCAGTTGCATGACGGTTATGTCCTCTTCTACGGCGCGGACTCGAGCGCGCCCATCTGCAATTTTGGACACGAAGGCGGTCTGTACGCCGTTCCTGTCGGCGGCGGCGCGATATCAAGGGTTGTCGATTTCTCTACTACCTTACCCGGCAGCGGCGGAACCTATCACTATTTCGACTCAAACTTCTACGCTAGTTCCCTCAGTCTGGGTCAGGTTGCCTTTCAGGCAACCGCCTCCAATGGCGATATCGGCATTTGGACCGCCACCATCAACGGCGCCGGCCTCGCGCGAATCGCCGATCAAAATACGCCGTGGAATTGTCCCGCCGGCTCTCAACTGGGCTGCCCGAATCTCTTTTCAAGCCCTTCTCTGCAATCCGGAAATCTTGTTTTTGCCGGAAGTGGCACATTTGGCGAAGAGGGTTTCAATGGGTTGTTTGTCACCTCTATCAACGCGCCGGTCCTAAATCCGGTAGTCAAATCGACCGCAGCGCTTCCCGGAGATGCAGGACCGGACAGCCCCGAGATCCCCGACGCGCTAGCCTTCCTGCAATCTCCCATCATTGACGGCGCCAACATCTACTACCTTGCCAGCGATCCTAATTATGCCGGGCCCTGTGCTGCTGGCGTTTTTACCGGGGTATTTGAGAGTACGCTTACTGGAGCAAGCCCCACTAAAATTCTCGACACCTGCGATTCGCCGGCGGGTTTCGGAGCGCTCAATGGTCCGAATTCGTTTGAGAGCATTTCCGCCGGGGGTGGCACTGTCGCGTTCCAGTTGGAAAGCGTTGCCTCCGTGAACGCAATCTATGCGTCCTCGGGCGGCCTTGTTGGAAAAGTCATCGCGCAGGGAGACGAACTGTTTGGCGCGCCTGTCTACCGGGTGATTGGTAATCTCGGGAACAACGCGGTAAGCCAGGGCCGAATCCTGTTCCAGGCTTTTCTAAATGTACCGGGCCCCTTTTTCGGCGGCATCTATCTCGCCTCGCCTCCCTGTGCGGCCAATATTACGAAAAATGTCACGCTGACGCGCGGCGGCTTCCTGTTCGATCGCGCCACCGGTGAATTCGTCGAATCAGTTACGATTACGAACTCCGGCTCAGCGGCGATTTCGGGCCCCATCAGCGTGGTGGTTTCAAACTTGAGCGCCGGCGCAACGCTGGCTAACTCGAATGGCGTTTCCACCTGTAGTGCGCCGGACAGCCCGTATTTCAGCGTGCCATTGGGCGCCGGCAATTTGCTCTCTTCCGGTGCGAGCGAAACGTTCGTCCTCGGCTTTACCGATCCCTCACGTGCCGCTATCAGCTACACGCCAATCGTCACCGCCGGCGCAGGGACTCCCTAACCACGCGAGCTCGTTCTGCCAAACGAACATAACCTCTCGCTGCGGCAGTTGCTTGCAATTGCCGCAGCGCTAAATCGGCGTCTGGTTCACGCCCGCTTCGCCTCATCTGATCCGCCGCTGTCAGCTCAATCTCGAGTTCCAGCTCTACGTATCCAGTTCGGTGAGCTTCCGCCGCCAGCGTACGAAATTCGGCCGTGCTGGCTTTACCGCTCATCCGTGAATTCGCCGCCAGTTCTGCTAATCTCGTCTCCAATCGTGATAGTGCGTGTTCCGGTGCTTGCGGCGGTGCGCTTACTCGAAGTGCCTCCGCGCTGGCTTCGTTCACGCGGTTCTCCGCAAGCAATGCCTCAATCAAAAGAGCCTCCGCCAGATTCTCTCGTTCGCGAATAGAGGCTTTCCGGGCTTCGTCCCGAGAGTGGCGCGCGAATGTCTCGGCAGCGGCGTAGTTGCCCTCCTCGAAGCGAACCGCGGCCCGGACAAAATCAAAGTCTGTGCTGTCCCTATACTGCGTGCGCGCCCGCTGAGCCGCGAATTCGCTCAGCGCGATTTCGGCCGGCCGCGTCTCGCCCACCGTGCTTTGCGTCAATGCCAATACTCCTTCCGCTCCATAAAGCATAGTGGGAGAGCCGGATTTTTTCGCCGCCGTTTCAGCGCCTAATGCCAGCTCAACCGCAATTTGCGGGTGCCCCTCCACGCGCTCCAGCTCCGCCATGTCGGCGAGTGACGTGGCTTCGGAGTCCACCTCTTTCGCTGCGCGAGCATCCTTCAGCGCTTCGTCCAAATTGCGCCGCGCCTCTGGCAATCGGCCCGCGGCTGTGAGCAATTCGCCATAGTTGTTGAGTATCATCGCCGGGTTCTCGTCCAACTCGTCGCACACATGAAGAGCGTCGCGGAAGTTCGCTTCCGCTGCGGCAAAGTCGTCCAAGTTCCAATGGACGAACCCCAAACCATTCCATTCCTGCATTTTCTCGCGCACCTGGCCGATCTCAGTATCGATGGCTAACGCCTGGTTGTAGTTCTTTTCCGCTTCCTTTAACTCCCCATTCAACAGATTCTGATTGCCTTCGCTGCGTAGCGCCTGCGCCACGCACAAAAAATCCTGGACATCTTTGCAAACGCTTTGCGCCTCACTCCGAATCCCATCGGCCCCGGGCAAGCCAGCGTGGCTCATGGCATTTTGCCGGAGGAGCAACGCATTCGCATAAAGGCCCCGCATCTGCCGTTGCGCCGCCCTCTCCGCGGCTCTGCGCGTGAGCGCTTCCACGCGCGGATAATCCGACCAGGTCGCCCGCACTGCCTGGGCTTCCCAGTAATCGATGCGTGGATCGTCGCCCAGTGGCGCCGGCAATTTGCGCAGTTGCTCGAGAACCCGGATCGCTTGTTCGCTTCGTCCGGACGACCAATACACTTCCGCCAGCGTGCCCGCGTCCTCCAGGCTGTCAGGCACGACCTTTAAGATTGATTCGTAGATCGCGGCGGCACGCTGCCACTCATGCGCTGCAAAGCGATAGCGTCCTTCGATCGCCAGTTTATCGAGTTGATCCAAAGAAGCGGAGAGAGCGAAGGCGTGCTTGGCTGCATCCAAAGCTTTACTGTCATAACCCAAAGCCGACCAAGCGCTAGAGAGCGCCGAATAGCAAAGAGCATTCGAAGGGTCCGCAGCCACTGCCTCAATCAAGCGGCCCTTCGCACCCAGAAAATCCGCCGACCGCAATGCTTCTAAGCCTTGAACGTATAGCTGCATCGCTCGCTCTGTGCGCGGGATCGGCATCACCTTCGGTGCGCCGGAGCCTGCGGCAATTCCCAGTCCCTTGCGCGTACGCTCTGCCAAGTCCCGAACTATGCTGAAGGTCTGCTCCTCCGTGCCATCGCTTGACGAAGTGGCGATAATTTCTCCGGTCCGCAAATCCTCGATATGCAGATCGATTCTCAGGGCCTTTTCTGTCGATCCTCCGAGTACGGTAACGGCCCCTCCCAATGCCAGATCTGCTCCCGTGTAGTTACGGATATCCCGCCGGGATTGCTCTGATGAACGTCCTCGCGGTAAATCGCGCTGCATCCGCGCAACATCGTCCGGCGGAATCATGCGCAGTGGGCCGCTGCCGGCGAGTTCGTGATATAGCATCTCGCCCACGGCCGTTGAAAGCCAAGCTGTATCCGGCGTTCCCGAAAGATTCTTCAGCGGCAGAATCACCGCCGTTCGTCGTGGCTCGTCCGCGCTCTTACTCTCCGCCGCTCGATGGGTCGCATAAATGCCTATGGCCAGCGCTGTCAGCGCAGCAGTTATGCCTGCGGCTCGGGGAAGGAAGCCACCACGGCTCGCGATCGTCTGGGAGGCAGTCTCTGCTGCCGCCGCCGGAGAATTCTCTGTCACCACAACCACTGGCGCCACAAACCGGTATCCCGTGCCGGTCACGGTAACAATATATTCGTTCTGCCCGCGTTGCTCGCCCAGAGCTTTGCGCACGGCCGAAATGCATTGATTGAGACTGTTCTCCTCAACCGCGGTCGTTCCCCACACCGCGCTGATCAGATCTTCCTTCGCCACCGTCTCCCCGTGACGCCTCACCAAAACCGCCAACGTGTCCAGCGATTTTGCGGTCAACTTTATCTGGACGCCATCGCGCGCAAGAGTCCCCTTAACGGGATCGAGCAAATAGGATCCGAACCGGTACTGATCGGGCATGAGAGTCCGAAGGGAGAGCCCTCCGTCTTTGTCAAGTATAAGCCGCTGGCGAAGCCGTCAAAAATCAAAAAAGCGGACCCAATCGAAATTCTTTTTCGCAAAACCGACCCTCCAGAGGCCCAGCGCCCGCCACGTGCAGACGTGCGTACTTTAGCCCGTAAATCGTTGATCCGCTCGCAAAAATCTTAAGAAATGTCGCGTATGCCTGAAAACAAACCCGATCCGCTTGAGTTGGAGAGTCGAGTAGCACCGGTCACAAACCGCTAGGATTTATTTTGGCGCCACTAACCCGCTGAAAGTAAATACTTTCTATCCTTGTGACTGCGCCGATCTTCAACCAGATCGACCTCGCCTCACGCTAGCTTTAAACCAGTTTGAGGCGATTGCCGTTAGGCGTCTTCCGGGCAAAGCTGGATCGCGTCCTCTTTCGCCAAGCCGGGATCTTTCTGGCTTCGATCTCTGAAAACCGAATATGCGTTAGCGTCGAGAATGCAACGCAAGACGAACCCAGCTCCAGGCTGTTCCTAACGGCGTGCCAATTGTCCCGCCGTTGGGTTCGTTTTTTCAAGTCGGCATCGCCAGCCGGATTTGGGTTCGTATCGTAAATTCCCGTCGATCTGGGAACTCATCGGCATTCCTCCGAAAGCACGCGGCTGCCGCCGTTGGGTTCGTTTTTTCGAGTTGGTCTTGCCGGCGCAAGTTTGGGTTCGTATCGTAAGTTCGGTCGATCTGCGAACTCATCGGCGTTCCCCGGAAAACACGTGGCCTCCCGCGATTGGGTTCGTTTTTTCAAATCGGCCCTCTGGACCAGATTTGGGTTCGTATCGTAAATTCCGGGTCGACCTGGGAACCCATCGGCGTTTCTCCGAAAACACATGGCGTCCCACGAGTGGGTTCGTTTTTTCAAATCGGCTCATTTGGCCCAGCAAATTTATCTTGACTTCGAAAGGTTCGCGAATCTCAATGCTGCAAGTTTGCGGGTCCCGCGAACAGCAGCAGGTTCCCGTCCGGATCCTTGACGACGAAAGTCTTAGCGCCCCAAGGCTGCTTTTTCAGTCTCTGGTGAAAGTCAACACCAGCGGACTGAAACTCAAGAAACAGCAGCTTGATCTCGTCTGCCGTAGCGACAGTCATGGACGCCGACAACAGTTCCTCCCGGTTACGGACAGTCGACTCGATTACTGTTTGCGCGACGCACCTTAGATTGAGATGCGCCGCATCGCGGCCCACCTGCGCATAGTAGGGGGGTTTGCCGTAACTGAATACAAGCGTAAAGCCTAACTTTTCACAGAGAAAGTCGCATGCTTTCTTTATGTCCGTAACGAAGAGTTGCGGCTCTGCGCCCACAATAGTTGCTTTGGATGGTGATGTTTTTACCTTCAGCGGCGCATTGAGAAGCCCAGCTTTCAAAGAAAGCCAACTATCGAAGCCTCGCTGTCTTGCAACTACTTCTTGCGCATCGCCTAGCTTAAAGTTCGCCGCAAGAATCTCGGAGTCTGACGCATTTAGGAAACGGGGCAAATGCTCGCGGATTTGTGCAGCGACAGGATAGTGGCGTTCGCGATGCCAACGCAAGATCAGCTTCGCTTGTTTCTTGAGGTTTTCCAGGTTAGGCATATAGGTCTCCACGATGAGATCGTAGGTGGGCATAGCCCTTCGGCAAGATGCCGTTGCATCCTACATGCGCAGGTCACAGTATCCGCAATTGCCTCAGTAATTGTCAATTGCTTTGAGGACGACACCGGGCTTTTGTTACGGTAAAACAGCCAATCCGGCCATTGTTATATCCGTGTTGAGATCCCAGGTTTTTTCCAGTTTGAACGTCGCGGCGTCATAGACTTCCACCTCGAATCCCGCGCCATAGATATACAGCTTCTTCCCGTCACTCGACATACCAAAGCTGAAACGCGCACGGCAAGGGACCTCTGCCCGCTGAGACACTCGATCGCTGTTCAGATCAAACGCCCAAAACTCGCAGGTTTTGTTGTGGAGACTACCATTGGTAACAACCGTGTACGCCATTTTCTTGTCCGGCGTCACTTGCAATCCAGCCATACCGCTCGGCGCCGGCCCAATTGGGTTGTAGTCTACTTGCCGGGTTGCCAGATCCATGCGCGCCAGGCCGAACACCTTATTGTGGACAATCGGATCCATAGATGTAAAAAGCGACATGCGCAGGCCTGGTTGGCTGATGAGTCCAAGGTCGCCGCCCAGCCGTACATTCTCCATGCCATCAAAATACGGCGCGGCCAAGTCCAGATGATCAACTACCTTCAAGTCGCTGGTCTCGATCACTGCGATCTTAGGTCCGAACTGATATAGAAACTTCCCATCCGGCGAAACTTCGAACGAGGGACGATAGGCCAGTTCGTCCTCAGCCGACATATCCGCGGTTCTCACAATCTTCTGCTGGGTCAGATCTACGGTCGTGTACTTTGACTTCGCCACTTCAAAATGGTCGCGCAGTTGATCAATTTCTTTGCTGACGGTATAGAAGAATTTGCCTTGCGGGTCCACTGCTCCGCCACGAAAGCGGTATTGCTTGCTCGGCGTATTGAGAACAAAATGATTGGTCACCTTGCGCGTGGCCAGGTCAATTGTCTCGAAGCCATTGTGATCTATCGTCGTGACATAGAGCGTCTTGTGATCTGGTGACAGACGCATGCTTGTGGGCGTGCCAGTCACCAACGGGATGCGATCCAAAATCTGGAAGCTTGACTCATCAATAACCAGGACCGAAGCCGGGTACGCCGGGAGGTACAGTGTTCCCGCTCTAGCTAGGGTGGCCAGCATCGTCAGGACGAAGAGTGGTTTCATATTTTAGTCAGTGGGCAGGAATTTTAGTGACAGCAGGATTTCGCAGCCGGCGGCGGCACATCCATGGCTGGACTCCGCTCGAAAAATCCATCGGGACGAAACTGGAAACCTAACATAGCTACGGGCATAACCGGCCAGTCCTCAGGACGCGGGACGTGATTATGTCCAAACACGTACCACAAACTCAGCTCCGTGTCGTCTACTTTCCGGTTCGCTTTCGTCCAGTGCGGGAGGCCATCTCCGGTTGGATGCTGGTTTGGATAATCGCCCGCCGCGAAACGCTCTTCCGGACTATAGGGAGTTACCCAGACTTGATTCGCGGTGAACCCCGCGCGGCGCATGATCTTGGCGTCTGGCTGCACCAGAGGCGGGCAGTTTTCACCTGGAACCAATCGATAGCCGACCGGTCTGCCAACCCGATTCTGCTTGCTTGGGTTAACCACGCGCCAGAAACGCGCGGTCGCGGAGTTGACACGGCGCTGCGCTTCCTTCTCGGTGCCCAGCAAAGTCTCTTGCGCTAAGAAAGCGTTACCGTGCGGATTGCCTGCCCCCGTGGGCACTCCTACGCTGTTCACCTCATACACGGAATTATGGGGTCCATCGACGCACGGCACCAACCTGGCGGCAAAAATATGTTGATGAAAAGGAGCATTCAATTGCGGCGCGATTTCCATCCCATACTGCGATTTCTCGCCGGGAGCCAGCGCCGTTGTGTTCATGATGCCGGTGAGTTTGATCTCACACTGGATGGATCCGTCTTGATAGAAATACCAATAAAACCCATATTCGTAATTGCCAACAGTGGCAATAAAGGAGACGGAAAGCCGGCGCGACCTCCGAACCTCCGATTGCCCCGTCCGCCAATCGGTGTGCTTCCACAGAATGCCGAAATCTTCTTCATGCAAGCACACCGCATTTTTAAGCGCAGTGACGTTGCCCTGGCTGTCCACCTGCGGGAAATCGAAGTAGTAGATGACACCCAGACAGTCACAACCCAACGCCAGCGAGTTAGCCAGCATACCGAGCCCATATTCCCCGATGTCAAATGCGTTCTTGCGGTAATATTGCTCGCCTGGATCGCCATAGGGAACCACCATTTCGCAAATGGAGGCGCGATAGAGAATGGGGCGCTCCACTCCATCGTCGTTATAACTAACCGTGTGAAGCACTAGACCCTCGCGGGAGGTGAAGCCCACGCGAAACTTCCACTTCTGCCATTCCACTTGGTTGCCGTCCACCGTGAAACTTGGCCCTTCGGGCTGCACAATATCTACCGGTTTGAGATCCTGGCGCACCGTGGGAATGTACTCGCGTGCCCAATTACCGCTCTCGGGAGGTAGCGGGGCGATCGGATAGTCCTCAATACGAATCACCTCCATCTTATAGAGGTCCACCAGAATAACCATGCTATCCAGCGGCCGGGCATACCCATTGTCTTTGGGTTCGGTCCGCACGAAACACAGAGCGCGCATTCTACGGACTCCCTGATCTTGCGGCAGCTCTGTGCCGTACATGCCGGCGGACCATGGCTCCACCATCACCAGATCCGCGTCTGTGACACCGCGCTTTGCGAGGGCCTCCTGGAACAGAGGCGAGCGGCGCACCGCTTGCTCACACTCACTAAACTCATCGAGCATGATGGAAGGCTGTATGTCATCGGGCAGCGCCTTCACCGAATCTACGGCGTCACCCACTAGATCCGCGGTGAGTTCATAGGAAGCGCGTTTAGTGCGATCCACCAGAACAGCCAGCGCCTTACGTTCGAACGGACTCCCCGGCTGATATTGCTCAACCACTGCCTTCACTGGTTCGGTCAAGTTGATGGAAACAATCCGTACGTCTCCGTCTAAATGGTTTCCTCGGCGCAGTATTCCCACCGCCTTTTCCAGTTCGGCGGCTGAAAGAGGGTCGAGCGGATGCAAAATCACGCCTGGGTTTCTCGTGGAGCCGTTCGCCGCAAATTCCGCCACTTCGTTCTGGATTTCAAGTTGACTTGCCATAGTGCCGCCTTTCCTACGCTTTGTGGGAGTGACTTGCGATGTCGTCAGCAACGAGGCCGATTCGCAATATCTGATGCTAGTATAGGCGGATGGAACTTGGCAACTCCTCGGATAGGTTAGTACCTGCCGCCCCGTCCGCGCCAGAGTCTCCAATATCAAACTCATATGGGCTGAAATCCGCGACACTATCGCCAAGCGAAACATTGGCGCAGTCCGTCGGCCTCATTGCCCCAACCGGCGCTCCGGTCATGACTGTGCCTCTGGTATTCGGACTCGCCGGGCAAGGCTGCGCCATTGCTTTCATCATTTCCACCATCAGCATTTTGCTGGTTGCGCTGAACGTGAACCAGTTCGCGCGAATTTCATCGTCTCCCGGATCTCTGTACACCTACATCACCGATCACATGCATCATCGCTGGGGTGTGCTCGCCGGTTGGGCGCTGTTGATTGCGTATGTTGGTACGGCGGCCGCCGTCAGCGCGGGCGTTACCAACTACGCCAACGTGATTTTGCACGACCGCTTTGGTGTAGAAGCATTTCCTGTAGTGTTAACCGCGCTCGTGATGATCGTCGCGTGCTACTTGGCTTATCACGATGTGCAGCTCTCCGCGCGCCTCATGCTTTGGCTGGAAGCCGGCTCGGTAGCACTGATTTCTCTTGTCGCCATCGGCATCATTTTGAAAAACGGCGCGCACATCGACATCGCGCAGTTTAATTTACATGGCGTGACTCCGGAAAAGCTCCGCTTGGGACTAGTCTTAGCTATGTTTAGCTCGGTTGGTTTCGAAAGCGCGACCTCGCTTGGCTCCGAGGCAAAGGACCCGTTAACCAGCATTCCGCGTGCCGTCAAGTGGAGCGCCATTTTGGCGGGCCTTTTTTTCTTTCTCTGCGCTTACGCCGAGGTGCTGGGCTTCAAGGGCGAGGCCGTCACGCTCGACAAGAGTCTCGCCCCTTTGCATGTGCTCGCGCAAAAGGCCGGCTTGCCGCCCATCATCGGAACACTCACCGATTTCGGCGCGGTCCTCAGCTTCTTCTCGTGTTTTCTTGCCTGCATCACGGCGGCTGCCCGCGTGCTCTTTCTCATGAGCCGAAATGGCGCCTTGCACGCAACGTTTGGCGAAGCGCATGAACAGAATCAAACACCGCATCGGGCGGTGCTGCTTACTTCCATAGCGGCCTTCTTACCGGCCGGCATCATGACCCTCCGCGGTATGAATCTGTTTGATATTTACGGGCTGCTCGGAACTCTCGCTACCTTTGGATTCGTTACCGTTTACATTCTCGTATCTGTGGCGGCGCCGCTCTTTTTGCGTTCGCGCGGTTGTTTGACCCACCAGGCAATCCTCATATCGGCGCTGGCGGTGTTTGCCATGGGACTGGCCCTTCTGGGGAGTCTTTATCCGGTTCCCGCGGGGCCCTATTCCTTTCTCCCATACATCTACGCGGTGTTGCTTGGAGTGGGATTTGCGTGGTCGACAGTGTGGAGCGCCCGTCCGCCCTCTTTGGTAACCGAAACCACGCTCTAGCTACAGGCTTTTTTGTGATATACTCATCTCTTCCGCTGAGCCACGTCGCGAGCTAACGCTGGAAAGATCACTTTCTGGTTTGCACGACAAGGGAGAACCTTCATGAAGCGCTGCTTTTTACCTTTGGCTCTGATCCCGCTTTTTGTTCAGTCGTCTTTTGCCGCAGCGGCGGACAGTCACGCTGGAGACTCGGAATCGTCCGCGAATTGGAGTCCTGTTGCCGCCGCCAAATATCTTGATGGCCGCGTAACATGGTGGGAAACTTGGCCCAATTCGCAGCGCGATCACGACACCGCTTGTGTGTCATGCCACACGGTGCTGCCATACACCCTCTCGCGGATGAAGTTAAGCGCCTCCCTTGAAGAGAAAGATGTCCCGGGCCCCGAACAGAGCGTTCTGAAGAACGTGCAGAAACGGGTTTCGCTGTGGAATGAAGTGCAGCCGTTCTACTCGGATGAGAAAAGCGGACCGGGCAAATCGCGCGAGTCTCGTTCCACTGAATCGGTTCTGAACGCGCTTGTCCTGGCCAGCAATAGTGCAGACCGGAAGCAGCTTGATCCGCTCACTAAAAAGGCCTTCGACGCGGCTTGGACGCTGCAATTGAAATCGGGCGAGCATGCCGGCGCTTGGGATTGGCAGGTGTTCCACTTGGCACCCTGGGAGTCCGGCGGCGACTCACAGTATCAAGGCGCCACCTTCATGGCTCTGGCCACCGCCTTAGCTCCCGATCACTACCGCAAAGATCCTGCCATTCAACCAAATCTAAAACTGCTGCGCGCTTACTTGAAGCGCGAATATGCCGCCCAGCCTTTACTAAATCGTGTTGTTCTTTTATGGGCGTCCGGCAAAATGCCAGGGCTGCTTTCGAATAAAGATAAGCGCGAACTAGTGGACACCATCGTGAAACAACAACGGCCCGACGGCGGCTGGGCTTTGGCGACATTAGGCACATGGGCGCGCTTGGACAAGACGGAGCAAGATAACAATAGCGATGGGTACGCCACCGCGATTGTGACGCTGGCGCTCAAGCAGGCACACGCCGGCCATCAAGAGGTTTGTATGGCGGGACGTACTTGGCTCGAACGCAACCAAAACAAGGAAGATGGCTCCTGGCGCGCCTATTCGTTGAATAAAAAACGCGATCTGAAAACCGACGTCGGGCGATTCATGACGGACGCCGCCACCGGTTACGCCGTGCTCGCACTGGAAGCTACACGTTAAGAATCCTCCCGTGCCCGGCTGCCAATCTGGCATCCTTGTGCTATGTTGGCAAAAGAAAAGGCGGGAGTAACTCAATGGTAGAGTCACAGCCTTCCAAGCTGTTGGTTGCGAGTTCGATTCTCGTCTCCCGCTC
>CAVXRP010000052.1:0-17856 GCA_963764105.1 Bryobacterales bacterium
ATTATGAAGAGAGATTTTCGCGGCAAGCTTTGCCTTGCTTTAGGCGGCTTGCTCTTAGGATTGGTTCCACTCGGTCGCGCATCGTCGGTTACCTATACGGGTACCTTCACCGCAGACGATCAAGTTCAGGAATACACCTGGACGCTAGCTCAGAATTCACAAGTACTTCTATCCACTGATTCGTACGGTGGCGGCACCTCGAACGGAGTAACTACACCGGCGGGCGGCTTCGTGCCTGTCATTAGTCTCTTTAGTTCAACCGGCACCGTCATCGCGAGCGATGGAGGTGACGGCGTATGCCAAGGTTCGATGAAGAAGGACGGCGTTACCGGCATGTGCGACGACGCTTACATCAGTACGGATCTGGCGGCCGGCAGCTACATCGTGGCGGTGTCCGAGTTTTTCAACGTTCCGATCGGGCCGAATTTATCCGACGGATTTTTGATGCAGGGACAGGGTGATTTTACTGGATCTACTTGCGGCACGACAGGCGCGTTTTATGCAACCGACGTTGCTCCTTGTGTCGAGCGCACCGGCAATTTTGCGGTCACTTTGTCAACTGTTCCTGAACCGGCCAGTGTTTGTTTGATTGCCATTCCATTCTTAGTGTTTGGCGCTGTCAGAGTCCGCAAGTCAGTCTTTGGAAGTTAAGACATTTAGGAGAAATTCATATGGCCAAAAAATCTATCATTCCAGATGTAATTGAAATGGCGTCCAACCGCCGCAGCTTCGTGAAGAAGCTCGGTCTCGCCAGTGCCGCCGTCGGTGCGGCGGCAACCATCGGCGTCGAAAAAGCCCAGGCACAGACGGCAACCGACGTAGATGTTTTAAACTTTGCGCTGAATCTCGAATTCTTGGAAGCAGAGTTCTACACCGTTGCGACCACCGGCAAAACACTGAAGCAATCGGGTCTGTCCGTAGGTTCCAGTCCAGGCACTGTCTCCGGCGGCAACCAGGTATCGTTTTCCAACAGCTTAGTTTTCACCCAGGCCGTCGCATTGGAAATCGCTGCCGATGAACGCGCTCACGTCGCGCTATTGCAGGGCGCACTCGGCGCTTCGGCCATTTCCGAACCGAGCATTAATTTGAACGCGCTGGGATTTGGCTTCGGCAGCCAGGACGATTTTCTGAAACTGTCGCGCATTTTTGAGGATATCGGGGTCAGCGCTTACGCCGGCGCCGCTCCGCTACTTTCCTCCGCGGTCATCGGCACCGCCGCCCGCATTCTCGCTGCCGAAGCAGAGCATGTTGCTAACGTACGCCTGCAGATTGCCCGCCTCAACATCGCCACTGCTCCACCGCTCGACAGCGTAGACATCCTGCCGCCGCCCTCTAATCCGAACCAATACTTCTCACTGAATTCGCAAGCGCTTTGCTCAATCAGAACACCAGGTCAAGTGCTCTATCTGGCATACGGCAATAAAGCCAATGCCTCCTCCGGCGGATTCTTCCCCGACGGCGTAAACGGCTACTTCACTACCTCCTCCGCAGCCGCGTAAATCCTGCTTCAACTAACTGGCCGGAAAGAGGCGCCGCGAACGCCTTCTTTCCGGCCTCTTTTTTTGTCGATGCCCGCGTTGCCGGGTATGGCGGCGACAAGCTCTAATCTAGAAGCGAAACTTGGCCGCCAATTGAACCAACCGGGGGGCAGCCGCACTTACTACGTGCCCGAAGTTAGCATCTTCCACTTGGCCATCCACTGCGGCCGGACCATAGAATTGCGCGTGGTTGAAAAGGTTGAAGGCTTCTACACGAATATCCAGCGACACCGACTCCGTGAGGCGTGTCAACTTGCTGAGCTGCACGTCGAAATTCTCAATTCCCGGACCTTGGAAGAAGCGCCGGGCCGCATTGCCCAACACGC
The DNA here is from genome assembly GCA_963764105.1 of Bryobacterales bacterium. Taxonomy (GTDB): domain Bacteria; phylum Acidobacteriota; class Terriglobia; order Bryobacterales; family Bryobacteraceae; genus Bog-105. The sequence goes on from CAVXRP010000052.1 coordinate 1,865, forward strand.
CCAGGGGTTCCGGGCTGAAGAGCGCAGTGTTGAACACAGGATCGCCGTTTCGCGGATTGGTGTTGATATTGGGCGGTCCGGCTTTCACCTCTGGCGTGTCCAGCAGTTGGTTGTTGATGCCGTTTCCTAGCGTTCCCAGCAGGGAATTGTCCGAATCGTCAATCAGCGTTACCGGCAGGCCCGAGGCGAAGCGGCTTGTGCCTGAGAGGCTCCAGCCGTCCGTCACGCGATTGCGTCCCATGTACCTGTCGAACGGCACCGCATAGGTGTAGCTGATCACCAGATCTTGCGGAATGTTCCACGCGGATATTACGCGGGTCGCCTTATAGTTGAACGGGTTGATCTGCTCGCCTAAGTTTGAGGCTTCATCAATAGACTTAGACCAGGTATAACCCACCAGCAGATTGCCTCGCCTGCCGGCGTTCACGCGCAGGGTCGCTTCAAGAGCGTTGTAGTCTGAATTGCCGATCGTCTGCTGAGCCGTGTCCTCGCCGTAGTTCGATCCCAGGCCCAAACTCAAATTTCGCGTGCCTTGGTAAACCTGGTCGGCTGCGGACGTGTACTGGGAATCTTCACCGAATGGCCCGCAGGTAGCGCTGCCGGGTGCCACGGCACTGGGCTGGCTGAGACTCAGGCACAACGCTTGATTGCCCGGGTTCTTCGGCACGACCACCAGAATGTGGTGCCCTTGGTTTCCGGCGTAACTAACGGTCAACAGCGCATTTTGGCCGAACTGCCGCTGGATGGAGAACATATAGTTCTCGGTGTAAGGGACGCTGTTGCGGTAGTAGAAGTAAGGATCCGCGCTGATCGGAATGACAGAAGCCCAATCAAATCCCGTGTAAGGATTTTTCTGCGAAACGCCGTGCGGCGGAAACGTAAATGGGTAGGGATTGCTTTCGACCGCTCCGTTGCCGGAATTAATGAAAGGCTGTGCGAACTCGGGTGGCGCCGGGCTCAAGTAGTTATACCCGAAGGGCGGCACGCCATACATCACGCCTGCGTCGATGCCTTCAAACGCCGTGTAGAAGATCCCGTAGCTGGCGCGAATGCTGCTCTTTCCAGACTTGCCGAAGATCTTCTCGAGAATTTCATTCTGGAAGTTCGGGGAATAAGCTAAGCCGACACGCGGGGCAAAATTCTTATACTTGGCGGGAGATATTGTCGGAGGAATACCGGGATCGCCGGGGACCACCAAGCCGGCTATCGCGTTGGGATACAGAACCGACTGCCTGCCGGGAATCACAGTCTGAATTTCGCCGTATTTTTCCGACCATGGCTCGATCAGTTCCCAGCGCACGCCATAGTTCAGAGTCAAGTTGGGGCGTGCTCGCCAGCTATCCTCCACGAAAGCGGCGCCGTAGTGGTTGCGGAGGTAGAAGCGCTCTCCCGTTGTTTGGGTGAAGTTGGAGGGAAGCCCAAGCAGGAAGTCGGCGAAGGCATTGCCGGTCTGCGTTCCGAAAAAGCTAAAGGTCCCGTTGTAAGTGCCATTCGGGTTCTCGTTCACTTGATCAGTGTGGAATTGGCCGCCGAACTTCAGCGTGTGAGCGCCAATGACCTGCGAGATCGCATCGCTGAAATATAGCGTGTTGTTCCACTGATCGGTATTGGTGATGGGAACGCCCATCACGAAAGATGGGAAAACAATGTTCTCTATCCCCTCAAACTCCGGCGCCTGCACTACAATGCCGCCGTTGCCCGCTCCCGTGACAAACCCTTGGGATGCCAGCGTGTAATTGGGGCCCGCGCCGCCGTGCGGCTGTCCAATATTATTGTGGTTCCTCAGGAAACCCGCGTGAAATTCATTCACTGTGCTAGCTCTCAGAATCTTGGTGTAGCCGAGGGTAATTTCCTGCGCCTGCCCGATCGTGAGCGCGTCAAAGCCGGGAATGCTTGCGCCGCCCTGCCCGCCCGGATAGGGATTGTCCAATCTGTAGTTGTCCACGAAATAGTAGCCAAAAATATTCCCAAAACGCGTGTTCGCATCCATTCGCCCGCCCGCTTTGTCATCGCGCACGGTCTCCGGATCGGCCGACGTGGAAAATAGGTCCAACCCAATGTTCGGCGCGGGAATGTACTTCAATAGATTCCGGGCTACGGGAGACCAGACCGATTGGGGAATGATGGCGCCGGGGAAAACGCATTGCGAACTGGTGCTGCAACCTGTCGTGTAAAAGGGTTCGCCTTGAGTAACAGCGTAGCCCAGTTTACCGGCGAGTTGATTCGCCAAATATGCCCCGGCCACCCTTCCCGTAAGACTGCTTTCGGCGTCCGCCAAATTGCCGGCACGCTCCTGATTAGACAGCACCGTCGAGACCGGCGAGGCGATGCCTTCCACCGTACCGGTGTGCTGATAATCCAGGAAGAAGAAGAGCTTGTTTTTTCGAATCGGTCCGCCGATGGTTCCGCCGGGCTGATTCTGCTGATAAAGTCCGCGCTGTGCGTCGAAGAAGTTTCTAGCATCCAGGTCGGTGTTCCTGAAGAATTCAAAAGCATCGCCGTGGAACGAGTTGCTGCCGGACTTGGTCACAACGTTGACCATGCCGCCATTGTAGTTGCCGTATTCGGTATCGAAGTTGTTAGTGAGAAGGCGAAACTCCTGAATCGAATCTAGATTAGGAATCACCGATGTTCCACCATTCATGCCTTCCCGCACATCCAGTGAGTTCACCATGAACCCGTTGTTCGACTCGCGCTGGCCATCGATGGAAACGTCGCCCGGATTTGCATCGCCCGAAGGATTGAGGGTCCCCGTCACGCCCGCCATAATGATCGACGTTGGCAACAAAGTACTGACTGGAGTAACTCCCGGCTGGATCGCGAGTAAATCCGTATAGCTGCGACCGTTCAGCGGAAGCTCTTGGATCTGCCTGTCTTGCACCACCTCACCCAAGTGCGTTGCCACCGTGTCGGGCTGCGTTTCAATCGTCCCCTCGGTATCGGTCACCGACACCGTCTCCGATCTTTGGCCAACTTCGAGAAGCGCATCCACGCGCAGAGCAGCATCCGCGTCGACCGTCAAATTCCTCCTTTCCTCTGTTTTGAATCCCGCCGCCTCGATTCGTAGATCGTAGCGGCCCACCGCAAGCGTCGGAAACGAATAAGCCCCACGCGTGTCCGACACTGCTTTGAATTCAGTTTTGAGGGCGGTGTTGGTGAGCGTGAGCTGCGCGCCCGGTACCAACGCAGCGCTGGAGTCCTTGATAACTCCCGAAAGACTGCCACCTGCTACGGCCCACACCGCAGCCGCCGATATGAAAAGCAACAGGACTCCCGTGCAAGCTGAGTGCCCAAAGCTCGATTGGCGCATAGCCTCTCCCGTTCTCCTGTTATCGTTCTACTGTGCTACGAAAAACAAATCCGTGCTACCAGGAATAGCACGAATCTAAAATAAGTAATACGACGCCGCTGGGGTTTTGGATTGAATTTCAGAAGCTCAGCGACAGGCGTGCATCTACCGAGCGCATGATGCCAATCGCGGTGCCCGAAAACAAGCCGGCGAAATCGATTACATTGAGCGAATTCGTCAGATTGTTGCCATCCATTTGCAAGCGCACGGGGAACTTATCGCTTTTGTGCAGAACGACACCAGCGGACGCATTCAGCGACCACAAGGGCCGTGGACGCAGATCTGAGAAGTTCACACGATTGAGGATGTTCTGGGTGTAGCCCTGTGCCGCCGCTTGCGCTTCCGTTCCACCGAAGTCGATGGGCAGGCCGCTATCGTAAGTGCCGCCAAACGCCAGCCAGAAGCGCGCTGTGACATCGTAGCGAAAACGTGTTCTGACGGCATTGCGTTCTTCCTGAGAAACAGGAAACACACCGCTCGTCTGCTGGATCGCCTGCACGGCGTCGTCACCCAGAAAGAGACCGCCAGTCGCCGGGAAATAGCCATTGCCCCGTTCATTGGTCCAGCTGATGTAGCCAGACAATCGACCCCAACTTGGAATTTCCACCTTCGCCTCTTCCCCATAAATGTTGGCCAACGCAAACGTTATGGGAAAGCTGACGCCGGTATTCAGCAGCAAATCGTCATCTGGATAGTTGTGGTATCGGCGCCAAAAAAAATTGCCGGTAACGCGCACATGGCCGAAGACCGCCCTGGCAAAACCGGCTTCGTAGTAATTGGCGCGCGCGGGTTCGACGGGGAGGCGCAGAACGAGCGGATCTAAACTGGTGACGGCCGGCGAACTGGACACCAGCAAATTTTCGAACGGTGGCGTTTGGAAAACACGATCGTACGAAGCGTGAAAGTTGATCTTTGCTTTCGGCCAAAAGAAAGCGAGGCCGACGCGCGGGCTCCAGCCCACTTGCTTCACCAGCAAATCGTAGTGATCGAAGCGAAGGCCGCCGCTTAACGTGAAGTTCTTCCAGTGGATTTGATCCTGTCCGAAGGCGGATTGCTCGCGGTCCGGCGCGTGCCCGTAGAAGGTAAAGGCCAGCGGCGTGCCTAGGTCGAATTGCGTGGGATCGGTAATCAGATAGTTGAGCGCTTCTTCGATTTGCGCGAAATCGGCCTCTCCGCCGAACTTGAATTCATGAATACCGGCATGGACGGATAAGGTGGCTTTGGCGTATTCTTCGTGATAGCCGCGATCCTGACCGGCGATCATGGGCGTGGAAAGATCGTTTGACCAAAAGCCGGCCGTGATATCGCGAGTCATCGCGCGGAAATTCCCCAAAACATTTGGCGAGAAAATGTGCTGGTAAGAAAACTGCGCGGAACCTTCAAAATTCTGGCGATCCTGCCGCTGTCCCGCTTCCTGCTGCGGTACTTCGTTGGGCACCAGAAATTTAGATTGGTTACGACTGACAATCACGCCAATGCGGTTCTTATCGTCTACGTCCCATTCGTAATGGGCCATGAAATCAGCGGTGGTGCCGTGATTCGTATAATTCTGGGTGGTCGGCGGATCGAGGAAGTGGTCCGTTTCAGCGCCGGATAGGCTCATGGTGAGGGTGCTCGCACCGAAGCCATATTGGCCTTCTAGAAAGCCGTTCTGCGTGTCATAGGTGCCGCCGCCCAAGACGGCTTTTCCGTGAAATCCGGGGCGCTTGTCGCGAGTGGTTTGTACTTCAATGACACCGCCCATTTTCCGCCCGTATTCAGCGGGAAAGCCGGCCACCATTTCACTCATTTCCTGGACGTTATCCGCATCGAAATCCGCCACGTAAGCCGCTGAACGATTCTCTGTGAGCGGCATGCCATCAATGACATATTGGACCTGATACTCTTCCGCGCGCGGATGCAGAATGCCATTCGCTTCGAACATCCAACCCGGCTCCTGGTTTATCAAATCCGCCAAACCTCGACCGGGTTGCGCGGACAAGCGGTCGGCCAGAGTATCGCCCCCGATTTCGTTGGCGCTGCTGGTTGCGTAAGGGTCAATCAGCGTCTGTTCGCTGGTAACGTTTACGGTGGTCCGGACGGGGCCGATAGAAAGCGTCACCTTCAATTCTTTTGGAAAAGCGGAGCGGATTTCGACAAGCTGGCTCGGGGAAGAGAAGCCGGCGTGTTTCACGGTGACGGTATATAGCCCGAACGGCAATCTTTTCGCCACCACTCGGCCTTCTGCGTCGGCTTCAAAGCTGCGGCTGTATTGGTTGGCTGCACTCACCAATTCGACAGTGGCTTGAACAGGCGCCCCGCTGGGGTCCGTTGCGACCAGCCGCAACTCGCCCGTGTTGGCCTGGGCGAATAAGTTGAGCGCGACGATGAGGCCGCACAAGAGTCTCATGGTATCTGTTTGTATATTCCAGCCGCGCGCTTGTTGTTCATTGTTTTTCTTGGGATGGCCGAAAGATTGAACACGACTCGCAGAATTGGAATACTACTTGTATAGAAGACCGCCTCGCCGATGCTAGACGCTTCCCCCAACGCCGTCGTTATCGAGAGATTCCTGCCTGCGGCACTGTCTGCGGAGTATGGGTCGGAGCGGGAGGTCGAGATCATCGATCTTTTTGGCGAAATGCGCAGTCCGCTGCTGCGCTATCTGCTCACATTTGGAATCACAGCGCAAGACGGAGAAGAAATCATTCAGGAAGCCTTCCTGGCGCTATTCCAGCATTTGGTGCGCGGTAAGTCTCGCGCCAACCTACCTGGTTGGCTCTTCCGGGTTTGTCACAACCTGGCGCTCAAACATCTGGAAAGACTCCGCGGGAGACACGAAGCAATCAACGCCGAAGGCGATTGCGTAGAAAGGCGCGCGGATTCGGCGCTCAATCCGGAACAGCAACTGGCCGAGACGCAGCGCAGGAATAAACTGCAAGCCGTGCTGCGGGCGCTGCCCGACCAGGATCGCTACTGTATCTGTTTGCGGGCGGAAGGCCTGCGCTATCGGGAGATTGCCGAAATTCTGGGAATGTCACTGGGCTCGGTGTCGATTTCCCTCACCCGTTCACTCGCCCGCTTTGAACGCGCCGATCAGGAGTAAGACACGATGCGATACAAAGATTCTCATGTCTCCGATACCGAAATGTTGCGGGCGGCTGATGGCGAATTGTCGAAGCGCCGCCAGCGACAGGTGAATGCCCATTTGCTGACGTGTTGGCATTGCCGGAGCCGCATGGCGGCGATGCAGGGTACGATTGCGAATTTTGCGGCGAGCTATCGGGCGGTGTTCGATTCCCAATTGCCTCCGGAGAGTGGTTCCGCAGCGCGTCTTGGGGCGCGTTTGCGAGAGGAGCATGAGAGGAATTTTTCTCTTGCTTTACTGTTGCGATGGAAATGGGCAGCTCTGCTGTGTCTGGTTCTTGCAATCGGGCTGATGATCGGCATATTTTCGTGGCGGAAGCCAACTGGTCTCGAAAGCGAAGCCGTTCCCAATCCCTACCTTACCCCTGGCGAAACAACTCCCCGCTCAAAAAGCGAGGTCTGCCAAGCGAATGAGCAGGCAGGGCGCCGGCCGATACCGGAAGCGCTGAAACATGCGGTCTTCGCCGAATATGGCATGAAAGATGAGCCGCCAGACGCCTATGAAGTGGACTTCCTGATTACTCCTGAACTGGGAGGCTCGGCGAGCATTCGGAATCTCTGGCCCCAACCTTACTCCAGCCGCGCCTGGAACGCGCATGTGAAAGACGCGCTGGAAGAGCGGCTGCACCAATTAGTTTGCCGAGGTGATCTGGATCTCTCGACGGCGCAACGGGAGATTGCCACGAATTGGGTTAGCGCTTATAAGAAGTACGTGCAGGGCGGCAACCCGATGTAAATAACTTGCGAGGCGGATATTATCAATACGATGAACAAGCTATTGACCGCTTTGCTGCTAACCGCGTCCGCGCTTCCGTTATTTGGCCAAGGCTCGCCGCCGCAAACCTCCGCAGATCAGCCTTACGTGATGGAGTTTTACTACAAGACCCAGTGGGGTCATCAGCAGGAGTTCCTGCAGCTTTTTTTGAAGAATCATTACCCACTATTGAAGAAGGTTATGGAAACCGGGCGCATCCTGGCGGTGAAGATTGAGTCTCCGGCGAACCATCTGCCTGAAGACGCGCGCTGGGATTACCGCGTGACGATTCGCTTTAAGAACTCGGCTCTGGCCACCAGCGCTAATCCTGCTGAAGAGGAGATGATTAAGCAACTCTGGCCCGACCAAGATACCTACAAGCGAGAGGAACAGAGAAGATTCGAAATTCTGTTGGCGCATTGGGATGTTCCGGTGACGGAGATAACGCCTCCCAGTAAGTAACGTGAAACTCCCGGGGATTGCGGCCGCACGGCGTTCTTTGCATGGCCCAATTGCAAGGGCACCCGCGATTATGCGAGCAGCGATGCCGGGTCGACTGCGTTGATATAGATGCTCTCGCGACTGACCGCGTGATCTGACAGGGGAGGCGCGAAGCGGTGGCTTGCCGACCATGCCTCCAACGCTGCCGCGCGCTGCTCTGAAGTCAGCTTTCTTGGAGTTGGCAGTACCGCGCCTTCTACCACTAAAAGAAGATATTCCTCGATTGTTTTTCCGCTGGTGCTGGCTCGGGCCATGAGCCCGGCTTCCAGTTCCGGCCTAAGATCAAGCTTTTACGGTCATTGGATCCTAACCTTTATCTACACTGTGGTCGGCTGATGGGAAGACTAGACCGCTGGATGAACCCACGGCCCTCTATAAGGCCGCGCAAGCAACTTGTTCGCCTCGTCATCCCCCACCACACGCCTCGCCTTGGGATCCCATTGAAGAGTGCGGCCCAACTTCATCGAATCATTCGCCAGAATGCAGGACGAAGCTGAAATGAAACCCTCCTCAATATCCGAGACCGGGCGCGAGCGCGCGTCAATCGCCTGCAGAAAATTCTTCATGTGATAGCGCACGGCCGGCGCGACATGGCGCTCTAAATCCTTCTCAGTCCGGTCTTCCGGATACTCGACGAACTCGTAGGTCACGTTGCGGCGGATGGTGTCACCACCGCCGAGTGGAGTGAACTCATAACCATAAACGTCCACCTTCAACGTGCCTTTATCGCCATAGAAGGTCGCGCCCCAGGGGAACTTCGGATCGTTCGCTTCTCCCCAACTGCGGTGCTGCCAAATTACCCGCAGATCGTCGAATTCAAAGGTCGCGGTTTGGGTGTCGCTGATGTTCGCCTTACTCTTTTTGTCGACGAAGATGCCGCCTGAGGACGAGATGCGCGTGGGCCAGCCGAGTCCCATCATCCAGCGCGTCATATCGAGCATGTGGACGCACATATCGCCGACAATGCCGTTGCCGTATTCCATGAAGGCGCGCCAACTGCGTGGATGAACCAGCCGGTTGTAAGAGCGCATGGGCGCGGGGCCGGTCCACATCTCGTAATCGAAATATTCGGGTGGCGCGGCGTCGGGCGGATTGTCGGTAGCGCGCATATGGTAGTAGCAATACACTTCCACCAGAGCGATTTTGCCGAGCTTACCTTCTTGAATGAAGCGCTCCTTCGCTTCCGCGATGTGGGGCGTGCTGCGCCGCTGCATGCCCGTTTGTACAACGCGCTCATGCTTGCGCGCAGCGTCCAGCATGGCCGCGCCTTCCATCACATCTACGCTGATGGGCTTCTGCACATAGACGTCGGCGCCCGACTTCACTGCTTCGATCATGATTAGCGCGTGCCAGTGATCCGGTGGGGCTACGAGAACAATATCGAGGTCTTTTTCCGCCAGCATCTTGCGGTAATCGGCATAGGTGCGCGGTGTCTTCCTGGACGCTTGGCGGCCGGCCACAATGCCAGCGGCTTCGCTGAGCATGTTCTTGTCCACATCGCACAGCGAAACAACTTCCACCGGAGAGACCTGGATCAGGCGGAGCAGGTCGATCTTGCCGTACCAGCCGCAGCCGATCAACCCTACCCGGCGTTTCTTTTCGTCTACGTAAGCGCTCGCTGATTTGACGGAGGCGCCGGCGGCAAGCGAGGCGCCGGTGGCGTGGAGAAATTCACGTCGGTTCACCACAATAGTTTACGCGCATCGCCTTTGCGTGTTGCGACAGCGCTCGGAATTTCCGGCGTTATCTATGGAAAATCGAGGTTTTTGGGGGTAGAGAATGCGCCAAAGCGCTCTGGAAGGGCCTTGCGGGGTCCAAATTACAAAAAAACGACAAAAAACCTCAGTTTTGCGCGCTTTTTTCCTTTACAACGCAATCCCTAGTCTCGTATCATCGGATTGACAAAAGAAGAGATTGAACATTTCCGCATCGTTTTGTTTTTAGGAAACTTTACGGTTCGGGGAGCGAATGTTTGGTCTTCTTCCAAATCAAAAGAGAGATAGGGAGGTTCTAGATGGCTGAAGTAAAGAAGATGACTCAGACTGCAATCGTGAGAGAGTTGGCCGAAACGACCGGCGTCAACAACAAGGTGTCTAAGCACTACCTGGAATCGCTGACGGAGATGGCGGTTCGCGAGACGAAGAAGAATGGCGTATTCATCCTGCCTGGCATTGGCCGGTTGGTACGCGCGGAGCGCAAGGCGCGCGTGGGCCGCAACCCAGCCACGGGCGAAGCGATTAAGATTCCAGCCAAGAAGGTGGTGAAGTTCCGGATTGCCAAGTCCGTGAAAGACGCGATCGTGCCGCCGAAGGTGGCAAAAAAGTAGGTTGGCTCACGTCCCAACCGAAGTGGCAAGAAAAACCCCGCGATGACTCCCGCGGGGTTTTCTCTTAGGTTTGTTTCGGCGGCTCAGCGCCGCTCTTGACCGATTTCTTGAAGTTACGAATTCCTTCCCCTAATCCCTTCGCCAGTTCGGGAATCTTGCTGCCCCCAAATAGCAAAACGAACACAATCACGATAATAAGAATTTCTTGTCCGCCCAGGCGCACGTGTGTCTCCCTCTCATTTCTGGAACGCAGCCCCAAGCAAGAGGAAACCCAGGCCCACCAGCCAAAGCGGGAATACTGCCGCGAACGCTTTCGTTTTGCTTACCCGAAATGCGATGGCAAAGATGAGGACCATCATGACGAACCACCAGATCTGAAAGATTGAAAATGCGCTGGCAGTGGCGACAAGATATTTGTTGGTGCCTTCGGGCAAGAATATATCCAAGCCCATGGCCGGTCTCAATTCAGCCATGCTTGAAACTTCGCCCTTGAAATGGAGAACCGCGGCAGACGCAATCGTGCCCAAACTTTGAATCAGTCCGCAGCCGGCTATAAGGTTGAAAAGCTGCCCGAATTTTGCCTCCACTCCCATGATTGCGGACATCGCTAACAAAATCCCCGCCGAAAGGGCGTAGATGAGCAGAACGATTGGGACGAAAAAAGGGCCGAACTTGGCTTGCATCTCAGCGCCTTTATTAAACTGTTCCGATGTCATGCCGTCCGGCACCGGGGAAACCGCCGCCGCATGGATAATATAAGGCGCGTTGTGCTTGAGAACCGCCACGCCAATGATCATGGAGAGCAACACGGGCGCAATCCAAAACCATTTACTGAAAACGCGCCGCGCGGCACTTTCGGGATCAATCAAGAAGCCCGGAATGCCCGCCAAGTCGCTGGCGAAACTGCTCGGTTCACTTTTTAGTGCTTGCTCTTTAACCGCCATAAAATTGAGGCCTCCAAAAAACGGAATGCCCACATTATATACAGAAGCGAGGTCGCGCCGCACAACGGAGAGTTACGCTAGAGATGAACTTCCCGTGAAAACTATTCTCGTCATACTTTCTATCGTTTTTTGCCAGGCTTGTACACACAGCGCCATAGCGCCGCCGGTGAAGCATTACCAACTCACCGGCAGAGTTGTTTCCATCAACGCAAAAGAACAAACGGCCGCCATTGACGCCGCCGCCATCCCCAGCTTTATGGAGGCGATGACGATGGAGTACCCCATTGCCTCTAAGGCAGAGTTTGCAACTTTGCAGCCCGGCGAGCACATCACGGCCACCGTGAACGTCAGCGACGACGGCAGTTATAATCTGTCCCAAATCAAACCGCAGACTGCCGCCGCAAAATGACGCCGACCGACCCGATTCAACCGCCCGTTGCGCCAGCCTCCAATCCGACACGCCCCATTTATGTCGATCTTCGAGGGAAAGACCCACTTCGTCCGATCGCCCATATCCGGGTGGCGAGTTGGCGCGCGCTGGGCAAAAGCTTAATTACTTCTGTGCGCTTTCTCATGCAGACTGAAGTGCACGTCTACGCTTTTGCCGTGGCGGTGAACATTCTCATTTCGTTCTATCCGTTTCTGGTGGCGATGATTCTGATTTGCCGCCGTGTTTTCCACTGGCAAGCCGCCATCGACATGATCATTCAAACCGTTTCCGGTTATTTCCCGGGCGATTTTGGATTCAACGTGGGCGCCTATTTGCGTCCCGCCTCTTGGCAAAAAAATTACAGTTGGCTCTCGGTGGCTTTGCTCTTCTTCACCGCCAATGGCATCTTTACGCCGCTGGAAGTGGCCTTCAACCGCATTTGGGGCGCCAAGAAAAATCGCAGCATTATTTGGAATCAGATCATCAGCTTGGGGTTGATTTTTTTATGCGGGGCACTGGTACTGGCTTCCGTCTGCTTCACAACGGCAACGCTGAAAACCCAGGTGCTGGATTCGACTTTCGGCTCGAGCCAAGTGGTCTCCATCTTACAAAGTGTGCTGCTGCACATTGTGGCGCTGCCCGTTACCATGCTCCTCATTTTCCTCATCTACTGGCTCCTGCCGAACGCCAAAATTCCCGTTGGGCGGCTCTTGCCATCGGCAGCCGCAGTGGCCATCCTGCTGCAAATTTCGGAATATCTCAATCTTCTAACGTGGCCCTGGTTGCGTGACAAGCTGCGCGCGGATGTGCCGCCTTTTGTGCAATCGATCAGCATCGTTTTCTGGGCCTTTATCGCTACTCTTATTATTCTGGCTGGAGCGGAGTGGGCCGCGCGCGTGAAGCTGGATACAACGAGCGAAGATCATTCCGCAGCGAATTAGGCTGCATTAAACTTGTGTCAAATGTCGAAGCCGCAAAACATGGTGGGTGACTTGTCCCGGCGGGATGCACTGAAAGCGGGCGCGGCCATCGCTTCCGTGCCGGCCATTCTCAAGGTCTACGCCGCTAACGACGCGGTGAAGTTCGGGGTGATTGGCGTGGGCCGCCGCGGATCGTATCTGGTCGATCACCTGGCCAAGTTCGACAGCGGGCGTTGCGTGGCGCTGTGCGACGTGAATCAAAAGGCGCTGGACGATAACGCGCGAAAACTCTCGACTAATCCGAGGAAGTACAAAGATCATCGCGAATTGCTGGCCGACAAAGATGTCGAAGCGGTGGTGATTGCCGTGCCTTTGTATCTGCACTTCGCAATTACGCGCGATAGCTTGGAGGCCGGTAAACACGTGTTCTGCGAAAAGAGCCTGGTCTTCAAAGCCGACGAAGTGCATGCTCTGCGCACGGTGGCGGCCGACCATCCCAAGCAAATTTTGCAAGTAGGATTACAGCGCCGCTACAGCATGTATTTTCAATCCGTCAAAAAAATGATAGATGACGGTGTTCTCGGCACAGTCACGCACATTCACGCCCAGTGGCACCGCAATCCCGGCTGGACGATGAAACCGGGCGGCAAAAACAATCCCAAAAACTGGCGATTATTCCGCGAATTCTCGGGCGGTTTAGCGGCCGAACTGGCGTCTCACCATATCGACGTCGCTGACTGGTTCTTTGGCGCTCATCCGGAATTTGTGGTTGGTGTGGGCGGCCTCGATTTCTGGAAAGATGGGCGCGATGTGTTCGATAATATCCAACTCATTTACACGTATCCGGGCGGCCGCAAGATGATGTACAGCGCCATCACTACCTGCCAGCACCTGCCGATTCTTTGCGCGCAGAGGCCCGAAGTGGGCATGGTGGTGATGGGCACAGCCGGCGCGGTAGAGATGACTCTTGGCAACGACAACGCACTTCCCACCGCCCTTTGGTTTCGTGAACCGGAGCCCACCGCCACCGGTGGCGGCGGACCGCAAAAGGGAATGCCCATTATCACAGCGGCAACGGAAGTAGATTGGAATAACGATTCGTTTCTAAGCCGCGAATCCAAACTCGCCCGGCGCTGGCTCTACGACAAAGGGCTCATGCTGCCGCAGGAAGAACGGAACCCGGTTGATACGGAACTCGAAAGCTTCCTCAGCGATGTGCGCAGCGGTAACCGTCCGCGCGCGGATTTAGAAGTGGGCCTGGCCGATTCAACTGCGGTTATCCTTTCCAACATCGCCATGGATGAAAACCGGCGCGTCTTTTTCAAAGAGATCGAAAGCATGGGCCTTGCTGCCGCACCCGCGCCGGCGGCCAAACCCTCCATGCCGCCGGCACCGGCGACTGGGAAGCCACCAGCTGCAGCGCCGGACACTGAGCCGAACGGCTGAATGCTACTCTGTACGCATGCTGAAGCCGTTACCACGGCTTGAACCCAGCTACTACGAAACCTTCCGTTGTGTGGGTGCCGTTTGTGAGGATACCTGCTGTCGCGGCTGGCGTATCCCGGTAGACAAAGAAACTTACGAAAAATATCAAGCCTGCGCGCATCCTGTGCTGGGCCCGAAGCTTCACGGATTGGTGAACATCAGTCCCAGCCGCGCCAGTGATGAAAGCTACGCGGAGATTACCATTGACCATGGCGCCTGCCCTTTTCTGGCGGAGGGTCTGTGCGACATTCAAAGCACTCTCGGTGAAGAATATCTTTCTAAGAACTGCGCTGCCTATCCGCGGGTGATGTATTCCGTTGATGGCGTTCTCGAGCGGTCGCTCGATCTTTCTTGCCCTGAGGCGGCGCGGCTTGCCCTAACGAACCCGCAGCCCATGCAGTTCGTTGAACGGACGGGCGATTGGGATGAAGCGCGACTCGGCACGGTAGGCATTGTCGATACCACGAACTCCAAGCATCCCGATAAGCCTTACCGCTACGTTCACGAGGTGAGAAGTCTGATGATTTTGCTGCTGCAGAATCGCGGTTATCCGCTTTCGCAGAGGCTTCTTGTGTTGGGGCGTTTGTGCGACAAACTTGAGGCCGAGGGTACCGAAGAAGGCTATGGAACATTGCGTGAGATCACGCATTATCCTTTACCGATCTCGCCACGCGTTCGCATGCCCGCGACTGCGCGCTTTGAATTAATCATTGAGCTGATCCTCGCCCGCATTGGGTCGGACAGCACCGGGCGCCGCTTCCTGGATTGCTATCAATGTTTCATGGCTGGGTTGGGATGGACCATGGAAAGCAGCATGGAGGAACTGGCTGAGCTCTTAGATAGGGCTTATAGCGGACCCTATACGCTTTTCGTCGCGCAGTATGAATATGTGCTGGAAAATTATCTGGTGGCCTACGTTTTCAAGAGTCTCTTCCCTTTCGGTTCGAAGTCAGTCAACCGTAAGCTGGCGGAGTATCGCTTCGAACACTCGGCTTCCCGCCAGTATCAGTTGATGGTGGTGGATTTTGTGGTGATTGAGACACTGCTCATCGGCTTGGCGGCCGCGCGTGACTCGCGCTTAGGCATACCGGAAGCTCTCAAAGTAATTCAATCGGCCACCAAAACGTTTGAACACAGCTTGTCTTACCCAGGTAAGGCGCTTGAACTGCTAGCCGCCAAAGGCTTGGACGACGGCGCCTCCATGGGGATGCTGATTCGTGATTGAGAGCCGGCGTGGACTTCTTCGCAGACCAGCAACACCACCGTGATCCAAACTAGATCGCCCAGCAGCAAATGGAGCAGCTGCATCCAGATCGGAGCCAGCAGATAGATGTTGGCAAAACCAGCCAGGACTTGCACCATAACCATGAACGCAACGCGCGCGCCGGCCTTGCGGAGGGGGTTGTTCTCGGACCTGCCTTGCATGGCGCCAACGGCGGCCCAGAGAAGATAGACCGCACTCAGTATGGCTACCGCCGGGTGCAGGAGCCGCAAACGCAGCAAAATGCTTGAGCCGACAGCAAAATCTTGTGCGACGCCATTTGCCAGTGAAGTGGTAGGGAACAGCGTATCGCCTAGCGCTGCGATGGCCCCGGTAATGCTCACGGCGAAAGTCGTAAGTACCGCAATGCGCAATTTCACCGAAATGTTCCAAAGGTTGATGGCGCTCTGTTCGTGGGAAGCGAGCCAAGCAGTAAGAGTGTAAGCAGCCATCAGCAGCATCGTGTTGGTCAAGTGCAGCGACAAGTACCAGGCGCGGCCGGCAGATAAATCGTGCGCTACGTAGCGGAACAAAACCAGACCCGCGCCCAAGAGCGCTTCGATTAACAGAAAAATCGTGGCCAACACCGCATAGCGCCGCACGGCGTGCTTTTTAGGAAAGGCGAGAAATGCCCAAATGACCAGGCAGATGGTGGCGAGCGAATCCAGCGACGTCATCATGCGATGAGTAAACTCAATCAGCTTCGGCGTGCCCATTTGGGTTGGCAGAAATTGGCCGGCGCAGGTGGGCCAGTGCGCGCCGCAGCCATCGCCGGAAAACGAAGCCCGCACATAAGCGCCCCACAGAATGACCGCGAGGTTGTAGGCCAAGACGATCCAAGCGAACCTGGCAAAATTCCTTCTGGCTGCAGTGTTGGCTAATTGGGCCGAATGTGA